>JAXMBB010000007.1:0-233956 GCA_046350135.1 Gemmataceae bacterium
TCCACATATCGTATCGCGCGAGTGGTGTCGTCCTGCTTGAAGAGAAACACCTTCCACTCGCCGCGCGTCCAGCACTTCTCATTGCCGTGGAAGGGATGCAGTTTTTCCTCGATCAATCGCTTCGTGGCCGCACCCTTCAGTTGAATCACGATGTTCTCGACGGACAATCGGAAGGGGCCGGTCACGAGGTGAACGTGCTCCGGCATGATGGAACACGCCCACACGGGAAGTCCCGATTTCGCGATGTACTCGGCGAATCCGCGGCCGACGGCGCGGGCCTGGATTCCGGTGAACTTCACGGGCGGTCGCGAGAGGGCGGCCTTCGCGGCGAGGCGTGCCTCGCGATTGTGCGGTGTGACAGCCACGGAATGTCGCACGTCCGTTTTCGTCGCTTTGCCCGCCGCCAGGAACAGTTCCCACGCGCCGACGAAGTCGGACCACGATCCGCGCGGGTCGTTGGGCAGCCAAAACCCATACGTGCTGAAGATGATGTGGTACCCGAGGACCATGCCCACGCGCTCCGCTCCGAGGACTCCGCGTCGCGGCTAATCGGTGACGTTATTTCAACAACGCGGAACGCAACTTCTCGATTTCCTTGTCGGCTTCCGCCACGAGCGGTTCGAACTTGACCACTTCCACGGCGTTGTTCCCTTGCTCGTGCTTGCGGAAGCCGAAGAGGTACGTCTCGTTTTGCGGGCGCCAGCGGTGGAAGAACAACTCGTTCTTCGCGACGATCGCCTGCCGCAGCTTCTCTGCGGATTCGCCGCGGAACTTCTCGTGCATGCCTGGCGTCACCAACGAGTTGGTGAAGAACGACGCGTACAAGTCGTACCCCTTCGCCGTGTAGTGCATCCCGTTGTCCGTGAACGGGCCGGGGTGGCGGATGTTCTGGAAGTGATGGAACGCATCGGCGAAGGCGAGCTTGCGATCATCCGCGATGCCGCGGATGGCGTCCGAGTACTTTTGCAGGTTGGCGTTGCGTTCGTTCCGCTGTTGTTCGGTGAGGTAGCCGGGGCGGGCCTCGAACGGCGTGGGGCTGAACAGCACGATCTTCGCATTCGTCGGCTTGAGCGAATCCAGGAGCGTGAGCATGCCCTTCTTGAACTTCGGCAGTCCCGCTTCGCCCTCGAACGATTCGTTCGTGCCGTAGCTTACGAAGATGATGGTCGGCTTCAAGTCGAGCGTCAGCTTCACGAGATCCTTGAAGCCCTTGGCGGCGTTCTCGAATCCGGCGCGGGCGTCGCCGTACACCGTGTCGCCGGACCAGCCGAGGTTGCGGAGCGTGAACGACTTGTCCGGATAGGCCGCGTGCAGGGCCAGTTCCCAGTAACCGTATCGCTGTTCGCGTTCGACCACGGTGCTGCCGATCCACACGATGCGGTCGCCGTCCTTGATCTCAAGCGGATACGGGGACGGCTGCGCGAGGCAAAGCAGGAGGGAAGCTGCGAGCACGGCGGGACTCCGACGGGGTTATCGCTCAAGTTAGCCGACGACCGCGCGAATGGCCGCACGAGTCATTTGGCGAAGACGAACTTCTCGGGGTGGCCGGTGCCGAGCGCGCCGCCGTTCGGCCGCCACAGAACCGTGTCTTCGATCTTGCGGGCGAGTTCGAAATCCTTGTCCGTGATGCCGCCGGCGGGGTGCGTCTGCAACTTCACCCAGAGCTTGGCGTAGGTGACGGCCAAGTCCGCGTGGTGGTATGCGGCCTCGCAAAGATAGCCGATCGTATCACGAGGCCATGAGTGTTTGCGGCCAGCCGTCCGTGTTGTACTTGCGGCGCGGCCAGCCGTCCTCGAAGTACCACCCGACGAGGTGGAGTTCCTGGATCTTCGCGGCGATCTCGGCTTCGGAGTAGGTGCGTTCGGCTCATCGTTCGCTCCGTGCTGAAGCGGGCGCTCATCATACTGCGGATGGCGTCTTGTTCGCGTTCTCCACGACCGCGGAGCCGCCGGTGGCGGTGCCGCCCGCGGTCGGGCTCGCGGTCAAGTCGAGCCCGCGGTGCGGAACCCGCCGCCCGTCGGCGGCAAGCCCGCCCACTTCCGCAGCATCCGGCTCACCCGCGACCGCGACGACGCATCCACCACGGACATCATGCCCGCCCACATCAGCAGGACGAGCACGAGCACCACGGCGATCGCCGCCCCGGCCCCGAAACCGAGCCGCCGCTTGAGCGCGTCCACCGGCCGCAGCACATCCTCGCGGCGTTCCTGGATCAGCACCACCCAGCCGGTGTCCACGGGCTTGCCGCTGTCGAGCCGCACCGCGATTCGCTCCAAGGAGGCGATCCAATCACCGGCGAACTCGCCGCCCACAGGGTCGCGGTATTCGCGTTCGTCGGCGAACTCGCGCTTGCCGCCGTTCGCCCAGTTCACCACGTCGTCCGCGTAGTGAACCGGAATCACACTGCCGGGCGGTTCATCCTTGTAGCGCTCCAGGTACGGATGTCGCAGCACGAGTCCGGGCCGGCCGATGGAATCGGGGCGTGTGTCGATGAGCACGGCGAAGCGTTCGCGGTCGCCGTCCAACCGCGTGGCCCCCTTGAGGTCGAGGTTCAGGCCGATCACGCCGATCGGTTCGCCGCCGGGTTCGTCCGCGGGCCACACCGGTACACTGAATGCCACGGACCAGTACTCTTCGTGCTCCCGCACGCGACGCTTGAACACGCCGGAACGCGTCGGCCCGCGGATGATCGGCGGCACGGGATCCTTCTCGCCGAGTTGCCGGCCCTGCCCGTGGAAGTAATCGCGGAAGCCGCGGTACTGCAGGCGGTGCTGCGGGAACGGCGGTGCGGTGCCGAGCTGCAGACCGTCCCGGTTCACCGCGAACCACACGCTCGAGGCATCCTCCACGCGTGAATCATAACGTTGCTTCTGCGACGCCAGCCAAGCATCGAGCGAATCGCCGGGCACGGCCTTGGCACCGGTGGACATCCACTTGCGGAGTTGCGGGTCGCGGGCCGCTGTCTCCAGCGATTGCCAGCGGTACTGCGCTTGGGCTTCGAACCGTTCCGCGGCGGCGTGTGCGGCGAAACGGTTGCTCTCGATCGCCCCTTCGAGCACCTCGTGCTCCGCGGTTCCCACCGTGTCGCGGAACAACGTCGAACCGATGAGCGCCATCACGACCAAGAGCGCGGTGAACGTGATGCCGGTGAGCAACAACAGCGGCCGGCGGACGCGACGGAGGCTCCACGCGTCCAAGTCTGTGAGCACGGCCTGCGGGTTCGGGTAACGGTGCCGCGGGTTCGGTGCGAGGCACTTGCTCACGATGGCCGCGAGCCCGGAATCGACGCCCGGCGCCTTGCGGTGCTTCGCTGGCGGCGGGCTGTTCTCCAGCAGCGTGCGGTAGGCCTGAAGTTGCTCCTCGAGCGTGCCGGAGCCGAGCACGGTGTGAATGCCCGCGTCGTCCCGGTAGGGCGGATGCCCGGTGAGCATGCGGTACATCACGGCCCCGAGCGAGTACACGTCCCAGCGGGCGTCCGGCGCGCTCTTCAGGTCCGCCTGTTCAGGGGCCATGTAGAAGAGGGTGCCGAGCGCGGGCGAGAGTTCGTTCGTGAGCCTCGATTGGCCGAAGTCGGCGAGCCGCGGGTGGCGGTCCTGGTCGAGCAGCACGTTCGCGGGTTTGAGGTCGCAGTGCAGGATGCCCTTGTCGTGGGCGTGAACGAGACCCTTGGCGATGTCGCGGAAGAGCGGCACGGCGTCGTGAACGCTGAGCGAACCGTGGCGAAGCAGATCCTCGAGGGACCCGTTCTCCAAGTACTCCATCACGTAGTACGGCGGCTCCGCTTCCCATCCCACCTTGATGAGTTGAACGACGTAGCGGTCGTTGAAGAGGTAGCGGAGTTTCTCGACTTCGCGGGCCAGTGCGGCCCAGTCGGTGCCGCCGCGGCGCGTGTAGTACTTGATGGCGACCTTGCGGCCCGAGTTGCCGTCCACGGCGACCCAGACTTCGCCGTACGCCCCTTTGCCCAGAAACGATTCCTGCTCGTATCCGGGCACCCGCACCGGCGGCCGCACCCCGCGCAGGCTCAGCGACCGCGCTTCTTCCCGATCCGGCTCGCCCATGACAGGCGTGTGCCCGGCGTCCGGTGCCGAAGAAGGGGCGACCCAAACCATCGGATCATTCTATTGCGGCTCACGCCCCGTCACTTGGGTTTGATCCGTTTCAATCGCATGAGCAGTTTGCCCGTATCCAGCTCCAAGTGCCCGGTGTCGGGCTTCCATGCCATCTTGGCGTCAAGGTACACTTCACCGTCCTCGCTCGTCATCACCAAGCGTTCGCCCTTGACCGCGTACGTCCCCGCGATCCGCATCCCGCCTCCGCTGAGAATGCCCCACTTGCCGTCCTTGGTGAACTCGACATCGGCCGGGTTGTCGGCATCGGTGATTTTCTCCCCCTTCGCGGTCAGCGACAACAACTGCCAATAGGTGCCGGCGAGTTCCAACGCCTTCTCGCCAGCTTGCGGGCGCGGCTTGGGTTCCCGCTCGGCAATCAGAAGTTCCGCACTGGCGGAACGCTTTCGAGCGTTCTCCGGAACGCCCACGTAAATGCGATAAACCCCGGACTCCGGCGCGTCGACCCGAATAAGCGGGTTCACGCCGCCACCGGAGTTGTCGTCCGCGAGCCACGTGCCGTCCGGTAAGCGGACCAACAGCGTCGTGTCCGAGGGGCAATCCGCAGTGAATTCCAAGGACGGTTTCCCGGCTGTGTAGATGAGCACGGACTCCAGCCCGATGAATGCGGACACGCCACCGAGTTTGGTCTTGTCCAACCCGCCTGCAAAGACCTCCCGTTTGCTTGGATTCGGCGAGAACCCCGACTTCAGTTTCAGCTTGGCCTTTTCGTCCGCGACACTCAGAGGCTCCGCCAACAGATCGTTCGATCCGTAGGAGGGCGGCAGGGGATCGTTCTCCCGGACTCGTTGGAGTGTGAGCAGAACTGCACCTTCCAACCCCAGAAACGCGGCCGGTCGCTCGGCATCGCGCCCCGTGCGCCAACAGACTCGCAGCGTGTCGCCGGTGAGTTCGTAGATGCCGCGGCTCCAATCTTGGCCGAGGCCCAAGTCCATCCGCATCGGCTTGGTCGAGGAATCGACCCGAATCTCGATCTCTCGCTGATCGTCCTTCTCCCAAACCACGATGCACTTCTTGCCGTCGATGATAAGGCGAACGGGCGGGAACGACTCGCCGCCCCCTCTCTTGACCACGTTCCAAACGCCTTTCAGGGATTCGATTCCCGCTTGTGGCGCTTGCGGCTCGGGTGGAGTGCCATCGGGCTTTCCCGGCTCATCCTTCATGAGTTTGGCGCCGACCGTGGCGGGGTCGATCGCCGCCGGCCACACCGTCTTGCTGTCGTACCGTGCGTTCGTGAACTTGGGTTGTGCATCCGAAGCGGGCCACTTCATGTTGCTGAGATCGGCACCGCGCAGGTCCGCATCGGTGAAGTCGCAGCGGCTCGCCGCTTTCATCCCCTTGCTATTCCGAAGGTTGGCACCCCGGAACTTGGTGACGTTGAACCCGCAGTCCGACAAATCGACACCTTCCAAGTTCGCGCCATCGAGAATGGCGGCGCCGAACGCCACATCTTTGGTCAACTTCGCGCCTCGGAAATCAGCCTTGCTCAGGTCGGCCCAGAGAAAATAGCCGCCGGCGATGCTCGCTTTGCGGAAGTCCGCCTCGACGAGCTTCGCCTCGCTGAAGTTGCACTTCTTGAGGTCGGTCTCGCTGAAGTCGGCGCCTTTCTTGAAGTTGCGTTTGTCGAATGAGACGCCGTCGAAGTTCTTGCCCCGGAACGAGTCTTGGGCCGCCGCCGCTCCAAGGCCCAGTAGCATGACGACCGCTGACACTCGAATTGCGAACATCGTGACTCCTCGCACTGGACTCAATTCGGCAACGCGTTCGGGGCTTCGAACGTCTCCGCGGGTTCGGCCTTGGCCACGACCACGACGCCGTTCTCCGTGATCGTGAAGCCACGCTTGCGGTCGAACTCCGCGTCGTAACCGAGGACGGTATACGGCGGCAGTTTCACGTCCTTGTCGATGATCGCCCGGCGGATGCGGCAGTAGCGGCCCACGTCCACGCCTTCCAGCAGGATCGAATCCTCCACCACCGCGTAGCTGTTCACCCGCACCCGCGGCGAAAGGATACTCCGACGCACCTGCCCGCCGGACACGATGCACCCGGGGCACACGATGCTGTCCAACGCTTCGCCGCGGCGGGCATGGCCCGGCGGTCCTTCTCCGCTGAACACGAACTTCGGCGGCGGCCCCTGCGGGTGGAACGTGCGGATCGGCCACGCCGAATCGTACAGGTTCAGCACCGGCTCCACCGCGATCAGGTCCATGTTCGCCTGGTAGTACGCGTCGAGCGTGCCCACGTCGCGCCAGTACGGCGCCGCTTTGCGGTTCTCGTCGCGGAAGCGGTGGGCGTACACCTTCTGACCCGCGTCGATCATCTTCGGGATGATGTTCTTGCCGAAATCGTGGTCGCTCTTCGGGTCGGCCGCATCTTCGCAGAGCAGTTCGAACAGCATCCGCGTGGGAAGCACGTAGATGCCCATGGAGCCGAGCGCGTGCTGCGGGTCGCCGGGCATCGGCTCCGCGCTCTTCGGCTTTTCCAAGAAGTGCCGCACGCGGCCGTCGTCCGCCGTCTGCATGATGCCGAAGTGCTTCACCTCGTGGAGCGGCACGGGGATGCAGCCGATCGTGGCGTCCGCCCCGCGACGCTTATGCTCCTGCAGCATCAGGCCGTAATCCATCTTGTAGATGTGATCCCCGGCGAGGATGAGCACGTACTCGGCGGCTTCGCGCTCCAGCGAGTAGATGTTCTGGTAGATCGCGTCCGCGGTGCCCTTGTACCACGTTTCATCGATGCGTTGCTGTGGCGGCAGCACCTCCACCGATTCGTTGAACTCCGGGCTGAGGAAGTTCCACCCGGCGCGGATGTGGCGGTCCAGGCTGAAGGACTTGAACTGCGTGAGCACGCGGATCTGACGCAGGCCCGAGTTGAGGCAGTTCGAGAGGGTGAAGTCGATGATGCGGTACAACCCGCCGAACGGGACGGCGGGCTTGGCGCGATCGCGGGTGAGCGGTTCGAGCCGTGTGCCGCGGCCGCCAGCCAGGATCACCGTGAGAACGCCGCGCATGCCGCACTCCGCGAGGCCGACGCCGCTATTGTGTGCGACCGCCGCGCGAAGTGGAAGTGCCGAACCGCCGGATTGTTGCGCGAATCCGCCGACTTCCGAACACCCGCCGCGGCGAACGCATGACCGCCACCCCGCAGAACTCTCCAAGAAACGGGGCCTTTCTCCCGTCTTCTTTCTCCCGGCCTCATCGATGCGGATTCGCACTGTTTCATGGGCTTTCGTCCGGCCCGCCAACCGGTCAGGGTGGTCATGCGCCGCTCGGACTTCGCCACAACCCGGTTCTTGGCTTCGGCCTGCGTTTGCAGACCGCATGACCACACCGGTCATGCTGAGATCAACTCTTCGATGGGAGCTTTGGATCATGACGCGCCTCCGATGTGAGGAGGAAGGCGCGAGAAGCGTACACTCGGTGGATAGGCTGTCAACGGTCGATGGGAGTCTTGTCGATCTTAACGGGGCGTACGATGCGGCCGGTGAACTTTTTCATCTCCTCTTCGCCAAGCGTGTCCGGCTCGAACTCCACCCAGCCGATGATTCGAGTCTTTTTGTCCGGTGGCACGATGCGGCGAACTTGCTTGCCCAAGCCGCGACCGAGGTCCAGCACGTCGCCAGCCCGAAGCACAGCGAACTTTTCTATCAGCGGCCCAGAGCTTTCTTCAAGACTGACGGTCGCCTCCAGTTTCTTATCACGCATCTCAATCTCGCGCACACGAACCGAACGACCGTGGAATCCCGCATGTCCCGGTTCGGTTCGCGCCAAGGGAACGGCGACACTGTCGAGGTCGAGCTTGACGCCGGGTGGAAACTTGTCGGGGTGAATCCACTTGGCAGCGAAATAGCCATTCGGGTCCGGTTCGACCTCCACCTTGAAGAGATAGTTGAAGATCGGCACGATCTCACCGCTGCGAAGCGGCGGATAGAGAATGCCGCCAGTTGCACCTCGCTTCAAATGCTTTGCGGAAGTCCCCAAGCCGACCAGTGTTGCCTCACCGTCCTTGTTCTTCGCAATTGTAATGAAGTTGTATCCAAAAAACCCGCCGATATTCGCATCCCTCTTATCAGACGGCACGTCGATTGATTCGAGTTCATGTGGCGGCCGCTTCGGGTCGAGCATGAACCCAGGAGGGGCTGAATGTGCCATTGGTGCGATCGCGGCAAGTGTGCACGCGACCAAGCCGGTTGTTCGCCAGCTAAACACAATCATCCCCATACAAACACACCATTGAATTTGGTGCCCTTCACGTCGCTCCAAGGCACGAAAATAGTGTCAGGCGTTGGTCCAAGCGGATCGTACAATTTGATTCCATCAGCAAGCGCCTCGGTCACGACGAACGCATGCTGGCCGACGCCGCTATTGTGTGCGACCGCCGCGCGAAGTGGAAGTGCCGAACCGCCGGATTGTTTCGCGAATCCGCCGGCTTCCGAACGCCCGCCGCGGCGAACGCAGGACTGCAACCGCGCACCACTCTCGAAGATGCGGGGCGAATTGTTTTATCTTGGGCTCTCACTGTGCCTGCAGACCGGCCAAGGTGGTCATGCCCCGCCAACCGTGCAAAGGAACATTGAAACATGACGCGCCTCCGATGCGAGGAGCGGAAGTCGCAATAAGCGCACCCACTGGTACAGCGATTTAAAGCGCGTCACTTGGATCGAAGTTCCTTCACAGCCGACTCCGCCAGCGCCTTGACCGCAGGATCCGGATCGGCGAGCAATCTCTCCACTTCCGAAATTAACTTGATCGCGGCATCACGATGGCCTGCACGAGGCATCTTCCGAATCAATTGTAAGCCTTGGCCACGAGCATCAGGGGATTTGTCATGAACTAGTTTGAGGGCTTCGGGGATCGCAGCCTCGCCCATACTCGCCAGTACGCTACTCACAACTGCGGCATGTCCATCAAGGTAGCGACTCGCCGCCGCAAGTTGCTCAAGAGACAGGTCCGACCGGCCAGCATGGTAATCCTCATGCATTTTCGCGCGAGTTCGACTGTGTTCAATCATGGCCTCGGCAAGGGTTTTGGCCGCCTGCGCGGGCGATTCGGCAAACTCTGGCAGCATTCGTAATGCTTGCTCGCGAACGATATCCGATTCGTCGTCTGCAAGCCGAACGACCTTCGACCCGAGCGACGCTTTCAAGGGCTGGCCGATCTGCGCTATCGTTTCCAGTGCGATCAGGCGGTCCATGTGCCTGTCGCTTTCCATGATCGAAGCTAGATTGGGCACAAACGCCGCAACCTGTTTTTCTAGCTTCCAAATGGCCAGACCTGCTCGACATCGCAGTTCGGCATGATGAGGCGAACCGCGAAAGAACGGGGGTACTTGTTTAGTGCCCACCAAACTGGCGCAGCTGAGCCCCGTCTGAGTCGATAACATCGGGTCATGGACGAACCCGCTTGCCTTGGCTGCGTGGCACTCCGAAAGGAAGTGGACGCACTCCGCGCGCGGGTCGCCGATCTGACGCGGAAGCTCGATGACGCCCTGCGCGCCGGAAGCGTCAGGCCGCGCCGTTCCGCAAAGGTCCGCCCAAGTTCAAACCGAAGACGCCCGGCCGCAAAGCCGGCGAACAACACGGCACCCACGGCCATCGCCCGCCGCCCCCGCCCGACCAGATTCACGAACGTCACGAGGCGAAACTTCCCGACGCCTGCCCGCATTGTCACGAGAAGACGCTCGTCGAAACCGGCACCGCCGAACAGTTCCAAACCGAAATCCCGCGGACGCCGATCCACCGCCGGTTCACCGTGCACCTCGGTCGCTGCCGATGCTGCGGCAAGACCGTTCAAGGCCGGCATCCGCTGCAAACCTCGGACGCCCTCGGCGCCGCCGCCAGCCAACTCGGAGGCGACGCCCAAGCCGCCGCCACCGAACTGCATACGCGATTTGGGCTGTCGCACGGCAAGGTCGCGATCGTTTCGACTCGCTCTTCGGCATCAAGCTCACCCGCGGCGCTCGTGTCAGATCGGCCTGCGGATGGCGGCGAAACTCGAACCCGATTACAAGCTCATCCTCGACGACCTCAAGGCGTCGACGATGATCGTGCCGGACGAAACGGGGTGGCGGATCGGAGGACAACCCGCCTGGCTCCACGTCGGGGTCGGTGACCGGGTCACGGCCTACACATCGACTCACAACGCAGTGCCGAAGTCCTCGAACGCATCATCGGTGCGGACTGGTCCGGCATTCTCACCCACGACGGCTTCGCCTCCTACGACCGGTTCGAGCAGGCGATCCATCAACAGTGCGTCGGCCACGTGCTCCGCGCGCCCCGCGACCTGCTCGCGACGGCCGCCCGCGGCGCCGTCCACTTCCCCAACGCGTGATCGCCCTCTTCACCGAGGCGGTCCACCTGCGCAACAGTATCACCGCGGCCACGCAACGCTCGAACACCTGGAGAATCAACGCGAGGTGTTCGATGACCGACTGCGGAAACTGGCGAGCGTTCCGCGTGCGGTGCCGGCGTATCAGACGTTCGCCAACCACCTGATGAATCATTTCGAGCAGTGGTTCGCGTTCGTGGTCGAGCCAAAGATCGAGCCGACCAATTGGAAAGCCGAGCAGGCGATTCGTCCGGCGGTGGTGAATCGCAAGGTCTGGGGCGGCAACCGCACCGCAGCCGGTGCGAAGGCCCAGAGTGTCCTGATGAGCGTGATCGAAACCGCCCGCCGCCACACCCGCTCCGTGATCGACCACTTCGCTGAAACCCTCCGCAACTTCGGGAACACCCTCGTGCCCCGACCCGTGCTGCTACCAGTGCGCTAAACAAGTACGAACGGGGGAGCTTTCTGATTCATGCAGGCGTAATACGCGGCAATCGATTCCCGATCTTTCGCGCCGAGCGATGCTAGTGTCCCGACCGCCGCTACTCGCCCCGCATAGTAGCCAGTGGGATTCAAGGCTATCTTCCGCAGCTTTGGAATCGATTGGGCCGAATGGCTCGGAAGCTCCGAGAGGACATTAATGAGGGCCGACTGGGCCGACGAGTCTCGACCAGGCAGATACGAATCAATCAAATCGAACAGCCGGTCATGGCAAGGCTTCTGCCGACTAAGATATTCAAAATGGCGATAAATCGCGAAGATGTCATCGCGGGCAATGGACCTACTCAGTGCGATAAAGTGGGCCTCTCGCTCAACCACTCCGTACATAGGTTGCATTCCGAGAAGTATGAAGGGTAGCACGGACAATCACCTCACAAGGGAGAAGATGGTGCAACATCCCACACTGCCGGATCGGACTTGTTTGCGCCTTGAGCTGGGGCCGTGATTGACACCGAATACCCGGTTTTCGAGTCCAAGTGGACGCTCCACCCCCAGAGATAGTGCATGAGCGGAGTCGTGCCAGCCTTCTGCACGACATATGTCTCGAAGCTGTTCGAATAGCCCGCGGTAAAATGCTGGCCACCGTTGGCAGCTTTGATCTTGTTCACCATGGCCTCGGTTACAACCGATTCGCGTTCGAGCTGCACAAACATGTAAAGCTTGTTATCTTCATCGCGAATTGCTGCTGGATCTTTCCCAGCCACAGAGGCTACCGGGAAATTAAGTCCCGGCTGATCTCCATAACGATGCTTGATGTCGAGATCCTGGCCGGCATACGAGTTCTTGAGGCCGGCGATCGCGAACTGCTTACCGTCCAAGTACCACTTCCCATCGACTCCGTTGCTGTTCGGAACCCAAGTGCCGAAGCTCGTTGACACCGTTTCGCTCTTGTCCGACTTCACATATTGGCTCCAATAAAACGCGGACGAGGCCTTGTACTGCGGTGTGTCATTTTCATGCCCGGCCTCCACGAACTTTCCAACCGCCAACGCGCCGTATGAATAGAACAGTGGCGGCGCCGCGAGCTTGAAAGACAGATTTCCTTGTTTGGTGACAGCCATGTCGGTTTGCGCATCGTAGCTGGCGAGTTCCAAGGCGTAGATATTGTCATCCACATCCACGAGCTTCAAAGGAAGGATGACGGGAATACCCTGCGCGTTCTTCTTCTGGAACACTGGTACTCCTTGCAGAGGGGCTACACCTAAAGTCACTGTACCTTCGGCGATGGACACGGTCTTGGATTTCACTCCCGCATCCTTCTTCACGGGCGGTTGCAGTGCTACGACTGCGAACGGATTGGTCCAGCCGTCCGCTCCGGCAGCACTGACCGACACACCTGGAGGAGCGACGACATTCTGGAGCGTGTACTCGATTCCTGAGTAGGCGACGATCGTGTCCGCATCTTGGAATCGCAACGTGTACATTCCGTCCGCGAGTTTGCTGGTGGGGAACGTGTAACGGCCCTCGCTGTCAGTGGTCTGGAACCCCACGAACGACGCGCTGCTGTCGTATAGCTCGACGCGCACACCTGCGACCGCGGGCTCATCGACATCCAGCATGCCATCGGCGTTCTCGTCGAGCCAGAATTGGCCGCTAACGTTGCCGCGAGTGAACACGCTGACGGTTGCCGATGCGGTCTGCGACTGGCCACCGGAGATCGTGTACTCAAACGTGTCCGCACCGGCGTGACCGAGGAACGGCGTGTACACAAGGGAGTTGCCGGAGACAGAGACCGTGCCGAAAGCCGGCTGTGTGAAGGAATAGATGAGTTGCGCGCCGATGTCGTTCGCCATCACGGGAATGCTCACGGCCAGACCGGTATCCGTCGCCGCTGAGTCGTACAATGCCATCACCGCGGCAACGACATTCACGGACACGGCGGCCGTATCGCTGCCGCCGATGTCGTTCACGACTGTGTAACTGAACGAGTCCGAGCCGATATACCCGGGATCCGGCACGTAGAAGAGCGTGCCATCCGCGTTGATCGTGACGGTTCCATGAAGCGGCAGAGTGGTGGAGCTGACAGTCGGATTCCCGGTGATGGAATCATTGGCCAGGACTGCAATCGTACTTGTTTAGCGCCCACCAAACTGGCGCAGCTGAGCCCCGTCTGAGTCGATAACATCGGGTCATGGACGAACCCGCTTGCCTTGGCTGCGTGGCACTCCGAAAGGAAGTGGACGCACTCCGCGCGCGGGTCGCCGATCTGACGCGGAAGCTCGATGACGCCCTGCGCGCCGGGAAGCGTCAGGCCGCGCCGTTCCGCAAAGGTCCGCCCAAGTTCAAACCGAAGACGCCCGGCCGCAAAGCCGGCGAACAACACGGCACCCACGGCCATCGCCCGCCGCCCCCGCCCGACCAGATTCACGAACGTCACGAGGCGAAACTTCCCGACGCCTGCCCGCATTGTCACGAGAAGACGCTCGTCGAAACCGGCACCGCCGAACAGTTCCAAACCGAAATCCCGCGGACGCCGATCCACCGCCGGTTCACCGTGCACCTCGGTCGCTGCCGATGCTGCGGCAAGACCGTTCAAGGCCGGCATCCGCTGCAAACCTCGGACGCGCTCGGCGCCGCCGCCAGTCAGATCGGCCCCGACGCCCAAGCCGCGGCCACGATGTTGCACACGCAGATGGATTGTCGCACGGCAAGGTCGCGATCGTTTTCGACTCGCTCTTCGGCATCAAGCTCACCCGCGGCGCCTCGTGTCAGATCGGCCTGCGGATGGCGGCGAAACTCGAACCCGACTACAAGCTCATCCTCGACGACCTCAAGGCGTCGACGATGATCGTGCCGGACGAAACGGGGTGGCGGATCGGAGGACAACCCGCCTGGCTCCACGTCGGGGTCGGTGACCGGGTCACGGCCTACACCATCGACTCACAACGCAGTGCCGAAGTCCTCGAACGCATCATCGGTGCGGACTGGTCCGGCATTCTCACCCACGACGGCTTCGCCTCGTACGACCGGTTCGAGCAGGCGATCCATCAACAGTGCGTCGGCCACGTGCTCCGCCGCGCCCGCGACCTGCTCGCGACGGCCGCCCGCGCGCCGTCCACTTCCCCCAACGCGTGATCGCCCTCTTCACCGAGGCGGTCCACCTGCGCAACGAGTATCACCGCGGCCACGCAACGCTCGAACACCTGGAGAATCAACGCGAGGTGTTCGATGACCGACTGCGGAAACTGGCGAGCGTTCCGCGTGCGGTGCCGGCGTACCAGACCTTCGCCAACCACCTGATGAATCATTTCGAGCAGTGGTTCGCGTTCGTGGTCGAGCCAAAGATCGAGCCGACCAATTGGAAAGCCGAGCAGGCGATTCGTCCGGCGGTGGTGAATCGCAAGGTCTGGGGCGGCAACCGCACCGCAGCCGGTGCGAAGGCCCAGAGTGTCCTGATGAGCGTGATCGAAACCGCCCGCCGCCACACCCGCTCCGTAATCGACCACTTCGCTGAAACCCTCCGCAACTTCGGGAACACCCTCGTGCCCCGACCCGTGCTGCTACCAGTGCGCTAAACAAGTACCTGCAATCGTGACGGGATTGCCCACCCACATCGCAGCAGAGTCGGCGACCGCGTCAATGTCGTTGTCGTCGATGACCAGCGTGTCCATGCCGGCGGGCGTGAGAACGTGATAGAGCGGGCTCGGCATCAGCGTGACGATCACGGTTTCCGAAGATTCACGCAGGTTGTCGTCGATCACCGTGACGGTGATCGTGGCGGTCGCTGCGCCGGCGGCGAACTCGACGGAGCCGAACCCAAGGCCCGCGTTGGCGATCGAGTTGTAATCCGTGTCCGAAATCGCGGTGCCGGCCACCTGGTAGTTCACCTTCAGCGACTGCGTCAGGTCGCCCGTGCGGACCAAGTTGAACTGCCCGACCGACGAACCGGTGGCTTCGGAGGTGTTCTGGATCGTTTGGACGCGGACATCGGGAATCGGGGGCGGCGACACAGGCGGCGGAGGCGGAACCGTCGGCGGCGGGAATGTCGGCGGGGGCGGGCTCGGTGGCACCACGCTCACCGAGTAGGTGCCGAAGGCGCTGTCCGTGGTGCCGTCCGTGTATGTGGCGTTCGCGGTGACGGTGATGGAGTATCCGCCGGTGGCGGCGTAGATGTGGCTGGCGCTGATCGGTGCGAGGCTGGTCGGGAGCGTGGCGGAGGGCGGCAGCGTCTCGGTGTTGCCGTCGCCCCAAGCGTAGATGATCGAGAGCGCGCTCATCTGCGAGGAAGACCACACACTGCCCGAAACCATCGTGGACGATCCGAGTGAAACCGAGGACGGTATCGCCGCCGCGGAGAGGTTCAAGCCGCTCGGGACATCGCGCCCTTCGCACTGCTCCACGGCGAGCCTCACGCGATGGGAACAAGGCGCAACGGCGCAACGGCGGAGGCACTTCTTGTACAAGCGGCGGGCAACGGTGAGCATGGACATGGGCGCGCCATCCGGGACGGGGAACACCGGGTCGGCAATGTGATCTGACAGGATGCTACGCGGGCCGACGTGCGGGGTCAAGAGATTGCAAGCGGAACAATCGGCTCAGGATCGCCCGCTTGTTTGATCGTGCCAGGCTCAAGAGAAGCGGCTCAGTTTGAACATGGCGATGTCGTGTTGCGATTCGCCGCGCTCGGCGAGGTCCGCCAGCACTTCGCCCACCACGGAGGAGAACTTGAACCCGTGGCCGGAGAAGCCGCACGCCACGCTCACCTGCGGGTGCTTCGGGTGGCGATCGATCACGAAGTGCTTGTCCGGCGTCACCGTGTACATGCAGACTTGCCCGTTCGTGATGTCGCCGCTCGCGCCGAGCACGTGGCGGTCCAGGAACGCCCGCACCGCGGGCACGTCTTCGGTCGTGGCTTCCCAGTTCACTTGGTCCGGGCGGAAGAGTTCCGGCGCGCCGTAGTGCCGGGCCACCTTCAAGCCGTATTCGTCGATCGCGGGCAGACCGTAGAAGTCGCCGTGCGGCGTCTCGCAGATGAACATCGGGAAATGGTCGCGGCGGAACATGTACGGGTTCGCGCTCACGTCGAACCAGAGCATCACCTGCCGCATCACCTTGAGCGGGATGCCGAGTTCCGCGAGCAGTTCGGTGGCCCACGCCCCGGCGGTGATCACGAGCCGGGCCGCACGATAGGTGTCCTTGTCCGTCGTCACCTCGACGCCGTCGCCGACCGCCTTCCATTCGCGTACCGGCTCTTCGGGATGAATCTCGGCGCCGAGCGCGATCGCGGAATCGATGTGCGCCTTCACGCACTCCTCCACCATGAGGAACCCGGCCTGCCGCTCCAGCACGCCGGCGTACCCCTCGGGGAAGCGGAACGGCGTTCGCCGAGCGATGTCCGCCACCGTCATGTTCTTGATGGTGAGGTTGTGCTCGGCGGCGGACGTGCGGATGCCTTCGATCAGTTCGCCGTCTTCGGGGCCGATGCTGAGGCACGGGCACTCGGTGAGCAGGTGCCGGCCGACACGCTGCTCGAGTTCGTACCAGCGCACCCATGCGCGGCGCAGCAGCGGCACGTAGTTCGGGTGCTCGTAGTACGCGGTGCGGATGATACGGGTTTGGCCGTGCGAACTGCCGTGATCGTGAACGAGCGGGAACTGCTCAAGGCCGAGCACGCGGCGGCCGCGGCGGGCCAGTTCGAAGCACGCGGCCGAGCCCATCCCGCCGACACCGAGCACAATCACATCGAACGACGACGGCATGGGCGACTCAGCGGTCCGGGGCGGGTTTCAACTTGGCCAAGTACTCGCGAAGCAGACGTAACCGAACGCCATCGTCCGGCGCAGCCGCCACCGCCTTCAACACTACCTCGCATTCCGCTTTCCGTGCAGCATCCGTTTCTGATTTTGCAGCCGCACCGATTGCCCGGTTTAACCAGTTTGACGGTATCGCGGGTGCGTCCGGGAATTTCTTCGCGAGTTCGTCCGCCTGTCGGAGCAGATCGGCGGCGAGGAAGCGGATTCCGTCCGGTTGAGAACGCACAGTGTCACCCACCGCAGCGGCCGCTTCCTCATCCTTGTTGAGTTCGAGGAGCACGCCGACGAGCGACCGCCGAGCGGAGGCTTGTCGCGGGTACACGTCCAAGATGCGTTCGAGATCGCCGCGGGCTCCGCGCCACTCTTTGCGGTCCATGCGGCGCACGGCCCGTGAGCCGAGCCACGCGGCTTGGTCCGGGCCGTCGTTCTCGATGGCGCGATCCAATACGGCTTCGGCTTCCGCGATGCGGCCGGCCCGCATCAGCAGGTTCCACAGTTGCACCTGCGGGGGGAACGACCGCGGGTTGATCGAGTGGGCGAGGCGGAAGATCGCTTCGCGTTTCTCGGCGGGGTACTCGAGCCCGCGGTAAGCGAGTGCGCCGGCGAAGTCCGACGAGAACCGTTCCCACGTTGTCTCGATGCGGTTGAGCAGAGCCGCAACACTCTTCGCGGGGCGATCCGCAAGCGCGACATCGAGAAAGTCCGCGATCTCGTCCGGCGTGGCGGCGTAGCCGGTGTTCTGGGCCGATTCGCGGGCCGCGAGCACGCCGACGAGTTCGCCGCGTTCATTGAGCACGGGTCCGCCGGGCGAACCGGACTGGGCCGGAAGTTGAAGCAGAGTCGCGTTCACCTTCGCGGGCTTCTCACCCTGCGCCAGCGCGATACGCCCGACCTGGCGAACCGAACCGCTGGCATACACCCACGCGAATTCGACACCGCCGGGGTGGCTCATCGCGTGAACCGCTTCACTGACGTTCACTGCCGCGGCAAGCGGCGCGGGCCGCATCGCACTCGGCCGCGTGCCTTCATCCAAACTGATCAGCGCGAGGTCTCGCACCGGATCGCGGGCGATCACCACGCCGCGGCTCCACGCGTTCTTCTGGTGCAAGCCGATCGGGTCCCGGTACGGCTCGCGTTCGCCGATCCACTTGCCGTTCTCGTTTAACGGGAACGCGACACCGACGAGATTGGACGGGCCAAGCCCGCGTGCGGATGTAAGCACGTGATCGCGGCTGACAAGTGCGCCGGCCAAATGAATGTCTGCGGACTGCGGGCGAATCCAGACCGTGGCACGCGTGAGGATGTCGGCGATCCCGGGTGCCGCGGGCTTCGCAGCGGGTTCGGTAACGGCCAGGAACTTGCGGATCTCCGCGGCCGAGATCGCGACCGCGGCGAGCGGCGCCTGCCGCCGCAGAGCGGACACCATGCCGACGAGTTCGGCTTTCGCATTGAACACGGGGCCGCCGCTGTCGCCTTCTTCAATCGGAAGTTGCCCGAGAATCGTGTCCGCATTCACGGCCAGCTTCTTCCCGCGCCAAAAGTAGCCGTTCGCCAGACGCCCCGATTGCCGGGTGAAGCCGGTGGTGAGGTTGAACACCGTGTCCAGATCGATGCGGTGGCCCAAGGCGCGGAGTGCGTCGCCGGGTTGCGGTGGAGCCGCAGCCAGTGACACCGCGGTGGCACTCGCAGGCAGCGACTCCACTTCGAGCAGCGCGAGGTCGGCGTCGTCCGATTTCTTCAGCACCCTGGCCGTGGCGAGCAACCCGCGTTCGCGGAGCAGCGGCCGGTTGCCGAGGTACTCCGATTTCTCGGCGACGAGCGAACCCTCCCGCGTCCACGGGAAGTACACATCCACGCGGTCGCGGTCCGCCACCACATGACGACAGGTGATGATCCACTTCTTCTTGGCATCCACGACGAACCCGGCGCCGCTGCCGTCGTTCTCGGCGCGGATCAGCACGCAACCCGCTTCGAGGCGCGCGGGCGGGAGAATCCCGGTGGCGAAGAAGAGCAGAAGAAGCACGGGATCATCCTACCAAGCCGATCCCGACCGCCCCGCGCCGCCATGTGGATAAAAACATCCGCTTTAATATGGACAAGTCGATCCACATATGGTTTATTGAGTGCAGCCTCGTTCCTCGCCGGAGTTTCGCAATGGAAACCGCCTCCATGATCGCCTGCGGGCTCGTGCTTTCCTTCGGAATCTACGGCCTCACCGGCATGCTGCTCCGCCGACGCTGATCGCGTCAGCCGCGGTGTCGCTCCTCCAGTCGGCCGCCATGGTCGATCAGCACGACATCGGCTAGGCCGCAGAACAGCCCCGTGCCCACGATGCCGGGGATGCCGCGAAGTTGGCCGTCCAACGCGGCCGGATCGGTGATCGCCTGCACCGCGAGGTGGACGAGGAGATTGCCGTTGTCCGAGCGGCGGGGTTCGCCCGCGTCGTCGCGCACCAGCGTGCCCGGCAGGCCGAGCTTGTTCACGCGGCGAAGCACGAGCGGCAGCGCGAACGGGACCACTTCGATCGGCAACTCGCCCCGGCTGCCGAGCGCTGGAACCAGTTTCTCCTCCACTTTGCGCGGGCCGATCAGGATCACGAGTTTCTTCGAGGCCGCGGCCACGACTTTCTCGCGGATGAGGGCGTGGCCGAACCCCTTCAACAGGTTCAGGGCCGGATCGACTTCATCCGCGCCGTCAAACGTCATATCAATGGGAAGGGCGTCCGCGAGTTCGACGAGCGGAACGCCGAGCCGCTCGGCGATCGCGGCGGTACCGGATGACGTGGCCACGCCGCGAATCTTCAAGCCGGCGCGGATGCGGTCGCTCAGCGCGAAGACGAACGCCTCGGCGGCTTGGCCGGAACCCAGCCCCAGCGTCATGCCGTCCGAGACCATGGCCAGCGCACGCGTCACATTGAGCATGGCGAATTCTCCCGATGTCCGCTGATCATACACCGTCGCCGCGTCTGCCGCTGCTGTTGCTCGTGTCGGCGCTCTTCGCGCTGGCTCACACGCAGTCCCCGCTGTTCTTCTCGAATCAGAACCAGTACCTGCTGCACGGCCTCGCCGAAGCCGGGTACGGGCACCTCGCCACGGACTGGCTCGCCACCACGAAAGACCCCACGCCCGTGTTCAGCACGCTGGTGTCGTTGCTCTTCCGGACCGGCGGACTGCATGCGATCCAAGTCGTCCACTTCGTCCTGCTCATGGCGTACTTCGCGGGCATGTGGTCGCTGGTGTCCGCGCTCGGTCCGGTGCGATTCCTACCGTACGCCGCGCTCTTCACGGCGGCGCATGCGGCACTCTTCCGCCTGCTCTCCGTGCGGCTGCTCGAAGTCGATTATCCGTGGTACTTCCAGGCGGGCGTGGCGGGGCAGTATGTGCTCGGGCCGGGCTTGCAGCCGTCCGCGTTCGGCGTGTTGCTCGTCGCATCGCTGGCAGCCTTCGCCCGAGGCCGCATCCGCCTCGCGGCCGTACTTGCGGCCGGGAGCACGCTCTTCCACGCCACGTATCTCTTCCCCGCGGCCCTGCTCACCATCGGGTACGCGATCCGGCTCGTTCAGGACGGTAAGCCGAAGGATGCGGTGCGTGTGTGCGGCGTGTCGCTGGCGATCGCCGCCCCGCTTGCGGCGTACGTCTATGAGTCATTCGCGGACGGCGGGGTGAAGTCCAACGGGGCGGCGCAGTACGTGCTCGCGAACATCCGCATCCCGCATCACTCGCAAGTCGGCCGCTGGTTCGATGTCGTGGCCGGTTTACAGATCGCGTGGATCGCAATCGGCTTGATTCTGCTCCGGCAGACGCGTTTGGGCGTTCCACTGGCCGTGGCGGCGGCACTCGGCACGCTCTTCACCGCAGTCCAGGCCTTCGCAAACAACGATGCGTTCGCCCTGATGTTTCCGTGGCGCATCTCCGTGGTGCTCGTGCCCGTCGCCACCGCGGCGGTCGCGGCCCGGCTCTCGCTGCTCGACCGCGAGTCGCGCGCGATCGATTTTCTCGGCGGAATGCTGATGCTGGTGCAGGCCGCAGGCGGAGCGGCGATCCTTGCGCTCGGCCTCGGCTACGCCATGAACGAAAGCGAAGTGCCCTTGCTGAACCATGTGCGCGAACATGCCCGGCCCGGCGACACCTATCTGATCCCCACGCGGATCCCGCCGCTGGCGACCGGCGCCCGCGGCGCGAAGTCCACGAGCTTCACCCCGCCCCCGCGGCCGAAACCCGGCTCGAACTTGATCCCGGTCGATCTCCAACGCTTCCGCCTCGCCACCGGAGCGGCGATCTACGTGGATTTCAAGTCCGTGCCGTACTCGACCACGGACGTTCACGAGTGGCATCGCCGCATGCTGCAGGCGGAGAAGTGGTACGACGAGAAATCCTGGGACAAAGCCGAGACGCAGGCTGCTTTGAAGAAGGAGGGCCTGACGCACATCGTCTTGTCCCGGGGTTCAGCGAACGAGCCACCGTTGCTCTCCGCCGGGCTGGAGTTGGAACACGCGGACGCGGCCTACGCCGTGTACCGGTTGAAGTGAATCACATCGAGAGGATGCCGTAGGCCGCCGCCGCCAGCATCGCCCCGCAAGGCACGGTGCTCACCCACGCGAGCAGGATCTCGCCGACCTTCCGCCACCGCACCTGCCCCGTCGCGGCTCCCATTCCGAACATCGACCCGACACTCACGTGCGTCGTGCTCACCGGCAGGCTGTGCAGGCTCGCCGTGGTCACCAGCCCGGCCGTGACAAGACTCACCGCCAACCCTTGTCCGGGGTTCATGCCCGTGATCTTCTGGCCGAGCGTCTCCGCGACGCGGCGGATGTCCAGCAATCCTCCGAGTGCGATGGTTGCAGCCACGATCAGGATGCACCAATGCACGGCGAGGCCCGGCACCATGAGCATCAGTGCCGCCATCTTCGGAGTGTCGTTCAGCCCGCGGGCGAAGCTGGCCGCGCCTGCGCTCGCGAAGTGCAGTGCGTCCAAGGCCGACGTGCGGTGATCGGGGGCGAGCCGCATCGCACGAAGCAGCAGGAATATGACCGCGCCGGCGAGCGCGGCCACGAACGGCGAGAAGAACAGCGGAAAGAAGAAGTTCTTGCCGAGCGCTTCGAGATGCACGTCGCTGCCGCCCGCGAGCCCGGCGCCGACCAACGCGCCGACGAGGGCGTGCGTGGTGGACACCGGGAAACCGAACCGCGTCGCGAGGAAACTGGTGAAGGCCGCGCCGAGCGCGACGGCGCAAATGAACTGCTGCGAGGCGGCGAGTTCGTCGGCCACGAGCCCGCGTCCGCCGAACGACTTGAGCATCCCTCCGGAGAGGAGCATCGCCGCGATCGAACCGGCGAAGGTGGTCGCGGTTCCCCACAGTGCCGCGGTACGGAGGGAGCTGGTGCCGCTGCCGTAGAGCGAGGCCACGCCCTTGAAGTTGGCGTTGGCCCCGTTGGTGAACGCGACGAAGCACACGGCGAGGAACAGGACCGCGACCATCACTTGGCCTTGTTCTCTTTCGTTTCCGCGGGGTGCTGCTTGAGCGAGGCGTATTCCTTCCACGAGCCTTCGTAGAGGCGTACGTTCGGGTACTTGGCCACGTGCTTCAGGTAGAACCGCAGCAGGCTGCCTTCGCGGGATGTGCCGCAGTACACGAGGATCTCCTTGTCCGCCGTCAGGCCTGCGGCTTCGAGTTGCTGCTTCACGTGCTCGAACGGCAGGAACGCGTGGGTGTTGTCCGACTCCATGAGCCTCGCCCAGTGGAAGCTGATCGCACCGGGGATGTGCCCCTTCCGCAACCAAATCTCATCCTCGCCGAGGTACTCGTTCTTCGGCCGGGCATCGACGAGCACGGCCTCGGGCTTCCGCTTCAGCACATCGTCCACGTTCAAAGCAATGCCGAAGTTCGTTTTCTCCGGCAGCGTGCCCTTCGGATTGCCGAAGTACTCCTGCGTCACGGGCAGATTCGCCTTCTGCCAGCCGGGCAGGCCGCCGTCCACGATGCGGATGTTCTCCACGCCGTACTTTTCCAGCACGTACGCCACCATGCTCGCGCTCAGGATCTCGTCGTTCGGCAGCTTGTCCCCGGTGGCATAGATGAGGTGCATGCGGTTCTTGTCCACGCCGGCGCGGATCAGCAGCGCCTTGGTGATGTCGTCCGGGAGGTACTGAACGGGCACGCCGTTATCGGTGCCGCGAAGCGTGTCGAAGTTGAGGTGGTGGGCGGCGGGCAGGTGGCCGCGGAAGTAATCCTTGTACCCGCCGCGGGTGTCGAGCACGATCGGCCGCTTGGCGGGGTCCTTGTCTTCGATGAGCTTTCGGGCCTCGGCCGGCGTAATGATGCCGATGTCCGCACGGGCGGCATTTCCGCACAATGCAAGAATCAGGAGGATGACGATGCGATCCACAAGTGCGCTCCAAATGTAAACATCTTGACGATAGTCAAGATATGAAATCCTCCCGAAACCGAACGAGGACCCATCATGCGTTTCCTCTCCGTGCTGCTCTTGCTGTCCGCCGCCTTCCCCGCGCTCGCCGCGGAGCCCAAGATCACCCGCGACATCCCCTACGTGTCACCCGGCGACCCGAAGCAGACGCTGGACGTGTACGCCCCGGCGGACGCGAAGTCGCTGCCGGTCGTCGTGTGGATCCACGGCGGCGGCTGGCAGGCCGGCGACAAGAAGGAAGTGGACCACAAGCCGCAGTATTTCGCGGACAAGGGCTTCGTGTTCGTCTCGGTGAACTACCGCCTGCTTCCCGCGGTGGAGATGGATGTGCTGATCAAGGACGTGGGCAAGTCCGTGAAGTGGGTGGTCGATCACATCGGCGAGCACGGCGGCGATCCGAAGCGGCTGCTCATCGCGGGCCACTCCGCGGGGGCGCAACTCGCCGCGATCCTCTGCACGGACGACCGCATCCTCAAGGCTGAAGGCATCCCGCTGACCTCCGTGATCGGCTGCGTGCCGGTCGATGGCGACACCTACGACATCCCCGCGATCATCGAGATGGCCGAGACGCGCTGGCGGCTGCACGGCCTGCCCAAGTCGAAGTTCGGCCACCGCGAGAAGTTCATGAACGACCCGGCGAAGCACAAGGACTTCTCCGCCGTCACGCATGTGGCCAAGGGCAAGTCGATCCCGCCGTTCCTCATCATCCACGTGGCCGAACACCCGGACACGACCGCCCAGGCGATCCGGCTCGGCAACGTCCTTCGCGAAGCCGGCATCCCCGTGACGCTGTACGGCGGCCGCGCCACCACGCACGGCAAGATCAACTCCGACCTCGGCCTCGCGGACGACCCCGGCACCAAGGCGCTCACGGCCTTTGTGGAGAAGGTGACGAAGAAGTGATCGCGGCGTAGGTTCATCTCCGGTTCTCTCCCCACACCGGAGTCCTCTCATGACGCTGCGAAGGCTGCCATTCCTCGCGCTGGCGTTCGCACTCTCCGCATTCGCGGTCGGTGCGACGCAGGACAAGAAAGACGAGAAGAAGACCGACGACAAGAAGAAGATCGAGAAGAAAGCCCCGCCGACGCCGTCCATTCCGCCGACCGCGGCCAATGTGTCTTACGGGCCGCACGCCCGCAACGTGCTCGACTTCTGGCAGGCGAAGAGCGACAAGCCGACGCCACTTGTGTTCTGCATCCACGGCGGCGGCTGGGTCAACGGCGACAAGAGCGGCTACTACGGCCGCGTGAAGGCCTTCCTCGACAAAGGCATTTCCGTCGTCACCATCAACTACCGGCTCATGGCCCAGGCGAACGAGCAGAAGGTGAGCCCGCCGGTAAAGGCGCCGCTCGAAGACGCGGCGCGGGCGCTGCAGTTCGTCCGCTCCAAGGCCGGAGAGTGGAACATCGACAAGAAGCGGATCGGTGCCACCGGCGGCTCGGCGGGCGGCTGCTCCTCGCTGTGGCTCGCGTTCCACGACGACATGGCGGACCCGAAGAGCACCGACCCTGTGGCCCGCGAATCGACGCGACTTTACTGCGCGGGCGTGGACGGCGCCCAAGTTTCGCTCGATCCGAAGGAGACCCGCGAGTGGCTGCCCAACTACACGTACGGCGCCCACGCCTTCGGGATGAAGAGCCTCGATGAAGTGGAGATGAACCGCGAGAAGGTGACGCCGTGGCTCAAGGAGTATTCGCCGATCCTGCACGTTACCAAGGACGACCCGCCGATCGGGCTGTACTACGGTGGCGTGAAGGGAGCGAAGGTCGGCGAGAGCCACCCGGACCCGACGCACTCGCCGATCCTCGGCGTGAAACTCGCGGAGAAGTTGAAGGCGGCCGGCATCGACACGCAGTTCCACTCGAACACCGAGCCGAACGCGAAGCTGCCGAACTCCACGGCCTATCTGATCGAGTACTTGAATAAGTAATGTCGATGATCGCTTGCGTGTTCACGATCGCGAACATGCAAGCGACGTTCATTTCTTCCTCGCCAAATCGCGAATCGCATCCACGGCGGAGCGGAAGCGCGGGTCGGTGTCGCTGCCGTAATCCTCGCGGAAGCGTTCCACCGAGATCCCCTCGCGCAGGCCCGCGAAGTTCGGAAGGTGCGAGGCCAAACTCGATTCGCCGGCCAATCGGCGGACGTGGATCAAATCGAGATTCGATTTGCGGGACAATTCGATGCCCGCGAACTCGGCGGCGAGCGCGGAGAAACTCAACACCGTGGAATCCAAGCTGCGGGCGACCGCGGCCTTCTCCGCGGCCGATGCCGTGCGGTGAAGTTCGCCGGACGCGCAGCCGATGGCGAACCGGCGGCACCAGTCGCGGCGACCATTCAGCGTGGGGTTGCCGAGCAACTTCACCCGCTCCGTGCGATCCGCGTCGCTCTCGATCCCTTTCACGGTTTCGGAACTCTCCGGGTCGTTGCGGAGGGCATCGGTGTCGTCCAAGGCGATGCCGAGGCCGATGAGCAAGCCGCTCATGCGGTCTTCCTGGTCCGCCTGCGGGCCGTCTTCACGCCACGCGACGGCCGCGGCGGCCTTCACATATTCCTTCGTGAGTTCGTCGCCGCTCAACGAATCGGTCTTGGTCTTGGCCTTGGCCACGATGGCACGCACGACATGCCGCGCGACTTGATCGCGCGAGAGGATCATGGGAGCCGGTGGCGGATCGGCCTTCGGCATCGGCGCGGGACCGGCCGGGTCCTTCGGCTTCGGCTCGGGGAGCTTCGCCACCTCGCGGTCGAGTTCGTTGAGATATTCGAGGGCAAACGAGTCGCCGGGACGTTCCTTGAGCAGCGCCTTGTAGATGCGGGCGAGCCGCTGCCGCCCGGCTTCCGAGGCGTCGCCCGGTTTCCCGAGCGGCCCCTTGCGGAGTTCCTCGGCCCAGATGTTGAGCGCGAGCGCGTTCAGCGGATCGAAGCGGTAACGATATTGCGGATGCAGGGCGAGGCCGTCCGCGATCTTCACCCGCATCACGCTGCCGGGATCCTTGTCGTTCTCGATCAGCGTCGCCCCGAAGGCCAAGCCGAGGTGCTGGATCATGGCCTCGACCTTCTCCGGATCCGATTTCGGGCCAGATTCGCGGAGCAGGATGTGGCCGTTGGTCACGCTCTTGGCCGCACCGAACGGGATGAGATGTTGCGGTTCCTTGGGATCGACCTTCACGCGGCTGGTGTAGCCGATGGCGAGCGAGCCGGGTTTCACCTTCACCTTGGTCGCGAAGTCGCCGAGGAGTTCGGACATATCCTTCGATGCGGGATCGGATTCCCACGTGGCGTAGCCGGCGAACTCGAGCTGGATCGGGGCGTGGGCGCGAATCACCTCCGCGGCTTCGTCGAAGCGCTTCCGCAGGATGCGTTGCCAGAGCGCGTCCGCCCGCGGGTCCGCGTCGTCCACCATCAGCGTGACCGGCACCTTCAGCGGCGCACCCGCAGCCGGGTTCGGATCGGGCTTGGTGTCGCGAAGCGGGATGTCCCCGGGGAGGAACACGCCGTCGAGTTTCACTCCGGCTTTCGGGTCCGGAAGGAAGACGTAAGCGTGATACGGATCCAGACGAAGCGTGGTGGCGTCGGGCTTCGACAGAAATGTCACGTCGCATGGGCCGCCGACCGTGACCGGCCGCACTTGGGATTTGGCAATGGTGACAGTGCGCTTCTTGCCCCCGTCGCTCACGGTGCAGTCGATGTCGAGCGGCGTGTAGTTGCCGAGCACGATCACCGCGGCGGAGGCGAATTCGCCTGCCACAAGAACCATGCTGAGGCCGAGCGCGAAACGCAACATCCGGTCTATCCCCGATTTCCGCGCAGTGTGGGCTATGAGGACTGTAGCACGGATGCGGGCGAGGTCAAAGCGACCGCGGTCCTAACGCGATCGCGGCTTGACCTTCTCGTAGATGAGACGGACGAACTGTTCCAGCAGTTCCAAGTACTCGGTGTGCACGATTTCGCGTACCTGGCAGGTGATGGCACGGCGGCGTTCCATTACGTCCACGAAGCCTTCGACACCGCCCTTGTCGAGCACGCCGCCGGGGGCTTGGCCGTCGAGGATTTCCTGCACTTCATCCGGGCGAAACTGGGCGGCGCGGTCCTTGTTGCGTTCCAGCCAACTCACGAGGTCCGGCAAGGCGGCCCGCTCGTAGAGCAGTTTCAACGCTTCCTCGTCCGCCGGGGGCTTGCCGTGCATCCGTGGCAGCAGGCGTTCCAGCGACAGCGTGCGTAGCTCGCTGACCGTGAGGCCCAATGCCTCGGCGCATTGGCTGATCGTGGCATTGCGGAGGCGGCGTTGCGGGCCGCCGTGGAGAATTTGCCGGACGGTGTGTCGGTTCAGTTGCGAGATGCGGGCGAAGTCCTCTTGGTTCCAGCCGCGTTCCTCGACCAAGCGCGCAATCTTGTTCGCCAAATCCGCCGCGGCGGACCCCTGAGCTGCCCCGTTCATCCGTGCCTCGTTCTCCGAGGCGGTCGCGCCGCTCCCCGCTGCACGCCCGGCCCCGTGAACATCCTAATGCCAATGCGACCGAGTGGAAGTGAAGACTCCGGGAGAAACGAAAAAAGCCTGCGAGCCGAAGCTCGCAGGCCGTTCGATCGCGTCGGCGAAGCTCAGTAGGGGCTCGTGGAGCCGCTCAGCTTGCCGCCGGAGACCGGGGTGACGGGGAGGCTCGGCACGACGAGGGCGCCCGGCGAAGGGATCACGATCGACGGGATGCCGTCGGTCGAGACCTTGTCCTTCTTCGAGTCCATCGGCTTCGGCGGGGTGGTGCCGCCGGCCGGCGGGGCGGCCGGGGCCGGGGCGGCGGCGCAGCCGTCGCAGGCCGGGGCGCATCCGCAGTCCTTGTGCTTGCCGAACTTGCTCTTCAGCTTGTCGAGCAGGTTGGGGCGGGCCGAGTGGCACGGATCGCACGTGTCGCACTTCGGGGCTTCGCACTTCGGGGCCGGTGCCGGGGCGCAGGCGGGCTCGCACGCGCTCTTGCACTTGTGGCTGCCGAGGCGGGCCTTGATCTTGTCCAGGATGCCGGGCTTCTTCCCGCACGGGTCGCAGCTGTCCGTGCAGCCGGAACACCCGGCGACGGCGGCGGCGGGAGCCGGCGCGGCGGCCGCGGGCGCATCCGCCCCAGCCATGAGCGACGAGGTCATCAACAGGAGAGCAGCATTCACGGGACGAATCCTCCTTTCGGGGCCGGGGATGCGGGGGTTGGCCGATCCCGCCCGGGGGGTTCCGCTCCAGCACGCTTGGGTGATGCCACCGGGCCGGAGCGGATTGCGGCCGGGGCCAAAGGTGCAAGTGAAGCATCGTCGAACTTGAGAAGAATGCGTGATTCCGCGGACGGTTTTCTGCCGGAAGTTGCAGGCGGTGTGCGCGGTGGTTCGACGTGCGGAAGGTGATCGCGATTCGCGGATGGAACCGGCTCCGGACCCTGTTCAGATGAGCGAACGGCGGCGGGTTGAAACGCGGATGCCGGTCGTCAGGCCCGTGCCGGAGGCAAGCCGCATTCCAAAAGGGTGATCGTGCCGGACGGGAGGATTTCGCACGCGCCCGTCTCTGCCGGAAGCAGCAACACGTCCCCGGCTTGCAAGCCGTCCACATCTTCGCTCCACTTAAGCGCGGTGCGACCGGACGATTCCAGCACGACGACGATGCGACACTCCCCTCTGGCCCCGACCGTGAACCGGCGATCCGTGTTCCAGCGGTGCAGCGTGAAGTACTCGCAGGCCGCAAGCTGCTCGCAGTCGGCGTGAAGGCGTCGGGCCGGCTGCGCGGGGCAGGGGCCGCTCGCGAAGTTCGCCACCGCCAGCCCCTGCTCGATATGCAGTTCCCGGGGTTCCCGGGTGACCGGATCGACGCGGTCCCAGTCGTACAACCGGTAGGTGATGTCCGACGTCTGCTGAACTTCGAACAGCAGGATGTCCGCACCGATGGCGTGCACCGTGCCCGCACGGAGGAACACGCACTCGCCCGGCGTCGGAGTAAAACTGTGAAGCGTGCCCGGCGTGGTTCTCTCGCTCAGCGCCGCGCGGAACGTCTCGTCGGTCACGCCGTGACGGAAACCGGAGTAGATGCGGCTTGTCGCCGGGTTCGATTCGAGAATCACCCACGCTTCCGTTTTGCCGTTGGCCCCCGGCTTGGTTCGCGCCGCTTGTTCATCGTCGGGGTGCACCTGCACCGAGAGTTCCTGCCGGGCGTCGATGAACTTCAGGAGCAGCGGGAAACGTCCGTTGATCGGCTTCGCGGCCCCGAGGATGCGTTCGGGCTTGTCCGCCAGCAATTCGCGCAGCGTGGTTCCTTTCAACGGGCCGTCCGCGACGCGACTCGGGGAACCGTCCACATCGCTGAGCACCCACGCTTCGCCGATCGCGTGCGGGTGATCGGGCTGCGGTTGGCGGAGGAAATCCGGCAGACGGCGACCGCCCCAGAGGTTCTTGGTGAAGAGCGGGGTGAAGCGAAGCGGCCCGAGCGGCATGGCGGCGTCCTGGGCGGAACGTATCTTACCCGCATCTTATCGGTCGGGTTCCGAACATGAATCGCGACGAAGCGTTGAAGTGGCTGCTGCGCCTGATCGGCGGCGTCGAACTGTTCGCCTTGCCCTTCGTGTTCATCCCCTTCGACTGGATGCGACAGGCTCACGCGGCGTTACCGGGCTTGGGCACAATGCCGGACGGCCCGGTGGTCGAGTACCTCGCTCGCGGCCTCTCGGCGATGTACGCATTGCACGGGGCCGTGGTTGCCTTCGCCTCCACGGATATTACCCGCTTCCGCCCGCTGATCCGCTTCCTGGGTTGCGTCCATGCCGCCTTCGGAGCCGTGATGATCGGCATCGACCTCGCGTCGAGCCTGCCGCTGTGGTGGGTGTTCGGCGAGGGGCCGGGAATCGTCGCGGGCGGCATCCTCACGGTGTGGCTCAGCCGCGAGCGGCCAGCAGTTTGAGAAACTCTCGCATCCACGGGGCGTTGTCGTGCCAGGTGCGGGCCGTGACGAGGTTGCCGCTCACGACCACTTCGCGATCCACGTACCGCCCGCCGGAGAACTCGCAATCCAACCTGCACTTGGCCACCGTCGTCACTTCCAGCCCGCGAATCACGTCCGCGGCCGCGACCACTTCGATCCCGTGACATACGGAGGCGACGGGCTTCTTCTCGGCGAACATGGCCCGCGTGAAGCGCAGCAGGTCCGCGTCGTAGCGAATGTACTCCGGGGCGCGGCCGCCGGTGATGACCATGCCGGCGTAGTCGGCCGGGTTCGCACCCTTGAACGCGACGGTGGCGGCGAGTTTGTAGCCGGGGCGTTCCTCGGTGATGTCCCACCCGGCGGGGCGTTCATGAAGCACGAGGTGATAGGTCCGCGCTTCAGGGCCGGCAACGTCGACTTCGTAGCCCGCTTCTTGAAGGCGGAAGAGTGGGTAAAAGGTATCGAGCACTTCGGCGGCGTCGCCAAGCGCGAGCAGGATTTTCGCCATGGGATCGCTTCTCCAGCAAAGGACGGCTCATTCGCGTTCTATGATGTCGAGTTGGAATCGTGCAATCCGGGGGGGAATCACTGCGGCTCAGCTGAGGCCCGTCGTCCGGAGTGCTGTGGGATGACTCGCTCCGGTGACTTCCGGAATTCCCGAGAAAAATTGCGAAATCCGATTCGAGCCGGGGCGTTTTCCCTGTGTGGCGACAAGCGTGATTGACATCGGGGCTACGAACTGAATATGAAGTTGTGCGGTGGAATTGGACAGATTTTTCTTGACGGCCCGTGGCGTTCTGGTAATTAAGAATCGTTTACAGTGTCTTTCTCTCGGTTGAGAGCCATCCCCGGGGTTCCCCGGTTCCGGCTGTACTGTTTCTCTCTCATTCCGTTCGAGGTGTCTCATGCGTTCCTTTTTCGGTCTGCGAACCCGGAAGGGTTTCACGCTGATCGAGCTGCTGGTCGTGATCGCGATCATCGCGATTCTCATCGGCCTGCTCCTCCCCGCCGTCCAGAAGGTGCGTGAAGCGGCCGCCCGCAGCACCTGTACGAACAACCTGAAGCAGATGGGCGTGGCCATCCACAACTACGCTAGTGCGAACCAGGACAAGCTTCCGCCGCAGCTGGGTTCCGTACCGAGTACCACCGCAGCCGCCTTACAGACCTTCCACTTCAATCTCCTGCCCTTCATTGAGCAGGATAGCTTGTACCGCCAGGCAGCAAACACCTACGCGTGCTGGGACAACTACGCCGTGCGCTCGGTGCCTGTCAAGACTTTCCTCTGCCCGTCCGACTCCAGCCACTCCAACGGCCGTCGTCCGACCGATACGAACGACTGGGCCGTGACGAGTTACTGGAGCAACTTCTACGTCGTTGGCAGTTCTCGAACCCCGCCCCCGGCTGGTTGGACCTACTGGACCACGTCGTCCAAGTACTTGATCGGCAACATTCCGGACGGGACCGCGAATACTATCGGAGTGCTGGAACGCTTCGCTTTCACTCCGGCATACAACTGGGGCATGCTTTGGGCGCACCCGACGGATTCGACGCACTGGGGCCCGAACAACCAGTGGACTTCGTCCTACTCGGCCGCGGATAACGCCGGCCCCCAAAATGTCCGCGGCTACAACATCAATGCGCCTGCGAGCTATATGCCGCAAATCGGGACCCGTGCTGCCCAAGCTCATCCGTACTACCCGAGCAGCGGTCACTCCACCACGATCCAAGTCGCCATGATGGACGGCAGCATCCGAAGTGTCGGTGGTGGCATCTCAGGATCCACTTGGAATTTCGTCATCGTTCCTGATGAGGGCGGTGTCCTGAGTAGCAACTGGTAAGCGAGCCTGTCATAAGCATCAATCCAACCTCAGGAACCCCGCAAAATGCGGGGTTCCTTCTCTCTCGATCTCTGGAGGATTTCAGTGGACAGGACGACATCAGTTCGCACGTATCTGGGCGCATGCACGTTCGCATTCGCGCTGCTATTCACCATCGGTTGCGGCGGCGGAGGCAAGAGCGGTAGTGATGCCGTCACCGGCAAAGTGACGTCGGGCGGACAGGCCGTGACCGGTGAGATCATCTTCGTCGGTCCGGACAAGAAAGAAGCGGCTTCCCCGATCGGCAAGGATGGCAGCTACTCCATCATGGGCGCGTCCAAGGGAGAAAACCAAGTGCTGATTCGCGCCATGGGGGGTGGATCGTTGACACCCCTGCAAAAGGGCGACAAAGAGAAGGGGGCTGTGAACGCCGGCGGCGGTGGCGACGGTGTCACTCCGCCCGCCAAGTACGCCAAGCCGGACAACGGCTTGAAGATCGACGTGACCGGCGGCAAGCAAGAAAAGAACTTCGAGCTGACGCCTTGACCCCTGTCTCTTTCAAACCAAGCCGCGCCCCGGTTCTTCCGGGGCGTCTCTATTTAACATGGCAGCGGCCTGCATCATCCTCTGCGGCGGAAGGTCGTCCCGCATGGGACGCCCCAAGGCGTCGTTACAGTGGGCCGGCGGGCCACTTCTCGCCCACCTCGTGAAGGAATTGCGGCTCACCGGCGCGCCGGTCATCTTGGTCGCCTCGCCTCAGCAATCGCTTCCGCGGCTTTCGCCGCCCGCCGAAGTGGTGTACGACCTTCACGAAGGCCTCGGACCGCTGAATGGTTTCGCCACCGGGTTGCGGGCGCTGCCCACGGATGCGGAGTCTGTTTACCTTTCTTCGTGCGATCTGCCGCTGCTGCGGGCGGCATTCGTCCGCCGCGTGCTCGAACGGCTTGGCTCGCACGACATTTCCCTACCCGTGAAGGACGGATTCCCCCAGCCCCTTGCGGCGGCGTACCGCGTCGGGGGCCTGCTCGCCAAATTGGAAACGTTGCTGGCGGCGGGGAGCCGCCGGCTCGTCGACCTGCTGCCCGGCGCGGACGTGCTTCGCCTTCCGCTTGAAGAATTCCACGACGTCGATCCGCGGCTCGAATCGCTGCGCAACACCAACACCGCCGACGAGTACGCGGAGTTGCTCCGCGACTTCGAGGGGCGGGACATCACCTCGTGACCGGATCGAAGGCCGACTTCTCCATCGCGGCGGCGGGCGGCTCGAGGCCCAAAATCGCCGCCAAAGTCGGTGCCACGGTTAAGGATGATCGCGGTTCCGTTCGCTTCCCCAAGCCGGGCACGCCGGCGCCGAACGCCATCACCGGGATGTGCGTGTCGTATCCCTGCGGGCTGCCGTGACTCGTGCCCGTCCCATACCCCGTGACCAACACGCCGGGCTTCGGGATGCCGATCACGTCGCCGCAGCGATCCGGGCGGTACGCGAGTTTCACGCGTTCGAGCATCGCCTTCGTTTCCGCTTGGTTGCCGCCCGGCGGCAGCGTGCCAGATTCGATCTGCTTGCGGGTGAACGCCGTCTGCATGAAGCCGCGGTTGCCGATGAACTGGGCGGCGAAGTCCGCCACGGCCGCGGGGTCAAGCTTGCGGGCGGCGATCGCCTTGTGGTTCAGGTACAGCCATGGCCACAGGTCCGAGTTGTCCTTGGTTTCCAGTTCGAACCAGTTCGTGGGCCCGCCCGGCGGGATGCCGTAGGCGTCGTCCAGAGCCGCGGCCAATTGCGGCAGCACATCGCGGACGCTCTTCCGCACCGCACCTGGGACGAGCTTCTGTTCCGGGATCGGGCACACGCCGTGGTCCGAAGTGACGACCACCGCCCAGCGATCAGCAAGTTTCTCATCCAGGTGGGCGAGGAAGTCCGCGAGCATGGCATCCGAACGGAGCGTGATGTCGAGCATCTCGTGGGAATCGGGCCCCCACGAGTGGCCGATCAAATCGTTGGAGGAGAAGCTGAGGCACAGGAGATCCGCGGCTTCGCCGTTGCCGAGGTTCTCGGCCGCGATCGCCTTCTTCGCCAGTTCGATGAGCAGTTCGTTCCCCGCCGGCGACATCTCGACCGACGCGTAGTACAGCTTCGGTCGCTCGTCCTTCTGCGCCTTGCTCGGGAACGGATGCGGGAACGTGCGTTTCTGGCTGAACGATTCGCCGTCGTCGACACCGGTCGCTTCACCCGCGGCATCATCGGATCCGACACCCATGAACTCGTAGTCGATGGGCTTGAAGCGCGTCCATTCCTTGCCGATCCAAGCGTCCACGCGGCCGGACTTGTTGAATTCCTCGACCCACGGATGCACCGCCTGGCGATAGTACGCTCCGGTGTGAAACTGGCCGTCTCGCGAGTCGAAGCAATACGCGGCATCCGGCTTCTTGCCGCCGAGCAACACCGCCGTGCGATCCTTGATCGAGAGGCTCACCACGCGGCTCTTCGCACTGCTGGCCTGCAACTTGTCGCCGACGGTTTCCACCAGCAGCCGCTCGGGGGACATGCCGATGTCCGATCCGCGGCCCGGCACGCCCTTCGGAGCCGGCGGCACGCGGTCGAACGGCCGCAGCGGCTGGGCGCAGTACACCCGCGCCCCGGCGGTGCGGTCGTACCAATCATTCTCGACGATGCCGTGAACCGAGGGCGGAGCCCCGGTGATGATCGACGCATGCCCCGGCCCCGTGGACGTGCAGGCGTAGGGAATGTGGACGTCCGAGTACCACACGCCGCCCTTCTTGATGCGCTCGAAGCCATTCTCGCCGAAATGTTTCGACCAGCGGTCCGGGTAGTCGCCGCGCATCTGGTCGAAGACGATGAGCACGACGAGCCGGCCCGGTGGCTTCGGCGGCTCGCCGGGCGTCGGGCTCTTGCCGCGCTCCATCACGAACCACAGTCCGACGACGAGTCCGGCGCTGGCGAGAAAGATCGCGGCATATCGAAGCGGCGTCGACATCAATTACTTCCCGTCATCCTTGAGGAGTTCCCATTTCTCGCCGAAGAAGCCGGCGCGGACCACCTTGCCGGGGAAGCGCGCATTCGGCGGCACGGTCGTGTCGATGATCGCGTAGTCCGGCAGCTTCGGGGCCTGCCGCGCGTTGTTCAGGTAGTCGTACTCGCGGAAGGTGAACCCGCTGTTCAGCACGATGTACTTCTTCGGGTTCAGCGGATTGGGGTAGATCATGACAGGGACGTGGTTCGCGGGGTACTTCACACCGCCGAGTTCGATGCCGCTCTCCGTCCATTTCACGGGCAACTGGCCTGCGATCTTCGCAATCACGGCGTTGCTCTTCGGATCGCCCCACAGAATCAGGTTCGAGTTGGCGATGTCCGCGTCCGTGAGGTCGTTGTCTTTCTTCACCGGAGCATCGCCACGGAACTGGTTCCGCCAGTGATCCACGGCGTGTTTCATCTCCGCCTTCACCCACGGACCCGCGTCACCGGACGGAGCCACCATCACGAACGAATCCATGAACGCGTCGTCGATCGGGCCTTGGAGGCCGTGGACCTTCGCGAGCGGAGCCGCAGCCGCCGGGGAAGCGGCGGGCACGGGGATCCACTTGCCCTCCGCCTTTCGGAAGTGCATCGGGTGCAGGCCCGGTTCCTTCCCTTTGATCGGCAGCGTCAACTTCGTGTCGTCGATCTCGAGCGAGACGACTTCCACCGGCCCCGGAAACTCGACCGTGAGGGCGGCGACGTTCCGGGTCTTGATGAACGCCGATCGCGGGGAGGGAATCCGGGCTTCGACATCGGCTCTCTCCCAGTGCTTTTCCAACCCGTCGATGACGAGCCAACCGCACCGGTTGTAACGCAGCGTGTAAGTCGAGAACTTGATTTCCTTCGGCCGCTCCGGCTTGCCCTTGGCCACGAACTCGTCGATGAGCTTGTTCACCTCGGCCCGCGCGCCCTTCTCGTAACTGTGGCCGGTCTTCGGCCCGATGATGTGTGTCAACTTCAAGCCTTCCTTCGCCATCGCCTGTTCCATGATGTCCGCGGCTTGCTTCTGGGAATCGACCTCCCCGCTGTACGCCACCGTGGGCAGGTTGAAGATGTTCACCGCGGTGTCCGTGGCGTTGTACATGTGCCACAGTTTCTTCTCGTACCACGGGGCATTCGTCGTGTCTTCCTTCTGAAAGACGCGGAGGAATTCGGGCGTCTCGCTGAAGCCCGCTCCAGGGGCGTTGGCGCACCACAGCGTGGGGTAGTGGACCGCGTACTGCCAGCACGCGGCCCCGCCCATGCTGAAGCCGCGGGCCACGAGCCGCGATTCGTCGATGCGGTAATGCTTCTTCGCGTGGTCGAGGCACTCGAACGTGTCCACCTCGCCGGCGAACTTGTTCGCGTTGCAGTAGCGGCCGTACGGGAAAAGGATGAACTGGCCGGGGACCGGGATGATGCCGCCCGCGCCTTGCTGGTTCGCCATGAAGTTTACTTCGCTGAGCACCTCGCCGCGGCCGTGCCACCAGAAATCGAGGCGGTGCTTCCCGTCGGCTTTGAACTCGTACTCCTTCGGCACCATCAGGCCGTATGGCTGGGCCGAACCGTCGATTTTCGAGCGATACCCGCGAACGACGTAACCGGTCTGCGTGGTCCACGGGTGCTTGCCGTCCTTCAGCAACTTCGCCCGCTCGATGCCTGCCGCGAGCACTTTCTTCACTTGGTTCACGCCGGTCTTCGCGTCGAAGATCTCGCGGTAGGTGATGGCATACCGCACAGCCTTCTCGTGAATCTGCACGTCCGGCAGGAACTCGTGGCGGCCGATCTCCTTGATGAGGCCTTGTAGTTCCGCGAGGCCGGCCTTGATCTCGGCCGCGTCCGCTTCCGGAACCGCGATGCCGACCGGCGGCACGGGGCGCACCTTGTCCGGAACGTTGTCCGCGGGGCCGTCCGCGAACGAAACCGCGGCGACGAGCGGCAGGAGAAGCAGGGCGAGGCGGCGGGGCAGCATGGAGATGTTCCTCGACAACGAAACCCGACCCCTCCCTAAACCCCTCCCCGACGCGGGGAGGGGCTTTGAAGGTTTCTCCCTCCCCGCTTCGGGGAGGGGCCGGGGGAGGGGTCTTGGCTCGTGCGGGAATCTTACGCCGCCGCATCGCCGAGTATAGTTCCAACATGAAGGTTCTCGTCACGGCCGGGAACACGCAGTCGCCGCTCGATCGCGTGCGGTGCATCACGAACATTTTCAGCGGGCGAACGGGGCTGCGGTCGCGGCCGCTGCGTGGCAGCGCGGCCACACCGTCTCGCTCGCCACTTCGCACCCCGAACGGCTCTTCGAGTTCGGCATCGACCCGAACGACCCGGCCGAACGATTCACACTGCTGACCTACCGCACGTTCGACGAACTCGCCACACTGTTGCAGTCGCAATTGAAATCGCAGTCGTTCGACGCCGTGTGGCCACTCCGCGGCCGTGAGCGATTACCTGCCGGCGGGAGCGTTCACGCCGGAGGCCGGCACGGTGTTCAACGCCCGCACCGGCACGTGGGAGGGTCGCGGTTCGCCGCCGAAACTCGTGGGAGCAGAAGGCAGCGAAGCTCAAGAGCAATGAACCCGAGATGTGGTTGCGGCTCGTGCGGGCCCCGAAGCTGATCGACCGCTTCCGCACGCCGTGGGCCTTCGAGGGCATCCTGGTGAAGTTCAAGCTGGAGGTCGGCATCTCGGAGGCGGAGTTGCTGCAGGTGGCGGAACAATCGCGGAATCAGTCCGCCGCGGACCTGATGGTGGCGAACACGCTGGACGGCGCGAAGCGGTGGGCGTATCCTCGGCCCGCTCGGCGAGAACTACGAACGCATCGCCAGACCGGAATTGCCGGAACGAATTGTGGTCGCGGTGGAGGAGCTTCACGCGGGTGCCACCGAGCGGGGGGCGTAAGCCCCCCGTGCTGTCGAGTACACGGGGGCTCGCGCCCCGCTCAGGAAGTCATGCATGCCAAACATTTTGATCGGAGCAACCGGCAGCGTAGCATCCGTGCGGGTGCCGGCGCTGCATGATGCGCTCGTGGCCGAAGGCCACTCGGTGAAGATCATCGCCACGGATGCCGCCCTGTACTTCTTCGACCCCGCCGGGCGGCCCGTGTTCCGCGATGCGGACGAGTGGCCCGGCGAACGCTACCAGCGTGACGATTCCGTTCTCCACATCGAATTACGCAACTGGGCCGACGCGTTTCTCATTGCCCCGCTGGATGCGAACACGCTCGCCAAGATCGCAGTCGGGCTCTGCGACAACTGCCTCACCTGCGTGTGGCGGGCGTGGGACCTCGCGAAGCCGGTGATCCTCGCCCCCGCGATGAACACGCACATGTGGACGCACCCGTTCACCAAGCGGCATCTGCGGGCCATCGGGGCGGAATTCGGCGCGAGCCACGTGCCCGGCCACCTGGACGACGCCGCGATGATCGCTCAGATCAACGACCGCGCGAAGAAGTTCCGCATCGTGTCGCCCGTGGAGAAACGCCTCGCCTGCGGCGACACCGGCATCGGCGGCTTGGCGGAAGTGCCGGACTTGGTTCAGGCCGTGAGGGGCGTGCTGACCCATCCCCGAAGCGGGGAGGGGCTTTGATCTTTCTCCCTCCCCGCTTCGGGGAGGGGCCGGGGAGGGTTCTTCCTTCACTTCGCCTTCCGCGTGAGCCGCGGATTTGGCACACCTCCGCGGTGCAAACACAGACCGCGATTCCCGAGCGCATCGTTCCTCGCACCGAGGCGCAGCCGAAACTCGGCCGCGTCGATGTGGTCGTGTCGCCACCGGTTCGCGCGGGCTTCTTGAAACGCAATCGCACGCTCGTCTGGTTCGTCGTGCTACTCGTGCTCGCCGATGTCGGCATCGGTCAGTTCTCGGGAACGTGGCAGAAGCATTCCCCGGATGATTACGCGCTCCGCGTGCAGATGTGCGCCAAGGAACGCCGCGACCTGTTGATCCTCGGCGGATCGCCCGTGGCCGAAGGCATCGACCCGGCCCGCCTCGGCGTCCCCGGTTCCGTTTATGCGATGGGGCTCTCCGGCGCGACCACCTCGGACTTGTACCATGCCGTGCTCCGCGGTTGCCCCGAGCCGCCTCTCATGATCGTGTACGGTATCACGGCCACCGACCTGAACGATTCGCGGCACGAACCGCACGGGCCGTATTCACTCATGACCCTAGGCGATGTCGAACGCTGGGTGAAACTGCGCCCCGAATCCTCCGAGTGGGTGATCCGCCATTCGCTTCAGGCACGGCTCGGCAAGGTGTCCAACTTGTACCGCTATCGCCACGCCATCCGCATGTGGGCCGCGTGCGAAGCCGAGGAGCGGTTCCCCGGTCGTTCACCCGAAACGATGCGCGAGGCGGACGAACTCCGCGAGCATGCCGAGCTTCTCCTCACCGGCAATGGTTACGCTCCGGCCCGCGGCTTCCGCGTCGGCCGATACGACCTCATGAAGGCCGCCGGCAAGGCGGATGCGTACCTGCCCTTCCTCGCGAAGTATCGCACTGGCTCGCACCTCAAGTACCTTCACGCCCTGATCGATTGGTGCGAAGCGAACAACGTGAAGCTCGTGCTCGCGGACATGCCCGTGACCCGCGACTTGGAAACGATCCACGCCGCGGAGTTCGCCGAGTATCGCGACCGCCTCGCCGAGGTGGAACGCATTCGCGGCATCCGCGTGATCCGCGGCCCGCACGGCCTCACGGATGCTCACTTCGCAGACCTGATCCACCTGAACGCCGATGGTGCGAAGTTGTTCAGCGAGTGGCTCGCGACTCGAATCGGTGACCTGCGATGATCTTCGCCACGAAGGCGTTCTTCATTTTCCTGCCGGCGGTGTTGCTGCTGTATCACCTGCTGCGCAGCCGCACGCACAAGTACCGGGTGTTGCTCGTCGCGAGTTGGCTCTTCTACACATGGCTGAGCCCGCAGTATCTCTGGGTCATCATTGCCTGCACGGTGATCGACTACGTCGCGGGGTTGAAGATCGAATCGGCGGCGACCGAGCGCGGCCGCAAGCGGTGGCTCGTGCTCAGCATCGTGTCGAACCTCGGGCTGCTCTTCGCGTTCAAGTACGCCGCATTCGCCACTGACAACGCGGTGTCACTCGCGCGGCTCCTTGGCATGGAGGTTCACGACCGCACGTGGAACATCCTGCTGCCGCTCGGCATCAGCTTCCACACGTTCCAAGGGATCAGCTACACGGTGGACGTGTATCGCCGGCAGATCCGCGCCGTGCGGACCTTCCTCGATTACGCCCTGTTCGTGGCGTTCTTCCCGCAACTGGCCGCCGGGCCGATCGTGCGGGCGGTCGAGTTCCTCCCGCAAATGGAGACGCCGCCGAGCCCCACCGCGAAGCAGGTGAGCGAGGGGTTGCATCTGTTCCTGCTCGGCCTGTTCAAGAAAGTGTTCATCGCGGACCAGTTGGACATGCTCTTCGTGTCGCCGGTGTTCGACAACCCGGCGGCGTTCGATGCCGCGGCCCAGCGCATCGCCTGCCTCGCGTGGGCGGCCCAGATCTATTGCGATTTCTCCGGCTACTCGGACATGGCCGTCGGCATTGCGAAGTGGTTCGGCTTCGAGCTGCCGCAGAACTTCAACCTGCCGTATCTCGCGGTGAACATCGCGGACTTCTGGCGCCGCTGGCACATGTCGCTGTCCACATGGCTGCGCGATTACCTGTACTTCCCGATGGGCGGCAGCCGCGGCTCGGCGTTGCGAACGTACTTCAACCTGATGATCGTGTTCGTGCTGTGCGGCCTGTGGCACGGGGCGACGTGGGCGTGGCTGGCTTACGGCGGCGTGATGGGGGCCGCGATGTGCCTGCACCGCATGTTCGACCGCGCCGCCAGCGGTGCGATCTGGTCCGCGGTGCGGGCGAGTGTGCTGTGGAAGACGGCATCGTGTGCCGCCACGATGCTGTTCGTGATCGCGACGCTGGTGCTGATCCGCATGCCGGATTGGGAGTCCGGCGAAGTGTTGCTGCGGTCGCTGTTCGCGGTGGACTCGATTTCCGAATGGAGCCGCGCAATTCCGCCGTGGGTTCCCGTTCTGATGGTGCTCGGGCTGGCGGGACACGTTCTGGCCGGGCTGCGTCCAAAGGGCGAATTGCCGCCACCGGTGCGGGCCGCGGGTTATGTGTGTGCCGTGGTGCTGCTCGTGACGCTGAGCCCTGGCGTGGCCAAAACGTTCATCTACATCGCGTTCTGATCGAGAGACCAGTTCTCGACCTTGAGACTCGGTACTCTCGTCAGGTCCGTGTCATATGAGACAACTGTACAGTTCCCCAATGTAAGAGCGATCGCGGCCATTTGAAGATCGTTCTGTTGAATGGTGATGCCCGACCTCTTGAGGATTGCAAAGAGACGACCGCATTCGTATGCGGCCTCCCGCGTGTAGGGCCACAACACAAACTTCGAGAGTGACCGATGCACGACACTCCACGAGTGATCGCGGGAGGAACTGAGTTCCACTCCTCCGATGATTTCGCCGAAGATCGGCATGCAGATGCCGGTCTTCATCCCGCTTCGGCGGCAGCGATAAACCCGGTCGCGTATGCCACGGCGATCGAAGAAGTAGTCGAATGCGGGGCCGCAGTCCAGAATCAGGCGTCGGGACATCGTGGTGGATCCTCGATTTGTCCATGGATGGAATATTCTTTCCATTCCTTGAACGCCGCCCACATTCGGGCCTCGTCCTCGGGATCCATGACGAGCGGCGGAATCGCTTCCATCTCCGCGATCCACTTCTCGATTTCTTCCGGATCGTCGCTTTGTTCATCTTCGGTGAGCATTCGGAACGGCACCTCATCGCGAGGCGTGACAACGACCTCCGTTCCCTCCGGCCAATCAGGGGGACTATTCAGCTCGATCTTGCCGTCGACCATGCGCCCGGAAATCGCAATCATGATCCTTCCTCCCCACCGTGTCCGTTCATTTTACCACCGGAGGCGCCCGTGATGCGACGCCCCGTGTGGATCGCTCTGACGTGCCTCCTCGGGCTCGCGCTGGGTGTCGGCGTGTGGGCCGCGTTCCTGCGGGAAGCCGCGCGATTGCCGAGGCCGCTATCCGTGCCCGCCGCGGATCGCGAGATCGCGTGGCTTAACACCACGTCCGCCAGCGAAGGATGGTCGCTGTTCGTCATCGGCATCAAGCGGATGGAAATGCCGGTGAGCGGGCAGCCGAGCGGGATCCACGTCGATGATTCCAATGCGTTCCCGGCCCAATCCACGGCCGTGCCCGAACTCGTAATCTCGCGCGAGAACGTGCCGGGCAAACTCCGCATCCGCTGGTACAAATTCTCCTCCGAGGCGACGATCGAAGACTGGATCGCGGCCCTTGCCGAACGGCAACCCGCGCCGCTCGCCATCATCGGCGGCTCGACCAGCGACTGGGCACAGAAGCTCGCTGAGGCCCTGAATGCCCGCGAAGCCTGGCACGGCGACCGCCCGCTCCTGCTCATCACCACGGCCACGCTCGATACCGTGCTCGGCGACCCGGACACCCTCGGCGGCTTCCCGCGATTCTCGGACAAGCGAAGCCTCATGGAGCTCTATCCGCGGCGGTCCTTCCGCTTCTGCTTCAGCAACTCGCAGATGGTAAAGGCGCTTGCGGACTACGTGCTGCACGACCCGACGCTGCGGCCCGGGCCGATCAATCGCCCCGAGTTGCAATTGCTCGGCGCGGCCGCGACACCCAGCGGCCCGTTGCCCGCGCTCGCCCCGCTGGCCAACCGGCCCACGATCTTCCCGCTCGAATGGCAGGACGACACGTACTCCGGCGATCTCTTCAACCAGTTCCGCGAACGGCTCTACGACTTGTTCGAGGAGAACGGCGGGGCGAGAATCGTGCGTGATCCCGCGTTCTCGATCCCGTTCAGCGTCGGCGGGTTCACGCGGCCGAACGCCGGGGAAGCAACTGCGGTGCGGGAGATTCTCAACGACCTGCCGCCGCCGGGGGAACGCTCGCTGCTCGTGATCCCGACCGGCTCGAGCGGTCCCGCGCGGCGCGTGCTGTGGGCTCTCTCCGAACGCGTGCCGCAGGCGGGCCGGCGATTGGTTGCCGTCACGGGGGACGGCTTCTCCGTGAACACGTTCTTCCGCGACGCCGAGTGGTCTTGGCCGGCGCGATCCATTCCGATTCCCATCGTGCTGTTCGCGCACGACAATCCGTTCGGGTGGGACGCCGAGGACGACTCGCGCCCGCCGCCGGGCTACCGGCTCGAACCGAAGACGACGACGGAAGAAGTACGGCTGGACACCAACCTCGGCCGCATGGTCTGCGACGCGGTCTTCCACGGTGGCCGACTCGCATCCCGAGCCGACGAAGTGGCCGAGCGGCTCCGCATGCGGCCCGACAAGTTCTTCGACGATCGCGGCAACCGCCGCGGGCTCAGCGGCGAGCATGTGATCGTGGTGCGGCCCGCGATGCGCTACGGCGGTGCGATGCCCGCTTCGCCGCGGCCGGAATCGGTGGTCGAGGTGTACCGTCGGGAAGAAGACGGTCGTTCGTGGAGCCGTGTCGGCGTCGTGCAGGTGCGGCCGGAGGCGAGCGAATGACGGCCCCTCCTTTCCCGTTCTGGCGGCACTTCGGCCGGCTCGCGCCGCTGGCCGTACTCTGGATCGCGCTCGTCGGTTGGCTGGCGTGGCTGCTCTATTCCCGCACAACGTGGACCGACCGATCCGACGAACAGGATATGCGCGAATGGCTGAACGAAACGCGCGTGTTCCGCAAGTCGCTCCCCGAGTTGATTGCGGAGTATGTGGAACTCACGAGCCAGGGCGATGCCGAGCGCGTCCGCGTGAAGTACGACGAGATCGAAACGCACCTTGCCGCGCTCGCAGAGCCGACCCGGAAGTATTCCGGCAAGTTGCCACTGTTCCCCGAACTGTATCGCATCGGCGTGTCGTTCGACGGGCCGATTCCGGCGGGACGACTCGCGCATCCCGCATGGGTGTCGCCGATGCCGCGACCGGGCGGCGCCGAGGCGCAAGCCCGCGTCCGCGTCGTGGAGTCCGTCGCGGCGGGCGGCCGCGCCCGCGTCCAGTGCGAGTACCGCATCCACACGAATCACCGCTTCGAGGAAGAAGAGCGCGCCCGCCGCTATTGGCAGATTCCGCTCGTGGCGTTTCTCGTGCCCGCCACCGGCGTCGCGGGGTTCATTGCGTTTCGCACGCTGCGGCGCGAACGGCAACGCGAACTGGACCAGATCGAAGCCGAGCGATCCGCCGAACATCGCGAGAGGGAACTCCTTCAGACTCGCATGGAGGCGGAAAGCCGCGCCGCGGAGGCGGAACGATCCGCGCTCGAACTCAAGTCCCAGCTCTACGCCTCCATCGGGATCATGGCCGGCAGCTACGCGCACAACATCAAGAACCTCCTGGTGCGGCCCAACGACCTGCTCGCCCGCTGCCTCGACAACGCAGCCGGCTCGTCCGAACAACACGCCATGCTGGAAGAAGTGAAGAGCACGCTCGCCACGGTCACGGAGCGGCTTCAACAGATCCTCCGCACCGTGCGTCGCGACCCGACCCGCGCGGACATGACGAAACTGGACCTCGCGGCACTCGTGCGGGAATCGCATCACACTTGGGCGGACACGGCATGGGACAAATGGAAGCTGCGGATCCAAGCCGACGTTCCGACCGAACCGATGTTCATCTCCGGGGACCACTCGCACCTGCAACAGGCGGTCGAGAACCTGATCTTCAATGCTCGCGACGCCACCTTTGAGATGCGGAACGTGCTGCGCGAGGAAGCGCGCCACGCGGCCGACCCCGAGAAACGCAAACAACGGCTGCTGGAATCGGCCGCGTGGAAGGGCGAGGTTTCCCTGCGTGTGAAGCGGGACGGACCGCATGCGATCTTGGAGATCGCGGACAACGGCATCGGCATGTCGGACGAAGTACGGGCGAACTGCCTGAAGACGCACTTCACCACGAAGCGCGACAACGCGTTGTACGAGGGATACAGCGCGGGGATGGGGCTCGGGTTGTCGTTCGTCGCGGTGGTGTTGGAACACCACGGGGCGAAGCTGGAGATCGACTCGCAGCCGCGCCGCGGGGCGGTCTTCCGCATCCGCTTCGAGACCGCGGCATGAATCTCCCGTTCCGCCGCTGCACGGCGCGGGTATGATAACAGCACCTCTCGCTTCACGAGCCGCCCATGACCCGGCGTACGGCGTTCACGCTCATCGAACTACTCGTGGTGATCGCCATTATCGCGATCCTGATCGGCCTGCTGCTGCCCGCGGTGCAAAAGGTGCGGGAGGCGGCGAACCGCGCCAAGTGCCAGAGTCACGTGAAGCAACTGGCCTTGGCCGCACACAACTTCAACGACGCGACGGGCAAACTGCCCACGGGTGTGGAAGTCGGCGGCAGCCGGCCCGTCACCCTGTTCGTGGACCTGCTGCCGTACTTCGAGCAGGACGCTCTTTACCGCCAGTGGGATTTCGCGAACTACGGTGCGAACTATCCGGGGCGGGCGAGCACCAAGCTGCCCATCCTGTTCTGCCCGTCGCACCCGCGGGTGGATCCGGACGGAGCGTTCACCACGTACGGCGGCAACGGCGGCCGTGTCAGCTTCCCTCCGCTCAAGTCCACGCGGGACGGTTTCTTCCACACCACCGGCCCGCAATCGCAACCGCAGCCCGGCCAATCCGCGGTGCAATTGCAGCACGCGGAAGACGGCCTCTCGAATACCATCCTGTTCGGCGAGCGAATCGTCGGCGACGGCGGGCTCGACTCGTTCTTCCAAGCCACGATCACGAATCAACCGACGAATCCGGGGATGCAGAGTTCGGGTCTGTACAGCCAATGGGCTCCGCCGCCGAACTTGAACGCGGCCGGCGCATTGGTGAGCGCACAGCGCCGATCAACACGCGGAACGGGATCTCGTGGTCCCCGCCGCCGCCGCCGATCCCGCCCCTCCCACCGACGCCGCCGACGCCGGTGGATTGGAACAGCATCGCCGACGCCTGGAACGCCCGCGTCAGCGCCCACGGCAGCTACCACACCAACGGCGTGAACGTCTCCATGGGCGACGGCAGCGTCCGCTTTCTGAAGGCGAGCACCAGCCTCCAAGTGCTGTCGGCCATGAGCACCCGCAACGGCGGCGAAGTGATCCCGGCGGAGTGACGGCCGACCCGTTCCGATCCCATTTTGAGCGGACGCGATAGAATTGACTCGGCCAGTGATCTGCTGTTCGGGGCCTTAGCTCAATGGTCAGAGCAGGCGACTCATAATCGCTTGGTTCCGGGTTCGAATCCCGGAGGCCCCACTTCCGTTTGGGTCAGCGTCCTGCGATCTGAGCAGGCACGTCATTCGCCGAATTCTTCGTCTTTCGTTCCAGCGGACACTTGACAACCGCCGCGGGCCCCGCGTAGCATCCGTCCAGCGTCACATTGCCGACCCGGTCTCCCCGTCCCGGATGGCTTGTCATGTCCATGCTCGCTCTCGCTCGCCGCCTGTTCCACAAGTCGCTGCGTTGCGCCCCCCCCCTCCCCGCGTGAATTCCCCAAGCGCGTGAGGCTCGCCGTGACGCCGCTCGAAGATCGCGTCAATCCGGTCAGCGTTTCCATCGCATCGCTCGGCGACATCACCGAAGGCGGCTCCGCCGGCACCTTCCGCTTCACGCGCGACAACACATCCGGTTCGCTCACCGTCAACTACACCACGTCCGGCACGGCGATGATGGGCTTCGACTACACCGCGAATGACATTTTCGCCACGTTCAGCAACGGCCAATCGACGGCCGACGTCACGGTCACGCCCGTGGACGATGCCGATGTCGAAGGCACCGAGACGATCGTGTTCACGATTTCGAGCAGCCTCGATTACACGATCGGCACCGGCTCGGACACGATGAACCTCTACGACAACGACACGAGCCCGCCGCCGCCGCCGCCACCTCCTCCTCCGCCCCCGCCGCCGCCGCCGCCGCCCACGCCGGTCGTGTCCGTCACGGCTCTGGGCGACACGGCCGAAGGCGGCAGCACGAACCAATTCCGCGTCACGCGGGATGTGACCTCGGGCGCGCTGAGCGTGAACTTCTCGCTCGGCGGCACGGCCATGCAGGGCTTCGACTACTCCGCGGATTCGTTGTTCGCGTACTTCGGCGACGGCGTCGGAACCGTGGACGTGACGATCACGCCGACGGACGACGGCTCCGTGGAGGGCACGGAAACGATCCAGATGACGCTGAGTTCCGGCTGGGGTTACACGATCGGCACCGGCACGGCGACGATGAATCTTTATGACAACGACACGGTTCAGGTGACGGTGTCGAAGATTGCGGACGCGGCGGAGAACGGCGGCGCGGGCACGTTCCGCATCACGCGAAGCGGCAGCACCAGCGGCGACCTCACCGTGAACTTCACCACGGGCGGCACGGCGACGAGCGGCACCGATTACACCTCCATCGGCACCAGCGCGACGATCACCAGCGGCAACAGCTACGTGGATGTGACGGTGACCGCCCTGGCGGACAACATCGTCGAGGGAGGCGAGAGCGCGAGCATCCTGATCACAGACAACGGGTCGACGTACTCGGCATACGGCGATTCGGCATTCGTTGCGATGGCGGTCAACGACGATCCGCCAATCATCAACATCACCGCTGCCGATGTCGTGGAGTCCGGCGCGACCGGTGGCTTCACGGTGACACGCTCCGGCGGCGATCTTTCGGCCGCACTCACGATGGTCTACTCCGTGTCCGGCACCGCAGACAGCGAGGATGACTACGCGGAACTGCCCGGCTCGTTCGAGTTCCCCGCCGGCGTGCTGACCGGGTACATTCCGATCGATGCCATCGGCGACAACGTCCTGGATGTGGATGAAACCATCATCCTCACGATCGGCGACGGCGGCACCGACTACATCATCGGCGACGACGACGACGGCACCGTGATCATCGGCGATCAACCGATGACAGTCTCGGTGCTGCGCAATGCGGATGGCGTGGAGAACGGGGCGAATCCGTCGTTCAAGTTCATCCGCGCCGGGGACATTTCCGAAGAACTCGTCGTGGCCTACACCGTGGGCGGTACCGCGACGAGCGCCGGCAGTGCGGACTTCACCGCGCTCTCCGGCACGGTGACCTTCGGCGAAAACGAAGATGAAGTGATCGTAACTCTGACGCTGACGAACGACTCGACGGTGGAACCGACGGAATACGTGACGGCGAGCTTGGTCGCGGACGACGACTATCTGATCGCCAATCCTTCCGCGACCGTCATGATCGCGGACGATGACGCGACAACGGATGTGTACTGGGTCTCGACCGGTTCGACGGACTGGACGGTTGCCTCCAACTGGAGCATCAACGCGGTCCCCGGGAAGAGCCACTTGGTGCATTTCTGGGCAAGCAAGTCCAACGTGGACTGCGCGAACCTTGGATACGGGTTAAGCACCGTGGAGTTCGCGGGCCTTTTTGTCGAGTACAGCTACGCCGGAACCATTACTCTCGACTCGCCACTTTTGGTCGGCTCGCTCGAGCTGGCTAGTGCGGCTGCGACGATTAATCAACCCAATAGTGACGAGGATATTACTACAACGACTGCGATGATTTGGACGGGCGGCACACTGAATGCAGTCGACAGTGGAGCTTCGGTCATCCTCAGCGGTGGCATCGGATTGATCGATTCGCCCGATGCCGGCTCGCTCTCCACGGCCAGCACGCTTGCCTTCACCAGCGGATCGGCAACAGCGATTTACCCTGGCACCTACAATTTTCTCGGCGGAAGCGGTATGTACGTAGCTGCAGAAGTGCGTGTCAACAGCCGGAATGCCACACTGCAATTCGCCAAGGGAAGCAGCACCAGTGCGAGGGTCATCAATATCGCACCCGATGGAAAATACAGAGTTGTCCGCGACGATCTAACTGCGCCCGGCTTCTTCGACACAGAGATGGGAATCATCAACGACGGGGGCGTGTTCGAGATCGAACATGGCATCCACGTCGAAGTCACAGGAATGGTACTTGTTTAGCGCACTGGTAGCAGCACGGGTCGGGGCACGAGGGTGTTCCCGAAGTTGCGGAGGGTTTCAGCGAAGTGGTCGATCACGGAGCGGGTGTGGCGGCGGGCGGTTTCGATCACGCTCATCAGGACACTCTGGGCCTTCGCACCGGCTGCGGTGCGGTTGCCGCCCCAGACCTTGCGATTCACCACCGCCGGACGAATCGCCTGCTCGGCTTTCCAATTGGTCGGCTCGATCTTTGGCTCGACCACGAACGCGAACCACTGCTCGAAATGATTCATCAGGTGGTTGGCGAACGTCTGATACGCCGGCACCGCACGCGGAACGCTCGCCAGTTTCCGCAGTCGGTCATCGAACACCTCGCGTTGATTCTCCAGGTGTTCGAGCGTTGCGTGGCCGCGGTGATACTCGTTGCGCAGGTGGACCGCCTCGGTGAAGAGGGCGATCACGCGTTGGGGGAAGTGGACGGCGCCGCGGGCGGCCGTCGCGAGCAGGTCGCGGGCGCGGCGGAGCACGTGGCCGACGCACTGTTGATGGATCGCCTGCTCGAACCGGTCGTAGGAGGCGAAGCCGTCGTGGGTGAGAATGCCGGACCAGTCCGCACCGATGATGCGTTCGAGGACTTCGGCACTGCGTTGTGAGTCGATGGTGTAGGCCGTGACCCGGTCACCGACCCCGACGTGGAGCCAGGCGGGTTGTCCTCCGATCCGCCACCCCGTTTCGTCCGGCACGATCATCGTCGACGCCTTGAGGTCGTCGAGGATGAGCTTGTAATCGGGTTCGAGTTTCGCCGCCATCCGCAGGCCGATCTGACACGAGGCGCCGCGGGTGAGCTTGATGCCGAAGAGCGAGTCGAAAACGATCGCGACCTTGCCGTGCGACAGCCCAAATCGCGTATGCAGTTCGGTGGCGGCGGCTTGGGCGTCGCCTCCGAGTTGGCTGGCGGCGGCGCCGAGGGCGTCCGAGGTTTGCAGCGGATGCCGGCCTTGAACGGTCTTGCCGCAGCATCGGCAGCGACCGAGGTGCACGGTGAACCGGCGGTGGATCGGCGTCCGCGGGATTTCGGTTTGGAACTGTTCGGCGGTGCCGGTTTCGACGAGCGTCTTCTCGTGACAATGCGGGCAGGCGTCGGGAAGTTTCGCCTCGTGACGTTCGTGAATCTGGTCGGGCGGGGGCGGCGGGCGATGGCCGTGGGTGCCGTGTTGTTCGCCGGCTTTGCGGCCGGGCGTCTTCGGTTTGAACTTGGGCGGACCTTTGCGGAACGGCGCGGCCTGACGCTTCCCGGCGCGCAGGGCGTCATCGAGCTTCCGCGTCAGATCGGCGACCCGCGCGCGGAGTGCGTCCACTTCCTTTCGGAGTGCCACGCAGCCAAGGCAAGCGGGTTCGTCCATGACCCGATGTTATCGACTCAGACGGGGCTCAGCTGCGCCAGTTTGGTGGGCACTAAACAAGTACCAGGAATGACGGGCGGTTCCTCGGGTTACTCTTACTTTCAGTACTCCGGCGGCTTCGAGTTCAAAGCCAGTACCATCGTGGTCCCGCACGGCATTGTGATCGCAGGAGGTACGCTTCAATGCACTCATCCCGTGGCACGCGTTCAGTCCGTGATTGTCGGCAATATGATTTTCGCTGGAGGCACCATCATCCTCAGCGGTGATGCCGGATGGGATTTCGGAGATCTGAGTGTGCAGGGCGACGTTAGTTGGACCGCGGGGCAGTATTCACCAAGGTTTCTGCGATCGCTGATCTTCCCGAAGGCTTCCATTTGGACTGCCACGGGAACTTTCACAGTCGGATCGTCCGCTGTGTTTTGGCCGGCCGTGCAGGAAGATGAGCAAGTTGCAAGGTCTTGGATCGCCCTGCGTGCTAGGTCGATATCAGGGAATCCTCCGGCCCTACCGCAAGCATTCCAAGCGGAGTACGAACTGAACGCGACTCAGGACGGTCGGGCGTGGATCTTCCGCACGAAATAGATCGTGTGCTTTTAGGCTTCCAAGGAGAACGCACTTGCTCGCATTCATTGTTTGCATTCTGCTCCTCCAGCCCGAACCTGAAGTCATCGCTAACGAGAGCGGCATTGTGGTGGCGAAGGGACAGTACTGGATCGTATTAATCCACGAGAGGGCAACACTTAGGCTATATCATGCATTGAGTCTTCCGAAATGGTCGTATCCACTCAATGCGATCAGAATCGGAGATCGGGTGATGGTGACGGCCCGTGCGCAAGATTTCGCCTATGAAGCCGAAGAGTTTAAGATCGAACGCCGGCCCAAGGGGACAATTCCGCTGGCACCGACCGAACGAGAAACAGATCCTTCCCCTTGGCATGCGCGAATGCAGGCCGAGCAGGACTGGGAGGAAAAGGGGGTGGCAATCCCCCACAAATACTTGGATCAGAACGGGCGCTACCTGTCGACAAATCCTCCGTTCCCAGCAGTCGCGCCTGCGCCTCGCAGTTCTCCTGATCGGCGCACGAACTGAATTGCTGCATCTCACTCCTTCGCCACCCAAACAGGGGGCGGGGCGATGTCGTCCGCGGGGCGTTTGCCGGAGTCGGCGCGGCCGCTGCCCGCGAAGCGGCTGATGATCCGCACGGACATGTCCGCATCGCAGGCGATCTGCCAACTGAGGCGGACGCCCGTGAGGCCGCGGGCCGCGAGCACGGCCTTCTCCGCTTCCGTCATGTTGTCCGGTTCGCCGGCGAGGAACTCGACGCGGCATGTGGTGCAGCGGGCGTTGCCGCCGCAGGCGTGCAGTTGATCGGCCTGGACTTCGTCCGTGAGGGCGAGCACGAGCCGCTTGCCGGCCGGCACTTCGAACTCGCCCACATCCGCAATCGTGAGCTTCGGCATGTTCATCTCCTGAAATTCTGACAAGCGATTCGTGCTACTGATGGTCCGGGAAGCAAAGACACCGTTGGAAGAAACCGGAGCGACCGCACTTCGAGACCCTCTCCCGCTGGGAGAGGGTGGTTCGCGAACGGCGAATGCCGTTCGAGAACCGGGTGAGGGGCGTTTTGAGACAGCCGGGTGAAGTGGAACAACCCCTCACCGCCGTGCTGATGCTCGACGCATCAGCACGGCGACCCTCCCCAGCGGGGAGAGGTGGGAGTTCCGGTGTTTCCCCGATGTGACATTGGAAGCCTGACTGTCAGTAACACGCAAGCGTTCCCGACACGTGGGCCGAGTTTCATTCCTTCACCTCGACGCCGTCGGCGAGGGCACCGAGATTGCCCTGCACAACGCGTTCCGTTCCCGTGAAGGGAATCCATTCGCCGCCGGTGGCCGTGGCCTTGCGGCGGCCGAGCACCTGCATCGCGGTGCCTTCCGAACGGCCGACTTGCACGCGGTACTTCACCGCCTTGCTGTCTTCGACCAAGTAGGCGTAATTCGTCTCGTCCGCGGCCAGGATGCATGCGGCGGGCAGGAGCACGGCATCGGCCGCTTCCGCCTCGATGCGGACGAACGCGTACAGGCCCGGTTGGAGCATGCGTTTCTCGTTTGCGAGATCGATCTCGGCGCGGAGCATGCGCGTGGCGGGATCGACGACGCCGGCGGTGCGTGTGATCGCAGCAGGGAGTTCCGCGTTGCCGAGGGCGGGGATGCGAACCATCGCCTTCGCACCGGCGACCGCCTTCGCGGCGGAGGCTTCGGGCACGTCCGTGAAGATGCGGACGATGTCCAACCGGGCCACGACGAATAGCGGCTGCCCCGTGCCGCCGGCGGGTGGCTGCACGAAGTGCCGCGTGTGGACGTTGCGGGCCGTCACGATGCCGTCGAACGGGGCGGGGATGACCGTGTACCCGACGCGGGCCTGCACTTCCTTCGCGGCGGCTTCGGCGACTTTCACCTTGGCCGCGGCCGCAAGCACGTCCGCATCCACCTTCGCACGCTTGGCTTCGCGCTCGGCCAGCGTCGCCTTCGCCGTGTTCACCCGTGCGGCGGCTTCGGCTTGCCCCGCCTCCGCGGACTGAAACTGCTTGAAGACGACCGCCCGGCTCTGCGTGTCGATCACCTTGCGGGACACGAGATCATCCGCCTGTGCGAGTTCGGCCTTCCAGCGGTCGTACTCCGCAGTCGCTTTCGCGATGCCGGCGTCCGCCTCCTTCAGCATCGCCTTCGCCGCCGTGACCTGCGCATCCGCCACGGCCACGTCCTTTTTCACCTGTTCGTGCTCGGCCACGGCCTGCGCCACGCCCGCTTTCTTCTGTTCGGCCTCGGCTTCGAGATGCGGCACATCCAGCGTGGCGAGCGGCTGCCCGCGTTCGACCACGCTGCCGATGTCGATCGGCTTGCCCTGCTTGTCCGTCGCGATGGCCTTCACGTACCCCGCGATCATCGCCGCGACCGGCGTGGACTCGTAAGCCGCGACGGTCGCGGGTTGTTCCACCGTCCAGTGCAGCGTCTGCTTCTTGGGTGATGCCGTCTTCACCGCGATGCCGGCGGACGTGGATCCTTCCACGGACGGGGCCAGGGCTTGCTGCATGCCAGCGGGAGGAACGCCGCAAGAATAGCGAAGTGTCGCATACCCAAGAATGTACCAGAAACGCGGAACGAACGGCAGCGGCGGGCGTCTTCCCGTATGGTGAGGACACCATGAGCCAAGCAGACGTGGCGGCCGTCGCCGGCCGCATCATCGGGAACATCGAGAAGGTGATCATCGGGAAGCGGCCGCAACTCGCGCTGGCCGTGGCCGCGTACCTCTGCGAAGGGCACATCCTGCTCGAGGACGTGCCCGGCGTCGCCAAGACGATGTTCGCCCGCGCCCTCGCCCGCAGCGTCGGTTGCACCTTCAAGCGGCTCCAGTGTACCCCGGACCTGCTGCCCTCGGACGTCACGGGCGTTTCCATCTTCAACCAGAAGACGGCCGAGTTCGAGTTCCGCCCCGGCCCCGTGTTCGCGCAGACGCTGCTCGCCGACGAGATCAACCGCGCCACGCCGCGCACGCAAGCCGCGCTGCTCGAAGCGATGGGCGAACGCCGCGTGTCCGTGGACGGCCAAACCTTCGTGCTGAAGCCGCCGTTCCTCGTGATCGCCACGCAGAACCCCATCGATCAGGAAGGCACCTTCCCGCTTCCCGAAGCCCAACTCGATCGCTTCCTCATCCGCCTCAGCCTCGGCTACCCCACGCTCGAAGAAGAAGGCAAGATGCTCATGCGGCTGCAGCGCGGGCACCCCATCGACGACCTCAAACCTGTCGTGTCCGCCGACGACGTGCTCGCCTGCCAGGTAGCCGTCCGCGATCTGCACATGGACGACAAAGTGATGCGCTACATCCTCGACATCGTCCACGCCAGCCGCGGCCACGAAGACATCCTCCTCGGCGGCAGCCCCCGCGCCACCATCGCGCTCTTCCGCACCAGCCAAGCCCTCGCCGCGGTGAGCGGCCGCGACTTCGTGCTCCCGGACGACGTGAAGAAAATGGCCCAACCCGTGCTCGCCCACCGCCTCATCCTGAAGCCGGAAAGCCGCCTCCGCAAACGCACCGCCGCGCTCGTGGTCAAGGACCTCGTCGAAGACGCGAAAGTGCCCGTCACGGACAAACAACGCGCGATGAACGTCGATCACTTCGAATGACGCACCCGTCGCAACCCGCACATCCGGCCGAAATTTCCCAGTCGTTCCAATTTTCCAAAGAATTATCTTGCCGCCGGACGCCGTGTGGAGTTCAATTGCTCCGAAAGGTGTTTGCGTAACGATTGGCCGCTTGGGAACAATCGGCCTCGATTACCGAAGACTCCGGACTCGCGCAGTTGGCGAAAGTTTCCTAGATTTCCCAATTTCCGGGAACTGCCGAAACTCTCATTACGTCGAACGGCCGAGACGAGACTCTGCCAGCGCCCCGATCGCACGCCCGGATCGGCGGCCCGAAACGTCTGGCGAACCAGGACGGATTGCCCTTCAAGCTTGCGGTTCCCGCGAACCGCCCGGACGAATCGCCCCCCGCCGGACCGCGGACGCGTTCCTCCCCACCGCTACCCCCGGATCGGTCGCCCGATCCCCGCGGCCCCGCGCCGCCCCGATTCTGGACGCACTCCCGCACACACACTCACCGAGGATTCCGATATGTCGATGTCGCACTGGGTTCGCAAGCTCTTCACGACCCGCCGCCCCCGCCCGATCCGCCGCTTCCACGCCCCTGTGAAGAAGACGACGCTCGGCCTCGAACAGATGGAAGAAAAGGTGACCCCGGCATCGACGATCTCGTTTAACGGCACCGACACTCTCACCTTCCTCGCTGCATCCGGCAAGGCGAACAACGTCACCCTCTCCGTCTCCGGCACCACCTACAAGTTCAATGACACCGGCGACACGATTGTGAACGGCTCCGGTGTTTCTTGGCGCGGGACTGGTACCAACACGATTTCGGGAACGTTGCCTGTCGGCGTGACCAAGATCGTTATCAACACGGACGACCTGAACGACATTATCAATGTGCAGTCGAGCGGTGTGGCGGTCTCGGTGCTCGGCGGTGCCGGGAACGATACTATCAACATCTCCGGAAACGCCCCTCTGAACACAGGAACCCTTGATGGCTTGGCCGCTGTCACCGTGACGAACGACGGCGGTAACGACGCCCTGAACGTGTCGGATGCGGGTGCCACCTCCGGCAACACGGCGGTCAGCATCAGCGGTTCCAGCATCACAGGTTTGAACGCCGCAGGCATCAGCTACGGGGCCACGAGCGGAAACTTCAGTCTCGTGAAGGTCATTGGCTCGAACAGCAACTCCGTGCCTGAGAACTACACGATCACCGGTACGTCGGCTCCTCTCCAACTGGACGCCAAGGGTGGTGCGATCAAGACGGTGAAGGTCCAAGCGATCGACCACCAGACCACCGTCAACACCGGCGCTGGCGCGGATGTCATCACCGTTTCGTCAGATCCCAGCGCACTCAACAACGGCAATCTGAACGGCATCTTGGCGACGCTGAAGATCGATGCGGGCTCGGGTAGCAACAAGCTGACGCTTGACGACTACACGGGCGGCGCGGCGGGCAACAGCAACGTCGTGATCAGTTCGACGCAAATCACGGGCCTTACGGGCGTCGACGACACGGCCAGCATCGTCGAATACAAGGCCACCGGCGGCACCTTCGGATCCGGGTTGATTGTCAACGGCACCGATGCCGGGGTGGACAAGGTCTCGATCGGTGATCTCACGGCCAACACCGTTCTGACGGTCAACGGGAACGGTGGAAACGACGAATTCACGGTCACCGGCAACGTCGGAAACGGCAACCTCTACGGCAACGCGGGTGACGACAAATTCACCATCAACAACGGCAAGACGCTCACCGGCAGCGTGTACGGAGCCACCGGGAGCGACATCCTCGTGATTTCCGCGACTTCGGGTGCCAGCGCGACGCTCAACACGGCCGGGGCCGACGGATACACCGGAACCGCCACCGGCATCAGTGGGACTTTCAACGATATTCGCGTCATCAACGGCAACGGGTCGGGCACCTTGACCGGCGAGAACCTCGCGAGCAGCGCCACAAGCAGTTGGACGCTGGGTGCGAGCAACACATATTCGGACAACACGTACGGGAACCTGACCTTCACCTCGTTCCTCACGCTGCAGGGGCGGGGCGGCAAGGACGAGTTCGCGGTCAACCTCCCCAAGAGCTACTTCCTCAAGGGTGGTGCCGACGACGACAAGTTCACGATCGCCACTGGTGCGTCGCTCACCGGTAGCGTCGATGGCGAGGCCGGCGTCGACACGCTGGACGTCAGCGCCATTGCGACCACGAACGCCACACTCACGGGTTCCATCGCCAACGGCTACAGCGGTACGAGTGTGACCGGGGTCAGCGCCGGGTTCAGCGGCATCAACACGCTCGCCGGCGGTCCCGCCGGCAAGCTCACGGGTGAAAACGTCGCCAGCACCTGGGTCGTGGACACCACCAAGCTCTACGACGACGGCAACACGCTCGGCCCCGCGAGCAGCACCGTCAAGCTGACCTTCAGCGGCTTCACGACGCTGCAAGGTGGCACCGATCCGGACACCTTCAACGTCAAGATTTCGAACAGCCTCAGCATCCTCGGCGGCGACGGTGCGGACATTTACAACGTCGATGCCGGCGTGAACCTCACCGGTGCAACGCTCAACGCCGAAGGCTTGGATGGCTCTGACAACGATCGCTTGAACGTCACAAACGGCACGGTCTCCGGAGTCGTGTTCGACACGCCGCCGAGCTCGGGCTCGACCGGGACCATCAACGGCGGCACCTTCCGCCACGTCGAAATCCTGAACATGATCGGAGGCACTTTCACCGCCGGCACGGGCAATGATGCATTCGTCTTCCTGGCGGATGCCTCCCAGTGGACCTATGACGCGAACACGGCTGGTTTCCCGATCGGCATCGGCAATCCCGCGACCCTGAACGGCAACGCCGGTGATGACACGTTCGCGGTGCTGGCGAGTGTCACCGCACTGCTGAACGGAGATGCGGACAACGACACGTTCACCATTGCCAACAGCAAGTCTGTGACTGGCACGATCGACGGTGGGACGGGTGGCGACACGCTGACGGTGAGCGGGTTCACGACGGCGGTGAACGCCACGCTGACGACGGCTCCGACGGCCAACGGTTACACGGGCACGACATCGGGCAGCGTGAATCCGGTGTCGGCCGGGTTCACGGGTATCGACACGATCAACGGTGCGGCTCAGGCGGTGGGTGGCACGCTGCAGGGCCGCGACGCGACCAGCACGTGGAGCCTGAACACCACCCAGACCTACACCGACACGGCTACCGATGTCGATCCGGGTGTTCCGGTGGTGAACGCCACGCTGACGTTCACGGGCTTCGCGGTGCTGCAGGGCGGCAGCGATGTCGACCTGTTCAACGTGCTCGTCAGCAAGACCTACGACCTCAAGGGCGGTGGTGCAGGCGATATCTTCACTCTGTCAGATGGCGTGACGCTCACCGGCAACATCAACGGCGAAGGCGGGAACGATCAGTTCATCCTGCTCTCGCCGAGTGCGACGACGAGTGTGACCAGCGGCATCGACGGGGATACAGGTACCAACACGCTCGATCTGAGCAGCTACGATTGGGAAGTCGATGTGGCACTCAGCGGAATCTTCGCCGGTTCCGTTGAGGAGCATCAGTTGAATCCGATTGCTTCCTTCACGGGAATCAACACGATCAAGGCGAACGCTAGCTTCAACAGCCAGACTGCACGGACACGGCGACGGACACGGATGGCGGCACGGCCGGCATCCAGACCGTCTCGACTTTCACCGGCTTCGCGGTGCTGCAGGGCGGCAGCGATGTCGACCTGTTCAACGTGCTCGTCAGCAAGACCTACGACCTCAAGGGCGGGGCCGGTGCGGACGTGTTCACGATCAACGACACGAAGGTGCTGACCGGGAGCATCGCGGGCGAAGCCGACGCTGACACGCTCACGTTCAGTGCGTTCACGACGGCGGTCGATGCGACACTGACGGCTGCCCCGACGGCTAACGGATACACCGGTGTGACCACCGCGGGCGGTATTGACCCGAACCCCGTGTCCGCGGGGTTCACGGGGATCGACACGATCAACGGTGCGGTTCAGGCGGTGGGTGGCACGCTGCAGGGTCGTGACGCGACGAGCACGTGGAGCCTGAACACCACGCAGACGTACACGGACACGGCGACGGACACGGATGGCGGCACGGCCGGCATCCAGACCGTCTCGCTGACTTTCACCGGCTTCGCGGTGCTGCAGGGCGGCAGCGATGTCGACCTGTTCAACGTGCTCGTCAGCAAGACCTACGACCTCAAGGGCGGGGCGGGCGCGGACGTGTTCACGATCAGCGACACCAAGGCGCTGACCGGGAGCATCGCGGGCGAAGCCGACGCCGACACGCTGACGGTGAGCGGGTTCACGACGGCGGTGAACGCCACGCTGACGACGGCTCCGACGGCCAACGGTTACACGGGCACGACATCGGGCAGCGTGAATCCGGTGTCGGCCGGGTTCACGGGTATCGACACGATCAACGGTGCGGCTCAGGCGGTGGGTGGCACGCTGCAGGGCCGCGACGCGACCAGCGCACAGGCCTGAACACCGCGGGCCTACACCGACGGCTACCGATGTCGATCCGGGTCGAGTGGTGAACGCCACGCTGACGTTCACGGGCTTCGCGGTGCTGCAGGGCGGCAGCGATGTCGCTGTTCAACGTGCTCGTCAGCAAGACCTACGACCTCAAGGGCGGTGGTGCAGGCGATATCTTCACTCTGTCAGATGGCGTGACGCTCACCGGCAACATCAACGGCGAAGGCGGGAACGATCAGTTCATCCTGCTCTCGCCGAGTGCGACGACGAGTGTGACCAGCGGCATCGACGGGGATACAGGTACCAACACGCTCGATCACTGAGCAGCTACGATTGGGAAGTCGATGTGGCACTCCAGCGGAATCTTCGCCGGTTCCGTTGAGGAGCATCAGTTGAATCCGATTGCTTCCTTCACGGGAATCAACCCGTGCTGCTACCAGTGCGCTAAACAAGTACCAACAGCCAGACTGGCCCGAACAACAGCATCACGGGCCTGAATGTTGCGTCGAGCACCTGGAATTCGACCAGCTATGCCACGCAGTCTTACAACGATGAAACCTCGACACTGACACTGTCCGGATTCGGCGACTTCCGCGGCAACGCAGGCGGTGGCAACAACACGTTCAACGTGAACGGCGACACGACTCCTGCCCTGCTCGTCACCGGGGGCGGTGGAACGACCAACGTGCTTGCAATCAGCGGCACGAGTGCAGCATGGGATATCCATGGCACGGTGGGTCCGACTCCATCGTTCGTCAGCCTGGACACCAATCGTTCGTTCGTTTACTCCAACCTCTCCAGCATCGTGGCCAACGTCAGTGGCAACGGAAGCAACTTCCTCATCGTGAATCCTGAAGCCAATGTGACACTCAACCTGGGTGCAACTTCTGGCAACAAGATCAACCAACTTGACAACGGGAACAGTAAGCAGATCGGTGTCGTGATCGACCAGTCCGGCACCAGTTATTCCAGCGCGGATTGGACAATCTCGGGGACCGACGTCACAGTGAATCTCGATGGCGGTGGTGTGGTCTCTCTTCTGCACATCGGTGTCGTGACGAACAAGCTCACAACTCTGTCGGCCAAGGGGGCTGCTGCGGGTGATGACACCTTCCACGTAACCGCCGAAGCGACTGGGGGCGTCAAGTTCACGGTCGATGGTGGTGCCGGCGGAAGCGACACCTTGGACGTGATCCACTCGTCCGGTGCACTCAGCAATACAGGTTCTCCCAACGGCACTGCCTGGATCACGGGCGGGTATGAGGACATCCTCTACTTCGGCATCGAGCTGTTTGAAGACAACGGTGTTTGAGTTCCGTGATTCGTGACCAATCGCCAACCCAACGAACCCGGCTCGAGCGAGCCGGGTTTTCTTTTTCCATGTCGGTTGCGTGATCGGACAGTTAGTGGCCAAGGGTGTGTGGGCTTGGCCGGTGGCCGGTTGGCCGGCAAGTTGTGCCGGACGTGCCGGGCGTGCCGGGGGATGGTGCAGTCGTCAGAACCGGCGGGGGCGGCACAGGTGCCGCAGGCGGCAAAGTCGAGTGGACATTTCGCAATCTTCGCAATCGGAAGACTTTGACAGTCGTTCGCTTGGGAACTGAAGTACAGGGAGCGAGAGCGCGTCCCTGTGCGGAGTCTCCAAAATGCGTCCGAACATGTTGCTGCGGTGGTTGCGGAGTCGGGGTCGCCCGGTGCAGCCGGTGCGTCGATTGGGGATGGAGCGGTTGGAGGATCGCAGTGTGCCGGCGGTGCTGGACGCGGTGGCGTTCGGGCTGGCGCCGTACGGGGCGGTCAGCCTCACCGGCGGGAATGAAGTGAACACCGTGATCGTGAACATGGACGGTGTGAACGCGACGATCGAGGATGCGTCCGGAATCACGCTGACGGCGAACGCGATCGCAGGCGGGTGGTCGCTGGTGACGCCGAACAAGGCTCAGGGGCCGGAATTGAACATTGTGACGGTGGCGATCAACACCGGGGGCGGCGACGACTCGGTGAGCGTGCGGTCCGCGGACCGCCCCGTGAACGTGAACACCGGCGGCGGTAACAACACCGCGACCGTGGGCGACCCGCTCCTCGGCGTGCAGGCGATCAATGCACCCGTGGATGTGCGCAGCCTCGGCGGCTTCGTGAACCTGACGGCGGACGATTCGGCGAGTGCGGTTGGCGTGACAGCCGTGCTGGACAAGGGGAAGCTGAGCAATTTCACCCCGGCGTATTACGACATCACCTTCACCCCGGCCGAATTGAGCGGCCTCACGGTGAAGGGCGGCAGCGGCGGCAACGTGATCTACGTCGCGGCCACGCCGAGCGGCATCACCACGAACGTGAACAGCGGCACCGGTGCGGACTTCGTGCAAGTGCTCGCCACGACCGGTCCGCTCACCGTGCAGGGTCAGAACGGTGCGGACACGGTGGTGATCGGCGACGCGGGCCTGACGGCGAACGTCGTCGGCAACGTGCACGTGGCGAACGCCTTGAGCAAGTCCACGCTGATCGTGGACGACTCGGCGGACACGAACCCGGTGAACCCGACGGTGGTGCCGGGCCGCAGCGCGTTTCCGTCGCCGACGAGCACGGGCACGATCACGGGCCTCGCACCGGGCACGATCACCTGGGCGCAGGGGCAATTCACGAAAGTGTCGCTGAGCAGCGGCTTCGCGGACGACACATGGATCGCGTCCCCGGACTTGAATGCGGAAATCGTGATCAACGCGGGCGAGCCGACCGTGGGCAGCGGGGACACGCTGATCCTGAGTGCGGTGGGACTCGTGAACCCGGTGATCAGCCCGAACCCGGCGTTGCCGGACGGTCAGATCGCGTCGAAGAACGCGGCGACGCTGTCTTGGTACAACATTGAAACGTTCCCGGTGCCGCTGGGCCTGGGCGGCACGTTCGACTTCGCACCGACGCGGCCGGTGGTGGATGCGAACAAGCAGCCGGGCTATCTCACGGTGATCCCGACGGACACTCCGACGAGCGGGGCGTACGCCTCGGCGGGCGTGGGCTGGGTGAACGCGGGAGCCGGCGCGTTCGACCGGCAGACGCCTTACAACGACATTCCGAACTCGCCGCAGTTGGCGCGGTTGCTGCGCGACGGGCAGTGGGGCTACCAAGGCGGCGGCTCGAACAACGGCGTGTTCCAGGTCAAGGTCGCACCGAACCAGGAAATCGCGATCACGGCGTACATCGGCGACACGTTCGACGCCCGCGCGAACACGAACATTTACGTCGGCCTGCCGAACGACCCGAACCCCACGCTGCTGAACCCGAGCATCCAGACGTTCGACACCGAGCGGTTCGCGAACCAGTTCGTGTCGTACACCGGCATGTTCAACCCGGGGGCGAGCGACACGATCTGGATCACGGTCGAAGTGCCGATGGTTCCGCCGAACGCGTATTGGACGATCAACGGCTTGGACGTGCGCCCGGTGGGGCTGATCGCGCCGCTGTCGATCACGCGGACCAGTTCGTCGGACGGCACGTCGCCGCTCGCACCCACGCTGCCGGGAGATGGCTATTCCACGGACGTGTACAACGGGTCCGGCGCGGGGCCGTTCGCGGAACTCACGTTGAAGCCGGACTACGGGACGATCATCGCCACGGACATCGATCCGGCGGTGAAGGGCATTCAGATCCTCGCGGATGCAAGCGGGATTTTCAGCTTCTCGGTGTTGAGGCCGACGGGCACGGGGCCTTCGACCATCTCCGTGACGGACGTGCGGGGCTGGTCGGGCAGCGGGAAGCTGGGCCTCACGGGAAGCGGCCCGATGGCGGTGAGCCCGAACCCGTATCTGCTGCCGAGCCAACTCGTCGAGACGTACGACCGGCAATCGATCCGGCGGATCGACTTCGGCGGTTCGGCGAGCCCGGTGGCTGTGCCGACGGATCCCGGCGACCCGTTCGAGTACATCAGCATCGGTTCGAACGCTTACACCTCCACCACCGCGAACGCGCTTGGTTGGATCAGCGGTGCACCGCTGCCGTTCGATCGCGGCGGCAGTTCCACGACGCTGCTTCAAGACGGCGTCTACAACCAAGGCAATCAACTGCCCGGCGATTTCCGGCTGGACATGCTCTCGCCGAGCACGGATTACAGCGTCACGGTGGTAATGGGGGACATGGCCCACGCCTGGGAAGACATGTCGGTGACGGACATCACCAACGGGTTGCCGGGCACGGTGAAGGTGAATGCGCTGAGCACGCCCGCCGGCCAAGCCGGCAGCCGGACGTTCACCGTGAAGACGGACGCGACCGGCGCGATGAAACTGCGATTCAGCGCCGCACAGGCGTCGTACTGGGCACTACTCTCGCTGGAAGTCCGACCGCTGGTGGGCTCGAGTGAAACGGGGGCCCAACTCGGCGTGAGCCTGAGCAACGGCGGTGCTCCGGTCGCGTATCCCGGCAGCACCATCGGCGTGACGGGGGCACTGGCGGCGAACGGCACGACATCGACGCTGTACACGATCACCGGGGCGACGCCGAACTCGCTGCTGACCATCACGACGTCTCTGGGCACGCTGACGACGACGGACGGAGCCGGGGGCCAACGCTATCTCGGCACGCAAGTCCTGGCGGATGCCAGCGGTGTCGCCACGTTCTCGATCACCGCGCCGTATTCCACGGTGAACCGCACGGGCACGATCACGGTGACGGAGACGACCGGTGCCTCGATCGGTGTCTTCACTCAGGACTACACCGCGGTCGCGCCGCCGTCCGGCCCGCCGCCGGCGATCTCGCAACGCTTCGACTTCAACACGCCCTCCTCCCCGCTGGAAGGCGGCGGCTTCCAGAGCGTGCTGAACACCCGGACGTACTCGGCCTCGAACGGCTTCGGCTGGAAGTCCGCGGTGAACGGCTACGACCGCGGACCCGGTAGCGCCGGCGCGCCGGACGCCCTCTTCCGCGATGGAGCGTGGGGGCAGGACAAGGCGACGTTCCAAGTCGGCGTCGATGTCGGCGACTCGCGCGACGTGCGGTTCTACTACGGCGATCCGTACTCCGTGTGGAACGGGATCACCGTGCAAGTGGAAGGCAACCTGACGCCCGTGCTCGTGGACGGTACCGTGGACCGCTACGGCTACGTTCAGACCACAGGCTTCGATCAAAACGGCGACGGCATCCTGGACATCGTGGTGAACGGTGCGGTGTGGGTGGCGAGCGGCATGGACGTGGCGACCACGGGCAACCTGCCGACACCGGCGAACGGCGCGCCCAACGTGACGCTGCCGAACCGGCTTGAGTTCGCGACTTCAACCATCGGTGGATTCGCTTCCGCCTTGAACGTGTACACGCCCGCCACGGGCTACGGCTGGATCGGCACCGCGCCCGATTCGTTCGTGCGTCCGGCTTCGATGTTCCCGCCGGGATCGCCGCTCACGCCGACGCAGAAGCAGTTCTACGGCTCGGGCGCGTGGGGGGCGGGCACCGCGATCTTCGCCATCGCCGTGCCGCTCACGAACCCGGCGAGCACGACGTATTCGATGCAGGTCTATGTCGCGGATCCGTACTTCTCATGGCAGGCGACTTCGTTCACGGGAGAAGGAACGGCCACGCAGACCGTGGATTCGTCCGTCAGCCCTCCGACTGTCGTCACCATCACGGGGATCAAGGACCTGAATCACGACGGGCTCATCACACTGAACATCTCGGGCGGCGCGTGGTGGGTGGTGAACGGATTGGATGTGGTGCAGGATCCGACGTCGCTTCCGGCTGCACCGTGACGGGGGAATCCGTGAACCGATTCGCGACGGGCCCGGAGCGTTCCGGGCCCGTTTCGCTTGAATCTCGCGAGCAGGCGAAAGACCGGCCGCGCCCGCGGGTATCCTCCGAGTCGCGGTTCCGCCGCGGCGTCCCCCGCTATCATCATCCGAGTGATTCGTTCTTCGCCCGCATGGAGAAGGCGACCCCATGAAACTCGTTCGTATCGGCGGATTCGCGGTGCTCGCGGCCGGGTTCGCCGCCGTGGTCGGCTGCGGAGGCGATAAGGGTGCTCCGCCGCCCCCGCCGCCGCCGGTCGTGTCCGTGGCCAAACCCGCGACCGCACCGGTCCAGCACTTCTACGAGTACAACGGGCATCTCGAAACGACGCAGATGGTGGAGGTCCGCGCCCGCGTGAAGGGAGTGCTCACCAAGGTTCACTTCAAGGAAGGCATGGAGGTGCGCGGCCAGCGCGGCGCCGGGTTCCTCACCATTCCCGGGGATCTTCTTTACTCGATCGATGAACGCGAGTATCGCACGGCTGTAAAGAAGAGCGAGGCCGATCTGGAGAAGGCGAAGGCGGACATCGAGAATTGGAAGGCTCAAGTCAACTTGGCGAAAGCGGAGTTGAAGCGGGTCGAGGTTGCTGCGGAGAGCTTGGCCAGTTCGCAGACCGACGTGGACAAGGCCCGTGCGACCCTCGGCGTGAATACGGCCATGCTCGCGTCCGCCCACGCACAATCGGATTCGGCCGCGGCTTCGCTGCACACCGCGAACATCCTCCTGGGCTACACCCGCATCCATGCCAAGTACGACGGCCGCATCAGCCGCACGCTCGTGGACGAAGGCAATCTCGTGGGCCAGAGTGAAACCACGCTGTTGACCACGATCGTGCGCATGGACGAACTCTATGTGTATTTCGACGTGCCCGAGAAGGACTGGATGGAATGGGGCAACCGGTTGTCGCACGATTTGAACCAGACCATTCCGCTGGAAGTGGGAGCGACCGGGGAGGCGGGTTGGCCGCACAAGGGCCGGGTGGACTTCCGCGAGAATCGCGTGGATCCGGGTACGGGCACGGTGCGTATCCGCGGCCGCATTCCGAATCCGATGGATTCTTCGAAGGGCAGCCGCTCGCTGTATCCGGGGCTCTACGCGCGCATCCGCCTCCCGGCGGGGCCGCCGAAGGACTCGCCCGTGATTCCGGAGGATGCGTTGATGACGGGCCAGGACGGCCGCTATGTGTTCGTGGTGGATGCGGAGAACAAGGTGCAGCGGCGCGTGGTGGTCGTGGGCCCCACGGTGTTCCGCATGGCTCCGGCGACGGAGAAACCGGTTCCCGGTTGGACGCTTTTCAACGAGAAGCCCGCCCAGCCGAAGGGCGACTTGCCTCCGCGCCCGCCGAGCGTTCCGGTTCGCAGCATGGTGTCGATCGAGAAGGGGCTTTCGGCGAACGACACGGTCATCGTGGAAGGCCTGCAGAAGACTCGCCCCGGCGGCGATGTCGTTCCCGAGAAGTGGGAATTGCGCCCGCCGCCCAAGTGAGCCCGATACGCCAGCAAGGGTTGTCCGACTCGCCCGCCATACGAATCCCCGGAACACATGATTTCGCGATTTTTCATCGATCGGCCGATCTTCGCCAATGTGATCGCCATCGTCACGGTGCTGTTCGGCGTCGTCGCGCTGTACCAACTGCCGGTGGAGCGGTATCCGGCGATCACACCGCCCACGGTTGTCGTCAGCACGAACTATCCGGGGGCCAATGCACGCGACGTGGCCGACACCGTGGCCGCGCCGATCGAGCAGGAAATCAACGGCGTGGAGAACATGATGTACATGTCCTCCACGTCGTCCGCGGACGGCTCGTATTCGCTCACGATCACCTTCGAGATCGGTACGAATCTGGACGACGCCCAAGTGCTCGTGCAGAACCGTCTCGCCATCGCGATGCCGCGATTGCCCGAGGAAGTGCGGCGGCAGGGCGTCACTGCGAAGCGGCAGTCTTCGAACATCATCCTCGCCATCTCGCTGACCTCTCCGAGCGGCGCGTACGACGGCCTGTTCCTCTCGAACTACGCCACGCTGCAACTGCGGGATGAACTGAGCCGCGTGCCCGGCGTGGGGGAAGTCACGGTCCGCGGCGTCGGCGCCTATGCGATGCGTGTCTGGCTCGATCCGGACAAGTTGGCCGCTCGCGGGCTCACGACCAAAGAGGTGGTCGAGGCGCTGGGGCGGCAGAACGTGCAGGTCGCGGCCGGGCAGGTGGGCCAACCGCCGAATCCGTCCGGTCAGTCCTTCCAACTCACCATCACGACGCAGGGCCGCCTCAACGAAGCCAACCAGTTCGAGAAGATCGTTGTGAAGTCCGGCGAGGCCGGGCAGATCGTGTACCTACGCGATGTGGCGCGGATCGAACTCAGCGCCCAGACGTACGACTCCTTTGCGGAACGCAACGGCCTTGCGAGCCGCAACATCCTCGTGTTCCAGTTGCCGGGGTCGAATGCGTTGGACGTGGCCAAGGGCATCCGCGAGGCGATGGAGAAGATCAAACCCACGCTGCCCGACGGCGTGGAGTACAGCATCCCGTTCGACACCACGAAGTTCGTGGACGCGGCGATCACCGAGGTGTACTGGACCCTCGGCGAAGCGGGCGGCCTCGTGCTCGTGGTCATCCTCCTGTTCCTCCACAGTTGGCGGGCGCTGCTCGTGCCCGCGACCACGGTGCCGGTCACGATCATCGGCGCGTTCGCGTTCATGCCGTTCGTCGGATTCTCGGTGAACCTGCTCACGCTCTTCGGCCTGATCCTCGCCATCGGCATCGTGGTGGACGACGCGATCGTGATCGTGGAGAACGCCAGCCACCACATGGAGAAGGGGCTGAACGCGCGCTCCGCCACGATCCAGGCGATGAACGAAGTGACCGGGCCGGTGATCGCCATCACCCTCGTGCTGATGGCCGTGTTCCTGCCGACCGCGTTCCTGCCCGGTGTCACGGGGCAGATGTACCGCCAGTTCGCACTCACGATCGCCGCGACCGCGTTTCTCAGCGCCATCAACGCTCTCACACTCAAGCCCGCCCAGTGCGCCTTGTATTTGAAGCCGGTGACGAAACCCGGACTCTTCGCGCGAGCGTTCGAAGGCATCTACCGCCCGGTCGAACGCTTCTACACGTGGATCGTGCGGCAACTGCTCCGGGTGTGGCCGGTGATGCTGCTCCTCTCGCTCGGCATCGCCGCGTTCACTGGTTGGTTGTACCAACGTACGCCGCAGGGCTTCTTGCCCACCGAGGATCAAGGCTGGGCGATGATCGCCGTGCAACTTCCGGATTCCGCGTCCGTGGATCGCACGCGAGAGGTGATCGAACGCATGAACGTGGTGTTCGGCAAGTACCGCGACGAGGGCAAGGCGGACGGCTGGTTCGTGCTCGGCGGCTTCTCCATGATGGACCAGACGATGGCGCCGAACTCGGCCACCTGCTTCATCGCATGGACCGATTGGTCCAAGCGCACCACGCCGGAATTGCAGCAGGAGATGCTGAAGAACGATCTCCAGATGGCGTTCGGGCAGATGCGCGAGGCGCAGGTGATCGTGATCGTGCCGCCGCCGATTCTCGGTCTCGGCCTTGTCGGCGGCTTCCAGATGCAGGTCGAGGATCGCGAAGGCGTGGGGCCGGAGGTGCTGCAGGAACGCACCCAAGCGTTGGTGGACGAGGCGAAGAAACGGCCGCAGATCGGCCCCGGCACGTTCACCACGTTTCGCGCCGGCGTGCCGCAGGTCTACCTTCGCATCAATCGCGAGAAGGCCGAAATGATGGGCGTGAAGCTGAACGACGTCCACGCCACGCTGCAGGCGAATCTCGGCTCGGTGTACGTGAACGACTTCAACAAGTTCGGCCGCGTGTTCCAGGTGCGGGTGCAGGCGGACTCGCGGTTCCGGGCGGACACGAGCGCGATCATGCGGCTCGAAGTGCCGGGCCGCTCCGAGCACGGCCAGCCGCCGAAGCATGTGCCGCTCGGCAGCCTGCTCGAAGCCGAGCCCACGGTCGGCCCGCAGGCGATCATGCGGTACAACCTCTATCCCATGGCTCAAGTGCAGGGGCAAGCCAACCCCGGCGTCTCGTCCGGCGAGGCGATCAAGACCATGGAGGACGTGGCGAAGGGCGTGCTGCCCCGCACCATGAACTACGACTGGACCGGCACCGCGTTCCAAGAGAAACGCACGAGCAACGAGACGTGGTTCGCCTACGCGTTCGCCGTGCTCGCGGTGTATCTCGTGCTTGCGGCCCAATACGAAAGCTGGCTGCTGCCGCTGGCCGTGATCCTCGTCGTGCCGCTGGGGTTGCTCGGGGTCGTCGGCGCGGTGCAAGTCAAGACCATGCTCGCCGCCGCGGTGCCCGGCGTGGCCGCGATGGACAACAACATCTACACGCAGATCGGCATCGTGCTGATCATCGCGCTGGCGAGCAAGAACGCGATCCTCATCGTGGAGTTCGCGCGGGAGTTGCGGCACGCGGGGCGAAGCATCCGTGAGGCGGCGATCGAAGCGGCGAAGATGCGGTTCCGGCCGATCATCATGACGAGCTTCGCGTTCATCTTGGGCGTGACGCCGCTGGTGTTCGCGAGCGGGGCGGGAGCCGCGAGCCGGCAATCGCTCGGCACCGCCGTGTTCGGCGGCATGATCACCGCGACCGTGCTGGCGGTGTTCTTCGTGCCGGTGTTCTTCGTGGCGATCCAGACGTTGATCGAATGGCGGAACGGCCCGCCGACACACCCGAAGCACGAAGCGGAATCGGTGTCTTGATCACCTGCAGCAAAATCTTGCTGCGGGTGATTTGCACCGCAGGCGATGAAGCGGAACGTCTTCTGCAACAAAGTAGAGTGCTACTCAGACGTATTCCTCGTCATCCAAGCCTGATATTACGTTTTTGTCTCTCCAGGCTGAAGCGCCCATCGATACGCTGGATGTATTTCCCAGTCGAAGCCGAAATCGACAAAGCTAGATGATAAGTATCGGTTGTCCTCGAAGTATTGCCGAACGATTTTGTTCCCGTCCGTTCGTCGCCCTGTCAAAAAATTAATTTTGTACAAGAAGGCCGCGAGATCCTTCTCGGAAGCGGCTCTGCCACCGTAAAAGCGAAATACTGCTTGGGATGATTGAATGTCGCGAATCTTCTTGAGAAGATCGGCTGTGGTATAAACGAATAGCGACTTACCGGTTTGTCTCTTTTGTCGGGATGGCTTCATCGAGAGCATCAACGTTTCGATCTCTGGTAGCTCCGAGCGGTACTCGTTGACCGTGTCTTGGAGTCTCCCTTGAGAGTACTCATCGAAGATTGAGGCGAAGTCCACGGATGTGATGCACTTGCCCTTTCGCTTGAATGCTGAGTGCGCCGCCAAAGTGCAAAGTTTGACCAAATCACGAGGTCGGCGTCGAATCAGAGACATGAGCATTCGGTAGGTCGGAATGTTTTGCCATTTGCCATGGCCCGTAAATCGCGGCTCCATAACGGAGTCCAAAAGCGAAGAAAGTCGATACTGTTCCATATTTACCAGCTGATCTTCGGAAAACTCATTCCCGATGTAGGACTGAATTCTTTTGACCAGCATGGAGAGGATCTCGTGGTTCGTCCACGAGTACCAGACCACGGAGCCTTCGATCTTGTCAGTGGACTCGTCGGAAGTGCGAACTAGATAATACACATCGGATCGCAGTGCGATTCGGAACTGAAGGCCTTCGTGGTCTTTCACAAGATCACGAGCCGCGTTGAGTAGTGCGGACAACCTGCTTATGCTTGTTGGGGTTGCCGTCCACCCTCGGTCCAGATCATCGATGTATACCCGCACGACCTTCTTCGTGATAAGGGATTCCGCGAGCTTTCGTTTCGCTACTTCGACATCTACTGCTTTGCTCAGATAGGGCTTCGCGATAGACGCAAGGCTATCAAGTAGCTTCCAGCCTCGACTCAGGACGGACGGGGATCCTGTTGATGTTGCTCCGATCGCGTCAAGGCAACGATTGTGTATGATTCTTAGCAGTCCTTCCTTCCAGCTGCGGATCGCTGCGAGAATATCGGCGTTCGTAGCGACCTCATGCACATCGTCTGGCCGAAGGAGGATGCTGACAGCAGATTCCGAGGTGTCTTGCTGCATAGCCACTTGAAACAGCGCAGATTTGCCCAGCCCCTTGTGTCCGACAAGAATCCGCAGTGGCATATTTGCAGTAGCCCGATCGAAGACGCCGCTTCGAAAGTAGTACTCACGTAGGCGCTTCGGATCTTCATCCTCGGCAGCTTCGTGCCCAAAGAGACGCTGCGTTGTAGTATCGTCGAACGAGAGAGAAACCATTTCTTCTACTCCTGGAACAGCACGTCCATCGGTTCGCCACGGTTGAGTTGCACCGGGCGGTCGATGCGGTCCCGCACTTCGGAGTGCGGGTCCACGCCGAGCACTTGGTAAATCGTGGCACCGACATCGTCCGGGGAGTAGGCCGGGGTCACGGGATAACCCGCGACCTTGTCCGACTTGCCGATGATCTTGCCGGGTTGCACGCCGGCCCCGGCAAAGACGGCGGAGAAGCACGGGGCCCAGTGGTCGCGGCCGCCGTTGATCACTTTCGGCGTGCGGCCGAAGTCGCCGATCATCACCACGAGTGTGTCGTTCAGCAGTCCGCTGTCGCCGAGGTCGTCCAAGAGGGCGGCCATGCCGGTGTCGAGCGGCGGCACGTTCCGCTTCAGCGCGGGGAAGATGTCCCCGTGGTGATCCCAGTTCTGCACGCGGCCCATGTTCACTTGCACCACCGAGACGCCGGCTTCGATCAGCCGCCGGGCGAGGAGCAGCGATTGGCCGAACATATGGCGGCCGTACTTGTCCCGCGTCGCCTTCGATTCTTGGCCGATGTCGAATGCCTTGGCCACCTTGCCGGACGTGAGAATGCTCGCGGCCTTGGCCTGTTGCTCGGAAAGCCGGCGACCGTCCAACGATTCGCCGAGTACGCGCTGCTGCCGGTTCACGCCCTCCAGCAAAGACATGCGGTCGTTCAACTGCTGCACGTCCATCCCGGCGACGAGGTTGTCGACATGGAAGTCGCGGCTGTTCGGATCGCTGCGGAGTTGCCACGGATCGTGCTTCGGCCCGAGGAACCCGGCGTGCTGCCCCGGCCACACGAGCGGACCTTCCTGCAGGAACGTCGGCAGCGTCACGCCCGTGGGCACGCCGTCGAATCGCGGCTTCAGGAAACTCAGGCCGGAGGCGAACACGGGCCAATCGTCGCGCGAGAGCGGCTTGTCGAAGCGGACGCCCGGTTGCTTCGCCCCGGTGATGATGTGGTGCGTGGCGGCGGTGTGGTTGTTGTCCGCGTGGGCGAGCGAACGCACGACGGCGTACTTGTCCGCGCGAGCCGCCATCTTCGGCAGCAGTTCGCCCACTTGGTAGCCGGGCACTTTCGTGCTGATCGCACCATATTGCCCGCGCACTTCCGCCACTGCGTCCGGCTTCACATCGAACGTGTCGATGTGGCTCATCGCACCCGTGAGAAACACGACGATGACGGACTTCGGCGACTGCTTCTGGCTTCGGGAATCGGCGCGGAGAGCGCTCGACATGCCGACACCGGCGAGGGCCGAGTAGCCGACCTGGAGCAATTCTCGCCGCGAGACGCCGACGGGATGTGGGGGAATGAGCATCGCTTGCCTGCCCGGTGGGTGCGAAAGGATGTATCGGCGGGAACCTACTCCGCAATTAGACCAGATTTGAGGCGAAAAGCAAGCCGCCCGCGAGTACACTTGGACTAGGAGGTAATCATGTTCGATATCGCCCAGAAGACTCATCCGAACCGTCGGCCCATCGTCGCCGCGGACCCGTTGCAACCGCCCGCCCCCACGCCGCTTGATCCGGGGCCGTCCGTCCCGCAACCGTTGCCGGTCGCCCCGCCCACGGTTCCGCCTCCGCCGCCCAGCACCACCACGGGAAGCTGATCACTCTTTCTTGTCGTCGCCTTCGGTCGGCGGCGGCTTCACGGTGCTGCGCAGCAGGCGCGTCAGCGTGAAACCGAGCGTCATCGAGAGCACCACACCGCCGCCGCCCATGGCCATGAGCATCAGGTCGCGGCGGGTCAAGTCCGTCAGCGGGCGGTCGGCTTCCGCCCTGCGCCGCGACGCGGGTTCCGTCTGGATGAGGGCCACTTGTTGCGGTGCGGGCGCGCCCGCAGAGGGAAGACTCACCAACTCGACATCCACTTCGATTTCGTGGGGCGTCTTCGGATACGGAATGGGCTGCGGCTGCCACGGCTGCTGCGGCACCGGGTAGGGCTGCGGCGTCGCCGGGCGCATCGGCTGCGGCGGAGCGGGCGGCATCGGAGCGGGCCGCGGCGCGGCATAGGCAGGAGGTGGCGGCAGCGGGGCCGGCTTGGGCGGTGGCGGAAGCGCGGGGGCTGGCGCGGTTTTCGGCTTCACCGGTTCCGGAGACGGCACATGCGATTCCGTCTCCAACCATTGTTTGAACGCGGGTGCCATGTCCGCCTTCACCGCCTCGCCCCCGGCCCCCGGCGTCTGGAACCGCTTGAACGCCTCCGAGGCTTGGGCCGGAGTTTGGAAGCGATCCTCGGGCCGCTTCGCGATCAGCTTTTCGAGGGTCTCTTGAAGGCCCGGCGGCACATCCGCGTACTTCTCCAACGGTTGCGGCATCTCCGTCGCGTGCCGCAGCATCTGCGTCATGATGTTGGTGTCGGGGAAGGGCGTGCGGCCCGTGATCGCGTGGTACAGAACGCAGCCCAGCGAGTACATGTCCGCGCGGATGTCCGCGGAGCGGGCGTCCTTGGCTTGCTCCGGTGCCATGTAGTCCGGCGTGCCGACCACCGCGCCTTCCACCGTGAGTTGCGTGTCAATCAGCCCTTCCGGTGCGGATTCGTCGAAGAGTTCGCGGCCCAGGCCGATGTCCACGATCTTCACGGTTGCGTCCAGCGTGGTGTCCGCAGCTCCCTTGCCACCCGCCGGGACGATCATGAGGTTCGCAGGCTTCAGGTCGCGATGCACCATCCGCTTGTCTTCGAGGTGCTGGAGGCCGTCGAGGGCTTGGCGGATCAGCCGCACCGCTTCGGGCACGGGGAGCTTCTTGCGGCGTTGCAGCACTTCGTCCAGCGTTTCGCCTTCGAGGAACTCCATGACGATGAAGTGGCGGCCGCCGGAATCGCCGACTTGGAACGCCCGCACCACGTTCGGGTGGTCGAGTTGCGTGAGCAACCGGGCTTCACGCTGGAAGCGGCCGAGCACGCGGGGGTCCTTGGCCCGCGATGCGGGAAGGATCTTCAACGCGACCATCTGCCCGAGGGAGTGCACGGCCTTGTAAACGCCGCCCATCTGCCCTTTGCCGATCTGGTCCAAGATCTTGTAGCGCTCGAGGAAGAAGCCGTCCGCGCGGCCTCGCTGCAGCATGGCGGACTGCCACGGTGTGAGGACGCGTTTGGAAACGAGGTACTTGCTGAACGCTTCGACGGTCCCGCCGCCGGACTCGTCCTGCCATCGCTTCACGATGGAATCGACTTCCTCCTGCGGAAGCAGTTTGCTCTTGGAGAGCAGCGAAACGTACTCCGTCACATCGGCGGTGGGCGTGGCCATAAAAGATCCGTGAGCGTGTCAGTCTTGTTGGGAACGGCGGGTCTCGCAAAGCCCCTCGACCCGCCTTACGGTTGATTCCTCAGCGAGTGAAGCAATCCCTGCAACTCCGTGTCATCCCGAACCAACTCCTCCAACGCACCGTAAATCGCTCGACGCTCCGACTCCGGTCGTGACTTCGCGTAGGCGATCACGGCGTCGAAGGCGGCACGGTCGTGGGGTGCGTCGGTGCGGCCGGTGCGGTCCAAGGCGGCAAGCCCGGCGCGGCTCAGGGCGACCCAGCGAGTTTCAGAACCCAAGGGATCGAAGGCCGCGATCACCGCGTTCCACGATCGCCGCGCCGCCGTGGTGTCCCCGGCTTGGGCCAGCCGCAGCCCGCGCATGTAGCCGCGTTCGCCTTCCGACCGCGGCTCGGGCTTCGCACCTTCCGCCACGGCCCGTAAGAGTTCCTTGCGGTCTCGGATGCGGGTCTTTGCCGATGCCACTTCATCAAAGTATCGGTCCGGATGCTTCCGGCTCAGCGGTTCCAGATATTCATCCCACGCACGGTCCCAGTCGGCCGGGTCTTCGGACTGAATCAGCGGCTCGGCCGCGGCCCAAAGCTGCTCCGCACTCGGCCCCGATCGCCCGAAGCCCAGCACGATCCCGGCGACGACCAGCGCGAACAGCGGGGCTACGACCCACAGCCTCCGCAGCCACGGCCGTGGTTGCGGCGAAGCGTCCGGTTCAGGGCCGAAGCCGCCCAAGCTGGCGGGCAGTGCGGCCATTTCCGCCGTGTCCGGCTTCAGCTTGGCCGGCCACGAGAGGCTTTCGCCTTTGCGTTCGAGCTTGCCGCGGATGCGTTCCAGTTCATCCAACACCGCTTGCGCCGTGGCGGGCCGCTTGGCCGGGTCTTTCGCCAAGAGCATGCAGACGAACTCGTCCAGCTCCGCGGGCAGATCCGGGACCAGCATGCCCGGTCGCTCCGGCAGCGAGTAACACTGCTTGTGCGTGAGTTCCACCACGGTGTTTGCAGTGAACGGCGGGCGGCCGGTGAGCAGAGTGTAAAGCACGCCGCCGAGCGAGTAGAAATCGCTTCGGCGCGTCGGTGGTTTCCCGCTCGCAGTTTCGGGCGGAAGGTAGGCGGCGGTGCCGAGCGCGGGTGTCGCTGTGAGCGGCGATGCGGCGATCTTCGCGAAGCCGAAGCCGAGTAATTTCAAGGTGCCGTCCGGGGCGAGCATCAAGTTGGCGGGCTTGAGATCGCGATGCAGCAAGTTGCGGTTGTGTCCGTGCTTGAGTGCGCGGGCCGCTTGCACGGCGAGGCCGAGCACCTCCCGCCATGGCCGGCGCCCCGCCTCCAGAAGCTTGGCCCCGTCCGAACCATCAACGAATTCCGCCGCCACATATGCGTGACCGGCGTGGATACCGCTGTCGAACCACTTGACGACGTTGGGATGATCGAGGCGTTGGAGGGCGAGCATCTCGCCAGGGAATTTCTGCACGAACGCGGCATCGCGGGCCAGTGATTCGGTGAGAACCTTCACCGCGGCGCGGCGGGCGGCGTCGTCGTAGCCGCGTGCGGAATACACGATTCCGAGCGGACCGCGGCCGATTTCCGCTTCCAAATGCCAGTTCCCGACGCGGGCCCCGATCATGTCGCTCTTTATAGGGACGCGGGATTTGCGGGTGATTCGGGAGTTTCGGTCAAGTCCGGCAATCCGGGTGGACGATACTTCCGCCACATGCCGGACCCGCGGTTCGCCCGGCGAATCCGCGCCGAAACGGAAATGGGGAGTCGCCCATGCGGTCGATGATGCTTTTGGGATGCGTGGTGGCCGCCGCTGCGGGTTGCGAAACGACGCAGCCGGGATTGGTGAATTGCGCTCCCTGCAAGACGCAGAAGGCGGCGTGCCCGGCACCCGCCGCCGCTCCGTCCGCGGCTCCCACACCCGGCAAGCCGGCCGTGCTTCCGCCTTCGATCAAGGAAGTGCGGATGGAGGACCCCGAGCCGCGGCAGTTCGCCACCGCGACTCTGGCGGCCGCGGCCGCGGCCTGCCCGGCCTTCGTCCTGACCCCGACGGTGGCCGCCAACCCGCCGGTCTGCCGCCGGCGGTTCAGCAGCCCGCCGACCAACCCGGGCGACGTACTCTTGATTCCGCGCTGGGTTTACGTGCCGTACTGGCCGCACAATCCGAGCGGCCGTCGAAGATGCCTGCGAATGCGAACCAGTTGCCCACGTCCATGCCGTACGTGCAAGCCGGTGACCAGATGACCGTGCTGCCGCCGATGGGTGCGAACAGTTCTGCCGCAACTGCGCAGCAGGTCGCGATGATGGAACAATGCCTGCAGCAGATGAAGCAGTTGAACCAACGGATGGGTGAATTGGAGGCCAAGGCGGCAAAGCCGTCGCCAGTGACGACTCCGGCTTCCGCAGTGGCTCCGGCGTTCGCCCCGGTTCCGCCGGTGGTCGCGCCGACCGCCCCGGTCGTCAGCCAGGTTCCGCCGGCGTCCGCGTTGCCGAACCCGCCGCAGATGCTGCCACTGCCCCCGCCGCTGAACGTGCCGAAGATTCCGCCCGCGAAGTGAACTCACTTCTGCAGGATGGGCAGGTAGTTGTTCGGAAGTTGCAGGATGATGAGGCTCATGGCCGTGGCGTAAGCCGAGGAGTTGGCGGTGCCGAGGCCGTTGTCGTTCCAGATTCCACCGCGGGCGCGGAGCAGGAGTTCGTCCCGGATTGCGGGAACCACTGGCTCCACCATTCACCGCCCGCCGTCCACATCGCGAGCGCGGCATAGTAGTGGCCGTAGTAGTAGTGCTGCGGCGGGATCTCGCGGTGGGCGAACTGCCGCACCGGGAGATACTGGTTCACGTAACGCAGTCCCTTTTCAATGTCGCGTCCGGTGTAGATGCCGGCGCTGTACAGCCCCACGATGGCGCCGCGCTGCGAGCGAACGCGGAATACCCCGCCCTTGAAGTAGCTGAACCCGCCGTCCGGCATCTGGCACGCCTTGATGTACGCCACGCCGTCGTCGATCACGTTCTTGCGGACGAAAACGCCCGCGTTCTTTGCCGCCCGCAGGGCCATCATCTGGGCGACGGTGACGGATACGTCTGCGATCGCAGGCCGCGCTGTACCGCCAACCGCCTTCCTTGTTCCGCGCATCCACGGTGAAGGCGATGGCTTGGTCCAAGACCTCCTTCACTCTTTTCTGGCGGGCCTTGTCCGGGAGCATGCCGCAGACTTCGGACAGGAACAGGCAGCCGAAGCCGTGGGAGTACATGGCTTGCTGGTTCATGCCGCGGAAGTTGGGCTGGGCGTCCGCCGAGCCGATGAAGCCGGGGACCGGGCCGTTGGCCGCGGAGAGAACGGAGTCGATGCACTTGGACACGGCCCGGGCGTAGCGGCCGCGGCCCGGTTGATGGCCGCCGGCCATGAGTGCGAGCCCGGTGAGGGCCGTGACGCCGACCGCGGCTCCGCTGAACCGTTCGATCAGCGTGCCTTCTTCGGCCTGACGCGAGAGCCAGGATAGGCCGCGTTCGATGGCGGCTTGCGTCTCGGCGGTGATGAACTCGGCACCGGTTTCAGCAACAGGCGGCGCGGCCTCCTGGCCGTGCCCCGCCCACCCGAGCGAGACCGCCGCCCCGCTCGCCGCCGACATCCTCAGGAAGTTCCGACGCGATGGGGTCATGACACTCCGATGCTACGGGATCGCCAACGGCGACGCAAGCACTGCGATTTGTCCGATCCGATGCATATCTCTTCATCATGGCTCTCACGTTCACACTTCAGCACACGGATGGTGCCGCCCGCGCCGCGCGGATCGACACGCCGCACGGCCCCATCGAAACGCCGGTGTTCATGCCGGTCGGCACGCAGGCCACGGTGAAAGGCTTGACGCCGGCGATGCTGAGGCGGCTGAACGCTCAGATCATTCTCGGGAACACCTACCACCTCGCACTGCGCCCGGGGGACGAACTCATCGCCGAACTCGGCGGTTTGCACGGATTCATGGGCTGGCAGCGGCCGATCCTGACGGACTCCGGCGGATTCCAAGTGTTCAGCCTCGCCACCCAGGTGAAGATCACGGACCGCGGCGCGACCTTCCGCAGCCACATCGACGGCTCGCCGCTCGAACTCACCCCGGAACGTGCGGTCGAGATCCAGCAGAACCTCGGTTCGGACATCGCGATGGTGTTGGACGAGTGCCCCCCGGCGGACGGCGGCCCCGAGGTGATCCGTGCCGCCGTCGCACGATCGATCAAGTGGGCCGAACGATGCAAGACGCACCACACGCGGAAGGAACAGTCGCAATTCGCGATCGTGCAAGGCGGCACGAACCTCGCCCTGCGTGAAGAATGTGCTCGCGAACTGACGGCGTTCGATTTCCCCGGTTACGCCTTGGGCGGGTTCAGTGTGGGGGAAGGGCCGGATGCGATGCACGCGGCCCTTCCGCACTGCGCTCCGATGCTCCCCGCGAACAAGCCGCGATACCTCATGGGCGTGGGCCGCCCCGAAGACTTGCTCGAAGCCGTGGCCGCGGGCATCGACATGTTCGATTGCGTGATGCCGACGCGGAACGGCCGCAACGCTCTGGCGTTCACGGACACCGGCCCGATCCGCCTGCGGAATGCCGTGCATCGTCGCGACGCGAAACCCGTTCAAGAGGGTTGCCCGTGCTACTGCTGCACGGGCTTCAGCCGGGCGTACCTGCACCATCTTTTCGCCGCGGACGAAATGCTCGGCCCCACCTTGCTGAGTATTCACAACCTCTCGCATTACCTGCGGCTGATGGCGGACGCCCGCGCCGCGATCCTCGCCGGCCGCTTCGCCGACTTCCATGCGGAATGGAAGAGCCGTCAGGTTCGCAGCCAATCGATACTCTAAGCGCAACCGATTCCAGGAGCCCGCCATGCCCCGATTCGCGCTCGGCCTGCCGGCGTTGTTGCTCGCCGCCGGACTTACGGCCGCTCAAGAGAAACCCGCGGACATCCTCCAAAAGGCCATCAAGGCCCACGGCGGCGAGGCGAACCTGAAGAAACTCCCGGCCGGGCTCTCGAAGATCGCCGGCACCGTGGTCGAGCCCAAGCTGCCGTTCACCGGATCGATGGCCTTCTCGGTGCCGGACAAGGTGCGCGTCGAGATGGTGTTCGAAATCGGCGGGCAGAAGGCGAGCACCGTGCAGATCATCAACGGGGACAAAGTCTCGCAGACCGAAAACGGCGTGAAGGCCAAGCTCACGGTCGCGGCGGAAAACGAACTCCGTGAATCGGCCGCAATCCAGGAACTTTCGCAACTCTTCCCGCTGCTCGGCGACAAATACGTGATGGCCGCCGGGAAGGACGGCACGTTCGACGGCAAGGAGTGCGTCACGCTCGTGGTCAAGGCCAAGGGGCTTAAGGAAACCACGCTCGCCTTCGACAAGAAGACCGGCCTGCTCACCGCCATGCAGCGAAAAGGCGTGAATCCGTCCCAGAAGGTGGTCGATGAACTGACCGTGTTCTCGGAGTTCAAGACGGTCGAGGGCTTGGTCGTGCCGACGAAATCGAAGGTGTCGCACGATGGCCGGCCGTTCCTCGAGCTGACCGTGGTCGAATACAAGCCGTTGCCCAAGGTGGACGACAAGCTTTTCGTGGTGGAGTGACCGTGCCGTCGCATTCGTTCGTCGTGGAACACCGCGAGTCCGGGAAGACCTTGGCTGCGGTTCTGAAGCTGCGGTTCGGCCTGTCGTGGTCGCAGGCGAAGCGACTGGTCGAGGGGCGGCACGTCCGCATCGGCCCGCATGTGGAGTCGGACGTGGCGCGGCGTCTCAAGCCGGGCAAACGTGTGATCGTGGCGGACGGTTGCATCGAGAAGAAAGGCGAGGCCAAGGCCGCCCCGCCGCTTCCACCGAATCCGCAGCCCAAGCCGAAATCCAAGCCCAAGAAGCCGATTGCGAAACACGAGACATCAAACACCGAACACGAAATCGAGATCGTGTATTCGGACGATTCAATCGTGGTGGCGAACAAGCCGGCGGGGCTGACCACGATGCGTCACAAGGAAGAAGCCGCGGAGTTCGGCCGTGGGAAACGGTTCCTGCCGACCACGCTCGCGGACGAGCTTCCCCGCTTGCTCGGCGAGCCGGGCCGCTCCGTCATCGCCGTTCACCGCATCGATCGCGACACCTCCGGCTTGGTGGTCTTCGCCCGCACCGCGGCCGCTGCCGAATCCTTGATGAAACAATTCCGCAAGCACACGGTCGATCGCCGCTATCTGGCCCTCACCCGCGGCACGCCCGTGGTGAACCGCATCGAGTCGGTTTTGGTGCCGGACCGCGGCGACGGCCGGCGCGGCAGCACCCGCAAGACGGACCCGCCGGATGGCAAACGTGCGGTCACGCACGTGAAGGTGATTGAGGAACTGGGCCGCTTCGCGGCCGTGGAGTGCCGGCTTGAAACGGGCCGCACACACCAAGTCCGCATTCACTTGGGCGAATCCGGTGCACCGCTGTGCGGCGAGCGCATCTACGACCGGCCGATCAACGGCCGGCCGGCTCCGGACGGAAGCGGAGCGGAACGCCCGTTGCTGCATGCCGCCCGATTGGGGTTGGTGCACCCGGCCACGGGTGAGAGGATGACGTGGGACGCGAAGCCGCCCGCGGACTTCGCCAAAGTGTGGACGAGTCTGCGTTCCGGAGTCGATGATGGCCGATGAACTGCATCCGTGCTGCGTTCGCGTAACGGAGACTGTCGAAACGGCGAAAGCCGTGGCGGACTGGCTCACGGAGAAGGGGTATCCCGCGGCGGTGTGGCTGCCCGATATGGTCGCCGACACGGGCGATTCGCTCGGCCTTTCGCCCGAGACGGTGAAGGGGTACGAGGTGCGGGTGGTGAAGGAAGCGGATGCGGAGCCGGCCCGTCAGGCCTACGAGGATTTGAAGGAGGAAGTGACCGCACGCTTGGCGAAGCAAAAGCAGCGGGCCGAGCGCACCGGCACGGTCAGTGCCGTGTGCGAGGAATGTGGCAAGAGTTCGGACTGGCCCGCGAGTTCGATGGGCACCACCGAGACCTGTCCGCATTGCGACGCCTACATGGACATTCCCGATCCCGATGACGACTGGGACGGCGTGGACTTCGGCGAAGATGAAGACGATAATCAGCAAGACGCGACCGAGTGATTCATGGAACTGACCTTCACCAAGAACGCGACATGCACTTTTTGCGGGTGCGTGTGCGACGACATCGAACTGCACTCGGACCACGAGCGCATTGTCGAGACGAAACGCGCCTGCATCCTGGGCGAGTCGTGGTTCAAGCACCACACGGCCGAGCGTCTTTATCCCGATGCGCTGGTCGACGGCCGCGAAGCGAGCTTGAACGAAGCGATCGACGCGGCCGCGAAGCACCTTCACGCCGCGGACATGCCGCTGGTCTACGGTCTCTCGAATGTCACCTGCGAGGCCACCCGCGAGTCGGTGTCGCTCGCCGAACTGATCGGTGCCGTCATCGATTCGCACACCTCCCTTTGACACGGCCCCACCGAGATCGCCGCCCAGTTGGGTGGAAAGGTCTCGTGCACGCTCGGCGAAGTGAAGAACCGGGCGGACTTCATCATCTACTGGGGCGGGAACCCGGCGGAGTGCCACCCGCGGCACTTCACCAAGTACACGCTCACGCAGAAGGGGAAGTTCGTGCCGAACGGCCGCAAGGGCCGCACGATGGTGCTCGTGGACATCCGCGAGACGCCGAGCGCCAAGGCCGCGGACATCTTCCTGCAGATTCGCCCCGGCAAGGACTTCGAACTGCTCACCGCGCTCCGCGCCATTGCCAAAGGCCAACCCGTCGATGAGTCGCTCGTCGCCGAGACCGGCCTGAGGATGGAGCAACTCACCGACCTGATCGACCGCATGAAGAAGGCGAAGTTCGGCGTGCTGTTCTTCGGCATGGGCCTGTCGATGACGCGCGGCAAGCACATGAACTCCGCCGCGGCCCTCACCCTCGCCGCCGAGATGAACGCCCACACGAAGTTCGTCACCATGCCGATGCGCGGCCACGGCAATGTCACCGGGGCGGACGTGGTGCTTCGCTACACCACGGCGTACCCGTTCGGCATCAACCTGTGCCGCGGCTACCCGCGTTTCAACCCCGGCGAGTTCTCCACCATCGACCTGCTCGTTCGCGGTGACAACGACGCCACGCTGGTGCTGGGCGCGGACCCCGGCGCGACCATGCCGAAGCCCGCGATCGAACACCTGAAACGGACGCCGACCATCGTGCTCGATCCGAAGGTGACGCACACGAGCCGCCTCGCGCGGGTGCACATCACGACGGCCCCAACGGGCATCAGCGCCCCGGGCACGGTGTACCGCATGGATGAGATCCCGCTGCCGCTGCGGCCGGTGCTGAAGTCCCCGTATCCGACGGATGAAGACGTGATCCGCCGGATCCGAGAGCGGGTGTTGGAGTTGGACGCGGGCTGATCACGCCGGAACCACGGCCACCAATTCGATTTCGATCATCCAATCGGGCACGACCAAAGCCGCCACGCCGACCAGTGAACTGGCCGGCGGATTCGTCATGTTCAAGTGCTTCGCCCGCACTTCGCGGATGATCGGCACGTGCTCCGGCTTCAATCCCACCACGAAGTACGTGATCTTCACCACGTCGTCGAAGGTGGCGCCGGCCGCGGCGAGGCACGCCTTCAGGTTCTCGAACACGCGTTCGGTCTGTGCGCGCATGTCTCCTTTGCCGATCACCTCGGCCTTTTCGTTCACGCTCACTTGGCCGGAGACGTGGATGGTCTTGCCGCCGACGGACGTCACGGCGTGGGTGAATCCGTTGGTCGGGTTCAGCGCGGAGGGATTGAGGAATTGCTTGCTCATGGTGCAGCCTCGTGAAGGTTCGGGAAGTGATTGTAGGGGTTGGTTGCCGCACTCGGCGCGGGAGGTATCATAGCGGCGTCCCGAACCGGCCGGACGCCGCGTCGCGGGGCGACACACCCGAACGAGGTATGAGCATGGCCGAGGGGCGCGATGGCGCGAAGGGATCGAATTGGCCGTGGTTCGAACTCTTCCGCTGCTTTTGGATCGCGATGGACCCGCGGAAACTGGCCGCCGCGGCCGCCGGCATCCTCGTCATGTCGCTGGGGTGGTACGTCCTCTCCGCGATGTTCTACTACAAGGCGCCGGAACGCAGCGACCAGGAGTACGGCAACGCCGCACTCCTCAAGAAACACGAAGGCAAGAAGGAAGAGGAACTCGTCGCCATCGGCGACGCTCAGTTCCAACGCGACCTCGCCGAGTGGAAGCAACTTGCGGAACTGGCCGCTCCCGCCCGTGCCGCAGAAGCAGCGACTGAGAAGACACCCGCCGTCGCGCCGTCGCCTCCCGGTCGGTTGCGCGTGCTGCCATGGGACGAATACCGCGGGCCGAATCCGTTCTTGTTCGTGACGAACGTGATCGGCGGCTCCGCGACGGAACGCGGCGACTCCATCGGCGGTTTCCTTTCCGGCTCCGTGCCCGTGCTCATCGAACCGCTCGTGAAGTTGCTGATTCCCGTGTCGAAGCTCGTATCGCCGGGGATCAGCCCGCAGACGCGGCTGTACTTGTTCCTGGTGCTGGTGTGGAGCCTCGCCGTGTGGGGCTTCTTCGGCGGCATCATCACGCGGCTCGCCGCGATCCAACTGGCGAACAAGGGGCCGGTCACCTTCCGCCAGACGATCACGTTCGTGGCGAACCGGTATGTGAACTACCTGCTGGCCCCGATGATGCCGCTGATCATCGTCGGCGGAGTGATCCTCGGCTTGTTCGTGTTCGGCTCGATCGCGTTGTTCCCGGTCGTGGGCGACCTGTTGTTCTTCGGCTTGGGCCTGCCGCTGATCCTGCTCGGCGGTGCGGTGATGGCCGTGTTCCTCGTCGGCATGGTGGGCTACCCGCTCGTCTATCCCACGCTCAGCGTGGAGGGCGATTCCTCGGACACGTTCGACGCCCTGAGCCGCTCCATCAACTACGTGTACCAGGCTCCTTGGCAGTACATCTGGTACTGGATCGTGGCGATCCTGTACGGCGCGGCGGTCACCTTCGCGGTGCTGTTCTTCGCTTCGCTCGCGGTGTACGTGGGCAAGTGGGCCGTGGGCCTGCCCGCCAGCGCGATGTACTCCAGCCGCAAGCCGGAGTTCTACTTCATCTACGCGCCGGAATCGTTCGGTTGGAAGGAACTGCTGCTGAAGGACAGCCCGTATGAAGTGACGCACGTGTCGTTGAAGACCGCCTTGGACCGCCGCGTGGATGTGTACGCCCCGGTGAACCCCGAGGCGAACAGTGTGAATCGTGCCGAATACTGGTGGTACAACACGCTCGGCGCCCGCATGGTCGGCCTCTGGCTCGGCGGGTTGTTCCTGATGATGCTCGGCTTCAGCTACAGTTTCTTCTGGACGGCCGCGACCGTGATCTACACGCTGCTGCGGAAGAAGATCGACGAAGCGGACACGGACGAGATCTTCCTGGAGGAAGAGGAGCCCGTGGTTCCGCCGGCCCCGCCGAAGCCGCCCGCGGCACCGTCCACTTCCCTGCCCGTGATCCAGGCTCCGCCCCCGCCGGCGTCGCCGCCTCCTCCGCTCCCGCCCATTCCGCTCAGCCCTCCGTTGCCTCCGCCGCCCAGTGCGAACGGTGAAACGAAGACGTGAACACACAACACGTGAGGCCGACATGGGATTTCTCGCCGCGCTCAGTGTGAGCTTCGGGCTCGCCATTCCGGCGTATCCGGATCCCATGCCGGAGCCCGGCTTCATCAGCGGTCGTGTGATCGGGTTCGACGGCAAGCCGATCCCGAAAGCGACCGTCACCTTCTCCGACCCGTATCCGCTCAGTCCCAAGCCGGCCGTCTCATCGGACGATGGCCGGTTCAAGCTCGGGCCGCTCCCGCCCTCCGCGAGGCCGCATCGCGGGTTGGTGGTGGATGCGGAGGGCTTGGCGCGCGAGTTCGTGTTCGCCCCGCCGGTGCTGCCCGGTTTCACCTCCGAGGCCGGCGATATCGTGATATCGTACGGGCGGCGCTATTCCGGCACCGTCGTCGACGACCAAGGGCAGCCGGTGGTCGGAGTCCGTGTGAAGTGCGAACTCCTGCGACTGTCGAAACGGGATGCGATGTATTACATCGGTCGACCGATCGAAACCGTCACGGTTCCCGGCGGGCAGTATCACTTGCCGCCGCTTCCGATCGGCCGACATTCACTCCGCTTCGAGGCACCGGGCAAAGCGACGACGTTGTCGAACGTTCACGTGGAACCGGGGCCGCCTGGGACAGTGCTTCAAGTCCGGATGGCGAACGAAGTGCCGTTCAAGGGGCGGGTGCTGGACGAGGACGGCAAGCCCCTCGCCGGTGCCACGATCGGTCGGTACGAGTTCAGCGTGAAGAGCGACGCGGACGGCCGATTCTCCATCAACGGCCTTGGCAGCCCCCAGCGGAACGCATTTGAAGTGTCCGTCGATGCTCCGGGTTTCATGTCCGGCTCGGTTCAAGCCCCTTCCGAGGCACCGGTCGAGATCAAGCTGAAGCGACATGGCTGGTTCGCGGGCCGCGCGGTGGACGCCGAGACCGGCAAACCCGTGACGCTCGCGTCCGCATGGTTCGCGGGGCCGAAGGCGCCCGGCAAGGCACCGCAATCGCAATACGCGCGGCTCGACCAACCCGAACCGGGCTCCTTCCGCGTCGCGTTCTACGCGGAAGGCGAGTACAGCGTGACCGTGAACGCCCCCGACTACGAACCCAAGGAGTTCAGCCCGCCCAAGGCCGATGCGCGGAAGACGTTCGACGTGGGTGTCATCAAGATGAAGCGGCTGCCGGTGGTGGATCGGCCGAAGCGCGAAGTCGCTGGCACGGCCACGCGGGAAGGGAAGCCGATCGCCCGCGGCTGGGCCGTTCTGTATCGTTCGGGGCCGCAGCCGTATCGGTTCGCCACCGACCTGCTGCACAACCGCGTGACCACCTACAGCCCGCTCGTGTATGCGCAGGGAGAAGTTCGGGACGGCCGGTTCGCCCTCGAAGTGAACGACGACGCGAAGGACTGGTACGCGGCCGTGTACGAACCGGGCCGGGCGCCGACGATCATCGGGCCGCTCGAGGTGCCGCTGAGCAAGAAGCCGACGGCGGTCGCCGTCGCCGCTGCGAACTCCGGCGGCGTGACCGGGCGCGTCGCGGATCCGGAAGAGAAGTGGGCGGGTCATCTGTGGGTCGTGGCCTTCGCGAAGAACGGCCATCGCGCCGAAGCCCGTGTGATGTCCGACGGCAAGTTCGCGTTCCCTGCGCTGCCTCCGGGCGAATACGGCCTCAAGGTCGGGCACGACCTGTTCCACGACTCGGAACTCGAAGCGGAGGATCTCCCGATCGGGCAGCGGTCGCTCGCCGACCCGTGGAATCGGGCGACACTCGTGACCGTCGAGCCCGGCAAGGTGAAGGACCTGAAGGACCTGGCACTGCCTCAGCGGTGACGCGTTCGGTAGAATGGCGACAACGATGAGGGCCGAGCCATGTCGTTCACCGAGATGCTGGAAGGCGTGAAGTTGCTGACGCTCGAAGAGAAGCAGCAACTTCGCGACGCGCTGGACGATGAGTTCGATCCCCGGAGTCTGCTCCCGCCGGGCTTTGAGATCCGGCCCGGCATGGTGTTCGATACAGGTTATCGGATCACGACGGACGAAGCGGGACTCAAGCTCTTTTACGAACTGGCGGGGATCCCGATCCCCCAATGAGCAGCCGACTTCGATTTCCGTTCATTCCCAAACCAGGCGGCAGCGGTGTTCTCGATACCGCTCCGTACCTGCCATTCGACCTTTCGAGCCCGAGTGCTACGATCCCTGTTTTCGGTCTGCTTGATTCGGGGACGACCTTCTCGGTGATTCCGTATGATCTTGGGCTTCAACTCGGACTTGATTGGAAATCATTCGTTCACACCGTCGTCTTGGCAGGTGCGGTGAAGGGGAGTGTTGCCAAATTCGTCTCGCTCACAGTGTCGATTCCACCATTCCCCCCTGAGCCGCAAATATTCGCTTGGTCGCCGAACAATTCAGTCCCTGTTCTTCTCGGCACTGCCTCCTTCTTTTTCAACTTCGATGTGACGTTCTGCCGGCGGCACTCGTACTTCGAAATCCAACCCGCCACCCCGTGAGGCCGCGCCCGATGCCGCGATCCGTGCTCCTGTTCAGCGGCCCGTGGGCCGACGTGCCGCTCGAAGCGCTCGCCGCCAAGGCGGCCGCGTGGGGCTACGCCGGCTTCGAACTCTGCTGCTGGGGCGACCACCTCGAAGTGCAACACGGCCTCGCGGACGACGGCTACGCCCCCGCCCGGCTCGATCTCCTTGCCCGTCACGATCTGCACGTGCCGGTCATCGCCAATCATAAAGTCGGGCAGGCGGTCTCCGACATCATCGACAAGCGGCACCAGTCGCTGCTCCCGGATTACGGGTGGGGCGATGGCGACCCCGAAGGCGTGCAGGAACGCGCTGCCGAGGAAATGTCCGCCACGTTCCGCGTCGCGGAACGGCTCGGAGCCACGGTGGTGAGCGGGTTCACCGGCTCGCCCGTGTGGAGCTACGTCGCGGGGTATCCCGCTCCAAGGCCGGACATCATCTGCGACGCTCTCAAGCAATTCGCCAAGCAGTGGAGCCCGATTCTGGACACGGCCCGCGATTGCGGCGTCCGCTTCGCCGCGGAAGTGCATCCGGGCCAACTCGCGTTCGATTTCTACTCCGCGGAAGCGACGCTCGACGCGCTCGGCGGCCGCGAAGAGTTCGGCTTCACCTTCGACCCCAGCCACCTGCATTGGCAGGGCATCGATCCCGTGGAATTCCTGCGGCGGTTCAAGGACCGCATCTATCATGTCCATGTGAAGGATGCGATCCTGACGCTCAACGGCCGGGCTGGCGTGCTCGCCGGGTACTGGCCGAGCGGTGATCCGCGGAGCGGGTGGCAGTTCCGCTCCCCCGGCCACGGCGGAATCGATTGGCCCGCGATCCTTCGCACGCTCAATGAGATCGGCTACGATGGCCCTCTCGCGATCGACTGGCACGACCCCGGCATGGACCGCGAGTACGGCGCGGCCGACGCTTGCCGCTTCGTGAAGAGCTTGGACTTCGACCCGCCCGGAAAGCTGCGGTGAGTCTTTCGTAGCGTCGTAGTCGTAGGGTGGGCCGGACCGCGGCCATGAGCGAAGCGAATGGTCGCGGGAGGCCCACGGGGCAGTCGGAGGCGATGCCGCGTGGTCCCGCAACGTCTGCTTCGCAGCCGTCGCGGTCCGGCCCACCCTACGTGTCTCTGGAGTAACCGCAGTGCGATTTCCCACTTTCGATGAAGCCGAGCAACTCAAGGCCGCGTGGTCGGACAAGTTCGTGCGTGTGAAGCCTGGCTTTGAGCAATACAAGCGGTTCGAGGGGAAAGTCGGCCGCGTTGTGACCGTGAACTACGGCGGCAAGGCGATCGTGGACTTCGCCGACGGTGCGTGGTACGACGTGCCTGCCACCGACCAATACTTGGAATTGGTGAGCGAAGAAGACGCGAAGGGCAAGTACGATTCCACCGTGAACAGTGCCCAAAAACTGCCCGTCCGGCAAGGGTAGCCGGCGAATCGATTCGGACTCTGGAAGGATTCCATTGAAGCCCCGTCTCTTGCTTCCGGCGATTTTCACCGGCCCGTTGTTGTGGGCCGCGTTCGTCCCGCTGAATCTCGGGCCGCTCGCGTTTGTGGCGCTGGTGCCGTGGCTCACACTCGTCCGCGCCCCGGTTTCCGGCAAGCGGTTGTATTTCGCAGGCTATCTCGGCGGCGTTGCGTTCTTCCTGCCCGCCACGCAGTGGTTCCGCGTCGCGCACCCGATGATGTACTTCTCGTGGCTCGGGCTCACACTCGCCTGCCCGCTGTTCTGGCTGCTCGGCCTCTTCCTCCTGCGCCGCATCGACCGACTGAAACTTGTGCCACTCACCGTCTCGGTGCCGGTGGTGTGGGTCGCGCTCGAGTACGCTCGCGCCCACTTCCCCACGGGCTTCCCGTTCCTGCAGCATGTCGGTCTCTATCAGATGATCGGCTTCGGCTGGTACTTCCTCGGCTACACGCAGCACGAGTTCACCGCCCTCACGCAGGTGGCGGACCTTGGCGGCGTCTATGTCGTGTCGTTTCTCGTGGCCGCGGTGAACGGCGCGGTCGCGGAACGCGTGCTGCAATCGGAACTAGTGCGAAGCTGGCTGCGTTGGAGCGAACCGGTGCCCGCGGGGCCGCGCGAGCGAACGTGGTCCATAATCACCGGCGGGCTGCTGTTCGCTGCGGTCCTGTACGGCATCGTGCGACTGAACCACGAACCCTTCGCAGCCGGCCCACGCGTCGCAGCGATCCAAGCGAGTGTCGCTCAGGACGACAAGACGGAAGACATGGGTGGCCTGTTCGCGCGTTACAACCGGCTCTGCATGCAGGCTTCGCAGGACGCAGATCTCGTGGTGTGGCCGGAGACGTGCTACCCGTTCGGATGGTTCACGATCCTACCTTCTCTCGACCCGTCCAAGGTGCCGGCGAAACTGATTGAGACGGCCGAGCAAGATCGTGCTGTGATCCGCTTCTACGCAACGGGACGCGCGGATGGCATACTTGCGAATCCGATGAAGCGGGTTCTGACGCCGTGGCGAACCAACGTGCTGCTCGGGCTGAACTCCTACGAGTGGAACGGTTCGCGCGAGGTGCCGGCGAACACGGCCATACTCTTTGGCAAGGACGGCCGCCCGATCGGCCGCTACGACAAAATGCACTTGGTGCCGTTCGGCGAGTATGTGCCACTGCGGGAAACGTTTCCGTGGATGAAGTTCTTCGCACCGTACAAGCACGACTACAGTTGCCGCCCCGGAGAGAATTGGACACGCTTCCAGATGACCGCCCGCGACGGCCGGCCGTTCACGTTCGGTTGCCTGATCTGCTATGAGGATTCCGATCCCTACATGGCCCGGCAGTACGTCCGCAAGGAGCCGGTGGACTTCCTCGTGAACATCTCGAACGACGGTTGGTTCGACGGCACCGAGGAGCACGAGGAGCACGTGGCGATCTGCCGGTTCCGTGCCATCGAAGCGCGGAAGAGCGTCGTTCGCGCCGTGAATATGGGCATCTCGTGCGTCATTGATCCGGACGGCCGCGTGATCGCGCTGCCGAGCGATTCTTGGAGCGGCTCGAAGAAGATCGACGGCATCGTGGCGGCGGACGTGCCGCTGGACACGCGCGAGAGCCGGTATGCCAAACTCGGCGACTGGCTGCCGGGCTTGTGCTGGCTGCTTCTCGTGATCGGGCACGGCTATTCCGTGTGGATCGGAAGAGCACGGACGAATCAAGCTCCGTAGAGATTGCCACTTCGGTGTGTGGCAATTTGGCAATCTTGGCAACCTCGCCCCCGGCCGACGAACAGGACCAATTCCGCCCGCATCTCTATAATTGACAGACCACGCATCATTTGCGAACCGAGGACAGTCATGGCCGAGTGGCAGCGGACGGCGAACTGCGGCGAACTGCGCGAAGAGCATGTCGGGAAAACCGTCACCCTGAACGGCTGGGTGCTCATCACCCGAAATTACGCCAAGCAGGTGTTCGTGGATCTCCGCGACCGCTACGGCCTTACGCAAGTCGTGTTCGAGACGGACGATGCCGAACTCTTCAAGAAGGCGAACGAACTCGGCCGCGAGTGGGTCGTCGCCATCACGGGTGAGGTTCGGAAGCGCTTGCCGGGCATGGAACGCGACATTCCGACCGGCAAGATCGAACTCGTTGCCAAGTCCATAACCGTGTTGAACCCGTGCCCGCCGCTCCCGTTCAGCGTCACCGAATTTCCGGATGAAGAACCCGCGAACGAAGACCTTCGCCTGCAGTACCGCTATTTGGATCTGCGCCGCCGCTCGCTTCAGAAGATCCTGGCTCTGCGGCACCGGATGAACAAGGTCATCCGCGACTTCTTGGACAGTCGCGGTTTCTTGGAACTGGAGACGCCGCTGCTCGGGAAGAGCACGCCGGAAGGGGCGCGGGACTATCTCGTGCCGAGTCGTGTTTTCAACGGCGAGTTCTTCGCGCTGCCTCAGAGCCCGCAGTTGTACAAGCAGCTTCTGATGATCGCGGGGTACGACAAGTACTTCCAGATCGCGCGGTGCCTCCGCGACGAAGACCTGCGTGCCGACCGCCAACCCGAGTTCACGCAACTCGACGTCGAGATGTCGTTCGTCGAACAGGACGACGTGCTGAGCCTGATGGAAGGCCTCACGGTCGAAGTGTTCCAGTCGTGCCTCGGCGTCTCGATTCCGACGCCGTTCCCGCGGATCAAGTACGCCGATGCGATGTCAAAGTACGGCTCGGACAAGCCGGACCTGCGCTACGGCATGGAGATCGTCGATGTGACGGATCTCGCCAACGAGAGCGATGCGACGTTCCTCAAGGAAGCGGTCGCGGCCGGCGGCGTCGTGCGTGCCATCAACGCGAAAGGCGCCGCGGACAAGTTCTCGAACACGGCCTTGAAGCCCGGCGGCGAACTGCCCAAAGTCGCGGGCACGTTCAAGGCCAAGGGGCTCGCGTTCCTCAAGGCCGAGGGCGACAAGCTCACGGGTTCGATCGAGAAGTTCTTCCCGGACGCGCTCAAGGCCAAGCTCAAGGAGCGGCTCGTGGTGCAACCCGGCGACCTGCTGCTCTTCGTGGCGGACAGCAAGGCCGTGGTGTGCGACGCGCTCGGCGGCGTCCGCACGTACCTTGCGAACAAGCTCGGCCTCGTGGCGAACAGCACGGCGTTCCACTTCGCGTGGATTGTGGACTTCCCGATGTTTGCGTGGGACGACGAAGAGAAGCGGTGGGCGGCGATTCACCACCCGTTCACCTCCCCGCGCGACGAAGACCTGCCGCTCCTGGAAACCGATCCGGGCAAGGCGCGGGCCAAGGCTTACGATCTCGTGCTGAACGGCTACGAAGTGGGCGGCGGCTCCATCCGGATCCACAGCCAAGCCGTGCAGAACCTCGTGTTCAAGAAGCTCGGCATGGAACTCGAGGAAGCGAAGGCGCGTTTCGGCTTCTTGCTGGACGCGCTCCAGAGCGGAGCCCCGCCGCACGGCGGTATCGCGCTGGGGCTGGACCGCTGGGCGATGCTGCTCGCGGGAACGTCGAACATCCGCGACGTGATCGCCTTCCCGAAGAACCAGAAGGCACGCGATCTGATGACCGGCGCCCCCGCCCCGGTCGATGCCCGGCAACTGAAGGACCTTGGGATTAAGCTTAGCACCCTGCCGGCGTGTTCGCGATGCAATCGCGAACACGCCGGCGGCACCTCAACCGGAACGAAAAGATGGATTTGTCCCAAGCCGAGCTCGCGCGGTACTCGCGGCACATCATCATGCCCGAGGTGGGGCTGGACGGGCAGAAAAAGCTCAAGGCCGCGAAGGTGCTCATCATCGGCACCGGCGGGCTCGGCTCGCCGCTCGCACTGTATCTCGGCGCGGCCGGCGTCGGTACGCTCGGCCTCGTCGATTTCGACACCGTGGACGCTTCCAACCTGCAGCGGCAGATCATTCATGGCACCAAGGACGTGGGCCGGTCGAAGTGCCAGTCCGCCGCCGAGAAACTCCGCGACATCAATCCCGAAGTGAACCTCGTGCTCCACGAAGACCGCTTCACCTCGAAAAACGCGGTGGACATCGTTTCGCCGTACGACATCGTGATCGACGGCACGGACAACTTCCCCACGCGGTACCTCACCAATGACGTTTGCGTGCTGCTGAACAAACCGAACGTGTACGGCAGCATCTTCCGGTTCGACGGCCAAGCCACGGTGTTCCACCCCGAGAAGGGGCCGTGCTACCGCTGCCTCTATCCGGAACCGCCGCCGCCCGGCGAAGTGCCGAGTTGTGCCGAAGGCGGCGTGCTCGGCATCCTGCCCGGCGTGATCGGCTGCATCCAAGCCACCGAGACCATCAAACTGATCCTCGGCATCGGCGAACCGCTCATCGGCCGGTTGCTGCATTACGACGCCTTGAACATGACGTTCAAGACGTTCAAGATCCGCCGCGATCCGAAGTGGGCGGTCGGAACTCCGCACCCCACCATCAAGGGGTTGATCGACTACGAGCAGTTCTGCGGCATCCGCGGCGGCGCGGCACCGGCTCCGCTCGGAAACGAGATCACAGCCGAGCAACTGAAGAAACGCATCGACGCCGGCGAGGACCTGTTCGTGCTCGACGTCCGGAACCCGAACGAGTTCCAGATCTGCCGCATCCCCGGCACCGTGCTGGTGCCCCTGCCCGAGTTGCCGAACCGCGTCGCCGAGGTGCCGAGGGACCGCGAAGTGGTCGTTCACTGCAAGAGCGGCATGCGCAGCGCAAAGGCCATCGAGTTCCTCAAATCGCAGGGATATTCAAAGCTCGCGAACCTCACCGGCGGCATCCTGGCGTGGGCCGAGAAGGTCGATCCGGGAATGCCGCGGTATTGACTTGCACATCCCAGGCGACCCGGTCACAATTCCACCAGCCGGGTCCCTGATCTTTCGAAAGCCCATCATGTCCGAGCAACGGAAGCCCTTCGGCCACGGCAAGACGCAGCCGTCCGACCCGATGCCTTCGGTGAAGAAAGCTGTACCGTCGGAACCGGCGTTCGAAGTGCTGGAGGAGGCACCGGACTTCGAGGTCGTCGAGGACGCGCCGAAGACAAGGAAGGGGAGGCTCTCCGACCCGCCGCCGGCTCCCAAGAACAAGGCGACGCGGGCCCAAGGAGCGAACAGCACAGAAAACGACGCGCCCGTCAAGAAGAAGAAAAAGAAGAAACGCGAAATGGACGATTTGTCCAAGTCGTTGCTCAGGAAGCAGGACGAGGACGACGCCCGCCGCGCCGCCGCGCTGAAACACTACGAATGGACGATTCCGAGCGTGCTGTTGGCGATCGGGTTCATCCTGTCGTTCATCGCCGCGATGGCGGCTTCCAAGGGCGTGAGCGGCCTCTTCACGTTCACCGTGTTGCTCGTGTTCGTGTGCATCTATGTGCCTTTGTGCATCGGGGCTCTGATGGTGGTCGGTCTGTTGATGTCCATCGACTACGGGCGACTCGGGCCGGCGATCCTCAAACTCGCCGCCATCACGCTCATCGTGAACGCCATCTGGCTCACCGGAGAATGGCTTCGACTTCCGATCTTCCTCATCGCCCCCATCAGTTGCTTCATCAGCTACGGCCTGTTCATGTCGCAGTTCGACTTGGACACGTCCGAGACCGGCACCTCCACCGGGGCGTTGAACGCGATGACATTCGCGGCGAACATCATCCTGATCGGATTCATCGTGGTGGCGGAAGCGTCCGCTTCGGGCAACAGAAAGGGCGAAAAGGATTCGGAGGGCGAGAATCCGCCGGTGGAGCGGAAGCGGGACCGAGACAAGCGGCCGGCGAACCCGATGGATCCGCCCGTAATGCCGAACGACGACGATGACAATTGATCAGCGCCCGCTGGCCGGGCGCGTGTGCCATTTCGCCGCATCCGTGACGGGGGACGCCGTTCCGAACTCCGGATAGTTCTTCATCGCCTTGAACGGCAGCGGCCCCACTTCGCATGCGGTCGCGGTTGTCGGCGCCGTGCTCTTGCAATACCCGGACGAACGCAGCACGAAGGACCGCGTCGATCCCGCGGGAAGCGGCGGCAGCTTCGCCGCGTCGAACTCCACGGTCACTTCGTCGCCGGGGCCGCAGATCGCCAGGCGGTCGTCGAACGACATCAACAGGTCCGTCACGTCGCCGAGCCGCGTGAGGTTGCCCTTCCACTTGTTGACCGTCACCGCTTCCGTCTTGGCGTCGTCGTAAGACACGGGCGGCTTGCCGTCCGGATACACCTCTTGCACGAAACCGCGGTATTCGAGAGCGGCCGCCACCGGCGCGAGCGAGTGAACCTTGGCGTCCTTCGCAACGTCGCTCGCCGGCGCGAGGTAAATCTGATCCCAGTACACCTGCATGTTCGTGCGAATTCGGAGCGTGCAGTTCCCAGGCGGAAGTTTGCCCAACGGAAACGTCATCACCCGCGGCAGGCCGGCGGGGAAGCCGAGTTCGCCGGCAGGCTTCCACGTCTTGCCGTCGGCCGCGAGAATTTCGAGCACCGGCGGGTTGAGTGCGATCCCGGCCCGGGCCGCGGCGTACATCGATTCCGGGTACGCATACTCCGTCCATCCTGCGAGCACGAGGAACCAGCGTGCGTCTCCCTGCGGGGGAAGCGTGCCGAAGTCCATCACCAAGTCATGATCTTCCGCGAATCCGAGCCACGACCTCAGGCCGAAGCCCTCCACGGTCTTGCGGTCGCGTTCGAGCAGCGTCTTCGTGTGATCCGCACCGCGGTGATCGCGTGCGGATTTCGGCGCGATGCGGTTCTTGAACGCGAGCAATTCCTGCGTGGGGAAAGGCGGGGCGATCGCGAATCTCTCGTCGGGATGAACGTGGACATCCGGATGATGATCGATCACATCCAGCCGCAGGTGGTCGAGGTACATCACTTCGTCCATCGGCTCGGCGATCTTCATGAGATAGCGGCCGTTCCGCGGCTTCATCTGGAAGTGCTCGATCTTCACGGATTCCTCGGGCCGCGGCGGGCGGATGCTGCCGTCCGCCTCCAATTCGCCGATGGCCCCGCCGCCCAGCATATCCGTGACAAAGACGAATTTTTCGCCGTCCCACGTGAGCAGCGTGGGGCACGAATCCGGTTTGCGTTCCAGTTCGGCGAGTTTGAAGACTCCCGCGCAGCCGGTGATGCCGAGTTCCGTCTGGAAGACCATGTCCGGCCAATGCACGCGGACGAACTCCGCCTGCCCGGCCTTGCCGATGCCGAGCACCGTGGGCTGCATCGATTGGCCGAGCCCGGCGGAAGCGGTGGTGCGTTCGGCTTCGGGGTGCAACGCGCCCGCGGCCACCGAAATGCGGCAGCCGAGGCCGTCCGCGTTCGTGCGCTCCGGCCCCGGCAGCCCCTGCGCCTTGGGCTTGCGCCGGCCCGTCGGCTCCACGCGGATCGCCGTGTTCCCGTTGTCCAAGCTGCGGCGGAAGTGCAGGCCGGTCTCGGTGAGAGTTACGAGGTCCGGAGAACACGTTCCACCCATGTTGCCGACCGCGATGCCGAGTGACACCGGGATGTCACCGAACCCGGTGGCGGATTTCTCGAGTTTGCCGTCGCCGAGATTGTGAAGGAGCACGGGCTTGCCGTCGGTGCCGAGCCCGACGATATCCGTCCAACTGTCGCGGTCGATGTCCGCCGCGAGGGCTTGCTTCAGCTTCGGGCTGTTCACGGGAGCCGGTTCGAAGTCCTTGCCGTTCTTGGCGCTCAGGAACGACTTCGGGCCATCATCGCCGAGCAGGAACAAGTCGGAACGGCCGTCGTGGTTGGCGCCGAGTACGAGTCCGCCGTTCGTGCGGCCGAGTTTCGCCGTCTGCCATTCGCGACTCACGCGCTCGAAACGCATCAATCGGTTATTGGAGAGCACGTTCTTCGTGCCGTCATCCTCCAAGAGCAGGATGTCCGGGTCGTGATCGTTGTCCAAGTCGGAAACGACGACGAACGCGGCGGCGACCGGCCCCGTGAGTTTCGCGAGGCGATCATCTCGGCGGAACTTCGTGGTGAGGCCGCGGAGCGAGGGTTGGCCGTTGGATGCGGCAGGCGGGCCGGGCGGGTATTCGCCGATGTTCTCAAACAGTTCGAGCCCGCCGCTCGGCTTGGCGGACGCATCGAGGCTCGTGGCCGAATCGGAGAAGCGGCAGAGGACGAGGTCGAGGTCGCCGTCCTGATCGAGATCGGACCACGCCGCACCGAGGCACAATCCCGCGACCTTGTCCAAACCCGCGGCGGCGGACACATCCTGGAACGTGCCATCGCCCACGTTGCGGAACAAATGTTGCTCGCCCGCCCCGGTGATGAGCAGATCGATCCGGCCGTCGTTGTCGTAGTCCGCGGCAGACGCGCCGAGGCTGGGCCGCGGCTTGGCCAATCCCGCGGCTGCGGTCACATCCGTGAATGTGTAGTTGCCTTCGTTTTTCAGCAGCACGTCGCGAAGCTTGCCATCCTGAATCACGGCGGCGGGGAGGAACAGGTCCGGCTTGTCGTCGCGATTGAAGTCGAAAATCACGATGGGGACGCCGAATCGGGCACGGGCCGTCTTGTGCAGCGGATCGAGATCCGCGTCTGTCGCCCACTTCGCCCCGCTGGCGAGCTTCACCTGCGCGTCGTTCATCCACTCAAAAACCGGGAGAGGCCCGATCTCCGGGTTGCCCGCCTTCTCGCCGCTGCCGATCGCGTCCGCGTACTTTCCCATCTCCGTGTACACGATCTTGGTCTGGTGCTCCCAATCCGCGGCCTTGAGCGCCTCGAACTCGGCGAGCACTTCCGTGGCCCGCTTCGGATCGTCCGCACGCAGCGAGAGGAAGAGCCCGTATCGCGCGGCGTTGAGGTACGGGTTGCGTTTGAGCGCCTCCTCGTTGCACTTCCGCGATTCGGGGGAATCATTGCCGTTCGGGTGCGTGGAGCCCATTCGGAGCCATGTGTGGGCGTCGTCCGGGTCGAGCTTGTTCACCGCTTCGAAGTGAACGAAGGCTTCCTTCGACTTGGCGCGGTCGTTCAGCAGGATGCCCATGCAGAAGTGAGCGTGCTTGTTGTCGTTCTCGCGTTGCAGGATCTCTTCGAGCAACGCTTCGGCCCGTTTCTTGGATTCGGCCGTGTTCTCGTTCATCAGTGCGATGGCGAGGTTGACGCGGGCGGGGCTCCATCCCGGTGCGAGTTTCGCGGCCTGCTCGAACTCGGCGGCGGCCCTCGCGTATTCGTACTGTTCGATCAGGCCGATGCCGCGCTGGTTTGCGGCCATGGCTCCGGCGAGGTCGTCCGCCGGCTTGACGAGATCTTTCGGCCAGAGCAGAAAGACGGCGATACCGCCGCCGATCAGAAGGAGAAGCAACAAGATCGGGAACGCGCGGCTGCGGCGTTCCCCGGAAGCGGGAGAAGTGGTGGACATATCCTGTCCTACGATGCGAGCCGATCGGGAGATCGCGCTAGACCAAGCCGGACGTCGCGACCTTGATGCCCTTGATCATCATCCGAAGCTGGTCCGCGTTCGGCGAGAACTCCAGCGCGGTGGCCTTGTCCACGTCGCCGCGTTCCACGAGTTGGCGGAGGTTCTCGTTGAAGTCCACCATGCCTTCGTTGTAGAAGGAGCGGATCGCGTCCAGCAGCTTCTCGTCTCGCTGCTTCAGGATCAGGTCGCGGATCGTGGGGTTCACGATCATGATCTCGTTGGTCGGCACGCGGGAGGAACCGGGCTTGATCGCCGGGATCAGTTTCTGAGCGACGACGGCCTTCAGGTTGAACACCATGGACTGCCGCACCGCGCCGTGCTGGCTCGGCGGGAACAACCCGAGGATGCGGTCGATGGTGGAATAGGCGTTCGAGGCGTGAATCGTTCCGAACACGACGTGCCCGGTTTCGGCCGCATGCACGGCGGCTTCGAACGTTTCGGCATCGCGCATCTCGCCCACGAGAATGATGTCCGGGTCTTCGCGCACGGCGTGCTTCAGGGCCGTGTGCCAGTCGCACACGTCGAGGAACACTTCCCGTTGGTTCACGATCGACATCTTGTCCGTGAACACGAACTCGATCGGATCCTCGATGGTGAGGATGTGCAGCGCCTCGTTCTGGTTGATGTAATCGAGCATGGAGGCGATCGTGGTCGACTTGCCGGACCCGGTGACGCCGGCGAGCAGCACCATGCCTTGTTCGAAGTGGCAGAGCGTTTCAATGGCGGCGGGCAGGCCGAGTTTCTCGAACGTGGGGATGCTTTGGTTCACCAAGCGGGCGACCATCGCGAACTTGGTGCGTTGCTTGAGGATGTTCACGCGGTAGCGGGCTTCGTCGTTGCCGATGACGTGGGCGAAGTCCGCTCCGCCGGTCTCGTCCAGCGTCTTGCGGTCCTTCTCGCGCATGATCTGGTAGAAGAGCTTTTCGAGCGTCTCTTGGGAGAGCGGCGGCGTGTTCATCTTCTGGATGATGCCGCGGAGCCGCATCATGCCCGGCAGCCCGGCCTTCAGGTGAAGGTCCGAGCCCTTGTGGAGCATGACGGTGCGGAACAGCTGGTTGATCTGCGGCTCGCCGGGAATGGCGGGCGCGACCTTGAGCCCGCCACCGGCTTGGTTGATGTAGAACGGTCCGGTCGGTTCCGACATGATCTGCTCCGACGCTAACCCGCAAGCGGGCATTGGAGTCTGATTGGAATCCCTCGTGAAGCCAAGTACTGCTTCGTTTCAGGGATCGTGTACTCGTTGTAGTGGAAAATGCTGGCGGCCAAGGCGGCGTCCGCTCCCGCGCGGAAGGCGTCGTAGAGGTGGCCGGGATTCCCCGCGCCGCCGCTCGCCACCACGGGGATGTTCACGGCCCGCGTCACCGCTTCGAGGATCGGCAGGTCGTAGCCGTTCTTCGTGCCGTCCGCGTCCATCGAGGTGAGCACGATCTCGCCGGCTCCCAACTCCTCGACACGCTTCGCCCATGCCACCGCTTCGAGGCCCGTCGGCACGCGGCCGCCGTTCACGAACACTTCCCAATACTCGCGGCCGTCCCTCTGCACGCGTTTCGGGTCGATGTTCACCACGGTGGCGCAGTTGCCGAATTTGCCGCTCACTTCGCGGATCAGTTCCGGCGTCTTCACCGCGGCGGAGTTCAGGCTCACTTTCTCCGCACCGGCTTGAATCAGTTGCGTGGCGTCGTCCAGGGTGCGGATGCCGCCGCCGACCGTGAACGGCATGAAGATCGACTCCGCGACGCGGCGGACCATATCCAACAGGATCGCTCGGCCTTCGTGACTCGCGGAGATGTCCAGGAACACGAGTTCGTCCGCGCCCTGGGCATCGTAACGCTTGGCGACTTCGACCGGGTCGCCGGCATCGCGCAGGTCGAGGAAGTTCGTGCCTTTCACGACACGGCCGCGATCGACGTCGAGGCAGGGGATGATCCGCTTCGTCAGCATGAAGTGTTCGCGTGGACCGAGAGGATGTTGAAGTGATGTTAGCAGAAGCGGGTTCGCGATTCGAGATCGCGAACCCGCCGGGGGTTTTTCAGGCTCGGGCCGCGGCGACCCAGAGCATGTAGGCCACGCGCTCGTGGAGCACGGCCCGCTTTTGCTTCTTCACGTACAAGTCCCGCCACGAGTAATACAAGGCGGCGATGGCCAAGCAGGCGACGTTGCAAGCGATCAGGTGCAGCATGGTACACACACCCCTTCCGGGGCGACACCGGGTGACGCGGAGAGTAAGGTTGGATTCTGTCGGTCGGGCCGGATGGGGAAGCCGGTGACACCCGAAGACTAGTTCACCGGCGGGGTCGGTCAAACGTGGCGGCTGCGAAAATGTACCGGTTCTGCCGAACGGAGTGCCCGAAAACCCGTCAGGAAACGCAGGTGTTGAAGATTGCTTACAATCCGCACTGCTCGCAGCACCGGATTCAGGCAAGGGCGAATTTCAGGGGGCGCACAGCTCCCCACGCAAGCCGGAAAGCCCCTCGCTGCCAAGCCGGATGAGTCGGTCTCCGACTTGCACTTCAAACACGTCGTCGAGCGGCTGATAGTTCAGGATGTGAACGGTCGCGCCCGGCATGAGGCCGAGTTCCTGCCAGTGGCGGAGTCGCTCCGAATTGTCGTCTTGGGCTTCGCGGATCACTGCGACCTCGCCGGCGCGGAACTCGGAGAGCCGCTTCAGATCCCGCTGGCGAAGCTCGCCGTTGCTCGTGGGGATCGGGTGGCCGTGCGGGTCTTCCAGCGGCTCGCCGAGGTGGTCGGCGATGGCCTGTTCCAGGCGCGGTGAGATGGCGTGCTCGAGCGCTTCGGCCTCCGCGTCCACCTCGCTCCAATCGAGCTTCAATACTTGCGTCAGGAACAACTCGACGAGACGGTGGCGACGAATCACGCGAAGTGCTTCGAGGAGTCCGTCCGCCGAAAGCTTCGCCCCGGAACCGGACGTGTAATCGATCCACCCCGCATCCGCGAGCCGCTTCAACATGCCGGTGACCGACGGTGCCTTCACCTTCAACGCGGTCGCGATGTCTGCCGGGGAAACGAGCCCGTACGCGCCCCCGAGGCGATGAATCGCCTTGAGATAATCCTGCACTGCGGGAGAGGGTTGCTCCGTCATTCCACCATCCTATGGGGTCGACGTGAAGATTCGCCGTGGATTGCGGTTGACCCTGTGCAGTCGTAAATCGTGAGTGGAGGTTCGCCGATGCCCGCCGAAATGAATTCGATTCGCGAGAAGGTGCAAGCCGGAACACGGCTCACGTTTGAAGACGGGATGTTCCTCGATTCGCACGCGGACCTCTTCACGCTCGGTGAACTTGCGAACTTGGTTCGCGAACGGAAGAACGGCAATCGCACGTTCTACAACGTGAACACGCACCTCAATCCGACGAACGTGTGCGTGTACCGCTGCACCTTTTGCTCCTTCCGCGCGGATTTGAAGTCCGAAAAGGCGTTCGTGATGAGCGACGAGCAGATTCTCGGCCGCGCCCGGGAGGCGACGGAGAAGGGCTGCACCGAACTGCACATCGTCGGCGGGCTCCACCATCAGCTTCCGTACGAGTGGTACCTCGGCATCATCCGCAACATCCACCGCGAGTTCCCGAACCTGCACCTCAAGGCGTGGACCGCGGTGGAGTGGGATTGGTTCGAGCGGCTCACGAAGCGGCCGACAAAGGATCTGCTCGCCGAGATGAAGGACGCGGGCCTCGGCTCGCTTCCCGGCGGCGGTGCGGAGATCTTCCACCCGGAGATCCGATCCAAGATCTGCGATTACAAGGCGGATGCGGACCAGTGGCTCCGCGTGCATCGCGAATGGCACGAACTCGGCGGCCGCTCCAACGCCACCATGCTCTACGGGCATATCGAGAAGCCCGAGCACCGGCTCGACCACATGCTGCGGCTCCGCGAACTCCAGGACATCACCGGCGGCTTCCAGACGTTCATCCCGCTGGCGTTCCACCCGGAGAACAATACGCTCGGGGCGAGCATTCCGAAGCCGTCCGGCATGATGGACTTGAAGATGATGGCGATTTCCCGGCTGATGCTGGACAACTTTCCGCACATCAAGGCGTACTGGCAGATGCTCGGCGTGAAGATCGCGCAGGTGGCTCAAAGCTACGGCGCGGACGACATCGACGGCACGGTGGTTCACGAGACGATCTACCACGCGGCGGGCAGCGATTCGCCGCAGGAACTGGGCGTGGCCGAGCTTCGCCGACTGATCGAGGAAGCGGGTCGCGAGCCGGTGGAACGCGACACCTTGTATTGCGAAGTGGTCCGTGAACAGCCGCATATCGCGAAGTGGCAGACCGGCCGCAAGCTCGCATTGAACTGATTATGCATCACCGCAAGCGAGTAGCTGAAGCGTCGCCCAGCGGGCTGGTTCCAAGTCGCGGAACCACGTGTTGACTCCCAGATCCGAGAGGGCCGCAGCGGCGAACTCTCTACCGCGGCCGGGTTCGAGAAAGGCCAACTCTTCCTTCACGGCACCGCGCGCCATTCCGATCAACTCGGCCGGGAGCGTGCCTTCCCGCTCAAGTCCATCGTATTCGTGAAGCAGTTCCCGTTGCATCGCTCTCGCCTCGGCGACGTGCCCGAGCGAACGCCGGGCCCGTGCGATCCCCCAGCGGGCTCCAAGCCCCACGAGCGGGTTGCCACGGATAATCGCTTCGCGATCGCACTTCTGAAATGCGAACAGTGCGTCTGCATAACGACCGGCTGCCACATACGCCTGCCCGAGGTTGTTCAGCAGGACTGCACGCCAAGCCTGGGCTTTTTCGTCCCGCGTCGATTCCGCCAAGTCCCAAGCGATCCGGTTCCACGCGATCCTCTCGACCGGATCGGCCGCCACGATGGCAACCATATGGGCGGCGTCGATCGCGTGATAATCGAGCCCGGCTTCGCAAGCACTGCGGTAGGCCTGCACCATCCAAGGCCTCGCTTCGACCATGCGCCTGGCTTGATGGAAGACTCGCCCACGTTCGAGAAACAACCGCGTGCGGGCAAGCGGCTGTTCCGCCCCGGGTAGTTGCTCGGCTTTGTCCAGCGTGGAGAACGACTCTTCGATCTTACCTTGCATGGCGAGGGACAGTGCGATCAGCGATTCGATCCGGGGTGCGATCGTCGTATCCGGATGAAGCGCGGCCCGTGGCCGCAGGGCGAGCAACCGCCGCTCGATCGCGGCGGGCTCGCCGTGGAAGAGTTCTTCAAATCGATCGATGGGAAACTCAGGCGGTGGCAACATGGCAGGGCTACCGCTTCCACTTGGCAAGTGCGGCACGGATGCGTTCGTCGTTCGGGTCGAGCATGGCTGCCGTTTCGAGGGACGCGACTCCAGCGGCGATATCCCCGCTCCGGGCCAAGGCCTCTCCCAGTTCGCGATGCATCGCTGCGATTCCGGGTTGGCAGGTTACGGCCTCTCGGAACGCGGCGATCGCCTCTGCGTTCTGCTTCCGATCCATGAACACGCGACCTCGGACGACGTGTGCGTGACCGAGATTCGGTTGCAATCGCAGTGCCGCCGAAACCTGCTCGAAGGCCTCGTCGAGGAGTTTCTCGCTGGCATTCCCTTGGGGCTCGGCGTGGGATTGCAATTCGAGGAGATCGCCGAGCATCATGCGGGCCAGTGCATGCTTCGGGTTGATGCGGATGGCTTGGCGGAACGCTTCGATCGCCTCGCGACTTCGACCGCGTTGCATCAACGCTTGACCCAGAGTCGAGGAGTATTCCGAGTCCGTGGAGTCCGCAGCGATGTGCCGAAGATGTTCGAGTGCTGCATCGGGATCTTGATGGAGAAGTCGGATGTACCCCTCGAGCTTGTTCGTCGACTCGACCCGCAAGCTTGCGAGATGCCGCGTGAACGGGTTCGGAATCGGGGAGTCGGGCGGGAGTGTTTCGGAGGTGGCGATCAATTGCTGCGCGCGACCCGGCTCGCTCAATGCGGCTAACAGCCGATGGGCTCGCTTGGCGAATCGGGGGGAATGAAGCAGTTGTTCGAGTTCGCGTTGTGCATCGTTTGTTTCGCCGCGTGCACGGGCCAGCAGGGCTCGCAGATAACCTGTACGATCGTTCTCGCCGTCCAGTTTCGCGAATGCCTTGAGAGACACGCCTGCGTCGTCGAGGAGTCCTTCCTCGATCAAGACGATGGTCAGATCGTAGTTCACAATCAAAGCCTCGTCCCGAGTGCGAATGTGTTGCGAGGCGCGGATGAGGAGTGGAATGGCGTCTCGAGAACGCCCGCTCCTCAAATTCTCGACAGCCTGCAAATAGTGCCACCGCGGGGAAGCCGAATCGAACTCTGCAGCATTCGAATAGCATTCGATGGCTTGCGTCGGGAAGCCGTTCGCGGACAACAAGTCGCCCAATCCGCCCCAAGCATCCGCGGAGTAAGGATCATCCGAGACCCTCGCCTTCGCTGTGTTTACGGCGTCCACGATCTCTGTCGAAGCGCCATCGAGCGGGATCTGGGGCAGTGGCGGAGGCGTGCGGCCCGCGCGCATCCAAAGCAGGATGGCCAAGGCAAGCAGGCCGACGAGGCCGGCGATTCGGTAAGGGTGTTTCATGGGATCTGAGATCGGCCGCTGCCGCGTTTCAGAACTCGGGTTCCTCCCGCGTCGCCACCAGGGAAGATCTCGCGGAGGCCGTCCGGCCAGGAAACCATGATCGAATCGTATCCCGATTTTTCGCCGAGTCCAAAGTACACCGCTGGATCGCTGCTGGAGAGGAAGCTGTCGCCGGGATTTACGATTCGAAGTTGCTTCGTACCACCGGTCGCCAAAGTGATTTCAGCGCCGAAGGCGTCTCGTGAGAGTCGAGGATCGAGGGCGCGCACTCGCAGTCCTCGACCTTCACCGTTTGCGATGTTTCGGAACACCTGCGCGCGTTGGGCAATGTTCGTGATGATCACATCGGAGGCGCCGTCACCATCGAGGTCGCCGACGGCTAGCCCGCGGCCCGTGTTCCGGCGACCGCACATGGTGGGGTTGAGAGGAGAGATGTCCTCGAACGAACCGGATCCGTCGTTCTTGAACACTTGATTGCGCTGACCGTAGCGGCTGAAGTGCTCGCCGAGCGATGGCTCGGCGTCCTCCGTGCTCCGGCTCGCCGCGCCGTTGGCGACAGCGATGTCGAGCCAGCCGTCGCGGTCGAAGTCGCAAAAGACCGTACCCCAGCCGGTGCCGCGCCATCCTGAACCGAGCAGTCCGGCGCGTGCCGTCCGGTCGGTGAAGCGACCTCGCTTCGGCCCTTGCCCCCAAAGGGTATGTTTCTCGCTGGAGAGATGCGTGACGAAGATGTCGAAGAGGCCGTCGTTGTCGGCGTCGCCGGCGGCAATACCCATGCCCGACTGCGCCTGGCCCATGCCGTCCAAGGCGATACCGCGGGTGAAGGCCTCCTCCTTGAACGTGCCATTGCGTTGGTTCATCCAAAGGTGGTTCGCCTTGAGATCGTTCGCGATGAAGATGTCCTGCCAGCCGTCGCCATCAAAGTCCGCACAGTAGACACCGAGGCCCGGACCGGGGGCGGCGGCGAGCCCGGCTTTCACGGTCACGTCCTCGAAGCGAGGTTGACCGTTTTTCGGGCCGAGATTGTGAAATAGTTTGCTCACAGTGTGGGGGAACACGTGTGGACCGCAGTACTCCTTGCGACCCACCGGATCCGGGCAGTTCAGGCTCGGGTTGTAGTCCACGTAATTCACAATCACGAGATCCAGCCAGCCGTCGCGGTCGTAGTCGAAGAGGTTCGCGGAGGCGGCCCAAAGCGGGTTCTTCAAACCGGAATCCGGAGTCACGTCCGCGAATTTTCCGCCCCCGAGGTTCCGGAAGAGCTTGACGCCGTTGTACTGCGTGACGACCACGTCCGGGCGGCCGTCGTTGTCCACGTCGCCGACGATGACGCCGGCGTTGTGTCCGGGGATGCCGAGGCCGCTCCCCTCGGTGATGTCTAGGAATTTGCCGCCGCCGAGGTTGCGGAACAGTCGGTTCACGGACTTCGAATCCGGTCCGCCGAAGTTCAGGAAGTACACGTCGAGCTTGTCGTCGCCGTCGCAGTCGAAGATCGCGACGCCGGAACCGTTGATGCGCGGCATCCAGTAATCGTCGAGCTTGTTGCCGGCGTCGTGGTTGAACACCAAGCCCCACTGTTCGGTCGCGTCCTCGAACCAGGCCGGGCCTGTGGGCGGACTTGGCACGGGGGAACGCCGCGTGAGCACGTAAGCGGCGACTCCGCCGCCGACGAGCAGCAACGCCCCGAGAGCGAGCCAGTGTTTCCGCTTCATGATCGACCCGGTGAGCGAGGTGGAAACGAAATTCATCATACACTAATGGAACTTGCCTGGAGCCACTTCGATGGAACTCGCCGATCTCGCCTGGCCCGCTGTCGCCGCCTTGCCGCGAACCACGCCCGTGATCTTCCCGGTGGCCGCCTTGGAGCAGCACGGCAAGCACATGCCCGTGTTCACCGATTCGCTGTTGCTCGGCGAAGTGATCCGCCGCGTGAAAGAGACGCCCGTCGCGGCGAAGTGCCTCTTCGCTCCACTCCAGTGGCTCGGCAACTCGCACCACCACTGCGATTTCCCCGGCACGCTCTCGGCTTCGGCCCGCGTGTATCTCGACATGCTGAAGGATCTCGCGATCAACTTCCTCGACCATGGTTTCACTCGGATCGTGTTCGTCAACGGCCACGGCGGCAACATCGTACCGCTGCAGCAGGCGCTCTTTGAATTGAAGCAGGTCCGCCGCACGCCGCGCGACCTGATGCTGCTCTCGCTTACCTACTGGGACGCGGCGGGCAGCCCCGAGGGCAAGATCCCCGGCCTCGTGCAGAAACAGATGGGCCACGCCTGCGAGTGGGAAACGAGCATGGTGCTGCGGCTGAACCCGAAGTTGGTGGTCGGCCCTGTGAAGGACGTGCCCGAGGTGCCGCACGGAAACGGTTTCGCGCCGGGGCACCGCGCGTGGGTGATGCCGGATCGCAGCGAACCGGGCCACATCGGGCACCCGTCGAGCGCCACCCCGGAGAAGGGTGAGGCGCTGTTCGCGCACTTCGCCGCCGGCGTGGAGAAGTACCTCGACCGCGTCGCCACAAGCACCGGCGGATGGGAATGAGCGCGACGCATTCCAACGCGTGGAAGTGGTGGGTGTGCGGCGTGCTGCTGCTCGCTACTTTCTTGAACTACATGGACCGGCAGGCGCTTTCGGTCACGCTGCCGGAGCTGAAGAAACAGTTTAATCTCGGTGAACGTCGCATCGGGATGGTGGAAGGATGCTTCGGGTTCGCGTTCGCGTTCGGCTCGCTCGCCTTCGGCTTCATCGCGGATCGCGTCGGGCCGCGCCGCCTGTACCCCATCGTGCTCACCGGTTGGTCGCTCGCCGGGATCGCCACCGGCTTCGCCAACTGGAACGCTCTGACCGACCTGTTGACCGTGGCCGGCGACGACGAGGGTGCCGGTGTCTTTCGCTGGCTCTTGGTATGGCGAACGGTGCTCGGACTGTTTGAAGCGGGGCACTGGCCGTGTGCGCTCATCTCGGCCCAACGCATTCTCACGGCCAAGGATCGCCCCCTCGGCAACGCCATCCTCCAGAGCGGTGCAACGGTCGCCTCCATTCTCATTCCGCAATACGCGATATTCGTCGAAGGCATGGGTTGGGGTTGGTCATCCGTGTTTTGGTCCATCGGGATCGCGGGGCTGCTTTGGGTGCCGCTCTGGCTCGCCATGATCGGTCGCCACGACTTGGATCACAAGGACGCTACGACCGACGACTCGAAGCCTGAAGCAGAAACCGACGCCGTTCGCGGAATGGCGTTCGTCCTGCGACTGGTCATACTTGGAAGCATCGTGACTTGCCTGACAATCAGTTGGCAGTTTCTCCGCGTCTGGCTTCCGCTCTTGCTCGATTTCCACGGTTACGACAAACAGCAGCGAGGCTACGCGATTTCCGGCTATTTCGTCGCGGCGGAGGCAGGCTGCCTGCTTGCCGGGGCCGCCGTGAAATTGTTGGCGCGACGAGGATTGCCCGTTCACTCGGCCCGCGTCCTCACGTTCGCGGGATTCACGGCGTTGACCGGGATCGCTGCAATCGTGCCGTTTCTCGGCTCCGACTCGCTGATGATCGCGGGGCTCATGCTCGCGGGCGCTGGTATCCTCGGACTTCATCCGCTGTACTACGCGCTGTCCCAAGAACTGCCGCAGAGGCGAATGGGCGTTTTCTCAGGCGGGCTGGCGTTCGGCGGATGGATGATCTCGAGCGGGTTCCAAATCGCCATCGGAGCCCGCATCGAGGAAACGAAAAGCTACGATGCGGGCCTCGCGATCGCGGGCCTCGCTCCGGTCGTTGGACTCGTAGCGCTACTTGTGTTGTGGCGGCCTGAGAAAAAGCGATAGAGGCTCGCTTGCGTTTCGCGATGGCGGTTCAAACCCCAATCGCGAACACGCAAGCGGGGATCATTCACGTCCGGGCATTGAGCACGACGCGGAACAGCCACACATTGCGGGCGATCGCATATACCGCGATTCCCCATGCAAGCTGGCCTGCGACCGTGTAACCGAGCATCGCGCCGAGCAACCCGAGTTGTTCCGGCCATGTTGAACGTGGCGACCGCACGAACATCAGCAGCACGCCCAGCGCGGCTCCGCACCACGCCGCCGCCGGAATCCATGCGACCTTTGTCGAAGCGTCCAATGTCCGCTCCGGAACCGGCACGGCCGACGAATGCGGCGACTCGACCGGCGGCGCGGGCGCCACTGGGAGCGGAGTCATCACCGACACCTGACCGCCAGACGATTTGAACACCCTTCCGCCCGCGCGGCGCACCCGCTCCGCCTCGCCCGGCCAAACGGTTCGCAACGAGGCCAAATCCGCATCCGGCTTCGCACCGGCGAGTTCGACATCCGCAGGAACGCCAATCAACCCGAACGTGCGGACCACGCCGTCGGCGTTCGCGGTGCGGTCTCCGGTTCTCAGGTCGAGGATCGGCAGGGGCATGACGTTTCTCGAAGGAAGCGAGAGCCCGAGTGTGGCGCGGAACGTGGTGGCGGCGCTGGCGGGTACGTCCAAGTCCCATGTCATGGAGCCATCCTGGTCCTTGTGTTCGCGCACGATCGTTCCGGGCGGAACATCGATCGTCGGGGAAACGCCTCCGGGAAGAAGCTTTGCTTGAAGGACGAAGTGATGAGGCTGCCCCGCCGTGGCCGCGACTTCGAGCGAGGCCCGCATCGCGATCACGCCGCCCGCGAACTCGAGCATGGCGAAGCCGCGCGCCACCGCGTTTCCCGGCGGGAACACTTGCACCTTTGGGGCCGGCAGAGACCCGTCACATTGGAAGACTTGTTCGCGATCCTCGCTCGCCAGGGTGCGCCAACCCTGGTCGCGATCAACGCGCACACCCCAGCCGGTGCCGGTGCGGATCCGCACCACTTGCGCCGCGTCGCGACCGTTCGCCAGTTTCGGCAACGGTACCTCGAACAACCCGCTCGCCGGTGCTGTCGCGGTCCATTCGAGCGTGCCGTCCTTGCTGGGCTTTTTCATCCACACTTGCACATGGCCGTCGGTCTGGCTCCACGCCGCGATGTCGGTCCCTCGCACTTCCACAATCCTGCCTGCGAGCTGGAACTCGATTAGGACGACCGCATCCGGTGTGGACCACGCCAGAGCGCCTCGGCCTGTGGCACGCTCCTTCTCCACGCTCCACGTTGCATCGTGATTCGCGATCGGCGGTGTTCCTGTCGACCGCAGAACGGGGCGAAGTTCGGCGATTTCGCCTGCCCGCGGGCTGAATGCCGTCAACGGCGCGGCTGGTGTGAGGCGAAGGTCCGGAACCGAGCCGAACTCGCGGATCAGGGCATCCGCCGCGAAGTCGATCACGCCGGTACGGCCGATGCTTTCCACGATGTTGCCGCCGGCACGGAGCCCGTACACGGCGAACTCGCGCGTCATGCCCGCGGGGCGGGGGAATGCCAGCACGGGTTGCCGCACCGGTGGGGTGCGCGGCTCGCACTCCAGCGTCACGAGCAAGCGCCCGTGCGCCGGGGCGAGCAGGTCGATGGTCAGCGGCCGCGAGCCGTTCGCGTCTTTGCCGACGCTCCAGTCGCGGACCACCGTGGGCACGAGGATCGAATCGAGCGATCGCACCGCCACGCGGGTCGGTTCGAGGTTCGCGGGGACGTCGAAGCGGAAGCCGGGCACGGCCCCGGCCCGCACTTGGATCTGGTAACACGCTGTGAGCCGGTGCGAAGTGTCGGAAACATCCCAGACGCAGCCTTCACGCACGGAGAGGGTGGCGGCCGCGCCGGCCGGCCCTTCGCGCCAACGGAGGTGCATCGTGCGGGTGCCGCCGAGTACGGACGCGATGCGATTCGCATCTTCTCCTTCACCACGCGTTCGCCGCCGTAGCGCGACACGACCTGCAATTGTCGGGCGGTGAGCGGCGACGAAGTCCGCGAATCCGGTGCGGCCGGGATGCCGAATCGCACCTCGCGTTCGGCCCCCGCGGCGGACACCGGCACGGCGAAACGAACCTCCACGTCGCGGACGCCGCGCCCGGGCAGCGGGATCGTGTAGGAGTCCGCGTTCGACGCCAGAGGCTGAGCGGGTTGTCCGTCCACCGCGACCCGTTCCAGCCGCACATCGTCGAGCGGCAGGTCGAGCGTCGTCTCACCGTCGCGGAGCACGTGAACCTGGAACTTCGCAATGAAGCGTGCCAATCCGTCGTCGATGCGGCCGGTGTAAGTTGCGGCCGCGATTTCGACCGCGGGCTCGAGTGTGCTTGCCGCCGCCAATCGTTCGAGCAGCGACTGAGGAACAATCGCGATCTCGCCGGCAGGCGTGCTCACCAACAGCACGACGCTCGGCTCCACGGGATCTTGGGCGTTCGTGCGTTCGCCGGAAGCAAGCATCATGGTGAGAAGCAGCCCGGCGAGTTTGCCGCTCCAACCGCGGCGGATCGCGATGGCCGCGACTCCCAGCAGTCCGGCGGTCAACGGCGGGAACGCGGCCAGTTGCCATGCCTCCGGCCCCAGCCAGTACGCCGCACCGAGTGCGATCAACGCCACCAGGAGCAGCACGCCGAGTGTGCGATTCGCGAGGCGAAGCCCGATCCACGCCAACACCGTGAGCAGCACCGCGATGGTGATTCCCGCCAACTCGGCGTGTGAGGTCGGCACGAGAATCAGTTCGGCACCATCGATGTGATGAAACGCGAGGTCCGGGTCCACGGAACCGAGCATGCCGGGGCCGATCTCGGCCGGGGTTCGCGCGGCGAGCGGCCACACCGCGGAGAGATCCGACGGGATCGCCCACCAACGCGCGATCGGCGTCGCTTCGCCAGGCAATTCCGGCATCGCGCTGCCGAGGCGGAATAGCGGCCCGTGAACGGCGGGCAACCGATACCTGACTTCAAACCGGAGCGGTCCCTTCGCATCGGGAAGCGGAAGCAATGCAGTCGGCGCGGCTTGCTTTCCGCCGATGAGCACGGACAGCACGTGTGCATCGGGCGGAAGCGAAAGTGCGAGGTGCGAATCGCCGCGGGACAGGATCGTGCCGCCGAACACGGCCTGAGGTTGCTCGGGCGTAGCGATTGTCACCAGATACAGGTTCTCGAACGACCAGCTTCGCGGGCCGGGAGCCGCGGCATTCACGGGTTCGAGTTTCTTGATCGGCGGCTCGGGCGTGGCGAGCGGGGCCGGTGTGAGCACGAGGCTGCCGCCTGGCTCCTGGCCGCGGTAGAGGATGCCTTTCTCCGTTTCGCCGCCGATCTGGCCTGTCGGTTGGGCCGAGAGAATCCAGCCGCCGCCCGACGTGAAGGTGATGCGGCCGTCCCGTTCCGCCGCACCGAGCGGCGCAAATGCGGGGAACGCGACTCGCGACTCGCCCTTGGCCACGGCCGGGCCGCGGTACTCGAAGTTCAACACGACTTGTTGGCCGGCCGTGAGCGGCTTTGCAAACTCGATTACTTCGCCGGTCGCCGCAGCATAGGCGATCGCGTTCTCGGGTTCGGAGGAAATGCGGTCGAGCGTGAATCCCGGCAACGGGCGGAACGCGATGCGGAAGAGCGGCCCGTGCCGCACCGTCGCCTCAACCCGTGCTGTGAACACTGCGCGGTTCGAGTCGATCTTCCATTCGAGCGTCTCGTTGGTGGCGAACTCGGCACCGACGAACGCGGCGCGGATCGCGGGCGGCTTCCGGCCCGCGCTTGAAGCGAACGAGCCGGTGAGACTCACCGTGCGGGTGCCATCCGCCGCGGTCGTCGCATCGGCGATGCGGTAGTCGCCTGCATCCAGACGCTCGAGTGAGACACCGGAGGGGACGCGAAGCTCGATGCGTTCCGCGCTGCCAATCGCGTTCGACGGTCGGATCGCGGGAAGTGGTGAGAACGCGGCCGGCAGCGGGCCGGACGCGGTGAGCACGAATTTGCCGCCCGCGGAAGCCTGCCGCATGACGACCCGCACCGTGCGCGTGGCGGCGTCGAACCGCCATGCGACACGGTCGTTCGCGCTGGCGTCGGTCACGGTGAGGCCCGGCGGCACTTGGAAGAGCCATTCGGTAAGCGTGCCGCGCGAAGTTCGCAGATCGAACTCGAAGATCGCAGCGAGCCGCGCGTCCGCCAGGTCGAACTTCGCGAGGGAGTTCGCAAGCACGAGCGTGCCGCCGGTGTCGCTCGGCCCGCGGATCGCGAGTTCGAGTCGCGTACGATCGAAGCGGAGCCGCCACTGCTTCCATTTTGGATCGCGGGCGGAGGGGAACGGGCCGGTGAGCAGCAAGTCCGTCGCGATCGAAGGCGTGTGGTCCGGAGGGAGATCGAGAGCGAGGGTGGCCGAGTTACACTGGGGAAGCCGAAGATCGAACTGGCGATCCGCATCCGTTCCGCCGCCCGCCGCGGACCACTTCACCTTCAGGGTCGATCGGCCGGGTGGGACCCGGAGCGTCATCGCATCGCCGTCGCCGGCCGCGCCGAGAATCCCGACGGAACCGTCCGCCCACGTCGCACCGAGAATCGCAATCTTCAGCGGATCGAGCGACACGACGGCGGGAGTGCTGCGGCGGTTCAGGAACGTCCACTCGGCTTCGCCGGTGAGGTCGCCGTTGTCGAACGCCGCCGTCCATTTCGCTTCCACGAGTCGCGGCGAATCACGCTCTTCGGCTTTCCGTTGCACCTTGGCTTCAAACTCGGCCCGCGGCATGCGCACGACTGCGCCGAGGCCGTGTTCTTTCACCGCCGCCTCGACTTGGTTCTCGGCCACCGGAACGCGTCGGATCGGGAACGGATCCCCGCGAGGAACGCGGCTCATGTGAACGGGCACACCGGTGACGGCGAACTTTGCCGAATCCGCTGGTGCGAACGAAGCCGCTGCAGCGAGCAGGAGGATGACACTGGCACCGATGTCGTACGCTCGCATCTCAACTCCCCGTGGAAGCCGGCTGGGGGAGCAAGGCACCCGTCGAAGCGTTGTTCGGATTGCGTTCCGAGGGGCGGCTGCCGCTCGCCGTCGGCGTCGGGCCGGTTCGGGCGAATCCGGGAAGATACGTGACGCGTTGGCGGTAGTACCATCGAGCCGCAGTCTGGAAGATCAGCACGAGTATCAGGGCGGCGAACCCCGGCTCTGCGGCGGCGGCGAACTGCGTCGCGGGTTGCGGGTACAGCGTGGCCGAGATTGCGACCGCCCCCGCGATCACCGACAAGGCCGGACCCGCCAGCCAACCGGGGAATCGCGAGAGTACCAATCCGATGAACAGCACGGCGACCGAGCATCCGATCAGGAACGCCGTGCGCGGCAGATGCACGAAGGAGACCGCGACCGGCGCGGGCATGCGGAGCACCGCGGACTCGGCGGCCCCGCTGGCCGAGCCGTCCGCGGTGCCGGTGAGGAACCAGCGTTCCAAGTCTTCGGTCGCTGCGGGTGACGGCACGATGAGCCCGAATCGCGGCTGCCACCGCTGCTCGGAGCGTTCGCCGCCGAGCAGCAGAGGTACGCTGCCGGCCGGGCCGGTGATTTGCCAACGCACCGGGCCGGTGAACGTGGCCCGCGGCACCGGTGCGGGATAATTCGCGGTATCGCCCATCGCACGGCTCGGCAGCGAATAGCGGATTTCGACGGCGAGTATGCGGCCGGAACGCGATTCGGGAAGCGGGATGCGCAAGAGCCGTTCGCCGTTCTCCGTTCGGATCGCGGCGGGAATCCGCTTCGGTGGATCGTCCAGATACGCCTCGGGAATCGTGCCGTCGAGCGCGGGCGGGAGCTTCACATCGAGCGAATCGGCGGACCAGCGGCGGAGCAGGAAGCGGGCACGGAAGGAAGAGCCGTCGCCGCCATGCGTCGCTTGCAGGAGCCCGCGTTCGATCGCGATCGCGGCCGTGCCGTCGTTTGCCGAATCACGGATGTCGAGTGTGAGTGGAAGCTCCGTCCCGGACGCGGCGAGCGTCAGAGCGGGCAACGCGTCGCGTTCGGACGCAGGGTCGGGCGGCTCTTCGCGCCACGGGCCGCCTGGCGCGCTCACCGTGCGGCGACTTGCCGCGGGGAGCCACACGCGCGCGTGCACATCGGTGCGGCTTGTTCCATTCGGAAGCACGAGGCTGATGGGCACGGCCCGCCGATCACCGGGTGGCAGCGGGATCGCGTACTCGAACTTCACCACGGCTTCCTTCACATCCGCGGCGAAGCCGTGAAGCCATACGCCCGGGGCGGTGCGGTCGAACGGCGCGAGTCCCGGCAGGTCGGCCGCGCCCGTGAACCGGACCGTGCGAGGCAAGCCGTCCGCGGAACGAAGCGTCACGCGTTCGGACACCACGATCTGCGATTCGCGCACGGTGAGTTCCGCCCGCACCTCGGCCGTGAGCGGCGGGCGGAACGGGGACCACGACACGTCCAAGCGCGCCACGCCGCGTTCGAACTTGCCGTTGATCGCCGTGATGCTCCGCGTCGGCTTGCCGTCCGGGCCGGGCGTCGCGGGAAGTGGCGAGGTCCACGCCGCGGGTTGATCGCCATCCCACTCGCGAGCCGTGCCGCGAAGGTCAATGCCTTCCGGACCGGCGATCGACACCAAGGTGTCGCGTTCGGTTGCGTTCGGAAAACGGAGCAGGGGAATGGCTGCGTCCTTTGCTCCTGCCGCGAATGGCACCGAAGCCGCAAGGACGAGTTCAACCGGTTGCTTGTGCTCCGCGGCGAGTGCGACCTTGATCAACTTCCGCGTGTCGTCCGCCTTCAACTCGGTGGTTTCCCCCACGAGCGTGGGCGGTGAGAGTTCGACCCCGCGCCAGCCCGCGGGCAACTCCAACGTCACGGAATCAATCGTGGTGCGGATCGGAACGATGCGAAGCTCGGCCCGCAGGTTCCAACCCGCATCGGTGAGTGCGAGCTTGTAATTCGGCCGCACGGCGACGCGGCCGACCAGCGGTGCGGCCTCGAACGTGAGCAACGGCGCGGCTGGCGGCAAGTTGCCGAGCGGACCCGCCGTCAGGCGGAAGAAGCCGACGGATTCATCCTCGCTCGGTACAGCCGGCGGGACGTCCTGCCGCAGTTCGCGGCCATGCTTGAATGTGAGCCGCGTGTTCAACGGCGCGCTGATACGCAACGTACCGCTGAGCTTCGCCACATCGAGCACGCTCAAAGGGCCGATCGCGAACGGGCCGCGGAACGCCGGCCTTCGCTGGGCCCGTGTGGTGCGGATCACGGTCGCCACCCAATCGGCAGGGGACGGTCTCGGCGGGAAGATCGATCTTCCACACGGGCCTGCGGCATCGGCGGGCTTGGCCACGGCCGCGGCTTCCGGCGATTCCCCTGCCACCCGGTCCACGCTCACCACGGCGTCGGCCGGCGCGACGATCTGCCACGTCCTTGCAATGCCGCGCAACTTGAACTTGGCCGTGGTTTCGACGAGACCTTCGGTCACCAGCGCGGTCGCATCGACCTCGGCGGTTTGAACCGCGTCCGCGACCGGCGCCGCGGCCACCGGTTCCCACGCGAGTTCGAGCGACTCGACCGGTCCGAGCGGATAGGGATCGCGCATCGGCGCCGGCGGTGCGAGCGACTTCGCATCAAGCCCCGCAACGCGGCGCGGCTCACCGACTTTGCCCGCTTCCGGTGTGCGCGTCGTCATTGTCAAACGGGATACGCCGGGCGGCGGTTCGAAGGCGAGCGTAGTGATTGCGGCCCGCGGCAATCCCAGTTCGAAGCCGATCTCCGGTTTGGTTCCGCGCGCCGTGATCGGACACTCGACTTCGAGAACAGCAGTGTGATTGCCGGGCGTTTCCACAAGCACGGTGAAGCCCGTGTCGCCGCTCTCGAGCACGGGCAACGGTTGGCCGTCGAGCTTGGTGGACACCAGAAAGGATCGCTTGGCCCCGAGTGCGATCACGACGTTGGGTGCAGCGGTGCGGAAGCTGTAGGTCAGTTTGAGTGCGGCAACGGATGCGTCCCCGCGCTTTTCGATGCGGGCGTGAATGGAGCATCCGCTCGGGGGAAGAGTTTTCTTGGCCGCCAGTTCTTTCTTCAACTGTTCGAGCTGATCGAGTAGCTTCTGGTAGTCTTGCTGCGAGACGGCCTCGCGGGGCAGCGGGGAAGCGGCGGGCTGGGCCGCGGCCAAACCCGCGGTTGCGAGCAGAAATGCGAGCGGCATCCTGTAAGGACATGCGATCACGGACGGTCTCGCAAGCGGCGTTCAGCCTTGCTCAGTATACCCAAAGCCCGCAACCGGAACGGGTGCCGAAATCTCGATTCGGGGGCGCGAAAGTAGTTCTGGTGAAGTGCCGAGCGAATTCTTCAACTTTACCGATTGAACCGTGAATGCGATCTGGTACGGTATTGAGGAATTGGCGACCCCGTCCCCCATCACAACCGACTCGGAAGCCAGTTCCGAGCCTTCGGAGCGCCAGACATGGCCAGCGAAAGCCAACAACACAAGCTCGATCGCGTCCGCCCGCCCCGCGTTCAAATCACCTACGACGTGGATGAGAACGGTGCGGTGAAGGACAAACACCTGCCGTTCGTCGTCGGCATCATGGCGGACCTCTCGGGCGATAACGAAAAGAACCTGCCGTCCCTCCGCGACCCGAACCGCAAGTTCGTGAACATCGACCGCGACAACATCGACGACGTGATGGCCGATGCCGCCCCTGCGTTGTCGTACACTGTGGACAACACGCTCACGGGCGAAGGTCTGCTTCGCGTGAATTTGGCGTTCTCGAAGTTGGACGACCTCTCCCCCGCCGCGGTGGCGGCGCAGATTCCGGCGCTCAAAGAACTGCTCGACATGCGCAAGCGGCTTGACGAGGCCCTTGCCAAACTCTCGACGAACACCCAACTCGAAGAGTTGCTTAGCGAAGTGCTCGCGAACACCGAGAAGGTGCATCAGTTGGCCCGGGAAATGGGCCTGACCAACGAAGAAGCCAAGAACGAAGCGGACGCCCCCCCGTCCAACTAACCCCCTGTCAGGATCCGCAGCCATGGCCAAAGAAGCGACCAGTGCAGCCGGCTCCGCCCCGGGCGCGACCCAAACCTCGGGTTCGCTCCTGGATCAGGCGATCGAGACGTTCACCAAAACGCGAAAGCCCGAGACCGAACAGGCCAACAAGGCCAAGTCGGTCATCGAGTCCGTCATCAAGCAAGCGATGGAAGCCGACCCCGGTTCCGTCATCGCCAACGATGTCGAAAAGACGATCAAGTTGTGGCAAGCGGAAATCGACCGCAAGTTGTCCGCCCAGCTGAACAAAGTGCTCCACCACGAGAAGTTCCAAAAGCTGGAAGGCACGTGGCGAGGGCTCGATTATCTGGTGAAGAACAGCGAGACGAGCGTCTACCTCAAGCTCCGCGTGCTGAACGCGAGCAAGAAGACGATCCTCCGCGACCTTCAGAACGCGTCCGAGTTCGACCAGAGCCAGACCTTCAAGAAGATCTACACCTCCGAGTACGACACGCTGGGCGGCACTCCCTACGGACTGCTCGTCGGCGACTACGATTTCACGGCTCATCCCGAGGATATGGACTTTCTCCAGAAGATGGCGGGGGTGGCGGCCTCTTCGCATGCACCGTTTGTGGCTGCAGCCGCTCCCAAGATGCTGGACATGACGAGCTACACGGACCTCAACCAGCCGCGAGACTTGGCCAAGATCTTCGACAGCGAAGACTACACGGTTTGGCGCAGCTTCCGCGACTCTCCGGACAGTAAGTACGTCGCGCTTACCATGCCGCGCGTTCTCGCCCGACTGCCGTACGGCCAAGACACCAAGCCCGTCGATGAGTTCCGCTACGAGGAAGGCGTCGATGGTACGGACCAACGCGTACTGCTGGATGAATGCGGCGTGGGCTTACGCCGCCCGCGTGACCGATGCCTTCGCCAAGGACGGCTGGTTCATGCGGACCCGTGGCGTTGAAAGCGGTGGAAAGGTCGAAGGGCTGCCGATCCATGTGTTCAAGGAAGGCGGCGGAAAGGCTGTCAAGTGCCCGACGGAAGTCCTCATTCCGGATCGCCGCGAGAACGAATTGTCCAGCCTCGGGTTCCTGCCGCTTCTGCACTGCAAGAACTCGGACTACGCCGCATTCTTGGGAGCCTCGACGTGTAACAAGCCGGCCACCTACCGTGGCAATCCCGAGGCGAGCGCCAGTGCCGAGCTTTCTTCCAAGCTCTCGTATATGCTCTGCGCGTCGCGGTTCGCCCACTATCTGAAGGTGATCGCCCGCGACAAGATCGGCTCGATGATGGAAGAGTTCGACATGAAGCAGATGCTGAACAACTGGATCAGCCAGTACGTCTGCGATCCGAAACTCGCTGGCGAAGAGATGCGGGCGAAGAACCCGCTCTCGGCTGCCGACGTGGAAGTGGAATCCGTGCCCGGCAAGCCCGGATGGTATCGGGCGGTGGCCCGGCTTCGTCCCCACTTCCAGTTTGAAGGGCTCAACGCTTCGATGCGGCTCGTCGCCGAGCTGCCGAAGAAGAAGTAATCATCCCGCGGAGCGGACGAACAGTCCGGTGCCGCGGCGACCCGATGCTCGACTGAACTCCCCCGGGATCGGATACGGCGTCCGATTCCCCCGTCGCGGCCCGGTCGGCCGCTCGTTCCGAACGGAGTGCTCGCATGGCACGGCCCGACTACTACCTGAAGATCGACGGCATCGATGGCGAATCCACGAAGAAGGGAGTCGAAAACTGGATCGAACTCCTCGACTGGTCGTGGAGCGAAACCAACAGCGGCTCGATGGCCCAGGGCGGCGGCGGCGGCACCGGCCGCGTCTCCATGTCCGACTTCAACTTCAGCATGACCATGTGCAAGGCCTCCCCCAAACTGCAGCTCGCCTGCGCCACCGGCGAGCACATCCCTTGGGCCGAACTGATCTGCCGCGAGGCCGGCAAGGATCAACAACCGTACCTGAAGTACAAGTTTTCCGAGTTGATCATCTCCAGCTACTCCACCGGCGGCGGCGCGGGCGACGATAACAAGCCGACGTGCCGCGTCTCCTTCAACTACACGAAGGTGGAATGGGCCTTCGCCGCCCAAAAGAAAGACGGCACGCTCGAGACCCACGTCAAGGCCGGGTACGACCTCAAGAAGCTTTCCAAAGTGTGATTGGCGTTTCGCCCGCTCCCCGTGCCGGGGGGCGGGCCTCCGCCGACGGTGGTGTTCGATGGCCTCGTTCTTGGACGTGCTGGCTTCGAGTCGGGTGCCGGACACACAAGGGGTGCGCCGAAACGGTCCTGCGGACCTCGAAGCGTCCATCCGCCACGATATCCAGCTTCTTCTCAACACCCGCCGCCCGCCTGCCGAACTCACCGACGGCTTCACGCATCTCCCCGTTTCCATCCTCAATTACGGGTTGATGGACTTCGCGTTCTCCAAGATGGAAAGCGAGCAACGCGCTCAGGTAGCCCGTCACATCGAAGAAGTGCTGACCCTGTTTGAACCGCGGCTCACGGCTGTGCGTGTCGAGGCTCTCGACCCCGAGCCGATGCAAACCATTGTGCGGTTTCATATCTCCGCCCGTGTTCGCGGCCCGAACGGCGACGCCGAGTCGGACTTCCACAATTCCTTCGAGTGGACCACCGGTCACCACGAAATCTCGACATGAACCCCGAGCAACTCCTCGCGCAGAAGAAGCAACTCCTTCGTTACTACGAGGACGAGTTGGCGTTCCTGCGCCTGCGCGGGCTCGAATTCGCGGACCGCTACAAGGGCCGGGCGGACGCGTTGGGCCTGCGTGAAGGCCAAGCTGCGGATCCGCACGTCGAGCGGTTGCTCGAGGGCGTGGCGTTCCTCGCCGGACGCGTTCGCGCGAAATTGGACGACGAGTTTCCCGAACTCACGGATTCGTTGCTGGCCATCCTGTATCCGCATTTGCTTGCACCGGTGCCGTCGATGGGTGTGGTGCAGATCGTGCCTCCGCCCGGCGCCGACCTCGTGAACGGCTTGACGATTCCGAAACACACTCAGATCACGTCCGACCCCGTGGAAGGAGTGAGTTGCCAGTATCGCACGGGGTACCCGGTCACGCTGTGGCCGCTGGAGATCGCCGCGGCCACGATCCGCTCACGACCCTTCCCCGGCAACGTCGGCGACCTCGCGCCGACCGGCTCGAAGTTCCTCTTCACGTTGAAACTCCGTGGCGTGGGCGTTCCGTCGCTGGACCAGACCGCGCTCGGTGCTCCGCCCAAAGGCGGTTCGCGGCAGCCCCGCGCCGTCGCCGATTCGGCCGTGCGTTTGTTCCTGTCCGGCGACGGTTCCGCCACGGCGACCTTCTACGAGCACCTGTTCAACGACGTGACGCGCGTCGTCATTCGCAATCCGAAGGCGCAGCCGGGGGCCGAACCGGCGATCATGGACTTCGACCGTGCGACCCGCGTGCACGAGTGGATCCGTGCCGTGGGCTTCGATCCCGACGAGGCGCTGCTGCCGTACCCGCCGCAGGCATTCCCCGGCTACCGCGTGCTCACCGAGTTCTTCGCCTATCGCGAGAAGTATCTCTTCGCGGACCTGCTCGGTTGGGCCCGCGCCCGCGACCGGGACGTGCTTCGAACGAACGAACTCGAAGTGCTCTTCTTCCTGGACAAGGACGTGTCGCCGAACCTGCAGAAGGCGTTCGAGGACGAGGCGATCACGATCCGGCTCGGCTGTACGCCGGTCGTGAATCTGTTCGAGCGGCTCGCGGAAGTGATTCCGCTCACGCATCGGACCCACGATTATCCGATCGTTCCGGATCGCCATCACCCGGACGGATACGAGGTGTACTCGGTGGACGAAGTGGTGCACCGGAACCCGACGACCGGGCACGAGGTGAAGTACGAGCCGTTCTATTCGTTCCGCCACCGCTCGCACGACGTCGGCCGCGCGTATTGGTATGCCCGGCGGAAGCCCTCCGTCCGCACCGTGTTTCGCAACGGCGAACTGATGCCGGATCGCGGCACGGAAGTCGACCTGTGTTTCGTGGATCTCGGATTCTCTCCGACGACACCTGCGGAGGACCAAGTCCTCGTGCGTGTGACATGTGTGAACCGCGACCTTCCGACACCGGCGGGCGAGGGCAACCGCAGCGAAGTGCGATTCGACACGCGGGGGCAGTTCGGCACGGCACAAAGCGTGAAGCCGCCCACACCGACGCTGCGGCCCCCGCTGCGGATGGGCGCGTATTGGCGGTTGCTCTCGCACCTGTCGTTGAACCACCTCTCGATCACCGATCCCGGCGAGGGCCGCGACGCGCTCCGCGAGTACCTGCGGCTCTACGACTATGCGGACCCGCGCGTCTACCCGAAACTGGCCAGCGTGAACAAGCAGGTGGTGGACGGTCTGGAGGGTGTGACGTGCGCCCCGGACGTGGAACTCGTGCCCTTCGGCGCCGCCTCCGCCTACGCACGCGGTCTGGCGATCCACCTCTCCATGGACGAGGAAAAGTTCGAGGGCATCGGTGCGTTCCTCTTCGCCTCCGTGCTGGACCGCTTCCTCGCCATGTACGCGTCCATCAACTCGTTTACGCGGACGAAATACTTCACGCGCAAGAGCGGCACGGACGCGGTGAAGATCTGGCCGCCCCGCATCGGGTCCCGCCCCACCTTGTGAATCCGGTGCCTCTCATGCGATCCCGCGTCTCGCTCGCCGACGAACTCTTCGACGAAGGTTACCGCTTCGACTTCTTCCAGGCGTTGAAGATCCTCGACGCCGTGCACGAGAAGGAGATCGGCGGCGAGTTCGACCCTGTGGACCGTCTGGCCCACGTGATCCGGCTGCGGGCGTTGCCGTCGCTGTCGTTCCCCGCCAGTTCGATCCACCGCGTGGGGCGGCCCGGCCTCTGGGACGGCGACACCCGAACCGATCCCGTCAACCCGCCGCTGCCCGCCGTCACCATGACGTTCTTCGGCCTCACCGGGCCGAACGGTACGCTCCCGATCGAGTACACGGATCTGCTCTGCCGCCTGTGCTACTCCGGCGGCGTGGACCCGTTCGAACGCACGGCCCTGCGCGACTGGCTGGACATCTTCAACCACCGACTCGGGTTGATGATGTACTCGGCGTGGGAGAAGTACCGGTTTCCGGTGCGATTCGCCAAGTTCATCCGCGCTCGCGAGGCGCGGGAACTGCTGCCGCCGGAATCACGACGCTCCGCGCCGCCGCCCGATCCGTTCACTTGGTCGCTGCTCAGTTTGGTCGGGCTCGGCACGCCCGCACTACAGAACCGCCTCCGCTTCGACGGCCCGCCGTCCGAGGATGTGCGCGAACCGGTTCCGCTCGCCCGCATCGACGACCTCGCGATCCTGCACTACTCCGGGCTGTTCGCCCGCCGCGTGCCGTCCGCGCTCGGGCTGCAGATCCTGCTCGCGAACTACTTCGGCGTCGAGGCCCGCTTGGAGGAATTCAGCGGGCAGTGGCTGTCCTTCAATCCGACGACACCGATCGACCTCGGCCCGAACGGGCAGGGGCGTCTCGGCCGCAACACCATCGCAGGGCAGCGCGTGTGGGATGCGGTGAGCCGGTTCCGCATCGTGCTCGGTCCGCTGCACTACCGCGACTTCGTCGAGTTCCTGCCGGATCCGTACCCCGTGGCCGCACGCAAGGGCTTCTTCCTGCTCTCGCAACTGATCCGGCTTTACGTCGGGGCGGAATTCGATTTCGACGTACAACTGTTGCTTCTGGGCACGGAAGTCCCGGATTGTGTGATCCAAGAAGTGCCCGAAACGGAACTCGGTGTGCGGCTTGGGTGGAACACGTGGCTGCCGTTCAACGAAGCTCCGGAGGCGGTGGACGACGTCTGCCTCGAAGGCGACTGCCGCACCCGGGCGTGAATCACTCCACGACCAGGAACTCGTTCGCGTTGAACAGTCCGCGGGTGAGGGCCTTCAAGCCGTGATCGGCGACCAACTTCTCCGCCAAGGCCCGCTCCGCGGCCGTCGCTTCCCGGCCGAATGCCAATCGCCACGCCCGCGTCACTTGCTTCGGCACGTCTCCGGGGTGCTCCTTCGACACGCGTTCTGCGAACGCTCCGGATACGCGGAGCGCGAAGCCGCCGTTCCACAGCGACAGGGCTTGCAGAGGAGTCGTGGTGATCGCGCGGCGTGGTGCGGCGGCTGCGGGATCGGGGCAGTCGAACGTGTCGAGCAGTCCGGTGTTCCCGCCGCGCGGGGTGAAGCGGTAGACGCTGCGCCGCTGAGCCTCCGCTGAATCCGGGTCGAACGGATCGTAATACGCCGTGCCGTTGAAGTTCCGCTCCCTGTAATCCGAGAAGCCCTTGCCGCCGATCTTGCGGTTGAGCAACCCCGAGACGGCAAGCATGGAATCGCGCACGGCTTCGCCTTCGAGCCGCCGCGGCTTCATGCGCCACAGCAAGCGGTTGTCCGCGTCCACGGCGAGAGCGTCCTTCCGCGGGGCGGATGACTGGCGGTACGTTGTCGAAGTGACGATGCGCCTATGCAATCGCTTCAGCGAGTAGTCGGTGCCGAAGTCGGCGGCGAGCCAGTCGAGCAACTCCGGGTGGCTCGGCCGGCCGCCGTTGAAGCCGAAATCGCTCGGCGTCTCGACCAATCCCGCGCCGAAGTGATGGTGCCAGACACGGTTCACCATCACGCGTGCGAACAGCGGGTTGTCCGGCGATGCGATCCACTCCGCGAGTTTCGCGCGGCGATCGGCATCGCTTGCATCCGCGGGCAGTTGGAACTCGAACCGCGTGGCGGCCAACGCGGGCAATCCGCGTGGCGAGACGGCTTCTCCGGGTGTCTCAACTTGGCCGCGGTGCAAGAATCGCACGGGCGGCGGCTTTTGCGACACGTTCGCGTACACGAGCCCGGTAGAACAGCTGCGAACCGATTCCAACTCGGCGGCAAGTCGGGCATGCTTCGCCTTCCACACCGTTCGCGCGGAGCGCTGCTCGGCCGTGAGCTTGGCGACGACCTCGGCTTCGGTGACGAACTGCGGGCCGGCCGAGAACGACGCCGCGACTTCCTCCTTGGTGAGTGCGCGATCGTACAACCGCGCTGCGTGAACAGTGCCCACAAGCATGCGATTGCCGCCCGCGGGTTCGTGGCGGATGCCAAACGCGACCACCGCCGACCCGGACTTGTACGTGAGCGGGCCATTGGACCGGTAAGCCGTGCCGTAGGGCTTACCGTCGCGGTAGCCGGTGATTGCGCCGTCCGCCGCGTAAGTGATCGCGAAGTGGATCGGGCCGGTTGCGGTTTCGAGATCGCCACCGAACGGCTTGGTGCGAACGAAGCCGTTGCTGCCGGCCATCCACTTCTTCGGTTCGTTCTCGCCGAACACGATCGCGTCGAACTCGTTCCCGTCCGGAGTCTCGAGCGTGATGATGCCCCCGCCGCGCTGCGTCAGGGAGTCAAGCGTCGCCCATGCTTCGAGCGTCTTGGCGCGAAGGTCGGTGCCAAGCGGCGCGGTGCGGGCGAAACCGGTCTTGCCGTCGAATACCGCTCCGTTCGAGGTGAGCTTCGCGCCGTCCGTTGTTTTCACATGCATCTTGCTGACAAGATCGTCCGGCCCGGTGCGGAAGTCCCACGCGGCGATGGCTGCGGGTGGAACGATCTTCGCATTCCCTTTGCCGCGGGCGGCGAAAATCGCTTGTCGCGCCGGCTCTTCGATGGCGGCGAGTTCCTTGGCCGCAGCCGCGAGATCGGCCTCGATCCGCTTCACCTCGGTGGCGAGTTTCGCATCGGGAAGCGGGCGTTCGCCATGGTTCACACCCGCGAGCGCCGCCACGAGCCGGTAGTAATCCATCTGCGAAATCGGGTCGAACTTGTGGTCGTGGCAGCGGGCGCAGTTCACGGTAAGGCCGAGGAACGTCTGCCCGACGGCGCCAACGAGATCTTCGAGTTCATCCTGTCGGGCGGCGGCTCGCATCTGATCGTTTCCGAGCACCGTGTTGTGAACCGAGGCCACGAGATACCCCGTGGCCTTCACCGCGTCCGCGTCGTTCGGCTGAAGCACGTCCCCCGCGAGTTGCAGCTTGGCGAAGCGGTCGTACGGCATGTCGGTGTCGAGGGCGCGGATCACCCAGTCGCGATAGTGCCAGGAATTGGGCCGGGTCGCGTTACGCTCGAAGCCGTCGGTCTCGCCGTAGCGAACGACGTCAAGCCAGTGCCGCGCCCACCGCTCGCCGTAGTGCGGCGAGGCGAGCAACCGGTCCACGAGCTTGGAGTAGGCGTCCGGCGAAGGGTCTTTCTCGAACGCGGCCACCTCTTCGGGTGTCGGCGGCAGGCCGGTCAGGTCGAACGTGACCCGGCGGATCAACGTCCGCCTGTCCGCCGGCGGCGAGAGTGACAGCCCTTTGTCACTCAGCTTGGCCGCGACGAATGCGTCGATCGGGTTGTCGAACATCGACCGGGGAGCCGCAGCCTTTTTCACGGGTTGGAGCGACCACCAGTCGTACCCGGCGCGGGTGTTCGTCGTGATGCGGAACGGGTCGATCGGATCGGCGCCCCACTTCGCGCCGGCTTCGATCCATTCCTTGAGCAGTTTCTTCTCGGCGGCGGCGAGCGGCTTTTTCGGCGGCATCTCGTCCGCGGCCACACGCTCCCACAGCGTGCTTTCCGCGGGCTTCCCCGGCACCACGGAGCCGTCCTTGCCGAGTACGGCGGCCTTCTTCGAGAGGTCGAGGTCGCCTTTGGGCTTGGCCCCGCGGTGGCAATCGAGGCAGTGCGACGCAAGCAGTGGCGCGATTTGCGTGTCGAAGTCCGGCGGGGCGGCGTGAAGCGAGACTCCGAAGCCGAAGAACACGAGAGAAGCGATCATTCGCGGCATGGTAGTATTCTCGGATGATGCACGTCCCTCCGCAAGCCGTTCAGTTTGCGATCCACTTCATCCCGATGTTGAAGCTGATGCACACGCGGTCGGCGTCGCTTTGATTGGGTTCCACGCCATGCTGCAACCACGAGGGGAAGATCAGCAGGCGGCCGGCTTTCGGCTCGTAGCGCACCTGATGGTATGTCCACGGTGTGAACCTGGTGGTCGGCGGGGCGATCATCGGGGCGGCGGGGCGCGGGTCCAGGAAGAAGATGTGCCCGCTGCCAGGGTTCGCCTGCACGTAATAGACCCCGCTCAGGAAACAGAGCGGGTGGGTGTGCACGACGTTCGAGGCGCCGCGACCGTTCACGTTCGCCCAGCAGGTGGCGATCAGCGGCTCGGCTTGCGTGCGATCCCACTGCAGGAAACGAACGGCTTCCTCCACGCCCGCGCGGAGAAACGCGCCGAGCGGCTCGAAGCCGTTTCGCTTGTGAAGGTCGTCCTTGCTGTGCCAGCCGAGCACGGTGCTCCTGTTGGCGAGCCCCTGCGGGTCGGCATCGCGCTCGGCGTAGATCCGGTTGAGGAGGTCGGCGTTCAACGGCGCGGGGTCGGGGTGCTCGAAGCCCCACACGGGAGTGGGGAACCAGTCTTCGCGGCCGCCAATCATGCGAGCATCCGTGTGCGAATGTCGGGAAACTGGACGAGTCGCGCGCTCTGCGCCGTCCGGGCGGAGTCGAAGCATGGACTTCGCTTCGGAAGCAGTGTAGCATCGCCTCTGCCCATTCGACACTTCAAGTACGACTTGCTGCCGAACCATCCGGAGCCGATTGTGAAACTCCCCCCGAAGCCGCGTCGCCGTACTCACCTCGCATTCGAGCCCTTGGAGGATCGTGCGACCCCGGCTTCGATCACCGTGACCACGGGGCTCGATGTCGTGGACGGCGACACGACCAGCATTGCGAACCTGACGACGACCCGGGGGGCGGACGGCCTCATCTCGCTGCGCGAGGCGATCCTGGCGGCGAATGCGGATGCGGCGTTCGACACGATCACCATCGATCCGTCCGTCACAAACGTGAATCTCACCCAGTTCGATACCGGTTTGGACAGCGACGAGGCGGGGCCGAGTGCCTTCAAGATCACGACCGGGATGGCGATCATCGGATCGGGGCAAGTGATCCGCCGCGACGTGGAAACACCGAACTTTCGACACTTCTATGTGACACAAGGGGCGTATCTCTCGCTCCAGAACTTGGAATTGTCGGGTGGTCGTGCGGTCGGCGGCGATGGCTCCGCGGGTGGTGGCGGCGCGGCCGGGCTTGGCGGTTCCATCTTCAACAACGGCGGCACCGTCGGGCTCCTCGGCACGACGTTCACGAACAACCGCGCGATCGGCGGGAACGGATCCAACGTGGGCGAAGGGGCGGGCGGCGGCGGCGGCCTCGGGGAATCCGCATCCGGCGCCGACGGTGGCGGTCCCAACGGCGGGGTCAGCAACGGCGGCAATGGCGGCTTCGGCGGCGGTGGCGCGGGCGGCTCCGAAACCAATGGTGGTGCCGGCGGCTTCGGCGGCGGCGGTGGTGGGAATGCGTTCGGTGGAATCGGCGGGGATGGCGGATTTGGAGGCGGCGGGGGCGGCACCTCGTCGGTCGCCGGGATCGGTCGGTTCGGAGGCAGCGGCGGGTTCGCCGCCGGCGACAGCGCCGGCACGGCCGGCGGCGGTGGAGCGGGTCTCGGTGGAGCCGTTTTCAATCTTGGCGGTACCCTGTGGATCGCTAATTCCACCTTCGCCAACAACTTCACCATTGGTGGAACGAACCCGAACACCTCAGAACGCGGTCGGGGTCTCGGCGGCGGCATCTTCAATCTGAACGGCAGCGTGGACGTCGTGAACAGCACGTTCCATGCGAACCAAGCGGATGCCGGCGGCTCGATCTACAATTTGTCCCACTATGCAAGCCAAGGCCTGCCGCTCGAACGAAGCGCGACCGCCACACTGATCAACTCGATCTTCGAGAACTCGCTCAGTCCGGATGCACTCGGCAGCGATTCGCTGCCGGCCGCGGCCGGGGACGAGGTTCACAACGTCCTCGTCGTGAACCCGCAGACCTCGGGCGGCGCGTTCCTGGCGCAGATCGATGCGAAGTTGCCGAACATCACGAACGGCGGCGGATTCGTGGACGAGACCGGCTCTCTGGTTTTCAGCGGTCTGATCACCGAGACCGGCACGTCGCTGACGGGTGGCTTGGCGAACAACGGCGGCCTCACACGCACGGTGGCCATTGCCGCGGGCAGTGCCGCGGAGAACGCCGGGAACACCGCTGCGGCCGTCGATCCCGACTCGGAAGACAACCTGACGACCGACCAGCGCGGCGTCGGCTTCTTGCGACTCGGCGGGAGCAGCGTCGATCTCGGCGCGTTCGAGATCCAGGTACCGCCCACGGTCAGTGTCGTGGCTACAAGCCCCACTTCGCGGGAGGACGGCACAAACCTGCAGGTGCAGTTCACCCGCACCGGTGACACAAGCCAGGAGTTGTCGTTCACGGTCGACTACACGAGCCTCGGCCTCTCGGCCGCCGATGTCGGCCAAGTGATCGCTTCCGGCGGGCACGGGCTGAGCACCGGAGCGACGACTTCCATTCTGACGTTCGACGCGGGCTCGAGCACGATGACGTTCACCCTCCCGGTGATCGATGACATTCACGCCGAGGCGGACGAATCGATCACGGTCACGATCCCGCAACAATCGGGCATCACCGTCGGCGGGGCGAATGCGGCCACCCTGACGATCCTTGCGAACGATTTCGTGGTGAACAGCGAGGCCGATTCGGGTGAAGGCACGCTGCGGCAGGCGATCCTGAACGCGGAATCGATCGACGGTGCGGACACGATCACGTTCGTCGGTGCTCTCGCGGGCGCGACGATCCGCTTGAGCACGTTCACGAACGGAGCCGTCGGCCCCACCGCCTTTACGATCACCACCGATGTGACGATCGACGGCACGGGTCAGGTGATCGCGCGGGACTCGAGTTCGTCCGCGTTCCGGTTGTTCAACGTGACCTCGAGCGGCAACCTCACCCTTGAGAATTTGGAACTGAGCGAGGGCTTGGCACTCGGCGGCAACGGGATCGGCGGCGGCGGCGGTGCGGCCGGACTCGGCGGCGCCATCTTCAATAGTGGCCGCCTTGTGATCCGGAATAGTACGCTCACCCAAAACTTCGCCCAAGGCGGTCACGCGGGGGCCGCGGGCAGCGGGGGCGGGGGCGGCGGACTCGGTGGCGACGGCCAAGTCGGGCCGGACGGCGCCGGCGGCGGGCCCAACGGCGGCTTCGGTGGAAATGAAGGGGTCGGTGGCGACGGCGGCTTCGGCGGCGGCGGTGGCGGCGATTCTTCCGGCAATCCGACCCGAGGCGGCAACGGCGGCTTCGGCGGCGGCGGTGGCGGCGCGCTCGGCGGGCTCGGTGGCGACGGTGGATTCGGTGGCGGCGGCGGCGGATTCGGAGGTGGCGAAGGCGGAACTTCCTCGGTTTCCGGAGCACCCGGTTTCGGAGTGCGGCCGTCCGGCGGATCCACGGCCGACTCGCGTCCCGAGGGCGGCGCGGCGTTCGGCGGCGCGATCTTCAACTACGAAGGATCCGTCCTCATCATCAACTCCACGATCACGGGTAACACCGTTCGCGGAGGCAACACGCCCACCGAGACCGATGGATTCAACCAACCCGGCTATGGCGGAGGGCTCTTCAATCTGAGCGGATTCGTCCAAATCGTGAACAGCACCTTCGTCGCGAACCGCGCGGATGTCGGCGGTTCGATCTACAACCTCGCGTCCGGCGAGGGGCAGCAGTCCGGAGCCGAGGCGCGTGTCGAAGCGTTCAACTCGATCTTCGTGGATTCGATCAAGCCCGTGATTCCGGTGGAAGGCCCGGCCGCGCCAAGCGACGACGAAGTGCACAACCTTCAGTTGCAGATCCTGCAGCAGTTCAGTGGCGGCGGGTTCATCGCCCGCATCGACGCCACGCCGCAGAACATCACGAACCACGGCGGCTTCGTGAACGACGGCGGCACCCTCAACGCCACCGGCATCATCCAAGCGACGCGCCCGGTGGTGAGCGCTACGCTGGCGAACAACGGCGGCCCGGTCCGCACGCTGGCCTTGCTCGCGAACAGTGAAGCGCTCAACGCCGGCAACAATGATGACGCGCAGGATCCGAGCCAAGGCGAAGGCGGCGAGCCGCTCCAGTTCGATCAGCGCGGCGAGGGTTTCCCCCGCATTCGGCCGACGGAAGGCACCGTGGATCTGGGCGCATTCGAGTCGGCTTTCAACCCGCGGGGCAAGCCGGACACGATCGTCATCACCGCTCCGAACTTCATCGTCGTGCAGAACGGACCGGAAGGCGGGCCCACGATCCAAGATCCGTTCCCCGATTTCTTCGGCGAGAACCTCGTCGCTGTCGGGGACGTGAACAACGACGGCATCGTGGACTTCATCTTCTCCGCAGGGAACTACGGCGGCCCGCGCGTGCAGGTCTTCAGCGGGGCGGACGGCTCCGTGCTGTACAACTTCTTCGCCTACGACCGCGACTTCCGCGGCGGCGTGTACATCGCCACCGGCGACATCGACGGCGACGGGTACTCGGACATCATCACCGGTGCCGGCATGCTCGGCGGCCCGCACGTCCGCGCATTCAGCGGCAAGGACGGTTCGGTGATCGCCAACTTCTTCGCGTTCGATTCCGGCCACCGCAGCGGCGTCACCGTCGCGGTCGGCGATGTGAACGGCGACGGCAAGTTGGACATCATCACCGGGTCCGGCCCCGGCGACGGCAGCGAGATCCGCATCTTCGACGGCACGAAACTCGGCCAGCCGGACGCTCACTTCGCCAGCCTGTTCCCATATGAGGCTGGCTACCGCGGCGGCGTGTTCGTGGCAGCAGGCAACTTGGACGGCGATCAATACGCGGATATCGTGGCCGGCCCGCTCGCACCCGGCGGCACGACTCAGACCGTCGTGTTCGCCGGGAAGACGCTTTCGAAGATCAACAGCTTCTTCGAGGACGAGCCGAGCCTGTTCGTGGGCATCCGCTTTACGATCGCGGATGCGAACGGGGACGGCATCGATGACATGGTCGTGGTCGCCGCCCAAGGCGGCGGGCCGCGGCGGATCGTGGTGAACCCGCTCACCGGTGAGCAGATCGACAACTCCTTCTTCGACGATCCAAACGTTCGTTCCGAGGGCTACGGCGTCGGTTGAGTAGAATGGCGGGCATGTTCACGCATCGCGAAGCGCTTGAAGTCGTGGCCGCCCGCCGGGGCGGCCGCGTCGTGGTCACCACGATGGGCTCGGTGGGGCTTTGGCCCGCCATTTCGGACACCGAGCGGGACTTCCATTATCTTCCTTCAAGCATGGGGCAGGGCGTGCCGCTCGGCTTGGGGCTGTGCCTCGCGAAGCCGGGGCTCGGCGTCATCGTGCTGACGGGTGACGGCGGACTGCTGATGAACCTCGGTTGTCTCGTGACCGCGGCCCAATTTGAAGTGCCGCTCGCGGTCGTAGTCATCGACAACGGACTCTATGAAGTGACGGGCGGCCAAGACGTGGCCGGCGCCCGCCGCACGGACTTCGGCGCGATCGCGTCCGGAGCGGGCTTCCGCACCGTGAAGCGATTCGAGGATTTGGCCGACTGGCGGTCGGGCTCGGAAGAGATGTTGAGTGCTGCGGGCCCGAGTTTCTCGTGGCTTTCCATTGCGGGGGAACGCGGCAAAGCAACGCCCTCCGCCCCGCGCCCGATGAACGAACAAATTGTCCGGTTGAAGTCCGCGCTCGCATGAGTCCGAGGACACGGCACGGATCGCTCATTTTCCTTGCGAATCCCGGCACGTTCGGATACCGTGCGAGCATCCCGCCGTGTTGCCGCGAGGCCCGCCAAATGGCCGCTCTTCCCCGCCGCTCGTTCTTGCAGATCGGTTCGCTCGCACTCGGAGGCATCAACCTGCCGCAACTGCTTCGCGCGGAGGAGGCCACGGGCCGGACGCGGCACAAGTCCGTCATCATGATCTTCCTCTCCGGCGGTCCGCCGCATCAGGACATGGTCGATCTCAAGATGGACGCCCCGGTGGACATCCGGGGCGAGTTCAAGCCGATCCGCACGAAGGTGCCGGGCTTGGACATCTGCGAGCACCTGCCGAAGCTCGCCGCTTCGATGGACAAGTATGCAGTGATCCGCTCGCTGGTGGGATCGGAAGGGCACCACTCGGCGTTCCAGTGCATGACAGTGCGGACGCAACAGAACCAGCCCGGCGGCGGGTGGCCGAGTTTCGGGTCGAGCGTGAGCAAAGTGCAGGGGCCGGTGACGGAGTCGATGCCGCCGTTCGTGGGCCTCAGCCCGAAGATGATCACGAGCACATGGGCGATCGTGGGCCAGCCGGGGTTCCTCGGCCAAGCCCACCAGGCGTTCAAGCCCAACGCGGACGGCATGGCGAACATGACGCTGTCCGGGCTAACGGTGGACCGCTTCCACGACCGCAACGCGCTGATGAAGCAGTTCGACGGCCTACGGAAGGAAGCGGACGCGTCCGGAACTTTGGAAGGGGCCGAGGAATACCAACGGAAAGCACTCAACATCCTGACTTCCACCCGCCTCGCGGACGCGCTCGACCTCTCGAAGGAGAGCACACGTCTCCGCGATCGTTATGGTCGGGGTTCACCCAAGCCCGCGGGGTACGGCGATGCCGGCCCGCTGATGAACGACTACTTCCTCGCCGCCCGGCGACTCGTGGAAGCCGGCGCCCGCGTCGTCACACTCGCATACGGAAGGTGGGACTGGCACGGCAAGCCGCACGGCACCAACTTCGAGAACGCTCGCGAACACCTGCCGGTCCTCGATCAAGGCCTCACCGCGTTGATGGAGGACTTGGAAGACCGCGGGCTGAGCGACGACGTTTCGGTCGTGGTGTGGGGCGAGTTCGGCCGCACGCCGAAGATCAACCCGATGGGCGGTCGCGATCACTGGCCGCAGGTGGCGTGTGCGTTGCTCGCCGGCGGCGGCATGAAGACCGGTCAAGTGATCGGCAGCACCGACCGCCTCGGCGGCCTCGCGAAGGACCGCCCCGTTCACTTCCAAGAGGTGTTCGCCACGCTGTACCACAACTTGGGCATCAACTTGAGCGACACCACCGTGAAGGACTTGCAAGGCCGCCCGCACTACCTCGTGGACGCCGGTTATGATGTGATCAAGGAACTGGTGTGAGGAGCGGAGCCATGAACCGTATGGTGTTGAAATCGCGGGTCGGCAAGGATGGCTGTGTGCTTTTGGCGGTGCCCGCCGAGGTGGCCGCGGCGGATCAGGAGGTGCAGGTCACGATTGAACCCGTAGCCGCCCGCCCGGAGATGTCGCCGGAAGAGTGGCGGCAGTGGGTCCTGAGCTTTTCCGGAACGTGGGAGGGGCCGTTCGAGCGGCCTGAACAAGATTACGGAGTGGACCGGGACTCGTTCCAGTGAGTCATCTTCTCGACACCAATGCTTGGGTGGACACTCTTCGCCGCGGAGCCTCTTCCAAGGTCGAGGCGCGGATTGCGGCCGCGCCGCCCGGGAGCGTCTATCTGTGCTCCGTCGTGGTGGGCGAACTGCTCTTCGGTGCGACGCACCGCGATCCGAAATATACAGCTTCGAACTTGGCTGCCGTCGCCAAGATTCGCAGTGGGGCGACTTCGCTTCCATACGACGACCGTGCTGCCGAAGAATACGCCCGAATTCGCGAGCACCTCAGTCGCCTCGGGACGCTCATCGGCTCGAACGACATGATGATCGCCGCCATCGCGATCACGAACGGGCTCAAGCTCGTCACGCACAACACCGCCGAGTTCAGCCGCGTGCCGGGTCTTCAACTGGAAGACTGGCAGTAGAATCACCTTGTGAACACTCCTTCCACAGAATTGGCCGCGTTGTGTCGCGGGCTCGGGGATCGCGCCCGGACGGCGTCCCGTGAATTGGTCACGGCTTCCACCGAGCAGAAGAACCGCTGGCTGCTCGCGGCGGCGGACGCGCTTCATGCTCGTTCCGCCGAGATCCTCGCCGCCAACGCCAAGGATGTGGCGGCCGCACCGGGATACGGGCTGAACACCGCCGCCATCGACCGCCTCACGCTCACCGAATCGCGCATCGCGGCCGCGGCCGAAGGCCTGCGGCAGGTCGCGGAACTGCCCGATCCCGTCGGCGAGGTGCGCGAATCGACCGTGCGGCCGAACGGTCTCTCCGTGCAAAAGATCGGTGTGCCGCTCGGCGTCGTCTTCTTCATCTACGAGTCGCGGCCGAATGTCACGGTCGATGCGGCGGCACTGTGCGTGAAAAGCGGCAACGCCGTCATCCTCCGAGGCGGGAAGGAAGCCCTGCACTCGAACCTCGCCTTGCACCGCATTCTCGCTTCAACCTTGGTTGAATGCGGCCTGCCGGAGGCCGCGGTGCAACTGGTGCCAACCACGGATCGCGACGCGGTCGGCATACTGCTCGCGATGGGGGATCGCATCGATCTCGCGATTCCGCGCGGCGGCAAGTCGCTCATCGAACGCACGGCCCGCGAAGCGGCCATGCCGGTGCTCAAGCACTACGACGGCAACTGCCACGTCTATGTGGATGCGGCCGCAGATCTCGAGAGAGCCGAACGCATCATCGTGAATGCGAAGTGCCAGCGGCCGGGGGTATGCAACGCCGCCGAGAGCCTCTTGGTTCATGCGAAGATCGCGGATCGATTCCTCCCGCGGATCGGTGCCGCTCTCGCGGAACGCGGCGTCGAGATTCGCGGATGCGATATCACACGCCGCTTCATTCCCTTGGCCAAGTCCGCGACCGACGACGATTACCGCACCGAGTTCCTCGACCTGATTCTCTCGCTGAAAGTGGTGCAGGATCTCGATGCCGCCGTCGCCCATGTCAACGAGTACGGTTCGAAGCACACCGATGCGATCGTGACGGCGGACGAGGCAGCGGCGGCGAAGTTCGTGCAGCGGGTCGATTCCGCGGCCGTGGTGGTGAACGCCAGCACGCGTTTCAACGACGGTTTCGAACTGGGGTTGGGCGCGGAGATCGGCATCAGTACGGACAAGTTCCACGCCCGCGGCCCTTGCGGTCTCCGCGAACTCACGACTTACAAGTACGTGGTGACCGGCACGGGCCAGATTCGCGCGTAAGGCCGTTTCCAATGCGGCAGGCAAAAGGTATCATCCCGATTGACGATTGCGACACGTCGCCGACGATTCGCACGACCACCAGGAGCGACTCCCATGAGTTTCAAGATGCAGCGGGTCCACGTCTTCCACGCGGAGATCGAGGACAAGCCGGGCGGGATTTCCGCGAAGCTGAAGAAGTTGGCGGAAGGCGGGGCGCACCTCGAATACGTATATAGCCAGCGTTCCGCGACGAAGCCCGGCGTGGGCGATCTCTACGTCGCGCCGTTGCAAGGCGCGACAGAGTTGGCGGCGGCCCGCAGCGCGGGGCTGCATGAAGTCGCTGAGCCGATCGTGATGCGGGTGAGCGGGGACGACAAGGCGGGTCTGAGCGGCCGCCTCACGCAGGCGTGGGAAATGGCCGGCATCAACCTGCACGGGCTCGTGATGTCCGTGATCGCCGGCAAGTTCGTCGGTTATGTGACCTTCGACACCGTGCTGGACGCGAACAAGGCGGCAACGATCCTCGCCGAAATCGGCACCTCGTGACCGCGCCTCGCGCCGACCCGCCCGGGTCGGCGCGTCTCAGTGGCCCATCGCAGGCACGCGCACTTTCCACGCCAGTCGGCATGCTTCCAGCATCCGGATCACGTAGTAGCTCACATCGATCTGCCACCAGCGGAGCCCGTGGCGGGCCGAGGTGGGGAACGCGTGGTGGTTGTTGTGCCACCCTTCGCCCATCGCGAGCACGCCGAAGATGAAGTTGTTGCGGCTCCGGTCCTTCTCGGGATACGGCCGGCGGCCCCACAGGTGGCACACCGAATTCACGCTCCACGTCACATGATGGACGAGGAAGACGCGGACGAACCCGCCCCACAGCAGGCCGAGGAACGCGCCGCCCCACGTGCCGGTGAGGATGCCGCCGATGATGGCGGGAATCGCGAGGCCGAGCACGATCCACAGCGGGAACAGCGCACTGGCCACACGCACCGAAGCGAGCTTGCGAAGGTCCGCGACGTAACGGTCCAACCCGACCGCGTCCCGCTTGAACGCCCAGCCGATGTGGGCGTGCCAGAATCCGATCAACGCGCCGCGGATACCCCGACCGTGATGGTGCGGCGAGTGCGGATCGTCCGGTGTGTCGCTGTGCTGGTGGTGGCGGCGGTGCTGCGCGACCCATCGCAACACCGAGCCTTGGATCGCCATCGATCCCATCGACGCCAGGATGAAGCGGACGACCGTGTTCGTTTCAAAGCTCTTGTGGGTGAAAAGTCGGTGGAAGCCGACGGTGATGCCGAGCGCGGTGAACACGTACATCCCGGCGAGCAGTCCGAATTCCAGCCAGCCGAAGCCCCAACCCCACATCGAGATCACGGCGAATACGAATCCGGCGAAGGGCAGGATCACGGCGACCAGCGTGCCGATCCTCGCGAGGCGCGAGTACGGCTCCAACGTTGATTCATCGGGCGCGGGCGAACACGGCACGGCGGTACCTCGATCGAAATCGGATGGTGGGAATTGGTCGGAAGAGGCATTCAAGACGCGGGGGCGAATCATCAGGTATCGTCGGATCGCGGTGGAAAGGGCCATTCAAATCGAACTTGCGTGAAGAGTAACACACGTTCGTTTGGCGAGACGCGGCGCGTCCGAGACCAACGGACGCGCCGGGCCGGAATTATCGGCGGTAGCTGCCGCCACCGCCGCCGTAGCCGCCGGTCCGCGGCCGAGCTTCCTTCGGCTTCGCCTCGTTCACGGTCAACGCGCGGCCGTCGACCATCTGGCCGTTCATGCCGTTGATCGCCGATTCCGCTTCCTTGTCCGTCGACATCTCGACGAACCCGAACCCCTTGGACCGACCGGTGTCGCGGTCGGAGATGAGTTGGGCCGACTGCACCGTCCCGTAGGGGGAGAACATGTCCTGCAACTGCCCTTGGGTGACGCCGAACGACAGATTCCCGACGTACAACTTGTTGCTCACGATCTGCACCTTGCTGGCCCGGAGGCCGAAGTTGTGCGGTCGCGGCAGAGTGCCGCGAACCGACGGATCCTGTCGCGACCTCCCGATGGCGAGTGCCAGCAGGCGCGGTCTTTGCGGCGAGTGCTGTTTGAAGGTCTTGAATGCCAGCCGTGAGATGAACTCAAAGCGAACGACAAGAGCGTTCAAATGGGACGAGCTACAAAATGACGTTCTCCGGGCGGGTGTTCCGCCACGCAAGCATTGTATTCATTTTTAGGCCGCCCGGGGAAGGGCACTCGATGATCCGGACGCGTTCCGCGATCACCGAGCCCGCAAGCCTGCCTAAACTGAACGAATGATTGATCCGATTCGCAATGAGATTCTCGACCGGGCCCACACGGTGGTCGTAAAGGTGGGCACGAATGTGCTTGCCGATTCCACCGGCACGCTGGACCGAGCCCGCATCCAATCGCTGGCCGATCAGTTGCACCGCATCCGCGCCGGCGGGCGGCGTGTCGTGCTGGTCACGTCCGGGGCCATCGGGGCCGGCGTGGGCAAACTCGCCCTCGGCAAGCGTCCTGCGGATCTGCCGCATCTTCAAGCCTGTGCGGCGGTCGGGCAGTCCGCTCTCATGCAGCTTTACCAGGAAAGCCTCGCCCCGCACGGCGTGCACACGGCGCAGATCCTGCTCACCGCCGGCGACTTCGACAACCGCGCCCGCTATCTGAACGTCCGAAACACGATCCTGACGCTCTTCGAATACTCCGCGCTGCCGATCATCAACGAGAACGACACGGTGTCCGTGGCCGAGATCAAGTTCGGCGACAACGACCACCTCGCGGCGATGGTCACGAACCTGCTGCGGGCGCCGCTACTCGTCCTGCTCACGAACGTGGACGGGCTCTATTCCGGCGATCCGCGGGTAAATCCGGACGCAACGCTGCTGGCCACCGTGCCGCACATCGATTCCTCCGTCACCGGCCTCGCGGCGGATACGAAGAGCGACCTCGGCACCGGCGGCATGGCGAGCAAGCTGAAGGCGGCCCGCCTCGCCACCGCCGCCGGCGAAGCCGTCGTGATGGCGAACGGTTCGTTCGACGGAATCCTGGACCGCATCTTCGCGGCGGAACCGGTCGGTACGCTGTTCCTGCCGCACGGCGAAGATGTGCCGTCGTGGAAGCGGTGGGTGGGTTACACGGCTCGGCCGAAAGGCGTGCTCACGCTGGATGCGGGGGCGTGTCGCGCGGTGGTGCAGCAGGGGAAGAGTTTGCTGCCGGTGGGCGTCACAGCCGTGAGTGGTGAGTTTGGAAAAGGGGATGTCGTGTCATTGGCGGATGAATCGGGTGCGGAGGTGGCCCGCGGCCTGAGCAACTATTCCTCCGCGGACGCGACCCGCATCCGCGGACAGAAGGCCGCCGGCTTGCCGTACGGGGAGTTGATCCACCGCGACAACCTGGTGGTGATCGGGAAGTGACGAACGTCACCGGATACGCAAGCCGTGGCGCGCTTCTTCGTACGTCAGTTCCAATTCCAGCGGCACGGACGTATTTCTGTCGATCCACAGTGGCGGCGGGGATCCGACCGCCGACTCGTGTTCCCATTCTTCAATTCGCCAACGATTTCCCCGCTCGCGACCGCGGCACGACACCGCATAGATGGGTGAATCCGCGACGGCCGGCGCGTCCGCGCCCAAACGCGCCGCGCGTTCCGCCTAGGAACGATGCTCCGACAACGGAGGGGGAAAGTGGTCGCGAAGCGGCATTGACACCTCGCCTTGGATTCTACCCGCATCGCGAACTGGTTGGAACCATGCTTCCAGCGTAAAACTCCGGGGTACAACACGCCCCGGAGTTTGTTCATGCCGCTCGCCATTCGCACCGATTCCTGCGCCCTCGACCTGCTGTCGCTCGGAGCACTCGTCCACCGGCTCGACCCCGGCACGATTCCGTTCCGCAAGGCGAAGTCCTTCGACATCCATGTTTCCGGCGGCGAGTACAACGTCGCGGCGAATCTCTCCGATTGCTTCGGCCTGAAGACCGGCATCGCCACCGCCATGGTGAAGTACGGCATCGGGGAATTGATCCAGGGCCGCGTCCGCGAGATGGGTGTGCATCCCTTCTACAAGTGGTTCGAGCACGACGGCGTGCGCGGGCCGAACCTCGCCACCGTATACTCGGATCGCGGCCACGGCGTCCGCGGGCCGGTCGTTTTCTACAACCGCTCGAACGAAGCCGCCGCCCTGCTCAAGCCCGGCGACTTCGATTGGAAACAGATCATGGCCGGCGGTGTGAAGTGGTTCCACTCCGGCGGTATCTTCGCGGCGCTTTCGCCCACCACGCCCGAACTCATCATCGAGGGCATGAAGGCGGCCAAGGCCCAAGGCGCGATCGTGTCGTTCGACCTGAACTACCGCGCGAAGCTGTGGGCCGCGGCGGGCGGGGACAAAAACGCGGTGGAGACGCTGCGCCGAATCGTGAGTCACGTCGATTGCCTGATCGGCAATGAAGAGGACATGCAGAAGGGGTTGGGGGTGAAGGGGCCGGAAGTGACGAGCAAGAGCGAGTCGAAACTGGATTCGGAAGTGTTCTTCGGCATGATCGAGAACACGGTGAGGGAATTCCCGAACATCAAGCTGGTGGCCACGACGCTTCGCGAAGTTCATTCCACGAACCGACACGACTGGGCCGCGGTGCTGTGGTTGGACGGCAAGCGACACACCAGCCCGACGTGCCACTTGGACGTGGTGGACCGCATCGGCGGGGGCGACGGCTTCGCTTCCGGCGTGATCTACGGCCTGCTCACCGGCCGCTCCCCGGAGGAATCGCTGCGGCTCGGCTGGGCCCACGGAGCACTACTGACCACCTACCACGGCGACACCACGATGGCGACCATCGGCGAGGTTGAAGCCATGGCCAAAGGGGGCTCCGCCCGCGTGCAGCGGTGAAGATCGCCGCCCCGGGTTACTTGTGCCGAATGATCCGCGGCGAACTGCGTCGTCGCGGGTTCGACGTGAACGCCAAACGGGTGCGGCGTGCCGTGCCCCGTCATCTCAGTTCACAGACCTGTACAGTTTTGCGCTTCGCTTTTGGGCTGCCGCCGACATCACAACTGGCATGGGAACTCTTCGTAAGAAATCGTCCGAGCAGCGGCACCGAAGCGGACAAAACAAGCAGTAGCCCGGCCGGCTCCGGAACCGAAGGCGGGCTCGGGGGCGTTGACGTATCTGATGGTAAGCTCGGGCCGTCCGTGGTTTCCGGCGGCGGAGCGACGACAGCCGGGCCAAGGCCGATCACCCACCAACCACCTGCCGGAGTCACCAGAGAGCCTGAGCCGAGTAACGAGCCATCGGGATTCGAGAGCGTCACGCTCAACCGGTCGTCCGCGAACGACACGCCGAGCAAGGTTGCGTTCGAGGGAACGGCGCCGCCGGCGACGGGAGGCAAACTGGAAAGCGGTCCTTGACCGAATGAGCCGACGGACGCGTTGCTCGACGCGACATAAGCGTTCCCGTCGGATGTGCTCAACAGAACGGGAACGCCGATCGATCCGAACCAGGTTTCGCCACCGCCCGTGGCGGCATGAAGCGTTCCCGTCCCACTGGCCTGAGTGAGTGCGATCCGCTGGTTCGCGGAATCGACTTGGAACTCGTGTGTCGTTGAAGGCTGCGGAGAGCCGGGCACTCCCGCGGCGAGACTGACCCAAATCGCAGCGGCATGAACTCCAGGTGCCAAACCCAACAGCGAGACCAGTGCAGCGATCGGAGGTGCGAGGCGTGTGAACCGCATGGCCATTCTCCTCTGCTGCGAGATCAAGCGTACTTGTTTAGTGCCCACCAAACTGGCGCGTGCGAGCCCGTCTGAGTCGATAACATCGGGTCATGGACGAACCCGCTTGCCTTGGCTGCGTGGCACTCCGAAAGGAAGTGGACGCACTCCACGCGCGGGTCGCCGATCTGACGCGGAAGCTCGATGACGCCCTGCGCGCCGGGAAGCGTCAGGCCGCGCCGTTCCGCAAAGGTCCGCCCAAGTTCAAACCGAAGACGCCCGGCCGCAAAGCCGGCGAACAACACGGCACCCACGGCCATCGCCCGCCGCCCCCGCCCGACCAGATTCACGAACGTCACGAGGCGAAACTTCCCGACGCCTGCCCGCATTGTCACGAGAAGACGCTCGTCGAAACCGGCACCGCCGAACAGTTCCAAACCGAAATCCCGCGGACGCCGATCCACCGCCGGTTCACCGTGCACCTCGGTCGCTGCCGATGCTGCGGCAAGACCGTTCAAGGCCGGCATCCGCTGCAAACCTCGGACGCCCTCGGCGCCGCCGCCAGCCAACTCGGAGGCGACGCCCAAGCCGCCGCCACCGAACTGCATACGCGATTTGGGCTGTCGCACGGCAAGGTCGCGATCGTTTTCGACTCGCTCTTCGGCATCAAGCTCACCCGCGGCGCCTCGTGTCAGATCGGCCTGCGGATGGCGGCGAAACTCGAACCCGATTACAAGCTCATCCTCGACGACCTCAAGGCGTCGACGATGATCGTGCCGGACGAAACGGGGTGGCGGATCGGAGGACAACCCGCCTGGCTCCACGTCGGGGTCGGTGACCGGGTCACGGCCTACACCATCGACTCACAACCTGGTGCCGGAAGTCCTCGAACGCATCATCGGTGCGGACTGGTCCGGCATTCTCACCCACGACGGCTTCGCCTCCTACGACCGGTTCGAGCAGGCGATCCATCAACAGTGCGTCGGCCACGTGCTCCGCCGCGCCCCGCGACCTGCTCGCGACGGCCGCCCGCGGCGCCGTCACTTCCCCAACGCGTGATCGCCCTCTTCACCGAGGCGGTCCACCTGCGTCGAGTATCACCGCGGCCACGCAACGCTCGAACACCTGGAGAATCAACGCGAGGTGTTCGATGACCGACTGCGGAAACTGGCGAGCGTTCCGCGTGCGGTGCCGGCGTATCGACGTTCGCCAACCACCTGATGAATCATTTCGAGCAGTGGTTCGCGTTCGTGGTCGAGCCAAAGATCGAGCCGACCAATTGGAAAGCCGAGCAGGCGATTCGTCCGGCGGTGGTGAATCGCAAGGTCTGGGGCGGCAACCGCACCGCAGCCGGTGCGAAGGCCCAGAGTGTCCTGATGAGCGTGATCGAAACCGCCCGCCGCCACACCCGCTCCGTGATCGACCACTTCGCTGAAACCCTCCGCAACTTCGGGAACACCCTCGTGCCCCGACCCGTGCTGCTACCAGTGCGCTAAACAAGTACGATCAAGCTCCGTGGCGGGTGGAGGATAGTCATTTGTAAGTGAGGAAAAAAGATGAGGTGCAAGGACTTGCGCCGATGCAAGTACAGATTGTGGGCAATGATGTGTTCAAAAAATGCACACTCTACTTGGATTCGGCGGCTGGATTATGGATGGCTTGCAGCTTGGAGCGCAAAGTCGTGCGTGAGATGCCCAAGAGTTCACTCGCATGGACTTGGTTCCCCTTCACATGTTGAAGGATGTGTTCCAACACGGCGCGGTCCACCTCCATGAGCACCCGGCGATAAATGTCCAGGGACCCGGATGACAATAGCTCGTCCACCAACCGGCGGACTCCGAATGCGTCGTAGGCTGCGACATCGCGACGTGTTCCCTCCCGCAGAACGGCTGGCAGCGACTCCGGGGCCAAGGCTTCTCCCGCCGCTTGGATGACTGCGAATCGGATCACGTTTTGAAGCTCGCGGACATTCCCCGGCCACGAGTGCCGTTCGAGAATGGCCAGCGCCTCGGGTGAGATTTCGCGGACGACCCGGCCCAGGCGTACTGCCGCGCTCTTGAGAAAGTGATGGGCGAGAATCGCGATGTCCCCTCGGCGTTCGCGAAGCGGAGGCAAGGTGATCGAGTACCCGTTCAGTCGATACAGCAGATCGCTCCGGAAATGGCCGCTGGCGGCCAGCGACTCCAAATCCCGATTGCTCGCCGCAATCACGCGGACGTCCAAGTCGCGGCTTCGATTTCCAAGGCTGGTGAGTTGACGGCTTTCCAAAAATCGCAAGAGTCGCGCTTGCACCGTCGGCCCCATGTCCGCGATCTCATCGAGAAACAGAGTGCCTCCATTCAGTTGTTGCAGTTTGCCGAATGGCTCTCCACGCGAGGTGTCCCGCTCGTCGCCGAACAATTCCGCCTCGAGTGCCGCTTCGGAGAGCGACGTGCAATCGATCGCCAGGAATGGCTTGGTCGCGCGACTCGAATGCTGATATAGCGCCCGGACGACCAGTTCCTTTCCGGTGCCGCTTTCACCGAGAACCAGGACGCTCTCGTCCTGCGAGGCGATTCGGCCGATCAACTTGTACACGTCCTGCATTTTGGGGCTGCGGCCGACGATTTCGTCGGCGCGGTCCGGCACCGGCTCGCCCTCCAGTACGGCCGGCACGTGCTGCATGCGGCGGGCATCGAACGCGCGGCGAACCACGTCGCGAAGCCGGTGCAAGTCGATGGGCTTGAGCAGGTATTCGAACGCGCCGCGTTTCATCGCTTCGATCGCGGTTTCGGTCGTGGCGAAGGCGGTGAGAAGGATCACCGGCAGGTGGGGATCGATCCTGCGAATCCGATCGAATACGTCCAAGCCGGTCATGTCGGGGAGTCGCATGTCCAGCACGACGGCGTCGGGCGCCTGATTGCGGACGGCATCGACGCCGTCTTGCCCCGTGGCCGCGGTTCGCACAGTCAGTCCGTCTTCTGCGAGGCCGGATTCGAGCGAATAGAGGAGGCTCTCCTCATCATCGATCACGAGCAATGTGGCCATGGTTCTCACCCTCGATTCACGGGGAGTTTGATGACGAAGGACGTCCCGCCGCCGGGGCGGGGCGATACCGCGACGGTGCCGCCGTGCGATTCGATGATCCGCTTGCAGATGGAAAGGCCCAGTCCCAAGCCAGTTTCCTTCGTACTGACGAACGGCTGGAACATCTTGGCGGTCACTTCACCCGGCAGGCCGATGCCCGAGTCGTCGATCAGAATCGTGATGCCGCGTCGATCCGCGTCTGCGGCGTAAATGACAATGTCGATTCGGCCGCCCGCGGGCTGCGCTTCAAACGCGTTGACGATCGCGTTGTCAAAGACCTGCCGAAGCTGCGCGGGATCCGCCGTCAACCGGAGATCCGGCACCTCCGCACGCAGCGCGACCCGCTGTTTCTCCGCTCGTGAACGCCAGGCGTCCAGCACTCCGGCGACAAAGCTCTTCAGTTCGAAAGTCGATTTGCAGGGCTGAGGCGGCCGTGCGAAATCCAGGAATCCGCTGACGATGTGTTCGAGGCGAGCGATCTCTCGCTCCATCACTTCGAGGTCCTTGATGCGAAAAGGAGTCTCGCGTCGTGGATCGGCCGCGGCTTGGACGAGCAGTTTCAGGGACGCCACGGGATTGCGGACTTCGTGCGCCACGCCGGCCGCCATCTGCCCGACTTGGGCCAACTGTTCCGCGCGAAGCGCGTCGCGTTCACTGGCCCGCAAGCGATCCAACATGTGTGAAACCGATTCGTCCATGATTTCCGCCGGATCGCGCTCTCCTCCGGGAACCGGTCCGATCCGGGCCGCCGTGGCGAGCAGTCGGAGTTCCGTCTGTCGGATCGATCTCCAAATCCGCGTCGCGATCGCCCAGCCTCCGAGTAGCCCGCCAATGCCGCCGCAGAGGCCAAGCGTCAGCAGCCCGATGGTCAGTCGATGCGTGAGTTCCTCGGTCTCGCGACTGGTGCGAGCCAGCGCGTCCTCGTTGAGCTTCCGGTATTGGCGGGCGGGCTCCAAGATCTCCGATTCCGGTGTCACGGCGAGCGCTTCAATGCGGCCACGAAACGCGGGAGACGGCTGTTCCATGGCGCGGTCGAAGTCGTCAAAGAGATGGCGGAAGCCGGTTCTCACTTTGATCATCAACACTTTTTCCTCGGGTGAGAGCGCCCACCGCTCCGCTTCGATCAATGCATCTTCGCTTTGTTTGCGGAGCCGCGGCACGGCATCCAATTGCGATCGGTCGCCCGTGATGAGGTAGCGGTCGAATCCCGCGTCCACTTCGCGGATGCTGGTGACAAGCTCCTGCGCGGCGACGACGCTCGCGACATTCTCCGTCAGGCTCCATGAAAGCCGCTGCTGAATGTCGCGAACATACCACGCGGATGCAGTGGCGGATACCACGAGGAGAATCGCGACGACGACGACGGGAGCCACAAGTCGACCGACGATCAGGCGCATCTGTAGACTCCTGTTCAAATACTGGACATCCATTGTCCATTTATTGACATTCATCGCGCTTGCTGGAATTGATCACTGCACTGCACAATCGCTGCACACTGGAATGACAGTCATCTTCATTTCAGCCCGTGTTTTGTCGTCTCATTTCGACATTTCTCACCACCTTTCACAACCGGTTCGTCACATTCGCCGTCGATCTCACAGGCACCAACCGCATCACCACCAACTGGGGCGTCCATGCTCATCAATCTCTGGAAGAAACTTGCGAAGGCCCGCATGATTCAGGCCGCGAAGCGGTCGCGCCGGACGACGCTTTCGTGCGAGGATCTGGAATCCCGGACGAACCCGTCCACGACCCACATCGTAGCCGCCAGCGTGGAATACGGCGCGGCTCCGATCGTTTCGGTATACGATGGCGCGACCACCAAGCTCAAGTTCACCGTGAATGCATTCGAGTCGACGTTCACCGGCGGCGTTCGCGTCGCCGTCGGGGACGTGGACGGAGACGGCACGGATGACTTGATCGTCGGTGCGGGTCGCGGGGGAAGCGCTCGCGTACGAGTGTTCAGCGGAGTCGACGGCACGCCGCTCCAGGACTTCCTCGCGGGTGACGAGACGAACCGCGGCGGAGCGACCGTGGCGGCGGCCGACTTCGACGGCGACGGGAAGGCGGACCTGGTGGTGGGGGCGGTCAAGAACGGTCAAGAAGTCATTCAGATCCTGCGCGGGTACGATGGTCAGTCACTGCGGACCATTCAGCCCTTCGGAGCCTCGATCGAAGGCGTCAATGTCGCCGCCGGAGACTTCGACGGAGACGGCACGCCGGACGTGGTCATCGGTGCGGGGTTCGGCGGCGGCCCGCGGCTCACCGTCGTGAGCGGCAAGACCGGCGATGTCCTGCTCAACACCTTCGCGTACGAGTCCACATTCCGCGGCGGGCTCCAAGTCGCGGCTGGCGATCTCGACGGAGACGGCAAGGTCGAAATCGTCACGGCGGCCGGGCCGGGAGGCGGTCCGCGCATCATCGCGTTTCAAGGCGGCAGCGGCGATGAACTGCACAGCTTCTTCGCCTACGAGGATTCAAGCGCACGCAACGGTGTGCAGGTGTCCGTCTTCGACGTGGACAACGACGGAACCAACGACATCGTCACCGCGAACGGGCCGGGCCAGGCACCTCAACTCCGGGCGTTCAACGGCACGACGCTTGCCCGCCTCGCGGATCCTCAGTACCCCGGCTTGCCGTTCGGTGCGATCGCCATCACGCCGCAAAACAACGTGCCCGTGGCCGTGAACGACTCGGCGACGACGCATATGAACACGGGGGTCGTCATCAGCGTGCTCGTCAACGACGATCTCGGTGACGAGCCGACGTCGATCACGGGTTTTGACGCGGTGAGCGTGGAGGGCGGCGTGGTGGTGGACAACGGGAACGGCAGCTTGACGTACACCCCGCCGTCCGGCTTCGTCGGAACCGACAGCTTCACGTACACGATCACGGACGTCGACGGCGAGTCGTCCACGGCGACCGTGACGATCACGGTGACGAACAACCTGCCGGTGGCGAATGCCGACTCGGCGACGACGGGTGTCGATGTTCCGGTGCAGATCTTCGTACTCTTGAATGACGACCTCGGGGACGAGCCGACGTCGATCACGGGGTTCGACGCGGTGAGCGCGGAGGGCGGCACCATCGTGGACAACATGGACGGTACGCTGACCTACACGCCGCCAAGCGGGTTCTCGGGTAGCGACTCGTTCACGTACACGATCACAGACGCCGACGGCGACATGTCCACGGCGACCGTCACGATCGATGTGGTGCTGTAAAGAGGAAGACCCCGGCCGCACACCGCCCGTGGTGTGCGGTTCGAACCACGCGATTCGGAGGTGCGAGATGCCCCTCGTGGCCTGCCCCGGATGCTCCAAGCCGACTCCCACGTCGGCGCGTTCTTGCGTCCATTGCGGCGCATTGCCGCCGACATGCTCGGCATGCGATGGCGACGGCCTCTGCCGGGCCTGCGGGGATGCCAGACAACTCGGCATGACCAGTGTCGCGACGGTTCTCTGCCCGGTGTGTTCGGACACGGCGGTCTGCGCGAAATGCGGCGGATCGAAACGGTGCTGGTGAGGAAAGACACCAGGAGAAGCTTTGGTACTGGGGAGACGACCATCTCTGTGATGAACTGGTCGATGGTGTTCCGATCACCCTGTACTGCGACGACGACAAACTCAGTGTGAACGACTGGTGCCCCCCTTCGAAGTGATGTCCGATTTTCGCGGGGAATCGGTGGAGGTATTCGCCTCCTCGTGTCGGTGAGATCACCATCCTCTTCGAGTGCGAGGAGGATGGCCTTCCGGGCAGGCAAAGGGAGATCAGCTGCCCAATCCCGTCGTACACCCTCCGATGCGAAAGCAATCGGAATGTTCTGGAAATTCCGCGCATAGCACGGAAGATTTCGCGCATCGGTGAAGCACCGTTGACGAAAGCCTACCTCATGACCGATGGTGCAAAATTCCCTCATGAGGGAACGTTTCCCAACTCCCCCAACCTGACAGATGCTGTGAATCCAACCATTCGTACAAACCGATACTCTCCGGGAGGTCGGCATGCGCGGGTCGGTGATCGCAATACTCCTCGCGGTGGCCGCGCCGATCGGTGCGGCCGAGCCCGCGCCCACGATCCTGAAGCCAGTTGAAACACCGATCGACCTCGGCACCGCGCTCCGGCTCGCCGGCGCGGACAATCCCGAACTGCTGCTCGCCCGCCAGCGCGTGACGGAAGCCGTGGCCCTGCGACAACTCGCTGCCGCCCAACTGCTCCCGAACTTGAACGCTGGTGCGAACCTCGACCTGCACCGCGGCAATCTCCAGCAATCGAATGGAAACATGCTCGCGGTCAACCGCGACGCGCTGTACTACGGCCTCGGCTCGAACGCGGTGTCCGCCGGCACGGTGAACATCCCCGGGCTGAACTACAATCTGAACCTCGGCGAGGCGTGGTTCAGCTGGTACGCCGCGAAGCAGCGCACCGTCACGGCACGCGCGGTCAGCGACGCGGTTCGCAACGACGTCCTGCTGCGCGTGTGCTCGGCATACCTGGATTTGCTTCGCGCCGAGGCCCGCCGTGCGATCGCGACCAAGAACCGCGACGACGGCGCGGAACTCGCCCGCATCACGACGGGTTTCGCCGAGGCCGGACAAGGCCGCAAGGCGGACGCGGACCGCGCCGCGGTCGAACTTCAACGCCGCACCGCGGAACTGACGCAGGCCGAAGCCGACACGCTGACCGCCACGGCGCGCTTGTGCCAATTGTTGAACCTCGATCCCTCGACGCGGCTGAAGCCGGTGGACGGTTGGGTCGTGCCCGCGCCGCTCGTACCCGATCCGACGCCGCTTCCGGACCTTCTCGCCGTGGCGATGATGCAGCGGCCCGAACTCGCGGCGCGGCGATCCGAGGTTCAAGCCGCGCTCTACGAACTCTCCTTGGCGAAGGTGCTGCCGTTCTCCCCGAACGTGATCCTCGGCTTCAGCGCGGGCCAGTTCGGAGGCGGCGGCAACCGCGCCGCCGACCTCGGCGCGCCGCGCTTCGGCGACTTCGGCTCGCGCACCGACTTCGATGCGGTCGTGTTCTGGCAGTTCCGCAACCTCGGCGTCGGCAACGTCGCCATGATTCGCGCCGCGGACAGCCGCATGAAGCAGATGCAACTCCGCGAACTCGACGCGCTCAACACCGTTCGCACGCAAGTGGCGGAAGCCCACGCCGCGATGAAGGCGGGGCTGCCTCAGATCGAAGCGGGCGAGAAGGCGGTGAAATCCGCGGGCGAAGCATTCACGCAGGATCTGGCCCGGATCAAGGGCGGGCAGGGGCTGCCGCTCGAAGCGGTGGACAGCATGCGGCTCTTAAGCCGTTCGCGGTATGAGTTGCTGGATGCGATCATCGAGTACAACCGCTCGCACTTTCAGTTGTGGGTCGCACTCGGCCAGCCGCCCGCGAACGCGTTGGCCCGGCCAGTGCCCGCGGGATTGATTGAAGTGCTGCACGGCCCGCGCGTGCTGCCGATCCCCAAGCCGATGGTAAAGCCGTGATGCGCCGCGTGAAGTGGATCTTCGCCGCGGCCTTCGTTACCGGTTGCCAGTCGAGCGAGCCGGTGCCGCTCGCACCGGGCCACACGGCGGGCCTGTCGTATCCGGGGTTGAAACGAGCCCCGGACGCGATGCCCGCGGGAGGAGTTGTCCAGCAGGCAGGCTCGGTGGAGCCCCGCCGGGACGAACCCGCGGGCTCGGCGGAGGAGCCGATCGATCTCGCGGCCGCGCTGCGCCTTGCGGGCGTGGACAATCCCGCGATCAATCTCGCGCGGGAACGCGTCCGCGAGTCGCTCGCGGACCAACTCGCGGCGCGGTCAGTGATTCTGCCACACCTTGCGGTCGGCGGCAACTTCCGCGCGCACAACGGTCCGCTGCAAACGAGCGGCAGCACGATCGCCGATGTGAAGCTGCAGAGCCTCGATGTCGGCTTCGGCACCGGGGCGATCGGCGGCGGCACCGCGACCATTCCCGGCGTGCGGCTCTTCGCCCACCTCGGCGACGCCGCGTACGAACCGCTCGCGGCGAAACAGCGACTCGCCGCCCGAACCGGCGAGTCCGCCGCGGTGCAGAACCAAGTGCTGCTCGAAGTCGCGATCGCGTATTTCGACTTGATCGCCGCCGAGGCGCGGTTCGAGATCCTGAAAGCGAGCGAAGCCGAGCTCGCGGCCGTTGCAAAGGTCGCGAAGGACTTCGCGGACGCGGGCCAAGGCATCCGGGCGGATGCGAACCGCGCCGCCGTCAACCGCGACCTCGTGGCCCGGCAACTCGCCCAAGCGGAAGGCATGCGTGCCGCGGCATCCGCGCGCCTCGCACGATTGTTGAACCTCGATCCCGCGGTGCGGCTGCGCACACCCGGCGGCCCGGTCGAGTGGGTGCGGCTGATCGACGAGGACGCGGATGTGGAATCGCTGATCGCCACGGCGACCGAGAACCGGCCGGAAGTCGCGGTTCAGTCCGCGGTGATTCAAGCGGCACGGACGCGTGTGAAGCAGGAGAAGGCGAGGCCGTTCCTGCCCGTGCTCTCGGTCGGCTTCAGCGCCGGCGGCATGAGCGGCGGAAGGGGCGCGGACGACTACTCCGCCATGCGAGCCCGCACGGATTTCGACGCGTTCGCCGTGTGGAATATGCAGAACCTCGGTTTCGGCAACCGTGCGCGGGTGCGCACCGCGGACGCCGCGGTCGGGCAGGCGGTCGCGTTGTACGAAGGGACGGTGAATCGCATCCGCCGCGAAGTGGCGACCGCCCAAGCGGACGCACAGGCCGCGTCCCGGCAGATCACATTCGCACGCAGCGCGCTTGCGGCTGCGGAAGACGGGTACAAGCTGGAGGGCGAACGCATCCGCCAAGGGCAAGGCCGCCCGATCGAAACCTTGGACAGCTTTCGCCAACTGCTCGACGCGCGGCTGGAGTTCCTTCGAAGCATCGTGGCGTTCAATGCGGCCCAGTTCCGATTGTTCGCCGCGCTCGGGAACACGCCGCATTGAACCCGCCGTGTCATGGGTTCGGCTCTTCGAACCGGTTCGGCACGATCAGCGAATACACGCACGGCACCACGAACAGCGTGGTGAGCAGGCCCGCCACGAGGCCGCCGAGCACGGCGCGGCCGAGCGGCACGTTCGCCTCGCTTCCACGCGCCAAGCCCAAGGACATGGGGATCAGCGCGAAGAAGGTCGCCAGCGCGGTCATCACCACGGGGCGCACGCGGATTGCCGCCGCGCGGCGGATCGCCTCCGTGGGATCGATGCGGTCGGTCTTCCGCACGTTCTCCGCGAAGTCGATGAGCAGCACGGTGTTCGACACCACGATGCCGACCATGAAGATGACCCCGAGGAGCGATTGCACGTTGAGCGCGGTGCCGGTGCCGAACAGCACGAGCACGACGCCGACCAGCCCCACCGGCACGGCGGAGAGCACGACCAGCGGCGTGATGTACGACCGGAACAATGCCACGATCAGGAAGTAAATCAGCAGGATCGCGCCGGCCATGCCCATGGCTTGGAAGCGGAACGTGTCCTGCATCTTGCGGTACTCGCCGGCGAGCGTGATGCGGGCGCCTTCCATCGCTTTGCCGCTGCCGTCCGGCTCGAACGGCGTCCAACCGCCGTCCTCGCGTTCGACGCCGTGCTTCGCCACGGCTTTCGCCACATCCGCGGCCACGTGTCCGAGATCGCGGCCGTGCACGCCCATCGTGAGATCCATCGTCGCCTGCAGGTTCGTGTGGTTCACCTCGGCGGGCACGGTGTCCCGCTTCAGCGTCGCGAGGTTCCGCAGCGGGATCGGCTTCTTCTGCCCCGCCCCCGTGATCGGAATGTCGAGCAGCGCGTCCGCCGAGCCCATGTCTTCCTCGGGGTACTGCACGCCGACGTAGTATTGGTTCGAACTCTTCGGATCGATCCAGAAGTTCTTCTTGTTGAACTGGATGCTCGAGTTGAACGCGGCCACGACGTTCTGCATGATGTCGACCTGCGTGAGGCCGAGGGCGGACGCCTTCGCCTGGTCGATGTCGAGCACGTACTGCGGGTAGTCGAGTCGCTGGAGGATGCGGGCGTCCACCACGCCGTCGATCGGCCGCACGTCGGCGAGGATGCGTTCCGCGATCGCGCGGGCCTTCTTGAGGTTCTTCGTGGTGATGCGGACGTTCAGCGGCGTCGATTTGCCTTCGTTCATGGCGGCCCGCACCATGCCGCCCGCGTCGAACGAGAACTCCAAGTCCCGGAACCGCGCGTCCGCGGCGAAGGCTCGCCGCAACACGTCCACATGTTCCTGCGCCGAGTGCTCTCGATCGGACTTGAGTTGCACCTTCACCATTCCGTCCATGGGGCCCGCGTTCTGCGTGTACGCCGCGGACCAATCCGCCGTCAGCCCGATCTCGCTGATCACGAGTTCGAGGTCCGTCCCGGCCTTCTCCTTCACCATCTGTTCCACTTCGGCGATGCGACGTTCCGTCTCCTCGATGCGGGTGCCGGACGGCGCGCGAACAGCGATCTCGAACGAGCCGGCATCCACCTCGGGGAAGAACTCTTGCCGCAACCGCGGCCCGAGGAGCACGATCACCAGTGCGAGCAGGCCGAATGCGCCACCGACCACACCGAGGCGGGCCTTGAGGACGTACGACAGGATGCGGGCGTAACCCGAGAACACGCGGTCGAGCAGCGACTCCCACTTCGCGAACGCACGGCCGAGCCGAGACTGTGCGGCACCGTTCTCGTGGATGTTGCGGTGTTCGTGGTCCGTGCCGTGCGTCTCGAAGGGCAGATGGCCGTGGCCCCGGAGCCACGCCGCGCAGCGGGCGGGGACGAAGGTCTGCGAAAGCACGAACGCGATGACCATGGCGAAGGCCACCGCCAGGAACAACGGCATGAAGAGGAACGGCCCGAGGCCCGGCATGAGCGTGAGCGGCAGCAGCACGAGCAGCGTGCACAAGCTGGCCGCGAGCGCGGGCATGCCCACTTCCTTTGCGCCGAGGTATGCGGCTTCATGCGGCTTCGCGCCGAGGCCGAGGTGCCGGTGCGTGTTCTCCAGCACCACGATGGCCGTGTCCACCAGCGGGCCGATGGCCAGGGCCAGCCCCGCGAGCGTCATCAGGTTGATGGACTGCTTCAGCCCGTGCAGGCAGGCGACGGTGCCGGCCACGGCCACGGGAATGGTCATGACGGCGATCAGCGTCATCCGCCATTCGCCGAGGAACACGAGGATCACGAGCGAACACAACACGGCCCCGAGCACGCCTTCTTCCACGAGGCTGTGGATCGCACTGGACACATACACGGATTGGTCCATCACCACTTTCAGGTCCACGTCCGGCGTCGTGAGCCGTTCCTTCATGTCCGGCAGGTTCGTCTTCAAGGTGTTCACGACGCTCAGCGTGCTGGAACCGGCTTGGCGGTAGATCGGGATGTACACTTGGCGGCGGCCGTCCACCCTCACCACGTTCCGCTGAATGGCCGCGGAATCCTTCGGCAGCGCCACCTCCTTCAGGAAGATCGTGCGCCCGTCCGCGTCGGTCTTGATCGGCACGTCGCCCATGTCGTCGATCGAGGCGTACATCGCGTTCGATTCGAGGGCGTAGTTCAGCTTGCCGAATTTGGCGTCGCCCGCGGGCAGGAAGATGTTGAAGCGGTCGAGCGCCTGCATCACATCGACGGGGCCGAGCCCGTGCGATTGCATCGCGGTGCGGTCCAGGTACGCGAGGATGGTGCGGAGCTTGCCGCCGTAGACGACCGGGGCGTTGGCCCCGCGCGACGCCATCGCCATCGTGCGCACTTGATACCGGGCCGTGTCGTACAGCACGGATTCGTCCTGCGTCTGGCTGTTCAGCGCGACGAGGCACACGGGAGTGGATGCAGTCGGGTCGTACGGCAGCACCACGGGCGGCAGCGTGCCCGGCGGCAGCGTGGGAATCGTCACCGTCGTGAGCGAATTCACCTGCGTGAGCGCCTCGGAGCCGTCCACATCATCCGCGTAGTAGTTGCGGACGATGCTGACGCCGAGCAGCGAGCGCGATTCCTGGCGGATGTTCCCGGCCACCTGCCCCGTGCCGCGTTCCACCCGCGCGGTGATGCTCGATTCCAGGTTCACCGCGGACATGCCGCTGTAGAAGGTGAGCACCTGCACGGACGGGCTGCGGTACGCGGGCAGAATGTCCGCAGGAATGACGGCGAGCGCGACCGCACCGCCGAGCAGGATGGTGAGAGTGAACACCGTGATGGCCCGGGGGTTGCCGAGCGCGAAGCGGACGAGGCCGTTCATGGATGGCTCACGGGCGGAAGAGCGAGACGGGGGTGCCGTTCTCGACGGGGCCGTTCGCGCGGACGATCACGCGGTCGGCGGGGGTGAGGCCGGAAACGATTTCGATCTCGGTGCCGTTGTCCGCGCCGTACTTCACCGTGGCGATTTGCACCACGTCGTCGCGCACGAGCCGGACGGAAGCCTGACCCTTCTCCGCCTTGCCGATCAACGCGGATGAAGGGATGCGGACGGCGTTCGGCGAGCCGGCGTCCAGCGTGAGCGACGCGCGGCCGAACATGCCGCGGCGCAGCTTCCGATCCGGATTCGGCAGGTCGAACTCGACCCGCATCAGGCGCGTGTGCGGGTCTTCCGAATCGGGCTTGCGGGAAACGGCGGCTTGAAACGCCACCCCCGGCAACGCATCGACCCGCACTTCCGCCGGATCCCCGACATCGACGAAGGGCACGTCCCGCTCGGGGATCTGCACCACCACACGCATCACATCGGTGCGTTCGACCGAGAACAGCGGCAGGGCGCCGTTCGAATCGGCCGAGCGGATGAAATCGCCGACATGGAAGTTCCGCTTCGTGACGACTCCGGAATACGGCGAGCGGATCACCGAGTAATCGAGGAACACACGGGAGCGTTCGACCTTGGCCTTGGCCACGTCCACGTCGGCTTGAGCGAACGCAATGTCGGCGCGGGCTTGCGTCACCTTCGCTGCCGCCGCCGCTTCCTTCTGCTTCGCGGCGTTCACGTTCTCGCTGGCGGCGAGTTCGGAGGCGAGCGCCGATTGGTACTGGTCCTCTTGTTCCTCTTCGAGTTTCCGGTCCAGAATTTCCTTGTTGGCCAAAGCCCGGATGCGGTCGCGCTGCTTCTCGCGGTACAGGCGGAAGCTCGCTTTGCTCTTGATGTCCGCTTGGGCGAGCAGCACGCCCGCGGCGGCCGCCTTGTGGTCGGCCTCGGTCGCCAGCAACGCCGCCTTCGCCTGTTCCACCTTGGCCTCGGCCCTTGCCGCCTCCGCTTCATCCTGCTTCACCTGCTTCTCGGTCTCCGGCACCGCGATGCGGGCGAGCACCTCCCCGGCCTGAACGAGCGTGCCGATGTCCACCCGCACCTTCTTGCCCTTACGCGTCACCTCCTGCTCGACGAGGAAACCGGAGACCTTCGACGTGAGGTCGGCGAATTCATCGGGCTCGACCGAACCCGGCTGCGTGACGACGCGTTTGATTCCGCCTGGTTTCGGCGACACGACTTCGACCTGCACCGCCGCCGGGGCGGAACGCAATTCGCTTGGAACCTGGTGCGCGGCCGAGGATGTCAGGGCCGCGCGCGTGCCGAGACCGAGCCCGACCAAGATGATCAAAGCGGCGAACCATCGTGTGAAACGGGCGATCATCGCGGCATCTCGTGGTGTGCGTATTGGAGCCTTGCAATCCGCGGGCCAACGTGAAACCCGCGGGAAACGAGCGACTTCAGGCCCGCTGCGACGGGCGGAATTCCCGACGCCGGGGAATCGCTCCGCATCCCTTGCTTGCGCAGCGGTCTCGAATTGAAATGACCACGGACGCGGAGAACCGTCGTGGCCAACTATTCACTCGCCAAACATTCGGGCCCGTTCGTCGCGCTCGGAGCCTTGGTCGCCGTCGCGTGCCTCGCCAGCACGCTGTACATCAACCGGCTTCAATCCGAACTCACGCAGGCGGTGCGGCAGGAAGCCGCGGGCTTGAACGCCGCCGTGGAGCTGCAGGTGCAGATGCGTCACTTCCGCGTCCACTCGCTGCAGTATGTCGCCGATCCGAATCCCGCCCGGCGCGAGGTCGTGAACGCCGACTTGGCTTCGCTCGATCGCGCGTTCGAAGTGCTGAGTTCCGTCTCACCCGAGGACGCGACACTGGTGGAAAACCTGACGCGGGACTACCGCGCGTACCAGAGCCGCCTCGACCTCGAGCACCTGCCGCCCAGGCCCGGGGCCATGATCGATGTCGCGAAATGGTCCGACGCCCATCAAATGGCCGATCTGCTCGTTCCGTGCCGCGAACTGGCGGATCGCCAGCGATCGCGCATGAATGCAGGGCTGGCCGAGAGCGAATCGCAGACCGCGCGGGCCGGCCGCGTGCTGCTCGTGCTCGGGATCATCGGCGTGTTCGGCGGGTTGCTCAGCGGCTACGCCACGGCCCGCGGATTGAACCGTCGCGTGTCGCAGTTGCTCGTGCGGGTGCGGGCGGTTCACGCGCACCTCGATCAGGACGTCGGCACCATGACCGTGGAAGGCCCGGCTCACCTGGAGGAACTCGATGAGCAACTCGAGCGCGTGGTCGGCCGCGTGCAGGAGGTGTGCGAGCGGTTGCAGGAACAGGAACGCACGCTGATCCGCACCGAACAACTGGCCGCGGTGGGGCAACTCGCCGCGAGTGTGGCCCACGAGGTGCGGAACCCGCTCACCGGCGTGAAACTCCTGATGCAGGCCGCGGTCCGTGCCGACTCGCCAATTCCGCTCACGCCGGAGCGTTTGGCACTGCTCATGCAGGAGATCGCCCGCATCGAACGCACCATCCAAGGGCTCATGGATCTGGCCGCGGCACCGCCGCCGGACCTCCGCCCGCACGATCTTCACGCCATCGTGAAGGCGGCCGTGGAGGCCAGCCGCGCGAAAGCCGAGGCGAAGCCGGTGTCGCTGCGGTTCGATTCCGCGGGGCACCCGGTGCCGCTCGCAGTGGACGGGGACGGAATGCACTCGCTGTTCACGAACTTGATCTCGAACGCCATCGATGCGGCCCGGAGTTCGGTGGTGGTCGCGCTCCGCGAGCACGGCGGGCGGGTGGAAGTGGAAGTGTCCGACGACGGGCCGGGCATCGACGCGTCGCTCACAGGGCGGCTGTTCACGCCGTTCGCCACCACGAAAGCCGGGGGCGTCGGCTTGGGGCTCACCATCGCCCGCCGCATTGCCGTCAATCACGGAGGCAGCCTGAACGCGGCCAATCGCCCGGACGGCGGCGCGGCCTTCACCCTTGTTCTCCCGGAGGCCCGCGATGCCGAAACTGCTCGTTGTGGATGATGAGGCCGTCATTCGCCAGTCGTTCGAGTGGGTGTTCGGGGCCAAGAGCGGAATCGAGGTGATCTCCGCCGGAACCGTCGCGGAAGGGTGGGACTGCGCACAGCGAGACGAACCGGACGTGATCGTGCTCGATCTCCAGCTTCCGGACGGCACCGGGCTCGAACTCTTCGACCGGCTCCGCGCCGCCGATCCGAAACGCCCCGTCCTCTTCATCACGGCGCACGGCACCACCGAGACCGCGATCGAGGCCATGAAACGCGGCGCGTTCGATTACCTCGTCAAACCGCTCGACCTCGAACGCCTCTCGGCCTTGATCGACCGCGCGTTCGAAGCCGCCCGGCTCATGCGCGAACCGGCGATGCTTCCCGAGGACGCGCCGGACGACCGGCTCATCGGCCGCTGCCCCGCCATGCAGGAGGTGTTCAAGCAGATTGGCCGCGTGGCCCCGCAGGAGGTGAACGTGCTGATCAGCGGGGAGAGCGGCACCGGCAAGGAACTCGTGGCGCGAGCGATCTACCAGCACTCGCGGCGGGCCGCCAAGCCGTTCCTCGCCATCAACTGCGCCGCGATTCCGGACGGATTGGTCGAGAGCGAACTCTTCGGCCACGAGCGAGGCGCGTTCACGGGCGCGGACCGCCAGCGTGTCGGCAAGTTCGAACAGGTTCGCGACGGCACGATCCTCCTCGACGAGATCGGCGACATGCCCTTGGCCGTCCAGGCGAAGATGCTGCGGTTGTTGCAGGACCAGCGGTTCGAACGCGTCGGCGGGAACGAGCCGGTTGCGACGCGCGTCCGCGTGTTGGCGGCGACCAACCGCGACTTGGAGAAACTGATCGCCGCCGGCCGTTTCCGCAACGACCTGTACTACCGGCTGAAGGAAGTGACGATCCTGCTGCCTCCGCTGCGCGAGCGGCACGGCGACATTCCGGAGCTGGCGCACCACTTCCTGTTCCAGTTCGCCCGCGAAACCGAGCGAGATCTCCGCGGCTTCGACCCCGCCGTGCTGGCACGGTTCGAATCGAATGCCTGGCCGGGGAACATCCGCGAACTTCGCGGCGTCGTACGGCAATCCGCGCTCCGCGCGACCGGTCCCGTGATCCAAGCCGACTCGCTGCCGGCCGAATTGTCAAGCTCTTCGGCCGGCGCGGCGCCGGGCCGCTCCGGCGTGGAGTCCGAAATCGACGCCGCGTTGAAGGCGGGGAAGAAGGATCTGCACGCGCTGATCTTGGGCGGAGTGGAGCGGGAACTGATCGTTCGCGTGCTGCGTCACACTCGCGGTCATCAGGGGCAGGCTTGCGAGATCTTGGGGATCGACCCGAAGACCCTGCGAGCGAAGCTCCGCGATCTCAATCTCGCCGTTGACAAGATCGTCATCGAACGGCCGGACTGAAGCGTGTTTGAGCGCGCCCGGCCGCGTGGTTGGGCCCAATGGCTCGGCTGGCGGGGATGTGCTGCCCGCTCAACAACACAAAGGGTGGCGTTCGAGTCATTTACGGTGGTAAATGACTCGAACGCCATCCCGACGATCCGTTGTGGACTCAGCCGACCCAGACACCGAATCCATTGGCGGCATCGAATGCGAGGAAGTCGTCGAGCACATTCAGGGTAACGGGTTCGAGCACTTGGACACGCGGAGTGCCGCCCGGACCGGAACCGATCAGCAGTTCACTGAGGCCGTCACCGTCCTGATCGACCGCACCCACGCGAATCCCGCCACGGAACGACTCGTCGAATGTCAACAGGTTCGTGACCGAGGAAAGGTCGTGGCCGTCGAAGACGCGGATACGCGGCCCGCCACCGACCCCGGGCCCGGCGATGATATCCATGCGGCCGTCACCCACCACGTTGCCGACAGCGACATTCACCTCCCTGTGAAAGTGGATTCGAAGGCGTAGAAGGATGCTGACCTCGGTCTCGGCTGTGCCATCGAAGACCTTCACGTGCGGCCCGCCGCCTGCGCCCGCTCCGGTCACGATGTCGGCCGTGCCGTCGCCAGTGACGTCGCCCACGGCCACGGAGACGCCTCCGACGGCGGAGGAATCGTAGGCGTAGAACGAACGCAGTTCCGACAGGGTCGCTCCGTCGAACACCTTCACGTGCGGGGCACCGCCCACGCCCGCTCCGGTGACGATCTCCGCTTTACCGTCGCTGTCGAAGTCGCCGACCGCCACGTTCACACCGCCGGCGAAACTCGGTGCGTAGGCGTAGAAACTCCGAAGCAGGTTGCCCGTCGCCCCGTCGAAGACCTGGACATGCGGGCCGCCACCGGGGCCGGCTCCTGCGACGATGTCCGGAACCCCGTCGCCGTTGACATCCCCCGTCGCGACATGCACACCGCCCGCGAAGCCCGGGAAGGCATTGATTTCACGGATCAAGGCACCGTCGAGCCCGAACTGCTTCACCACGCCGCTGTTGCCCGCACCGACGGCGTAGAAGTCCACGTTGAGGACGGTCACCGAGATGGGGAGCGCCGTGAACGCTTCGCGGCCGGTCTTGACCTCGGTCGCGATGCCGATCGCAACCAAACTGAGAGATTCTTCGTGCGCCGCACGAACGTTGAGCCCGGTCAGCTGGGCCGGAGTCAGGATCCAGCCTCCCATCGGACTGCAGCGTCCCCGCCGAGAGTGTGGCATCGGCCGGAACGCCGGTGATGACAACGGAGAGCGTGACCGCGACATCGGAGTCGGCCGAGGTAATCGTCAGCGGAATCGCGATCGGTTGCCGCTCGGGGCCGCTCAACGGTCCGCCGGGGCCGTTCATGTGCGGTCCACTTGGAACCGTGTTGATCCCGAAGGCCCGCCCGCCAATGCCATCCACATGGTTGGCCATCGTTCCGGACCAGAACAAATCGTAATTGCCGAGCACGCTGCGCGCGAAAACCGGCTCGATCTGCGGTCCGTTCGTCACCGTGTTGACGATCTGCTCGCCGGTCTCGGGAGTACCGTCGGCACGGTACTGCCGTTGGAACACCGCCCAACTCGAGCCGTCCTGGTTGATCGTCTGCCAGGCGATCGAGAAGCGGCCGGCCGCATCCACTCCGACCGCCGGGAAGCGTTGCGGGGCGGCGACCGTCTCGTTGACTTGGAACTCCTGGGCTTGCGGCGAGGTCCCGTTCGGATGGAACTGACGTGCGAATACGTCCCATGAAACGCCGGTTCCCGTCGCCTGATTGATGCTCTGCCACGCGACGACAATGTCGCCGCCCGCGTCGATCCCGATGCCCGGGTGTTCCTGTGCGTCCTTCGTGTAGACGTTTGCGAGGAACTCCGGATTCGGAGCGATTCCGTCGGCCCCATACCACCGCACGAAGATGCTCTTCTCGGTATCGGTCGCATCGTTCACGACGTTGTGATCGCTCACCCACGCCACCGCGAACTGACCGGCCCCGTTCATCGCCACCTGCGGCGAAACCTGATTCGTCGCGGTTTGCGTGTTCACCCGGAACTCGACCGCCAGCGGCGTGGCCGTGGTCCCGCTGGTGGAGAAGCGGCGAGCGTAAATCTCGCTGAGGTCTTCCGTCGGGCTAGGAAGTTGTGCATCCGTCTGCCAGGCGACGACGACATTCCCCGCTGTGTCGGATGCGATGGCGGGATGCGTCTGGTTGCCGGTCAGCGTGTTCCCGTTCACCACGAACTCGTTGCCCGCTACGAGGGCTCCCGTGCCATCCAGTGTGAAGATGCGACCGAAGATGTCGTACTGCGAGGGATCGCCCTGCGCGGCCCCGCGGACCTCGCCCTGCCAGACGACGAAGAAACCGCCACCGGGCAAAGCCGCAACCGCCGGGTGGCTCTGGTAGCCGAGTGTGGGTTTGGTTGATGAGGAACTTGCGCCGATCGGGGTCCCGGTAGCCGGTGACTCGCCGCCCGTAGACGCCGTATCCACTCACATCGTCGGTTTCTTCAAATGCCTGCCACACGACGATGAAGTTGCCGTTGTTGTCAATGGCCGCGGATGCGGGGACATCCTCGCCCGCTCCGACCTCGGCCAGTTGGAACTCCAGTCCGTTCACGTTCCAGCGGCCGTCGCCGCGGGGGCCACATCCGCAAGCCCGGTCGCATTGAAGAGCCGCGCGAACAGCGACGGCTGATGGCCGCCTTCGCCTTCCACGCCTTCTTCGCCTTCCGTCCCGCCATGACTCGGGACGAACGGTCCGGCCCAAATCGCGACAGTGTTCCCGTTCGCGGCGACAGCCACCGCCGGACTCGTTTGCGGTCCCTGTTCGTTCACATTCACGATGAAGTCGGCGCGAGTCTCATTCCCGTTCGCGTCGAAGGCCCGGCCCACGATCCCCCAACTGCGGGAGTCCGCACCCTGGCTCTGCCACGTGACGAAGTAGTTCCCGCTTCCGTCGATCCCGAGGGCCGGGTTCCGCTGCGGTTCAGAAGTGACGGTGTTGACGATGACGTTGGTCGCGTCCAGCCCGTCGCCATTCGCACCGAACCGGCGCGAGAAAACGTCGGATCCGCTGCCTTGCTGGCCTTCGGCCTGCCAGACCAGCACGAACTTTCCATTCGCGGCCATCGCCACGTCCGGATTCACCTGATCGTGCTGGGCCACCGCCGTCAGTTGGTAATCGGTATGGGCCGCATCGATCGGGGCGATGCTCGTCAGCGCCGAATCGTAGGTGAAGAGGGTGCCAAGCACGACGTTCGTGGCTTCCCCCTCGGAACTCACCGGGCCGGGGCCTGTCCATGCCGCGATGATCAGCCCGTCGCCGGCGGAGGGGATGCCCGTGGCTGCCATCGAGACATCCGGGTTGCGCTGATCCCCGATCGTGGTGTTGATCGCCGTGTCGGAAGAGCCGGCGAGGCCGCTGCCGACGGTGCCGTAGCGTCCGTAGATGTCGAGCCCCGTCGTGGCGAGATTCTGATCGGACTGCCAGCCGATCACGAAGTTCCCGTTCGTGTCCATCGCCACGGTGGGATTCGTCTGGCTGCCGGTGGTCACGACATTGACCTGGGTTTCGCTCGAGGTCAACGAGAAACTCGGAGTGGCCCCACCCGTATAGAGCCCGAATCGCGAGTAGATGTCGTAAGCTCCGCCGCTGGGCGATTCACCCTGCCAGGAAATCAGGACATCGCCCTTCCCATCACTGGCGATCGCCGGGCGAGACTGATTGCCGTGTGTCGTCGTGTTCACCAGAATCGGCGATCCCACCGGCGTGCCATCCGCTTGAAAAGCCTGTGCGTAGACGCCGATGCCGCTGCCGTCCTGCTCCAGACTCTCCCAAGCGGCGACGAAGTCACCCGCCGAATCGACAATCGCGACGACGGGCGGGCCGGCCTCCGAGCCGGTAACGGCGGACACAGTGAACTGTCCGCCGATCGGCAACGCGGCCGGCACGCTGCGATCTTCAAGACGCAGCAGGGAGAGCTTTTGGCTCTTCACACTCCGGGGGGGGGGCGGCGGTGTGACGACGACGCGAGCGCGGCGAGAAGTTGTTCAGCATGGAAGTTCCTGGGGCACGAAGGGCTCCCTCTTCATCGACTTGGGACGATGAAGAGGGAAGGTTGGGTGGTCTGGCGAAAGACATCGCAACGATTGTGCCGTTGCGAATCACCTGCGGAGGATTTCGACGATTCGAGCGCGAAACCCCTCGAAAATGCAGGATCTCCTGTTTCCAATCGCTTCGATATTACACGGTGTTGGTCGACGTTGGCGTTGCGTCGTGCGGCCCGGTCACAGGACTGTGCGGTTGCGGCGTGTCCGCAGCCACCGGCTTGTCCGTCGAGGCATAGAGCATCCAGTACACCACCGGGACGAGCACCAAGGTGAACGCAGTCGACACGAGGAGTCCGAAAATCAGCGACCACGCGAGGCCGCTGAAAACGGGGTCCAGCGTGATGGGCCACGCGCCGAGCATCGCCGCACCGGCGGTGAGCAGGATCGGGCGGAAGCGCACGGCACCGCTTTCGATGAGGGCATCCTTCAGCGTTGCACCGCGATCGCGGACGTGCTGGATGAAATCGAGCAGCAGGATCGCGTTACGGTCCGCGATGCCGGCCAGGGCGATCATGCCGATCATCCCTGTCGCGGTGAAGTAGACGGGGTTCACATGGCCGCCCACGGTGGTGCCGGTCACGACGTTCAGCAGCCAGAATCCCGGCATGATGCCGATGATCGTGAGCGGGATGGAGATCATCTGCACCAAGGGAATCAGGTAGCTCCCGGTCTGGTACACCATCAGGATGTAAATCATCAGGAGGGCTCCGGCGAACGCGAGCCCGAGATCGCGAAACACATCGAGAGTGATTTTCCATTCGCCCTCGCCGGTCCACACCACTTCCGCGCCGCCGGGCGTCGGGTGGTCGCGGAGTTTGAACATCAACCCGATCACCGCTTCCCCGGGTGTTCGTCCGGCGGTCTCGGCACTGACGTAAGCGACGCGTCGCATGTTCTTGTGGTAGATGGTCTGCTCGGCGGCGAGTTCCACGAAGCGGCCAAGCTCGGCAATCCGCACGATGTCGCCGGCCGGGGTCTTCACACCGAGTCGTTCCAATTGCGAGAGCCGACTGCGCTCGGATTGCGGCAACTGCATGACGATCGTGAGCGGGTTGAGTTCGCGGGGCAGGTGCCCGCTGCCGGCGCGGAAGTCCTTGGGATCGCCTTCGCCCGGCGTCATGCCGTTGAGCGCGATCCGCAACGTGTTCGCGACTTGTTCGGTCGTGATGCCGGTGAGCGACGCCTTCTCCTTGTCCACTCGGAAGATGAAGCGAGGCCGCTCGGCCTCGAAGGTGTCGTCCACGTCCACGACCCCGGGTTCCTGGTCGAAGAGAGACCGCACATGGCGGGCGTCGGCCCTCAGTTCGGAATGGGTCTGCAGCGGTCGCGGATACACTTCGGCCACGAGCGTGCTCAGCACGGGCGGCCCGGGCGGCACCTCCACGATCTTGATTCGGGCGCCGTGCTTCTTCGCCACGGCTTCCAGACTGTTTCGCACCCGCAACACGATCGCGTGACTCTGGGCCGTGCGTTCCTCCTTGGCGACCAGGTTCACTCGAAGATCGCCGCGATGCGGTTCCCGGCGCAGGTAATAGTGCCGGACCATGCCGTTGAAGTCCATCGGCGACCCGGCTCCGGCGAAGCTGAGAATCTCGGCGACCTCCGGAACCGATCGCAGGTCTTCCGCCAAGGCTTTCAGCGTCGCATCGGTCTGTTCGACAGTGCTCCCCTCGGGCAGGTCGACCAACACTTGGAACTCGTTCTTGTTGTCGAACGGAAGCATCTTGAGCGGCACGTACCCGAGGGCCGGGAGCACCATCGAGCCGGCGAGCAGGAACCCGGTGAAGCCGATCAGCCCCCATGCCGCGAGACGCGAATGGAGGAACGGAGAAAGCACGGTCCGGTAGATGCGATACGTGAGTGTCTTCTGCGGATCGGTCGGCTCGTGGCCGCCTTTGCCGTACACGCCCTTAAGGACGTGGTAACTCAGCCATGGTGTGATCGTGAACGCGACCACCATCGACATGAGCATCGCGATCGGCACGTTGAGCGCCATCGGCTGCATATAAGGACCCATCATTCCCGTGATGAACAGCATCGGCAGGAAGGAAACCATCACCACGAGCGTGGCCACGATGATCGGCGGGCGGACCTCGTTCACCGCTTCGAGTACGGCTTCTTTGGGCGGCTTGCGCCGAAGCCCGAAGTGGCGGAAGATGTTTTCAACGTCCACGATCGGATCATCGACGACGAGACCGAGCGCGAGGATCAGGGCGAAGAGCGTCACCCGGTTGATCGAGTATCCCGCGAGATAATTGACGAGCAGGGTGAGCGCGAAGGTGAGCGGGACTGCCGTCACGACGATGATGGCTTCCCGCCAGCCGAGGCTGAACATGATGAGCGCCGAGACGATCACGATCGCCAAGCCGAGTTCGCGGATCAGTTCGTTCACCTTCTCATCGGCGGTCTCACCATAGTTCCGCGTGACGCGGGCCTCGATGTCGTCGGGAATCACCGCGCGGCGGAGTTCATCGAGCCGCAATTCCAACGCGTGAGCCACCGCGACGGCGTTGCTCCCCTTCCGCTTCGCGACTGCGACGGTGACGGCCGGGTAATCTTGCCCGCGATCGGTGCCGGCCGGTCGCTCCTTCACTCCGGGGCCGAAGGCGATTCGCGTGTAGCTGCCCGGCTCTTCCGGGCCGTCCGTCACGGTGGCGACCTCGCGGATGTAAACCGGCTTCCCGGCGAACACGCCGACGACGAGCGACTCCATCTCCTTCGCGGTCTGGAGGAACGGGCCGCTCTCGACGACGAGTTCCCGATTGTCCGAACGCAGGACGCCGGCCTGAAGGCTGACGTTCGCCCCGCGAAGCACCCGGTCCACATCGAGCGGAGTCACTTGCCGCGATGACATGCGTTCCGGATCGAGTGTGACGCGAAGCTGCCGACGCCGGCCACCCACGACTTCGGTCCGGGCCGTGTCCGGAACGCCTTGCAACGCGACTTCGACCTGTTCCGCCACGCGGCGAAGTGCGAAGTCGTTCGCCGATTTGCTCCAGAGCGTGACATTGACCAACGGAACGTCATCGATCTCGACCGGCTTGACGACCCAGCCTGTGACCCCGGGGGGAACCACGTCGCTGTTCATCATGATCTTGTTGTGCAGCTTGACGAGCGAGTTCTCCCGATTCTCGCCGACCAAGAAGCGAACGGTGACGATCGCCTCGCCCGGTCGCGACATCGAGTAGACGTACTCCACGCCGTCGATTTGGTAGAGGAGCCTCTCCAGTTTCGAGGAGACCAGCTGTTCGACCTCCTCCGCGGTCGTACCCGGCATCCGAACGAAGATGTCCGCCATCGGCACGACGATCTGCGGTTCCTCTTCCCGCGGCGTGAGCGCCAGGGCCGCGATTCCCGAAGCCAGCATCACGAGGATCAACAGGATTGAGAGGTTCCCCTGGAGGAAGGCCTCGATGATCCTTGAGACAAAACCGTGATCGGTGCGATTGGGCGTCATGTCCGGACCGCTCTGAAAGAGTGTTCGCGATTACTTGACCGGGAGAGCGACCGTCTCGCCGACGCTGAGGCCGGAGAGAACTTCGACTCTCCCATCGACTTCCTGCCCGATCCGGACGAATCGCCGCGTCAGGGTGCCGTCCGGGTTGGCAACTTCCACTTGGTCCAGCTGGCCGATCTGCATGACGGCCAGACGCGGAATCCAGAGCCGTTCGGCGATGCCGACGGGAATCTCGACACGGCCGAACATGCCCGGAAGCAGCGGCTTGGCGGACGGTGCCGGCGGCAACGTGATTTTGATCAGAACCGAACGACTGGCCTGCTGGGCCTGAGGAACGACCTCGCGAACCGGCCCCTTGGCGGACAGGCCGGCGGCATCGATGTGAACGGTCAGTTGCATACCGACCGTCACCGCCGGGGCGAGCGACTCGGGGATGTTCGCATGCAGTTCGAGATTGTCCGGATCGTAGATGCTGAGAAGCGGCTTGCCCGGAGTGGCGAGGTCGCCCGGATCGACGAAACGATCCGCCACCAGTCCGGAACCGGACGCCACGATTCTGGTGTGCGTCAACTGAACGGCCAAGCGTGCGATCGCCTCCCGCACGCGAGTCACTTGGGCTTCGGCGACGCGATAGGCGCCTTCCGCCTTGCCATACTCATCTTCACTGATCCCACCCGCGGCTCGGCTCTTCTTGGCTCGCTCGAATTCGGATGTCCGCGTGGCCAGATCGGCGTTTGCGGAAGCCAATGCCGCGCTTGTCTCCCGTTGCTGTGCGGTCAACTCGCGATCGTCGAGGGAAATGAGTGGCTGGTCGACCTTGATGCGATCGCCGGGCCGGACCTTCACGTCGATCACCGAGGCAAGAATTTGGCTCGCCACCTCGGTGCGTTTCTTGGGCTGAACACTGCCGACCGCGGTCGCCGAGTCGTCGCTTCGTAACTTCTCAACCTGCACGAGCGTGCGCCCCGCGGAGGAGGGCCGGGCCACGGATGCCTCCCCGGGATGGATCTTCTCGCGAAAGGAACCGCCCATCCATGCGAGGAAGATGCCCAACACGGCGATCGCGATCACCGCGGAGAGCACCGAGCGGACAATCCGCAATGTGCGGCGCGGTGGGTTCAGGGTCTCCATGGGCGGATTCTCACTTCTTCGGTCGGGGTTCGAGTGTCGTGTCTGCGGACGGCTGCGATTCGGTCGCCCGGGGTGCTTCCGGCCGCGACCGCGGCACGCACCCGGGCGCCATTCAGGTGGGCACCCCGGCCTTCGGAAGCACCCAGACATTGAGCACAATCCAGAGTGCGAATAACCCGAGCACGATCAGAATTTCCACGGGCCACCTCCAAGTGCCGGCTTGTGCGCCGGATGGGTAACGAAACTCCACGGCCACGTTCGACCTCAGCGTTTCTTCGGGGCGGCCTGTTCAGGCAACGCGTGGTTCTTGTGAACCTCGTCGTGCCCGTTTTCGATGAACTTCGTCACAACAGCGGAGTGCGCCTGGATCAACTTGGCAACATAGGGGTCATCCGACGTCTCGAGTACCTTCACACCCTTGTCGGTCTTCTCGACTTGCATGGTGATCTTGTCGGAGTGCTTGAAGATTTCTGCGAACAACGGGTCTCGGTAGTGGATTCCCTTGCCGTCCTTCACACGTTTATGCATCGCCGCGACGTGCTCGCGAATCTTCTTCGCCACATCTGCGTCGCTCGATTCGGTGAGGGTCTCCACCCCGTTCTCCACGTTTTTCACGGTCCGTTTGACATCTTTGCGATGCTCGAGCAGAAAATGAAACACGTCGCGGTCGGCGACGAACGCGGGATCGTTCTTCATTCCCTTGCCGGCGTGCGGGCCTTTGCCCGTAGCTGGAGCGGACAAGTCCGATGCCTCCATGAGTATCATTGTTGCCGAACCCGCGGCAAGCGCGAGGACGAGGGATGCCAGCAGGCGGCGGTTCATGAATCTCGACACAGGAGGATCCTCTGTGGTGGTTGGGTTCGGTCAAAGCGAGCCCGCCTGATTACGGCCAGTTCACGCGACCGGTTCGCATCTTCCACATGTAATACCGCTCAAACAGGAGCTTCCCCCAGTGCGCCCAAGGCCCCGGAATCAGGGTTTCCCAGCGCCTCCGCTTCGGAGCGTACACCCGGTCGGTGTACATGATGATGCCCTGGTTTCCGGCATCGAGGATGCACTTCGCGTCGATGTCGGCCTGAGGCTTCGTTACCAGCGGCTGGCCGGTGATGCTTGCGACGATGTTCTTCGCCGCCGTGTGCGCCATGACCTCGCTGATGTACCCGGTCTTGGGCACGGAACACCCGGCCTCGCACGGGGCCGGCGGGGCGACCGCGACCGCCACGCCCGCGGCGAACACATTTTGATGTTGCAGGTGCCGGAAGTAGTCGTCGGTGACGACAAACCCCCGCTCGTTCCCAAGGCCGGACGCTCGAACCACGTCGGCTCCCAAGAAGGGCGGGATGATCATCGAGTACTTGAACGGCAACGACTTCCCGGCGAGATCCGCGGCGGCTTCCGTGCCCTTTGCCATCGTGAGTTGCCCGGCCTTGAAGTACAACTCGCCGGGCGCGACCCGGTCCAACACCGAATTGACGGCCCAGTTGATCCCGGTGTGACGGAAGAACCACTCGGTCATCCCTTGGGCATGCTTCATCCCGCCGATGCCGAAGTGGCCGGCAAACGGCTCGGAGGTGACATATGTCACGCTCGCTTTGTTGCGGATTCCCGCTTTCCGAAGAGCGTATTCCAGATTGAACACGAATTCGTAGGCCGCACCGTAACACGCGGAACCCTGCGTCGCGCCGACGATCACGGGGCCGGGGTCCTTCAGAAACGCCTTCCAGGCGTGGCCCGCCCGTTCGGCATGTTCAATCGTGCAGATGCTCTCGGTAAAGCCGCCATGGGGGCCGATCCCCGGGACCGCATCGAACTGCACATGCGGGCCGGTCGCGACGAGCAGGTAGTCGTACGCGATCACTTCGCTTCGGTCGGGAGACTCGAGCAAACTCACCTCCACCTCCTGTTTGGAGGCGTCGATGCGTCGGGCTGTCGCCTGAAGAAACTCCGCGCCTTTCCGCCCCAGTGCTGGTCGGAGTGGAAACGAAATCTGCTTCGCGGTCCGCCAGCCGAAGGGAACCCAGATGAGCGACGGGATGAAGACGAACTGGTCGCACTTGTCGATCACCGTTACCCGGACCTGGTCGCCGAGCCGACGCTTGACCTCGTAGGCGGCCGTGAGCCCGGCAAAGCTTCCGCCGATGATCAGCACTCGTGGAACGCGGGCACTCATCGCTGTCCCTCCAGCCTGGCCGGTGAACATGTACCGCAATCGTACGTTCCGGGGACGGCACCCGCACGCTTCAGAACCGGGATGATCGGGCACCAGCCGGTGATCCCCGACTGAAGCAGATTGAGCCCGGCGAATGCCGTCAGTAGATGCCAGTAGGGCGACACGAGATAACCCAGCACGAGCGAACTCAGGACAACCACGCCCGCGATGATTCGCAGAGTCGGTTCCAGTTTCATGATTCGATACTCCCGGTCAGGACCGAGCCGCGACACCGGCCGCGGCCAAGGGTTCGAGCTTCGCCACGAGTGCCCGCAAGTCGGACAAGCCGACGACTCGATCGACGAGTTGCCCGTTCTGGAAGATCAATAGTGTGGGCAACCCCTCGACGCGGTAGTACCGGACGATGTCCTGCTCTTCATCCGCATTGACCTTCACGAATCGGAGTCGGTCCGCATAGTGGGTCGAAAGACGATCGAGAAGCGGAGCAAGGGCTCGACATGGACCGCACCAGTCGGCGTACACATCCACGATCACTGGCAAGGGGGAGAACAAGACCTCGCGGGAAAAATCCTCCACCGTCACGTTTGGAAGCAAAGACATCACACACCTCCTCGGCAGTTGGCGGGTTTCAATTCCACCTGCAATGGTCTGATCCGCAGGGTCGCTTTTGGTTACAAGCAATCCGGAGGTAACTCGGGGTCTTGCGAAACGGGTGTCGTTTCCGGTCCGGCTAGAATCCCTGTAACCGAATCGTGAGTGGCGGATCATTCCGGGAAGCCTGCCGAAGTGCGGCGGCCGGAAGTGTTCGTTCCAAGGAGAGTCTGATGAGCCGGTTCTTTCTGGGTAGTGCGGTGGCCGCGTGTGTGGCCGGTTTCGCCTGTGCCGCGGATCACACCACGGACAGCTTGGACACCGTGAAGAAAAGCGTGGGGGCCGGCAAGGCCGTACTGGTGGATGTTCGGGAAACCGAAGAGTGGCAGGACGGCCACCTGAAGGATGCCAAGCACCTCGCACTCTCCGAACTGAAGGCCGGCGTCCCCGCCGAGAAGCTGAAGAAAGTGGTCCCCGCCGGCACCGTTGTTTATCTGCATTGCGCCGCAGGCGGCCGGTGCCTCGTCGCGGCCGAAGTGCTCAAGAAGCAGGGTTACGACGCCCGGCCGCTCAAGGCCGGGTACGAAAACTTGTTGAAGGAAGGTTTCGAGAAGGCGAAGTGAGCAGTCTGCGATGCATGATGAAGGCGGATCGACTGTCCTTGGCGACCCCGACCTCGACCTGCTCCGTCAGGCTCGAGGCGGGGACTTCACGGCCTTTGAGCAACTCGTCGCACGCTATCAGGATCGGGTGTACGGCTTGGCTCGACGGATGCTCGGCGAGCCGCACGATGCCGAGGACGTCACCCAGCAAACGTTTCTCAGTATGGTCGAGCACCTCAAGGACTTCCGGGAAGAATCGACCGTTGCGGCGTGGGTGCTGCGAATCGCCGCCAACCATGCACTCAAGTTTCTCCGCAAGAAGCGAGGGTTGCCGACGGTATCGCTCGCGAATCCCGATGCTTCGGACGAAGGCTACGCGGATGTGCCTCACCCCGAGTTCATCGCCCGATGGCGTGATGATCCGGCCGATCTGGCCGAGCAACGTGAGATCCGGACGCTGATCGATCGGGCGCTCGGAGAACTGAGCGAGAACCACCGGGCCGTGTTTGTGCTTCGCGACATCGCGGGGTTTTCCGTCAAAGAAGCAGCCGACCTGCTCCAGATCTCGGAAGCGAACGTAAAAGTCCGGCTGCTCCGTGCCCGGCTTGCCTTGCGCGAACGACTGACCCGAGTGCTCGGTGACGAAGCGAGCCGGGTCTACCCCGATCACATCCACAACGTGTCCGAACCGGTCCGATCATCGGGAGGGACCGACCATGAGTGATACCAAAGCTCCCGCGATGACGTGCGAGGAACTGTTGAAAGCGCTGAACGACTACGTCGACAACGAAACGGTGCAGGCCGTGTGTCAGGAGTTCGCCGATCACCTCGCCGGCTGCAATCCCTGCCAGATCGTGGTGGATAACATCCGCAACACGATCCGTCTCTACAAGGACGGGGCAGTTTATCCGATGCCGGAGGCATTCTCGAACTGCATGCGGGATGCCCTTCGAGCCAAATGGAAGGAAGCATTCCCGAATGCCCGGGGTTGAGGACGCCATTCTTCCCATGACGAAACTGCGTCGGAGACGCGATTCATGCCGCGACTGCTTCGCCTCGTGCGTTCCGCTGTTTATGCGTTTCTCATTTGGGCCATCGAACGGATCCTGGGAGTAAGGCACACTCGCGATCCGCTGGCAACCGTGAAACAGTCGGTAGCCGAGAATAAAGCCGTATTGGTCGATGTCCGCGAAGTTCGGGAGTGGGGGAACGGTCACGTGAGCGGCGCGGTGTTCCTGCCCTTGAGCCGGATCCGGGCAGGTATCTCAGCCGACGAATTGATGCGCTTGCTGCCGAGGGATCAGCCGATCTACCTGCACTGTGGCGCAGGGGGACGCTGTCTTCTGGCGGCCAGCAGCCTGAGGAAACACGGGTACGACCTGCGCCCGCTCAAACCGGGCTTCGACGAATTGGTCCAGTTCGGTTTTCCTCGGGCGGTGGAGGGCGGTCAGCCGTAATGAGTTTTCCGCCGTCGCGTGAAGTAGCGAGAAGTCCCGGTCGTTTCATCAGCATGAGGTGCTGGGAAGCCGCGACTGGGTATTTCGCACGCCGAAGGTGTACTCCCCGGCGAGCGAAAGCTCGACAAGCCGAGCGGTTGCTCGCGGAGTTGCGCGCGGGGGGGGGGGGGGCCGTCGTCACGGAGTTCGGCCGCGAGGCATCTGGTGTGATACGCCGCATTGGACTGTGAACGTGGACTGTCAATGTTGTGTTCGTGTCACTCGGCGCGGGTTCCTCCGGGCGATGCGTGTCGCACAGGTCATCGAGGCGAAAAAAAGGATCGCTCATTGAAACGCGGAGTGTGGAATGAGGAATGAAAGCCAAGAACGCCTTGTGCTGGTCACTGGCGCGCGTGGCATCAGCGAGCGTGTCGCGGCCACCTCGCATCCGTGGGCTATCGCGTCCTCGGACAAGGCCACTGCGAGCACCCGTACTTCCGTCCCGCCCTCGAGCCCCTGAATAAGATGTCGGCATGCCGACATTTCGCACCAACCGGGGCGGCCCTTGCCGCTCGGAGCGTCCACCGCACCGGAAAGCGTGAACTTCGCCCTACTCTGCCGCCACGGCGAGAGCGTCACGCTCGTGATCCTTCCCGACGGGCCCGGCGACCCGCTGCTCACCCACGAACTCGACCCTTGCCGGAAGAACAAGGCCGGCGACCATTGGCACGTCCTCAGCGTGTACGGGCTGCCGAACACGTTCTGCTACGGGTGGAAGGTGACCGGGCCGAAGGACTTCAGCACCGCTTCAATTCGTCGCGGCTTCTGCTCGATCCCGCGTGCGCGCGCGGGTGTCGAATGGCGAGCAGTGGGCCGGCACCTGCGAGATCGACCCGGAGGCCGCACCTCACGCACCTTCACCACCACCGCGGCCCACGTTACGATTAGAGCGGCAAACCACCCGCCCCGCATCCCGCTCGAAGATTCCATCATCTACGAACTGCACGTCCGCGGGTTCGGCCACGGTCAAATCCAACCCGGTGAGAACCGCGGCGCTTCCGCCCGGCCTCGCGGAAGCGATCCCGCGCGGGATCTCGGCATCACCGCCGTTGAACTCATGCCCGTCTTCGAATGGGACGAAATTGCGACTGCCCGTTCTTCGACCGGACACCGGGTGGCTGCAACAACTTCTGGGGCTACAACCCGATCGCGTTCGCGGCACCGAAGGCCGCCCTCGCCGCCAGTGCGAAGAATCACGGGCAGGTCGCCGAGTTCCGCGACATGGTGATCGAGCGTTCCACGCCAACGACATGGTGATTCTCGACGTGGTATTCAATCACACGGGCGAGGGCGACGACCGCGGTCGCACGTTCTCGTTCCGCGGCCTGGACAACGAACTGTACTACCTGCTGGACGACCGCGGCCGGTACCTCAACTACACCGGCTGCGGCAACACGGTGAACTGCAACCACCCCGTGGTCCGCGATCTGATCATGACGTGCCTGCGCTACTGGGTGAGCGACATGCACGTGGACGGCTTCCGCTTCGATCTCGCGAGCATTCTCGGCCGCGACCGCCGCGGCAACGTGATGGTCGAGCCGCCGGTGATCGAAAGCATTACGGAAGACGGCGTGCTGGCGGATGCGAAGCTGATCGCCGAGCCGTGGGACGCGGCAGGGCTGTATCAAGTCGGCGGCTTCCCCTTCGGCCGCCGCTGGACGGAATGGAACGGCCACTACCGCGACGACATCCGCCGCTTCTGGCGCGGCGACGCGGGCCTCACGCCCATCGCCGCCTCCCGCATTTGCGGCAGCGCGGACCTTTACCAGTGGAACAACCGGCTGCCGCGGCACACCGTCAACTTCGTCACCTGCCACGACGGCTTCACGCTGTGGGATCTCGTCAGCTTCAACCAGAAGCACAACGACGCGAACGGAGAAGGCAATCGCGACGGGCTGGATGAGAACTTCTCGTGGAACTGCGGTGCGGAAGGCGAGACCGACAACGCCGACGTGATGATGCTCCGCTGGCGGCAGTGCCGCAACCTGATGGCCACGCTGCTCCTCTCGCAGGGAGTGCCGATGATCCTCGGTGGCGACGAGTTCCTCCGTACTCAGCGCGGCAACAACAACGCCTGGTGCCAGGACAACGAAATCTCGTGGGTGAATTGGGAGTTCGCGAACCAGAACGCGGACTTCCTGCGGCTAAAAGAGGCCGATCGCATTGCCCGGAAGCGGCGCGGTGCTGCGGAGGCGCACGTTCTTCAAGGAGAAATCTCCCGGCTCGGTGGACTGGCGGGAAGCGGGGCTCGGGCTGCTGCGTACGACACCGCCGGGCTCGATGGCTCTGCGCTGATCGTCGAGATGAACGAGCACTCTATGGCGGCGTCAGCTGGAGAAGTCCGGTTGGTCGGCATTGCCGCCGTTCGCCGCGGACATTCACTGGCACGGGGCCGAAGGCCTACAAGCCGGACTTCGGTCACTACTCGCGGTGCTGGCGTTCTCGCTGGACGGCCGCTTCCCCGGCCGGATGTGGGGACCGGCCTGCAACCGCGGGACAACGACCTCTACGTGGCGATGAACGCCTGGCACGGGCCGCTCAAGTTTCGCATTCCGCCGTCGCCGCAACGGAAGCCGTGGCGTCGCGTCGTGGACACGGCCAAACCCGCCCCTGAGGACTTCGTCGCCGAAGGCCACGGCCCGGTGATCGCCGAGGGGAGTTTCTACACGGTGGAACCGTACTCGCTCATCGGCGTTCTGGTGGGCGAGGAAGTGGCCCGTTCGAGCCGCGATACCGCTCGGCAGGGCTCGGGAACGGGGTGAGCGGTGAGCACCACCGGGAGCCTCGCGAATCACACCCGATCCAACGCGCCGCGGTGGCCGGCGAAGGAATCGGTCTTCAGGCCAAGTCTCTGCAGGATGGTGACGAACAGCTTCGCCAGCAGGAAGTTCCTCAACGGCCACTTTGCCTGCCAACCGACGTCCATTGTCGATGCCGCTCCGGCCTGATTGTCCTCGTTGCCTTGCCGAACTTGAGATACCGGCCGTTGGTGAAGCCGAGGTTCTTGCCGCCGCCGAGATGATCGGGTAATTGCGGGACAAGTGGAAACTGCTGGACGCGGGCCCGTGCATGGCGAACGTGTTGTCCAGCATGCTGCCGTTGCCGGTCGGCTCCTTGGTTTCTTTCAACTTCTGAATGAAGCGGCCGAATTCCTGAGCTTGGTATCGGTTGTAGGTGCCGAGGTTTTTCCATCCGTTGGGTTTTCTTGACCTCGTGTGTCAGGCCGTGGGCGCCGCCCAGGCCGACGGCGAGCGACAGCAGATCGATGAGGCCTTCACCATTCTCCCGCCCCAACTGGAAGGTCGCCACGCGAGTCGAATCGCTCAGGAAAGCGAGGTAGATCAGTTCGTACATCGTCTGGAAATAGAGCTTGGCCTCTTTCGGCTCCGCATTCAGGTGCAGGTTGCGGGAATCGACTTTGGGGACCGGCGTATCGATCCACTTTTGGGCTTTCGTCAGTTTCAACTCGGTGTCGCGCACCGCGTCCAGATACTGCTTGAGCGTCTCTTGGTCCTTGCTGGACAGTTCGCGAGACAGCGAACGCGTGTTCTCGATGAGGAGATCGAGGGCGCTCTTACTGCGTGCCAGTCTGGCGGCGGCGTCTTTGCCGCTCGTCACGAACAGCATGTCGAAGATTTCTTTGGGCTTGTTCATGGCCGGGATCGGCCGCCCTTCGCGATTGAACGACTGCGTCTGGGCGCCCCGCGGCCCGCCAACGCCGCCGTTCGTCGACATGACCAGCGATGCGTGCCGAGTGAATTCCCCCGCGTGCTCGGCATAGACCTGATCGATCGAAATCGAATTCTGATACGGGCCCGAGCCGCCGATGGGCGCGCCCGTGAGATACTGATCGGCGTTCGAATGTCCGTGGACTTGGCGGGCGGCGGGGTGCGAGAGCCCGGAATAGATCGTCACCTCATTGCGCAATGGCTCGAGCACATCGAGCACTTTCGTCAGATTCGAAATCTTTCTCGCCGCCTCGCGGGAACCAATCCATTCCTTCACGCCGGGTCGGACTTGAGCGGCAAGCCGACGCCGTCCGGGTGATAGACGCTGAGAAACCGCCTTGGAGTGACATCCGGACCGGGGGCGGCCGAGGCGAACGTTTCGAACCACGGCAGGGCCAAGGCCACGCCGGCGGCCACGAAGAAACGTTCGGCAGTTCCAGCGATTCGGATTGGCGTTTCATCGTCTGTTCCAGTCACTTACTTCGAGTGAAAGATATTGCTCACGACAATCGGGTGGATCAGATCGCGCAGCCGTCGCCGCCCCGCCGGACCAGGCGGTGATTTGATCGAGATCAACGCGGTCCCCCGAAGGTGAGCGGCCGGCCAAGGGCATAGGCCGTCAACACCTCCACCATCGCTCGAGGCGAATTGATCCTGCCGGTCAGTCCAGCAGATATCGCTTCAATCCGTCCATCCCGTCCGAGGCTGCCCATTGAAAAGTACCGATGATGCATCGACTGGCTTGTTCTTGATGTGCGTTCGGAAGACGCCGAGGGCATCGTAGTTCTCGAATGAGATCCCCCACGGGTCGATCCGGGAGTGGCACGATGCGCACGCAGGCTTGTTCCGATGATCGGCGATGCGTTCTTTCAACGTCAATTTCAGGATCTCCGGATTGGTCAGGTCGACTTCCGGGACGTCCGGCGGGGGCGGGGGCGGCGGATCATGAAGGATGCGTTTCAGCATCCAGACGCCCCGTTTCAGCGGATGAGAATCCTTGCCGTCGGAGTTCATGGCGAGGGTCGCCGCACAGGTCAAAAGTCCGCCACGATTCTGCTGCAGGGTGATCGTGACCTTCCGGAAATGCGGGCCGTAGACCTTCGGAATCCCGTAGTGTGCCGCCAAGCGTTCATTGACGACGACGTAATCGGAATGGATGAAGTCCATGATGCTGCTGTTACGTGCCAAGACCTCTTCGAAGAATGCGATCGGCTCCTCATGGAGGGCATCTCTCAGCGAGCCGGCGGGGATGTGCGTCACGTTGTTCAAGCCATCCAAGCCAAGCCATTGCTCGACGAAGTTCTGGGAAAATCTCTTCGATCGCGGATCCGCCAGCATCCGCTTCACTTGATCCGCCAAGACCTCGGGTTTTCGGAGTGCGCCGACTTCCGCGAGTTTCAACAGATCGTCGTCCGGGATGCTCGACCACAAGAAGATGGAAAGGCGGCTGGCCAGTTCGAACTCGCTGATCCGGCTCGGTGAGCTTTTTCCGTCGGCCGACGCCCGCTGTGTCAGATAGAGGAACTCGGGTGCGGCCAACGCGACCGCCAAGGTTTCCACCATGGCGTCCTCGAAGGTCGAAAACTCCGCCCGATACTTCGCGAACAGGGCCATGAACCGGTCGAGTTCCTCCCGGCGATCGTACGGCAACACGCCCGCCTGAGGAACCGGTTCAGCACTTCGCGACCGTAGGCGGTTTCGTCGAACTTGTGCTTGCTCTCCATGAAAATGTCTATTGCGTTTTGGGCGGCCATTGTTCATGGAACGGAGCAGTGATTTCGATGTAATCGATCAGGAGTTTGAAGGTCGGTCTTCCCCGGCAGTCACGTGTTGGAGACGTTGCGAACGTGCAAGAACTCGTCGCGTCGCGGGAACGTGGTGGAGAGCTTCCGAAACGGATTGCGCTGGATGTCGCCCAGCGGGATATCGAAGTGAATGAACTGCGGTTCGTCGGCGGGAGCCGTCACTGGAATGTCGCACGCGCTGACGACCTGGGTGAAGTTGGCGTCGTTACTGGTGTGGGCGGCACGAGCGAGAGCCGCAAGCTGGCGTATTCGCTCGGGTTCATCGTCGAACGCGACGCGAATGCGAACGCTGCATCGCTGCCGTCGTCGGGAAGAAAACGGTCAGATTCAGTTTCAGTTCGCTTTCACCGGGCAGGACGAGCACGACGGGCGAGGCGAAGTTCTGCCCGGCCATCGCCCCGTCCTTCGCGCGAGCCCCAAATGAAATTGCATTCCCTTGCCGGATTCGCGATTCCAAGGTGCGTTTGATTCTTGTGTACTTGCGATAGGATTCATCGTTCCTCTCGAAGATGTCTTGGCCGTCTTCCCGGCCTCCAACTCCTGCTGCATCGAATGATGTAGGTGACGGGCTTGGGTCGCTCTCCACTCACGGTCGCGCTCGTTTTCAGTGCCTTGTGCGATCTCGCGACCAAGCCTCGAACTGCATGGCCGACATCTGCAGCAGTTCCGAGTTGTTCTTGAAACCGTCTTCCGTCACGCTCTCCGGCGGCAACTTGTTCGCGAGGGGATAGGGCAAGCCGAGAAGATCCCGCAAAGCCGAGTCATATTCATACTTCGTCAGGCGTCGGAAGGACGAATGATTCTTGCTGTTCCGTCGGACCAGAGACGCCTTGCTCAACTCCTCGCCAAGCCAATCCACAACGATGGAACGATCCGCCGAGGACAGGGCGTAATCCGGTTCGTTCTCGGGGGGCATCTCCGATTTGCCGAGCGCGCCATACACCTCGCGCCATTTCTCGGCGTCGGGACCGGCAAGCAGATCGGGATTCAGTTGATCGATGCGAAGGCGGCCTTTGGCCTTCTTGGGACCGTGGCAACCCACGCAGCTCTTAGTCAGGATCGGAGCGACGGACTTTTGAAAGTCCAACAGATTGGCCTTCGGTGCCGAATCATTGGCTCTCTCCGCGGCCTTGGGATCTATCAGGTATCGGGACTTGCCGCGTCCTAGCTCCCGGGCCGTTGCCAAGTTGATCCGAGTTTCCTGACCATCGGCCACTGGAACCACACACGCGGATCCGAGTACGAGGAGCAAGGCGATCTTGATCGGCTTCATAGATGAATTCTTCAAACCAAGCCAACCTTTGGACAAGGGCCGGATGCCACCCGCTCTCGCTCCGACTTTACCGCGGGCACCCGCGACCCGCAAGAGCCCGCCTGCGCGCTTTCGTGTGCGACACGTTTGCCGAGAAGCGAATTCGGCCGGGGTGTTCGCTTCGACAATCGTAATCGCTCCCGCCAGAATCGGAAAAGTTCGCCGATTCCATCCAAAGCGACTTTTTTGTGCTATGAGTTGAGTTTGACGGCCCGTCGCCCCTCGACGATTGCATGAACGTTTCGCGATTCAAGTGTTCCGTCCTCGTGGTGGACGACGACGCCGGCGTGCTCGCGCTGCTCGCGGCTCAATTAGTCGCGGACTTTGAAGTCGTCACGGCCCACAGTGCGGAGCAGGCCCGTGCCGTGCTCGCCGGCCGCTCCATCGACATTCTGCTCTGCGATCTTCACCTCCCGGATGAATCCGGCCTCATGCTTCTGGAAGGCGTCCGCCGGGCGTCCCCGAGGACGGCCCGTGTGTTGATCACGGGCGCGGCCCGGATCGAAGACGCGATCGATGCCATCAACCACGCCCAAGTCCACCGTCTCGTCCTGAAGCCGTGGCGGGCCGAAGACCTTCGCCAATCGCTGCTGAATATCGGGCGGTCCCTGCTGCTCGAACGCAGCCATGAACAACTGCTCGATGAACTGCGGCAACTGAACGCGGACCTCGAAGCCCGCGTGGCCGAACGCACGCGCGAACTCGAGCACGCCCTCGCCCAAATCGAAGACAAGACGCGAATCCTCGAGCAGATGGCGCTCACGGACACGCTCACGCAGGTGCCCAACCGCCGAGCCGTGGAGCATGTGGCGAGGCGGGAACTGCTCCGGCGCATCCGCATGCCCGCGCCCATCGCCATCGGCATGATCGATCTCGATCACTTCAAGCGCGTGAATTCGCGGCATACGCACACGGGCGGCGACCACGTGCTCATGTGGCTGGCCCGCACTATCGGCGAGGCGATCCGCACCACGGATTCGTTCGGTCGCTGGGGCGGGGAGGAGTTCTTGGTCGTGGCGCCCGAAACGGACGCGGAAGGGGCGGCCGTGCTCGCGGAACGGCTCCGTTCGCACGTCGAAGCCGCATCCACGCATTACAACGGAATCGAGGTGCGGCTGACGCTCAGCATCGGGTTCGCCGTGGCGGCGGCAGGCACGCAGGCGACGTGTGAATTGATGCAGGAAGAGGCGGCGGCCGCATTGAAGGAAGCGAAGGACTCGGGTCGCAACCGCTGCGTGATCCGCTGCCTCGCCGACGACACGCCGACCTGATTCACTTTCCGATGACGACTGTGACCTGCAAGCCCACGTAACGCGATGCGATCGTCGCGGATTCGGGATCGAGCAGCACCGTCACTTCCACCACGCGGCGGTCCGCATCTTCGCGCGGGCCCACCGGCAGCACTTGGTTGCGGGCGATCATGCGCGCGATGTCGCGATCCGAGCGCACGCTGCCCTTGAGGGACTTCGGCAGCGCGGCATTGGTCGCCTCCGCCGGCACCGGCCCGGCCCGCACCCACCCCGCCACCCGCTCCACGTCGGATTCGTACACCTCGGCAACCACCGTCATCTCGTTCAGGTTCGCCATGTGAAGCACGGGTTCGACACCGGTCGGTTGTCCATCCCGCCCCGCGACCTTGAGCACGGTGCCGTCGACGGGTGCTTTCAGAATCGTGAGATCGAACAGCTTCTTCGCTTGGTTCAGTTTCTCCTCGGACGATTGGATCGGTGCCTTGGCCACCGCTTCGTCCAAGTCGGCCTTGGCGGCGTCGAGCCGCGCCTTCGCCGCCTTCTTGTTTTCGGCATAGGCGGACACCGCCTTGTCTCTCGCGGCCTTGGCCGCCGTCAGTTCCGCGTCGGCCTGATCCACCGCGAGCTTGGCCTTCTCCATGTCCTCGTCGGCGACCCGCACCATGTCGGCCTTCAACTTCACGAGCCGGTCGAGAAATGCGACCGCAGTGGTCTTCGATTTCTCGACGAAGCCGACCTTCGCACCGAGCGCCCGGAGGTCGCTCTCTTCGCCCGCGGTGAGTTGGTTCAGTTCGGCTTGCGCGGCGAGAATCTTCTTCTGGCCCGCATCTTGGGCCGCCTTCAAAGCGTCCTTGGCCTCGCGAAGTTGAACCTCGGCGATCTTCACGTCCCCTTCGCGCTGCTCCCGGGAAGCGAGGGTCGCGATCGGGTCGACCGACTTGAGCACAGTGCCGGGGGCGAGCGGCTTCATGGACTGGATGCGGTCGCCGGGCGGGCCGAAGACGGGGATGACCCCGCCAGCGGGTTGGATGCGGCCGAGGGCGGCGACGCGGGCCGGGGCTGTTCCCCCGCCGCGCTCCGGTTCGGTTTCCTTCGACTGGCCGCCGGAGGAACTGGAAAAGGCAATGGTGACGGCGACGCCGGCGGCGAACGCGGCCAGTGCGATCAGCGTGCCCACCCAGATGCGGCCGTCGCGCCCGGTCATGCGGCCACCTTCACGACATCGCCCGTGATCAAACCCCACCAGAGGAACTTGCAACCGACGTGGAACGCCTGATCGACATGGATGCTGTACAGACGCTCGCACTTGCCCCAATCGATGAACCAGTGAACGATTGTTTCCGCGAGCGCGAAGCCGAGTGCGAGATCCCAGTTGTTCGTGGTCCAGTGCAACACAAGTCCGACGGCCGCACCGTGGAGCACGGCGTGTGCGGTGAGCCAATAGTACCACGGCACGGACTTCTGGATCGGGTTGTCCGCGCCGCGGCACTTGCAGACGGCCATGGCGTCCGTCTGCAGCGCGAAGTCCATCAGCGCGTGGCCGGCGAGCAGGTAGAACAGCATCCGGAAGTCCGAAGGTCGGTGAACCCGGTTGGATGATTCTATCGGGAGCAGGGATCGGGAATCCACACCGGATCACTCGTAACCGTAACGGCGGATGTACCCCTGCCAGCGAGTCGCGATCCGGATCCAAAGCTCATCCGGAAGCTGGTGCCGGTTCTTCTCGTAACTGCGGGATTTGGCGGCGTGCTCTTCCAGTCGTGGCCGCGCCCGCTCGAAGTCAGGTAGACCGAGTTTCGCGTAGACCTTGCCCACTTCGCTCACCGGATCGCGGATCAGGTCTTCGTAGCGCAGTTCGTGCAGTTGCCCGTCCCCGAGTTTTTCCCGCTCGCGATCGAAACTCGCATACATCCGTTCGAAGCTGGACAGCACGTACTCCTCGATGTTTGAAAAGTTCGGCGTTTGGAACCCGACGGAATCCCAGATGCGCTTCCACGTATGCACGGTGGAGGGGAATACGTCTCGCGGATCGCGGACGATGTGGATGAACTGCGCACCGGGGAAGATGCGGGCGAGGTGGCCGACACGGGCCGTGTGCGTGGGCGATTTCATGACCTGCCGACGTGTGTCGCGCACTGCGAGCCGCTTCACGAAACGCACCATCCTCTCCGTCCACTTCTTCAGCTCTCGCGGTGAGAGACCGTCAAGGTCCAAGGTTTCGGGGCGGTCCGGGCGGTTGGGGAACGCCCATTTGTCGTACGGGCTCGGCACGCCGAGATTGCACAGGGCAAATTCGTCTTCCTGCGGGCGGTCGAATCCCACCGGCATGTTGTCCATGGGCCGGCTCGGCGGCAGGGCGTGACGCATGAGCCGCGGCACGAAGGACGACGTGAAGAGGAAGTGATGCGGGCACATCACCTGATACGTGGTGGGGAACGTGAACTGTTCGTCGCGAACAAGCATCTCGTGGAGCAACGTGGTGCCGGTTCGCCAGTGCCCGATGATGAAGAGCGGCGGGTGCGGGATTGGTGTACGGGCCACGCGCCGCCCGTACACCAAGCGATCCAGCCCGTGGAACACCGTGTTGATCGGGGTGAACGCGGACATGCGCAGGACTTGCAACAGCCGACTCGGCGAAGCCGCGAACCGGTTTCTCGCAAGCAGCGGATACCACACGCCCATCGGCATACCGAGCCAGTTCCGCACGTGGAAGAAGTTGAGCTTCTTCGACGATCCGGTGGTGCGAAGTTCCCGCGGGGCGGCGGCCGTTGACATAGTAGCTCGGGAGACGGGGCGACCTCCCCTCATCCTATGGAGATCGCCACTTCGCCGACTTCGCAGTGGAGCGGTGACCTAGGCGCGAGCCCCCGTCCTCTCGTTGATAGGATCGCCGAACACCCGACGCATGCGGTCGGCCGCTCACTCTTCCTCTTCCTTCATTTCTTCTTCCTCCTCTTCCTCATGGCTGCGGCGTTCGCCTTCGAGCCGGATGATCGCCTTGGGATCAGCCGCGGGGTCGTTCTCCACCACGACGGGTTGCACGAAACGCGGGCCGTCCTTTCCGTCGATCTGGAGCACGGCGCGATACGTACCGGCGGGCACCGCCGCATTCCCGGCACCCGTCCGGTTCAGGCTCCATGCCTGCCGGTGGAAGCCGACATCCTTGGCCGCGTTGCGGAACTCCCAAACCAGTTTGTCCGAGGCGTCGAAGATCTTGAGCGTGAGTTCCTTCACGGGCTTGGTGATGGCGTAATCGATGCTCGCGCGGCGATCCGGATTCGTGCCGTAGAACTTGCGGAGGTTCTTGGAGTACGGCGACTCTTCGAGGTCGGCCCGCAACTTCCACCGCACCGCGGGCGCGGGAGCGAACAGTGTCACCGTTTCCTTCAACGGATCGATCTTCTTGTCGTCTTCGGTTCGGACGGACATTTGCCGCAGGCTCGCGACATCGAGGATCCACGCGCTGCGGCCGTGCGTGCCGGCCACGATTTCGCTCGCGGTGGTCGGTTGGGCCACTTCGTGCACCGCCACCGTGGGCAGGTTGTTGTTCAGCTTCGTCCACGAAGCGCCGCGGTTGATCGAGGCGAAGATGCCGAACTCGGTGCCGCAGTAAAGCAGTTCCGGGTTGACAATGTCTTCGCGGAGCACGCGGGTGGAGCCGAACTCGGGCAAGTTCGACGTGATGTTCGTCCACGTCGCGCCGAAATCCTCCGTCACGAACAGGTACGGCCTGTCGTCGTCGGAGCGGTGGGCGTCCAACGCCGCGTAGCAGCGGCCGTCCTTCGCCTTGCTCGCTTCCAGGCTCGCGACCCAACGCGGACCGGGCAGTCCCGCGGCCTTCAAATTGTCGGACACGTTCGTCCAATTCTGCCCGCCGTCTTTCGTCACCCAAATGTAGCCGTCGTCGGTGCCGGCCCACAGCAAGTCCGCGTTCCGCGGGCTCTCGCTCAACGCCGTGCCGCTGCCCTTCTTCGTCCTCGTGATCTCCGGCGAAATCACCTTCATCGCCTCGCCCTGCTTGATGGAACGGGACACGTATTGCGACGCGGCGTATACGATGCCGGAGTTGTGGGCGGACACGATGAACGGCGTGTTCCAGTTGCGGCGAGATTCCTCGCCTTGCTTCACGGCGGGCGGGCTGAAGCCGCCGCGTTCGCCGGTGCGGAGATTCTGCCGCAGGATCGCGCCGCCCTGGCTTTCGGAATACACCACATCCGAATCCTTCGGATCGACTCGGCACACGAAACCGTCGCCGCCCTGAATCGTTCCCCAATCGTCGTTTACGGGGCCGACCTCGCGCAGCACATGGGACGGCCCGATCCAGCTACCGTTGTCCTGCAGGCCGCCAAGGATGCGGTATGGTTTGCGGCTGTCCACCGCGACGTGATAGTACTGGGCGAGTGCCAGCACGTTGAGGTGGTCCCAAGTCGCGGCGCGATCGTACGTGGTGTAGAACCCGCCGTCGCAGCCCAGCAGCATGTGGCGGCTGTCCTTCGGATCGATCCACAGGGCGTGGATGTCCGGATGAACGACGCGCAGCGGCATCGCGTCGAACTTCTTGCCGCCGTCCGTGCTCTTGAACAACTGCGTGTCGCCGGCGACGTACAGCAGATTGTCGTCGTTCGGATCAATGCGAATCATGCTGAAGTAGAACGGCCGCGGGTTCACGCTGTTCACGCGGCTCCACGTTTCGCCGCTGTCCTTGGAGACGAACACACCGCCGGTCTGGAAGCCATCCTTGCCTTGCTGGTCCTGCACGTTCGCCTTCTGCCCGCCAACGGTGCCGTTGATGAGGAACGGCCGCGCGTTCGGGGCCGGGGGACGCCCGCCGCCTTTGGTCAACCGTTCCGCCAGAGTGACCTCCACCTCGCGGCTCTTCTTGTCCGTCACCACCGTGGCCTTCACCTTGTCGCCCGGCTTGTACGGTTCGAGCACCGTTCGCAGCGATTCCTGATCCGTCACTTTCTTTCCGGCCACGGTCGTGATGAGATCGCCGGCCTTGATGCCGGCCTTCTCCGCGGGGCCGCCTTCGGTCACGCCGCCAACCGTGAGACCGTCCTTCGATTCGCCCTTTCCGAGGAAGATGCCGATGGTGGGCGGATTGAGCCTCTTCGCCTCGGCTTCCTTCTTCGGCTCCGCTCCGTCCTTCGGAACCACCTTCACGGGAATGACCTGTTCCTTTCCGTCCCGCTTCACGGTGAACTTGATCGTGTCGTTCGCTTTCTTGGTGGCGAGGTACGCGTAATACTCCTCGTACTTCGACACCGCCTTGTCATCGAGCTTCGTGATGAAGTCCTTCTCCTTGATGCCGGACTTGCCAGCGGGACCGTCGTCCGGCGCGAGTTTCACTTGCAAACCCTCCTTCTCATCCTCGGCGGTCAGCCCCAAGTAGAAGCTCAACGCCGGGCGGCCGGTGCCGATCTTCTCGGTGTCCACGATCGCGTACAAGAGTCCTTTCGTCTTGCGACTCCAATCCAGCCCGATGCGACCGGTGTTGACCGTGGGCAGCCCGGCGGTGAGCTTCTTCCATGACGCACCGCCGTCGGTCGACTTGAAGAGCCCGCCGCCGGGGCCGTGACCGATCTCCGGGCCGTACTGGTCCTGCGTGGGCCACGACTCCATTCCCGGACCGAAGAAGCCGTCGAAGGCGTCTCGCTGCCGCTGCCACATTCCGACAACGAGTGTCTCGGGATTGGTCGGGTCGAGGCGGAAGTCGATGACGCCCGTCTTGTCGTCGATGTGCAGGATGTTCTTCCAGTTCTTGCCGCCGTCGGTGGTTTTGAAGAGCCCGCGTTCGGGGTTTGGCCCGTAGAGCCGGCCAAGCGCCCCGACGTACACCGTGTTCGGATCCTTCGGATGAATGGCGATCTTCCCGATTTGGAAGGACTTCTTCAGCCCCATGTTCGTCCACGTCTTTCCGGCATCCGTGCTCTTGTAAACGCCGTCGCCGTAGGACACAGAGTTGCGCGGGTTCGCCTCGCCGGTCCCGATCCAGACTGTTTTCGGATCGGACGGCGCGACCGCGACGTCGCCGATGGATACGACCGCTTCGCGGTCGAATAGGTGTTCGAAGGTGGTGCCGTTGTTCACGGTCTTGATGAGGCCGCCGGACGCGGTGGCGACGTACCACGTGCTCGGGTCCGATTCCACGACGGCGACCGCTGTGATGCGGCCGCCCATGTTCGCAGGGCCGACGCACCGCCACGTCATCTTCTTCACATAGGAATCCGGCAGGGTGCTCGGTGGAAGAGCCACCACGGGCCGCGGTGCGGGCGCCGTCGGCAACGGCTCCGCGGAACGGGCGGTCCAGGATGTGAGCAGGACGAGAAGGCCGAAGAACGGCCCGCGAAGGATGCGGTTCACAACGACGCTCTCAAGATGAAGTTCGGAGAAGTGCGGACTAGTGTATGGCCGCGCTCACTTCAGCAGGAGATCCTGTGCGATTGTCTTCCAGCCTTGGTCGAACCGGCTGTAACGCCCTCGGAGGACGTCGAGGAGCACGCCCGGCAACCGCCAGCGTCCCGACTCGCGGAGCCGAGCCCGCCGCCGATGATGCTCGATCTTCTCGCGCAGCCGCGCCAACCGCACCAGTGGCACGTCATCGAATTGTTCAAGCCGCCGCAGAGCTTCTTCGAAACGATCCGACACGGACTCGCATTCTGCTGCGGTGAGCGACCGCGCCGCCTGGAACTCGCCGAGCAGGCTTCGCATTCTCGCGCCCTGTTGCTGATTCGAATGCTGTCGATATTCGATCAGCGGCTCCGCGACAAACGCACAGGGCGAGGTCGCGGACAGGATCAGTGCGATCCATGCATCGTGAACCCAACCTTCGGGGATCGGCAGGATGCGATCGCGGAATGCCGCTCGAAACGCCATCGTCGCACCGGTGACGCGGTGCCGTCGCAGCAGGCACTCGAACCCGCCGCCGCAGCGGAATCGCCGCTGCTCCGGTTCGCGGAATCGAATCGCCTCCCACAATCGATGCCCCAGCGGCTGAAGCTTCTCGTCCACGAGTTCGGCGTCACTGAACGCAAACGCAGCCTCAGGCTGATCGGCGAGTGCGGTCGCAAGCATCTCCAGTTTGTACGGCCGCCACACGTCGTCTTGGTCGGCCAAGACGACGACCTCGCCTGTGCATGCGGCGATGGCACGCCCGAACGCCGAGGTTGACCCGCTGTTGGTTTCGTTCCGGATGATTCGCACGGGGATCGGCGAGGTTCGCGCGAATCCTTCGGCCACGAGCCGCGTCCCGTCGGTGGAGGCGTCATCGACGAGAATAACTTCGTAGGGCAGGCGAGTCTGCGCACGAATGCTGTGCAGTTGCTCGGCGAGATGTGGTTCGCCATTGAAAGTGGCGACAGCAACGGACAGTTTCATCGGGGTGAGCATCTTGTAAGCGGGTAGTTTCGGATTCAGTTCATGGACCAGAAGCCGGACCATTGGTTGTCCGCGCTGCAGAAGACGGTCCTGAGATGACTTATGGCGTCGGCTCCGGACTCGCCCCAACGCATGCCGCCGCCCCTCATCCGTTCGCCGATCACCGTTTTGCACGCGTTCTCCACCGGGCCGCTGCCGATCTGCCACCCCTTCTTCACGTACTCCGGATCGTCCATCCGGTGAACGTGGTTCTCGAAGTACCGCACGATCTCGTCTCGCACCGGCCGCGTCGCCCGACGGTTCTTCCTGTCGAGCGCCCGCAAGTCGTCGAGCACCGCTTGCCCGCCGGCCGACTTCAACCGCCCCCAGGTCGCGGTCCGCCATTCGCTCGCCTTCGCGTCGTCGGCCGGATGCAACGCCTTCGCGAGCTTCGACACGTACTCTGCCACATGGAAGAAAATCCAGGGTCACCGCTTCGAAACGCGGGAAGTTCACCCGCAGGAAGTCTTCCAAGCCCGCGCCGCCGTCCGAGATCGCGATCCAACGCTCGGCGTGATCGAGGCCGACCTGCTCCGCCTGTCGCCGCAGCGGTTCGGCCAAGTCCGCGAGCGGACGCACCTGCGACGCGTACCGCGCTTTCCACTCCGGACGTTCTCCGTCGGCTTCGACCACCGCTCCTTCGCCTCCGGAACCGGGTTGTAGATCGTCCCGACATACGCCATCTTCCCGTCGGCGCGTCGGCCGCCCGGAGCCTGCTGACCCACGTCCGTCGCATCCACCGAGACGTAGCCGACCGTCTTGCCCTCCGCGTCCCGGTGCCAGTCCCACAGCGTCGCCGGGCCGAACACGCGGTTCGCATGAAGGTCCGCCGCCGCCCGCGTGCCCGCATCCTCCGTCGCCCGCTGCACCGTCGACTCGCTCAACACCAAGCCCGTCATCCGGCGAAGCAGCGTCGACGCGCCCGTCGCGAACGCATCCATCAAACCCGCGAGGTACACCACTTCGTCCGCCGCCGGCGTCCGGTCGTGTTCACGCAGGCCGAGCGTGGCGTCCAGCGGCGACACGGCCGGCAGTGGTAGTAGTGGCGTTCGAACCTCACGACCCCGAACAGGCTGACGATCCCACGCGGGTGGAATCCCTTGCACTTGCCGATCCGCGGCACACCGGACAACTCATGCTGGACCCTTGGCCCCCCCTTTCCGCTCGGCGAGAGCGGTTTCGAGCGTCACGGCTCCGAGGTGCAGCAACCGGTCTCGCAGTTCGAACTCCGTCTTGCCGAGGAGTTGCGAGTCGGGTTTGCTGGCGAACAGCCGCGCGACCCGTCGCGTTTCGTCACGGTAGGCCGCTTCGAGTTTGGCGGTGAGTCGGCGGCGACGCGTTCCTGTTCCGGCGTGAGTTGCAGGTCGTCCATGATGGAGCCTCGCGAACGTCCACGGGCGAAGTTTGGTCAAGCCGATGTGTCGACGATCAGGGTAGTCGATTTCCCACCCGCTTTCGAGCTGCTCACCAGTTTCATGGGGGGTGAGCGTCTTTACTCAGACTGAGCACATTTCACGCGTCCGCCAGTAGATACTCGCGGACGCGGTTTCGGACTTTCTTATGGCGGATCCGATTTACGAACCGTCCGACGCGATGTCGCCACGTCTCGGCGCGCACGGCGTCCAGTCGTTCTTGGAATCGCGGCAATCGAACGTCCGTGTTCGCTTCCTTGGCTTGTGCACCGACAGTTCGCAAACTGTGGTGGGTCAGCGCCAGATGAGCCAGGCCACTCAGATGTAGGTGCCGTTCAATCCCTTGCCGGGTCTGCATGTGGTACCGTCGATCGCGAAGGACGAATCCACACTCTCGGGGACAGTGACGACGAGGCGAGCGTTCCGATGTCAGCAGCCTGATCGCAAGACGCGGGTAGTTCCCATGTGAACACACACGCTGCGCCCCAGGGATCCACGCTGCTCGCACTCGGCTGGTTCGAGTGCGTCGCCTACAAGAACTCGCCTTCGGGCCGGACCACAAGCACCACGTTCCGTGTCCATTGCAACGGGATCGCTCTGAACCAAAACGAGCTACTGCTGCTCTCCGTGATCGGCCCCGAGACCAGTGTGAAAGCCGTAACCGCGGCACTCCATAGTTCCGAGAAGGACCAGCAGCGGATCGAGTATAGCGTTCATGCCGGAGAGGTTCAGTCTTCCCACACCAGCAAATCCCCGACCGGATACCAAGTCCATCGTGCCAAGCTCTGTTATGACCTCTGGCATGTTCTTCTGCTGTCAAGGCGTCCGGGCTTCCTGCCCGTGCGGTCGGACAATGCTCTCTGGCAACACTTCCGAAGCGACCAGTTCTCGACTCCGTTGCTCCGCGAGTGGATCCCGTGGTTGAGGAACGAACTCGTCCGGCACGGCAAGCTCATCGCACTCACGCGAACCGGCTGTGAAGCCGCAGTCCTGGAAACCGACAGCGAACTGCTCGACGAACTCGTCAGCCAAGGTCTCCGATCACGGCGGTTGTGGCTGCCCGACGAACCTCCGCACTCCAAGCCAACCCGTCGAAGGTTCCGACCAAACTCCCTGGACGACTACCTGACCAAGTTCAGTCCTCTCCTCGCCCAACAGGCCGAACAAGCACTCGCCCCCCTGCATCGACCCCAACGTGATGCGACTCCAAACCTCGATCTCTCACGACAACCATATGAAGTTCAAGCCCACGTCATCGCAGCCGCGAAGAAAGCCCTTGCCCGACAGAAGAGCATCCTCATCGTCGGCGAGATGGGCACGGGCAAGACCCTGATGGGTATGGCGATCACACACGCCGACGCCGGCAGCGACCCCGGCGAGACCGAAGTCTGGGCGATTCTCATGCCGGTGCAATCGTGATCAGTTGAACAGCGGCTCACCTCGACCCGTTTCAATTGACGACGGACCTCGACATGGCTCGAAGTTCCTGGAGACGGCAATACAGGCGGCAGCCTCGGAAGCGTATTCTGTTCTACGTCACTGCCTGCGCTCCCGAGGTGCTGTCATGGCTCTCTCCCGCGTTTCCGTTCTCCTTGCGATCACGGTTGTTCTCTCGATCGCACCGGCATCCGCGTCCGACAAGCCGAACATTGTGGTCATCCTCGCCGACGATCTCGGCTACGGCGACGTGAAGTGCCTCAACCCGAACGGCAAGATCCCGACGCCGCACATCGACAGGCTCGCGGCATCAGGGATGACTTTCACGGATGCCAACTCCCCAAGCAGTGTCTGCACGCCCACCCGGTACGGCATCATGACCGGTCGTTATGCTTGGCGCTCGAAGCTCAAGAGCGGCGTTCTCGGTGGGCTCAGCCCTCGGCTCATCGAACCCGGCCGGCTCACCGTCGCCCAGTTGCTCAAGGACAACGGCTATCACACGGCCTGCTTGGGGAAATGGCATCTCGGCATGGACTGGCAACTGAAGGCGGGCGCGAAGGTCACGGAACTCGGCATCGAGCCGCGTGGGCAGGTGTTCAACGTTGAGTACGACAAGCCGATCAAGAACGGACCAAACGCCGTGGGCTTTGACTACTTCTTTGGCATCTCGGCCTCGTTGGACATGGTGCCGTACACGTTCATCGAAAACGACAAGGTCACAGCCAATCCCACTGAAGACCGCGACTTCGCGATGATGCTGGGAAAGGAGACGGAGGCCCGGTGCCGGAAGGGACCGGCCGCACCGGGATTCGAGGCCGAGTATGTGCTGCCGACGCTGACGAAGAAGGCGGTGGCGTACATCGGCGAGCGGGCGAAGGCAAAGTCGCCGTTCTTCCTGTACCTGCCGCTGGCCTCGCCGCACACGCCGATCCTGCCGACCAAGGACTGGCAGAACAAGTCGGGACTGAACCCATACGCCGATTTCGTGATGGCGACCGACCAAGCCGTCGGCGATGTGCTGGCCGCACTCAAGACGAACGGAGTGGAGGACAACACGCTCGTGATCTTCACCAGCGACAATGGTTGCTCTCCGATGGCGGACTTCCCCGTGCTGCTGAAACTCGGCCACAACCCGAACCACGTCTTCCGCGGGCACAAGGCCGACATCTTCGAAGGTGGGCACCGCGTTCCGTTCATCGCCCGATGGCCGGGCAAGATCACCGCCGGTTCGAAATCGGAACGCCTGGTATGCCTCACCGACATCATGGCGACGTTCGCCGAGGTCACCGGCGCGAAGTTGTCCGATGCGGCCGCGGAAGACAGTTTCAGTTTCGCGAACGCGTGGACGGGATCAAAAGAAGAGCCAAGGCGCGAGGGATTCGTGGTGCAGTCGAGCAACGGATCGTTCGCGATCCGGGAGGGGAAGTGGAAGCTGTGCCGGTGCCCGGGGTCGGGTGGATGGAGCGATCCGAAGCCGGGGAGCAAGGACGAGGTCGGATTGCCCGCTGTGCAACTCTACGATCTCTCCACCGACATCGGAGAGAAGATGAACTTGCAAGCCAAGCATCCCGAGATTGTGGCACGGCTCACGAAACAATTGGAGAAGTGGACCGCGGAGGGTCGCAGCACTGCGGCCGAATCGCGATGAACTTGTGATCGCTGCCGCCAACAACAAGGTGATTCCGTGAGTGATGCGCACCGCTTTGCAGTCGATGTCTATCACATCATCTGTCGCCGCTTCGAGGAGAAGGCGGCGGACGTTCGATTGATGGCGGAGACCGGCATCTCGTTCGAAGCGTGGCTGAACTGGGAGGCCTACCTGGCCTGTAAGCTCCAGCAATCGGCTTACCCGTTTTGCGAAGTCACGGCGAAACCGCCGTACGGCGGCGCGAACGGCGAGGAAGTGAAGGACAAGAACGGCAATCCTTGTCTCAAGCACGGCGACTTGCGTGTCGGCGCGACCTATGAGAAGGGTGACCACCGCTGGGTGTTCGCCGAGTTCGCCGTGTTGCACGACGGGAATCAGCAAGGCGACAAGTGGCGGCGGAGAATCGAGAAGGACGTTTCCCGGCTCAAGCGGCTGGGCTGGGTGAACTCGATCTCCATGCTCGTCCTTGTCGCCGTAAGCCAGTCGGACGTCTTGAAGACATGGGGCGAAAGCCTGGAGAGACTCGATGTTTGGAACCGACCGGCCCTGACCGAGCCGTTCCACTTCTCGCTGCCGGACGGCGGGTCGTTGTTGGTCAAGGCATTCGATGTGAAACAGAGGGAAGAGGACGTTCGGTCGTATTGAATCGCATCCTCACGCCGAATCGGCTAACATTGGTCGATGATAAGGAGTCGAGGAGTATCCGTGAGTAATCCAACTTTCTCTCGGCTGACCCGCCGACAGGCCTTGGCGGCGGGTGCAGCCAGCTTGATCGGGCGCAACGGGATCGCATCTCCGGCCGTCTCGGCGTCTCGGCATACGGGAAAGGCCCGTAGCGTCATGTTCCTGTTCCTGCACGGCGGCGCGCCGACTCAGGACATGTTCGACATGAAGCCGGACGCCCCGGTCGAAGTTCGCGGCGAGTTCTCGCCGATCGCCACCAGTGCGCCCGGGATCCGCATCTGCGAGCATCTGCCGCGCATGGCGAAGTGGATGCACAAGGCCGCGGTCGTCCGGACGGTGGGGCACAAGGCCGGCTGTCACAACACGCTGCCGACATACACCGGATTCGCCGAACCGATCACCGACATCAGCAATCCGAACCCCAACCACCCGCCCAGCATGGGCTCGGTCTGCGAGTACCTGCTCGGAAGTCCGGGCGGATTGCCGGCGTACATCTACCTGCCCACGTATTTGGGCTACGGTGACGCCGCCCGGCGACCGGGCATCTATGGCGGTTTTCTCGGGCAGCGATACGACCCGTTCCTGAGCGAGGTTGAGCCGTTCGTCCCGGCTTCGATTCCGAAGCCGTACCTGAGGGAACATCCGCCGTTGGTCGAAGGACTGCCGCGCATCCCGAACGGTGTGCTGCGGGACGGCATGACTCTGGACCGCCTTGACGACCGCAAAGAACTGTTGAACCGGATCGACACGATCGGCTCACGTCGCTCGGGGTCCGAAGATTTCGAACGCACTCGGAAGATGGCGTTCGGCGCTCTGACCTCTGCCGCGCTGCGTTCCGCATTCGATCTCGACGCGGAGTCGGCCAAGCTTCGTGATCGCTACGGTCGGACCATGTTCGGCCAGAGTTGCCTCATCGGCCGCAAGTTCGTCGAACGCGGCGTACCGTTCGTGAACGTCACCTGGGAGTACTTCTCGCAGCGGCTCGGCATCCCGGACTTCGGCTGGGACACGCACGAGAAGAACTTCATCCTCCTGAAGGACCACTTCCTGCCGTCGCTCGACCAAACGTATTCGGCACTCATGGAGGACTTGGACGACACGGGATTGCTGGATGAAACGCTGGTCGTGCTGATCAGCGACTTCGGCCGCACGCCGCGCGTCAACGCGACCGCGGGCCGCGATCACTGGACCTACTGCTACTCGGTGGTGTTCGCAGGCGCGGGCATTCGTGGCGGGAGCGTACACGGAACGTCGGACGCGAGCGCGGCCTTCCCGAAAGACAGCCCGGTGACACCCGCCGACATCTGCGCGACGATCTACCACTGCCTCGGCATCGACCCCGAGAAGATCATCTACGATCGTACGGGTCGCCCTCAGCCCGTTGCACTCGGCGGGAAGCCGATCGACGGGATCTTGGCGTAGTCACCCTCCGTTATTCGTCCACAAGACGGCGCCGCTCGTCACTCACAAGCCAAGCTTCATTCGAATCTCCTCGACGATCGCTCCCGGTGACGCGGTGATTTCCACTCTTACGGCATCACTTGGCGGCTCCAACGTCTCGAACTGGCTGTGCAGGAGATTCGGGTTCATGAAGTGCCCCTTGCGTTTCGCCAGCCGCTCCCGGATCAACTCTTCGGACCCGTGCAGGTAAACGAACTGGATGTGCGGCGGGTCAACTTGATCGAGGTAGTCCTGGTACGCATGCTTCAGGGCCGAGCAGGCCAGCACGATGTTCTCACCACCTTTCAGCCCTTCCTCCATCCGCGTTCGTAACGCTGCGAGCCACGGCTTCCGGTCCTCGTCGTTCAGCGGGACTCCTTTTCGCATCTTCTCGACGTTGACCGAGGGGTGGTACTCGTCGGCTTCGACGAACGTCCAGCCCAAGGCCTCGGCAAGTTCTTTGCCAATCGTCGTCTTGCCAGAGCCCGAAACTCCCATCAACACGATGATCATCGCCCTGTCCTCAAAGGCCGATCACGAGGCAATCTCGGCCGCGAGTCGGCAGGCCGTGTCGTGAATGTCGCATTGGCCGTACCGCACCTGAGCGATCGGCGGTGTTGCCGGGAGTGGCTCGACGGGTCAGAACAGTTCGGTGAGCGGCCGGCCGTCTTCCATCAGGTGGAACGGGCGACCCTCGCGGTCGATCGCGTGGAGGTCGTCGATTCCCATCGCATGAAACACGGTCCGGGCGATGTGTTCGGGGGCGACCGGGTTCTGGTCCGGGTACTCGGCCCGCTTGTCCGTGGTGCCGAATGTCTGCCCGCCGCGGATGCCGCCGCCTGCGAGCAGCACCGACTGGCACGCGGTCCAGTGGTCCCGCCCCGCGCCGCCGGCACCACCCGAACGCGGGTCGCCGATCTTCGGCTTGCGCCCCATCTCGCTCGACACGAGCACCAAGGTCGAATTCAACAACCCGCGCTGGTGCAGGTCGTCGAGCAACGCCGCGAACGGCCGGTCGAACTCGGGAAGAAGCCGATCCTTGAGGCAATTGAAGTTGTTGCCGTGTGTGTCCCAACCGCCGCCGCTCTTGCAGAGCTTGTCCAGTTCCTTGTCGCCCCTCCAGAACACGGTGACGAACGGCACGCCCGCTTCGACCAACCGCCGGGCGAGGAGCATGGAGGTGGAGTTGATGCCCTTGCCGTAAGCCTCTCGCACCTTCTCCGGCTCCGCGCGCAGGTCAAACGCCGCCTTCGTCTGTCGCGAGCCGAGGAGTGTGAACGCTTTCCGCTGGTACGTGGTGTAATCGCGGTTCGCTGCGGAACTATCAGCGAACCGGTGCGCCCCGTCGAGCGTGTTCAGGAGCGACCTCCGGTCGTTCAGACGGTCGGACGGAATGTCGCCGCTCAGCGAGAGCGCGGGCACCGCGAAATCGAGCGGTCGCTCGCGGGTGCCGTCCACGAAGACCGGATCGTACTCGATGCCGAGCCGGGCCGCGAATTGCCCGGGCCGCGTGTACTCGGGCGCGCCCTCCTTGTGAGGGAGCGTGATCGCCGAAGGCAGGTGCGGGTGCGGCGGGCGCTTGAGTGCCACCACGGAGGCCATCGAAGGCCAGTCGGTGGAATACGGAGTGCGAGCGTTTAGCAATTGATGAAAAGTGCGGTCCGGTGCGTGCCCGGTGAGGTTGTAATAGTAGCCGGCGTGGTGGTCGCCGGTGCCACGGCGGTGGTCACCCAGCGAACGCACGATCGCGAGATGGTGGGCCTGTTTCGCGAGGTGCGGCAGGTGCTCGCAGAGGTGAATCCCGGGCACCGAGGTCGCGGTCGGTTTGAAACTGCCGCGATACTCCTCCGGTGCGTCCGGCTTCATGTCCCAGGTGTCGATGTGGGACGCCCCGCCGCTCAGCCAGATCATGATCGCGGACTTCGCTCGTTTCCGCGGTCCGTTTGTCGGTTCAGGCGCGGCCGCTACGGGGGTTGCGAGATCGAGCCCCATGTAGCTCATCCCGCCTGCGACGAGGAATGCGCGCCGACTTGGAAGGTGAAGGTTCACTCGGGATCGACCTTGAGGGCAGGTTGACAAGCGAGACAAGCGACTCTCCCACGATCCCGAGTCATCGTCAAGCGGCAATCCGGCTCATGATACTTCTCGTCATGGCGAGTGTTCTCAGCCAACGGCTTCCCGGCATACTCCGGCCGCACCTCCGCGAGCGGGTCGGTGAAGGCGTCTTCGGGTGCGAACGAAGCCCCGCCGCCGGGCAGTTGCAACTCCGGATCGCCGGGGCCGGCGGTGGCCGGCCGTAGCCAGACCTTCCCGCATTCATTCCTCGCCGGCTACCGGGGCTTCGTGATCTGACGGACCTTCTCCCGAAATGGTTGGGTAACTCCCACGTCGGTCGGGTTCATGACGCCGGCTGACATCCCGTCGGCGATGTTGCCCGGGTCGCTCGACCTCCCACCTTGATTCTGTCTTATTCCAAGAAGATCGGCTTATTCCTGTCACGATCGGGTCTGTCGGGTTAACTGTTCGGTAAGCAACCCTCTTGGTCGGGGTGGGAATGCACCCGTCGATTCTCGAAGCGACACGACTCTGGACGCTGGCGGTGCCGACTGTGTCGGCTTTCGTCACGTCCATCGTGCGAGACTTCCAGGAGCGGGATGACGTGCTCCAGGAGACTGCCGTCGCCGTCCTGGAGTCCTTCTCCCGCTACGACCCGTCGCAGCCGTTCGTCGGGTGGGCCATCGGGATCGCCCGGAATCAGGTGCGGTTGTATTGCCGGCGGAAGGGGCGGGAAAAGCTTGCCTTCGACACGGACTCGGTGGACGCCCTGGCCCGTGCCTTCGAGGATCAGCCTCCGCATGACCCGAGGCTCGACCGCCTCGGTGAGTGCGTCGAGTCACTGGACGCCCGGGCCAAGGAGTTGAGCAGGTTGCGGTACGAGGAGGATTTGAAGCCCGCCGCCATCGGCATGCGGGTCGGCCTCGCGGCGAACACGGTCGCGAAGGCGCTCCAGCGGATTCGTGACCGGCTACGGGAGTGCGTCGAACGCAAGGCGATGGAGGCTCGCACATGAATCCCGACCTCACGGCGCTTGTGAACGGCTACCTCGACGGGCTGCTCACCGAGGAGCAAGAGGGCGAGTTGAACGCTTGGGTAAAGGCCGCACCCGAGAACGCGACGGCGTTTGCGGACATGGTTCGCTTCCACGACAGCCTTCAGAATGTCATCCGTGCCGGGGCGATGGCTGCGAGGGCGGGCGAACAAACGACGAACCACTCACTCGCTTCCGACCGTTTATCTCGTCGGTCTTGGCAACGGGTCGCGCTGGTGGGGACGCTGGTCGCGGTCGCCGCCACCGCGTTCGTCTTCGTTTGGATGAGCAATCCGCCCCAGGCGAGTGCGGCCACGGAACTCGACCGTCTGATTGACACTGCGACGGACGCCGGCGACCGCTCCTACGTCATCCGGAACCTCGACGCCCGGCCGGAGCAGCCCGAGGAACGACGGCCGCCCGTCGACGGGGCAACGCTTTACGTTCGCCGCCCGAGCCAGTACGTGCTGGTTCGGAAGTTTCCCGACGGTCGCCCGTTCGTGACCGGCAGCGATGGCGAGAAGAGTTGGTCCGTGCCGCCGGTCGGGACGGGGGCGGTGCGCGTGAGTGGCGACCCGCTGCGGTTCCGTGGGCCGCTGCCGGGGCACCAGCACGGTATCCCGTTCGCCGACCTCCGATCCGATCTTGTTCAACTACGAGACGCCTACGTCGTCACCCCGCTCGGCTCGGATACGGCTGGAAAGCGTGGCTTGTTGGCGATCAAGAAATCGGTCGAGTACCGGGGGCCGAACCGGGTCGAACTCTGGTACGACCCGGCCACAGGCGTCATCCACCGAATGGTGTTCGCCGGAATGCCGAAGGCGCGGGGTGGTCCGGACAGTGTGGCGGTCGAGCTTCAGGAGCAGCGAGAACTCGGCAACGATTTCTTCCGCCATCAGGCGCACCACGCCGCCGACCGGCGGGTGGTCGAGGAGGACTGAAATGCTGAAACCGATCGTGATGTTCCTGCTTGGATTCGTGGTGTGTGCGCTGGCGACATACTCCACCGATCTTGTCGGCCAGGACAAGAAGGCCGATGAGAAGAAGGGGGACAAGAAGGGCAAGGGCGGCCCGCCCGGCCTCATCAAGCCAAAGATGGACGACACCATCAAGACGAACGTCTACGCCGACAACTGGTTCATCCTTTACATCAACGGGAAGCTCACGGCGGTCGATTCGATCGACTTCATCCCGCACAACGTCGTCTCGGTGGACATCTTGCCCGAGTACCCGATGACGATCGCGGTGATGGCGAAGGACAACGCCGACCCGAAGACCGGCTTGGAGTACGGCGACCACATCGGTGACGGCGGGTTCATCCTCAAATTCGGCGACGGGACGACGACGAACGCCAAATGGAAAGCGAAGTGCTTCTTCACCGGCCCGCTCAATAAGGACGTGAAGAACCCAAAGGTCAAGTACGATCCGATCCCCGACAACTGGTGGGCCGTGGACTTCGATGACTCGAAGTGGGACTTCGCCACCGAGTACACCGAGGAGCGGGTGAATCCGAAGGAACACTTCTTCAAGTTCGACTTCAAGGACGCCAAGTTCATCTGGACCGCCGATCTCGACCTCGACAACACGGTGATCTTCCGCCACCGGGTCGAGAAGCCGGACTGGAAGCCCCGCTGGAACACCAAGCCGAACCTGGACGTGTCCGGGATTATCCCGTGGAGGGCCGAGAAGTGAAATCGCACTGTTGGATCGCTCTGGTGCTTGCCGCCGGTCTGTTCATGACCGGCTCCCTGTCGGCCCACGACGGCGACCACCCGCCGGACATGCGTGTTTGGCGGGACGCGGACGGCCTGTTCGAGATCGAAGGCTCGTTCGTGCTGGCGCGCGACGGCCAAGCGCTCTTATTGAAACACGACGGTACTCAAGTGTGGGTGCCCTTGAACAAGATGAATGCGGCGGATCGAGCTTGGGTGGATCGACGGCTGGAATCGATTCACTCCTCCAATGGTGAAAGGGATGCGGTCGTGCCGCGCGCGCCGGAGTTGGCTACGACCCACCCTGGGCCGCTCCCCGCGGTCGCCGCCATCGCCTTGCTGTGCTTTCTGGCCGCGGGAGGAGCGTCACTTCTGCGCCGCCGAGTCGCGGGGCTTCTCGTGTTGATCTGTGCGGCGGCGGGGTCGGTCGGGGCGATTGAAAACGAGAATCCCGCAATCCAGATGCACTTCCAGCCGTTCAAGGACAAACTCAAGTTCCGCAGCGACGAGAAATGGTTCTACGTCGAGTCGAACGGGATGCCCGACCACCCGATGATGGTCGGCATCACGGCGTGGCAGCAACAGGTGCCGCTCCCGCAAGCGTACACCGGGCGCAATGCATGGCAGATTCCGCTGTTCCCGAAACTCTCCGACAAGCCTGTGTCGGCGAAGAAGGAACTGTTCCGGGGGGCCATCGCCCTGGCCGTGAACGGGGTGCCGATCTTCAATCCGATCAAGAACGACGGCCGCACGGACACATTCCTCGCTGGGGAACTGGACGAATACGGCGGGCACTGCGGACGAGGCGACGACTACCACTACCACATCGCCCCTGTCCATCTGGAGAAGGTCGTTGGGAAGGGCAACCCCATTGGGTACGCGCTCGACGGGTTCCCGCTCTATGGGTTCACGGACGCGGACGGCAAGGAGCCGAAGGATCTCGACGAGTTCAACGGCCGGACGGAGAAGGACGGGTACCGCTACTACTCGACCAAGAAGTACCCCTATGTCAACGGCGGGTTGCGAGGCGTCGTCACGGTGAACGACGACCAGATCGACCCGCAGCCGCGGGCCTACTCGCCACGACCGGCACTGACGCCGCTTCGCGGGGCCAAGATTACCGGGTTCGAGCGGGACGACGACAAGAAGACGGTGACGGTGAAGTACGAGCAGGGCGGGAAGGCCGGTTCGGTGAAGTACACCGCCACCGCAGAGAGCTACCGGTTTCAGTTCACCGAACCCGGCGGGAAGACGACGACCGAGACGTACAAGGTCCGCGAAGACGGGAAGCGGCCGCCGCCGAAGAAAAAGGACGATAACCCGCCGAAGAAAGACAACCCGCCGCCCAAGAAGAAGGACGACGCTGCATCCGCGGTACGCGGCGTTGGCGTCGCACTATCCGTTCACGCCGAAGTTCTGTCTGCCGGCGACGGCGACGGAGAAGCCGCGGGTTGAGAACCGGGTGTTCGACCTGCAGCGTCAGTGGGCCACGCCGGTGCCGCGGGTGAACAGCCTCGACGAGTTGAACGCGCATCTTCGGCGCTGCGGCCTCCAGGCCCGCGAACGCACGTGCGGCGACAACACCGCGACCGTAGGCGCGCGATTCGAGCAGGACCGGGCGGCATCGATGGCCGTTCCGGCGCGGACGTTCGATGCGTGCGTGATGCAACCGGGCCAGGCGGACAAGTACCAGACGGTGCGGTTCGACGGGAACAGTTACCGCGTGCCGCGGCGGTGGGCGTTCCGCGTCGTGACGGTGAAGGGCTACGTCGACCGCGTGGAGATCGTGGCCGACGGGCAAGTTGCGGCCGTGCATCGGCGTTCGTACGGTCACCGGGAGAAAGTGCTGGATCCGCTGCATTTTCTCGTGGTTTTGGAGCGGAAGCCCGCCGCCCTCGACCACGCGCCTGTGTATCGCGACTGGCACCTCCCCGCCGCGTTCGCCGACCTCCGACGCGAGTTCGAGGAGCGGCTCGGAGCCGCGGCCGGCGTCCGTCATTTCATCCGCGTCCTGCAACTGCTCGCGCATCATCCCGTCGAGTGCGTCGAACGGGCCATCGTCGCCGCCCGCGCCCGCGCCCACCCCGATGCCGCGGCCATCGCCGCTCTGGCGGAACGCTTCGCCCGTGACACCGCGGTGTCACTCGATCCGCCGCCGAACGCGCCGAACATCACCGTTCCACTCCCGGACCTGTCCCGATTCGACCGACTGCTGCCCCCATCCGACCCAGGAGACGATCATGAGCGAGACGAACGCGATGCTGCTGAAAGCCAACCTGCGGCAGTTGAAGCTGCCGACGATGCATGCCGAGTGGGAGAAGTTGGCCCGTGAAGCCGCCGACCGAGACGAACCCTATGACGCCTACCTGCTGCGGCTCACCGAGTTGGAAGTGGCGGCCCGTACGAGCAACGCCATCGCGGCCCGGATTCGCGCCGCCGGATTCCCCGTGGTCAAGGACTTCGACACCTTCGACTTCGCCGCCACGCCGAACCTGCCCAAGCAGAAGGTGCTCGAACTCGCCCGCGGCGACTGGATCGACCAGCACTTCAACTGCTGCCTGATCGGCGGATCCGGCACCGGCAAGACGCATGTGGCCACGGCCCTGGGGCTCGCCCTGTGCCGGCTCGGGAAGCGCGTGAAGTTCGTCACCGCCGCGAGCTTGGTCACGCAACTCGAAGCGGCCCAGCAGCAGCACCGCCTCGACCGCTTCCTCGCCCAACTCGACCGCTTCGACCCGATCGTGGTGGACGAACTCGGCTACCTGTCGTTCAGCCGCGCCGGCGCCGAACTGCTCTTCCAGGTCTTCGCCGACCGCTACGAGCGGCGGAGCCTGTTGATCACGAGCAACCTGCCGTTCGGAGAATGGGGCCAAGTGTTCCAAGGAGAACGGATGACGGCGGCACTGCTGGACCGGCTGACGCACAAGTGCCACATCTTCGAGATGAACGGCGAAAGTTACCGCTTCCGCGAGTCGATGAAGACGAAGAAGGACAAGGACGCCAAGAAGGCGAGGTAGGCTCGCTCGACCCGCTACGGTGTTTCCCTTTCAGAAGCCGTTCGTGTTTCCCGTCCCGAAGCCCATCACCAAGGAACGTCCTTGGCCACCGCGGCCCGGAGAGCCGGAATGACCGACAAGACGGCCCGCCACTATCGCGACGACCGCACGCCGCCCAGCACGCGGAAGAAGTCGCACGTGCCGCGGACCTACCGCACCCGACCCGATCCGTTCGCGGCCGTGTGGCCGATGGTCGAGCAACGCCTCGCGGCCGAACCGCGACTGCTCGCCAAGACGCTCTTCGACTGGCTGCGCCGCGAGCGTCCGGGGCAGTTCCTCGATTCGCATCGCCGCACGTTCGAGCGTCGCGTGCGTCAGTGGCGGGCCACCCACGGCCCGGGGAAGTCCATCATGTTCCGCCAGGTTCACGCGGCCGGCGACCTCGCGGCCTCCGACTTCACGCACATGAACACGCTGAACATCACGATCGCCGGCCAGCGGTTCGACCACATGGTCTACCTCTTCGTGCTGACCTAGTCGACACGCTGCCGCGGTTGGTGGGCCGCGACCGGCACGCGGTGAACTACCGGCACGTGATCGACTCGCTGATCCGCAAGCCGGGTGCGTTCGCGAACTACGCCTACCGCGACGATCTGTTCCCGACGACACGGTTCCGCCTCGCCTACGACCGCTTCTGCGAAGGCCGCGACGAGCGGAGCGGAGCCAAGGATTATTTGAAGATCCTGCACCATGCGGCCCACGACGGCGAAGCCGCCATCGACGACGCGCGCATCCTGCTGGCGAGTGACACGGCGTTGTCACCGGATGCGGTGATCGCGTTGGCGAAGTCCGGTGCGGAACTTCCGGCCGCGACGGCGGTCGTCGTGGAACCGCCGGACCTGAGGGCGTTCGATACCCTGTTGACACTCACGGAGGAGATTCATGGCGAAGAAGAAGGCGACCTCGGCGAACCCGCCGCCGACGGAGGAACGGTTGATGGAGCAGTTGCGGGAACTCCGCCTGCCGGCGTTCCGGGATCACTTCCCGAGCCAGGCCCGGCGGGCGGCGCGGGAGAACCTGAGTTATCCGCAGTACCTGGAAGCGTTGACCACGCTCGAATGCGAGGCCCGCACGCAGGACGGATCCGGCGTCTGGCGGCGGCGCGGCTGCCCGCCGGCAAATCCTGGGACTCCTTCTCGTGGTCGCGGCTTGCCGCGGGTGACGCAGCAGCAATTCCAGACGCTCCGCGACGGCGCATTCCTGGCCCGTCGCGAGAACGTCCTCGTGTTCGGCAAACCGGGTTCCGGGAAAACACACGCACTCTGTGCGGTGGCCGAGCAACTCGTGTTGCGGGGACACCCGGTGCTCTTCGCGACGTGCAGCCTGCTGGTGCAAGAACTGCTCGCGGCCAAACGCGATCTGAAGTTGGAACGCATGCTGAAGCGACTCGCCGGCTTCGCGGCGCTGGTGATCGACGACCTCGGCTACGTCCAGCAGAGCCGCGAGGAGATGGAGGTGCTCTTCACGCTGCTGGCGGAGCGGTACGAACGCGGCAGCGTGATGCTGACCAGCAACCTGCCGTTCTCGCAGTGGACGGCGATCTTCAAAGACCCGATGACCACGGCGGCGGCGATCGACCGCCTCGTGCATCACAGTGTGATCGTGGAGTTGAACGTGTCGAGCTACCGGTTGGAGACCGCGAAGGGGGCGAAGACGCCCGCGGAACCCGAACCGGCAGCGACCAAATGAATGGAGGGATTTCTAATTGTCGCTAAAACGGAAAACTGGCTGACGCCGAACACTCCCGCTTTGCTTTCCCTTGTGCGGCTTCATCACCCGCCGACGCATCGCTGAATGCCTTGGTCGCTTTGTGAACCCGCTCAACCGCTTCGTCCGCCATGCTGCGAAGCGTTTTGTGTGCGAGGCCGTAGACGGTGCTGCTGGACCGATCGACGATCCAGCGAAACCCGTCCCAGCAGCACCAGCGGTCCCAGTCCGCGACGAAGCGTACTCGCTCTCCATGATCCGAGACGAATCGGCGGGCGTTTGCGAGATCGGTGTCCTTGAATCGCTCTTCCGGCAGTGCGATCGGAGAGGCATCGCAGGCACGAAAACCGCTCGTGGTGATCGACGACGCGGCCAGCCGAATTCGGCACGAAGCACGTCGGCGAACTTGGCCATGGCGGCCGTATCGCACGATCCGGTTTCGTACAGGCATCGCACTTGCGCCGCTGTCAGCCCGACGTGGTCCGGCATGCCGGCGTTGTTGGAGAAGGAGTAGGTGACGACGCACCCGTCGCGGTCCATGACGTTGAAGGACTGGCTCGAGCCGTCCTTTCCGATGCGAACCAAATCCACGCGGCCGTGGCCGGCGTTCACGACGCGGTGGCCGTGATCCGTATGCCACTTCACGACGGTGTCGAGGCCGGTGCGGCGGTTGAACTCGGCGAACACGTCATCGCGATGGTCGTGATGCAGATTGCTGTTCGAGGTCGATGGTGACGGAGCTTTCGTACCCGGCCGCGCCTCGTCGGGGATGAGTTCGGGCGCATCGCCGGTGCATCCGAGGATGTTAGCGACGGCCGGCTCGCCCGCGACCCATTCCGCACCATTGAACACTTGGGCGAACCGCTGTTTCGTGTGGTGACGGCCGGGAACGCGAATCCAGTTCCCGAACTTGCCCTCCTTCACCTCGGCCTGCTTCGGGAACGTCTCGATGTCCGCGGGGTAGTTCCACGGAGCGGTGGCCGCGTCCTTCACGAGCCACCTCGCGAACGAATGCAGAATCGCACCGGGCACATCGCCCGAGAAGAATGCCCAGACGTGGAAGCCGCCGGTGCCCCAATGACACGCAAGCGGCTGGAAGCCAAGCCCGACGAATTTGGCGAAGAGATGCTCGGCGTACTTCTTGTTTCGGTCGGGATCGTCCGCGTCGGAGTGCGCGTCGATGTCCACGGCGATCCACTTGCCCGTGGAATTGTTCCCGGCCGCGGTCAATGCAAGCGACCCGACGACGTGGCTGATGTCCGTGGCGCGGAAGTGCTGTTCCAGCAGCTTCGTGTTCACGGCGTTCGGCGTGCTCTTGTTCGGCCGCGTGACAGTCTTTTTCTCGCCGCCCCCATCGACGTAGTAACCGCCGAAGCGATCGGTGCGGACGAACACCCGCTCCAACGCCCATGCTGCGAGTCGCTTGGCGGCGTCATGCCACGCCCTATCGTGAACGGCTTCGGCGAATGGCTGCTCAAAGTTCATCGGCGCACCTCCCGGCGCATCGCCGCAAGTTGGTGCCGTAGCTCGAGGTTCTCCAGTTCGAGGAGCCGGATCTCCAGCGCCATGCGGGCAAGCGACTCGGCGCGGGGCGTGCCGCACTCGCTCGCGTACTGCACGGCCTCCGACCAAAAGTCCATGGATAGCTCGGCCCGCCGCTCCGCGCGGCGGCAGGCCGTGGGAAGTGGAGATCGTGATTCGTGGCTGCACTTGGATCGCATGTTCACCATGATGGCCGCCCTCCGATGGCGCCGAGGATCCGCTGCACGAGCCCGCGCCGTACGGGGCGGTGGTCGTACATTCGGCCGCTCGGCGACACGACGGGCGTGATGCCGCGATTGTGCGGCCCCGCGCCGGGCTTGGTTGCACGTCCGGCATCGCGTTCGCGGGAGTACCACGCGGAGTAGCTGAGCCCGCGGTCGGGATGCCAAAGCGGATTGGATCGCGGCTTGCCGCCGGAAGGCGGGGCGTGTATCTTCATCGTTGCGTCCCTGCTGTATGGTGTTTCTGGTTGTGAGCCCGCGATTGCCCTCGCGGGTTTTTTCATGCGCCCATCGCGGCCAACTTGCGGCCCGCGGCCTGCGACGCATTGCGGCGAGCGGATTCACTTCGAGCCACCTTCGGCGCGGGGATTGATGCGGGCATCGACGCACCGGTGAGCGCGGCCACGAACCGATCAACCGCGGCATCGCTCGTGAGCCACGACATGCCGACTTTCACGACTTCGAGCTTCACTCGCATTCCGCCCGGCGTGAGCGCGCCGACGCGGGCCCATCGCCATACGGTGGCGGGGTTCGTGGTTCCGTTGCCGCGCGACGCCGGGAACAGTTTGCCCACGGCGGACAACTTGCGGCCGCCGTGCTGGCGGATCTCGGATAGGACGGTCGGGGGACTGCTGGTCGCGGCCACGTCTGCATCCTCACGCAAGGGTAGGGGCGTGAATGCAGACTAACGACGGGATGTCGCGGACTTCATGGCGGAGTTATGGCATTTCTCGCCATTCGTACGCCATCGTCACGGAGGGGAGGTCGGGCGGTAGTAGCCTCCTACCTTGGGATTGTTCTTGACGTGGCCGGCGGCCATTAGCGGTTTCAAGTGATCCCGCTGTAAGTGAGACGGGTCGCAATCGTCGAGTTCCTTCGCCATCTCTTTCAGCGAAAGCGCCCTGCCTTGAAGAAGGTCAAGTATCGAACGCTGTTTTGTTGGCAACGCTTCTGGCATTTCGGTTCGTCTGAAGTAGATCGCCATGAGGTCGCGGTCGAGGGCGGCGAGCAGGTGCGGTTTCTTGGGCTGTAGCAGTTCGAGTTCTCGCATAGAGTGGGCCGTCAAGTGCACGCGGAGATCATCGGCCATTTGCATCGCCGGTGTGCGGTTCGAAAACTGCCTGAGGTACTCGACGACAGCTAATGGAGAGTTTGCAGCCGGGAGTGGTAGATTGCTCGAGCACGCCGCGAACTCCGCCATGAGGCCGGCCTGCGCTGCGAATATCCGATGTTGTGCTGCATCGAGGTAATCCGCGATCTGCGAGAGGTGTCGCTTTGCCTTGGCATCGCGCGGATTACCGGCGAGCAGGCACAGTTCCATCAAGACCATATCGGTCCATTCAAGCGCAACGAAGCACTCGTGGCCGATGATCCGCAGATCTTCGTGAAGCCCCTCTGGGAAGCGAAGTTCCAAGCGAGACTCGAAGAGGTTGAAGTCGGGAAAATACTCAGACATGACGTGCATCCTCGCGGTGTGCCGGTTCGCCGCGCCGCACCCGGAGCCCGCGAGGACACTCGGATGCGGCGAGGCCCGCGGGTAGCTACTCCCGCGGCCGGTTGGTTCTATCGTATCCGACGATGCGGCGGGCATCCAGCATCGTCAACGGCTATCCGATCTTCGCAGCCACTTCGAGGGCCAGCCCCGCGTCTCGCTCGGCGTAGATTTCCGTGGCGGACATCTTCGAGTGCCCCAGCGCGGCCCCGGCGTGCTCCAAACTGAACACCTTCCGCACTTTCGTCGCGTGGGCGTGGCGAAGTTGGTTCGGATGCCAGTGCGGAACACCGGCCGCGGCCGTGGCTCGTGCAATCGCCCGCGTGTAGCTCGTGCGGTCGTACCGCTCCCGTGGCATCCGCTTCGCGTTCCGCTTCCATTCCGTGATGCCGCGGGCTTCTTCGACGGCGCGACGCGGCGAAAAGAGATAGTCGTCGATGCTGGTGGCGAAGAACTGGCGGAGCAGGGCTTGGGCTTGTGGCCCGATGGCGATGGTGCGGGACTTCCCGCGGTGCGCCGTCTTGTGATGCACGGGCTTGTAGAGCCAGATGTCGCCGCCGGTGTCGATGTCGCACCGGCGGATGGAACAGGCTTCGCCGGGCCGGCAGCCGGTGAGGCGTTGAAATTCGATCAGGCCGCGGACGTGGCGATTGAGATACGGCAGCGTGGCATCGACGACGGATTCTTCCACTGGCCCGATTGGTTCCGTTTCCTTCGCGTCGGTACGGCCGCGCTGCAGCCCGGCGACGGTGGCCACGGACTGGTACAGCGACGCGCGCGCGGAGTGCGTCCACTTCCTTTCGGAGTGACACGCAGCCAAGGCAAGCGGGTTCGTCCATGACCCGATGTTATCGACTCAGACGGGGCTCAGCTGCGCCAGTTTGGTGGGCGCTAAACAAGTACGAACGATCTTGGTGGATTTCGCATCGGCCGGCGGTTCCTCCAGATTGATCCCCGGCGGAAGTTTCGCGGTTGGCTCGGCGGCAAATGTGTGAGGGCAACAGAAGCAGGCGAGCAGCAGAACGAACCTGTACCGAAACATGGACAGTACCTCCGGCTTCAGTGGATCCGGTGTCACGAGTGGCGAGGAGCATCGCAACAGCATTTACCCGATTCAGCCGTGGTGCAATGTCTCATCCCGGCGAGCGTGGTCGCGTCGGCCATACCACGTCTTCGTCGCATGGAGCCTGAAGAGGAACTGCTTCTACCACGTGATCTTGCCGGAGGCCAAGTCGATGCAGAGAAGGTGAAGCGTCTCCTTGGATTCGCCTTCGACCGCGGTGACGAAGACCTTATCCTTCCAGACGACCGGGCTGGACTGGCCGTATCCCGGGAACTCGGCGGTCCAAGCGATGCTCTCGGTTGCGGACCACTTCAGGGGAAGTTGCTTCGCCTGCGTGATGCTGTCACCATTACCGCGAAAGGCTGGCCATGTCTCGGGCGGCGAAGCGGGCCACACGGCGGAAGCGGACCCGCACACCATCAGCAAGGCGGCAACGATTCGCTTGACACACTCCTGGCGGGCGGTCGAACTGGCATGATCAATCTACTGTAACGAGTACGTTGGCGTTCAAGGCCGAAAGGCAGCCATCATGGATCGGAATACCGCTCTCGCACTGGTCTCCGACGCATTTCGTAGAAGGTCAGGGCCGCGATGCCATTCCGGCCCTTGAGCAGTTTGTCCTGGCTCCACGAAGCGCTGTCCAGATATGTCACCATTTTCGCTGCGGGGGGCCGGCCAGTTTCAGCTTCAGAGTGTTGCCAGCGGCTTCGCCCGACGCGTCCAGCAGCAGCCCGCGGGGGCGTTCCGCGAGCACTGGATGAAGCTGCCACTCCGCGCTATCTTTCGCGGAAGACTGGCAAGTCGGGATCGGGCTTGGCGTGCCGGACGACGACCAGGGCACGTTCGCGCTCGCGGCCGCATCATGAGCATGCGCATGTTGTCCATGTGGCCGGCCGGATGCGTGATGGCATCGCCCCGGTGAAGTACTCGTTCTGAACGTCGATGACGATGAGTGCGCGAGACGTGAGCGGCTCGAATCCCCCGGGAGAACTGCTACACGCGGGGCTTGATCCCGGTGTAAAGCGTGGCGATCCCGAAGGTGAGTGGCCGAAACGTCACATCTGCCAGCCCGTGAAGCCGCATCTTGTCCGCGAGCGCTTCATAGTCCGGGAATCGAAGCGCGGACTCGGGCAAGTACTTGTACGCATTCTCCCGGCTTCGTGAAAGCAACTGCCCCACGCGCGGCAGCACGCGACGGAAGTAGAAGCCGTAAAATGCGCCGAACAGGCGGTTCCGCGGCCTGGAGAACTCCAGGATCGCAATTCGACCGCCGGGCTTCGCCACCCGCACCATCTCCGCCAAACCGCGATCCGTGTCCGTCACATTCCGCAGTCCGAACGCCACCGTCACGATCTGGAATGTGTCGCTTGGGAACGGCAGGGCTTGGGCGTCCGCTTCCACGAACCGAATCTGTGGAACGGCCGCGGCCTTCTTCGCAGCCCGCAGCAGCATCTCGTGGCAGAAGTCCGCTGCAACGATGGGCACGCGTCCGCCGGCGGCACGGTTGTAAGCCAACGCCAGGTCGCCGGTGCCGGTACAAAGATCGAGAATGGGGCCGGCTTCAGCCCCGAGAGGCGGAACGAGCTTCGTCGTTTTCGTTCGCCACCGCTTGTCAATGTTCAGGCTGAGGGCGTGGTTGAGGAAGTCGTACCACGGCGCGATCTGGCCGAACATCCGCCGGATGCGGGTCTCGCGTTTGTCGAGAAGTTCCGGTGTGGCCACGGAGCGTGCTCGCGGAAGTTGGTGGCGGATCGCCCTAGCTCGGTTTATAACCACAACCGTCGCCCGTCCCATTCCATAACCCGGACGCCCATGCTCGAACACAACACATTCGTGATCAAGGAGAAGGTGAAGATCCTCTCCGCGGTGCAGAGTTACGACATTCTGGATGAGAAGGGCACGCTCCTCGGCACCGGCCAAGAGACGATCGGCGTTCTCACGCAAATCTGCCGCTGGTTCATGAGCAAGCAGTTCCTGCCGACGCGGCTCGAAGTGCGGGAGAAACCGGACGATTCGCTCGTCTTCTCGATCCGCCGCGGGTGGTACCTGTTCCGTTCCCGCGTGGAAGTCCACGATTCGCAGGGCGAACTGATCGGGTACTTCAAAAGCAAGTTCTTCACGATCAGCGGCGGCTTCCATGTCTATGACAAGAACGACACGCACTTCGCCGAGGTGAAGGGTAAGTTGCTCGGCTGGAACTACCGCTTCCTGAGTCCGGACCATAAGGTCGAGATGGGGCAAGTGACGAAGAAGCTTGGTGCGATCGGCATCCTGAAGGAAATGTTCACGAGCGCGGACACGTTCGGGGTGCAAGTGAACCCGGACCTCGCGGACGAACCGATGGCGAAAATGCTGATCCTCGCCGCGACGCTGGCGATCGACCTGATCTACAAGTCCGAGTCGAGCGGGACCGTGGATGCCAGCGATGTTTTCGGAGAGTGAGCGAAATGATCACCGCAGAAGGATGCCGAACACGACGTGCACGATTCCTCGATCGGCTCCGCCCTGCAGAGCGGGTGGTGCTCGCGGACCCGTGCCATCTCCGGTATTTCGCCAATTGCCACGTCGAGGCCATGAGCCTCGGCGCGGACTTCGCCGCGTACCTCGTGCTGCACCCGGACGGCCGTTCGCAGTTGATCCACGACAACAGACTACCCAAGAGCGTGGAATTGGCCTGTGTCGATGAACGCACGCCGATCCACTGGTACGACGGACAGACTCCGGGGGTCGGGCCGCGCAGCCTGATCCTCCATTCGGCACTCCTAGCGGCGGGCGGCCGCATTCACGATTCCCTCGCAGACCCGCTCGCGCCGCAGATCGACTCGATCACCGCGGAGCTGCGCCGCCGCAAGGACCCGGATGAGGTCGAACAGTTGAAGACGTGCATGCGGGCGACCGAAGCCGGGCACGCGTGGGCCCGCGCGAATCTGAAGCCGGGCATGACAGAACTCGAAGCCTACACGGGCGTGTGCAATGCGGTGTACGCCGCGGCCGGGAAATGGGCGGTGGTCTACGGCGACTTCACCGTGTCGACGGGCAGTGCGAAACGCGGCGGCCCGCCGACGCCGCATGTGCTCGCCGCAGGCGAGACATTCATCTTGGATTACTCCGTGATCCTCCAAGGGTACCGCAGCGACTTCACGAACACGCTCGTGGTCGGCGGCAGACCCACTGCGGAGCAGCAACGGATCTTCGATCTTTGCCTGAAAGCGATGGCGGCGGGCGAACGCGAGTTGAAGGCCGGAGTGCCGTGCCAGCAGGTGTACGATGCCGTTCGCGGCGCGTTCGGGGACATGGCGGACAACTTCCCGCATCACGCGGGGCACGGCTTGGGCATCTCACATCCTGAAGCGCCGTTCATCGTCCGACATTCCACCGAAACGCTGGTCGCCGGCGACGTCGTCACTTTGGAACCGGGCTTGTATGTGGACGGCGTCGGCGGCGTCCGCATCGAGCACAACTACCTCATCACGGACGCGGGCTACGAGCGTCTCAGCCACCACGTCATTTCGCTGGTGTGAAGAACACGTCCAAATTCACGTTGCCGCCACTGAACACGATGCCGACGCGGTTCAATCCCGAAAGGGCTTTGAACTCGTCGGTGAGAGCCGCAGCCAAGCCCACTGCACCGCTCGGCTCCACGATCAGCTTCATCCGCTCCCACACGAGTCGCATCGCAGCACGGATCTGGTCGTCCGTCACGGTGATGATGCGTTCGACCTTGTCACGCACGATCGGCCAGGTGAGTTCGCCCAAACTCGTGAGCAGGCCATCGGCGATGGTGTTGGGGGAAGTCTGGGGAATGAATCGCCCCGCGGCCTTGGACCGCGCGGCGTCATCCGCCCCGAGGGGCTCCGCGCCGAACACGCGTTTCCCCTCCGCGGCGACGGCGACGCCGGAAAGCAAACCGCCACCGCCGACCGGTGCGATGATCGCATCCAACTCCGGAATCTCATCGATCAGTTCGAGTGCAGCGGTGCCCTGTCCTGCGATCACGTCCGCGTGATCGAACGGCGGGATGAGCGTGCCGCGGGTGCGGGCGACGATCTCGGCCGCGGTCGATTCGCGGGCCGCGAGATTCGGTTCGCACTCGGTGACGATGCCACCGTATCCCTGCACGGCATTCTTCTTCACGAGCGGGGCCGTCTTCGGCATGACGATGTAAGCGGGAATCCCGCGGACGCGGGCGGCCAATGCCAAGGCTTGCGCGTGGTTGCCGCTCGAATGCGTGACAACCCCGCGGGCCGCTTCGGCATCCGTGAGACGCCTCACGGCGTTGGTCGCCCCGCGGTACTTGAACGCACCGATCTTCTGCAGGTTCTCGCACTTGAAGAACAACTTTCGGCCGGCGAGCGAGTCGATGGTGGAACACGTCATCACGGGCGTCCGGTGGACGAATCCGGCGATGCGCTGTGCGGCCTCGCGAATCGCGGAGAGATCGACGGCGTATGTGGTCATGAAGGAATGGTAGCCGCGCCGAAACGGGCTTCCACCATGGAGAAGTCGTCGCCGAGCACGTCGCCGCCGCGAAGGCCCCGTGCGTAGCCGAGGTGGTTGTCGATCAACCCTTCGGAGCCGAACTGCTCTTGGATATGATTCAGGAACTGTTCGAACTGCCACATGTTGCCGTCCGGCTTCTCGATCTCGAACACGCCATCGGAGTAAACGAGCAGCCGCGAGCCGGGCGGCACTTCGGTCACGCGCGTCTCAAAGGGCATGTCCGGAATCATCCCGACGCCGGGGCCGTCCGCTTCGAGTTGTTCCACGGGGCCGTTCTTCCACAGGAACGCGGGCGGATGCCCGGCATTGCAGTACGCCAGTTTCCGCTCCGACGCTTGGTACACACCGTACCAGATCGTGAAGTATTTCCCGTCCTGCCGGTCCATCTGGAAGATGCCGTTGAGCGCGGTGATGACCGCACCGGGATCGCGAGGATCGACTCCGGGCAGCGACTGCGCCGCGAGTAAGTTGGACGCGGACACCGCGAGCAGCGCCGAACCGACGCCGTGCCCGCTGACATCAAGCAGATAGATGGCGAGATTGTCGGCGTCGAGCCACGTGTAGCCGAACATGTCGCCGGCGAGTTGCGTGCTGGGCACGAACCGCCAGTTGATCGTCACCGGGCCGTTCGTCAGCTTCTCGGGCAGGAGCGACTGCACATAGCGGGACGCTTGCCGAAGTTCCGCAGCCATCTCGTTGCGGCTCTTCGCGATCTCGTCGTAAGCCTCGTTCCGTTCCAGCAGGTGGATGTAACCTTGCGAGTGGTAACGCACGCGGGCCAGCACTTCGAGCCGGTCCGGCAACTTCACCATGTAATCATTCGCGCCCAAGGCGAACGCCTTCGCCTTGATCACCGGCTCTTCTTTGCTGGAGAGCACGACCAGAGGCGTCTGCCGCGTGCCGGCGTTGGCCCGGTAGTACTTCACAAGCAGGAGGCCGTCCACATCCGGCATCACGAGATCCTGAAGGATCACCGTGGGGCGGAACTCGTTCGCAGTTTCGATCGCGGCGACGGGGTCCTGGCAGAAGCGGAAATCGATGTCCGGCTGGTCCGCGAAGATGCGCTGCACGGTCTGGCCGACGAGCGGTTGGTCGTCCACGAGCAGCACGCGGATGGGCCGCTCGGGAACCGGCGAGAAGTACGCGCTGCCATGAGGGGCGGGCATCCGATCCATTTCACCCGAGGGCGGCGAGTTTGGGAAGTGGCGGGGGCGGTGCGACGTGTGTCGGTGCGGCCGCGGGAAGCGGTTGAACCGGCGATGCCGGATGTGACGGCTTCAATCTTCGACCAAGTCGGCGAGGTCGATCACATCTTCGCCGTCTGCGGAGCCCAGTCGCTGCACGCTGGAGGCCATGAGTCCGCTGGCCACGTCTTCGAGCACGGGCTTCGTCAGCGGTGGAAAGAGCACATAACGGCAACCCAGGTCGAAGAGCACGGCCGTCCACGCAATGCGGTCCGCATCCGGGAGTTTGACATCGCTCACGGCCACGATCGCGGCGTCGGGAGCGAGCCGGTTCGCATCGGCGACCAGCTTGCAGGAATCTCCGGATTCCTCGTGGGGATCGACCCGCGTGAACAGCAGCGTGGGCCGGTTCGGATCGAGGAAGCCGAGTGTCGCCTTCGCGGTTTTGGGTAGCCGCACGACCCAACGCGACTCGGCGGCGAGGTCCGCGAGTTGCCTCGCGAGCCAATCGTCCGGGTCGTGAATGACGAGTTGCGGTTTCACGCTCGGAGTGCCTTGTCCGCAATGTCCGTGCGGTAGTGCATCCCGGTGAAGTTGATCAACTTCACCGCCTCGTAAGCCTTGGCCTTCGCAGCAGCGAGGTCGCTGCCCAGTGCGGTGACGCCGAGCACGCGGCCGCCGTCCGTGACCGGGCGGTTCACCGAATCGAGTTTCGTACCGGCGTGGAACACCTTCACATCGGGCAGAGCGTCCGCGGCCTCGATTCCGGCGATCACCTTGCCCGTGTCGTACTTCCCCGGATACCCGCCGGAGGCGAGTACGACGCAGACCGACGGCCGCGGATCCCATTCGATGCGGTCTTCGAACTCGTGCAATCGCTCGTCGGCCACCGCTTCGAGCAAGTCGAGCAGGTCGGTTTTCAGGCGCATCATGAGCGGCTGAGTCTCCGGGTCGCCGAAGCGGGCGTTGAACTCCAGCACGCGCGGCCCCTGCGGCGTGAGCATGATCCCTGCGAAGAGCATCCCCTGGAACGGATAGCGGGCCCGCTTCATGGCATGGACCGTGGGGACAAAGACGGTCTCTTCGAGTTCCTCGATCAGCTTCGGCGTGCCGACCGGAGCGGGGCAGTACGTGCCCATGCCGCCGGTGTTCGGCCCCTGATCGCCGTCGAACACCGCCTTGTGGTCCTGGCACGGCGGGAACGTGAGGATCGTGCGGCCGCTCACGAGCGCGAGCACGGAAAGCTCCTCGCCTTCCATCCGCTTCTCGACCACGATGCGCCGCCCGGCCTTCGCTCCGAACTCCTCCTGCGACATGATGCGGTCCACGGCGCGGCGGGCCTGGGCGTTGTCGGAGCACACGATCACGCCCTTGCCCGCGGCGAGGCCGTCCGCCTTCACCACGACGGGGTAATCGCGGCTCATCACGTAGGTGCGGGCCGGCTCGGGATGGTCGAAGATCTGGAAGTCGGCGGTGGGAACGTCCGCGTGACGCATCAGTTCCTTGGAGAAGACCTTGCTCGCCTCGATGCGGGCGGCTTCCTTCGACGGCCCGAACACCTTGAAACCCTTGTCGCGGAGATAGTCCGCGAGTCCCGCCGCAAGCGGATCTTCCGGTCCGATCACGACCAAGCCGATCTGTTCCTTGGTGCAGAATCGGGCGAGTTTCTCGATCTCGGTGTGCTCGATGGCGGTGTTGATCGCGCCGTCGGCCGCGGTGCCCGCGTTGCCGGGGGCGCAAAACACCTTATTCGCCCGCGGGGATTGCTTGAGTTTCCACACCAGCGCGTGCTCGCGCCCGCCCTTGCCGATCACCAGTACGTTCATCCCGGTTTTATATGGGCGGGACGGACTCCCGCTCAGCGCGTCCGCTCGAACGAGACGTACACGGTCTCGCGGCCGAAGAGCGGGCCGAAGTGTTCGAGCCCGGCGACTTGTTCCGCATTCGCCCTCGCATCTTCGAATGTGAGGAGGAACTCGTTCAACGCGCGGCTCCAGCTCCCCGGCAGGTCCGTCATGCAACTCAGGACGCGGCGCACCGCGGCACCCACAGTCCTTGCCGCGTTCGCGGTCGGGCGGCCGCACTGCAGATCGAGTTCGAGCGCGTACACGCTCTCGCATACGGCCCACGCCGCTTCTTCCAGCACTGTGTTCTTCGCCGGATCGCGTTCGGGGGCGAGGATGCGATAATCGAAGAAGTTGTGCAGGTTGCGGCGGTACTCGGCGAGGAAATGCCGGTTGAAGTCTCGCTTCTCACCCGCGAGCGACTTGAACCAGCGCCAGTCGGCGGCGAACCGCGGGCTCGAACCGAGCACGTCGAAGCGGTCGTCGAGGTCGTCGATCGCCATCGGGATCGTGAGCAGCACGCCGAAGTACGCCGGGTTCATCACGTTGTCGTGGACCCAATCGGTGACGCTGCGGGTCATGCCCGGGATCGTGAGCAAGTGGGGGCCGAAGGCGGTGGAGAGGAGTCGCGTGCGTTCCAGGAACTCCGCAGACGGATCATCCAGCCGGCACGTGAGCGCCTTGCGAAGGGCATTGCTCAACACCCCGACCGGCGACACCGTGGTGATCGAAAGCAACCCGCCGGGCGCGGCCAGCCCGCCGAGTTTCCGCAACATCTGCCGTTCCTGCGGCGAGCACCCGAGCCAGTTCTCGCACACGACCACGTCGTATTCCCGGCGCGGCTCGAAGTCCTGGAACCGCGATTCGATCACGACCGGCGAAACGATTGGCGCGGCGGCCGTGGCATATAGCGCGTGAATGTCACGGATGGCGACCGGGTTGGGCTCGACGAGCGTCAACGATTCCGGGTTCAGGCTCGCAAGGTACAGGCTGTTCTGGCCGGTGCCCGGTGCGATCTCGATGGCGGCCGCGCCGCGGACGGCGAGCGGCGTGATCCCGAGCGTGCGGTACAGCGACCCGCGGCGGTCGAAGTGTTCTCGCAGGTTGTCCATCCGGTAACGCACCGGATTGATCGCGTGCTTCGTGTAGTATTCGAGGTGCCCCGTCGCGGTCGCAAGCATTTTCGTCTCCGATTCCGTTCAGCCGTCAGGCATAACTGGTGGCGTAGGGTGGGTCGAAGCGTGCGCAGCACGCGAGGCCCACCGTAAACGCTCACGGTGGGCCTTGTCCGCTACGCGGACTGCGACCCACCCTACTTGAACATCCGGAACTCAGGCCGCTTTCTTGTCCGCGGTCGTCTCCAGGAAGCCGGGACGCAGCCGGCACACCGCATCCGAAATGCGACACTCGGGCAGCGAGTAACCGATGTAGTCGGACATCGCATTCGCCAGCGGGTGCGACGGATCGGGGTTGGCCGAGTACCACTCCATCCGTTCGCGGAAACGCGTCTGCGACCGGGTCTCGGGGCGATCCGGATGGTCCAGCCAGTCGAGCATCTCCTCCGTCGCGGCGAGGATCTCGTCCGCCGTCATGTCTTCGACCGCGATGCCGGCTTGCACGAAGTGATCGGTGTTGTCGAACAGGTGGGCGCCGATGCGGAAGATGCGGTCCAAGTCCAGCGATTCACCGGTCGCCCGGTCGCGGTAGTTCTTGAAGCCGAGCAGTTCCTGCCGCTCCGGCAGCAGCGTGTAGTGGTACACGGCGTTCAGCACGAGGTTCGGTTTGCCGAAGGCGCGGGCGTACGAGCACGGCCCCGACTGGCAACTGATCATGAACCGGCACCGCGAGATCACGAACGGATCGATCGCGTGAATGTAGTCGTCGTGGAGCGGAAGTTCGACGACCTCCGGCAATTCCGCGCGGATGCTCGTCATCTTGCGGTCGCCGATGCGCACCACGTGGTAGCCGAGTTCGACAAGCCGCCGAAGTGCCGGCAGATAATTGCGGATGTCCGTATTGCGGTAAGACTGCGCGCCGAACGCGTGGTAGCCGTGTTCGCGGGTGTGGATGACGACGAACGGCCGCTCGAAGTCGAACCCCGCCCGATGAAGTACGGATTCGGCGCGATGAGCCAGCTTGGGGGGCACCTCGAAGTACAAGCGCCCGCGCGACAGCGGGTGGTTCGGATCCTTGCGGGCCAGGAACACCTGCCGGTTGAGCGACCAGTAATGATGCACGAGGAACGTCACGTTCTTGCAGCGCAGTTCGTCCAGATACTTCCATCCGAAGCGGTGCGCGTGGATGTCGGTCGTCTCGATTTGATCGAAGTGCGAGTCGTGGATGAAGGCGGCCACGCGCGTCGCCGGCGTGAACCAATCGTACGGCGGGTGAACGAGGATGAAGTGATCGAAGCGGTGGCGGAAGAGTTGGATGTAGTGGTACGGATCGAGGATGGCGTGGCCGACGGCGACTTGGAAGTCGCCGATCACCACGGCGACTTCGCCCTTCGCCGCGTTGTCCCGCCAGTACGGTGCGAGTTGCTCGTACAGGAACCGGGCCAGGCCGGCCGCCGGTTCCTCCATGGAACCGGGCGGCAGCATCTGCTCCGCCATCGCTTTTCGGGCTGCGTCCAGTTCGCCGCGCAGTCCGAACAAGTACGATCGCGTCGGATGGATCGCGAGATCGCGGGCGAACACCGGGTTGAGTTCCGCGACGCGGTTCAGATCCGCGAGGCCTTCCGAGTAGCGCCCCAAGGAAATGTTCGCATTGCCGCGAACGGTGAGCAGTTTGGCGGACTCGCCGCGTTCGCGGATCATGCGGCTGGCGAGTTCGAACGCCGCGGCGTAATCCCGCTCGGCATTCATCCGGCTGCCGATCACATAGGCCGCCTCCGTGTTGCGGGCGAGCCGTTCGACAGGCACGCCGCTCTCGAGGCAGAGATCCACAAGCCGCAGCACCCGGGGCGAACCTCGCAACCGAATGGCGGCAAAGACCGCTTGGCCAATCCGACGAACCGAGCCGTGGACGCGACCGCACAGGATGCCGCGGAGATTCGCCGCCAACAGCAATGCCAGGATGTGAACGCCGTCCTTGAGCCTGTTCATCCTCCGGCGCCTCCCCGCGCCGCGACGATCACGCCGCGACGGCGGCGGTGCGGCGAGCCCGGAATCCGCCTTGGCGCCGCAAGCCTTCCGACAGGTCGAAGAGAACCGTGAGTTCGAGACTCAGGCGGCACCGCTGCCCGCGGTTCACGGACCCGCCGTGCAGCAACTGATCATGGAACATCACCAGTTCGCCGGATTCCATCGGCAGCAACTGCATGTTCAACTCGGCCTCGTCTTCATCGAGCACCGGCTTGTTGATGCCGCCCTTCACTTCGAAGTGATGCTTCCAAGTGGTCACTTTGTGGGAGCCGGGCTTCACCGTGAGCCCGTTCAACCCGGACTCGGTGTACACGGCGATCCAGATCTTGAACCGATCGAACCCCGCAGGCATGCTGCCGTAGCCGTATCCGGCGTCCCAGAACCACTTGTCCGCGTGAACCGGGCCGACATCCTCCGGCTTGCCGGGCCGCACGAGCCTCCAGTTCAGTTCATCGTGGCTGATGCAGGCCGAGCGTCCGAACTGTTCACGAATTCGTTGGAAGAATCCCATCCGCTCGAAGTCCTTCACGAAGCGGCCGGGGAGCAGCCTCGTCTCTTTCAGCCAGGACTTTCCGTGGTCGAACCGGATCGGCAGCGTGTGGTAGTTCTCGATGCCCGCGACGGCCGCCGCCTCGCACAGATCGGGTTGCAACTCGCGGATTCGGGCCAAGTATTGATCCGTGATCCTCGCCCGCATCCATCCGAGTTCACCCGCCGTCAGCGAGTCGAGGACGTAACCGCTCCCCTCGTTCAGTTGCTTCAGGATGGACACGGTCGTGCTCACTTTTGCATAGAGTTTCCGCCGGGATAAAACCCCGGTTGACGCCTGTGTGTCAAGGCGAATCACGCGCCGGGGCCAGTCTTGAGATGTTCCTCCCGCATCGAAGAGTGCGGTTGTAAGTGACCGGGAAGTGAATACGATGCTTAGTACGACGTGCCCGTAGCTCAACTGGATAGAGCGTCGGCCTCCGGAGCCGAAGGTTACAGGTTCAACTCCTGTCGGGCATACTGGTTCCAACCCCTTCAAGTCGAAGCAGTTCCTGCTTACCCCGGGCTTTTCCGGGCGCGACTCCGAACAGTGCGTTTTGTGGAATCGTTCCACAAAACGCCGGAGACGCTCCTCGATGCCCCGGCCGAAGAAATCGACCCCCTCCTACCTGCTCCACGCCGCCCCCGGCCGTTGTGCCCGCTACGGAATGATGTCCGCTTTTCGGCTGGGAATCGGTGGAGGTATCCGCCTCCTCGTGTAGGTGAGATACCCGCACTCTTCGAGTGCGAGGCGGATGGCCTCCCGGGCCGTGCCGCGCATGGACTGTACCTCCGACGGCCCTGTCTCGCAAGGGTCCGCCTCCGGATTTCGAAGCCTCGTCTGACGCGACACGCTCGCCGTGAACCGGTCGCGCTCGGTTGCGGCGATCGGCGAACGCAGGTTCCACAACTCGTCGGGCGAGGGTCCGCGTTCGCCGCGCGGCCGCGCGAAGGTGTTGGCCTCCTGCCACGCGGCGGCGACGTCGTCCCACGTCCAGAGGCCGGGGCGGCCGTGGCGGGCGGCGCAGGCGTCGGTGCGGAGTCCCCGGCCGCGGGGGCCGGGGCTACCGTTTTCCCGAGTCGCGGCCGACGCGCGGCAACGCCGCGGCCAAGTCCGCCCGCACCTTCGCCACCGCCAACTCCGCTTCCAGTTCCGCCACCCGATGCTGCAAGCGTTCCGCCTCGGCCGCGTCGATGGTCGAGACGCGCGGCGGCCGGCCCGCGGGCTTCGGCTCCAGGCTCGCCACCGCTGCTTGGATCGCTTCGAGCCGCAGTTCGTCGAACCGCTGTTCCGAGAGGTGCAACTTCTCGCACGCCTCCTGCACGCGGAGTTCACCGGTCATGGTTTGCAGCACGACCTTCACGCGTTCGCGGGCCTGCATCGAGCCCGTGAGGCGATCCACCAGTTCCGGCCCCGTCGGTCGTCGTCCACGCATGATCGACTCCATTCGAAGGGAAGTGCCGGGCCGAAGTGAACTCCGGCCCGGAGATGAACATCACACCGGGGTCGCGGCTGGCGAACCGTCCGCGGTTGCTTCATCGACTCGCAGTTCATTGGCCCGACGCATGGCGCGAACCGTCGGCTTGCGGGCCTTCCGTTTACCGGCCGGCTTCACCGGAACCGGCGGCGCGACGCCGAGTGTCCGCTGCGTCAGACGCACCAGCGACTGCTGCCGCGACAACTCGCGACGCAACCGCTCGTTGTCCCGACGCAGCGTCTCGTCCGCCGCTTTCGACGACGTTTGGCGGCCGCGCGGCCGCGGTTCGCACGCCATCAGCAACCCATCGAGGCCGCGCGATTCCAACTGGTAGTAGCGTGGCAGCGACACGCCGAGCGTCTCCGCCGCCTGCGTCGGCGTCCGGCTTCCCGCCAGCACGTCGAGCAGGATCGCCGCCATCCGCTTGGCCTCGCGACTCGCTTCCTCCTTCACGCTCTTCGGCTTCGTCTTCACGTTCACGAGGCACCGCCTTCCCGAAGCTTCGCCAAGCCATCATCGAGCGGCGACTCGCCCGGAGCGGGCGGTTCCTCGAACCCCGCTTCGCCCGACGGCACGCCCTGCGGACACACCGGTGACACCGCATTGTCACTCGCCGGGGCCGCCGGCGGAAGCAGGTCGATCTCCTGGCGGCCGCCCGCGTTCGTCAGGATCATCCGTTCGCCCTCGGCGTGCACGCTGAACGGACGGCCGCCCGCCTGGCCCGTGAGATAGAACGGCGCCTTCGGCACGCCGTGCCGCGCCAACTCCAACGCGTTCGCGTTCACCCGCGCCGCCAGCGTCCGCTTCACTTCGTTCGCGGCGCCGAAGAACCGGTCCGCCGGCGTCAGACCGTCGATCCCCTGATGAAGCGACTGTGGTCGTCCAGGAACGCAACCAGGTACACCCGACGATTCTGACGCTTCAGCATGAACGTGAACAGATCGGTCTGCCACATCTGGTTCGGGTTGGCCCGCTCGAAGCGCACCTCCTTCGGCTGGTGCGGCCGGGTCGCCACCTCCTCCATCCGGTAGCCCGCTTCGTGCAGCACCCGCGCCACCGCGGACGGACTGGCGGGCAACGCCGGCCCGCGAACGAGCATGTCGCTGATCCGTTGGCAGCCCCAGTCCGGATTGGACTCCTTGAGCATGAGGATGGCGCGTCGCGTGGCTTCGGGCAAGCGGGAACCGTTCGGCGCGCCCTTGGGTTGGTCCAGGAGGCAGGCGGGGCCGTGTTCCTGGAAACGCTTCTGCCAGGCGTAGAGGGTGTGCTTGGAAATGCCGACGAGCGGGGCGAAGTCGGCGGCGGGCAGTCCGCAGCGTTGCCACGAGTCGAGGATGAGCAGACGCTGCTCGGGCGTGATGGCGGTGCGGCCGGCGTCATGCGTCGCCGGCGGCTTCAACGATTTGCGACTTCGCGCGGGCACGGCGCCCGGCCGCGGCCCGCATCCGGTGAGCCGCGGAATCGCGGGTTCGTCTTCGTCGCACGGAGCGTCGGAGGCGGGACCGCTCCCGGCGGAACCGTGAACGTCGGCGAGTGGTGAAGGGATTCGATTCGTCGGGTTGCGCTCCGCCCCCGCGCCGGGGCTCCGCTTCACCCGACGAATCGAGTGGACCAGACCCCGCCGTGTGCGGCGTGTCTCGCCGCCTGCGGCGGAGCGGCGTATTCGGGACCGGGGCTGCGTTGTTCGTCGGACATGTGAACCTCCCGTGGAGCGGCTGACGCCGCCAATGGGAGGAGGGAATTACCCCACCCGATTCAGCCTGAAGTACCGGACATCATTTCCGGAAGTGGGACAGCCGCGCCAGTTTGGTGGGCGTTAAACAAGTACCCCGTTCGAAGGTCCTGACCCTGCGACGCCCCGGCCGATGAAGAAGCCGGCCTTGGTCCGAGTGATCCGCCATCGACAGATTCGCCCGTTGCCTCGGTCGCCCCGAATGAAGGCAATTCGAGAACGCCCGTAGCCCAGCCCCGATGAGGCTGAGAACCACCAAAAAGAGTGGAGTCACAGAAGGGTGACGAGGGCCGACATGGAGCGGAACAGCATCTTGGACGGTACTTGTTTAGTGCCCACCAAACTGGGCGCACTGAGCCCCGTCTGAGTCGATAACATCGGGTCATGGACGAACCCGCTTGCCTTGGTGGTGTGGCACTCCGAAAGGAAGTGGACGCACTCCCGCGCGGGTCGCCGATCTGACGCGGAAGCTCGATGACGCCCTGCGCGCCGGGAAGCGTCAGGCCGCCGTTCCGCAAAGGTCCGCCCAAGCTCAAACCGAAGACGCCCGGCCGCAAAGCCGGCGAACAACACGGCACCCACGGCCATCGCCCGCCGCCCCCGCCCGACCAGATTCACGAACGTCACGAGGCGAAACTTCCCGACGCCTGCCCGCATTGTCACGAGAAGACGCTCGTCGAAACCGGCACCGCCGAACAGTTCCAAACCGAAATCCCGCGGACGCCGATCCACCGCCGGTTCACCGTGCACCTCGGTCGCTGCCGATGCTGCGGCAAGACCGTTCAAGGCCGGCATCCGCTGCAAACCCCGGACGCCCCCGGCGCCGCCGCCAGCCAACTCGGAGGCGACGCCCAAGCCGCCGCCACCGAACTGCATACGCGATTTGGGCTGTCGCACGGCAAGGTCGCGATCGTTTTCGACTCGCTCTTCGGCATCAAGCTCACCCGCGGGGCCTCGTGTCAGATCGGCCTGCGGATGGCGGCGAAACCTCGAACCCGATTACAAGCCCATCCTCGACGACCTCAAGGCGTCGACGATGATCGTGCCGGACGAAACGGGGTGGCGGATCGGAGGACAACCCGCCTGGCTCCACGTCGGGGTCGGTGACCGGGTCACGGCCTACACCATCGACTCACAACGCAGTGCCGAAGTCCTCGAACGCATCATCGGTGCGGACTGGTCCGGCATTCTCACCCACGACGGCTTCGCCTCCTACGACCGGTTCGAGCAGGCGATCCATCAACAGTGCGTCGGCCACGTGCTCCGCCGCGCTCGCGACCTGCTCGCGACGGCCGCCCGCGCGCCGTCCACTTCCCCAACGCGTGATCGCCCTCTTCACCGAGGCGGTCCACCTGCGCAACGAGTATCACCGCGGCCACGCAACGCTCGAACACCTGGAGAATCAACGCGAGGTGTTCGATGACCGACTGCGGAAACTGGCGAGCGTTCCGCGTGCGGTGCCGGCGTATCAGACGTTCGCCAACCACCTGATGAATCATTTCGAGCAGTGGTTCGCGTTCGTGGTCGAGCCAAAGATCGAGCCGACCAATTGGAAAGCCGAGCAGGCGATTCGTCCGGCGGTGGTGAATCGCAAGGTCTGGGGCGGCAACCGCACCGCAGCCGGTGCGAAGGCCCAGAGTGTCCTGATGAGCGTGATCGAAACCGCCCGCCGCCACACCCGCTCCGTGATCGACCACTTCGCTGAAACCCTCCGCAACTTCGGGAACACCCTCGTGCCCCGACCCGTGCTGCTACCAGTGCGCTAAACAAGTACCTTGGACGTCGCCAATCCCGGAACGAACCGAAGACGTCATCATTCGTTGTGTAATGGACACCGGCGGGTCGATTGTATTCCATCGCGGTGTTTGAAGTTGAATCTCCCTTTGCCTTGTTGGCGGCGGATCAAAGTGCAGTGCCGCTGGGGGCGAAAGTGTCGCGCGGTTGGGATGAAGTGAACCAAGCGGCGGTGTCCTCTATGAAAAAAGTCGCAAGTGAAGATTGGATTCTCGCGGGAAATGCTAGCGATTGTCATGTACACTCTCATTCTCCGCCTGTCCGCACCTTTCAGGTTCACGATGCGTCACTCTCCGAACCTTCACCCGGCTGCCGTCATGGCGGCCCTATTCTGCCTGCACCCATCCGCCGGGGCGCAGGATGCGGATGCGAAGACAGCCTTCTTCGAGTCGAAGATCAGGCCGGTTCTCGTGAAGGAATGTTATTCGTGCCATTCCGCCGAAGCGGCGAAGACCAAAAAACTCCGCGGCGGCCTGCAACTCGACACGCGGGAGGGGATTCGCAAGGGTGGGGACGGCGGCCCGGCGGTCGTCCCGGGGGATCCGAAAAAGGGCTCACTTCTCGCGGCCATTCGCCACGACGCGTCGGCTGAGAAGATGCCGCCGAACGGGAAGTTGGCTGACGCCGTCATCGCGGACTTCACGAAGTGGATCGAACAGGGCGCGACCGACCCCCGCGAAGGCGGCGTGCTCCCGGGCAAGCGGGCCATCGATCTCGCCGAAGGGAAGAAGTTCTGGTCGTTCCGCCCTCTGATCCTCGCGCCGCCGCCGATGGTCAAAGATGCGACTTGGGTTCGCAATCCGATCGATCGCTTCATCCTCGCGGGTCTCGAAGCGAAGGGGCTCGCGCCGAGCAAGCCGCTCGCGCGGGAGAAGCTCGTTCGCCGGGTCACGTTCGATCTCACCGGCCTCCCGCCCACGCCCCCGGAGATCGACGCGTTCGTCGCCGACAAATCGCCGGATGCCTACGAGAAACTGCTCATGCGCCTCCTCGGCAGCGAACGATACGGCGAGCGGTGGGGCCGGCATTGGCTCGACGTGGCCCGCTTTGCCGAGAGCGGCGGCTACGAATTCGATGGCGACCGCGGGGGCGCGTTCCACTACCGCGACTTCGTCATCAAGGCGCTCAATCGCGACATTTCCTTTGACGAGTTCGTGCGGCTGCAACTTGCCGGAGATGAACTGCGTCCGAGTGACTTCACTGCGACCTCCGCCACCGGGTTCCTCGTCGCGGGGCCGTACCCCGGCCAGATCACCGCGAAAACGCTCGAGCCGATCCGATACGACCACCTCGACGACATGATCGCCACAACGAGCACGGCGTTCCTCGGGCTCACGCTCGGTTGCGCCCGCTGCCACGAGCACAAGTACGATCCCATCCCGCAGCAGGACTACTACCGGCTGATCAGCACACTGGCCCGCACCGACTCGATGACGCGCCAACTCGACCCGGACCCCGCCACGTACCTCAAGGCGAAGGCGGCGTTCGATGCTTCGCACGCGCCGCTCGTTCAGGCTTTGGCGGACTTCGAGAAGGACACGTTGCCCGGCCGCTTCGAGAAGTGGCTCGCGGCGGAGAAGGCGAAGCCCGCGGCCCCGTGGATCACGCTCGAACCGACTTCAGTCATGGGGAGGGCTCCGCTGAAGAAACTCGACGACGGTTCGTGGCTTGCGTCGGGGAAGGGGGACAAAGCGGAGACCTACACCGTTACGGCCGCCACGACGCTCACGAAGCTGGTTGCCGTTCGAGTGGAGATCCTGCGAGATGCCTCGCTGCCGAAGGGCGGTGCCGGGCGTTCCCCCGATGGCACTTTCAAGATGAATGAGGTGACGATCACCGCGACGCCTTCAGCAGAGGCTTCGAAAAAGGGAGCGAAGCCGGCCGTCGTGAAGCTCAAGCCGGAAAAAGCGAGTGATTTGGCGCGCGCGTTCGTTGCCGAAACGCCATTCGGATTCGAGGGCGGTACGACGCTCTCCATCGTGTTGAAGTTCGACGACTTCGCGGCCGGTCGCGTGCGATTCGCGTTTTCACCAAGCGATGCCGCACTCGATGCCGCGGCCCAGCCGCAAGCTCGCGCCGAGATCCTTTCCCTCGGATTACTCGATGGCAAGAACCGCGCGGAGATCGTCCGCTGGTTCCGCAAGCTGGACAAGCCGACGGACGAAGCCTTCGCCACGGTCGAGCGATCGCTGGCGAAGGAGCCGAAGCCGCCGTTGCAGCCGGTGTTCTCCGCCACGTCCGGTCGCGGCGGCGATGTTCACTATCTGATCCGCGGCGAGACGGATCGCAAGAACGGCGTCGCGACTCCGGGGTTCATCCAGGTGCTGACGAACGGCGATGAGTCCCGCTGGCTTCGCACAATGTTGAACGGAAAGGATGCCGTGAAACCGCCCCGCATCGCATTGGCGGATTGGTTGACCGACGACAAGCAGGGCGCGGGCCACTTGTTAGCGCGGGTCATCGTGAACCGACTGTGGCAGCATCATTTCGGCAAAGGACTCGTCCGCACGCCGAATGACTTCGGGGCACAAGGCGAGCCGCCGACTCACCCCGAGTTGCTCGACTACCTCGCGACCGAACTGATCAAAGGCGGCTGGAAGTTGAAGCCGATCCACACGCTGATCATGACGAGTGCCGCGTACCGGCAAGGCAGCGATCCGAATCCCGCCGCGGTGAAGGCTGATCCGCAGAACCGCTTGTGGTGGCAGGTGCCGCCGCGGCGACTGGAAGCCGAAGCGATCCGCGACAGCCTGCTTGCGGTCGGCGGCTCGCTCGATCCAAAGATGTACGGCCCTGGCGCGCTCGACGAGAACAGCACGCGCCGCAGCATTTACCTCACAGTGAAACGCTCCCGCCTCGTGCCGATGCTTCAAGCGTTCGACGCCCCCGAGCCGATCCAAAGTGTCGGCGAGCGGTCAATGACCACGGCTACTACGCAAGCGCTCATGATGATGAATTCGAGGCTTGTGCGGCAGCAGGCGGAGAACCTCGCTCGCGCCGTGAAGCCCGCCACTGCCGCTGAAATCCCGGCAACGGTGGAGAGTGCGTACCGCATCGGGTTGGGCCGCGGGCCGACCGATGCCGAACGGCGGCGCATGTCCGGCTTCATCCTGATGGCGGCCGGCGAGTCCGGGCCGAAGGGATTGGAGACCGCGACCGCGGACTTCTGTCAGGTGCTGCTCTGCCTGAACGAATTCCTGTACGTCGATTGACTCCGACGTCGTGCGGGTCGTGGCTTTGAGAGCCCCGCCGTGACCTATCTGCGGAGACGGGGACGCAACGGCTCGACCCACATGATCCTATTGAACACGAGACATCGGCGATGAACACGATACTGCCTCTCGCCCGACGCGAGTTCCTCCGGACATCCGGGCTCGGCTGCGGATCGCTCGCGCTCGCCGAGCTGCTCTCTCGCGAGGGTCAGGCGGCCGAACAGAAGCCGCACTTCACGCCAAAAGCCAAGTCGATCATCTGGCTGTTCATGACCGGCGGCCCGTCGCAGGTCGACACCTTCGACTACAAGCCTGAACTTCAGAAGCGGAACGGGCAAAAACTCTCGGGCGCGGATCCGAAAACCGGCTTCTTCACGACGAGCGGCAACTGCTTGGCGTCGCCGTTCAAGTGGTCGCAGCACGGCAAATCCGGTTCGTGGATCTCGGACGCGTTCCCCACCGTGGCGAGGCACGCGGACGACTTGGCGTACATCCACTCGTGCCACTCCGTGGCGAACAACCACGCGCCGGCGTCCATGGAATTGGCGGCCGGAATGACGCGGCCGGGCTACCCCACCCTCGGCGCGTGGCTCAGCTACGGGCTCGGTTCGAGCAACGACAACTTGCCTTCGTTCGTGGTGATGCACGACGCCAAGCCGCGAGGCGACGACGGCATCTGGTCGCCGGGGTTTCTCCCCAAGACGCATCAACCGCTTCTGCTCAGCGCACAACAAAAAGAGGCGATCCGCGACGTAGCGCCGTTGGCCGGCATGACCGACGCCCGGCAGAAGGCGCAACTCGAACTGCTCCGCGAGGCCAACCTCGATCATCAAAAGGCCCGCGCTGATCAGCCCGATCTTTCGGCCCGCATCCGTTCGTTCGAACTGGCATACCGGATGCAGGCGGCCGCGCCCGAGGCGCTCGATCTCAGTCGGGAAGCGGAGAAGACGAAGAAGCTTTACGGAATGGACAACAAGGACTGTGCGAGTTTCGGCCGACAATGTCTGCTGGCACGCCGGTTGGTTGAACGCGGTGTCCGGTTCGTGCAGGTGTTCTGTCCCACCAACCGCATTTCCGGCGGCGCGGTCGGCGACGTGCCGTGGGACGGGCACAGCGACATTCTCATCAACCATCGCGACTGCGGGATGATGACGGATATCCCTTTCGCCGGACTGCTGACAGACTTGAAACAGCGGGACATGTTGAAGGACACGTTGGTGATCTGGGGCGGCGAATTCGGCCGCACCTCGGACGCGCAGGACGGCAAGGGCCGCGACCACAACCCGAAAGCCTACACCACGCTGTTCTGCGGCGGCGGCACCAAGGGCGGCGTTCACTACGGACAGACCGACGAGTTCGGCTATAAGGCGGCCGTGGACAAGGTGACCGTCCACGACCTCCAGGCGACGATCCTCCACTTGATGGGCCTCGACCACACGAAGCTGACGTACCGTCACAACGGCCGCGATTTCCGCCTGACCGATGTTGCGGGCCGTGTGATCAATGAGGTCATCAACTGATTCGAGTCGGGCTCGCTGCTAAGAGACGATGCCGTGCGACTGCGAGTGCTTCTTGTTTGCTCTAAGTCCCATTGTTCCCTCGGCATCGCGCGGGCGTCCTTCGGGAACCAGCCCGCGGCATCCTCCATTTCGTCGCGGGTGGTGGCGGGCGACGCTGTACGACCATGGTCTGGAGAACTCGGCCGAGGCGATCAAGCAGTAGTGTGGCGACAACAACGCTGGTTATACCGCGAAGAGAGGGTGGCGGACCGATACTCGTTCGTTGTGCTCGAAGTGACTCACGAGTCGCACAAACTCCGTGCCCTTGAACTCAACGGCAAGACGTCCGATCGTCCCGCCTCTGCTGAACTTGGAAATTGACGGTCGCAGGCGGGGTCTCGTGCGGGAACACGACCACCAAGTCGCCGACGACCACGTCGCCGAGCGGGACGTCCTCGATCACTCCGTCGCGGATGCGGTGCGCGACCGCGGGCATGCGCCGGGTCAGCGTGTCGAGGGCGGAGGAGGCCCTGCGGACGGCGTATGCCTCCAGCGTCTTCCCGCCCGAGAGCATGAGCATGACCAGCGTGCCGGCGAGGTACTCGCCGAGCACGACCGACGTCTCGATCGCGATCCCGGCGAGGAGGTCCGAGCCGAACTCCCCGCGAGACGCGGACGAGTAACCCTTAGAAGAGCCACCCGCCGCCGAGCGTCAGCGCGAACAGCAGCGGGAGATCAGACGGAAACGCCGGCGTGCCGGAACCGTGCGAGCCGAGCCACCGCTAGACAAGATGCGCGGCGATGGCCTGCACCGCCCCGCCCGCGATCACTGTCTGTGTTCGACCCGCCGGGGGGATCGGACGACGTGGCTTGAGCGGTCATCCTCTGGTCAATGTTCCCCGAGCCGTATGGCGGATGGCCGCAGGGGGCAAGAGCGAGCAGCGTGCCCGGTGTTTACGGAATAATACTGTCTACCACTCGATCGTACCGGTTTTGGTGCACTGCCACCCAGAGGCCTGATGGCAACGGCTCCCGGCTCGATGCTCGCCCCGCGCCCGGCAGCGCCGGCGTTCGTCGCTCGCGGTCTCACAAAGGTGTACCGTATGGGCGAGGTCGAGGTCCACGCGCTCCGCGGGGTCGACCTCGACCTCGCCCCCGGCGAGTTCGTCGTCCTGCTCGGTCCGTCCGGGTCCGGCAAATCGACCCTGCTCAACATCCTGGGCGGGCTGGACGTGCCGACCGCCGGGAGCGTCCGCTACCTTGACCACGACCTGACCTCCGCCGGCGAGGGCGTCCTCACTCGCTACCGCCGGGAGCACGTCGGGTTCGTGTTCCAGTTCTACAACCTGATCCCGAGCCTGACGGCCCGGGAAAACGTTGCTCTGGTCACCGAGATTGCCCGCGACCCGATGGCCCCGGAAGACGCGCTGCGTCTGGTCGGACTCGGGGAGCGGATGGATCACTTCCCCGCACAGCTTTCCGGCGGCGAACAGCAGCGGGTGGCGATCGCCCGCGCCGTCGCCAAGCGGCCCGACGTGCTCCTCTGCGACGAGCCGACCGGCGCCCTCGACCTGAAGACCGGCGTCGTCGTGCTGGAGGCCCTCAGCCGGGTCAACCGAGAACTCAAGACGATCACGGCCGTCATCACCCACAACGTGTCGATCGCGGACATGGCCGATCGGGTGGTGTCGATCGCCGACGGCCGGGTCACCGCCGTGCGTGCGAACCCCGCAAAGAGGGCCCCGCGGGAGTTGAACTGGTGACGGCACTCAACCGCAAGCTGCTCCGCGACCTCGCCCAACTCAAGGGCCAGGCCGCAGCGATCGCCCTGGTGATGGCCTGCGGGGTCGCCGTGTTCGTGATGTCGGTCAGTACCTACCGCTCGCTCGACGGGGCGCTGGCGACCTACTACGACCGGTACCGGTTCGCCGACGTGTTCGCCCACCTGAAGCGTGCCCCGAACGCGGTCGCAGCCCGGGTCACGGACGTGCCCGGCGTCGCCCACGTGCAGACCCGCGTCGTCGTCGATGTCACGCTCGACGTCCCTGGGATGAAAGAACCCGCGGTCGGCCGCCTGGTGTCGGTCCCGGACGTGCCGACCCCCGGGCTCAACCGTGTCCACCTCCGGGCCGGGCGGTACGTCGAGCCGGGTCGGCGCGGCGAAGTGCTCGTCCACGAGTCATTCGCCGCAGCACACGGACTGAAGCCTGGCGACTCGCTGCCGGCGGTCATCAACGGACGGTGGCAGCGCCTCACCGTCGTCGGGATCGCCCTCTCGCCCGAGTACGTGTACGCCATCCGCCCCGGGGACGCCTTCCCGGACGACATGCGCTTCGGGATCTTCTGGATGGCGTACTCCGAACTCGCCCCGGCCTATGATCTGGACGGGGCGTTCAACGACCTCGCGGCGACGCTCGTGCCGGGCGCGAGCGAGCCGGAGGTCATCCGCCGCATCGACCGGCTGACAGTGGACTACGGCGGCGCGGGAGCATACGGCCGGTCCGACCAGAACTCCCACATGCTCATCGACGGCGAACTGACCTGCCCTGGGGATGGCCTCGATCCCGCCCGCCATCTTCCTCGCGGTCTCGGCGTTCCTTCTGGAACGTGGTGATGACCCGGCTCATCGGCCTGCAGCGGGAGCAGATCGCGGTGCTCAAGGCGTTCGGGTACAGCCGCCGGGAGATCGCTTGGCACTTCCTGAAGTTCGTTCTCGTCCTCGTCGCCGGCGGATCGGTCCTCGGCGTGCTGGCCTACGCACTTGGGGCGGGGGATGACCGGGCTGTATGCGCAGTTCTTCAAGCTTCCGGTGTACGACTACCGGCTCGACCCGGGGGTCGTAGTCTGGGCGGTGCTGGGCTAACCGCCGCATCGGCGGTGATCGGTACCCTGACTGCGGTCCGACGCGCGATCGTGCTGCCGGCCGCCGAGGCGATGCGACCGAGCCCCCGGCCGAGTACCGGGCCGCCCTGCTGGAACGACTCGGGCTGCACCGGCTGCTCCCGCCGGCCGGGCGGATGATGCCGCGCCGGCTCGGTCGGCAGCCGCTGCGATCCGGGCTGACCGTCGTCGGCATCGCCCTGTCCGCCGCGGTGCTCGTCTTGGGGAGCTTCGTCGAGGACACCGTGAGGTACGTGCTCGACGTCCAGTTCTTCCGGGTTCAGCGGTACGACGTGAGTGTCGCGTTCACCGAGCCCGGTTCGCCGCGGGCCGTGCACGACACGGCGCACCTGCCGGGCGTGACGCACGCCGAGCCGTTCCGGGCAATCCCGGCGCGGGTTCGGTTCGGTCCGCGGCACAAGCGGGTCGGAATCACCGGGTTGGTCCCCAACCCGCAACTCTTCCGCCCGCTTGATGACAAGGGGAAACCGGTTTCGATCCCCGCGGACGGGGTCGTCCTGTCCGCGAAGCTGGCGGAGCTTCTCGGAACGCGGGTCGGGGACACGCTGACCCTCGAGGTGCTCGAAGGCGAGCGCCCGACGCGGGAGGTGATCCTCGCGGGGGTGACGGAGGACTTTGCGGGGCTCTCCGCGTACATGGACATCCACGCCGTCCGGCGGATGCTCCGGGAGGCGGAGACGGCCAGCGGGGCGTTTCTCGCGGTCGATCCCGCCCAGCGGGACGAACTGTTCACGCACCTCAAGCGGACCCCGCGGGTCGCGTCAGTGTCGATCAAGACGGCCGCGTACCGGGGCTTCGAGACGACGATGGCCGAGAGCCTCTTGCGGATGCGGGCGATCAATCTCGTCTTCGCCTCGATCATTGCCTTCGGGGTGGTGTACAACACCGGCCGAATCGCGCTGGCCGAGCGGAGCCGGGAACTGGCGACCTTGCGGGTGATTGGTTTCACGCGGGCCGAGGTGTCGGTCTTGCTGCTCGGAGAACTCGCGTTGCTGACGGTGCTCGCCTTGCCGGTGGGGATGATGTGCGGGTACGGGCTGGCGTCGCTGGCAGTCGTCGCGCTGGAGACGGAGAACCAGCGGTTCCCGCTCGTGATCGATCCGGCCACCTATGCGTTCGCGGCCGTGGTCGTGCTGGCGGCAACAGCGGCAACCGGATTGGTCGTCCGGCGGCGGGTGGACAGGCTCGATCTGGTCGAGGTTCTGAAGTCGCGGGAGTGATCGCTGATGAACAAGTGGCTTCGGCGGGCAGGACCGGCAGCAGTCGCCATCCTCATCTTCGGAGGCATCCTGTGGGGGCTTTGGCCACGCCCGGTCGAAGCCGACCTCGGGGAGGTCACCCGCGGACCGATGCGGGTGACGGTGGACGAGGAGGGAAAGACACGCATCCAGGAACGCTACGTGGTGTCCGCCCCACTGGCCGGATCACTGCTCCGGGTCCAACTGAAGGCCGGCGACCCGGTGATCGCGGGCCGGACCGTTTTGGCGGTACTGGAGCCGGGCGACCCGGCGTTCCTCAACGCCCGGGAGAAGGCTGAGGTCGAAGCCCG
>JAXMBB010000008.1:0-224805 GCA_046350135.1 Gemmataceae bacterium
CCGGCCCTGATGACGTCCGAGATGTACTTGGCACGCAGCGCATGAAAGTCCCGCGTCTCCACACCCTCCGGGCTGTCGACTTCGACCGGCACGCCGGCGGCGGCCAAGTCCCCCCGCAACATCTCCGCCGCTTTCCGCACCCATCCTCCCGGCCAAACTGGCTTGTTGGCCGGTCGATCCGCGAGGAAGACTTGTAGGTCCGTGGCCAGCACGGACGAGATCGGCTGCATCGCGCCCTTGCGGTTCTTGGTGTACTCGGCCGGCAGCACGATCGCAGGGGGCTCCTCCGATAGCTCGAAGAACTCGGGGACCAACGAGGCCAGTTCGGAGGCGCGGAAGCCGGTTCCGATCGCGACACGATAGAGCATCACACGGTCCGGTCCCGCCAACCCCCGCACCGAGTCTGCGCTCGCCGCGGCGGCCGCGAACAACAAGTTGAGTTCGGTGGGGCTCAACTCGCCCCGCCGCCGCCGCACATCGACGTTCACGTTAAGCGGCTTGACCCTCACGAAGGGGGAACGATCGATCCGACCGTTGTCCACGAGCCAGCGAGCGAATTGGCGCACCGCCTGAGGTAGTGGTTGGATGTCTGCGTACACCGTCCGCGCTGCCTGAGCGTGCGCAGAAACTCGACCGTAGAACGGGGGAAGAGTCGCTTACGGCCGCGCCCCGACACTTCGAGTTGGTGTTTCCAAACCGATTCGGCGACGGACCGCCGCGACACACCGCCGAGAGCTTCAGCGACTTGCTGCAGCGTGAAAAACTCGCCGGCCGGGAGTGGAGGCAGTTCTGGCCGCCGGCTGCGGAGATCGGCGAGGAACAACTCCAAGCCGTCGGGAGAAAGATCGGATGGGAATACCCATCCGCACCGGGTGAGAACCGACCTCACGCGGTTGACCTTCATCGTAACGTACGCGCTGTCGCGATTGTTGGCCTGCAGGCTGGCGGCCCAGTCGTCGAGTTGGTCCGACAGCGGGCACTTCCGATGTTGCGCAGTCCAGTCGACCACGCCCGCCTTCTCGTTCTCGATCCGTTTCAACAACTCGTTCAGCATCAGCGTCGCCGCGTCACGGTTCGGCGAGAACCGAACCCTGTGCCCGCTACGGAATGATGTCCGCTTTTCGGCGGGGAATCGGTGGAGGTATTCGCCTCCTCGTGTAGGTGAGATACCCGCACTCTTCGAGTGCGAGGCGGATGGCCTCCCGGGCCGTGCCGCGTATGGACTGTACCTCCGACGGCCCTGTCTCGCAAGGGTCCGCCTCCGGATTTCGAAGCCTCGTCTGACGCGACACGCTCGCCGTGAACCGGTCGGCTCGGCCAGGGCGATCGGCGAACGCAGGTTCCACAACTCGTCGGGCGAGGGTCCGGCGTCGCCGCGCGTCGCGCGCGTGAAGGGTGCTGGCCTCCTGCCACGCGGCGGCGACGTCGTCCCACGTCCAGAGGCCGGGGCGGCCGTGGCGGCGGCGCAGGCGTCGGGGTGGAGTCCCCGGCCGCAGGGGCCGGGGCTACCGTTTCTCCCGAGTCGCGGCCGACACGCGGCAACGCCGCGGCCAAGTCCGCCCGGCACCTTCGCCACCGCCAACTCCGCTTCCAGTTCCGCCACCCGATGCTGCAAGCGTTCCGCCTCGGCCGCGTCGATGGTCGAGACGCGCGGCGGCCGGCCCGCGGGCTTCGGTTCCAGGCTCGCCACCGCCGCTTGATCGCTGCTTCGAGCCGCAGTTCGTCGAACCGCTGTTCCGAGAGGTGCAGCTTCTTGCACGCCTCCTGCACGCGGAGTTCACCGGTCATGGTTTGCAGCACGACCTTCACGCGTTCGCGGCCTTGCGTCGAGCCCGTGAGGCGATCCACCAGTTCCGGCTCCGTCGGTCGTCGTCCACGCATGATCGACTCCATTCGAAGGAAGTGCCGGGCCGAAGTGAACTCCGGCCCGGAGATGAACATCACACCGGGGTCGCGGCTGGCGAACCGTCCGCGGTTGCTTCATCGACTCGCAGTTCATTGGCCCGACGCATGTCGCGAACCGTCGGCTTGCGGGTCTTCCGTTTACCGGCCGGTTTCCTTCACCGGAACCGGCGATGCGACGCCGAGTGTCCGTTGCGTCAGACGCACCAGCGACTGCTGCTGCCGCGACAACTCGCGACGCAACCGCTCGTTGTCCCGACGCAGCGTCTCGTCCGCCGCTTTCGACGACGTTTGGCGGCCGCGCGGCCGCGGTTCGCACGCCATCAGCAACCCATCGAGGGCGCGCGATTCCAACTGGTAGTAACGCGGCAGCGACACGCCGAGCGTCTCCGCCGCCTGCGTCGGCGTCCGGCTTCCCGCCAGCACGTCGAGCAGGATCGCCGCCATCCGCTTGGCCTCGCGACTCGCTGGAATCGCCTGCCATGATTCGCCGCCCGCTATCAGGGCGTCGAACAGCACCTTCGTTCCGGTGTTGGTGTGGTGCTCGTTGCCCGGCGGCGAGTCGAATTGGGACGTTGCAAGCGAGGCCTTCAACTTCTCGCTGTTGTCGCCGAACTGAAAACATGGTGTCACCTTCCCTATATCGTGGGCCGCAATCCAAAAAGTGATCCACCGGCCGGCGGCATCGGGGTCCAAGTGAAGTGCATCTGCGATCCGCCCCCTCTGTGACGGGCGAAGGTGGTCCCAAAGGTGGGCGGCAACTCGGCCTACATCAACGGCGTGGTGAAAGCGATCCGGCCAGGAATGCTTCCCCAGCTTCGCCCAAAACCAATGGCAGGGTACTGCGATCGCTTCCACTAGGGCCTCTGTGCTACCAAAAGGACAGTCCCAAATTGAACAAGCCGAAATCAAACAGTCAAGCGCGGTAGTTGGCTATTCTTCTTTTCTCAACGAGATCGCTAACCCGCACGTCGAACTCAAGTTCAAGAAAAAGCACTTCGCGCTGAGCGTGCCCGGACAGTTCGCGAATGCAATGGCACTGTTCCCGAAGAAGACTTCGTCATTCTGCGAGTTCCTTCCACAGAGCCCGAAGAGTGGGTCAAGCTCCTGAAGGCGGCAGGCCTAGACGCGGTGGTGAATACGGCAACCGCGTGGCTGTCCGGTTGACGGCCCAAGAGCTGAAGGAGCACGAAGCCGCGCTTCGTGAACTCATCCACCACGGTGTGAAGCAATATCAGGAATGACGACCGACTTGGGCATGCCCTCGCACGGTTCACGACAACCTGAGCCTCTGGAGCTTCTGCCTGAAACAAGCGGATTCCGGGCGGTCAGAGTGGTCTCGAAGAGCAGAAGTTCAAGTTCGTGATACTTGAACACGTGAGGCTCGTGCGTGCCTATTGCACTGTCCGACGGCCCAAATTAGGCACTCGATGGTTGGCCACTCGCAATCACCCTATGATTCAGGCAGCCGTCATCAGGGTGCAAGATGTCCAAGCCAGTCGAATGTGAACGCCGAACCCCGGTAACTGTGTTGCACCTCGCGGGTGACGCGATCCGCGGCGAGATCGTGTTGCCGATCTCCGCGGCGGAAACCGGCGCTGACGAGGCCAATCCCGCCCACATCGTGCGCTCGACAATCGAAGCGTGCAGCCGACTCCCCGAATTCGTGAAGTTCCGACAGGCCGCTGGGAAGGGCAAGGCAATCGGAGACCGACTGCGCGAATGCCGGAATACGCTCGCGGAACTTGTGTCCAAACAGGCCGAGGTAAGCACAGAACAGAGTGTGGACGACCTGTTGGCGACCGGCGAGGCCATCAGAACTCGGCAGGCCGAAGTAGAAGTGCTGCAATCGACTGCAGACCAGATAGCACCCATTGTGCGCTCGCTGGCGGCAAATGCCCGTAGTGCCGTCATCAACGCGAGCCATGATGAACTCACGCGACACCGGCTCAAGCTTGTCGAGGCCACAAATGCTGCAAGAGCACGGGCCGCCGCCCTGCTACCACCCGTGGCCGCGCAGGTCGATGCCATCGCCACTTCGTCCAAGGCGGTCGCCGCCGTCACCGCACACGCGGAAGCCTTGCGGCTTGCTGCCGCGAGCAAGCAACTCAACGGCGCGACGAGCGAAATCCTGACCGCAGTCGTGGCCGGTCTCGACCTTGCAACTTGTCAGCCGTAGGTGGAAAAATGGCCAAGCCCGTCTCGTTCAAAAGCAAGCCGAAGCAGGCGAAATCCACCGCCACGGACTTCAACTTCGGTGCGAATGTCCCGACGTTCACCGCGAAAGTGCGTGCTCGCGGCGCGTCGAAGAAGGCCGGCTCTCGCCAGTCGCGATCCGCTGGCGGGGGTTCCTGATCGTGTTCGCCGCCACTCCCACGAACTTCGCCGCAATCCCGCGACCGGCATTCGGACGCGCCGCACAGAACCAGCCCGCGCCGCCAGCGCCGTTGCGAACGAAGGCCGAGGCCCGCTACATGCGCGCGGCCCGAACCGCCGCGGAACTGCTCCCTGATCTCCCCGAGCCCGGCGAGGCGGTTCATGCCCTGATGCTCGGCACGTTCGACTTGATGCAGGTGATTACGGCGACGATTCGACGGGTGCCGGAATGCCATCACCTTCGAGTCGCGACGCTTTGCTTCTCGAAACGGAACGCCGCCGAACTGCTGGGGTTGCTGGAGACCTTCACGCGGCTGCGGCTGACGATGCTCGTTTCCGAGTTCTTCAAAGGGCACAACAAGGAATTGTTCGAGAAGTTCACCGAAGACGTGAAGGAGCATCCCACGGCGCGGCTCACCGCGGCGCGGACTCACGCGAAAGTCGTGACTTTCGAGCTCAGCACAAATGACGGACTCGTTTTCGAGGGAAGCGCGAACCTCCGCACGAACGGGAATCGCGAACAGTTAACCGTGTTCCGCGACCGGATGCCGAGGGTTTCTACCGCAAGCTCATCGCCAAAGGACTGGCTCAAAACACTGCGCGCCGACGGACTGGGCGGGCGAAGCAGTTCTTCGCCTATGCCGTGCGCAAGCGGGTCATTCCTGCCAACCCGTTCATCGGTGTGAAAGTTGCCACGGGTGGAAGCCCTGATCGGCAGGAATACGTACCTGCGGATTCAATCCGCGTTGCACTGGACGCCTGCCCGTCAGTCGAGTGGCGGTTGATCGTGGCACTGTCCCGATACGCTGGCCTGCGTTGCCCGAGCGAGCACTTGGGACTGACGTGGGGTGACATCAATTGGGAGCGGAACCGATTCGTCATTCACAGCCCCAAGACGGAGCACATCGAAGGGAAGGCACAGCGAGTGGTGCCGATCTTCCCGGAACTGTACCCGTACCTGCGCGACGCGTTCGAGGCCGCGGAACCGGGACAAGTTCATGTGATCGCCCGGAACCGAGGTGACGAACGCGCCGCGAACGGAATCGGAACCAACTGGCGAACGCAGTTTCTTCGGATTCTTCGGAAGGCCGGTCTGACCGCGTGGCCGCGTCTCTTCCACAATCTGCGCTCATCGTGCCAGACGGACCTCGCGAACCGATTCCCGGCCCACGTCGTGTGCGACTGGCTCGGAAACAGTCTCGCCGTGGCCCGTGAGCACTACTTGCAAGTGACCGAAGAGCACTACCGACAGGCGGCGCAAATTCCGACGCATCAGGCGGCGCAAAATGCGGCGCGGACAGGAACGGACCAAAACAGACAGGATCGGACAAAGCCGACCGAAACGCTTGATATCAAGCCTTCGAGTTCGGTTCTGTCCGATCCTGTCTTAACCTGTACGACTGTACAGATGACCCTACCGGGACTCGAACCCGGGTTTTGGCCTTGAGAGGGCCACGTCCTAGGCCACTAGACGATAGGGCCGCACATCTTCGTTCTAACTCGGGACACCGTTCCGTCAAGTACGGACACCGCCGTCCCCGTCGGGTTCGGTCTGCAGCGTTTCGGCGATGCAGTACGGCGCGAGGTCGTCCGGGCCGCGGTCCACGATGAGTTCGGCGATCAGCCCCGCGATCGCCAGTTGGGCGCCGAACAGCAGCAGCCCCACCGAGATGATCGCGACCACGATCTGCGTCGTGCTGCTGGCCCCCACCGTGTGATCGGACGCGAGGCGGACGATGGCGTTCACCGCGAGCAGCAGCATGCCTGCGATGCCGAGGCCGACGGGGAACAATCCGAAGTTGCCGAGCAAGTGCTGCGGGCGGTGGCCGAAGCCGGTGAGGAACTTCACCGTGAGCAAATCGAGGAAGCCCTTTGCGAAGCGGCGAATGCCGTACTTCGAGTAGCCGAACTTCCGCTGCCGGTGGTTGATGACGAGTTCGCCGACCTTGAATCCTCGGGCCGCGGCGAGCACGGGCACGAAGCGGTGCAGTTCGCCGTACAGCCGCACTTCGCGGAGCACCTCGGCCCGGTACGCCTTCATGCCGCAGTTGTGGTCGTGCAACTTCACGCCGGTCACGGCGCCGACCATGCCGTTGAACACGCGGCTCGGCCACACCTTATGCCACGGATCGTGCCGCAGTTTCTTCCAACCGCTGACCACGTCGAGCCCGTTGCGAAGCTCCGTGAGGAACCGCGGGATCTCGTGCGGGTCGTCCTGAAGGTCCGCGTCGAGCGTCATGATCGACTTGCCCGCGGCGGCCTTGAAGCCCGCGGCGAGCGCGGCGGCCTTCCCGAAGTTGCGGCGGAAGCGGATCGCCTTCACACGCTCGTCCGCCGCTGCGATCCGTTGAATGGTCTTCCACGAGCCGTCCGTGCTGCCGTCGTCGACGAAGATCACTTCGATTCGGAGCCGGTTCGACGCCGCCACCTCGGCGATCTCCGCGAACAGCGGCTCCAAGCTCTCCTTCTCGTTGAACACGGGAATGACGAGGCTGATGAGTTCGGCTTCGCCGGTGGCCGCAGGCGAGTGGTGCGGCGCGGCGGCGTCTTCGAGGAGCGAGGTCATGGTGCGGGTTTCCGGCGGAGGACGAAGAGGGCCATGAAGGCGAGTTCGGCCACAGTCCAAGTTAGCCGAAGCACGAGGGAAACGACAACAGCTTGGGCCGTGGCGAGTTTCGGTTCGAGCGTCACTCCGAACCGCGGGCTCAAGGCGTACTGCAGGATCAGTTCGCGGATGCCGAGCCCGCCGGGCGCGACCAGCACGAAGAACCCGGCCACATAGGCCAGCGCCATCGCCCCCGTGTCTGCGAGGTACGAATCGAGCGTCGGAGCGGGCGGTTCCACGGCCACGGCTTGGATCGCGAAGCCGAGCCCCAAACCCAGCAAACACCACCCGGCGACGCCGTGCAAGAGCCCTTGCAGCAAGAGTGCGAGCGGCGGGCTCGGCAGCGGCGGCGCATCCGGACCTCGCAACTTCGCGATCCGCCGTGCCGCGAGTTTGTTCAACGCTCCGAGCACCAGCGGCGATGCCGCGATGCCGACCACCACTGCGAAGTTGTCCGCCAGTTCGTTCGGCACCACGCCGACCCACGGGAGCAACAGCATGCCGAGCATCGCGCCCGCACCCATGCTCGTGAGCGTCTCGTAGGTCGCGGTGATGCCGACGGCCAGCGGCGTGCCGCCGGCCGTGCCGCGGAGCATCCCCACGCGGATGAGAATGACCCACGCCTTCCCGGGGATGTACTTGCCGAACTGACTGACGAAATAGGCCCGCAATCCGTCCGCGAAGCGAACCTTCACCCCTTGGCTCCGCAGCAACCGCACCCAGAACCACGCCCAGCAGGTGTGCGCCCCGAGGTAGAGTGCGGCTGCGGGCAGCAAGTGCGGGATGCGCAGGGCGAACGGATACGGATCGAGTTCCGGCTGCGCGAGGATGCGAGCGAAGTGCCGGGCGACCAGCACGAGTATCACCAGCGCGAGGAACGGCTTCCAGCCGCGTCGCAGCCACATCTGAAGGCGGGACATTCGGCGATTGTATGCCGCTTCACGACGAAGCTTCACCACAGGGAGGCACATCGGCGCGGCTCATGCGCGTTTCCCGTAGAACTGCAAGATCCCGGCCGCACCGCATGGAGCCGAAGCCATGATCCCGATCAGCCTGTTGCTCTCGTTCACCCTCGCCCCTTCGGACTTGCCGAAGGTCGATCTGGGAACCGTCTCCGAGAAGCACGAGATGGTGCCGATGCGGGACGGCGTGAAGCTTTCCGTGTACCTGTTCTTCCCGGAGGGCAAAGGCCCGTGGCCGGTGCTGTACGAACAGCGCTACGCGGACATCACTGGCGCGGGCACACGCAAGGCGTACGCGAAGTTGGCCGAGAAGGGGTATGTGGTCGCGGCCCAGAACTTCCGCGGGGCGGGAAAGTCCGAAGGCACCTGGGTCGGCTACCGCGCGCTCGGCTGGGGCGAGAAGCAGGACGGCTTCGACACGGTCGCGTGGCTGGCGAAGCAGCCGTGGAGCACGGGGAAGATCGGCACGTTCGGCGGGTCGCAGGCGGGGTTCGCCCAGAACTTCCTCGCCATCACGCGGCCGCCTGCGCTCAAGGCCCAGTTCATGACCGACACGGGCCTCAGCCTTTACCACGAAGGCTACCGCATCGGCGGCACAACGCGGCCGGAACGCTTCAAGCAGATGGACGCCGTGTGCCGCGTGCCCGAGCACAACCGCCTACTGCTGAAAGAGTGGTTCGAACACCCGACCTACGACGACTACTGGGCTGCGGAGGATTGCAGCAAGCACTTCGACAAGATGGACGTGCCGTGCTTCACGCTGGGCAGTTGGTTCGACTTCATGAATGTGGGCTCGATCGACAGCTACGTCGGGCGGCAGCACAGGGGCGGGCCGAACTCGCGCGGACGGCAGCAACTTCTCATCGGCCCGTGGCTCCACGGCGGCGCGAAGAGCAACAAGATCAACGAGATGGTCTTCAAGGAGAACGCCGCCATCGATTTGCCGGCCACCATGATCCGCTGGTTCGACTTCCACCTCAAGGCCATCGACAACGGCGTGATGAACGACCCGGCGGTGAAGTACTACGTGATGGGGGCGGACGAATGGCGGACCGCGCCGGACTGGCCGGTGAAGGCGACCGGCACGGCGTTCTACTTGCACGCGGGCGGCAAGCTCTCGGATTCGGAGCCGGCTGAAGCGAAGTCGTCCTCCGTGTTCCTCGCCGACCCGTTGAAGCCTGCATCGATCCCCGAGCGGGCCTTTCCCGGAGCCAAGGACGCCCGCGCGTTCGAGAAGCAGCCCCACGTGCTGACCTTCACCACGGAGGAACTCACCGAGCTGACCGAATGGACGGGCAACGTGAAAGCGAGGCTCTTCGTCTCCTCCGATGCCAAGGATTCGGACGTGATCGTCCGCGTGACGGACGTGTACCCGGACGGCCGCTCGATGCTGCTGATCGATTACGTGCGGCGGCTACGCTACCGCGACGGGTACGAGAAGGAAGTGTTCATGGAACCGGGCAAGGTGTATCCGGTGAGCTTCGACGTGGGTTGGATCAGCCAGGTGTTCGCGAAGGGCCACCGAATCCGTGTCACGATCGCGGGCACCGGCGCCCCGTTCTACGAGCGGAACCCGAACACCGGCGAACCGCTGACGCTGGACTTCCCGAAGAACGCGGTCACAGCCAAGAACGCGGTGCATCACGAGAAAGGCCACGCCTCGCAGATCATCGCCCCGGTGAAGAAGTGAAGTTGTACGGGAATATCCAACGGGCTCCGGCATCGTAAGGGGGATGGACTCCTCTCACGAAAATGACCCGCTCGCGGCAATCGGTGCCGAGGCGCGTACAGTCATGCGGTCGCGAAGCTGCAGAAGTCATCGCTGGTTGCGCATGCGAGAGGCGGCTCGGTGCATCGCCGTCGGATTGCTTGTCGCGACCGTCCCTGTCATGGTCCTCGTCCTCACGGCTTGGGTGAACGGCTGGCTGGCATCGCCCCTGAGCACTCCGCTGGATCGCGACCCGATTCAATGGCGGATTGAGCGATATCTCCGCGATCTTCCGAGCCATACCATACCGATCGGTTTCGCTGTCGGATGTCTCGTCGCTTTGGTGAGGAAGCAGCCTCGCTCCAGGGTTCTCGCTTCGCTTCTCGTCATTCTGTTCGCCGCGTATTGCAGTTCAGCATGGTGGCCGACACAATCCGACGATGCCGGTGAGGGCATCCGCATACGCCACGATCCGATTGAAGACGAGCCGCATGTTCACCCGCTGTTGAAGCTGGCGGAGCAAGAAGCGGAATCCCTCTTGAAGGACGAGCCGCGACGAATGGGGTTCGGTCACGCATTCGCGGCCACGAAGAAGCAGATTCTGCGGCAGAAGTACGGCATCGAGTGGCGGACACCGGCAGAAATGAACCCGCACATCGCGTTTGATTGAATGGACTTCAAGAGGTGAGCATGTCGCGAAGCGGCTTACCCGTGGCCTTCCAGTTCGCCATGTAGGTTTCTTCCAACGGCACTGGGACGTGTGCGTCCTTCGTGATGAACAGCGGCATGTTCGGCATCGCATCGCCCACGGCCACCGGTTCGACGTACGCGGTGAGGGGCGGGGCCGCGCGGTACGCCGCCAGGGTCAGAGGCTTGCCCCGAGGCGGAGCAAAAGGGCGGCTTCCGAATTCATCCAAGATGGCGCGATGAACGCCCCGCGGGTCGCGTTTCGTCGGTGGGAACAAATCCACGATCAACACATGAATGCCGCTGCGGATGAAGCTGGTCGTCTTGTCCAGAAACTCGCGAAAGTGCGATCGGCTCTCTTTGTTTCCCGGCGAGACGATCTCGATGATAGCGACCGCCTCGCCCAAGTGATGGCGAATCACAACCCGATCGGCTTTACGCGCGTACAGAACCGCGTCCGATTCCAATCGATGCACCACTCGCGTTTTCGGTGCTTCCAATAGCGCCGTTCCGCCGTGAAGACCGTTCTTGCTGTTCTTGGATGCGCTCTCGACAGCGATCACATCGGGCTCCGGACCGCCAAGTTTCTGTTCGACGTAGGCGTAATAGTCGTCCGGCATTGCACCGGTGTTTAACGCATTGCAAATCGCGGCCGCCCACCGTTGATGGAAATCGTGGAACAGCCCCGAAGGCACTCGCGTCCAGTCGTGGATCGGCATCGCATCACCGCCGCTTCTTCTTGTTCTTCTTCTTGCGTTCGTCGGCGCGTTCCTTCGCGCTCTTGCGGTGGCCGGTGTCGCCCTTGAGTTTCAGGCCGTCCATGCCGCCGGGGAGGAACGCGCCCGCCTTGCCGAGGCCCGTCACCATCTTCAACCGCTGCCACAGGCTCATTTGCGACATCTGCTTCATCAGCATCCGCACTTGGTCGAACTGCTTGAGGAACTGGTTCACTTCCTCGGGCTTCACGCCGGCGCCCTTCGCGATGCGGCGGCGGCGGCTCGTGTCGATCGAATCCGGATCGAGCTTCTCCTTCTTCGTCATCGAGTCGATCATGCCCTGCACGCGCTTGAGGGCGACCTCGGGATCTTCGCCTTCCGGGATCATGTCCGCCATGCCGGGCATGCGGCCGATCATGTCCTTCATGCCGACCTTGGCGATCATCTCGAACTGGCTGCGGAACATCTCCAGCGTGAACGTGCCCTTGGCGAGCGCGGCCTGCTGCTTCTCCATCTCCTCCGCGGAGATTTCCTTCTGAATGTCGGCGATCTTGCCGACGATGCCCATGAGGTCGCCCTGGCCCATGATGCGGCCGGCCATCCGCTCGGGGACGAACTCCTCGAGCTTGTCCACCTTCTCGCCCATGCCGACGAACTTGACGGGCACGCCGGTCACGCCCTTGATGGACATGGCCGCGCCGCCGCGGGCGTCGCCGTCGAGCTTCGTCAGGATGCAGGCGTTGAGTTCGAGCGCGTCGTTGAACGACTTGGCGACGTTCGCGGCTTCCTGCCCGATCATCGCATCGACGACGAGATACACTTCGTCCGGCTTCACCAGCTTGTCGATGCGCTTCAACTCGTCCATCAACTCGGCGTCGATCTGCAAGCGGCCGGCGGTATCGAGAATGACCGTGTCGCAGAGCGTCTTCTTGGCTTGCGCCACGGCGTTGCGGCAGACATCGACCGGGTTCGTCTTCTCGGAATAAACGGGAACGTTGATCTGCTCGCCGAGCGTTTGGAGTTGTTCCACGGCGCCGGGGCGTTGAAGGTCCGCGGCGGCGAGGAGCGGCTTGCGGCCCCGGCTCTGCAACGTGAGCGCGAGCTTGGCCGCGGTCGTGGTCTTGCCGGAACCTTGGAGACCGCAGAGCATCAACACGACCGGCCGATCCGCCCGCTGCGGGATCTTGTGTTCCACCGGGCCCATCAACCCGACGAGTTCCTCGTACACGATCTTGATGATCTGTTCCGAGGGGTTGATGCGAGCCATCACGTCTTGGCCGACAGCCTGCGCTTCGACCTTGCCGATGAACTCGGTGACGACGTTGAAATTGACATCCGCTTCGAGGAACGCGCGACGGACTTCGCGCAGGCCTTCGCGGATGTTGTCGGCCGTGAGCTTCCCGCCGCGGAACTTCTTGAAGGCTTCGGAGAGCGAACGGGTGATCCCTTCGAACATGCGGCACCGTGGCGGAAGCTCGGTCGAATTGGGTTAGATTAAGACAAGCGCGGGCCGCGTTCAACGGGACGCACCACCGCCGGGAACTCGCTTCGCGCCCTCCGACATGGCCGGTATCATGGTGGAGAAGGAGACCAACGATGACGGCGTCACTTCCCCCGGACCTCCAAGAGTTCGTGAAGGCTGAACTGGACCGCGGCGCATTCGCCAACATGGACGAGATGGTCGAGATCGGCTTGAGGTCGCTTCAACAAAAACTGACCGAGCTGCGTGCGATGGTACAACTCGGGCTGGACCAGATCGCCCGTGGTGAAGTCGAAGAATTCGATCCGATGGCCGACCTCGAAGAGATCAAGCGGCTGCATTCCCAAAAGGCGGGCGCGGCGTGAGGCGTCTCCTTCGATCCATACAAGCGCGGGCGGACTTGAAGTCCATTCTCGCTTACTTGAATGAGCACTCGGAGTCGGCCGCCGATCGTTTCACTCGTGACTTGACTGCCCGTCTCAGGCTCGCGCTCTCACAACCCCGCATCGGACGCGATCGCTCGCTGCTCAGCCCCGGACTTCGCAGTTTCGTGGTCGGTCGTTACGTCGTGCTCTACACGTTCACGGAGTCGGAACTTGTCGTCGCTCGGATCTTGCACGGTTCCCGCGACATCGAGGCCGGATTTCACGCCGGCGAATGACTCGCACGCCCAACGCACATCTGCTATGATTTCCTTGTCGGTCCCGCCTTCTCCCACTTGAATCCCGCCGCACTCCGCCACCCGAGGCGATCATGCCCCGCGTTCTCTTCGCTGCCGCGTTCCTGCTTCTGCCGCATGCCTCCGCTTCCGCCGCGGACGATCCCGCCGCCGTCGAGTTCTTCGAGAAGAAGATCCGCCCCGTGCTGGTCGAACACTGCCAGAAATGCCACGACGCCGACGCGGAGAAGAACAAAAAACTGAAGGGCGGCCTGCGGCTGGACTCGAAAGCGGCATGGATGAAGGGCGGCGACGCCGGCCCCGTGATCGTGCCCGGCAAGCCGAGCGAGAGCCACCTGTTCAAGACGATCCGGTACGACGGCGACCTGAAAATGCCGCCGAAGGGCAAGCTGCCGGACAACGTGATTGCGGACTTCGAGAAGTGGATCAAGGACGGCGCGGTCGATCCGCGCACCGACGCCGCGACCACGAAGGCACCCTCGATCGATTTCGCGAAAGGGCGCGAGTTCTGGTCGTTGAAGCCGCCGGTGAGTCGCGATTCGAAGGCGACCATCGACACCTTCATTGCGGACAAGTGGAAGGAGAAGAACCTCGCGCCCGCGGCTCCGGCGGACAAACGCACGTTGATTCGTCGCGCGACATTCGACCTGCTCGGGCTGCCGCCGACGCCCGAAGACGTGGATGCGTTCCTCGCCGATGAATCGCCCAACGCGTTCGCCAAGTTGGTGGACAAGTTGCTGGCCTCTCCGCATTACGGGGAGCGTTGGGGTCGGCACTGGCTCGATGTCGCCCGCTACGCCGAGGACCAAGCCCACACGTTCGGCGTGAAGCCGAAGACGAACGCATGGATCTACCGCGACTGGGTGGTGAAGGCGTTCAACGACGACATGCCGTTCGACCGCTTCGCGAAGATTCAACTCGCCGGCGATCTGATGCCGGAGAGCGAAGGCGATCTCGTCACGCGGATGTCCGGCCTCGGGCTGCTGGGCCTCGGCGCGGACTACTACAAGAATACGGCCCGCGAGCAGGCCATCGCCGAGGAACTGGACGACCGCGTGGATGTGGTGAGCCGCGCGTTCCTCGGGCTCACCGTGTCGTGCGCCCGCTGCCACGACCACAAGTTCGACCCGATTCCCACCCGCGATTACTACTCGCTCGCCGGCATCTTCTACGGCACGAACCTCACCGACTTCCCGATCGCGCCGAAGGCCGAGGTGGAGGCTTACCGCGACGCACAGAAGAAGCTGAAGGCCGCCGAAGACAAGATGAAGAAGATGCAGGCGGACGCGAAAGCCAAGCCGATGGACAAGGAACTGGCCGCCGCGGCGAAGACGCTCGCCACCGAATTCGAGGCCGCGAAGAAGGCGATGCCCAAGGAGCCGCTGGCGGCCCCCGTGCTCTCCGGCAACGGCCAAGCGATGAAGGTGTACATCCGCGGCAACCCGGCCACCAAGGGCGAGGACGCCCCGAAGGGCTTCCTGCAGGTGATCGCAACCAACCCCGAACCGAAGAAGGACTTCACGCGGCTGGACTTGGCCAACGCCATCGCCACGGACAAGAACCCGCTCACGGCCCGCGTGATCGTGAACCGCGTGTGGGCGTGGCACTTCGGCCGCGGCATCGTCGCCACGCCGAGCAACTTCGGCAAGCTCGGCGACGCCCCGAGCCACCCCGAACTGCTGGATTGGCTCGCAGTCGAGTTCGTGAAACACGGCTGGAGCATCAAGTGGCTCCACCGGCAGATCATGAACGCGAAGGTGTATCAACTCGCCGCAACGGGGGACGCCAAGTCTTCGGATGCGGCGAACGTGTACCTGTGGCGCGGAACGCGGAAGCGGCTGGACATCGAATCGTGGCGCGATTCGCTCCTCGCCATCTCCGGCAACTTGGATGCGAAGATGGGCGGCCCCACGTTCGACCTCAAGGACGCGAACGCGAAACGACGCACCGTGTACGCCAAGGTCAGCCGCCACGAACTGGACGGCCTCTTGCGGCTGTTCGACTTCCCGGATGCGAACGTGACCGCGGATAAGCGCAGCGTTACGACCGTGCCGCAGCAGCAACTCTTCACGCTGAACAGCGACTTCATGGTGAACCAGGCGAAGGCGTTCGCCGCCCGCGTGGTCAAGCTCGGCGACACCGACGAGGGGCGAATCGCAGCGGCGTACCGACTCGCGTTCAACCGCAAGCCCGACCCGCGCGAAACGAAACTCGGCGTCGCGTTCCTCAAATTGCCCGCGAAGACGGACGACAAGCTCACGCGCTGGGAACAGTACTCCCAAGCGTTGCTCGCCGGGAACGAGTTGCTGTTCGTGGATTGAACCGCAGGGCGGGTCGAGCGTCGGCTTTGCGACGCGAGCCCCGCCGTGAGCGGTTGCGGTCGCGCGGCGGGGCTCGCAAAGCCTCGACCCGCCCTACAAATCCTTCATGCTCGCACTTTTCTTCACATTGCTGGCACCGGACTTCTCCGCGGTGGATGTCGCCGCGGAGGCCGCGATCAAACGCGGCGACTGCCCCGGCGTCGTCGTGCTCGTCGTTCACAAGGATGAAGTCGTCCTGCGGAAGGCGTACGGGCTGCGCTCCGTGGAACCGGAGAAGTCCCCGCTCGCCGCGGACGCGATCTTCGATCTCGCCTCGCTCACCAAGCCGATCGCCACCGGCACGTCGATCATGAAGTTGATCGAGCAGGGCAAGCTGAAGCCGGAGGATCGCATCTCGAAGCACTGGCCGGCGTTCGCGGCCAACGGCAAGGACGACGTGACGATCGCCCACCTGCTGTTGCACACGAGCGGTCTCACTGCGGACAACGCACTCGCGGACTACCAGGACGGCCGCGAGAAGGCGTTCGATCGCATCGCCGCGTTGAAGCTCGAAGCCCCCGCCGGCGCTCGCTTCCGGTACAGCGACGTCGGCTTTCTCGTACTCGGTCACCTTGTCGAACGCCTCTCGGGAACAACGTTGGACCGCTTCGCGAGGCAGCACGTCTTCGACCAATTGAAGATGTCGGACACCGGGTACGAGCCCGTGGAATCGCTGCGGAAGCGGATCGCGCCCACGGGCAAACGCGACGGTGCGATCATCCTCGGCGAGGTTCACGATCCGCGGGCGTTCAAGCTCGGCGGAGTCGCGGGACACGCCGGGCTCTTCGCCCCGGCGGACGACTTGGCGCGGTACTGCCGCATGCTGATGAACGGCGGCGAACTCGACGGCGCCCGCGTGCTCAAGGCCGAAACCGTGAAGTTGTTCACGGAGCCGCATGAAGTGCCCGGCGGGAAGGGCAAGCAATTCCGCTCACTCGGTTGGGACGTGGACACGGGGTTCAGCGGGCAGCGCGGCACCGTGTTTCCGAAAGGCGGCGGCTACGGACACACCGGCTTCACCGGCACGTCGATCTGGATCGATTCCAAGAGCCGCACCGCGGTCATCGTGCTGACCAGCCGCGTGCATCCGGCGGACAAGGGCGAGACGGCGCGGTTGCGGCGCGAAGTCGCGGATGCGGTGGCGATCGCGGTGAAGCCGTGACTCTCTTTGGACTCGGGACCATGTCGTAAGGTAGAATAGAGCCGTAACACTGCCAACGATCCCGCCTGCCGACTCCGATCACCTCCCAGCGGAGCCTTGGATGAGTTACCTCGCGAGCCCCGCATCGCTCTTGCAATGGCTGCGTCACAAGAAGCGCCGATTCCTCGTTGACGAATTGGCCGACATCGTCGCGGCGCGCCTGCCAGCCACGACGGAAGAACTCGTCCGCATGCTGCAGGGGATGCGCGATCCGATCAACTCGAAGGCCGCGGCGCTCAGCGACTACCAGGCCCGTGAAATCCTGGCGAAGCGCGGCGCGGACCTGCTGGTTCTCGATCCGAAGACGTTCCGCGCCCGCTTCATCATCCGGGAGTGCCTGCGGAACGGCGGCCAAGGCTCAGTGTTCAAGGTGCAGGATGTCGTCCATCCTTCGCGGCGGATCGTGGTGCTGAAGCGGATGGTGTGGAGTTCGAAGCAGGAGGAGCTGCGCTTCGATCGCGAGGTGGCGGCATACAAGGCCATCGGCCAGCATCCGCATGTCGCGCACTTCTACGGCTACTTCCGCACGGCGGCGGATGAAGGCTACATAGTCACTGAATTCGTCGAGGGCACCACGCTCGACGAGGCGGTCTTCACGCGGATCAGGAAATCCGGCGGCGTGTCGGTGCTGCAGGCACTCGAGTGGCTCGAACAGATCGCGAGCGGGCTGGCGGCCGCCCACGGCATCCCCGGCCGCCCCGTGATCCACCGCGACGTGAAGCCGAACAACCTTCTCCTCGAATTCGATTCGATGACGATCAAGCTGCTCGACTTCGGCATGTCGAAGACGCTGTTGCCGGCGGAGGAGACGGTGGATTTGGTACGGACTCAGGCCGGTTCTCGGTTGGGCACACGGGCGTGGATGCCGCCCGAGCAGTTCGTCAGCGCGCGCGACGCCGCCGCCCCGTCGGACGTTTTCGCCTTCGGCTGCGTCGCGTTCTTCCTGTTCTTCGGCGTGCCGCCGTGTTACCCGGCACTGGGCTTCACATGGGCCGATTTCGAGGGGACGCAATCGAGGCTGCAAGCGATACTGGACGCTCGGGCACCGCTGCGGCCGGACCTGCCGGTCCGCTTGCTCACGCTGATCCGCAAGTGCCTGAGCCCGGCGATGGTCGACCGCCCCGCGAGCGCCGTCGAACTCGTCGCCGAGTTGGCGGCCCTCCGTCCGGTGATCGGCCACCACCCCTTGCACGGCTGCAAAGGCGACATCGCCGACTTCCGGCGGTTCGTGGAGGACGCGCTGATCGACACGCGGCGGGAACTCACCGGCATGTCGGACGTGCCGTACGTGGCGGACCAATTCGCGGAGCTGGCGCGGAACCTTCTGGAACGCATGAACCCGATCGAGGCGAAACTGCCCGTCTCCGCGGTGAACGCACTGAACGAACTGATCCGGCGGATGAACGTGTGGGAACGGGAGTTGCGCGGAGGGCAGAAGCCCGTGTCCGCGATCATTCAGGAGTTCACGCAGCAGTTTCCGGCGGTAAGGAGCGGAATCTTGGAAGTGCTGTTCGCGTTCCAGTACGGACGTTAAACGGGCGCGGGCTCGGAGGTGGAGAAGGCATGGGCCCAGCCGCGGATGGTGTCGAACACTTCATCCAGGCGCCGTTGCCGCTTGCCCATGGCTTCGAGGAATTCGACGGTGCTTCCGGTCGGTGCGGGGATGCGGGAGAGGGTTTCGACGGCGCGGGCGTTGAGGTCTCGCAATCGGGGCAGCAACTTGGGCAGGGAATCGCTGTGCTCGATGTGCAACGCCCGGAATTCGGAGTAAGCGGTTCGCGAGGCGAGGCAGACCTTTCGAGCCAGTTCTTCCGCCTGTGCCGGGGGGCAGTTCTCCGTCCATGTGCGTTCGAAGTGGCCGAGAGCGTCCGAAAAATTGGCCATGAAAAGTTCGAGATCGTGCACAACTGCCCCTCTTGTGTCGCCCGTCGGATCGCCCCGCGGGCGCTCACGACAGATTCTGAATCACGAACGCGTACAACTGGGTCAGCGAAGCGATCAACTGCTTCGTCAGTTCCAGTAGTCGTTCGTAAATGCCCGCCGTTCCGTTACAGTCTTGCAACCGCATCCCCTGCGAAGTCGTCACTTCCCGAATCGCCTCACGAAACGAGACCACCTCACCCATTATGGCGGTAATGGCGTCCCGCACCGCATCCACCGCGTGTCCGAGGACCGACTCCAGCCGCACAGACGCTCGTCGCAACCACGCGGTCTCGATGATCTCCGCTTGGTTGACCACGCTCATCGGATCCGAGCGTGTTTTCTCGTCGAGCAAGTTCGGCAGCACGATTTCGGAACCAAACCGGACAGCAGAGAGGATCGATGAACTTGGTTCGTGGAGCGTCGGAATCGCCCACCTCGCACGTTCGATATCGGGGACCGAACTCAGGTTTCGCCATCCTGCACCTGGAGCCCGAGACTTCGCCGATTCCTGTATGACGTGCTGGTTCTACTGAAAGTCGGGCACCAGCGTCAAGAAAAAACGTCAAAACCGGCAAAATGCTTCGGTCGGGAGCTTTGCAAGTGTCAAAGACCGCGCGGACGGCTGAGCCACAACAATCTTTAGCATACTCGCCCCGGGCCGGATTGGCAGTCGAGCGGAAGAACGGGCGGGACGGCACCCGCGTTTGCGCTGGCGTCAACACAGCGCAACGTTTCAGAACACGCGGATGCTGGCCGCGAGTTCGGCGTGCGTGATGGGGCGGTCCGCGGGGAACAGGATGAATCCCGCCGGCGATTCGGAACAGTCCACGATCACTTGGCGATCGTTCGGCACCGAGTAGCCCGATTCGCTGGCGATGTGACCGCTCACGAGCAGGTCCGCACCCATCTTGGCGAGAAAGTCCGACACGGTGTTGGGCGAGGTGTCGCGGCCCCAGAGCAGGCTGTGCACGGTGCCGCCCGGCTCCAGGTCCGCCTGTTCGAAGTGCTCCCGCTCCAGCTTCGCCGGGTCGAACAGCGACATGGCCCGGGCGGACGGCAGGGTGTGGCAGACGAGCACGCCGTTCGGGGCCCGCAGCGAGAGCGGCAGTGTCTGGAACAACTCGAGATACGCTTGGTACACCTCCGGGCCGGCTTCGGGGCCGTACCCGGTGCGCACGCCTTCCTCGAACAGTCGGTTCAGGTTCTCGTCCGCCTTCATCACCGGCCGCGACGTCCACTGCGCCAGCTCGTGGTTTCCGGGGATGTAGTGCACCCGGTTGGGGAACTGGCACTTCAATGCGGCGAACAGGTCCACGAGCTGGTGCGACTTGTCGCCACCGTTCGGGTAACGGAACTTCCCGTGGATGGCTTCCTGCATCACGAAGTGCCGCCGCGGGTGGTTCTCCAAGTCCGCGGTCTTGAGCAATGCCTGGAAGTGCCCGACGTGCCCGTGCAGGTCGCCCGTCACGAGCACGTCCGAGCAATCCGTCAATTCGATCGTGTGCCCTTTTCGCCCCGGTGTCGCCCTGACGAGCGCGAGTGCCTGGCGGAGAAAGGTCAGCATCCGTTGAGGGGAAGGCATCGCGTTCTCGTTCTACGAATGTGGAATTGTAAGGCCGGAACGACGGAATGTCCGGCGATTGGTATGGGGAACGCAAACGGCGCGAGTAACACGCCACCGAAAATCGGAATTTTCAAAAGAAACTTTCGGGCCGGGCGCGAAATTGCCCTCGGGCTTGCACTTACGCGAGAATTTCGCAGAATTTCGGCGCACATCGAGGGCTTGCCATGAGCACCGCGCCACAGCCGGACCGCCGCCCCAAGTCCGGTTCCACCCCTGCGACGGCGTTGAACCGCCTGCCGATGGAGCTGTCCCGCAACCTGCGGGTGGACAGCATCGCCCGGCTGCAACCTTCGACCCCGCTTGCCGTTGAGGACAATCAGCCGGTCTCGTCCGCGGTCGAATCCATGCAAAAGGAGCGGACCGGGTGCCTGCTCGTGACGCGGCAGGGGAAGCTGGTCGGGATCTTCACCGAGCGGGATCTGCTCACCCGGGTGCTCGCGGCGGACCTGCCGCCCGGAGTGCCGATGGCAGAGTGCCTCACCGCGAACCCGGTGAAAGTCAGCCCGCAGGATTCGGTTCAGACCGCGATCGAGCGGATGGAAAAGGGCGGATACCGGCATCTGCCGGTGGTGGACGAGGCGAACCGGCCAGTCGGAATCCTTTCGGCCCAGCGCGTGGTGCACTACTTGGCGGAGCACTGCCCCGGCTTGGTGTACAACCAGCCGCCCGACCCGAGCAAGGTGCCGGAATCCGCCGAGGGGGCGTGATCGCGGCGGAATCTCACTCTCGCCAATACGCCGGGAGATTCGGCAGCGTCTCGCGGAGGATCTCCAGCACGGCGGTGCGGTCCGCCGGGGTGAGGTGCGCGAACGACTTGTCGGTGTCCGTTCCCTTCAGCACGTCGAAGAGCCGCCGCAGCACATAGTCCTTCACCGGGTCCGGCAGCCGTTCGAACGACTCCGAATAGATCAGGTAACTGCACGGGAAGCGGAACACGCGTTCCTTGAGGTCGAACTGCCGCAGCGAGCGACCCTTGGAATCGAACGGCCCGCGAGCCGCGAAATCCTTCGTGAACGTGGTGTTCCCTTCGATGCGGTCGTCCAGCGGCATGTAATCGGTGAAGAGCAGCACCTTGAGCAGGTCGTCGCCCACGGACGCGATGCGGCTGCGCACCGAGTCGTACTTCGCGCCCGGCTCCTTGAGCGCCTTGCGGAGTTCGTCCTGGTAGTGGATCGCGCAGCGGGTTTCCAACGCGGCCCGCGCGATCCGGTTGTGCATGTTCACTTGGTGCCCGAGCACGAGCAGCGCGACGATGTCCGAGTGCGGCGTGAGGTAGACGCCCGGCGTGAAGAACGGCTTCAGGTCCAGCACGTTCTTCGTGCCGATCGGGTTCACCGGGTCGTCGTAATCCTGCCGGTTGCGGTACACACGGTTCCCGAGGTGCTCCGTCTTGCCGCTCTTGCCTGTGACGTACCAGCCGCCCCAGCGATCCTCGAACGCCGAGGCGTCGTCCGTGCGGTAGGAGCCGGAGCCGAGGATCGGCTCGCCGCTGCGATCCGGATGCACGGAACGCATGAGGTGGCCGGGGATGCCGCGTGTGGACGACGACCCGTGGCAGATGAGGCAGCTTTCGGTTTCGCGCTTGAACCGCGGCCGCTCGGCGGGTTCCTGATCCAGCGAGTAGAACACCGTGCCGAGGGTCGGGTCCGCAACGGACACTTCGAGCACTTCGCCGCGCTGGCAGAAGCCGATGTAGACATCGTCGTTGAAGTAGATGGCCCGCGGCGTCTTCGGGGCGATTTTGCTCCTCTGCAAACTGGTGCGGGAGAAGACGAGCACCTGCGAGGAAACGGGAATCTTCAGGGCGTCGAGCGTGCTCTTGAGGTAGCCGCGCTCGTCTTCGAACGCGAGCTTCGCCTTGTTGGCCGCGAGTTGCGCCTGCAAGCGCGACACGGCGTTGTCCGGCGTCGCTTTCTCGTAGTTGATCGGCGGCAGGTTCAGGTCCGTGGCCGAGGCGGGCAGGGCGAGGGCGAACAGTGCGGTGATCGTTCGCAGAAACATGTCAACCCCTAAATTGGACTCGCTTATCCAATTTAACCCGCGCTTCGCCACAGGTCAAGCGTTCACGCCGACTTCGCCCGGAAGAATCGCCGCGACGGTGCCGCAACGCGGGCAACGCGAGCGGAACGGCGGCAAGGCGCGGGCGGCGATCGCCGCGGAACGCGGCAGAAGGTAGTTGTCCAAGAGCGGGAGCAACGCCCATGCGCGGAAGCGCAGCCACTCGCGGATCACGTTCGCAATGTCGCCGGCCGGCGTGCGTTCCAGTGTGAACCGGTGCGGGCCGAAGTGCAACTCGATCCGGCCGCCAGTCTTTTCCAGTCGCACTACCGTCTGCGGGTCTGCGAGCATGCGGCCGCCGACCACGATGCCGCGCGTGCAGATCAGCACCGGCCCGAGTTGCGCCTCGGTGTCCGGGTCCGGTCGGTGGCAGAGCAGGAGATCGGGGAAATCCGCGAGGAGGCGGCCGCTGATGTTCGGCGCGCTGCGGCACAGTTCAAACACGGATTCGGCGCGGGCGATCCGTTCCCACCCCCGGTTGGCCTGCATTTTCCACACGCCCTGCAGAAGCGCGAGGCGGTGCAGCGGTTCGACGGCCATGAGCCGCTTCAAGTTCGGGGCCACAGCCCACAGTTCGCTGAGGTTCCGCGGGGAGAAGCCGGCCTCGAACGCCGCGGCGAGCGCGAGTACGCGGATGCGCGCTCGTTCCGGTGCGGGCGGCGGCGGCTCCGCCGAGAGATAACACTCCGCCGCATACTCGGCGAACGCCATCGAACGCTCCCCGCGGAGCGACTCCGCAAGCAGGGCCGCGACGGCGGACGCGTGATCGTGACCCATGCGAGCGCGATCGCTCGCCTGAAGCACGGATGCGGCGGCGAGCAACCCCGCGTCTTCCTCCGCAGCGCGGTCGAGCGTTTGTTGCAACAGCCCCGCGCGGGCCGCGGGGTCGCCACGGCCGATGCTCGACCGGCACAGACGCGTCAGGCTTCGAGCCGTGCGGTTTCCGCCGAGCCACTCGGGAACCTGATGCGTCCATGCCGCATCCACGACGCGGTCTTCGCCCTGCCGCGACGTCACCCGCAGGAAGCGGATCAAGCCGTACGCCACGGCCGCGCCCGGGAGAAACCGTGAGATCACGCTCGTCGCCGCCCATTCCCTCGAACCGAACATCGTGATGGCGAACGCGACCGAGAGCAGGAACCCGGCCGCAAGCGTCGCCAGGCCGCGCGAACCGATCGAACCCTCGGGGCCGAAGTGGAGGAACTTCGTGTTCGTGGACACGGTGAGCGTGGGGAACCAGTCGCGGCCGTGAACCTGCACGATGTCGCCGTCGCCGGCGAGGCGGTCCCGCGAACGGGTGAGCGGGGGCGGCAGCGGCGGCAAGGCCGGCTCGCGTTCCAAGAAACACTCGGGGCAGAGGCCGCAGCCACGCTCCGCGGCCGCCGCGAGCAGTGGTGCGACATCGTCTTCCGGCGGATCGGACGCCGCCACCCACGCTCGAATCGCGGCATCGTCCGCCACCAAGGAGGTGCGATCGAGTACGGTCGTGTCGTGGGATGCGGCGTGTTCGCTCTTCAGCTCGCGCACGGTGCGGCGCGGGCTCCGCACCTTGCCCTGTTCGAGGAGCAGCCCGTGTTCGTGCCACAGGTGGCGAACCATCGTTTCGCGCGGATACCGCCGGCCGCACCGCGGACAATCCATCTTCAAGCGGGCTTCACGCCGCTCGATCAGGATGTCGAGGCTGCGATTGGTGTCGACTTGGTGCTGAAGGTGGCGGAGTCGTTCAAGCCGCCGCAACGGCGACAGCCCGTGAGTGAGCGGCTTCGCGATGCTGCGCACGGACGCGAGCGTGTCCGGGAGGGTCGCCAGCGCCCGCGCCGCGGCGGGCACGCGAAGGCTCGCGGGAATGGATCGGACAGCCAGCAGCGGCTTCAGCCGCTCGATGTCGGCCTCGGAAAGCGGCGCCCGCACACGGCCGAGTTGTTCGACGAACTCGCGATCAGCGATGGCGGGCATGGCTCATGCCGTCACAATGGCGTCCGGTGCGGGCATCGGCGCGCCTCGCTTGGGAAGCTTCACCACCATCACGGAGCAGGGTGCCTCGCGGACCACTTTTTCCGCCACGCTGCCCATGCGGAGCCGTTCCTCGCCAGTGCGGCCGTGCGTGCCGATCACGATCAGGTCGATCCGGGCGTCCGCGGCGTAGGTCGCGATTTCGGTGGCCGGGTCGCCTTCGAGCAGCACGTGGTTCACGACGATGCGCGGATTCCCGGGACGCATCTGTTCCAACTGGTCTTTCCAGCGGCGGCGGTCGGCCGGGCACTCGGACGGCGGCAGAACGTAGAGGAAGGTCAGGCTCGCATCGTGCGCCTCGGCGAGGCACACGGCGTGGAAATACGCCTGGTTCGAGTACGGCGAGAAGTCCGTCGGGTACAGGATGGTGCGGATGGGTGTCATGATTGGCTCACGCCGGGAGAGGGCCGCCGGGCCGGGAACGCACTCACTGTATCACCGCGATCGGGGTTCTGCCAAGTGAAACGGCCGGCACCGATTCCTCGGTGCCGGCCGCGGGGTGTGCGTGCGGATCCTGCGGTCGAATCACTTGTGTTCCTTGTGGCAGGCGCCGCAAGCCTTGGTGAAGGCCGCCGTCGCTTCCGTGAACGCCTTGGCGTCCTTGTCGTCGGCCGCCTTTTGGATCACCTTGGCCTGCTCGGCGAACGCCTTGGCGAGCTTCTCCCAGTTCTTCTCGTCGCCCTTCGGGCAGGCGTTCTTCGGCAGGTTCGCCACGCAGTTGGCGAGGTCCTTCGAGAGCTTCTGGGCGTCTTCCCACTTCTCGCCCTTGCCGGCCTCGACGCACTTCGCGCACAGGCCCTTTTCCTTCTTCGAGCCGGCGATCGTCTTCATGATCGTCTTGATGGGCGGCACCTTCTCGTCCGCCGCCGAGGAGCCGAGAGCGACCACGGCCGCGACCATGGCCCCGAACACAAATCCCGCCTTCCGCATGTGCAGCACTCCGAATTCGATGTGTGAGAACGCCGGCCGGGGACTTCCGACCGTGGTGGGATCATACGGGCGGGGCGTGTCGAATGACAGCAAAAAAAGTCGGCTTGATTCCGGTTCCGAGGGTTGCATAAACTCCCTCTCCCCTCATTGCAGCTCGCATTCGAGCTCCCGCGACACGATGTCCGGGCGAGGGTTCACGGAGGAACCTCACGAATGGCCGCGAAGAAAGAACCGCCCGCCCCGACCCGCCCGCTCATCGGCATCAACACCGAGTACCTCGCGGCGAAGAACACCACGCCGTACCTCAAGCTGAATGCGGGCTACATCGACGCGATCCTCGCGGGCGGCGGCCTCCCCGTGATTCTTCCGCCCTTCCGCAAGGACAATCTCGCCGAGATCGACAAGATCCTGAACACCGTGTCCGGGGTGATCCTCACCGGCGGGGCGGACATGGACCCGCGCCGCAACGGGCAGGCGCCCACCGCCGCCGTCGTACCGATGGCCGTCCGCCGCGAAGACGCGGACCGCTACCTGCTGGCCAAGATCTTCGAACGCCGCACCCCCGTGCTCGGCATCGGCCTCGGCATGCAGCAACTCAACGTGTTCGCCGGCGGCACGCTCCACCTCCACCTCCCCGTGGACAACCCCAAGGCGATGCCGCACTTCGACCAGACCGGCGCCCCGCACCGCCACATGGTGATGATCGAGCCGAACACCCGGCTCGACGACATCTACGGCACGCAGGAACTTCGTGTGAACAGCCTGCACCACCAAGCCGTGAACCACCTCGGCAAGAAGATGCGCGTCGCAGCCAAGTCCCCGGACGGCGTGATCGAAGCGATCGAATCCACGGACCCGACGTGGTTCTGCGTGGGCGTGCAGTGGCACCCGGAGGCGGACACCGCCAGCGCGTTGGACGGCCAAATCTTCGAGTGCTTCATCCAAGCCGCGGGCAAAACGCCGATCCGCACCCACGGCCTCTCGCTGGTCGCCTGACTCGAGCCTGCGGCGGCTTGCCTCGACGCTATAATTCGGGGCATGAGCGACCCCTCGCCGCCGGATGGACCGACGCTGATTCGCCGCGCCCACGCCTACTCGCGGCGCGGCGAATACACGCAGGCCGCCGCCACCTTCTCCGGGGCCATCGACCTCGACCCCGCGGATGCGGAGTTGTACTTCCACCGCGGGAACACGCACGCCGCCGCGGGGAACTTCGCGGACGCGGTCGAGGACTTCACCCGTGCCATCGAACTCCGACCGGACTACGCCGCCGCGTATCACAACCGCGCGACGGCCCGCGTCGATTCGGGGGAACTGGACGACGCGCTCGAGGACTACTCGCAGGCCATCGAACTGACGCCGGACGATCCGGACCCGTTGAACGGCCGCGCCGCGGTGTACAGCCGACAGAAGAACTTCGACGCCGCGTTCGCGGACTACGCCGCCGCCATCGCACTCGACCCGAACCTGTTTCGCAGCTACTTCAATCGCGGGAACGCGATGTCGTCGCTCGGGCGCCACGAGGAGGCGGTCGAGGATTACACGGCGGCATTGAGGATCAACCCGCGGCATGCCCGTGCCTACATCTATCGGGCGCTCTCCTGCGAAAGCCTGGGGCTGATCGACGAGGCGCTCGGGGACCTGACCACCGCGTGCCGCGTGCAACACGGCGTGGCCGAGGCGTTCTGGCACCGGGCCCGGCTGCACGCCGCTCGCGGCGACCACGGCAAGGCCGTCGCGGACTTCACTTGGCTGCTCAAATACGAGCCGCAGAACGTGGGCGCGTTGAACCTCCGAGGAGTAAGCCGGGCCGAACTCGACGAGCACGACCAGGCTCTCGCGGACTTCTCGCAGGCGATCCGCCTCGACGAAAACGACCCGGCGCCGCGCTTCAACCGCGGCCTCTCGCTGGTGCGGCTCAAGCGATTCGACGCCGCGGCGGACGACTTCACCGAATCGATCCGGATCAGCCCGGACGATCCGGCCGGGTTTGTGCAACGCGGCTTCGCGCGGCACGAACTCGGCGACGCGGACGGAGCCATCGCGGACTTCACCGAGGCGATCCGGCTGCACCCGGAAGGTTCGCGCGGGTACTTCGCGCGGGCGATGGCCCGCCGCCGCGGCGGAGACTTGGCCGCGGCCTTGGCCGATGCCGATGCCGCGGTTCAACGCGACGCGGATTCCGATTCGACCTTCAACCTCCGGGCTGCGATCCACTACCAACTCGGAAACTACCGCGACGCACTCGGCGACCACATCCGCGCCCACGAACTCGACCCGGAGAATGCGGGCACCTTGAATTTCCTCGGCTGGATCCGCGCAACCTGCCCGCGGGACGATCTCCGCGACGGGACGCAGGCGCTTCGCGACGCCACCCGCGCGTGCGAGCTCACGGATTACGCGGTGCCGGGATACTTGGACACGCTGGCCGCAGCCCATGCCGAGGCCGGTGACTTCGTGGAAGCGGTGCGCTGGCAGGAGAAAGCACTGGACTTGGCCCCGGCGGAACACCAGGCCGATTACGAATCGCGAAAGCAGCAGTACGAGCGGGGCGAACCCCACCGCGACGCGGGTGATACGCACTGATCACACGATCGCGGCTTCGATCAATTCACCGGCGTTGTCCGTGAGGCGTTCGCTGCGGCCGTTGTGGCGGAACGTGAGCCGGAGGTGGTTGAAGCCGATCAGGTGCAGGATCGTCGCGTGAATGTCGTGAACGTGCGTGATGTCGGTCGCCGCCCGCAGGCCCACGGCGTCCGTCGAGCCGATCACTTGGCCCGGCTTCACGCCGCCGCCCGCGAGCCACATCGAGAACCCGTGCGGGTTGTGGTCGCGGCCGTTCGTACCTTCCGTCATCGGAGTGCGGCCGAATTCTCCGCCCCACACCACCAGTGTGTCCTTCAACAATCCGCGCCGCTTCAAATCCGTGAGCAACCCCGCGATCGGCTGATCGCTTTGCAGGCACAACTTGCTGTGATTTGCTTCCAAGTCCGAGTGGGCGTCCCAGCCGTTGGTGTCGCCGCTGTACACTTGGATGAAGCGGACACCACGTTCGGCCATACGGCGGGCCAGCAAGCAACGCGTGCCGAACTCCGCCGTCTCCTTGCGGTCCATACCGTAAAGCCGCTTTGTCTCTTCCGTCTCTTTTGAAAGATCGACTGTCTCCGGGGCGTGGCTCTGCATGCGGAACGCGAGTTCGTACGCGGCAATGCGGGCGGACAGTTCCGTATCCATTCCGCGGGCCGCGAGATGTTCCTTGTTCCCCTCCGCGATGAAGTCCAATGTGCGGCGTTGCTGTTCGTTCGAGACGCCGCTCGGGTTCGGCAAGTGGCGGATGGGTGAACGTCCGCCTTGGATCACAGTGCCCTGGTGCGTGGCGGGGAGAAAGCCGTTCCCCCACGCGGGGGCACCGCCCTTCGGCCAGCCGCCGGGATCGGGCATCACCACGAACGTCGGCAGGTTCTTGTTCTCCGCACCGAGTCCGTAGGAGCACCACGCCCCGAGGCTCGGCCGGCCCATCAGGATCGAACCGGTGTTCATCAGGTACACCGATTCCGGATGCGTGACGCTGTCGCCCTTGCACCCGCGCAGCAAGCAGATGTCGTCCACATGCTTGGCGATCTCGGGGAACCAGTCCGAGACTTCGATGCCGCTCCGGCCGTGCTTCTGGAACGTGCGTTTGGAGGCGAGCAACTTGTTCTTGTCCACGGCGCGGCGCGTCTTCACCGGGCCGAACGACTCAGGCAACTTCTGGCCGTGCAACCGCGTGAGGTCCGGCTTCGGGTCGAACGTGTCCACATGCGACGGGCCGCCGGACATGAACAGGAAGATGACGCGCTTGGCGGCGGGGTCGTGATGCGTCTTGCGCTCGTCCGCGCCGAGCAGACCGGCGAGCGCGAGCGTGCCGAACCCTCCGCCAAGACTGCGAAGGAACTGCCGGCGATCGCCGAGATCCGTCATGCTCCGCCTCCCGGCTCGGGCTTGCAGTTCTCGCCGTTGATCGCTTGCATCGCTTCGGCGAACCAATCGGATTCGAAGGTGAAGCAGTGCGTCTCTTCACGCCATTCGCCGTAATGCGATTTCTCGCTCCAACCCTCGTAGCGGACGGCCAAGCGGCCGCGACTGCTGCACGTCTCGCACACGCACGCATCGACACGGGCCTTCAGGGCCGCCCTGCGTTCTGCGATCACCGCTTCGGCCCGCCGGTACCGGTCCCGGCACCACGGATACGTGACGCCGGTCAGCACTGCCACGGCGGCCGCGAGCGCGAGCATCAGCACGTAGTACTCTTGGTTCGTCCAACCCGACTTGGCGTTCGCGGCCAAGACGGCCACGGCTCCGATCGTGCCGAGGCTGGCGACCACCCAACTCCCGTGTGTGGCGGATGTCGTGAACGCGAGGCATGCCCGTTCCTCGTGAATGTGCTCGAGGCAACGCTTGCAGTAAGGAACGTCCCACCCGCGGGTCTCGGATCGCGTCGTCGTCGTCCGCGTGAACCAGTTGTACGACGAATCCTCCACGGTCTTGTCGACGCGGACGGACGTGTCCGCGTCTCGGCAGCAGCAGGCGCAATTGGCGGGCCACGCGATCGATCGCCCGCGGAACGCCAACACACGCATCGCCCGTCTCCTTCGATCAAGAATCGAATTGATCTTCCGGCATGACGGTGCAGACCGCCACAAAAATGTCCAGGCGGAACGACCCGTGTTCGCGTTCCGAATTTCGGTTGCCCCGCGCGCCTGCCAAGCAAGCAGATCGCCCTTGCTGGCGCGGCGGGCTCTAAATCAACTCGGGAATCGCTCGGCCCTCGCCGAGCACGGGAAGCGGGCGGCCGGCGGAGTCCTTCAGTTCATGGGCGGTGTCGATGCCGAGGTGGCGGTACACGGTGGCGAGCAGATCCTGCGGGGAAAACGGCTTCGCGACCGGGAACTCGCCGCGCGAGTTGGTCGCGCCGATGGCTTGGCCCATTCGCAACCCGCCGCCGGAGAGCAGCGCGGAGTAAGCCTGCGGCCAGTGGTCGCGGCCGGTGCCGTTCGCATTGGTGCTGAGTCGCGGCGTGCGGCCGAACTCGCCCATCACCACGATCAGGATGCGCCGGTCCAGCCCGCGTGAATGCACGTCTTCGATCAACGCGGAGAGCGCTTCATCGAGGTACGGCAGGCGGCGCGTCATGTAGTCGCCGAAGTGGCCGGGGCGGCCCGCATTCTGGATGTGGTCGTCCCAGTTCGTCCAGTCCGGGCCGTTCTTCGGCGTGTCGATGTACAGGCTCACGACGGCGGTGCCGGCGACGGCCAATCGCCGGGCCAGCAGGCACGCCTGGCCCCACAGGTGCCGGCCGTAGCGATCGCGGAGTTTGTCCGGTTCCTTGGAAAGATCGAATGCTTCGGCCACCTTCGGGCTTGTGAGCATCTCGATGGCGAGATCGCGGAAGCGGTCCGTCGGCGTGCCACTTGCGGAGTCGTCCAGTGCTTTCCGCAGGCGATCGATCTCACCGAGCAGCTTGCGGCGGTTGTTGAGAACGGCGGGGTCGCGGCCGAGGAGCGAGAGTTGCGGCGGAAGCGGGTTCCCCGCGCTCGGATCGTTCACCACCACGGACGCGTTGTGTTCGCCGAGATACGTCGGGCGCGTCATGTACGTTTGTCGCGGGATGGCGACGACCTGGGGCAAAGCGTCGCGGTTCACGCCGCGAATGTGGCTCGCCACCGAGCCGAAGTCCGGATGCTCGCTCTTGGAACTGGACGACGGATCGAGCACGGCCGGCCGCTTGCCGGTGAGCACGACGATGCCGCCGTCGCTGTGGATGCCGACGTCGTGGTTCAGCGAGCGAACGAGGGCGAACTTGTCCGCAATCTTCGCCTGCCGCGGGAAGTGCTCGCAGATGTCGATGCCGGGGACGTTGGTCGGAATCGGTTTGTAGATGGAGCGGTACGGCGTCGGCGCGTTCGGCTTGAGGTCGTACGTTTCGAGATGGCTCGGCCCGCCGTGGAGATAGAGCAGAATGATGGACGTGTCGCGTTTGGATTCAGCGGCTGCGGCGCGGCGGGCGAACAACTCCGGCAACGCGAGCCCGCCCAAGCCGAGCACCCCGGCTTGAAGCAACGCACGACGATGTAGCGGCTGAACTCGCGACATGCGGCAAGTATAACCGAAGGGACGTGCGAACGAATCGGAAATGCCGGAGCCTGCGATGCCCGAGCCGCGTTACGATGTGAACCGATTGATCGACTTCGCAGCGGCGTTGTTCAGTGCCGCAGGATGCGACGGCGACAAGCCTCGCGCCATCGCCCGCGGGTTAATTGAAGCCGACCTGCTCGGTCACACCACGCACGGTTTGCAACTCGCCCCCACATATCTGAACGAACTTGCGGCTGGAACCATGACGCCGACCGGCGAGCCGGATGTAATCGCGGATCGCGGCGCGGTGCAAACGTGGGACGGGAAGAAGCTGCCGGGCGTGTGGCTCGCCGCGAAAGCCGTGGATGCGGCGAGCGAACGCGCGGTCAAGTTCGGCACCGGCACCGTCGTGATTCGCCGCAGCCATCACATCGGTTGCCTCGCCGCGTTCCTGCAAGCCGCCACGGATCGGGGCCTCTTGGTGATGCTGACGTGCTCCGATCCCGCGTTCGCAAGCGTGGCCCCGTTCGGCGGCAAGCAAGCGGTCTTCACGCCGAACCCGATCGCGATCGGCATCCCCACCGCCGGCGAACCGATCCTCATCGATATCAGCGCGTCGATCACCACGAACGGCATGTCCAACCGGTTGCGGCGCGAAGGCAAGCGGTTTCCCGGCCCGTGGGCCCGCGATGCAGACGGCCGGCCCACGGACGATCCCGCGGCTCTGTTCACCACTCCGCCCGGCACTCTGCTCCCGACCGGCGGCCTCGACCACGGCCACAAGGGCTACGGTCTCGCACTCATGATCGAAGCCCTCACGCAAGGCTTGGGCGGCTTCGGGCGGTCGCTCGCACCGAAGGGATTGGGTGCGGCCGTGTTCGTGGAGTGCTTCGACCCTGAAGCGTTCGGTTCGCGTACGGACTTCGTCCGTGAAACGGAGTGGCTGGCGAAGGCGTGCCGGGAATGCCCGCCGGCCGGAGCGGGTGAACCGGTGCGGCTCCCCGGCCAACGCGGACTCGAACGCAAACGGCAATCGTTGATGGACGGCGTACCGCTGTACGCAGGCATCTTGGACGCGCTCGCGCCATTCGCGGAGAAGTGGAACGTGGCGATACCTCAAACCGTCTGACCCGCTGCGGCACAGACCTCGGCCAAGGCCTCCCATGAGGCGAGCAACGCAGCGTTCGCGTTGCCCCACACCACGCAGGTGAGCTGGCTTGGCCCGCGTCGCAGCGTCACCATGCCGGACGCGAAGCCGACCCGAAGTTCCTTCCAGCCCGCTTCGGGATTCTCATCCGGAAATGCGGGCAAGCCGTCGATCATGCGAATCGTGGCGGTGATGCCGCGTTCGGTGAGTTTGGTTCGGATCGCGTCCCACTCCGGAGGCGATCCGCTGAATTGCACCGTGCGTTCTTGGCCCATGACCGCACCCGGAAATGAAACCGCCGGGCGAACCCGGCGGCGAAGCTCACTTGTCCTTGCCGAGGAGGATCTCTTCCAGTCGCTTCTTCTGTTCCGGCGTCAGCACCGTCTTCAGTTCCTTGTCGCGGGCCGTTTTCAGTTCCTTGATCTTCGCTTCGAGCTTGTCGATCTCGGTGTTGTGCTTGGCTTGGATCTTGTAGATCTCCTGCTTCTGATCGTCGCTCAGGCCGATTTTCCCCCAGTTCTGCGGGAGAAACCCCTTGGCCTTGGGTTCGTCCCTCTTCGCTTCTTTCTTGGGCTCCTGGCCCGCGGTCTTGGCTTCCTGCCCGACGACGCCGCTGGACAGCGCCAACGCTCCGGCGAGGAGCGCGAACATCGACAGGCGCAGCATGGAAACTCCCGTTGGTGGCTTGAGGTTCCGAGCGTAACACGCTCGCATTGGCAATAGAGTAAATGTCCGAGGAACGGGGCGGCAAGCAAAATCGGGCCGGAATTTCGCAGATTGGGCTTTCTTCTTCCGGGAGTCGGCGTATGATTCCGTGACGGCGGGGACGACCCCGCCTTTCAGGAGAGACGAATCGCAGTGCAGTCCCTGGCTATGACCCGTCTTGGTAATTCCGCTCTGAGCAACTCTCACGGCTCCCAAGCTCGTCAAGCAGTGTCGCCGCAGCCGTCCGAATTGTCGCGCATCGCTCCGTCGTCTTGCGGGTCCGGGTCGGGCCGGTCGCAAGCGCCGGAGTGTGACATCCGGACTCGTCCGCCCCTGTTCCTTGTGCCGCGGTCGCGGTGACCGCGGCGACCCTGTGAGACCCGGAAGAGTTCCATGAGCAAGAAGTTGTACGTCGGGAACATCTCGTTCCAGACCACGAATGAAGACCTGATGCAGGCCTTCGGCCAATTCGGCACCGTCACCAGCGCGCAGGTGGTGACGGACCGCGAGACGGGCCGCAGCCGCGGCTTCGCCTTCGTCGAAATGGCGGATGGCGGCGATGAAGCAGTCAACGCGATGAACGGCGCCCAGCTGGGCGGCCGCACCCTGACCGTGAACGAAGCCCGCCCGCGTGAAGAACGCCCCCGTGGCGGCGGCGGCTACGGCGGTGGCGGCGGTGGTGGCTACGGCGGCGGCGGTGGTGGCGGCGGATACGGCGGCGGTGGCGGCCGTCGCGGTGGTGGCGGCGGCTACGGCGGCGGTGGCGGCGGATACGGCGGCGGCGGCGGCCGCTACTAAGATCCCGACAACCCGAAAACGGGGGCGGCGCTCAAATGCATCGCCGCCCTTCGCGAGAACCCCTCCGGCCCGACCCGGCGGGGTTTTTTCGTTTCCGGCCGCCCTGTCCTGAGGGCGGCCGCGAGCTCGCAAGCCCTCACTTCAACATCTTCTCGATGTCGCCCTTGATCGCCTTCCCCCAAAGGTCGTAGCCCTTGCCGCTGAGGTGCAGGTAGTCGGGCATGATCTCGCCGGACAGGCCGCCGCTCTGGTCCAAGAACTCCTTGCCGATGTCCTTGTAGAACACGGTCTTGCCGTCGTCGAGCTTGCTGATGAGGGCGTTGATCTCGCCGATCTTCTTGGCCAGCTTCGCCGCCGGGATCGTGCCTTTCTCCTGGTTCAAACGCCGAAGCAGTTCGTTGAGCACCTTCGGGTCCGGCTTCTCCTTCTTCAGTTCTTCGTTGATCGGCTGCACGCCTTTGCTGATCTGCTCCACGCTGCGTTCGGCATCATTGCCGTTCCCGCGCGGGAACACGCCGAGCACCAGGATCTTGATGCCGGGCTTCTGCCTCTTCAGCTCCTCGACGATGGCCGTGATGCCGCCGGCGATCTGTTCGGCCGAGTGGGCGGCCGTATTGTTGGTCCCGATCATGATGACCGCGGCCTTGGGCTTGAGGTTGTCCAGTTCCTTGCCTTCGGTGATGCGCCAGAGCACGTGGCCGGTCTGGTCGCCGCCGATGCCGAGGTTCACCGGGTTGAAGGAGCCGAAGTGCTCCTGCCACGCCTTCTGGCCTTCCCAGCCGTGCGTGATCGAATCGCCGAGGAAGACGACGTCGCCGGCGCCTTTGCTTTGCTCGATGCGCTTCAGGAACTCCTTGTGGCGGGGGATGTCGCGATTGAGCTTCGCGACGGCGGGGTTGTCGTCCGCGGAGAGGGCGGGCGCGACGGCGCCCAAGGCCAGCGCGAGGCCGGCGGCAAAGAGGCGATGCATGTTGCGGTTCCCAGAGGGTTCGCGCCTCCCGACGGGCGCGCTTTGGCATCGTATCGAAATGAAGCCGGTGAACGGATGCCCGGCGGTGGAACGCGGCGCCGCCGGGCCGCTCGCCTGGATCAACCGACGAACACGCCGCCGGTGGGTCCGGTGTCCGCGTCGAGCACGAAGAGCGGCAGGGCCTGGCCGTTCGCCAGCGACCGGCCGTGATAAGCGATCGCCTGCGAGCCGCCGCCGACGACCAAGTCCGCCTTCGCGTCGTCGTCCAGGTTGCGGGCCGAAACGAACACGCCTTTGCGCGAATTCGGATCTCCGGCGAAGAAGTTGGCCACGGGGCGGCGAGTGGCCACCGGGCCGCCCTCGGTGAGGATCGTCTTGCCCGAGAGCACGAGGACGCGCGGGCCGCCGCCCGGGCCGGCGCCGATGATCACTTCCGCGAAGCCGTCGCCGTTCACATCGCCGACCGAGACGTAGACGCCGTCGCGGAGCGCGTCCGAGAAGGCGTAGAAGTCCGAGGTGAGGAAGCCGTAGATGTTGAGGTTGCTGAGTTGGTGGCCGTCCAGGATGGAGAGGCGGGGGCCGCCGCCGAATCCGGCGGCGATGACGAGGTCGGAGCTGCCGTCGCCGTTGATGTCCCCGAGGGCGGTGCGGGCGCCGCCGCGGAAGTTCACGTCGTCGATGCCGAAGAAGTTGAGCATCTGGGCGAAGCTGCCGCCGCGATAGATGGTGATGCGGGGGCCGCCGCCGACGTCCGGGCTGACGACGATTTCGGCCTTGTTGTCGCCGGTCATGTCGCCGACGGAGACGAAGACGCCGCCGGTGAAGTCTTCGAACGGGTAGAAGTCCTGGAGGATGGCGCCGGTGGCGCCGTCGAAGATGCGGACGGCGGCGACGGTGCCCGGCCCGGTGCCGACGACGACGTCCGGCACGCCGTCGCCGTTGACGTCTCCGGTGGCGGTGCGGATCGCGCCGCTGAAATCGGGGAACGGGTAGAAGGAGTTCACGGCTTGGCCGTTCCCGCCGTACTCGACGACGACTCCGCTGCCGCCGTCCCCGCCCACGGTGAACTTGTTCTCGCCCACGAGGGTGGCGGCGAGGGTGAGCGTGAGCGTGCCGTTGATGCGGCTGACGGTGTAGTTCGTCGCCGTGCCGCCCGACACGAGGATCGGGTACGTGCCCTTCACGCTGTCCGGCGTGGCCGGCGTGGAGAGCGTGACTCCGGAGACGACGTTCGCGGTGTCGCCGTTCACAAGCCCGGCGACGCCGTAAGTGAAGTCCGGAATCGGGGCGCCGAGGCGGGCGGTGGCGTTGTTGGCGACCACGGTGAGCGGGGCCGGCGTGATGGTGACGTTCTGGGCCAGCACGCCGAGCGTGTAGTTGCCGCCGGTCGCCACGAGGGTGCCCTGCTCGATCGGATACGTGCCGACCGGGCTGGTCGTGAGGGCCGTGGTGCTCAGCGAACCGGCGAGGATCGACGCGTTGTCGCCGTTCACGAAGCCCGTCGGGACGTAGGTGAGGGCCGGCACGGGAGCCGGGCCGTACTGCTTGGTCTGCGGGTTCGGCGTCACGGTGAGCGAGGCCGGCGTGACGGACAGCGTGGCCGCGTTGTAGTTGATGTTGTAATTCCCACCGGCGGCCACGGTACCCTGCTGGATCGGGTACAGGCCCACGTTGCTCGACGCACTCGCGGTCGTGGTCAGGGCGCCGGTCAGGATGCTGCTCGTATCGCCGTTGACGAAGCCGGTCGGGGTGTAGGTGAGTGCGGGCAGCGCGGCCCCGTACACCTTCGTGGCCGGAATCGCGGACACCGTGAGGTTCGCCTTCGTCACCGTCAGGCTGTTCCCGGTGAAGACAATCTGATACTTCGGCCCGGCGTCCAGCGTACCGATCGTGATCGGGTAGGTGCCGACATCGCTGGCCGCGGTCGCGGTCGTGGCCAAACCGCCCGTGAAGATCGACGAGTTTTCGCCGTCCACGAATCCGGTGGCCGTGTATGTGAGGTTCGGCATCGCGGCGCCGTACACCTTGGTCCGCGAGTTCGCCGTCACGTTCAACAGGGCGGGGAGGATGTTCACGGTCGTCGAGCCCGTGCTCGGCAGGAAGAAGGAGTCGCTCGAGAACGTCGCCTGCACGGTGTTGAGGTTGAGACCGAGCAGCGAGGTGCTCATGGTGGCGACGCCGGCGGTCACGGGGAAGGTGCCGAGATCCAAGGCGCCGCCGTTGGCCGTGAAGCGGACCGTGCCGTCCGCCGGGCGGCCGTTCAGCCCGCTCACCGTGGCTCGGAACGGCACGGACTGCGAGTAGCGGAAGTTGGAACCGAGCGCCACGACCACGGTGGCCGTATCGTCGTTGCGGTTGACGAGCGACACATCGTCCGGATCGAGCCCGTCGTACTCGGTGTCCGCGCTGGTCGCCTTGCCCAGCACGGCGAAGTACGCGACGTCCGCGTCCACGGCCGTGTCGTCCACGCCGGTCACGGTCACGGTCTGGAAGGTGTTCCAATTGGCCGGGGTGAAGGTGAGCGTGGAGGTGGAGACCGTGCCTTCGTTCGTGTTGCTGGAGGACACCGGGATGGTGACGTCCGCGGTCGGGGCGGTGATGAGCCGCACGGTGAAGCTCGCTTGGCCGCCCTTCTCCGTGGTGACGAGCCCGCCGACGGGAAGCACTTCGAAGCCCGCGAAGTCGTCGTTGATGTTGACGACGGACACGTCGGCCGGGTTGAGGTTGTTGTAGCGCGAGTCGCTGCTGCTCGCCTTCCCGGTCACGATCGTGTACGCGATGTCGCCGTCCACGAGCGTGTCGTCCACGCCCGTGATCGTCACGGTCTGCGGCGTGGACCAGTTCGTGGAGTTGAACGTGAGGCTCGACACCGACACGGTGCCTTCGGTGGTGTCGCTGCTCGAGATCGGAATGGAGACGATGCCGGTCGGGCGGGTTTCGAGCACGACGGTGAACGTGGCTTGGCCTCCGGCTTCCGTGGTGACGAGGCCGCTGGTCGGGCTGACGAGAATGCCGGGCACGCCGACGATGGTGAAGTCCGCATCCGAGATGTCGAAGAAGACGTTGTTCGCCCCTTCGACGCGGATGCGGGCCTGCGTGGTGTCCACGTTGGGCACCGTGATGACCTCGGAGCCGTCGTTCGCCGTGCTGGAGAGCACCGTGATCGGGTAGGTGAGCCCGCCGTCGGTTGAGAGGCGGATGCGGACGTTTGCGGCGTTGATGCCGTTGCCCGTGGTGCCGGCGACGTTCCACGTCACGGTCTGGGTCGTCTTGCCGGTCCAGGTGACGGCGGAGTTCGGCGCGGTGACGCGGAACGGGGCGCCGGTGTCCACGACGGTGAGCGTGACGTCGTCCGTGTTCACGCCGCCGCCGCCGGCGCGGTTGTCCCGCACCGTGACGCGGAAGTTGCTGGTGCGGTTCTGCGTATAGAGCTTCTCGCCCGCGGAGGTCGTGTTGGTCAGGATGTCCGAGAGCTTCGGGAAGTAACGGGAGGGGCTGGTGCTGGGGTCGAAGACGCGGAACAGCGGGCTCGAACCGTTGTCTGGATCGGTGTGCAGGGTGGCCGGGCCGAGATCGCGTTCCTCCCACGAATAGGTGAGCGAATCGTTGGCATTCGCGTCGCTGCCAGTGGCGACGAGTTCGAAGTACGACCGCGCGGGGATGACATAGTCGTTGCCCCCGTTCACGCTGGGCACGGCGTTTCCGGTGGCGACGCGGCTGCCCACGTTCGGGATCGTGGTGTCCACGTAGCGGATCACTTCGTCGAACGCCGAGGCGTTGAACATGGAGATGTTGGAACTGAGATAGTTGTCCCCGCTGATGAGCCCGGCGTAGGACATGATCGTGGCGCCGCTGCCGGGCTCGTACGCGGTGGAGCCGTTGCGGTTGCTCGTGTCGTTGGCGCTGTTGAAGGTGTGGTTGGCGCCGAACTGGTGGCCCATTTCGTGCGGGGCCACGCTCATGCCCATGTAGTTGGGGATGAAGTTCACGTCGGAACTGGCGGCCTGCCCCTTGCGGGAGTTGTTGCCGACGACGCCGAGCCCGGCGAGCCCGCCGCCGTTCCCCGCGCCGAACACGTGGCCGATGTCGTAATTTGCGCTGCCGATCACGCTGTCCAAGTTGGACTGATTCTCCCCGAGCATCGTGGGGAGGTTGTCGTTCGTGTACGGGTCGGTGCTGCTGTTCGTGTAGACGACGCTGTCGTTGTTCGCGACGAGCACGAGGCGGATGGTGAAGTCCCGTTCGTACACCGCATTGATCTGGCTCACGTCGACGACGATGCGGGCCAAGCCGCTGGCGACGGAGCCCCCGTGAAGCTGGGTGTACTCGCCGGTCGCTGCCACCGCGAGCCGGTAAGTACGCAGTTGGGCGCCTGTGCGGCCCGCCGTGCCCGGTGGCGAACCGGCGGTGCCGCCGCCCGAACTGCCGCCCGAACCGCCGCCGGCGGCCACGGGGCCGCCGAAGATGATGTCGTCGTCGTGGTGATCCTGCGGGATGTTGTCGAACGCGCCCGGGGGAACCACCACGTCGTGGGAATAGTAGCTGACGTAATAGTTGGTTTCGAGGTTGTAGTACGGCGTGATGGACCACGTGCCGGTCGGCGACAGCACGACGGCGTCGAACCCTTGCGACGTGAGCGTGAGGCGGACGGTTGCACCAGGGTCGTCGATGCCCGTTCCCGCATAGGTCTTGATGTCCGGGTACTTCGCCGCCAGTTCCGGGGCGATGATCGGCGAATCGGCGATGGCGAAGCGCGCGGTGGTCCCGTCGGGTCGCGGCAATTCGACCTGCAACCCGGAGGAGCGGCCGAACCAAACGTCCTGTTCCGCCGGCGCGCTCGCGAAGGCCGCACGCAGCGCGTCGGTGTCCATCACCAAATTACGCTGGTTGGTGAAGTGGTAATTGGACGGTTGGCCGGAAAGCGAGGCCGGCATCACGCCGACATCCGCCCAGCCCAGCCCCGCCGGTACCGTTCGGTCTTCGAGTGATTGCAACCAAAGGCGAACGGAATCGCTCTTGCGACGGGTCGAAAGGCGATAGGGCGTCATGGCACCGGGCCTCGATCGAGACGGACTTGCGGGTGATAGAAGGGTACTTGAGCCCCCCGCCCCCTTCAACGCGAAAAGCTTGTGCAGAACAGGAAAACTGTGCAAGCGGTAGGGCTTGTGTCGGTTTTTTCCGCAGAAACCGCCCGCAAGTCGCGAAACGGCCGCAGAAGCGGTTCACTTCGGCCCGTGGACCACCGTGCCGCCCAACACGGTCATTCGCACTTTCATCGAACGAATCTCGTCCACCGGGCATGTCAGATAATCGCGATCCGTGAGGATGAAGTCCGCGAGCTTGCCCGCCTCCAAGCTGCCCTTTTCCTTCTCCTCCTTGTGAAGGTAGGCGTTGTTGATCGTGTAAAGCCGCAGGGCTTGCTCGCGGGTCAGGGCTTCGCCCGGCTCGAGCACGCCGCCGCGTTCCAGTCTGCGGGTGATCGCGACCCAGATGCCGAGCCACGGATCCCACGGGTTCGTGCTGTCCAGCGGGTCGAAGCGCAGCATGTGGTCCGATCCGCCGCCGACGATCGTGTATTCCAGCCACGATTTGTAAGGCTGGAACCATCGGATGCGTTTCTCGCCGAGCACTTTCTTCAAGGTGTGGCCGTCCTTCCAGAGCCACGCGGGCTGCACGTCCGCGCAAACGCCGAGCTTTTTGCAGCGTTCCAAGTTGTGCTGCGAGGGAAAGTTCGCGTGCGTGATGCAGTGCCGGAAGCCCTTGATCGGCGAAAGCCGATCCACGAACTCGTACGCGTCGAGCAGCACGTCCATTCCGCCTTCGCCCGCGGTGTGGGCCGTGACCTGCCACTGGTGCTTCACCGCTTCCTCCACCACGAGCTTGAGTTGATCCGGCTGGATGAACAAGAGCCCGCGGTAATCGTCCTCCGTGACGGCGTAAGTCGGCCCCTTCGGCCACGGCTCGCGCATGTACGCGGAGCCGTTGAGCATGCCGCCGTCGAGGAACATCTTGATCGGCCCGATGCGGACCCATTCGTCGCCCGCGCCGGTGGGCCCGCCACGCTTGTCCTTGCCGGGCAGTTCTTCGAAGCGGCGGGCGATGTCGTCTCGGGTGCCGCCGGGGCTGAAGCTGCGGGCGACGTTCACCCGCACGGTGAGTTCCTGGTCCTTCTGAAGCGCGAGGTACAGGTCGAGGTCGCCGCGGCCCGCGTTGCGATCCGCGACCGACGTGAGGCCGCGCTCGTTGTACAAGCGGAAGAGTTTCTTCACGGCCTCGCGGCGTTTCTCGGGTGTGAGGTCGCCTCCGCCGCCGGGCACGCCCTTGAGCACGCCGTATGCATTCCGCAACATGCCGGTGGGTTCACCCGTCTTCGGGTCCTTCACCACCATGCCAGCCTTGGGGCTCGGCGTGTCCTTCGTGATGCCGGACACCTTGAGCGCGGCCGTGTTCACGATCCCGGCCGGCCCCGCGTGGTAGAGCACGGGGTGGCTCGGCGCGGCCTCGTCGAGTTCCGCCTTGGTGGGGAAGCGGGCTTCGTCCAGCCGCGTGGGGAACGCGTAGCGAAGCACGATCCACTGGCCCTCTTTCAACTCCGCGGCGCGATTCTTGATGTGCGCCTGCACCTCGGGAATGGAACGAAGCAGCGGCAGCGGCTCGCCCAGTTCGCTGGTCGCGGCACCGGTGGGGTGCGTGTGCGAATCGTACAACCCCGGCAGCACGGTCGTCCCGCCACCGTCGATCAGCTTCGTGCCCGCACCCTTGTGCTTCATCACGGTGTCGTTCGTTCCCACCGCCAAAATGCGGCCGTCTTTCACCGCCAACGCTTCGGCGAGGGTGAACTTCGCATCCACCGTCACGATTTTGGCGTTGTGAACGATGAGGTCCGCGTCCGCGGCGGCGAGCGACGCGGGAAGCAGCAGCAGGGCAAGCAGCGTTCGCATGGGAAACTCCGGATGTGAGTTGGAAATACCATACAGGGCGGCCGGAGGCCACGAGATTGCAGAACCCCTCCCCCGGCCCCTCCCCGAAGCGGGGAGGGGAGCAGGAATCGGACTCAAAGCCCCTCCCCGCTTTGGGAGGGGTTTGGGGAGGGGTGATCATCCTGCTTGAACCGGCGAGTCCGCCGACGGAGAATAGATGAGCCGCACACTTGCCAGGATGTCCGCCATGCCGCGCTTCTGCTTCGCACTCGGCCTGCTGTCCGCCGTCGCGCTTGCGGCCCAACCCGCCGAAGTCGTCATCCTGCGCGACGGCTTCACCATCCAAGGCAACGTGCGGAAAGAGACGCAGTCCGTCTCCGATCCGTTCTCGAAATCGCTCACCCTGCTCAAGGCCGGCGGGCTCGACTTCGTGGACGACGGCCCGCGGATGACCATCTTTTCCTCGCATCACAAGCAACTCGGCGAAATCTCGAAGGACGTGAAGATCCGCCCGGAGTACAAGGCGTACTCGAACCCGTTCAAGGTGCGGAAGAGCGCCCACCCGCTGCCGCTGATGAACGGCATCAAGCAGCTTCCGGAGTTCGACGAGAAGTGGCGGCGCACCATGAAGGTGTCGCTGCCCGGCAACGACTGGGACAAGATCGACCAACAGGTGACGTACCTCGACCCGTACTGTTGCTACATCGTTTCCACCACGCACCTCTGGACGCAGACGTTTCGAACCAACGAACTCAGCCCGAAGATGATCCGCAAGCTGCTCTCCACGCACCCCGAACTCGTGGAGAAGGACGGCAAGCCGGACCCGGCCAAGCGGGTGGCCATCGCGCGATTTTTGAAGGATGTCGGCTGGCTGAACATGGCCAAGGACGAACTCGTCGAGTTGAAGAAAGCCGTGCCCGGCCCGTACGCGAAGGAAACGCAAGACGCGTTCGACGCCCTCAGCAAGGAGATCGACCAGGGCGCGGCCGAACTCGTGGTGAACGAAGCGGAGGCGGCGTTGGCCGCGGGCCGTTACCAGCGTGCCACGGAGATGCTCGGACTGTTCCCCGAGAAGAGCGCGGACGCGCGCGATGTGGAACGGGCGACGCGTTTCATGGCCCGGCTCAAGACGGCGAACGAGCAGTTTGCCGCGGCCCGGAAGCACCTTCGCAATCTGATCGATGAAGCGTCCGGGTTCGGCGGTTCGAGTCCGTACTTGGCGGTGGGCGGCGCGTCGATCCTCTCCGCGCTCCCGCGCGGCAAGACGAGCCTGCTCGCCGGCGCGGCCGAGGCCGTGCTCGCCGAAATGCACCCGGATTCGATCGAACGCATCGAGTTCTTCGTGAACCTCGCGAACCAAGTGGAGCGCGAGCGCGGCATGGGCAAGCCGCCGACCAAGACGCCGGACGAACTGCTCGCCACGGCCGTGAGCGGTTGGGTGAAGGGGAAGAACGGCGCGACGCCGGACATCGCGTTGGCCCTGCGATTGTGGGGCGCTCGCGAGATGGTGCTGGCCTACCAGCGCGGCGGCAACCTGAACGAACGCCGCGACCTCGCCGCAGCTTACCTGAAGACGCCGAACCCGCTGCCGCTCGATGAACTCGTGCAGGTGATTTCGCTGCTGCCGCCCGCGGAGCCGGAGAACCTGAACGCCCGCACGGGCGTGCTCGCCACCGGCGCCGGCGTGCCGGACGGCGTGTATCGCCGACGTTCCGCCCCGTACGGCGAGCACCCCGCCGGCATCGATTACGTCGTGAAGCTTCCTCCCGAGTACCAGCATGGCCGCGCGTACCCGGTGATCGTCGCCCTCACGCAGCCCGGCACCGAACCCGAGAAGTTCCTCGCCGGCATCGCCCACGAGGCGGACAAGCACGGCTACATTCTCGTCGCCCCGGACTGGTGCCCGGTGTTCGGCGGCAAGCTGAACGGCTGGAACTGGGACGGCGCGGACCACGACTGGGTGGCCGCCGCCCTTCGCGACACGATCCGCCACTTCACCGTGGACAACGACCGCGTCTTCCTGATCGGCGCGGCCGCGGGCGCGGACATGGCCATGGACATCGGCGCGTCGCACCCCGATCTCTTCGCCGGCGTCGTGGCCGTCGGCCCGAATCCGAAGTGGGGCAGTTTCTTCATGCACTACTGGAAGAACGCCCAGAAGCTTCCGTTCTACATTGTGAGCGGCGAACTCTCGGGCGACTCGTCACTGAACACCCGCGAGATCATGGGCAAGTGGACGCGCTACGGCTTCCCCTCGCTGCAGGTGCTCTACCGCGGCCGCGGCCATGAGTGGTTCCCTTCGGAAACCTCCATCCTGTTCGACTGGATGAGCCGCAAGAAGCGCGTGAACCCGACCGCCACGCTCCGATTCGGCAACACCGAGCCGATTCGCTGGCAGATCATGCGCGAAGGGGATAATCACTTCTACTGGCTGGGCGCGGAGAAGGTGAACCCCGGCAACCTCGTGCCCGCCAACGTGCCCGTGCCCACGCTCGCCAAGTGCGCGGACCTCACCGGCGACATCCGCGGGGATTTGATCGCGGTTCAGTCCCAAGGCGTGCGGCTCATCAGCATCTGGATCGGCCGCGACATGATCGATTGGAGCCGGCCCGTGAAGATCTCCATCAATGGAGTGGTGGCCAGTGGTTGGAAGGCCGGTGGCAAGAAGATCGATCAAGACATCAACGTGCTGCTGGAAGACTACTGGCACCGCGGCGACCGGCGCATGCTGTTCCTCGCCCGGCTCGAATTCCCCAACGCGAACTGACCATGAACTTCCCGATCCGCCGGGCCATGCCCGACGACGTGCCGACACTGGTGGCGTTCAACGCCGCGCTCGCCCTCGAAAGCGAGGGCAAGTTGCTGGACCGCGCCGTGCTCGAAGCCGGCGTCCGCGCCGCCCTCACCGACCCCGCCAAGGGCTTTTACGTGATCGCCGAACGCGATGGCGAAGCGATCGGGCAGACGGGCGTCACGTTCGAGTGGTCCGACTGGCGCAACGGCTGGTACTGGTGGATTCAGAGCGTGTACGTCCGGGAGGACGCGCGTCGTGGCGGCGTGTTCTCCGCGATCTACAAGCATCTCGAAGCCGAGGCCGCCGCGGATCCTCAAGTGATCGGCTTGCGGCTCTACGTGGAGAACGAGAATCACCGTGCGAAGGCGACCTACGCGAAGCTCGGCATGACGGACGAGAACTACATGCTGATGGGCCGCTATCCGCTGCCCGGCCGCTCGAGCCACATTTCCGGGGTGTGACGTGTTCGCCGACTCGTGGTTCGCGGCCGGCGTGGTGGATGCGGAGGCGGCGGCCGCATTCGAGGAGTACGCCCGCCGCGATCCCTCACGGAGCGTGCGGCACTGGCGCTGGGCCGCGTTCCAGGATCATCTCGAAGAGCACACGCCGCTTCCCGTGGATCGCTGTCGCGAGCTGTTCGAACTCGGCGAGCGCGAAGCGGATCGCAACCTCGGCACGGCGATGATGTGTGCCGCGGTTTACCAGCGCCACTGCCCGGCGGACGTGAAGCAGCGCGCGACCGATGCCGTGCTTCAACGCGCGGTACGGCAGTCGCCTCGGGGGCGGACCGAGGGCGGATAGCGGCTACTTGGGATCGGGGGGCGGCGGGGCCGGTTGTTCCGGCGCGGGCAGGTTCCAGCCGCGGGTCCGCAGCGCTTCCGCGTTGTTGATCAGTTCGGCGGGGTCGGTTCGCACCGCGGGCGTGAGTTCGAAGTTGTATCGCCGGACATCCTTCACCGGGAACGGCCACAGCACTTCCACCAGGAAATCGAACGGCGGGTAGGCGTACCACGGGGCGCGGACGTGGACGCGCTTGGTCTCGCGTTGGAAGTCCGGATGCACGAGTTCGATGTTGTAGTAGCCGTAATATTCGAACGAAGCGTGGGCCGGTGCCGCCCCCACCGAGCGGTTGTTGATGTAGACTTGGGCGTTCGGCACGTTGGATTCGATCACGAATCGACGGTCCACGGTGCCGCATCCGGCGCCGGCCAACAGGGCCAGTCCGGCGGCCACGAGCCAAACACGCGTCGATCCGCCGCAGGACATACGGTTCCTTCCGCCCGGCCAGAATATCGGTGCTACAATTGGTGGAATCCCGCCATACCGCCGGCCGAAGCACGGGTCAACCGGGTTTCGGAGTTCCCGACACGGGACGCGGCGACGGCCGTAAGATACAGTCAATCAGCGGAGTTAGGCGAAAGGGAAACGTGCCGGCCTACGAACCCGTGCGATTCGCCGCCCTCACGGACGTGGGTGTCAAACGGAGCCACAACCAGGACGCGTGTGCCGCCCAACCGGCGGCGGATGCGACCGGGTTCGCGGCCCAAGGGCATGTTTTCGTCGTGGCGGACGGCATGGGCGGCCATGCCGTCGGCGAAAAGGCCAGTGCCAAAGCCGTCCGCGACATCCCGTTCCTCTACTTGAAGCACGTTCACGACGGCGTCCTGCCCGCACTTCGACGCGCGTTCCAGGAAACGAACACCGGCATCTACACGGTGGGGCAGGAGAACCCGGAGTTCCGCGGACTCGGCACCACGTCCACGGCCCTGGTGTTGCGGCCGGAAGGCGCGTGGATCGGGCACGTGGGCGACAGCCGGGCCTATCGCATCCGCAACGGCCTCGCCGAGCAACTCACCTTCGATCATTCGTGGGTCTGGGAAATCGCCCGCCGCCAAGGCGTGGACCCGGACGAACTCGGCGACTTCAAGAAGAACGTCATCATCCGCTCGCTCGGGCCCGATCCCGAGGTGGAAGTCGATGTGGAAGGACCGCACCCGATGCAGAAGGGGGATGCGTTCCTGCTCTGTTCGGACGGTTTGACGGGCGTGGTGACGCCGGAGGAAATCGGGCCGGTGGTGTCCGCTCTGCCGCCGGATGAAGCGGCCCGGCTGCTCGTGAACCTTGCGAACCTCCGCGGCGGGCCGGACAACATCACGGTGTTGATCGTCCACGTCGGCGGCGAAACCCGCTCGAACTCGGAGAAACCGAGCGCGTTCAAGCGGATCCTTGCGGCGTGGAACCGCAAGGTGCCGTGGCCGTTCACCTGCTTGGGGGCCGGGTCGCTGATCGCGGCGATCTCGCTCGGCATGCAGAGCGAAGAGATCCCCGGCGCTCCGGTCGCGTTCACGATCGCGGCCGTCGGCATCATCGCGGGCTTGGTCGGCGTCTTCCTCCAACTCAAGAAGGAACCGGATGAACCGCAGGAGGCCGACGGCGCCCCGCGCGAACTGCACGTCTACAAGAAACACGCCTGCCCCGTGAAGAAGGAGTTCGCCGACAAATTCGCCGAGGTCGAGCGCATCCTTCTGGATGCCATGAAAAGCCAGAACGTCGCGGCGGATTGGGACGGCTACGCAAAGTTGGTGGACGAGGCGGAGGCGAAGCTGAAGAAGGCGGACGACACCGAGGCGGTCGCGGCCCGTTGCCGCTCGCTGCTGTTCCTGGCCGATGCATTTCACAAGGCCCGCCAGAAGGAAGAATCCTTCCGCCCGAGTTGGACCAGTCCGGCCCGGCACAGTTGAGATTCGCTCAAGTCATCGTCTTCGAGATCCTCACCGTGTTGCGGTACGAGAGCTGCGTCAGGAAGATGGCCCGTCGCCATTTCCCATCACCCTTCGAGGGCAGAACGATGCAGAACGCCGCAGCGGATCGCGAAATCCTGCACGCCGCCGACAACGCCGAGCTCATCGCCTTGTGGCAGGACACCGGCGGAAGCGACTGACCCTTTTACAATTCGTGCAACCTTTTCGGTAAGAATGACCGACGAGGGCGGGGCTCACTCGCGGCCCCGCCCATTCTGCGGGATCGAGGATGGCCGTCACGTTCGCAGTGCTCGGAAGCGGCGGCTGGGGAACGGCTGCGGCACTCGTGCTGGCCCAGAAGCCGGACCACGCGGTTCGCCTCTGGAGCGCCCACGCGGAATCCGCGACGCAACTGCTCGCCACCCGCGAAAACGCACGGCTCCTGCCCGGCATCCGCATCCCCGATGCGATCCACATCACCTCCGATGAAGCGGAGGCGGTTCGCGGCGCGGATTGCTGGATCACCGCGATCCCGACCGCATTTCTCCGCGAGACCTTGACGCGCTTCTCGAAAGTCTCCCGTTCCGATGCTCCGGTCATCAGCCTCACCAAGGGCATCGAGGCGAAGACGTTCCTGCGCCCGACCGAAATCATTCGCGAAGTGCTGGGCGTGCCGAACGTCGCGGTGCTGAGCGGGCCGAGCCATGCGGAAGAGGTGGCCCGAGGCCTGCCCACATCCGTGGTGCTCGCCGCAGCGGATGCTTCGCTCGCCGCATGGGCCCAAGAACGGTTCGGCACCGAGCGGTTCCGCGTGTACACGAACGGGGATTGCATCGGCGTCGAACTGGCCGGCGCGCTGAAGAACGTGATCGGCATCGCCGGCGGCATCTGCGACGGGCTCGGCTTCGGCGACAACGCCAAGGCTGCGATGCTCACCCGCGGCGTCGTGGAGATGACGCGTTTCGGCGTCGCCCACGGTGCCGAAGCGGCCACCTTTGCGGGACTCGCCGGCGTCGGGGACTTGATCGCGACCTGCTTCAGCCCGCACGGCCGCAATCGCCGCGTCGGCTTCCGACTGGGCCGAGGCGAGCCGCTCGCGGAGGTGTTGGCCGGCCCGCAGGTGGCGGAGGGAGTGTACACGAGCCGCGCCGTGTTCGAACGTGTGACCAAACTGGAACTCGACGCCCCGATCATGACGGCGGTGTACCGCGTGCTGCACGAGGGGAAGCCGCCCTTGGCCGCGGTGCAGGAACTGATGGGCCGCAGCCAGAAGACGGAACGGCAGACGTAAGATCAGTGCGGGTGGTAGTGCAGGAACTGCTGCATGTCCGTGCCGAACGTCTTCGCCAGATTGTCCGGCGTCAGGATCTCGTGCGGCGTCCCTTCGCACTGGATCTTGCCGTCCGTGAGGCACAGGACGTGGTGGGCGTGGCGGCTCACCATGCTCAACTCGTGCGAGACGAGCAGCACGGTCACCCCGGAATCGCGGTTCAGGTCCCCGATCAAGTCGTAGAAGCGCTGCTGGCTCTTGAAGTCGATTCCCGCCGCGGGCTCGTCCAGGAGCAGGAGTTCCGGCCGCGGCTCGAGTGCCAAGCCGAGCAGCACGCGCTGCAACTGCCCGCCCGAGAGCACTTCGACCGGCTGATCGATGTGCGGGAGCATGTCCACGCGCTGCAGCAACCGGTGGATCGTGTCCAGCGTCTGCTTGCGGATGCCGAAGAAGAGCGGCCGGCGGCTGAGCGCGAGCGCGAGAAGATCCTTCACCGTGAGTGGCAGCTTGGCGTCGAGCGTGAGCTTCTGCGGAACGTAGCCGATGTGCTCGGGCGTGGGCTTGCTGTGGTCGTGCCCGCAGTGGAAGCGCACTTCCCCGCGATACGGATGCTCGCGAACGAGCGCCCGCAGCAGCGTCGTCTTGCCGGAGCCGTTCAAACCGATGAGCGCGGTCACTTTCCCGCGCGGGATGGATGTGGTGATGCCGTTGAGGATCGTCCGCCCGCCGAGCACGACGGTGAGGTCCTTGAACGTGACGAGCGGCGTCGCGGGGGCGTCCAGTTGCGGGAGCGAGATCATTTCATCGCGTCCCGCAGGGCTTCAAGGTTCGCCCGCAGCTTCTTCTCGTACCACTCCGGCGAGAGTGCCGAAGACGACACCGTCTCCAGCGGATCGAGTTCGACCAGTGCCGCATCCGCGAGGTTCGCCGTCTTGCTGCGCCGCAGTTCGTCCAGGATCGCCTTCGCGCTCGAATCGCGGCCGTACTGCGGCTCCACGGCGATGAGCCGCACCTGCTCCTTCTCGCACATCTTCACGAGTTCGCGAATCTCGTCCACGTTCGGTTCCACGCCCGGTTTCTTTTGCACCACGCCGGCGATCTTCAAGTCGAAGGACCGCGCGAAGTAGTTCAGCGCCTCGTGGAACGTCACGATCTTGCGATCCGCTTTGCCCTTCAGCATCTCCTTGCCGTCCGCGTGCAACTTCTGCAGCTTCGCGATGTAATCCGCGGCCCGCTGCTTGTACCCGGCCTCGTGAGCCGGATCGAGTTCGACCAGCTTGTCCCGGATCGCCCCGGTCATGAGCACAGCCATCTCGGGGCTGAGCCAGACGTGGGGATCGATGCCGTGCGAGTGCGGCTTGTCGTGGCCGTGGTGATCGTGGTGGCATTCGCCCTGCATGAGTTGCGATTCGGGAATGCTCTTGCCCAAGTCGAGGATCGCGAGCTTGCGGTTGCCGCTGCCGCGCTTCAGCGTGTCCGCGAGCGAATTGTCCAGTTCGAGGCCGTTGATGAGCAACAAGTCCGCCCTGGCGAGCAACCGGGCGTCGTTGTCCGTGGGGTTGAAGTCGTGCGGACCGGTGGTGGTCATCACGTTCTTCACTTGGGCGTCCGGCCCGGCGACGTTGGCCGCGAAGCAGTAGAGCGGCGCGAAGCTGACCACGACCTTCGGCCCGGGGTGCTTCTCGTCCCACACGGGATCGCTTCCGCCGCAGCCGATCATCGGCGCGAGCGCGACCAGCGGCATCAGTGCCAGCAGCAACCCTCGCGCATTCATGGCGGCAATCCGAATAAGGGATAACTTCGTAAAACCCGATGTCAACTTACTGGATGCCGCCTCCGCGTTCAAGTCACCGGCTGCCCCCAACGCATCGCTTGGCCGAGCGCGACGCCCGCGCCGGTCAACAGCACCATGCCGATCGCGAGCCACCGGCCTTGCGCGCGATAGCGGGGCATTTCCTCCAGCGACGCGAAGACACGCCACGGCCAGTGGACCCACGACACATAGGTGAACAGCACGCCGGCCGCGATCCACACCGCGACTTTCGCCACGAGCAGGGCGAATCCCGTGTCGCCGATCGACTCCCATTTCACTGCGGCGAGTGCGAGCCCGGAGAGGCCGCAGACGACGAGCCCCGCGATGACGAAGTACCGCATGCCGTGCGCGAGATGCGTGCTGAAGCGTTCGTAATCCGGCCGGTGCGGGAAGTACGAGAAGGCTTTCGCGTCGATGACGAACGTCTTGTAGAAGATTGCGCCGAACCACGCGGCCCCGGAGAGGCCGTGCATCCACAGGAGCAGGAGTTCGAGCGTTCGCACGGTCGCCTCCGGGGGGTGGTGGTCCGAGCGGAGGGCGTGAGCCCTTCGTGTCCGCCTCGACACGGAGGGCTCACGCCCTCCGCTCGGCTTCACAATGCTCACCGCGGAGCGGCCGCCTCGGGCAACTGCAGCAGATTGTGCAGATGGAAGTGATGCGGGCCGAGCTTCCCGCCATAGTTGCCCGCGGTGATGCGGAGCACACCCGGCCGGCACGCCGCACGGATGCCGACACGCATCGCGGTTTCGACGGCCGCGAGATCGAGTCCGTCGATCACGATCTCGTACACGGCGTTCACGCCCGCGGGCAGTTCCGTCTTCACCAAGCCCCGGAGCGTGGGGCAGTAAGCTTCGTTCGTGCTCGCCTTCAGGCTCTTGTATTTGCTGCCGACTTTGCTCCCGGAACGGACCACGCCGCCGGGGAAGGGCAGGATCGTGCCCGGCACCGTTCGGATTGCCGCGACTGCCGCTTCGGCCGCAGCCAGCGCGAGTGCTTGCGTTTCGCCCAAGATGAGGAAGTTGCCGCCGCCCACGCCCTTCACGGTGCCGAATGCGTCTTCGCAGACGAACTCGCCGTCCATGGTGGGCATCCGCCAATAGCGGCGGTCGTCGAGCAGTTTGCTGATCTGCCAACCGTCGCCGAAGAAGCGGAGGTTGCCGCCGATCTTGATGCTCTTGCCCGCGTCGCCGTCGAGCCCGTTGTAGCAGGCGGTGGTGGCGCAGGTGAGCACGCACTGGGCCACGCGATTCGAAAGGGCTTTCTGAAGGTTGTCCCGCGAGAAGCCGAAGAAGAGCAGGCTGATGCCGGGGCGGCCGTCCGGCGTTTCCTCGGGAGTGAGTTCGCGTTCGATGCCGGCCTCGGCGTCGCACCCGATCACGGACGCGGCGTAGCCCGTGGCCGCGGTGCCGGCCGTGCGGGCCCACGCGATCGTCTCCGCAGTCACGACCGCACGCGCGGCCGACATCGGGAACGCCTCGGCGAACGTGTCTTCGATCGGCACATTGTTGATGCTGAACACGAAGGCGAATTATAGGTGCGGGCGTTCGCGCGGCCGGGAACTTCGGGTACACTTTCACCATGTTGCGGCCCTCGCGGAGAGAACTGGTTCAAGCGGGCGGCTTGGCCGCGCTGGGTCTTGCGCTGCCGGGCTACTTGCACGCCGCATCACGTTCGCGCCGGCCGAGGTCGTGCATCTTCGTGTACCAGTACGGCGGGCTCTCGCAACTCGATTCGTGGGATCCGAAGCCGGACGCGCCCGCGGAACAACGCGGGCCGTACAAGCCGATCCCGACCAAGGTGCAGGGCTTCCGCGTCGGCGAACTGATGCCGCGGCTCGCCGGCCTCGCGGACAAGTATGCCGTGATCCGGTCGATGACCCACACGGTGCCGGTCCACGACATCGCGAACAAGATGCTCCTGGCGGGCGAGGCGAAGCCCGCGGCAGACGCGCCGTCGTTCGGAACCACGATCGCGAAACTGCTCCCGACCGCGGCCCGCGTTCCACCGTATGTGTGGCTGCAGAAATTCGGCGGCGGCGCGATGCCGCCGGAGCACACCTACCTCACCGGCGGCTTCCTCGGCGCGGCCCACGCCCCGCTGCTCGTCGGTTCCAGCCACGACGACAACCTCGCCAACCCGAAATACCGCGTGCGGGCGTTCGACGGCGATGGCTCCGTGTCGCGCGAACGGCTCGACGCGCGCCGTGAACTCTTGGCCGCACTCGATCCATACAACCCGCTGCAACCGCACCGCGAGAAGGCCTTCGATCTGGTTGGCGGCACCGCGGCCCGCGAGGCATTCGATCTCGAGCAGGAATCCGGCCGCACCCGAGACCGCTACGGTCGCAACCCGCTCGGCCAGAACCTGCTCCTCGCCCGCCGCCTGATCGAAGCCGGGACACGGCTCGTGAGCGTCGTCGCGTGGTGCGGGCTGAAGCCGACCGACAAATTCATGAGCATCGAGACGTGGGACATGCACGGCAACGGCGGGGTCGGCATCTTCGAGGACGGCTGGAACGGCCTCGGCTTCGCATTGCCGCGCTGCGACCAGGGAATGTCTGCACTCCTCGAGGACTTGAGCGACCGCGGGATGCTGGACGACACGCTGGTGGTGCTGATCGGCGAGTTCGGCCGCACGCCGCGGATTTCGCTCGGCGGGTCGAAGGTGCCCGGCCGCGACCATTGGCCGCACTGCTACTCGGCGATGCTCGCCGGAGCCGGGGTGAAGGGCGGCACCGTATTTGGCGCCAGCGACCGCGTCGCGGCGTATGTGAAGGACAACCCGGTGTCACTCGAAGATTTCACTGCGACACTGTACGCCGCGATGGGCATCGACCCGGCGGTGCGGCTCAGTCCGGACGGTTTCACGCGCCCGGCGAGCACCGGAAAGGTGATTGCGGAGTTGCTGTGATCACTTCCCGCCGGACAGGATCCAGTTCTTGATCTTGGTCTTCTCGGCGTCGGTGAGTTGAGGCTTGTCCGGCGGGGGCATCGCGCCGTCCTCGATGGTGCCCCAGATCAGGCTCTTCATGAGGTTGCCGGCCACCAAAGCGTCGCCGCTTTCGCCGCCCTTCTTGATGGCCGCGAGCGTCCGCAAGTCGAGGCCGCCCTTCACGCCCTTCGAATCTCCGTGGCAGATATTGCACTTCGCCTTGAAGATCGGCAGGATCTCCTTGTCGAAGGACACGGCCATGCCCTTGGGTTCGGGGCTCGGCTCCGGCTCTTTCTTCTTCGGTTCCGGCTCGGGGTCCTTCTTCTTGGGTTCCGGCTTGGGCTCGGGCGTCGCCTCCGGCTCCGTCTTCTTCATCGGTTCCGGCGTCGGGGTCGGCATCGGTGGCTTCACTTCGGGCTCGACCTTCTTCTCCGGTTCGGCCTTTTTCTCGGGGTCCTTCTTCTCCGGTTCCGGCTTTTTGACCTCGGTCGGGGCGGCGGGCACGTTCTTCACCACCTCGATCACCTTGGGCCGTTGGTTGCCGGCCCACGCGCCGAAGCAGAAGCCGACCAGCGCCAGCACGGCGAAGGCCGTCCAGCCGACCCACTTCCCGCCGTTGTCGCGGGAGGGCAGCGGCTCGTCGTGCGATTCATCGGTCGGTCGGGGGCGGGGCATGGCGAGAATCCCTGCGGGGTGGCGTGCCGTACAGGATAGCCGATTTCACACTCGGAAACACGGGCGAGTTCGGACGGTTCCGACGATTCCGCCGGTCGGGTCGGGATTCCGGCGAAAAATCGCGTTCTCCCCGCGAATCGGCATTGTCTTCCGTTTACGATGGCTCTTTGACGAAAGTGCCCCCCGCGGAGTTCCGCCATGGCCAAGAATCCCAAGCCGCCCGTGGAAGACGATGACGACGACGCCCCGCGCGTGGGGGACCGCACCGAATACGACTTCTCGCTGAACAAGAAGGACTTGGAGCAGGCCGCGTCCGATTCCGGCACGGACTTCGACCTGCTGACGCCGGCCGAGGGCACCGTCGTCGGCTCGACGGACGACCTGGACGACGACAAGCCCCGCGTCGGCGAACTCACGGAAGCCACCTACGAAGACATCGACTTGGGCGATGTGACGATGGCGGCTGCCTCCGCTTCGTCGTCCAACTTGTTCGGCACCGGCGTGCCGCAGGCGGAAGCCGCGGGAGATTCCCAAGCCAATCTCGAGCCCGTATCCCCGGTTCAGCCCGCCTCCGGTTGGTTCGACTCCGTGGCGGATGAAGAAGCGGCTCCGGCGGTGTCCACGGACGCGATCGAGGCCGCTCTGGCGCAGCCGGTATCCGGCGTGATGGACGACGCTTCGGACATCTTCGCCGGGCCGGTGCCTCCGGCGATGCCCAAGTCGGACGTGTCGGATGTGATCGCGGCCACGGCGTACCGCCCGGCCAAGCCCGTGGAGGGCGAGAAGCCCAAGCCCGCGTCTCGGGCCTCGGACGTCGCGTTGAACTTCGACCGCCCGCCCGGCGGAAGCACGATTGAGAGCCTCTCCGCCTCCGCGGACCCGTCCGTGGCTAAGGATTCGGACTCGCTGTTCGACGACTCGGCGGCGATCCCGAAATCCAAACTTGAAGACGCGCCGGACTTCGGAGCCGCGCCCGCCGGCGGCATCGATGCGTCCAGCATTCTCGCGGACTTCTCCGAGCCCGGAAGCGAGCCCGGCGATTCTTCCGCCATCCGGCTCGAATCGCCCGGCGCGGACGCGCCCGTGCGCCCGAACAAGTTCACCCGCGAGTCCACCGAACTGGACATGGACTTGGCGGACGCGGATGCCGACGCGACGGACTGGCGTTCGCAGAGCGGCTCGGATCTGCTCGGTGCCACGCGGCCCGAGTTCGAACTGACGCCGGAGATGGGCAAGGTCGATCCGTTCGGGGATGAACTGGACGTGGAACAGCCGTCGCTGTCGAGCGCGCCGTCGAGCATTTTCTCGGGGGCGAAACCGCCGCAGACCGGCAGCGGTTCCGTGCCGGTGGCGAATCCGGACAGCACGGCGGACGCCGTGGAGTTCTCCGATCATCCGGACCCGAACGCGGCGGACTCCGGTTCGTTCCATGTGCTGCCGGCCGGTGCCGCGGGCGCGGTCGATTTCGATATGCCGGAAAGCAACGTGCCGCACGCCGAACGCACGATGATGGCCGCGATGCCCGAGGACGATGATTGGACGAACGCGAAGACCGATCCGGGCCCGAGTTCGTCCGGCACGCTCGGCCGCCGGAAGAAGGTCGATGCGACGGACGAAATGGCTCCGATTCCGGCCACGCCGCTCAAGGGGAAGCCGGGGAAGAAGGCGGAACCGGCGCGGGTGGTGGCCTGGGCGGACGACGCGACCGAGGAAGAGAAGCCGCTGCCGAGCCGCCGCGAGCCGAAGCCGGAGCCGACGAGCAAGCGCGGCCTCGCCGGCCTCGCCCTCGGAGTGTTGCTCGGTGTTGGCGCATCCGCCGGCACGTACTTCTCGGGTGTGCTTCCGAACCAAGCGGGCGGCGAGAGCAAGGGTAACACGGTGGTTCAGGCCGATCCGCAGCTTCAAACGAAGTACGACGCGGCCGTGGCGGACCTCGCCGCCGCCAACGACAAGTCGAAGAAGGCGGAGAAGGACGCGGCGGATGCGAAAGGCAGCCTCGCGAAGCTGGACGGCGACGTGAAGATGGCGATGGCCGCCGCGACCGAGGCCGAGAAGAAACTGGCCGCCCAGACGACGGCCGCGGCCAACTTCAAGATGATGGCCGACACGCTCGCCGCGGACCTGAAGACGGAGAAGGAGAAGACCGTCGCCGCGGAGAAACTGGCGACCGTGGAGAAGGACAAGGCCGCGAAGGCGGAGAAGGATCTGCTCGCGGAGAAGGACAAGACCGTGAAGGCGGAGAAGGACCTGACCACGGAGAAGGACAAGGTCGCGAAGCTTGAGAAAGACGTGAAGGCGGAGAAGGACAACACTCTGAAGGTCGAGAAGGATCTGAAGGCGATGCTGGACAAGACCGTGACCGATTCCACCAAGGCGATCGATGCCGCGAAAGCGGATGCGGCCAAGGCGGTGGACGCGGCCAAGGCCAAGCAAGCCATCGTGGACGCGATCGCGAAGGACCTCCAAGCGGGCAAGTTGCTCGGCGACAAGTTCGACGACGCGGCCCTCCTTGCAGCGGCGAAGTCGAGCGTGTCCCGAGCCACCGGGCCGGACCTGAGCAAGCTGGTTCCGTCGGAACTGTCCTCGGTCGCGGGCACCGGCCTGAGCACCGGTCACATCCTCGATCTGGCTTCGCGCACGAACAAGGCCGATGCCGCAGTGAAGGCCGCCAACGCGGAAATGAAGAAACTGACCGACGCACATGCGAAGGCGACCGCGGAGCTGAAGGATGCACACGCCGTCGAACTGAAGAAGCAATCGGACGCGAACACGGTGGCGATGGACAAGCTGAAGGTGGAGTTGAAGACGGCGAAAGACGGTGTGGCCGCCGAGGTGAAGAAGGCGACCGATGCCGCGAATGTCGCCATGGACAAGCTGAAGGTGGAGTTGAAGACGGCGAAAGACGGTGTGGCCGCCGAGGTGAAGAAGGCGACCGATGCCGCGAATGTCGCCATGGACAAACTCAAGGCGGAGCACGCGGCGAAGGTCAAGGCGGATGCCGACGCACACGCGGCCCAATTGAAGACGTTGGAGAACGCGGTGACCCAGGAGAAGGCGAAGACGGCGGAAGCCGAGCGGCGGTTCAAGGCTCTCGGCGGGGCGGCGACGCTCGCGGCCCAGGAATTGGACCGTCAAGCGGCTCTTTCCGCAGCCCGCAACTTGGACCTCGGCATCGCCGAGTACAAGGCTGGCCGGTATTCCGCTGCCGCCGCCGCACTCGAAGACGCCGCCAAGTTCGATCCGAACGACGCGGTGGCTTGGTATTTCCTCGGAGCCACGCGGTGGGCCCAGGGAAAACCGGAGGAAGCAAAGACGGCGTTCAAGCAGGGCGCGGATCGTGAATCCCTTCGGCTTGTTCCGGCCCGTCAAATCGATGTGGCGATCAGCACCATTCAGGGCCCGGCCCGCGACGCGTTGAATGCATCGCGGCCGTAAATAGCGATTTTGTCAATGAGCGATGCCGGCTGTTACGCCGGCATCGTGTCCAGAAAGACGACTCAATCACTTGGCGGGAGGAAGAATCACGGCGTCGATGATGTGAATCACGCCGTTCTCGCAGATGATGTCCGTCTTGATCACATTGGCGCCGTTGATCGTGACTTTCCCGTCCTTGGTCACGATCTTCACTTCTTGGCCTTGAACGGTCTTGGCGGATTCGAGCTTCACCACGTCCGCCGCCAGCACCTTGCCGGAAACCACGTGGTAGGTCAGCACGCCGGCGAGAGCCTTCTTGTCCTTGAGCAGGGCTTCGAGCGTTTCCTTCGGAACCTTCGCGAAGGCTTCATCGGTCGGCGCGAACACGGTGAACGGGCCCTTGCCCTTGAGGGTTTCCACCAGTTCGGCGGCCTTCACGGCGGTGACCAGAGTCTTGAACTTGCCGGCGGCGACGGCCGTGTCCACGATGTCCGGCGCGGGCTTGTCTTCCGCCGCGAGAGGCGACGGCGAGACATTGAAAAGTCCGAACGAAAGGCACAGGACCGAGGCAATCGAAAAACGCTTCATCGATCTCACTCCCCATGTGGTGTCGTCAACGGCCTCCCGTTGGAGGCCGTCCCACGACCCACACCGAATCGCGGCGGGAGAGTTAACCGGGAGTGGTCCGAAAAAAGGGAAATCGCAACGGGTGCGCCGAACGGTATCGCTTGCGGATCTCAATAATCCATGGTGCGGAATTCGTACGCCGCCAAGCTCAGAAGCCCCACTGCGAACAGGAGCGAGGCGAGCACCGACAATTCCGGGTGGAACGCACCCTTCTCCTGCACCTTCGCCAGCTCGGGCACCGGGATCGAGTAATCCTTCGCGTGCATCGCCTCGAAGAAGATGCCGCTCATGTCCAAGGGCTTCGGCAGGATCCAATACCCCGCGTCGATCAGAAACGCCGCCATCGGGGTAATGCCCGGCACGTCGAACCCCACGATGCGGTGATGGGTGAAGTTCATCGCCCAACACAGAATCCAGAAGAGCAGCGTGCCGAAGACGCTCACCACCGCGCTCCTCGTCACCACCGCGAGCATCGCGCTGAAGGCGTAGAACACCGCGAAGTTCACCACGAGCAGTGGCACGGCGAACCAGTACGCGCCGTCCCACACGCCGGTGGCGATGCCGAGCCCGAACCACGTTCCGAAGACGAACAGCAGCGACTGCAGCGCGACGAAGAGCACCACGCCGACGTACTTGCCGGCGAGGATGCTCCAGCGCGGGGCCGGTTTCGCGAGCAACACCGTGACCGCGTGCGGTTCCAGGAATCCGGGCAGGAATCCGGCCGTCCACAGGAGCGCGAGCAGCACGCCGGCCGTGTCCGCGAGGATGCCCGCGAGCCAGAGTTGGATCAGCTTCACGGAGTCGGTGCGGTTCTTCGTCACGTCGAACTGGAAGAGGCCGAAGCCGAGCGACACGGTGCCGCCGGCCACGCGGATGCCTTCGGCCTTCACGTCCTTCGTCGCTTCGGACTTGGGAACGTACAGCGGGAGTTCGTCCGGATGCTTCTCGCGCCGTTCGTCGCCCGTCACCGAGACGCCGAGGCAGAACAGGGTGCAAAGCAGCGTGAGACCGAGCATCACCCAGAAGAGCCGGGTGGCGAGCGATTGGCGGAAGGTGTCCCGCACCATCCAGCGGACGGTACGGATGGCGGTGGGGAGCGCGGTCACGCGGCGGCCCCCCGTTCATAGAGCGGCCGCAGGGCGGCCTCCAGCGTGCGGCGGTGGCCCGCGGGATCGGTCAGGAGTTGGTGCATGGTTCCCGTGTAGGCGAGTTGCCCGGCGACGAGCACGGCCGCGCGGTCGCACAGTTCTTCCACCTCGGCCAGCACGTGCGACACGAGCAGCACCGTCTTCCCGGCGGCCTTGAGTTCGCGCACGACCTGCCGCAGCAGGTTGCGGCCGAACAGGTCCAAGCCCTCGGTCGGTTCGTCCAGGATGAGCAGGTCCGGTTCGTTGATCAATGCTTGGGCGAGGCCGAGCCGCTGCACCATGCCCTTGCTGTAGCGGGCGATCGGCTCGCTCTGGCGGTCCGCGAGGCCGACGCGATCGAGCATCGCCTTCACCCGCACCGGTAGTTGCTCCGACTCGATGCCCGAGAGCCCGCCGTAGAAGTGGAGCAGTTCCGAGGCGGACAAATAACGCGGGAAGGCGTGGTTCTCGTGCATGTAGCCGATGCGGGCGAGCGTGCGGCGATCCGCGATCGGGGCGTCGAACCGCTTGATGACGCCGCCGGTGGGCGAACAGAGCGAAAGCAGCAGCTTCACGAGTGTGGTCTTGCCGGCACGATTGGGGCCGAGCAGGGCGAAGGACGAACCGGCGGGCACGTCCAAGCTCACGCCGCGGAGCGCGGTCACGCCCGCCTTGCCGAACAGGCTCGTCTTGTACGTCTTGATGACATTCTCGAACGACGCGGCGTTCAAGGCGGGTGCCCCGAGTGTTTCCGAATGTGAACACTCTAGCACGAAAAAAGCCCGCCCGCATTCGCGGGCGGGCTTCGCGAACCGTCCCGGCTCATTCGATCAGCGTCACTTGCACGCCGCCCTGGAGGATGCGCTCCAAGCCGGTTCGCAGGTTGTTGATGCGATCCTGATACAGACCGGTGATGATCTGGTAATCGGGGATCGACGTGTCCGTGGCGGCCGAGGTGTTCCCCGCTTGCTGAATCTGCAGAAGGAATGTTTTGGCGGCGGTACTCGAGGAAGTCGAGAAGATGTCGCCGAAGCCGATGGAATACACGCGGGCCGGAGCGTTCGGCAGGCTGTAGCCGCTGTCCACGCCGGCGGTCGCGTTGGTGGCGACCGGCTTCACGATCTGGGCGGCGATTGCGATGGCCGGACTGGTCGCCGCACTGGAACCAGTGGTCTGCGAGGTGAACGTGCCGTTGTAGGTGTAGTAGGTGTTGTAACCGTTCTTCTGCAGCGTCACGCCCTGGGTGGCGTTCGGAATGCCGTCCGTCTCGAAGATGACGACCTTGGAGGCGCCGCGTCGGCCGCGTCGCGTCGCATCCGAGTTCACTTGAGTGGCCGGAGAGAGCAGGTTGAACGCGTAAGCCATGCCGGACACCGGGTCGGTGCTGTTCTGGGCGTTCGGGATGTCGCCCGAGTGGGCGGAGAGACCGGAACTGGTGTAAGGCCGCAGTTCGGCGTTCGCGTTCGTGCTGCCGATCGTCGTCAGCAGCGACTTCGGGAAGAACAGCGAGTTCTTCAACGTGGTGTAGTCCTGCCCGATCGCCACGACCGGAGCGAGATAGCTGCCGGTGGTGAAGAACGCCATGCCGCAATAATCGTTCGGGTGATTGTTGCGGATGTCGTCCAGCGCCGAGTTCACGCCGGCCTTCAGTTGCCAGCTTTGGGCCTGGTGCGTGGTGCCGGACCAATAGTTGTAATTGTCCAGGAAGAGCATCATGGTCATGGGGCCGAACCAGCCGTGGAGGCGCGGGCGGCTCGGATTGTCCGTGTAGGTCATGTCCGGGACCGGGTCGGTGATCGTTTCCGGGACTTTCGTCGCCGTGCCGCCGCCCGAATTCGCGAGGGAAGTGGACTTGGCATACTGAAACGTGGTGCTGCTCGGAACCGCAGTGACGGTATAGGTGCCGTTGTACCCGGTCACACCCACGCTCGCGATCGTCACTTGGTCGCCGACGGCGAGACCGTGGGCGGCGGTCGTGGTGATGATCGCGGTGCTGCTGTTGAGCTTCTTGGCACCGTTCGGGGAGGCGGTGATCGTCACCGGGGAGTACGTCGGCGTCCACGTGTAGCTGTACGCCGTGTTCGCGGTCGCACTGATGGCCGGCGTCACGCCTTCGGGCCAGCCCTTGGCCTCGGTGCCCGCGAGGGTGCCGTTGGTGAGGACGAAATCGATGTACGCCTTCCAGAACACCTTGTCGGCGGCCACGGCGGCGGAGTCGCCGCCGCTCGCGGTCACGGTGTCCGGCACCGAGGAATAGTACAGCACGTGCCCCGAACGCAGGTTCGGCGGCAGAGTCATCGGGCCGGATTTGATCCACTTCAGCACGGCCGCGTAGTCGATGCCATAACCCGAACTCTTGAACATGGCACCCGTGCCGTTGGTGAGAATCGTGGTGTTGGCGGTGGCGGATGTCAGATCGGCTCCGCCCGTGGTGTTGAAGTATCGCGTGCGCCAATCGCCAGGTTGATAGTTGGCGTCACCGGGATTGCCGACCGGCATCCGCGGATCGGGCGGCCAGATCACGAACGACTTGCCGAAGTAGCCGGGCCCCATCGAGTAGCCTTTGAACTTGCCGGCGGTCACGGTGGGCCGCCAGGTGGCGGTCGGCCAAGCCTCGGTGCTGCCCTTGGCATGGGCCCAAGCGCCGGTGGCGATGTTCCAGTCCCAGCGCGGATCCCACGTGGTGCCGCGGTTCGTCACATAGTCGGAGACATCCAGGTCGTAGCCGTAGCGTTCCCACGTGGCATCGCGGAAGTTGGCCCACGAGCGGCCCACACCGGCCGTCCATGTCGGGCCGCCGGTGGCGGGGTTGAACGCGGTGGGCAGGGACGTGCCGCTGCTGTACTTCGCGGTCCAGCCCAAGTACTCCGCCAAGGTGATGGCCGCACCGGTCGCGTTCGTCGGATCCCACGTGCCCGTCGAAGTCGAGCCGGATTTGCGGGGTGATTTGTCCCCCACGTAGGCGATCGGCGAATCGCTTTGGGTCTTGAAGTTGTCCGGCGCCGGCATCGCGCCGGTGGTCCCTGTCGTGTCGAATGCGTTGTACCCCGTCATGGTGTACGTCGGCCCGACGTACGAGGCGGGATCCGCTCCGGACTCCGCCGGGCTCCACTGGTGGAAGGCGTTCTTGAAGTTCGCGGAGTTCGGCGAGGTCACGGGCGTGGTCCACGATCCGAGGTTGGACGTGTCGTAGTAGAAGTCGCGGACCACGGCGTTGCCGTTCGGTGTCGTGATGGTGAGGTTGGCGGGCGCGTAGATGTACGGGGCGCTGGTGTACGTGCCCATCTGCTGGAACGGATTCGGCCGACTGCTCACGGTGGTCGCCGTTTCAGAACCGCTGATGTTGTTCGTGTTGTAGTTCGTGTAGCGCTGATAGTGGCTGAACTGGGGCCACATCGTGCTCGGGTCGTTCAAGCGGTTGTTCAGGATCGACGTCGTGCCGTAGCCCATAGAGCCCGTCATGTCGATGACCAGGGCGATGTCGCGGGGGCGGTGCACGGCGACGGCGCGGGCGCCCGTCGGCATCGAGTTGACGCCCCAGATCTTCATGAAGAACGTGGGCTGGGCCACCGACACGACCACTTCCATCGCCGTCCACGAACCCGAGGTGATCGTCGTCGGGTAGCTCACGGAAAAGGTCTGCGATGTCGTGTCGTAGTTGTATTGCCCGGCGGTGACGGACTGGATCTCGCCGCTCGTGTACGTCGAGTTGATGTCGTTGTTGGCCATCACCGCGTTCTTCGCTTGGGTGATGGCGGCCGCGCGGTTGTTGTCGGTCACGCCGGGCTTGTTGTTGAGCGTGCGGGCTCCGGCGAGGGCCGCCACGTCCGCGGCGTTCTGCGCGTCCGTCCGCGCCACGGCGACCATACCCAGGTCCACGGCCAGGGCCACGAACGAGAACAGGGCAATGAGGCAACCCGCCAGCATGGGCAGGACGGTGCCGCGCCGAACTGTGCGAATCATCATGAGCCAGTCTCCTCAAGCGGAGCGTGTACGGTCAGCCTTCACTCGCGGTGATGGCCGTCACTTCGATCGGCATTGTGGTTTGCATGAACAACAGCGAGGGCAGCAGCGGGCGGTAGCTGCCCTTCACGGTGACGGCGACTCGCTCGGTGAAAGCGGCGTTGTTCCACGGGGTGTAGGGCGTGCTGCCGAAGGGGTCGGGGTACGGCGCGGCACCGGTCGTGGACTTGGAGCGGATCACGGGCGTGGCCAAGGCGAGGCCCGCGGAGTCGCAAGGATACACCGCCACCTGCACCGTGCCGGAGAACTGATTCTCGACGCCCTTCATCCTCGCCTTCGTGTAGTCTTGGATCGCCGTCTTAGTGGCGTCGACTTGGTCGCTCGGGCAATTCACGTTCACCGCGGCGTAACGGGCGCCGTCGCGGGCCGCGTTGTGCGTCACGTGCAGCACCATGAGGAAGCGGCAATACTCGAAGATCCCGAACAACAGCATCAGGAAGATGCTGAGCACGAGGGCCGATTCCACGATGGTGACGCCGCGGCGGCGGGGCCGGTTGAGTCGCATGATCGGTTCCTTCACCAAATCGGGAGCGTTTCATTCACGGTGAACTTGTCGTCCACCATCATCTGCCACGTCACGACGAAATCCACCGTGCTGGGCTTGATGATGCCCATATCCACCCAGCGGACCTTGCTCCACGGGATGCTCACGGCGACGGTGAATCGCTGACCCTTCTCGCCGAGGTATGGGTCGGTCGGGTAGGTTCCGCCCGAGGTGGGCGAGATGAACGTGAAGGTGACGGAGACGTCTTCGTACGCGAGGTTGGTGAGGCCGGCTCCGATGAGGTATTGGTACACCGCGGAGCGGACGTTGATCGTCCCGCTGCTTGCCATGATCTGCGTAGGCGATCCGGTGAGGTTCACGGTGTAGCCCTGCGCGGCCAGCCGGGCGCCGTCGCGGGCGCTGTTGCTCACGATCTGCTGCACTTGCACGAGGCGGCCGATCTCCCACACCCCGAAGAGCACGGGGAAGATGAAGAACAGGCACACCACCGCGAGTTCGATGGACGCCACACCCCGGCGTTTCTCTTGGCGACGCAACACGACGCGGCCTCCGCGCAATCCGGTATTTCGCGATTGAACACTAGAATGCGTTTTGCCGGATGTCCGGGCGGTGCCGGAAAAATGGAAGGATTTGAAGTGTTTGACGGAAGCGGAATTGCGGCGGAATCGGAATCTGCGCCCGAGGACGTCACGCCACCGCAACGCAGCGAATTCACATCGCGTTAACCAATCTTTGCGCGCGGGTCGTGCGTCGTTCATCAGCTACGCGAATTCTGCGGCTTTCCCTCAGAATGCAGACCCGCCCGATTGTCCGGATTTGGTCCGGCGCGCGGGTTGCAAGGGTTGCATTGACGAGGCGCACCCCCTAATGTGAAGCCTCAGAGACTTCATCGAAGAGAGACAACGATGATCCCCCGTCCCCTGTCCATGGCGGTTGCCGCGCTTGCGCTGGCCGTCGCCCCCGGCCTCGCGAAGGCCGATCTCGTGAACTTCTCCGGCGGCACCACCGGCGTCGCCGATCCGGTCAAGTTCACCGGCAGCATCAGCGTCACGCCCGGCGGCGCGACCTCGGCCACCATCCAAATCACGATCAATAACACGACTTCGACCGGCGACGCCGTGCAATACGGCTACATCACCGGCTTCGGGTTCAATGTGCCGGGTACGACCACCGCGACCGGCACCTCGACCGACCCCGACTTCAAGTTCCTGACGGCGGTTGCGAACACCACCAGCCTCCAAGCGGGTGAGTTCACTTATGCGTTCAGCACGAACGCCAACCAACTGCACACCGTGGCCACTTCGGAAATCTCGAAGGGCCTCGCGGCCGGCCAGTCGGCCACCTTCACGGTCACCGTGAACGGCGCGAACGCGGGCAGCCTTACGGCGGCCGCCATCATGGCCGCCACGGCACCGGCCAACGCCCCGTTCTCCGTCCGCTTCCGCTCGACGAACACGACCCTGTACCCGGGCGGCAACTCGCCGGACGGCGACAAGGTTCCGGTTTCGACTTGGGCTGTGGTGCCGCCGCCCCCGACGGGTGCAGTTCCGGCTCCCGCAGGCCTCGTGCTCGGCCTGATTGGTGCCGGCTGCTTCCTCGGACGCAACCTCCGTCGCAAAGTGGTCGCCGCGAAGTGATCGATGTGGATCAAGGAGAACCCCGGGCGAGAACCGCCCGGGGTTTTCTCGTTCAACCGGCCTTCTTGAACAGGTCGAGGAAGCGGTCCTCGTGTTCCTTGAAGATGTGAAGCCGGTCCAGTTCCTGCTTCAGTTCCAGCGCCTTGGACCGATCCTTCATCGCCTCGGCGAACAACTCCTCGACTCGTGGCGGCGTGTGGTGCGGGTCGATGATCGGCGCCACGGGCTCGTCCTCTTCCCCTTCCGGGAACTCGCTCTCGTCGCCGGGCTCTTCGTCGCCCGCGGATTGAAGCTTCGCCACGAGCTCGCTCAGTTGCTCGTCCACCACGCGGCCTTGCTCGGCCAGTTCCTCCAAGTCCAGCTCGATACCCGCGAGGGTGGTGAACGCGTCCAGTATGGCGTGCGACGCCTTCGGGTACGGAAGCTGGGCGAAGATGTGCGGCATCTCGCCAAGCAGGCACGCACCGTGAATCCCCGCTTCGGCCGCGACACCGAGCAACAGTCCGTTCAGCCCGCCGATGTGCCCCTCGTCCAGCATCTTCAACTCGAGCCGTTTGAGTTCCTCGAGGTTGGCCGAATCCGTGGCGGCTGCGAATACGCGGGACTCCGCCCCCGGTTGCATCTGCGTCGCCATCGCGGCGAAGGTGAAGACACGCTCGACTCCGAGCTGCTTCGCGAACTCCACCACGTTGCGGCAGAACGCGGACTTGCCGATGGGCGGCTGGGCTTCGCCCATGAACAGCACGAGGTCGTGCCGTTGCTTCGGATCGCGACGCACGAAGAAGCGGTTCCGCGGCCGGCGAGCCGGCTGGATGATCCCGCCCTTCACTTCCAACTGATCGATGTCGAACAGTTCCGGCGATTCGAACTCGGCGAGGCCGGTCATTTCCAGCTTGGAAAGCAGATGGAAGCCGGCGTTCAATGCGACGTGGCCCATGCCGGGCCAGACGGCCACGAGCCAAGGTTTCGTAAGTTTCAGCGGTTCGGTCATGGTTGCACCTCCCGCCCCCTTCGGACGGGGGGCTGACTATTGGAGGGTGGAAGCCGGGATTCGGGTTCGCGAATCGCGTCGCACGTACAATTCCCGGACACACCCGCGAGAGCGACATGCCGATCGAATGGGCGCCCCTTGTTGATTTCCTCCGCACGCACGAGCGGCCGCTGCTCATGACGCACGTCCGCCCCGATGCGGACGGCTTGGGCTCGCAGCTGGCCCTGCACGATGCGTTGCTCCGCCTCGGCAAGCACTCCCGCGTCGCCATCGCGAGCAAGTTGCCGCCGCGCTACGAGTTCCTCGATCCGAAGCGCGAAGTCATCGAGGACTTCCGCCCGGCGACCGCCTCGAATTTCGCGGATCGCGATTGCGTGCTCGTGATGGACACCGGCACCTTCAACCAACTGGGGGACTTCGGCGACTATCTGAAAGCGAATCCTGTTCCGCGGGCCGTGCTGGACCACCACCGCACGCAGGACGACCTCGGCGGCCATCGCTACGTGGACATCGAGAGCGAATCGTGCGGCCGGCTGTCGTACGAACTGATCCGGCATCTCGGAATCGAACCGAGCCCCGCCGCCGCGAATCATCTCTTCATGGCCGTGGCCACGGACACGGGCTGGTTCCGCCACCCGAACGCAGTTCCCGCCACGTTCAGCCTCGCGGCCGAACTCGTGCGGCTCGGAGCGAAGCCGACCGAGCTTTACGAGAAGCTCTATGAAGCGGCTCCGCTCGCACGCTTGAAGCTGACCGGCGTCGCCATCGACCGCTTGAAGGTGCGGCTCGGGGGCCGCATCGCGTACACGGAGATCCTGCTCGCCGACTACGCCGCGACCGGTGCCGTGCCCGGCGACACGGAGGACCTCATCAACTTCCCTCGCAGCGTGGAGGGAGTGGAGGCCGCGCTCGTGTTCATCGAACAACCGGGGAACGGCACGAAGGTGAGCTTTCGCTCGAAGTCGCTGGACGTTTCGAAGTTGGCCGAAGGGTTCGGCGGCGGCGGGCACAAGCTCGCCTCCGGCGCCCGCACGGACAAACCGCTCGCCATCACGCGCGAAGAAGTGCTGCAGGCCGTGGAAGCGGCGATGACGACTCCGCCGGGCGCCGCATCGCATTCTTGACCGTCGGAAGCGAATGGGCGGCAAATGCTCCTAAGATGGCGGCACCCCTATCCCACGGGTGCCGCCATGCTTCGCGTCCTGCCCGCCGTGTTCGCATTCACCTCCGCGTTGCTCCTCTCGCTGGCCGCGGCCGGCCAGCCGCCGCAGGAGAAGAAGGACCCCGTGAAGGGCAAGTTCGATCCGCCCGCGGTGCTGAAGCCGGACGCCGCCGCGTTGAAGACCATCGAAGAGAAGACCGAGCAACTCCGCGTCGCGGTCGCCGCCCTGAAGGCAAACAAACTCCGCGACGATTACCTCGTCGAGGTCGAGATCTTCCTCAAGGCCGCCGAGAACATCGTTCGCTTCGAGGAGTGGTACGCGAAGGACAGCGTGAAGTGGACGCTCACGAGTTTGGATCGCGGGCTGGAACGGGCCAAGGTCGCCGCCGACGGCAAGGCTCCGTGGCGGGCCGCGACCGGCCGCTGGATTCCGCGGGCGTACCGCTCGCAGGTCGATGGCTCCATCCAACCTTATGCCGTGCTGCTCCCTGCGGACTACGGCAAAGATCGCGACAAATCGTGGCGGCTGGACACCGTGCTGCACGGCCGCGACGGCTCGCTCACCGAAGCGAAGTTCCTCGCGACCCACGACCGCGCCGTGCCCAAGGCACCGGACTTCGTGCAACTTGAAGTGTACGGCCGCGGCAACAACGCCTACCGCTGGGCCGGCGAAACCGACGTACGCGAAGCGGTACTCGACTTCCTCGACAGCGCGCCGGCCGGGGCCATCGATCCGGACCGCATGGTGCTCCGCGGCTTCTCCATGGGCGGTGCGGGCACGTGGCACCTCGGCCTGCACCGCCCGTTCGAGTACGCCGTGATCGGACCCGGCGCGGGCTTCACCGTCACGCACGGCTACGTCGGCGACCTGCCCGCGAAACTGCCCGACCACCAGGAGAAGTGCCTGCGCATCTACGACGCCGCGGACTACGCGGAGAACGCGTTCAACGTGCCGGTCGTGGCATACTCCGGCGAGAAAGACGCCCAGAAGGCCGCGGCGGACAACATCGAGAAGCGGCTGAAGGACTTCCAGGAGCCCGTGAAATTCACCCACGTGATCGCGCCGGGGCTCGCGCACAGCCAACCGGAGGAATGGCTGACCAAGTGCGAAGCGGAGTACAAGAAGCACGTCGGTCCCGGCCGCAAGTTCCCGGAACGCGTCCGCTTCGTCACGTACACGCCGCGTTACTTCGACTTCGATCACGGCTCCGTGGAGGCGCTCGAAGCCCAATACGAAAAGGCGATCGTCGATTCGACCTGCACCGCGACCGAGTACAGCGTGAAGACGGTGAACATCGCCGCGATGAAACTCGTTCCCGGCGAGCACCCGTTCCCGCCGAGCATCACCGTGGACGGCCAAAAGATCGCGGTGAGCCCGGAGGCCAAATCGGTGATGCTGGTGAAGACCGGAAAGGTGTGGGCGATCGAGAACAAGTGGCCGAACGGCTTGCGGAAGCGGCGCGGGCTGCAGGGTCCGATCGACGACGCGTTCATGAGCGATTTCGTCGTGGTGGGGCCGAACCGAGCGTCTCCGTTCGCCGGGGCGATGCTGAAGCAGTTCTCGTACGAGTGGGACAAGTACTTCCGCGGCACGCTGCCCGTCCGCGAGGCGGGTACGATCGCGAAGCAACCGCTGGATCACGTCGTGCTCTTCGGCGACCCGTGGACCAACCCCCTGATCGCGGACGCGCTGCCGAAGCTTCCGATCCAGTGGACGAAAGAGAAGCTCACGGTGAATGGCGCGGAGTATGACGCGGCGACGCACGTGCCGGTGCTCATCTATCCGAATCCGGCCAACCCCGGCCGGTATCTCGTGCTCAACTCGGGGCACACGTTCAAGGAAGCGGATCTGAAGGGGACCAACGCGCTGCTTTACCCACGGCTCGGGGATTGGGCCGTGATCAAACCCGCGCCGACGAAGAAGAACCCCGCGGCGTACGAAGTCGTCGCCGCGGGGCTGTTCGATGAGCAGTGGCGATTCGCGAAGTGAACTTACGAATACTTCGCGATGATCTTCGAGATCTCCACTTCGGGCAGCACGCCGATTTCTTGGTGAACCGGCGTGTCGCTCCCCTTGAAGAAGAGGATGCGCGGGATCGTCATCACATCGTATTTCACTGCGATGTTCGGGTTCTCGTCCACGTTCAGCTTGCCGACCTTCACCTTGCCGGCGTACTGGTCCGCGATCTTGTCGATGATCGGCGTGAGTTGGCGGCACGGCCCGCACCACGGCGCCCAGAAGTCCGCGACCAACAGCGTGCCGCTCGAGGTGTGTTCGCTCCAGTTGCTTTCCGTCAGTTCTAGAACATTGGGGCTGGCCATGGCATTCTCCAATTTCGGCCGGTGAATCCCGGTCGTGACTCACATTGTATACCTCGCATCGGTCCGGGGCTTACTCAGCGGGTTAGCGCAGCGTATCCTCTCCCTACACTCGGGAGTCCTGCCATGCTTCCTCTCCTGTTCCTCGCGCTGGCCGCACCCGAACCGGCGTTCGACGTCGCCGAAGACGCGAATCGCATCACTTTGGCCGGCATGGCGCTCGACGCCGCCATCAAGAAGAAGGGCTACGTGTCCGGCGTCGAAGCGGGCACGCTCCACGACAAGAAGACCGGCGCCCGCGACCTCGGCTTCGGGCTCGACATCGTCGATTGGATCATGGAGCCCGGTTCGGATGAAGCGTACCGCGACAAGTTGCCCGGCGATCTGCCGTACGTCTTCAACAACCTGCACCACGGGAAGCGGCCGAAGCGCAGCATCGAAGGCCCGCAGATCTGCACGCAGGCGAAGGAACTGAAGCCGACGATCATCCGCGGTTCGGAGTTCGTCGCGATCCAGCAGGACTGGAGCTACCGCCTCGCGGCACCGGGGAAGAAGGCCGGCTCGAAGTGGGAACAGACCATCGTGTTCCCCGCGGGCAAGCGGTACTTCCTTTCATCGGACAAGGTCACGGCCCTGAACGCGTCGGACGCGATGTTCCTCCGCATCGACATGCCGGGGCACATCAAGCACAAGATGGGCGACACGTTCAGCGAGGTGTACCTGAGCTACCGCGGCCCCGAGACGATCCCGGCGAAGGAGTTCCTCACGGACTTCGCCCCGGACGACAAGTTCCTCTACGTGCGCGAGAACGGGAAGGAGCCGAAGCGATTCATCCGAGCGTACCACATCCGCGACCCGAAGACCGGCAAGGACGGCCCGTGGCTCGCAGGTATGACGCTCGACCCGACGGTGCCGAGCGAAGCGTGGTGCCATCAGCGCGGCTACGTGTGCATGATCGAGGAGATCGGCGGCCGCCCGATCAAGCCCGGCCAATCGTTCGGCGCGGCGTTCATCGTCGGGTTCTTCGATTCGATCGAGGAGATGCACCAAGTCTACGACGCCCACCTCGGCCACTCCGGATTGCGAGTGGACGAGAAGGGTTGGAAGCTGACGAAGGCCCCGTGATTCTCACCCGATCCAGATGCCGCCGGGGAGCAGGGCGCTGAACGGATCGATCACCTGTGGGCTGTTCGGCTCGCTGCTCGTGCCGAACACGGCGGCCACCGACGTGTCCGTATAGATGCGGATCTGCGACGGTTCGTTGGTGCCGCTGGCGGTGACGAGGTCCGCGAGGCCGTCGAGGTCGGCGTCGCGCATCGCGACGCGGACGCCGCCGCGGTTGTTCCCGTCGCCCGAGAAGAAGTTGTTCAGCACCAGTCCGTTCGCCAAGTTGACGGGATCGTCCAGGTTCACCGCTTCGAGATTGGGCAGGCCGAGCATCAGGCGCGAGTTCACTGTGCGGACGCGCGGGCCGCCGCCGGGGCCGCCGCCGACCGCGATGTCGGCGAAGCTGTCGCCGTTGAGATCGCCGGCCGTGAGGAACGCGCCGCCTCGCTGTGTCGGCTCGAACACGAACAGGTTGGCGATGGGGTTCACCGGCGGCTGCCCGTTTGAAGTCGTGAGGAACGCTTGGCCGGGCCAGATGACGACGCGGGGGCCGCCGCCGTTGCCCGCTGCGATCAACAAGTCCGGCCGGGCGTCGCCATTCACATCCGCGACTGCGGGGCGACCACCCAGCCGGACCGCCGCGCCTTCTCCCTGAGCGCCGGAGAGAGACGCAAGGCCGTTGAAGCTCGCGAGCACCGGTGGATTGCTGCCCGTGAGCGTGGCACCGCTGTAAATGCGGACGCCGAGCCCGTTGGCGACCGGGCCGCTGAAGGCGTCGGCGCCGTCGCCGGTGACGACGAGTTCCTCGAAGCCGTCGCCGTTGAAGTCCCCGCCCGCGACGTAGACACCGCCCGCGAAGCCGGGGAAGGCGTTGAAGTCCGCGATGACGGTGGTGTTGTCGTTGCCGTTGAGGATGCGAATGCGGCTGCCGCCGGGGCCGCTGCCCGCGACGAGATCGCGGGTGCCGTCGCCGTTCACATCCACGCGGGCCACGCGGATTTCACCGCCGAAACCGGGGATGAGCGAGACGTTCGTCGGGCTGCCGTACGTGCTCCCGGTGGTGACGTTCAGGAGGACGCCTCCGCCGTTGCCGGGGCCGGTGGCGAGGAGCCGCGTCGGCAGCGTCTCCGGGGTGAGCACCACGTCGTTGCCGTCGCCGCCGCGGTACGTGATGAGGAAGGGCTTGCCGTTGTCGCCGTGGAAGGTCGCACCTTCAGGCAGCCCGGCGAACGTGCCGACGATCGGATCGGTGCCGTCGTTGTTGATGATGGTGAAGGTGCCGAGCGCGGCCAAGGAATCGATGGCGAAGAGCGTGGCACCGCCGAGGTTCACCGTGCCCGTGACGTTCAGCGAGTCGCCAACCACGAAGCCGGTCAGTTTCACACCGAAGAAGCTGCCGGAGTTGAATGTGACGTTACCGGTGTTCAGGGTGCCGACGGTGTTCGTATCGCCGGGCAGCAGGCTGCCGCCGCTAGTGACGACGGTCACGCCCTGGATCGTGCCGAAGCCGCCGATCACTCCGGACCCCGATGTTGTGACATCGGTCGCGGCGGAGCCGTTGGCGATGGTGCCGTTGACGAGCAAGGTTCCGCCGCTGACCGTGGTGGTTCCGGTGTAGGTATTGTTCCCGGTCAACGTCTGCGTGCCGGTGCCGGTCTTCACCAGTTGGAGCACGCCGTTGGAGCCGTTGCGGAGAATGCCGCCGAACGTGCCGCTGGTGTTGCCGCCGCCGACGGTGAGCGTGCTGGTCCCGGATCCAGTCGCTTCGACAACTCCGATGCCGGCCGCGGTGTTCAGGGCGGCGATCGTTTCGTCGATGAGGAAGAGTCGCAGCGTGGACCCGGCGGTAGCGAAGTTCACCCGGGCCGTGTCCGGGATCTGTCCCGCACTGCTGTTCTGCGTGAGTTGAAGGATCACGTCGGCGATGAGGACGCTTCCGGTGAAGTCGTTCGTGGCGGCCGGATTGTCGAGGATGGCGAGCGAGGTGGCCGTCTGGCCTTGAACAGTGACACCACCATTGCCCGTGATCCGACCGGTGTACCGGGTGCCCGAACTTGAGCTCGTGCCGGCGAGGATAAACATCGTCTGATTCAACGTGATGGTGCCGGTGTAATTCACGGACCCGGTGGCGGCACCCGAACTTCCGATGAACCCGACTTGCCCCGTGGAGCCGACGACGATGTTGTTGGCCACGGTCAGGTCCGCGGCACCGGTGCTGAGCAGCGTGGGGTTGCTGCCGGTCACGGTGTTCGCATCGACAAGAGTGACCGTGCCCGCGCCGAGGGCGGTCGAATTCGAGAATTGGATCTGGCCGTTGCTGATCGTCGTGCCGCCGGAGTAACTGCTTGCGTTCGTAAGCGTGAGCAGTCCGGCACCCAGTTTCACGAGGCGACCGCTGCCGCTGATAGCGTTGCCTTGAGTGATGCTGTTGCTGCGGTTCACCGTCAGCGTGCCGTTATTCACGATGTTGCCCGCACCCAAGGAGCCGGTCGTGCCGCCGTTGCCGAGTTGCAGCGTACCCGCGCTGATCGTGGTGGTGCCGGTGTAGGTGTTGTCCGCACCCAGCACGAGGGTGCCCGCGCCGGTCTTGGTGAGCGTAGCCGTCAATCCCACCTCGCGGAGTCCCGTGGTGGCGGAGAAGACGAGATCCGGGTTCGCGTTGCCGGTGATGTCCGCCACGCTGAAGGTGGTGTTCGCGATGGCGATGCCGTTCGGCAGGTCGATGCTCGCCGGAGTGGAACTGGAACCGCTCACGGTGATCGTGCCGTTCACGGCGAGGTTGGTGTTGCCGAACGAGGAAAGCGTGCCGGAGTTGCGGACCGTGCCACCGTTGTTGAATGTGAGATTGCGAATGTGATCGCCGCTGTTGGACGCGCCGCTCAACTGTAGGATGCCGCCGTTCAGCGTCACGTCGATGGAGTTGGCAACGGTGGGGATCGGGTTCGTGTCGGCTATCTCGAAGATGCCGCTCGAGTTGACGGTGACCAATGAATTGTTCGCAAGGCGGTTCGCGGCCCCCGTGCCGATCACCCGCAGCGTGCCGCCGTTCACGGTGGTTCCGCCGGTGAACGTGTTCGCCCCGTTCAGCGTGAACGTGCCGGTGCCGGTCTTGGCGAGAGCTAGTTTGCCCCCCGAGCCGACACTGATGTTCGGGTCGATGTCCTTGATCGTTCCTGAAAATGATGTCGACGAGTTTCCGCCCCCAACAAGCAGGGTGTTCGTCTGGCCCGAAAAGACTTCAGCGATGGCCACCGTGCCGGTCCCCGAAAGCCCCCCGATCGTCTCGTTGTTACCGACGCCAAGCCCGCCGCCGGTGCCCAGATTGAAGACGGTGGAATTTCCGAATGCATCTCCAAACCCGCTCCCGAAGAAGCTGCCATTCGTGAGTGTGACGGTGCCGCTTCCAGCATCGATCGCCTTACCGGCCCCGGTCACGTTGACGAAGCTTGCAATGCCCCCGAAGTCGAGGTATTGGTTCCCGTTCCCTGCGGTTGTGATGGACGAGAGAGAGACAGAGTTCCCCGCGATCCGGATCGGATTCGACGCCGAGCCGATGGCATCGCCGGTGCCGGCTGCCGAGAGAGTCACCGTCCCGCCGCCGACAAGTTGCTGGATACTGCTGAGTTGTTGCGTGATGAACCGCCCGCCGGTGATCGTAATGCCACCGTTCGCCGTGAGGGGGCTCACAGGGTTGTTGAAGTCGACAGTGTGAACGCTGTTGATGATCAGCGCACCGGTCAGCGTGATGCGGCCGGTCGTGTCCTGGAATCGCACCGCCTGCGTGCCGGCGACACCGGACGTGTTGTTGATCGTGATCGCCGTCACGCCGGTCGCGCTCTGATTCGAGATTCCCGTGCCGTTCATGCCGATGCTCGTGCCGCCCGCGATCAAGCCGCTGATCGTGAGTGCGTCCGTCGCGCCGGTCATGGAGATCGTGAGCAACCCGCCGCTCTGGCTGAAGGTGGCCGGCGTCGTGCGATCTTCGAGATTCTCCATCCCGAGCCGCGGGCGGCGGATCGTCTTCGGGGTCTGCGAGCGCTTCCAACCCCGCACCCAGTTGCCAATCGCCATGTGTCGCTCCGGATAATCGTTACAGTCGGAATAATCGGCACCGGTTTGTCCGCCGCGTGCCGCTCACCACATCTATCGCGGGAGTCTTTCACGACTTTCCGGAATTCCCTCGGAGGTTGACGACGGCGGGCCGCCAACTACTTCCAATCGAACGGGTTCGGTCGCTCGCACCGGTCCCGATCTCCGGAGAACACCGCATGACACGCTGCCTCGCGATCGCCGCCCTGTTCCTCGCTTCGGCCCGCGCCGCCGAGGAACCCGCCGCCCTCGAACTGTTCAACGGCAAGGATCTCACCGGCTGGGGCTACAAGACGAAAGACGCGTTCCAGTCCTTCGATGGAAAGACCGCGTCGTCCGACGGCCGGTACGAAGCCAAGGACAAGACGATCGTGGTGAACCCCGGCAAGGGTATCCGCCAACTGTGGACGAAGGCGCAGTTCCCGAAGGACTTCGAACTGCGGTTGGAGTTTCGCGCGGAGAAGAACGCGGACAGCGGGTTGTTCGTCCGCGGGCCGCAGCTTCAGGTGCGCGATTACCCCGTGGCCGGGCCGTACAAGGAGTTGAAGAAGTACAAGCCGCAGGATTGGAACGAGATCGTGGTGATCGTGAAGAACGGCACGGCGCACTGCACCTGCAACGGCGAAGTTATCGAAGCGGCGATGAAGGTGCCGGCCACCGGCCCGATCGGCCTCGAAGCCGACCGCGGCACGATGGAATACCGCAACATCCGTCTCAAGGAACTGAAGTGATAGCGATCGGCGCGCTCCAGTGACTGCAGCGGCCGGTGCTATCGCGCCAGCGAGCGCGGACGCGGTACTCGCCCGGCTCCTTCACCACCTCCGGCGGAAGGTCGATCCGCGGCCTTCCGCCACGCCCTCCGCCAGTGATCGCTCAGTTCGTACCAGCCGCTCTTTCCGATGCGGCCGACACGCCACTCGAGCATCGCGGGCTTCGCCCCGGCAGAGGATGCGAACTCGGACGCCTCGAAGCGCAGCTTCCCGCCGGGGCGGGTCACGGTCGGCGTCGCGGGAATCTTGTCGTCCTTCGCCTCGAAGGCGAGGTAGCCCCAGCCGTAGCCGCGCTGGTCGCCGTCGTTCGGGGCGTACTTGCCGCCGGGCCGCGTGTCCGTGCAGTAGTCGACGATGTACTTCTGGAAGCCCGCGAAGTCCGGCGTGGCCAGCGTGCGCTTGAAGCCGCCGCCCCAGTAACCCGCTTCGGACGGATTGAGGAAGTAGTAGCCCTTCGGATTGATGCGCGGGTGGAAGTTCCACCGCGCTTCATCGAGCCGCGGCCAATCGACGGCGAAATTCTTCGGTGTGAGCGCGGCACCGAGATCCGCGGTGAACTGCCCGATCTGCCCTCCACGTGCGCTGCCATCCGCCGCAAACAAATCAAGGACCTCCCGCGCGCGGTTGCGGTACTCGATGGCGATGGCCGGATGGTTCAAGCAGCCGATCGCTTCGATGTAGCCCGGCTGGTGCGTGCGCGGGATGAACATCATGTCGTTGTCCCACGGGATCGGTGCCCAGCGCCCGTCCGGTTTGCGGTAGTAGCCGTGGTTGCCGTCCGGCCGCAGGTCGACATTGCCGAGCAGTCGGTTCATCGCGTGGAAGCTGAAGTACGCGGGCAGGTCGAGATTCTTCCGCCACCAGTCTTCGTTCGGCCGCGACCGCATGCCGTTGAGAAACTTCTCCCACTCCTTCGGTGCGTTTTCCGGGGTCATGCCGTGCGGCACGTGCTTCACGCCGCTCTGTGCACTCACGGTGAGCCCGTCCGGCAGCTTGGTGTCGCCGAGCAGTTTCGGCTCCATGTCGCCGAGCATCACATAGAGGCCCCAGAGGTCGCCGGCGTATTGGTCCTTTGCGTTCACTTCCTCCGCGGTCGTCACCACGCGCCACTGCACCCACGTGGCTTGTGCCGTGGGAACGCCCGCGAGCCGGTATGCCCGCATCGAGAGCACTTCGTCCAGCCCCGAGATGCCGCGATGAACCGGCAGATACGGCGTGGAGCCGCCGGGATTCAGGTTCAGGCTGTTCACCGCGGCGGGGAACGGCGTGCCGTCGTGGTTGCGGATCGGCACGTCGTGGCCCTTGTTGAACCGCAGGCCCCACTTGTTCTTCCCGGCGATGTACGCGCTGCCTTGCCCGCGGTTCGAGTATTCGATGTGGTCGTACACGATGCCGCGGTACACGAGCGTGCCCTGCTGTTTCTGGCGGTTCACGCCGGGATCCCATTGGCTGCGGGTCACGTCGTCGGCCCGGGCGAGCAGGTGAAGCGATTGCAGCGTGCCGAGGAACTCCGTTGAGAAGTTCACCGGCGGCGACTTGCCCGGTTCCTTGGAGCCGCTCCACGACGCGGGCCCGGCATCGCACCACCAAGCAAAGTTCGGGCATGTGTCGTCCATCGCCGGGGCCCGCACCGCCTTGCCCGCGGCATCGGTCGCGGTGATGCGGTAGCGGATGAGCCAGCGGTGCTTCTGATACGACGCGGGCACCGTGGCGCTGAAGCTGCCGTTGCCGTCATCCTTCATCGGCAGGTCGGTCCAGTCCTTCTCGTATGCCGGGTCCGCCTTGCGGATGTACTTGCCGGGCGCGACCGCTTGCAGCTTAAGAACGGGTTTGGTCGCGCCCGCGATCTTGGCCGTCACCACCACCGGCATGTCCGGTTTGGGCGAAAGCGGCGCGTGCAAGACGGCCGCAATCGGTTCCGCGGCAGCCGGAGACGCGAGAAGTGCGACGAGAATCGTGGAACGCATCATGGAATCAGTTTACCGGGCGATCCGCTTGCGTGTTCGCGATGGCGGTTGCAGCCGCCATCGCGAGCACGCAAGCGGCCCGCACCATGCTTATACTTGTCCCCATGAACCTCTTCGCCGTCTCGCTTTACCATCACGACGCCGCCGGCCGGTTGGTGCTCCACGCCATGCCGGTGATGATCGTCGTGCTCTGCTGCCTCGCCATCGCGTACCGGTTCTACTCGAAGTTCCTCGCGGCGAAGGTCGCGGCCCTGGACGACAGCCGCGTCACGCCGGCCCACCGCTTCAACGACGGCCAGAACTACCACCCCACGAACAAGTGGGTGCTCTTCGGCCACCACTTCGCGGCGATCAGCGGGGCCGGGCCGCTCATCGGGCCGGTGCTCGCCATTCAATACGGGTACATGCCCGGGCTGGTGTGGCTGGTGATCGGCGTCTGCCTCGCGGGCGCGGTGCAGGACATGCTCGTGCTGGCGGCCAGCGTGCGCTCGGACGGCAAATCGCTGGCGGAGATCGCCCGCCGCGAACTGGGCATGCCCGCCGCGGTGCTGGCGTCCATCGCGATTCTGTTCATCGTGGTGATCGCACTCGCGGGGCTGGGCTTCGTGGTGGTGAAGGCGCTGGGTGGTGAAGAAGTGAAGCTGCCGGCGGGGATGCAGATCGTGGTACCGGCCGGTGAAGGACCACTCACGCAAATGGAGTGGCAGACTGAGAAGCACATCATCTGGGAATTGCCGCAGAATTGCAGTGCGGTATCAGGAAGGATCGAACGCCGTCAATCGTTCGGAAGCATTCCGCATCCGCGTCCCACTGAGCGAGAAGGGAACGGAGATTGAGAAGGCTGTGTTCATTTCCAACGGCGGACAGATCGGTGTACTTTCGCACTTTCAGCATCACTCAAAACAAGCTGGAAGAGATCACAGCTTCCCGTTGAAGGTTGAGGAGATAATCACCCTTCCCGCGGGATGCACACAAGTCGTGCCGGGTTCGTCATGGGGTACGTTCACCATTGCGTGCACGATTCCGATCGCGCTGTTCACCGGGCTGTGGATGTACCGCATCCGGCCGGGGCGGGTCGTCGAAGCGTCGCTCATCGGCGGATTCATGACGCTCGGCGCGGTCGTGGTCGGCGTGGGTGCCCGGCTCCGGGCTCGAACGCTTCTTCTCGCTGGACCGCAATCAGACCATTTGGGCGCTGTGCATCTACGGCTTCATCGCGGCGGTGCTGCCGGTGTGGCTCCTGCTCGGCCCGCGCGATTACCTCTCGAGTTTCCTCAAGATCGGCACCGTGGGGTTGCTCGTCGTCAGCGTCTGCGTCGCGAACCCGCCGATGCACGCGCCGATGCTCAACGAAGTGTTCATCAACGGCGGCCCGACCTTCGCCGGGAACATCTTCCCGTTCGTGTTCATCTGCATCATGTGCGGGGCGATCAGCGGCTTCCACTCGCTCGTGTCCAGCGGCACCACGCCGAAGATGGTCGAGAAGGAAAGCCACATCCGCACCATCGGCTACGGCAGCATGCTGATCGAAGGGCTGGTGGGGACGGTGGCGCTGATCGCCGCCGCGAGCCTGCCGCCGAGCCTCTACTACGACATCAACGTCGCCATCGACCAGGCCCCGAAGTACGCGCAGCAGTTGAAGGACGTGAACGACAAGTACGGTACCGACCCGCTGCACCAAGCGAACGTCGATTCGCCGCGGCACCTCGACTTGGGCAAAGTGGAAGAACAGGTCGGCGGCGAATCGCTCCGCGGCCGCACCGGCGGCGCCGTGACGCTTGCCGTCGGCATGTCCATCATCTTCTCGAACGCCTTCCACACGCTCGGCGTCACCGGCGACTGGCTGCTCAAGTACTGGTACCACTTCGCGATCATGTTCGAGGCGTTGTTCATCCTCACGACGATCGACGCCGGCACCCGCATCGCGCGGTTCCTGCTGCAGGAAACGGCCGGCCGCGTCTACGCCCCGATGGCCCGCAACGACTGGCTGCCGGGGGCCATTCTCGCCTCGGCACTCGTCACAGCGGGGTGGGGCATCCTCGTTCACGGCGGCACGATCAGCACCATCTGGCCGATGTTTGGCATCGCGAACCAGATTCTCGCCGTGCTCGCGCTGGCATTGGTCACCACGTGGATGGTGAACAACGGCCGCGGCAAGTATGTGTGGGTGACGATCCCGCCGCTGCTGTTCGTGTGCAGCACCACGCTCACCGCCGCCCTGAAGATGGTGACCGGCCCGTTCGCCGCGTCCGTGGAGCGTGGCGAAACGAGCGGCTACCTGAACATGGGGCTGACCGTGTTCGTCGTCGTGTCGGTCTGTGTGCTGCTGCTGTGGTCCGCGGCGAAGTGGATCACGGTGATGTGGATCCGCAAGACATGACTCATTGCGGGGGCTTCTTCTCCATGCCGGCCCGTTGTTGTTCGGGCGGCATCACCACCGGGCGCTTCTCGAGGGCCTGCGACCGTTCGGCGTCGGCCACCTTCGCGAGGTACCGCTGGTATTCGCTCGGCGGAAGCAACCCGTCGCCGTCCAAGTCCATGGCGAGGAACTCCTCCACCGGGCGGTTCGCGGCCCGCCATTCGTACAGGCCGATTTGGCCGTCGCCGTCCGTGTCCAGCGTCTCGAACCACTTCGGCCCCTTGCCCGGCTTCGCCGCGGACTCGGCTTTCGCCGCAGCGGCGGTCGTCGCTTCGGCCGCTTCCGCCACCTTGCGGGCGAAGTGCTCGCGGTACTCTTCCAAACTGATGCGGCGGTTGCCGTCCGCGTCCGCCTTCTTCAGATCGTTGCGGATGCGCTCGGTCCATTCGGCGGCTTCGAGCGAACCGCTGCCGTCGCGATCCAAGATGCGGAACGCACGGTCCGCGTCCACACTGCGTTCTTCGGGCCGTTGCGGGCGGGCGGGTTGGGCCGCGAGCCGGCCCTTCGCGAACTGCTGGAATTCCTCGCGGCGGATGGACGGCACCGGCCCCAGTTCCATCTTCTGGGCCACGCGGTCGAAGAGATCGGCCACGGCCTTCGTCGGTGCCGCGTCGCGCCGCCATTCCTTCGATTCACCGGCGAGCAGGTCGAACCATTTCGCCACGTCGTCCTCGGTGAGGCCGGGCCTGAAGCGTTCGGGATAGGCCTTGGCGAGTTCGCGTTCCCAGCGTTTGCCTTCGGTGTCCGCCGCGCCGCGAATACGCTCGGCGGCGCGGAGCAGTGCCGTGTCTTCGTAATCGTCCGCGTCCCAGACGTCGCCCTTGCGGCGCATCGGTTCCTGGGCGGCGGCGGGTAGCGCGAACGCCAGCGCGGCAGCGAACGCACCCAAACGGAGCGGGAGAGGCATGACCGGACTCCGGAGAACGCGCGGACGAGGGCAGCAGGCGGGATTCCCGGCAGAGGAATGTAGTGTACCCCGGAACCGAGGCGAAGTCACGAGCATTCGGCGGGGCTCAGTGGCTGCGGAAGATCGAACGTAGCGACGGTACGAACCCGCGGCCGGTGCTGGCCCGGTAGAACGAGTCCGGCGGGAGGGTGGAGACGAGGCGGAAGTACGCCTCGCGCATGCTGTGGAACGGCAGCGTGGGGAAGAGGTGGTGCAGGGCGTGGTAGCGCATCCCGAGTGGAGCCCAGAGTTCCGCCCACCACCCCTGCGGAGTGTCCACGCTGTCTGCGAATTGCCGCAAGTGATCGACCGGCTCGCCGGGAAGGGCGAAGTGGTGGGCCGTGAGCATCCGCAACCGGTTCACGAACAGCACCGCGGTGTACAGGGCGTACCAGCAGGCCAGCCACTTCCAAGTCAGTTCGCCGAGTAGCGTGAGGGCGATCGGCGGCCACCATGCGGCGAGAATGATCGCTTCCCACCGCACCAACCGGCGCTTCTCGCGATCGTCCATCTCCCGGCGGTAGCCGAGGTTGATCACGTAGCTGGAGGCGGATCGCTGCAGGTAACGGCGCAGCGGCGGCACGCACCACGACACCGGCGCCCCGAGCAGGAACCGTGCCAGCAGCATCGGGAAGATGCAGAAGGAGAAGCCGACGTACTTCGCGATGGCGAAGGGCTTGCCGGCGAGCGGCAGGTACTCGGGGTCGTTCGCCGTGCCGTAGGTCGTCTTCTTGTGGTGGTCGGCGTGAACGCCTTCGTACATCACGGACGGAAGGAGCCACGGCACGCCGAACACGAGGTTCCACGCGAGGTTGAAGCCGGGGATTTGGTCGTGCCGCTGGTGCGTGAGTTCGTGGATCATCGCGAGGCCGCGATACCAGAGCAGGGCGGCGGCGACGCCGGCGATCGCCATGACGAGCGGATCGTCGGATGCGATCAAGGCGAGCAGTGCGGCCCAGGCGAGGGGGCCGGTGACGAGCAGCTCGCGCCAGTACGCCCACGGCCGCGGCGTGAAGAGATCCTTCACAAGCCGGTGGGCGGCCACGACATCGGAAATCCCGGGCGCGGCGGGCAGCGCGCTCATCAGCCTCTCCGACGTTCCGAATGATTGGACACTTGGTGGCCAAGCCCGTGTGTGCTTGGCCGGTTTCTACGAACCCGCCGACAACTCCGCACCCTGCGGGCCGGCGTGGTTCTCGCGGAAGCGGCGGACCACGTCGTCCGGCATGAAATAGGTGCCGCACTGCGGCCGCGCCGCCGTGATGCCCATCCGCTGCAACCCGCGGTAGTGGCTTCGCAAGTCGCTCAGGTCCGCGAGGCCGAGCGTGGCGCGGAATCCTTCGTGGCGGTCCGTGAGGAGCGACGAGAGGATGCACGCCGTCAGCTCTCGCGGATCGCGGGACAGTTCCTTGCGGAAGGCCGCGTCGCCGAGCCGGGCCACCACGGCCTCGGCCCCCGGCGGCAGGAATACCGTTTCCCGGATCGGGGCCGGCAGCCGCACCATGCCCGCGTTGCCGAAGAACAGATCGGCATCGGCTTCCGCCCGCTGAATGCCGCGTTCCAGCGAGAAGCCCGGCGGGTAGGAATCGTCCACGATGATCGTTCCAGGCCGCAGACGCGACACATCGATCACATCCGGCACACTCACGGCGGTGAGGATCGTCGTGGCTTCGAACAGGCCGTCCGGCAGGCCGCGATCGGAGGTCAGCACCTTCACCGGCCCGCGGTATCCGTGGCGGTCCTTGATCTGCTTCGCGAGCCCGGCCAGTTCGTCTTTCTTGGCGTAAACGTCGCACAGAATCAGCGACCGCGGGTGCGGCAGCACGTCGAGCGCGAGCGCCAGGCACCCTTGGCCGATCGAGCCGAGCCCGAGCACGGCAAGATGCTCCCGCGTCGGAATACGGCCCGTCGATTCGAGCATCGACTGCAGGTTCAGAATGACCGCGGCCGTGGTCGTGGCGTGGCCCGTGGTGATGCGAGGCGATTGGTCGCCCACCCACTCCCGCACCGAAAGACCGTAATCGGTCGCGGAGGGAATCAGCCCGGTGAGCGAGACGCACTTCGCGCCCTTCTTCCGGGCCAGTTCCACGGCTTTCGTGACGAGTCCCGGGACGCGCGGCGAACCGAACATCTCGCGGCCGCGGATCGGCAGCGTGATCACGCCGATGCGGCCGAGCGGCATCTCGTACAAGTGGCTGACGAACGGCTCCGTGCCGAACACCGCGGAGATGGATTCGTCCGCCACGCCGCCCACCGTGTTCACGCGATCCGGCATGTAAAGCAGGGCCGCGGAATCGAAGGTGAGATTGTCGAAGGTGCCGTTCGCGGTCGCGCGGGTCTGCACGCGGAGGAACGCGCTGTCGCCGACGGGTTGGGCGTGAATCGCCTCGCTGATCGGGGGGCGCGAGCCCCCCGTGTCGGGACTCGCTGCTTTCACCACGGGCTCCTCGCACGGAGGACTCGCGCCCTCCGCTCGGTTGGCCGGAGCAGCCGAGTCCAACTGCTTCACGAGGAGCATCGCCAACTCCGTGAGCGTGGTGCCCGCCGAGAGCTTGTCGATCGGCACGTTGGTGCGGAAGTCGCGGTCGATCCGCAGCTTGAACTCGAACGCCATCAGCGAATCGACGCCGAAGGTCGTGAGCGGGGCGGCGGGGTCGAGCGTCGCTTCGTCGGCGCGGAGCACGGCCGCGAGCGAACGGCGAAGATGCGAGATGAGGAAACTCGCGCGGTCATCCGCGGGCAACGCCAGCAACGCTTCCAATGCGTCGGAGCCGCCTGCCGCGCCGTCCGCACCGGCTTTGCGCTCCAGCACGGGGGCAAAGCGGTGGGCCTTCTTCGCAGTGGCGTTGTTCTCGCGGAAGCGGTCCCAGTTCGCCCGCACCGCACCGAGCACGGCCGCATCCCGGCGGATGAGGAACTTCAGGAACTGGAACACGTTCGCCTGCGGGAGCAGTTCCAAGCCGAGCGATTCGAGGTAGCGCGCCAACGCGGTGTTGTCCGCGACGATGCCGACCTCGGCGAGCGGCCCCCAATTCACGGCAAGAGCGGGCAGACCTTCCGATTTGCGAAGCGTGGCGAGCGCATCGAGGAAGCGGTTCGCCGCGACGTAGCTGGCCTGCGCCGCGGAACCGAACTGCGTCGCGACGGACGAATACATCACGAACCAATCGAGTGGTAGGTTCTTCGTCGCGAGGTGAAGGTTCCAAGCCCCCGCGACCTTTGGTGTGAGCACGGTCTCGAGCGATGCCCGCGTCACCTTCGGCAGCGGTTCGTCCTGCAACACCATGGCCGAGTGAACGACACCCTTGAGCGGCGGGGAGATGCCTTGCACCAATTTCGCGACCGCGCCCCCATTGCTGACATCGACGGCGGCGACAGTCACCGTCACACCGCGTTCGGAGAGCTTCGCGAGTGTTTGCTTCGCGACATCGGTCTTGGCCCCGCTGCGGCCGGCGAGCACGAGGTGCTTCGCGCCCTGATCGGCGAGCCATTCCGCCGTGCGAAGCCCGAGTCCGGACAACCCGCCCGTGACGAGGTAACTCGCATCGGCACGCACGACGGGTCGCTCGTGTGCCAGCACGGCGGGCACGCCATTCATCGCTTCTTCGTTAGCCGGACGCGCAAGCGACGAATTCCGCACGCTCGGCTCGGCGGAGAGTCCGTCGCTTGCGCGTCCGGCTAACGATTGCACCATCGCTATCACGAGTTTGCCGCGGTGTTTGCCCTGCGCCATGAGCCGGAACGCATCCTGAAGCTTCTCCGCGGGGTAGACCGCGGCTTCGAGCGGCTGCAGTTCGCCCGTCGCGAACAATTCCATGAGTGCCCGCAACCGCTTCCCGATCCACTCGGGCTTTCGCGCCACGAGCTTGGCCAAGTCCACGGCCGTGAACGACACGCTGGCGCGGAACGGATTCAAATCGAGCGGCGTGTTCTGGAACAGGTCCTTCTTGCCGATCTCGACGAAACGGCCACCGGAAGCGAGCAGTTCGAGCGTGCGCGGGATGAACTCGCCGGCCAGCGAGTTGATCACCACATCGACGCCGCGGCCCCGGGTCGCCTTCTTCACGCCATCCGCGAACGAGAGATTGCGCGAATGGAAGACATGCTTCACGCCCTGCTTCTTGAGGAACTCGTGCTTCTCGGGGCTGGCGGTGCCGAAGATCTCGGCACCGGCTCGCTTCGCGAGTTGGATCGCGGCCTGTCCCACGCCGCCGGCCGCGGCATGGATCAGCACCGATTCGCCGCGCTCGATCCGGGCCACGTCGTCGAGGCAATAGTCGGCCGTGAGGAACGCGATGGGCACCGTCGCGGCCTGTTCGAAGCTGAGGTTCGCGGGCTTCTTCGCGGCCAGCACCGAGGCCACGCGGATGCGATTGCCGAAGCCGTGCGACGAGATCGCGACCACTTCATCGCCCGGTTTGAAGTCCTTGACCGAAGCCCCGACGCGGCGAACGACACCGGCCACTTCGTCGCCGAAGGAGCGAGGCTCGGTCGGGGCCAGCGGGTAGATGTCGAGCGCTTTCAGCACGTCGCGGAAGTTGATGCCCACGGCGCGGACGTCGATCTCGATCTCGTGTGCGGCGGGAGCGACATCCGCGGTTTCGACCCACGCGAGGCCATCGAGACTGCCCGGTTCGGTGGTGCGGAGTTCGAACGCGGCGTCGGCCTGCTCCCGCTTCGGAACGGAGCGGAACGGAATGCCGTCCGCGCTCGCAGGCACGAGTTGATTGGCGAGCCGCTCGCCGTCGCGATACGCGATCTCGTCTTCGGGCGGATCGGACCAGAACTCGGCAAGAGCGATTTCGAGATGGTCCTCGGGCGCGGCCGGGTCCAGATCGAGCAACCGGCAGCGGACCTTGGGCAGTTCGGTCGCCACGGTGCGGAGGAGGCCCGCGACCGGGGCTTGAACGAGGTTCGGCGAACCGCGCAGGATCGCGCCGCTCGTCACGAGCCACAGCGAACACGTCGCATCAGCCGCGGCGAGCGCCTGCGCCGTCTTCAACAGTGGCTCCACGGCATTCGCGACCGCGGCCACGCCGGGTTCGCCGGTCAGGGTCGGCAGCCACACGACGACCGCGGTGTTCTCCTGCTTCACGAACTCGGCAAGCGGTGCCGAACTCGCGTTCAGCAGTCGCTTCGCTTCACCGGCCGCGTTCGTGGGATCGATCACGAGCCACGCCGCGGGCGGAGTGGCTTCGCCGGCCGGCCTCACGGCGGGCTTCCACTCCTCGCGGTAAAGCTTGGTCGGGCTCTTCGCCACATGCGATTCCTGCGGCTTCTTCACCACGCAGCAACCTTCCATGGTCGCCACCCACTCGCCGTCCGGCGCGAACACGTCGATGTCGGCGAACCACTTCACGTCCTGGATGTGCAAGTTGCGGACGTGGCACGTCACCTTCGCCCCGGCGCGGCGGCGCCATTCGATGCGTTCGATCCGCACCGGCAGGAACATCGCATCGCGTTCCTCGTCCACCGGCGTGATTGCGAGCACCGATTGGAACACGCCGTCGAGCAACGCCGGGTGCATGTAGTAGCGGTCGGCGTCGGCCGCGGAATCATCATGCAATTGCACCTCGGCCCAGAGTTCGCCGTTCGCCGCGTCCAGCTTGCGGATGGTGCGGAACTGCGGGCCGTAGTGGTTGCCGCCGCTCTCGAAGCGGGCGTACATGTCTTCGGGGAGAATCGCAGTCGCGGCCGCGGGCCGCACCAAGCTTTGGTCCGGCAAGTGTCCCGAATCATCGACCGCCCACTTCACACTGCGGCTGCACTGTTCCCACGCGCCGCCTTCGTTGGACAAGGGCTTCGCCGAGACACTGAGCCGCCGCGACACCGGGTCGTAGTTCGTGCGCACCACGTGAGCCGCGTCCGCCCACAGGATGCGGTCGAAGTTGATGTCCGAGAGACCGATCGGGTTGGCGAAGGAGCCTTCGGCCACGGCTGCGAGCATGAGTTCGATGTGACCGGCGGCGGGGAACACGGCGCGGCCGCGGAACCCGTGATCGGCCAAGTACGGGAACTGATCCGATGTGATGCACGCCTCCCACAGCTTCGCGGGGCCGGGTTCGCGCAGGCCGAGCAGCACGTGCGTGGGAGCGGTGAGCCGCCGTCGCGATTCTTCGCCCTCGTTCCAACAGGTGACCGCGTGCCGCGGATGGCGAGGGAGTTCCACGTACGGCGCGGCCCCGCCGCCGATCGCCCGCCAGTCCAGCTTCACGCCGTTCACGTGAAGGGCGGCAGTGGACTCGGCGAGGTTGCGGAGCGCGTGTTCTTTGCGCTTCAGCGTGGCGACCACGGCCTCGCTGCCGCCGAGCGATTGGTGGATGTAGCGGAACAGGCCGGGGTGCGGCCCGATTTCGAGGAACAGCTTCGCACCGAGTTCGGCGGCGCGACGAACGGCCGGGAGGAAGCTCACCGGCTCACGCAGGTTCCGCCACCAGTAATCGGGGTCGAGCGATTCGCCGGGCTGCTCGCGGCCGGACACCGTCGAGATGTACGGGATCGTCGTCGCCTTCGGCTTGATGTGCTTCACCGACGGCATGAACGAGTCGTAGCAGATGTCCATCTTCGGCGAGTGGAACGCGTACGGGAACGGCAGCATCCGGGCGAAGGTTCCGTTCTTCGTCAGTGTTTCGACCGCGGCCTTGACGTTGGCTTCGTCGCCGGCGAGCGTGAGGTCCGTGGGGCTGTTCACCGCCGCGATCCACAAGTGGCCTTCATGCTCCTTCAGAAGCGGCTGCGCGGCTTCCTCGCTGATGCCGACGGCGGCCATCGCACCGGAGCCGCGAGTGAGTTCCTGCACGCGGGCGCGTTCCACGATCACGCGCACCGCGTCTTCGATGTTGAGCGCGCCGCTGGCGTAGGCCGCGGCCGCTTCCCCGATGCTGTGGCCGAACACGAGCATCGGTTGAAGGCCGGCGTCGCGGAACAGCCGGTACACGCCGACTTGCAGCACGAAGAGGATGCCTTGGCCGATGTCCGAGCGGAAGACGCTGTCGTCGCCGCGGAGGATGTCGTCCACCACGCTGCGGCCCCAGTGCGGCCGCATGATCGCGTCCAGCTCTTCGACGGTGGCCTTGAATGCGGCGTTCTCCTGGAACAGGTCGCGGGCCATGCCCGGCCACTGCGTGCCCTGCCCGGTGAAAACCACCGCGACGGGCGGGGCCGACGTGCCGAGTTGCCCCGCGAAGTATCCGGGGGAACCCGCGCCGGCACGAAGCGTCTTGGCGAGATCCGCGGGAGTGGAAGCGACCACGGCCACGCGATTCGAGTGGTGTGAGCGGCGCTGTTGAACCGCGGCCGCGAGCGCGGGCAGTTGTTCGGCAGGCAGCGATTCGAGAAGTTCGGCGTCGGCGCGAACCGATTCTTCGAGAGCGTTGGCGGAACGGGCCGACACCGTCCAGATGGTGGGGCTTGCTTCGGCCCTTGCTTGCGCTGCGGGCTTTCCGGCTGGCGCGCTCGACAGCACGGCGTGGGCATTGGTGCCGCCGAAGCCGAACGAGTTCACGCCGCCGAAGCGCAGGTCGCCGTGTTGTTTCATCGCTTCCGCGGCGGTTGGCACGCGGAGGCGGTATTCCTCGAACGGGATCCGCGGGTTCGGCTGCGTGAAGTGGACGTTCGGCGGAATCGTGCCGTGTTGTAGAGACAACGCGAGCTTGATCAGCCCTGCGATGCCGGACGCCGGTTCAAGATGGCCGAGGTTCGACTTCACCGAACCGACCACGAGCGGATCGCTTTTCGCACGCTTCGATCCGAGCACCCGGCCGATCGCGGAGAGTTCGATGGGGTCGCCCACGGCCGTGCCGGTGCCGTGCGCTTCCATGAAGCCGAGTTGCTCGGGCGGCACGTCGGCCATCTTGTACGCGGCTTCGAGCATCGCGGCCTGTTGTTCCGAACTCGGGACCGTGAGCCCGCCGGTACGGCCGTCCTGATTCGTCTGCGTCCCGCGGATGCACGCGTAAATGCGGTCGCCGTCCGCGAGAGCTTGCGAGAGCGGCTTGAGCATGACCATGCCCGCGCCTTCAGCGCGGACGAAGCCGTCGGCCGAGGCATCGAACGCCCGGCAGCGGCCGGTCGGCGAGAGCATGCCCGCCTTGCTAAAGGCCACGGACACATCTGCCTGGAGGATCGCGTTCACGCCGCCGACGAGGGCTTGCGGAATCTCGCCGCGCCAGATCGCCCGGCACGCCAGGTCCAACGCCACGAGCGCGGAGGAGCACGCCGTATCGACCGAGAGGCTCGGCCCGCGCAGGTCGAAGCAATACGACACGCGGTTCGAGGCGATGCTGAGCGCCTGCCCGGTGCTCGTGTGCATGTCCGCGTCGTAGCGGCCGCGCTTCTGGATGTCCTCGTAGTCGCACGACGAGATGCCGACGTACACGCCGGTTTCACTGCCCGCGAGCGAGTTCGTGGTGCAGCCCGCGTCCTGGATCGCGTCCCACGCGGTTTCGAGAATCCAGCGTTGCTGCGGGTCGATGCGGTTGGCTTCGCGCGGCGTGAGGCCGAAGAACGCGGCGTCGAACTCGGCCGCTTCCGTCACATACCCGCCCCACTTCGCATAGGTGCGACCCGGCACGTTGCGGTTCGGGTGAAAGAACGAGTCGATGTTCCAGCGGTCCGGCGGTGTCTCCGAAATCAGGTCCGCACCGGCGAGGAGTTTCGTCCACAGTTCGGCGGGCGTGCGGATTCCTCCGGGCAGCTTGCACCCGATACCGGTGATTGCGATCGGTTCCATGAAACATCCCGGAGGGTGCGAAGCACGCGGCAAAGCGGGGAGAGCGAGACCGGTCGGCCGGTCGCGAGTAAGTTATTCTGTTGCTGCACGGGGGGTCCGTCAACCAACTGCCAGCTCGAATCGCGTGGCGGGAGAGCCGAATCATGAGTGCTGGACTGAACATGGGGAAACTGGGGAAGTGCGGTTCAGCTCGCGGGTGGTGGCGAATCGTCGGTGCCGCGATGCTGATTCTTCCCGCGGCCACCCGCGCCGCAGGCCCGCCGTTCATCCGCGTCGCGGAGGGCCAACGCGGATTCGTCCTCGACCGCACGCCGTTCGCACCCACGGGATTCAACTACGATCACGACCGCAAAGGCCGGTTGCTCGAGGATTACTGGGCGGACGAGTGGCCGCTCGTCGATCAGCACTTCCGCGAAATGAGGGAACTCGGCGCGAATGTCGTCCGCATTCACTTGCAACTCGGCAAGTTCATGACCGCGGCAAACAAGCCGAACGAAGCGAACCTGAAGCGGCTCGCCCAGTTGCTCGTGCTCGCGGAGAAGAACAAGCTTTATCTCGATGTCACGGGGTTGGGCTGTTACCACAAGGCGGACGTACCCGCGTGGTACGACGCATTGAGTGAATCGGATCGCTGGGATGTGCAGGCGAATTTCTGGACGGCCGTGGCAAAAGTCTGCAAGCATTCGCCCGCGGTCTTCTGCTATGACTTGATGAACGAACCGGTTTCCCCCGGAGGAAAACGCAAGGACGGCGACTGGCTCGGCCCCGCCTTCGGCGACAAGCACTTCGTTCAAGTCATTTCATTGGATCAGAAGGGCCGCCCACGCCCGGAGATCGCCAAGGCGTGGATCAAACACCTCGCGACGGCGATTCGCAAAGTCGACCCCCAGCATCTGATCACGGTCGGTCTCGTGGATTGGAGTTTGGACCGCAAAGGGCTCACCTCCGGCTTCGTTCCCGAAAAGGTGGCCGAGGAGTTGGACTTCCTCGCGGTGCACCTCTACCCCGAAACCGGGAAACTGGACGACGCGATGGAAACGCTCAAGGGGTTCCATGTCGGGAAGCCGATAATCGTGGAGGAGACATTCCCGCTGAAGTGTTCGGCCACGGACCTGCTCGGGTTCATGGACAAGGCGAAGCCGCACTCTGCGGGCTGGATCAGCTTCTATTGGGGCCGTCCGCCCGTGGATTCGAAAACGATCGGAGACGCGATCCAGCGCGATTGGCTGGAACGATTTCCGGGCAAGAAGTGATTCGATCCTGCGGTTTCGGCACAAATCGCTTTCCAGATTCGATTTATGCCGTCGATCGCGCCGCGGATGAGCTTGCGATTGCAGCTCAGAGTTGTCCCGATTCGTGCTTTTTCCCATGAGTTGGGGAACTTCGCAGCGATCTCGACGTCAGAAGTGGTGTCCGGCTCGACCAAACGGAACCGAGAAACCGCCTGCAGCCCCGCCCCAACCCGTTGCACGAGCCTGATCTCCGAGATACACTCACACACACAAGTCGGAACCACCCGCACACAGAATGGGAGCCCAGATCATGGATCGCCGCCACTTCATGAAGCACGCGATGGCCGGTGCGGCCGTCACCACTCCGGGCCTGTCGTTCCTCACGCAAGTGCGGGCGAAGGCGGCGGAACTGAAGAAGAAGCAGAAGAGCCTCATCATCCTGTGGATGGGCGGCGGCCCGGCCACCATCGACCTGTGGGACATGAAGCCCGGCAGCCCGAACGGCGGCGAACACCGCCCCAAGAACACCGCCGCCAGCGGCGTGCAGATCTCCGAGCACATGCCGAAGATCGCCTCCCAATTCAAGAATCTCTCGATCGTCCGCTCGCTGAGCACGTCGGAAGGCGACCACGCCCGCGGCACGTTCCTGATGAACGCCGGCCGCTCGCCGAGCCCGCTGCTCGACTACCCCTCGATCGGCTCCGTGCTCGCCTACTACCAATCGATGGACGTGGAAGCGGCCAAGAACGCGGACCTGCCGGCGTTCATGTCCGTCGCGGGCGGCCCCGGCGCCACCCCCGGCTTCCTCGGCATGAAGTACGCCCCGTTCGCCATCCAGAACCCCGGCCAACCGCCGGAAAACGTCTCCCCGCCGCAAGGCGTGAATGAGACGCAGATGGCCCGTCGCGCCGCCCTGTTCGGCCGGCTCGAAGGCGGCTTCACCTCGAACGCCCAGATGGACGCGGCCCGCGCCCACCGCGAGGTGTACGAGAAGGCCATGAACATGGTCGTGTCCACCCGCAAGGACGTGTTCAGCCTCACCAAGGACACCGACGGCAAGCCGATGAACCCGAAGCTGGCCGAAGAGTACGGTGCCACCGGCCAGGGGGCTTCGGCCTTCGGCCGCGGCTGCCTCCTCGCCCGCAAGCTCGTCGAAGCCGGCACCGCCTGCGTCGAAGTGAGCCTCGGCGGCTGGGACATGCACGCCAACATCCACAACACGCTCGCCACCCGCCAACTGCCGAACATGGACAAGGCCATGGGCACCTTGGTGAAGGATCTCGAGGAACGCGGCAAGCTGAAGGACACGGTCATCGTGTGGATGGGTGACTTCGGGCGCACGCCCCGCATCAACCAGAACGCCGGCCGCGACCACTACCCCCGTGCTTGGTCCGTCGTCATCGGCGGCGGCAACATCAAGGGCGGCATCGCCTACGGGGCCACCGACAAGGACGGCACCGAAGTCGTGGACAAGAAGGTCGGCATCCTGGACCTGTTCGGCACGATTTACAAGGGCCTCGGCATCGACCCGACCCCCGAGACGAACGCCAGCGTCCGCGACAACCTCGGCCGCCCGTACTACATCGCCGGCGACAAGACCAGCGAGAAGGCTCCGGCCAAGTTCCTCTCGGACAGCCTCTGGATCCCGGAACTCGTGTAAGCACGCTTGCGAGTTTGCGACCAAACGAACGCGGAGCCTTACGGCTCCGCGTTTTCGTTCTTCCCGTCACTTCGCCAGAAGCGCCTTCAGCGACTTCACCACATCCGCGTGAGCCGGATCCGCGGCGAGGTTCGTGAGTTCGCCGGGATCCTTGTCGTAGTCGAAGAGTTGCACGCCCTTCTTGCCGCCGTCCCATTCCGTGTAGCGAAAGCGTTCGGTCCGCACGGAGCGGCCCATGAACCACGGGTTCTTGCCGACCGGCTCGCCGGTGGCCGTGGGCGTGCCGCGACTCACTTGGGTGAACGCCGGGCGGTCCCACTTCGCGTTCGCATCGTTCAACAGCGGCTTGAGGCTGACGCCGTCGAGCTGGGGCGCATCGAGACCGCACAGGTCCGCCAGAGTCGCGTGCAGGTCCACGAGTTCGACCGTGCGGCGACACACCTTGCCGTTCCCCTTCGCACGCGGATCGCAGATCACGAGCGGCACGCGGGCGCTGTTCTCGAAGAGGCTCATCTTCTGCCAGAGGCCGTGCTCGCCGAGATGGTAGCCATGATCGCTCAGGAAGACCACGATGGTGTTCTCCGCGAGCCCGGCCTTCTCCAAGGCTGCGATCACGACGCCGACTTGGGCGTCCATGAACGACGTGGAGGCGAAGTACGCTTGCATGGCCTCGCGGCGCTGGTCGTCCGTCATCTTCTCCTGTTCGGGCTTGGCGGAGCCGAACGCCGGGGCCGGCCCTGCGGCGCGGTGTCCCTCCGGTGCTTTCGCCAACGCCATCTTCTCCTTCGGGTACAGTTCGAAGTACTTCTTCGGGGCGACGTAGGGCGTGTGCGGGCGGAAGAAGCCGCAGGCGAGGAAGAACGGCTTCTCCTTGTTGGCCGCGAGCAACTTCACCGTCTCGGCCGCGATCTTGCCGTCGGTGTGTTGTTCGTCGGTGCCTTCGGACGCAAGCCAACTCAGCGTGCCGCCGAAGCGGGCGGATCCCTTCGCGTTCGGCGTCAGAGTGAAGATGCGGTTCGCGTCTTCGTCATCCTTGTCGTAACCTTTCGGGTTCACCGTCTGCTGCCAACTGGGTTTGTCGTCCAAGCCGTCCGTCCCGATCTGTGCCGGCACGCCGTAGTGGTACAACTTGCCGACACGGGCCACGACATAGCCGCTTTTTTGGAATGTCTGCCCGAGGCTTTGTGCGTCCGGAATGTTCTTGCGGAACTGCGTGGCGTTCTCGTACACCTTCGTGGTGTCCGGGCGCAGGCCGGTGAGGAAACTGGCCCGACTCGGGTTGCACAGCGGGAATTGGCAATAGGCCCGGTCGAACCGTACGCCCTGCGCGGCAAGTTTGTCGATGTTCGGTGTCTTGGTCGGGCCGCCGTAACAGCCGAGCGCGTTGTTGGTGAGGTCGTCCGAAACGATCAGCAGGACGTTCATCTTGTCCGCGGCAGTCGCGGTGTTCGCCGCGAGTGCGAGCACGATGAGAGCGATGCGTAACATGAGGGCCTCGCAGGAGAGAGGCGAACGGGTGGCTTATCGGCCGAATCCGGCCGCCAGGTTCTTGTAACTCGTCTTCGCGGCCTGCACCGGGTCGTAGCCCGGCTTGTTGCTGATCATGCCGCTCACTTCCACGACCACCGGCACGCGGCACTTCGCCTCGCGGAGGCTTTTCGCGTAGTCCGCGTAATCGATCCCGTGCTCGCCCGGCAGCAGGAACTCGAACTTCTCCGCCGAGCCCTTCGCATCTTTGACGTGGATGAACGCGGTGTGCGGCAGGATCGCGTCCATCGTGTCGCCGAGCTTCAGCCCGCGGAGCAGGTAATGGCTGAAGTCGTACGCGAGTTTCAGCCACGGGCTGTTCACTTGCTTCACCAGCCACACGGCGTCCGCCGGGAGATGTAGCGCGTTGCCGACATGAGGCTTCACCGCGATCACGGTCTTCGCATCGGCCGCGACCTTCGCCCAACCGCCGAGGCGCTGCACGAGCCGGTCCTTCACGTTGCCCCAGTCGGCGGGCTTGCCGCCGAGGATGGTCTCGATGGGCGGCGGTGTGCCCGGCGAAAGAGCGTGGCCCAATTCGGCCGCGGCTTTGAGCCGATCCAGGTTTTTCGCGTGGTCCGCGTCGGAGGCGGGCTCGGCGAGGTTCTCCATCAGGCCGTGCAGCTTCAACTTGGCATCGGTGAGTCGCATTCGCAGCGTCTTACGGTCCGCGGCGGCGAGGCGTTTCGGCTCCGCGGCGTAGCCCGGCATCAATGCGAGTTCCACGCCGTCGTAGCCGATCGCGGCGCAGGCCTCGATTGCGTCGGGGAGGGGAAGCGACTTCATGCCGTACAGGCTGAAGCCGAGTGCGATCGGCGGTTCGGCGGGAAGCACGGCCGCAACGGAGGCGGCGAGCCATTCGCGGCGAGAGAGAGGAATCATGCCACCAAGTGTACTTCATCCCGGGCGGGCATCGCCACCCACCGCGAGACGAACACCACGAAGCACATGCTCGCGGCGGTGTCGCACAGGTGGAGGATCTCGTGGTACCCGAACCGCACGGGGCCGGGGCTGATCACCGGCCATTCCGCGAGTTCGAACACTGCGCCGAGCGTGTAGAATGCGGCTCCGAGCCACATCCAGTTCATTGTCCGCCAGCCCACTTTGCGGTAGTACTGTCGCACGGGAAGCAACCCGAACCAGCCGATGCCCATGTAGAGGGCGATCATGACTTCATGCGGCACCTTCGGCAGCAGCCACAGACACCCGACTCCGGCGAGGGCCAACGTCCACATCACGGCCAGGAACCACTTCGCCTTCCGCCCGCCGAGCAGGAGTGCGAGGCAAGGAGTATTCGTGCCTGCAATCAGCAAGTAGATCGCCGATTGGTCGACCTTCTGGAAGAAGCGGAACTCATCCGGATTGTCGAGTCGGGTGTACGGCACGCCATGGAAAGTGCCGCTCGCGGCGTAGAGCAGCACCATGGAAAGGCCGAAGATGGCGAGCGGCCAACGGCGACCCGGTTCGGCCAGTCGTAGCAACACCAGCGTGGCGTAGGCCGCCCAAAGCGCGGTCAACAGGTGGGAAGCGGAGGAAATGGGATCGCGCAGCGGCATCGGGTCTCCGGGACCATTCTCGACCGTCACAGGACGGCTAACTTACGGAATCTCGCGATCGGTGTGCCGCCTGCTCCCTTGAAACCCCGGCAGGTTCCGGTTAGCCTCATGGAAACGGGAGGCCGCGCCAACGGCGGGGCTCGCTCCGCGTTGATTCGTTATCGCCAAGTCACCGGCCGGTTTCGCCGAGGTTCGACCTGATGCCCGCATCACGCTTCCTCTCTTGCACGCTGCTCGCGGCGGGGTTCCTCGCGCTCGTGATCGCCACGCGGCCTGTCGCGGCCCAACCCGGCAAGGACGACCTGCCCAAGCCGCCGCCCAACATCGCCGGCTACAAGGACAACGCCGGCAAGGATCTGAACAAGGCCAAGGGTGATTTCATCACCTTCGCCAAGTACCAGGCGGACATCATCTCGCACCCGAAGATCTACTCGGTGCCGCAGGAGTTCGTGCCGCCGAAGGGGCCCGTGGTTCCGTCCACGGATGCGCTGATCACCGAGCTCGGCCGCTCGATCATCACCCCGGCCCCCGGGAGCAACATCGGCATCGACCAAGCCGATTACATCCGCGAACTCGGCATTGCCTTGGATCAGGAGTTGAAGATCGTCATCGACCGCAATGCGACTCCGGTGGTACGACTGAACGCGATGCGCATGCTGGCGGCCGCGTGCAAGTCCGGGGCGCAGGTGCATTGGCCCACGATCACCGGCTACATCTCGAACCCGAACACCCCGGGCGAGTTGAAGTACTACGCGTTCCAAGCCGCGGGCAACCTGCTCGCCGCGTACGACCTCAACGACTACTCCGCCCGCAAACACGCCCACAAGCCGAAGGAGGCGAGCGATCTCATCGCCGCACTCCAGAACGCGATCCTGAAGCCGGGCGCGATCGTGCCCGCTCCGCCGGCCGGAGTCGCGATGACGCCGGAACAGGTCGACGTGCTGCGGTTCATCCGCCGAGCCGCGATCCGGGCCTTGGGTCAGGTTCGCTACTCGGATCGGGTGGCGAACGGCGCCCCGGACCTGTACCCCGCCTATACGCTGGCACAGGTCGCGGTCTCGGACCCCGCGATTCAGCCGCCTCCGAGCGAGACGGAAGTCGCGGAAGCGGTGATCGGGCTGTGCAACATGTCTCCGCCGTCCAAGACCTCCGAGAAAGAACCGTATGCTTACGCGACCGCGGATGCGATCCTCACGGGGATCACCACGTTCGCCACGCAGCGGGCGGCGGCTCCCTTGGACACCAGCATCGCATGGCGGAGTTACGGCGCCCGGCTCAGCGACGCACTCAAGGCGTGGCGGCCGCTCTTCGAACTCGGCTACTCTCCGGCCAAGCCGCTGGCGGTCACCCCCGGCGCCGCGCCGAAAATCGTTGACGATGTGGTGAATGAGAGCGAAACCCGTGTCCTCAAGCCCATGTATGAGAAGAGCGGCACGGTGGATCTGAACGGGCTGCGGGCGTTCCGGGACAATTCGCTCCGTGGCGACAAGAAGTTCACGCTCTCCCCGTTTGTGAGCAATCCGAAGCTGGTCATTCCGAAGAAGAACTGATTCGTTCGCAACTCACCGCACTTGCGGAGGCCGGTCGATGAAGCGTTTCATGTTCGCTCTCGGGCTCTTGGCGACGGTCGCCGTCGCGGAGTCCGAGGGTGCGTATCTCGTGATCCGCATCGTGCTGGAGAGCGGCAATCTCGAACCGGCGGCCACACCGAGTTCCGGTCCCAACGGCTCCGGCGGCAACCCGCCTCCGGTCGGTGGTCCGACCACGGGAGGCGCCAGCCAAGGCGGGCCTTCGCCCATGGGAGGGAGCAGCGGCAGTTCGCTCGGGCCTCCGGGTGGCGGCCCGGGACCGAAGGGCAGCAGCGGCAGTTCGCTTGGGCCGCCGCCGAGCGGCAGCGGTGGCAGTTCGCTCGGGCCTCCGGGTGGCGGCCCGGGTCCGAAGGGCAGCAGCGGCAGTTCACTCGGGCCACCCCCGAGTGGCGGCCCCATGGGTCCTGGCCCCGGTGGGCTCAGTTCCGGCCCCGGCGGTGCCACGGGGGCCGGTGGCGGCGTGAAGCACGATCCCACACGATCCCTCTACGTCGTCGTTCCCTACACGAACGACATCGGGAAACACTTGCCCTTCTATGGCGCGAAGAAGGTGCCGCCCCAGTCCCAGAACCCGATGTGGCAGCCGGCGATCAAACACGCCTACGGCCAAGCCAACCTCCTGTTCGACAACGTATCGATCCAACTCTACTTGGACCTCGGACCGTCCGTGCCCAAGGGCTCCAAGACTCGACACCAGGAGATCGTGGAGAAGCACGCCAAACTCGGTCCCGCACCGGACGGGCAGCAGATCCTCGATCTCGTTGCGAAGTCGCTCGAATACGGGTTCGTGGCCGACGCGATGAAATACTCGGATGAACTGGTTGCGGCTGTGACGGAGAAGAAGATCCGCACCACGCCGCAGGTCGAGGCGTTTCTCGCCGCCTACGCCAAGATCAAGGACGACATCACGCGGCCGAGCCGGGCCCCCAGCGACGGCCCGGCGTGGAAGGACCGCATCGGCTTCGCCTACAGCAACGTCCGGGATTTCTCCAGCCCGCACTACCACGTCTTCTACTGGGAAGGCATGGACGCGGAGATGAACCGCCGCGTGGCCCAACTCGAAGACAACTTCAAGGCGTTCTTCCTGATGCATGCAGTGCAGGGGATCCCCATTCCGGTGCCGGAGAAGCCGCAACTGGTGATCCTCGCCAAGTCCACGACGGACGTCCGCAAGTTGTCTGCGTCCTTGGACGGCACGGCGGCGATCGCGGACGGCTTCTACTGCCCGGACCACGGCATCGTGGTGCTCTCGCCCGAGCGGCTCGACGCCGTCAGCCAGACTTTCAACCGCCAGATCCAAGACATGTTCCGGCAGGGCGTGGGTCGCGCCCAACTGCTGGCCGGCGAGGGGCCGAAGCTCGATTCCAAGGGCATGGCGAAGGACTCCAAGACGCCGGAGGATGTGGCCCGCATGATGACGTGGGTGGCCGCCGAACGCTTTGCCGAAGAGGAAGGCGAGTGGTCCGCCGTGAGCCGCGAAGGCACCCGTCAACTGCTCCACGCCACCGGCCTCCTGCCGCAGCACGTCGCGCTGCCGCATTGGCTCTCCGAGGGTTCCGCAAACTTCTACCACCGGCCGAAGGGGCCCGTCTTCAGCAAGACGGCGGACGACAAGGACGAGATCACGATCTCGCTGACCACCGGGTATGGCGGGCCGAACTATGTGCGGCAGAAGCAGTTCAACGAAATGGTGAAGCACGGGCAATTCAGCGCGAAGGCTTCGGAGAAGCCGGACGCGGGCCAAGTGCTCAAGAATGTGATCACGGACGCCTACTTCACGGCGGCCGTCGCCGGGTTGGACGCGGACAATCCGAAGCTTCCGCTTCCGCCCGCCCCGCCGAAGGCGACCGGGCCGATGGTCGGTGCTCCGGTCGCGACCCCGCCCGAAGATCCGATCGTGGTGAAGCGCCGGCGTGCGGAGTTCCTCACGGCGAAGGCGCACGCCACGGCATGGAGCCTCTACTATTTCTTGGCCAAGTCGAACGCGGCGGGATTGCAACGCTACATGACGGAACTCGGCCGCCAGCCGCGCGACCTGCCACTGGACGAAGGCACTCGTCTCACCACGTTCGCGAGCGCGTTCAACATCGCCTTGGACGGCAAGAAGACCGGCAACCAGATGACGATGGACGAACTTGGCGCCGCGTGGTTTGGCTTCTTGGCCAAAGAGCCGGCGGCCGGAATCGATCTGCCGCTTCAGGATCTCTCCGTTCCGGCCGCGGGCACGGGCGGCGGTCCGGGAGTGGGCGGCCCCGGCCCAGGATTGAGTGGTTCCGGCGGCAGCCTCGGCCCGAAGCCCGGCATGTGAGTGCCTGCCTCGCTTGACGATGCGGAGTCGGCTCTTAAAATACTGGAGCGTTCGACTGCGGACGCTCGGCCGAGGTGGCGGAATTGGCAGACGCGCTAGATTCAGGTTCTAGTACTCGCAAGGGTGTGGAGGTTCAAGTCCTCTCCTCGGCACAGCAACTCGAACACAACCCTCGGTGACGCCGGGGGTTGTTTCATTTTCCGCACGCTCTTCGACGCATTCTCGAGTCGATCGTTCACCCTGCGAGTGATGCCACTCGTCGGAGTGCCCGGTAGCTGGCGCGGAAGAGGAACACCTGCCCGAGCGCGGCCAAGGCCGCGAGGGCGGAACCCGCGCTCGCCAGCCGCAACGACCAGCGATCCGCGGACACCTTCATCGCATCGACCTTGCGTTGGGCGTCTTTCAACGCCTCGTCCACGCGGTTGGTCACGTCCGTGGCGGAAGCCAAGGCTTGGTCCACTTGGGAATACTGTTCGGCGCTCGCGGGACCGATCGGAACGCCGAGCACGGTGCGGGCGTTTCGAAGGTCGGCGGCGGCGGAATCGAGCTGCGAACGGGCCGCGTGAATGTCCACGGCTTTCACGCCAAGCGCCGTTTCGTCCGGCTTGTGCTCCACGAACACATCGAAGAAACTCTCGGCGACGATCACCGCTTCGGACGCGACGCCGACCGCGTCGCGCGCCTTCTCCACTTCGCCGGGCAACTCCCGTTTCGCCTTCCACATCGCAAGCCGCACCATCGGATCCGAGACGTCCGCCTTCGGCAGCGTTTCGGCCCGGGCGGCGGTGAGCGACGCCTTCGCGCGGGACAGCACTTCGCGAATCAGCACGATGACGCGTTCCGCCACATCCCCCGCTTGATGGGCCTTGGCGACGGCGGCATTCAATTGCTGGTCCGCCTCGCGTTTGGCGAACCAGACGCCGACGCCGAGGGCGACGAATACGACGAACCCGGCCGAGGAAAGAACGAGTCCGAGGGCGGCGAGAGGTTTTCGCATACGGAGGGATTACGGCGTTCGCCGCACGACGACGAGCGTGCGGTCGTCGTTGCAGGGCACACCGAGGGTGAAGTCGGTCCACGAGTCGAGAATGTTGGCCAGCAGTTGCTCGGCGGGCGCGTCGTTGTTCACGAGCGATTCGTCGAGCCTCGACGAGCCGAACATGTCGCCGTCGCCATTCACGGCTTCGATCACGCCGTCGGTGAACAGCACGACACGATCCGCGGGTTGCAGCGGGACGCTTTGTTCCGGATACACTTCGTCCGGCTTGATGCCGAGCGGCAGGCGTTGGGCGCGGTTCAGGACCGCGAACGTCCCGTCGCGGCGGCGCAGGCGCGGCGGCGTGTGCCCCGCGCTGGCGTAAGTCAGCGTTCCCGCCGCGGGATCGAACACGGCGTAGAACGCCGTGACGAAGCTGCCCGTGGGGCGAGTGTAGCGTCGGGCCAAGTGTGCGTTCAAATGCGTGAGCAGTTCGCCGGGCTTCGCGGGGCAGGGAAGTGTGTGCGTGATGCTATGCGTCATGGCCATGAGCACGGCCGCCGGGGCTCCGTGGCCCGAAGCATCCGCGATGAGCACGCCGAGCTTGCCGCCGGGCAGTTCGAAGAAGTCGTAGTAATCTCCGCCGGCGCGGGCGGCGGGCTTCAGATGAACCGCGGTTTCCAACCCCGGCACCTGCGGCGTGCGGGGCGGGAGGAGAGCTTTCTGAATGTCCGCCACGGTCCGCATCTCGAAGTCGAGCGATTCGTACGCGTCCTTCACGGCCTTGGAGAGCACGAGCGTCTGCGTGGCGCGGGCGAACAGGTTGCTGAGCATCACGAGGTCCGGCACGCGGTCGCGGGGGAACGCGGCGGCATCTTCGCGGCCGAGCACGATGGCATTCACCGCCGCCCCCTGTTCGAACTGTGGGATCGCGAGCAACGATTGCTGCCCGGCGAGGTATTCACCTGCGGGATCGTCCACGTCCAATTCGAACTGGTCGAGGATGTGCGGTTCGTCCGAGTAGAGCAGTTCCGCGAGGATTCCGCCGGAGTACACGGGCAGGCGGTGCGCTTCGCTCCACGGATCGGCCGGTTCCTTCCACTGGTTGCAGCGGGTGATGCGGTATTCGGGGTAGTGCAGCCCGCGGCGAGAAAGCGTGAGCCGCCGCGTGACCGGGAATTGCTCCTCCATGCGACGCACGAAGAGGTCGTACATCTCGCGCGGATCCGAGACGCGGCTGAGGTCGCGCATCAGGTCCACGCTGGCCGCGAGGCGGTTGCGGGAAGAAGAAGCATCCGCGCTGAAGGCGTCCGATCGCGATGGCATCGCCGGCTCCGCGGCTGGGGCCCGAACATGGGCGGACTTGGCTCGTTCAGTAGACCGGAACCGCCCCGCCGATGCAAGCAGGATTCAACCCGAATACGATGACGACATGTACGACCTGATCGGCGACATCCACGGCCACGCGGACGAACTGATCCGACTGCTGCAGCACCTCGGCTACACGCGGACACGCGGCGCGTTCCGCCATCCCGAACGGAAGGTGATCTTCCTCGGCGACTTCATCGACCGCGGCCCGCAGATCCGCCTCGTGTTGAAGACGGTGCGGGACATGGTCGAAGCGGGGTCCGCGCTCGCGGTGATGGGCAACCACGAACTGAACGCCCTCGCGTACCACACGCCGAACGAAATCGAAACGGGGCAGGCGTTGCGGGTGAACTGCGAGAAGAATCGGAAGCAACACCGCGCCACGTTGGATCAATTGGGCCCGGACATGGGCACGCATTTGAAGTGGTTCCGAACCCTGCCGCTGTGGCTGGATCTGGATGGTCTCCGCGCCGTGCATGCGTGTTGGGACGACGAAGCGATGGCGGCCATCGCCAAACTTCATGGCGGACTGAACATCACGGATGAATTCCTCCACGCAGCCTGTCGCAAACAAGGCTCAATCTTCGAGCGGGTGGAGGTCCTGCTGAAGGGCCGCGAAGCGAAGTTGCCGGACGGGTTGAGCTTCTTCGACAAGGACGGCCATGAACGGCACTCCATCCGCACGCGGTGGTACATGAAGCCGCACGAATTCTGCACCTACGCCGAGTTCGCGCTGCAAACCGATCCGGTCCCGTGCCATGTGCCGTTGGATGATTGCACGCTCGAAGCGGCCCGCCCGTACCCCGCGACGGAGAAGCCGGTGTTCGTCGGCCACTACTGGTTGAAGGACGAGCGGCCGGCTGTGCTCGCACCGAATGTCGCGTGCCTCGATTACAGCGTCGCCAAGGGCGGCTTTCTCTGCGCCTACCGCTGGCAGGGAGAGCGCACCCTCACGGACGAGCACTTCGTGCATGCGGGCTGAGACGGAACCAATCCGAGCCCGTTTCCGTAAACCACTTCCAACCGCAATTGGAGCCACGCACATGACCGGCAACCCGATGATCATCGACGCGCTCAACCGCGCACTCACCATCGAACTCACCGCCATCAATCAGTACTTCTGCCAATCGAAGATGTGCAAAAACTGGGGTTTTTTGAAGCTCGCCGCGAAGCACTGGGAAGAATCGATGGGCGAGATGAAGCACGCGGACAAGATCATCGAACGCGTGCTGTTCCTGGACGGCGTGCCCGAGATCGCCCGGTACGACGTGATCCGCGTCGGCACCAACGTCCAGGAGCAGTTCGAGAACGATCTCAAGCTCGAGACGAGCGGCGTGGCCGCTTACAACGAACTCGTCAATCTCGCGATCCAGCTCAAGGACAACGGCACGCACGCGCTCGCGCTCGAAATCCTGACCGACTCCGAAGAGCACGTCGATTGGCTGGAGACGCAGTTGAACCTGATCAAAGCGGTCGGGTTGGAGCAGTACCTGGCGCAGCACATGCACGGCGATGAGAAGTGACCGTAGCACGCACCAACGAACACGGCCGCGACGTTGTCACGTCGCGGCCGTTTGCGTTCGGGCGTCCGCAGTACATCACTTCTTGCGGCGGATCAGGCGGGCCGCGCCCATCAGCGGCAGGCCGAGGGCCGCGAGGGCCAGCGTGGTCGGTTCCGGAACGCCCGAGGGCGGGGTGACCGAGCCGGGCGCCGGGGCCAGCGTGTCCACGATGTTGCGATCCGACTGGCCGGTCGAGGCTTGCGGGTTCTGCGCGGTGAAGGCCACCGTCACGCTCGAGCTGTTGGTGCTCACGGCCCAGAAGTTCCCGAGGCCGATCTGGCCGCTGGGGATCGTGGCGCCGTTGTAGGTCCACGTCAGGTTCGGCACGCTCGGGTTGTCCGTCGGGGCGAGGCCGGGGGGCACCGGGCCCGTGTTCGTGCTGCTGAACGTCCAGTTCGCGGGTTGCACGTTCGAGTTCGGCACGAGCCCGCCGAAGTCGTAGATGGTGAAGTAGTCCCCGGCCTGGAGTTTCATGTCGGTGGGCAGGACGATGGCGTACGTCCAGCGGAAGTTGCCGGCTTCCGGCGTGACAGTGACGGACGCGGGAATGATCCCGGCGGAAGCGGGCGAGGCCAAGGCGGCCGCGGCCACCGCGACGGCGAACAGGCGACCGATCCAATTGCGACGAATCATAGTGAACCTCCGTGTAAGGCGACTCGATGCCGGCTCGCACTCGCGAGCAGGGGCTCCGTCTGTCCGAACAGCCCGCACCGGCGGAGCCCCGGCGGTGCATGTGGACGACCTCTATAGGTCCACCCGGCATCCGGTGTCAACCGCAGCTTGCCCGACCTCGCGCCGTGCGAATGCGACTGGACTTGACGCGACGGAGGTGAAGCGAATGCGCCGCGCTTGCGTGATCGCGCTTGCGTACCGCCAACGCGAACACGCATGCGGCAGGGTTCAAAGTCCGCTTCCATGCCCCGCGGCCCTCGGCTATATGCAGCCGCATGTGGAAGCGTGCGCCCGTATTCCAGGTTCTCCTCCTCGCCGGGCTCGGCATCGGGTTCGCCCTCGTGCCGGCCAACGCCCAGCAGATCCACCGCCACGGATTCGGCGGCAAACAGACCGTCCTCGCCCGCGGCGACGCCAACGTCCGCACCGAGGAAAAAGAACACGACATCTCCACCAACTCGTTCAAGAGCCAGCCGTCCAGCGAACACATCGTGCTGAACACCGAGGCGGGCACCGGCGACAGTGCGTTCGTCCATTACAGCTACGACACTCCGCCCGCGCCGGTCTCGCCGCTGCTCACCGCCAGCGTGTGGGTGAAGGCTTCGAAGCCGGGCACGCAACTCCGCGCCCGCGTCGTCTTCCCCAAGGAACAGGATCCGGCGCGGCCCGAGGGATTCCTCACGATGCTGGTCGTCGGCACCGGGTACACCAAGGCTCGCGCGTGGGAAAAACTCACGCTCGAAGACGTACCCGGCCTCGTCGGCAAGCACTTGCCCGCGCTGCAGGCCAAGATCGGCCGCAATGTGAACACCGCGGACGCATACGTCGACAAGCTGATCCTCAACTTGTACTCCGGCCCGGGCGTCGTTGATGTGTGCATCGACGACCTCGACATCGGGCCCGTGAAAGAGGTGAAGCCGGACGCCGGCGTGCCCGCCATTCCCGCGAAGAACATCAAGGGCGAACCGTCCATCGCCCGCATCCGCCAGGTGCAACAGCGCGGCGGGCAGTTGCTGGTGGAAGGGAAGCCGCACTTCTTCCGCGCCATCCGACACACCGGCACGCCGCTGCACGTGCTCCGCGCCGCCGGCTTCGATTCGCTCTGGCTCTCGCACGACACCCCTCCCGAGATCATCGACGAGGCGAATCGCGAAGGGTGGTTCGTGATCCCCTCCGCGCCGCGGCACGAGTTCGCCGCCAACGGCACCCCCGCCAACGGTGCGGCCTTCGACCAGTTCCGCAACAAGTTCGCCAACTCGGATGTGCTGTTCTGGGATCTCGGCGGCGGGCTCACGGACGAACTGCACGACAGCATCGCGAAGACGGTGGCGAACGTTCGCGCCGGCGACAGGAAACGCCCGATCGGCGGCGACCTCTGGGACGGCTTCGGAACCTACTCGCAGTTCCTCGACATCGTCGGGGCGCACCGCTGGCCGCTCTTCACCTCCTTGGAACTGACTCGCTACCGCGACTGGCTCACGCAACGCCGCGAACTGACGAACGGCCGCCCCGTGTTCTGGTCGTGGGTGCAGAATCACGTTCCGGAGTGGTACGTGAGCCTGAACAAGCTCGAAGCGAAGCCGCAGTTTGAAATGCCGGTCGGCCCGCATCCGGAACAGGTGCGGCAACTCGCCTACCTCAGTCTTGCGTGCGGGGCCCGCGGTCTCGGTTTCTGGTCCGACCGCTCGCTCGCGGACACGCATCAGGGCCGCGACCGCCTGCAAGGCATGGCGCTGCTCAATGCCGAACTCGATCTCATCAGCCCCGTCCTGCTCTCGGCCGGCTCCATCGGCGAACGCCCCGTGTGGCTGGACACGAGCCACCCGATGGTGAAGGCCGCACTCATCACCGGGCAGAAGGGTTCGCTGCTGATTCCGATCTGGCTCGGGCCGGGCGATCAATACGTTCCCGCGCAAGGGGCCGTGAACGGGCTTAAGATCACGGTGCCGACCGTTCCCGAAGGGCACGATCCGTGGCTGATCACGCCGGCGGGGCCGGACTGCCTGCGAAACCGCACCATCCGCACGCCCAAGGGCACCGAACTGACGCTCGACGAATTCGATCTCGCCGCGCCGATCGTGTTCACGGACGACCAAGGCACCAACGGCCTCGTGGTGTGGTGGCAGGATCACGCGCGACGTTACGGTCGTCTCGCGGCCCGGTGGTCCATCGATCTTGCCGCCGCCGAGTACGAGAAGGTCCGCGTCGTTCACATGAAGCTGGCGGACATGGGGAAGACCGTTCGCGGTGCGGACCGGCTCTTCGAGGAAACGCAACGCTACTACACGGAGGCGCAGAAGTACTTCGCGAACGAACAGTTCGAGAAGGCGTATCGCGAGGCGACCCGGGCACTCAGGCCGATGCGGATCGTGATGCGTGACCACTGGCGGCAGGCGGTCGAAGGCTTGGACGCGCCGACCTCCAGCCCGTATGCGGTGAGTTACTTCAGCCTGCCCCAGCACTGGGAGCTGGCCCGCGAGGTACAAGCCAGCCGCCCGCAGCCGTCGATCCTGCCGCTGGGCAACTTCGAGCTGGCGAACGGATTGCCCGCGCAGGGTGTGACCGTGGACCGCTTGCCGGGCTGGGGAGCCCGCACGGGGTCGCTCGAGTCCGATCGCGTGGCCGTGGCCGCGGGCATCGTGCCGAGCGAAGGCTTGGAGGATGTCAAGGCGCCGCGGGCCGGCAAGAAGGACGTGCGGACGATGTTCTCCTCGAGCCGCCCGGCCGCGGCGCCGGACGAGGGCTACCTCGATCCCGCGCCCGAACTCGGCGGCGGCGTGCTGAAGCTGGAAGTGCGGCGGATGACGAACAAGGATGCGAACGGCAAGACGCTTCCGTCGGACAACGTGCTCGAGCGCACGTTCTTGGCCGTGGATTCGCCGGTCGTGAAACTGCCCCCGGGCACGCTTGTGCGGATCAGTTGCTGGATGAAGGTGCCGAAGGAATCGGGCGGCGGCACGATCCAAGGCGACGCCGCCGGCGGCGTGCTCTTCTACGACGACATCGGCGGCGAACCGCTCTCGATCCGCACGCTCACCACGGACGGCCGCTGGAAGCGGTTCCACCTGTATCGCCGCGTCCCGGCGAACGGCCAAGTCGGTGTCACCCTCGCGCTCACCGGCACGGGCACCGCCTACTTCGACGACCTTCGCATCGAGCCGCTGGCCGCGGGAGTCACATCCACGAAGCTGAAGCCCTGAAAGCGAACGGGCCGCGACGCGAAGGCGTCGCGGCCCGGAGCAACGTCCCGATGCGGGATCAACCGACGAACACGCCGTTGTTGTTGACGCCCGGGAAATCCAGCGAGAAGTAATCGTCCACCGTTCCGTCCTTGAGGTCCTTCCCGAGGTAGGCGGTGGTGGTGTCGCCGCCGAGGTCGCCGGCACCCGTGAGCACGTCCACGAAGAGGTCGTTGTCGAACACCTTGGCCGCGACGCGGACGCCGCCGCGGTTGTCCGGGTTGCCGGCGAAGAAACTGAACGGCGCGGCGGTCTCGGTTCCGAGCGGGGCCAGCAGGGCCTTGCCGGAGAAGATGTTCACCCGCGGGCCGCCGCCGGGGCCGGCCCCGGCGATGAGGTCGCCGAATCCGTCGCCGTTCACGTCGCCGATCGCCACATAGGCACCGTTGCGGAGCGTCTCTTCGAACGCGAAGAAGTCCGGCACCACGTTCTGGAACTGGGCGGAGGTGAGGGCCTTGCCGTCCCAGATCGAGATGCGCGGGCCGCCTTCGAAGCCGGCGGAGACGGCGATTTCGGCGTAGCCGTCGTTGTTCATGTCGCCGACAGCCGCCCGGGCACCGCCGCGGAAGTTCGGGTCGTTGATGCCGAAGTAGCTGATGAACGGGGCGAACGTGCCGCCCTTGTACGCGATCACACGAGGGCCGCCGCCCTGGTCCGGCGTGATCACGAGTTCAGCGATGCCGTCCGCGTCGATGTCGCCGGCGGCCACGAACGCGCCGCCCGTGAACTGCAGCGAGGACGGGCTTCCCACCGGCGGCTCGAACGGGAAGACGTTGAACACCGCCGCCCCCGTCACGCCGTCGAACACCGTAACTTGGACCACGACGCCCGGGCCGGTGGCCACGGCCACGTCTTGCACGCCGTCGCCGGTGAAGTCCGCCACCGCGGTGCGGATGCCGCCCGCGAACGAACCGAACGGCGTGAACGAGCGGATGAGCGTGCCCGTCGGTGAGTACACATTCACGAGGCTCGGTTGCGTCGGGTTGAGGCTGGCGCCCGCTCCCACCGCGAAGTTCGTGAGCACAGGCGTGATTTCCAAGGTGCCGGGCACGATGTTCGCCACCGTGTAGTTCGAGCCGACCACCGGGGTGCCGGTCGCGTTGATCGCATACGAACCGACGGGGCTCGTGATCGTCGCCGTCGTACCCATCGGCAGCGACGACACCACCGAGGCCGGATCGCCGTTCAGCAGCCCGATCACCGTGAAGGTGAAGGCCGGGTTCGGCGTGCGGACCGGCCGCGTCTTGTTGTCGATTTGCAGGGTCAATCCGGCCGGCGTGATCGTCAGCGTGCCGTTGTTGAAGGTGCTGATGGTGTAGTTGCCGTTCGGGGCCAGTGTGCCCTGCTGGATCGGATAGGTGCCGACTCCGGTGGTGACGGTGGCGGGCGTGAAAAGCGTTCCGCCGAGCACGGAGGCGGCGGTGTCGCCGTTCACGAAGCCGGAGGCGGTGTAGGTGAGCGCCGGGTTCGCCGCGCCGTAAGTGCGAGTCTTGTTGGCCGCGGTGACGGTGAGCGGGGCCCGAGTGATCGTGTGCGTGGCCTGCGAGGAGACGCCGCGCGGGAAGTCCGCGGATTGCACGTACACCGCGGTGAAGTCGTTGTACGTCCCCGCGTTGAGCGTCGGTTGCACCGAGGTCGCCTGGTAAACGCCGAGACCCGCATTGAACGTCAAGGTGCCGCTGCCGATCAGCGACGCGCCGCGGAAGAACTGCACCGTGTCTCCGCTCAGGAGCGACACGAGGCCCGGAGGCGAACCCGCGGGCAGCGTCACCGTTGCCGTCAGCGTGAAGTTCTGGCCGTACACGGTCGGCGAGTTCGAAGTCAGGGTCACGCTCGGCCCGTTGGCGAGGACGACGACCGTCTGGCCCGAACTGGTCGTGGTGTTGCCGGCCGCATCGAAGGCCGTCACGGTCACGGTGTACGCCGCATCCGGAGCGGTCACGGTCGGGTTCACCGGGTCCGTGGCATCCAGCGGATCGTAGAGGCCGTTCCACGTCACGTTCACGCTCGTGCCGGTGCCGCTGTACGAGCGGAGCAGGCCGCCGGACCCGTTGCGGATCGACACGATCCAGCCGCTCAGGTTGGTGTCGCTCACCGAGCCGGAGATCACGGTCGCCGGTTGGAGCACGCTCGTGCCCGTCGGGTCGATCGCCACCGGATTCGGCGTGTTGAGCGAGGCCAGCGGCGAGGTGTTGTCCACCGTGATCGTCACCGGCGTGGCCGAGAACGTGTTGCCGAACTGGTCCGGGTTCACCCGGAAAGTGGCGGTGTAGGGGCCGTCCGGTACGAATGCCGACGCATTGTTCTTCCCGTCCCACGTCGTTGCGATCGCGATGCGGTTGTTCACATCCGGGCTGCCCGAGCCGTTGATCGTCCGGACGATCGTGTTGGACGAGTCGGCGATGTCGATCTGCCAGTTGATGGTGCCGCGTTCGTCGCGCACCGTGGTCGAGAACGAGTACGTGTCCTGCACGCCGATGCTCGACGGGTTGTTCGGCGAGAGGAAGGGCGGCGCGCCGGCGAGCGGATCCGCGTACGGCTGCTCCACGACCTGCACCACCTGCGGCGGTTGCGTGGTCGACGGGTTGAAGTTGTCCGCGTCGCCGTTGAATCGCGCGGTCAGCGTGTGGCTGCCCACCGTGAGGCTCGTGAACGTGTAAACCGCCACGAAGTTGCCGGGCGTGACCTCGTTCACGAACGGCGAGGCGATCGCGTTCCCGTTGTCGTAGAAGGTGACCGTCATCTGCCCGGAGAACAGGATCGCGCCGGGTTCGGGGACCAGCGTGGCCGTGAGCGTGACCGGTTGGTTCAGCGTCGAGGGGTTCGGCGCGGAGGTCATGCTCACCGTCGCGTTCGCCCGCACCTTGTTCAGCACCACGGTGTGCTGCGTGTACTCGATCTGGAACTTCTGCCCGGACACGAAGAGGATGTCCTGGTTGTTGAACTGTTGGAACTTGCCGGTCACGGTGCCGGTCGCGTTGATGATGGTGAACGAGTCGTTGAGCAGGATGTTCGGGCCGTAGTTCGCGCTGAGTTGGGCGTTGCCGAGTTCGATGTCTCCGTTCACGACGAGTTGGTCGTAGTTGGTGCCGGGTTGCGGGCTCCCGCCCGGAACGCTGCCCGCGAGATCCACGTTGAACTTGGTGTCCGGGCCCCACACCGCACCGGACACGGTGAGGATGCCGGACTTCGCAACGTCCCAGTTGTCGCCGGGGATCACGTACCCGACGGCGGGGCCGGACGGGCCGTTGAGGAACTGCGTGGATCCGTTGCCGCTCAACTTGCCGCCGGCGAGTTGCACGTCGCCCACGGCGCCGGTCACCTGCACGTCGCCCGCGGTGATCGTGAGATCCACGACCGCGGGGTTCGGCGGCGCGAGATCCAGGCGCCCCGGCCCGGTCTTCACGAGGCGTGCCGTCGCGCTGGAAACGATGTCCGTGTAGATGCCGAAATCCACGCCGTCGATGCCGTCGGCGTTGCCGACCGCCATGCCGTGGGTCGCGGAGCCGAGATCGAGGCGGCCGCCGCCGAGGATGGATGCGTTCGTGCCGAGCGGGCTCGAATCGGCCGCGATGTCGCCGGACACGGCGAAGTTCGTGTTCACGCCGAGGATGGCGGTGCTGTTGAACACGCCGAGCGCCCGCACGCTGCCGGTGATGCTCGCGCCGAGGTTCATGAGCGCGTCCGTCAGCGTCAGGTCCCGCGTGGTGAAGAACCCGACGTTCCCTTGGCTGAAGTTGATGCCGGTGAGCAGCGTGTCCGAGGCCGAGAAGTTGAAGTTGTCGCCCAGGTTGGCGATGCCATGGTCCAGCTTCGCGTTGCCTGTGATCGCGAGGCTGCCGTTGTTGCCGAAGGCGATGTTCGAGTTGTCCGTGGTGAACGTTCCGGTGACGGTCACGTTGGCGTTGTTGCCGAAGGAGTAGGTGCTCTGGTCGACGATCACGTCGCCGTTGAAGGAACCGCCGCTTCCGTCGCCGAAGATGAACGTGCTCGGGTCGACGGTGAGCGATCCGAGGTTGATGGCGATGTTCGTGCCGCCGGTGACGTTGGAGTCCGTGACGGTCGTGGTTCCGCCCTTGAACGACCCGCCGGAGGTGCCGAAGCGGAGTTGGCTGCTGCCGAGCACTTCGATCGTGCCGCGGTTGTTCGCGAGCGGCCCGGTGGCGGTGAGGGCTCCACCGTTCGAGAACGTGATCTTGGACTTGTTGTGGACGAACACGTCCTCGGCGGTCACCGTGCCGCCGCTGATGTTGAAGGTGACGGGCGAGTTGTTCAGCGTGAGGTCGCCGCCCGCGAGCAGCTTGCCGCCGCTGCCGAAGGTCATCGAACTGTTCGTGAGCGTCGCCGCTCCGGTGACGGCGAGCGTGTCCGTGTTGCCGAACGTCCACGTTCCGTTCGTGCTGGTGACGTTGCCGGTCACGTTGAAGTTCACGTTGTCGCCGGCGATCACCTTGGAACTGCCCGTGGTGAGCACGTACACGTTCACGTCGCCGGTGGTGGTGACGACGCTGTTCGCTCCGATGTTGACCGTGGCCGTGGCGACCGTGAGCTTGTTGCTCTCGACGGTGCTGCCCGAGCCGACAGCGAGGGAGGCCGGGCTCGCGCCGCTGATGCTGACCAGCACGTCGCCGGTCGCGTCGAAGAGACTGTTCGTCCCGAGATTCACCGCGGCCCCGAGGATGTTCGCCGTGCCGGAGGCGAGCAGCTTCGCCCCCGTGCCCATCGTGATCGATCCGGTGGTGATGCTCAAGTTCCGCACGTCCAGCGTGCCGCTCGTGCCGTAGCTGAGCTTCGAAGCGGTCTTCATCGTGAGATCGCCGTCCGCGCGGAGCGTGCCGCCGTCCGTGAAGTTGATTTGCGAGGCGGAGCCCAAGTCCACGTTGGCGGCGGCGCCTTGCACGCGCACCGTGCCGCCGGTGTCGAACCCGAGCGTGCTGTTGGAGAGAGCGACGTTGCCGGTCACGTTCAACCGCCCGCCGACGCCCCACGTTCCCGTGGCGTTCGCCATGGTGAAGTTGCCGACGCCGGTGACGACCACGTTGTTGCCGAACACGAGCGAACCGCCGGTGCCGGTGATGCTCACGGCCTTGGCGTCGACCGTGCTGTTGTCCCCGATCGTGATCTTGGTGTTGCCGATCGTGGTGAGATCGTACATGTCCACGTTCGCGCCCGCCAACGTCGTCAGCTTCGTCTGGTTGAGGCTGACGTTGCCCGCGGCGTCGAAGATGGCGCCGTTGCCGAACGTGAAGAAGGCGTTGGTCGCCGTGACGCCGTCCGGGGTGAACTTGCCGTTGTCCAGGAAGGTCACGGTGCCGCCGGACTCGGTCACGGTCGCGGGGTCGAGCGTGCCGTTGTTGCGGAACGAGATCGCGCCGCCGTTCTGTGTCAGGTTGCCGGAGACGAGCTTGCCGGTCTCGCCGAAGCGGACTTCGGAGGCGTCGGCGAGCGTCAGCGTCCCGTTGTCCGTCACGGTGACGCCGTCGTTGAACAGGGCCTTGGAGGCGTTTGCGAGCGAGAACCCGGCCATGGCGGCCTGGGAGCCGTCGCCCATCGAGAAAGTCGAACCGTTGAGGCTGAGCGCGCCCGTGGCGGTGAAGGTGCCGAGAGCGCCGCCGACCACGTACGGATAGGTCGCGCTCGGAACATTGCCGAAGCGGACGGTGCCGTTGAGCACGCTCACCGCGCCGGCGTTGAACTTGCCGCCGTTCCCGAAGCTGATCGCGGCCGCGTTGTCGGTCACGTTCGCGGTGTTCAGCGTGCCGTTGTCCAGGAACGAGATCGTGCCGGTGTTGATGTCGAGGTTGCCGGTGGTGGCTGTGCCGCCGGCGAGGAACGTGATGTCGGACGCGCCGGACATCGTCGTGTTGCCGGTCGATTCGAGCGTGCCGGCGTTCGCGAACTGGATGAGGGCGTCCGTGGTGAGGGTGATGTTCCGCGTCTTGGCGGTGCCGCCGTCCGCCATCGTGAAGTCGCTGTTGTCGAGGATCAGGTCGAACGGCTGGTTGTTGAAGCGGCCGCCGGTGCCGAAGCTCACCAACGCGTCCGCACTCAACGTGACGTTGCCGCCCGCGGTGAACTTGGCGTTCGAGCCGAGGAGGATGTCGCCGGCGGAGTTCGTGACCTTGCTCGACGCCGTGAGGTAGCCGTTGTTGCCGATGGAAATCCGGGAAGTGGCGCCGGTCATGCTGATCTGCGCCGCGGAGAGGGTCGCCGTGGTCGGCGGCGTCGTGTTCGGCGGAGTGGCGTTGCCCAGTTCCACCACGCCGTCGGTCAGCGCGAGGTTGCCCGTGATGTTGAAGCGGCCGTCGGCGTCGAAGCTGACCCGGCTGTTGGCGACGGACACGGCGCCCGTGGCGACGAACTTGCCCTTGTTGTCGAAGTCGATCAGGGCGTTGTTCTGCAGCGTGACGTTGCGCGCCGTGATGCTGCTGTTGTCGTTCAGGTCGATCGTGCTGTTGTTCAGCAGCAGGTCGATCGCGGTGATGTCGAGCTGCCCGCCGGGCAGCGTGATCGTGGAACCGTTCGACATGGTCACGTTGCCGACGTTCAACGTGCCCGGCCCGGGCGGAGCGAAGTCGATGTCGCTGGCGTTCATCGTCAGGTCGCCGAGCGTCACGGTCGAGGTCGTTCCGACGTGGATGTCGGAGTTCGTCATCGAGGTGGCGCCGCCGGTGAGCGCGGCGTTGTTCCCGACGAAGATCTCGGCACCGGCCGTCATGGTGATCTTGCCGGTGGTCAGCTTCCCGCCGTTCCGCGTGTAGACGTCGCCGCCGACCACGGTGAGGTCGCGGATCGTGTCGGTGAAGCCGTTGAGGTCGAACGTGCCGTCCGCATTCACGCGGGCGGTGGAGGTGTCGGCGACTTGATTGTCCTGGAGTGCGCGGACAAGGGCGTTGCCGTCCGCCACGGGGCTGTTGCCGACGACGAGCGGCCCGAGGATCGCGCCGTTCACGCCGGGCGCGGCCGTGACGTCGAGCAGCAGCGTGCCGGAGTTCACGGTGGTGGTGCCGGTGTAGCCCTTGTAGTTGACGCCGTTGTAGCTGCCGGTGCCGTCGCCGTCGTAGCGGACGGTGCCGGGACCGTAGATGTCGAGGTTGAAGGCGCCGCCGACATCCGAAATGACGCTTTCGATGGACAGTGTGTCCCCGGCCCGGCCGACGCCGATGGAGGCGTCGCTGCCGAGCAGGATGGGAAGCGGCGAATCGAACGTGACGTCGCCGTTCGCGATGTTCAAGGCGCCGAGCGGGCCCGTGCCCGGATCGAATCCTTGGCCGTTCAGGGTGATGATCTCGCCCGTGTTCGGGAAGTTGAACGTCATCGCGGCGTCGATGAGCAGCGTGGCGCCGGACGCGACGGTCGTGCCGCGCTGGCCGTCCATGTTCGTGCCCGCGGTGACGATCGTCCCCCCGACGATCGCGGACTGGATCGGGTTGCGGTTCCCGGTCGCCATCGTGCCGGCGAAGAGGACGCGGTAGGTGTAGTTGTCCACCGTGCCGCTGCGGGTGACGGTGACGTTCCCGGTGCCGATCGTGGGCAAGGCCCACAGCGCGTCGCGAACCTGGTTGGCGGTCGCGTTCACCGGGATCGCGACGGTGCGGGCGCCGTTGAAGACGAGGCCGAAGTTGCCCGCGCCGCCGGGCACGTTCACCACCACATCCTGGATTTCCGGCAACGAGGCGGTGCCGTTCTGAATGGTGTTGATGGTCGGCGCGATGGAGATCGGCACGACTTCCGGTTGCTCGGAGTTCTGCAGCGTGCCGCCGAACGTGATCTGGAAGGTGGTGATGCCGGCGCCGGGGATGGTGGTGACATCGACTGTGCCGCCGACGCCGCCGATGGTGCTCAGGGCTTCCAAGGCGGCCTTGATGTCCGTGTCCACGGCGTTGAACGGGATCGGGACCGTAGTCGCACCGTTGAACTCGAGCGCGAACGAACCGGTGGTGGCCGTCACTTGGATGAACTGCACCTCGCTCCGCGGCAGGCCGAGCGCGTTCGGATCGCGGATCGCGAGGATGCCTTGGGAAACCAGCGTCTGGCCGGAGTAGGTCTTGGCGTTCGGGAGCACGACGGTGCCAGTACCGAGCTTGCGGAGCCGCCCGGGGGCGGGGTTCTCGATCGGCGTGGCGAGCTGGACCGGATCCTGCAACAGGCCGTTGATGGTGAGTTCGGTGCCGGCGACGGCGCCGATGCCCGCGCCCGCACTGGTGGAGCCGATCGTGATCGGTGCCGAGTATCGGTTGTCGAACGCGACATTGTTGAGAGCGCCCACGTTGCCGACGCCGTCGCCGAAGAGCAGGAGGTCTTCCTGCATGTCGAGCGCGGCGAGCGTGCCGTCGAGTTCGAGCGTCGCTCCATTGCTCACGACAGTGCCGGGTTCGCCGGGGCCGACGATGCCGAGCCCGCCGACCGTCATGACCCGCAGGTACCCCTGCACCACATTGGTCTGGCCCGTGTACTGGTTGTCCTGCACGAAGGTGAGGCGGCCGGCGCCGACCTTGTTCACCACGTACCCGGGGTTCTCCTCCTGGATCGAGGTGTCGATGGTGAGCGTGTCGCGGATGTCCGTGGTGCCGTACGTGACTTCGCGCGGGGCGTCCGTGCTCGGGGAGAAGTTGTTGATCTCCCGCATCTCGATGGGACCGCGCCACGTGTTGTTGTTGTTTTTGCCGCCAGTGTCCGGGAGGTTGTCGCCGCGGACGTTGCGGAACGATCCGGTGCCGAAGATGCCGGTGCCGGAGAGGAACAGCGGTTCGGCAGCGATGACGGTGGAATCGCGGGTGACGTTGTTCCGCGAGATCTCGAGCGCGGCACCGTCGAAGACGTAGGTGCCGTTGATGCTCGAACCCAGCGCGTCGGCATGCTCCACGCGCAGCGCGCCTTGCACCACGTTCGTGGTGCCGGTGTAGGTGTTGGCGTTCGCCAGCACGAGCGTGCCGGTGAGTTCCTTCACGAGGAAGGCGGTGAACCCGCTGTCGGTGACGGTGCCGACGCCGCTGTTGTCGGTGTCGCCGACGTCGCCGTCCTCGTCGCCGATCGTGAGTTGGGTGCCGGAATCCACCCCGATGGTGACGGTCGGCGTGTTGAGAGTGAGTTCGCCGGTGTAGGTGTTTACGCCGCTGACGTTGCGGAGCGAGCCGCCGTAGTGCCCGCTGAAGGAGTAGCCGCTGCCGTTGAGGACGATCGGCTCGCGGTAGAGGTCCGTGGCGAGTTGGAGGGCGGCTCCGTCGAACACGATGGTGTTCGAGGCCGCGTCCGAATCGCCGAGCGCGTCGGGGTTGCGGATTTCGAGCACGCCGTTGCGCACCTCGGTGACGCCGCCGTAGGTGTTCTTGCCGGAGAAGATGAGCGTGCCTTCGCCTTCCTTGTAAATGTCGAAGTCGCCGTCGGCCACCAATTGCGGCACATCCGTGTTCGCCAGCGATCCGCCGAATGTGATCGTGTACCGGATGCCGGTCCCGCCGTACGGGGCCGCGGTCACCACGACCGAACCGCCGACGCCGCCGATCGTGGACAAGGCGTTCAATGCGTTCTGGACTTCGGTCTCGGTTGCGTTCACCGCCAAGGGCGCCGTCGTCGCGGTCGATGCGCCGTTGGTGAAACTCAGCGTGTAGGTTCCAGCGTTGCCGAAGGTCGTGACGGTCTGGACTTCGGAGGCGGACGCGCTGCCGGGGATGGCTGTGGCCACGGAGGGGCTGGAGTTGTCCGTGATCGTCCCGATGATGTTCAGCGACGAGGCGGCGATGCCGTTCTGGATGTCCTGGGTGCCGTCGGTCTCGATGCGGGCGTTCGAGGTGAGGACGACGGGGCCGGTCCACGTGGAGTTGCCGGACACGGTGCGGAGCGCGCCGGAATCGGCGCGGGCGCGGTCGAGGAACAACTGGTACATGCTGCGGCCGTAGGTGCCGGCCGAGAGCGTGTTCAGCGACAGGTTGAGTTCGAGGTCGCGGACGGCGACGTTCGGCATGCCGTCCCCGAACTTGGCCCATGTGGCGCCGACGTCGTGCGAGACGTACACGCCGACATCGGTGCCGACGTACAGCGTGCCGTCGCGCGGATCAAGCGCGAGCGACCACACCGGTTGCACCGTGGTCGCGGCCGCGCCGTTGAGCACGATCTTCGGCAGACCCGTCCCGGAGATGTCGGTCCACGTGCGGGCCGCGTCCGTGGTGCGGAGTACGCTCGGCCCGTTGATGTGGTTGGCGTACTTGGCGGTGATGTAGACCGTGTCGTGGTTCGCGGGATCGACCGTGAAGCTGGTGATCTGCGGGGCCGCGCCGACGGACCGGGTGACGCTGACCGTGCCGTTGCCGCCTTGTTGCACCTCGCGGACGAAAACATCGACGTTGGACCCGGTCGCGCCCGCCAGCGGCACGTTCGTGTTCGGCGTGCCGCTGTAATGCAGGTAGATCGCGGCGTTGATCCCCGCACCGTGCAACTCGGCCGTGACCCCGGCGATTCCCGCCGTGGCGAACGCGGCATTGATGGCGTTCACCGTCGTCGCGTTCACGCCGCTGTTCGTGATGCTGGCGGTGGTCGTCGCCCCGACGGTGAGCGTGAAGGTGCCGCCCGCGCCGGAGAACACCAGCGCCTGGTATTCGTCGCCGCGGATCTGGGGCTGGAGTTGCGGGTTGATCAGGGCCGCGAGCGCGGCGCCGCTGATGCCCAGCGGAATGTTCGTGAGCGTGAAGGATTTGGCCGGCGTGTTGTACGGCGACCCCGTGGCCGCGATGCTCACCGTGAGGTCGAACGTGCCCGTCATCCCGTTCGGGTAGATCACGTCGAGCGTCTGCTGCTCATCCACCTGCCGGGCGAACGGGGCGAGGCTGCCCACGCCGTCGCGCACCGTGCGGGCCGTGACGTACGCGCCGGGCGTCACGTTGCTGAACGTGACCTGCAGCGGGGCGTCCTTGTACTTCAGGGCGCCGCCGCTGAAGTCGATCGTGTACGTGTCGTGCGTGACGCCGATGTTCCGCGTGACCCAACTGAGCCCGTTGTCCTTGGTCAGTGTGACGCTGGTGCCGTCGGACACATAGATGGTGCTCGGATCGTAAGTGTTCGCGCCGCGGTCGAAGTCGGAGATCGCAGCGAAGGCCGGGTCGTCCACCCATTGGCCTTGGTACGCGCCGAGCCCGATGAATTGGAAGGTGCCGTTCAAGAGGCTGACCGGAGCGCTCGAGAGTCCGTTCAGGGACTCGAGGATCGAGTTGCCGCTGGAGAGGACCAACCGCTGCGGGTTGATCTGATCCAATGCGAGCGGCACGTTGTTCCGCGTGTTCGTCGTGTAAACGGTGGACCACGTCTGCCCGCCGTTCACGGATTTGCGAATCAGCGTGACCGGAGCGCCCGAGTTCGGTCGCTCGTCGGCATGCTGCACGTGGTAGAGCGTCGTCGGTGTCTTCGGATCGAAGTAGATGTCCCCGCCGTGTTCGCCGTCCGTCATCGTCCAAGCAGCACTGCCGTTGAACATCGCGGTGCCGGCGCCCCTCGTTCCGGCGGCGGCGACGTTGTAGTCCGTGGGGCTCACGGCGATGTTCGAGTACAGCGAGATCGCCAAGGTGCCGTTGAGGTCCTCCCACGTGCTGCCGGTCGGGCTGTAGCGGTAGACGCCGCCGTCGCCGCCGAGGATGAGCTGCGCGTTCCCCGAGCCGCTGGTGGCGGCCATGGCATGGTTGCCGGCGTACGGGCCCGTAGTACCGGAGACGGAGATGTCCGTCCACGCCCCGCCGGCGTTGGAACTGGTCCAGATGTGGGAGGCGGAAGATCCGCCGACGTAAAGCGTCTGGGAGTTCACGGCCAGGATCGTGTTGCTGAAATTCCCTTGGCCTTGGCCGCTCGTGCCGAGCACGTTGGCCATGGCGGCGGGGACGGTGAGAGCGGCCCAAGACTGGCCGCCGTTCGTCGACCGTTGAATCTCCAGCAACTGGCCGTCCGATGCGTTCCCCAAGGTCGGGCGGGCGATCACCGCCCACACGTTGCCGCCGGATGCGGCGAGGGCGATGCGACCGTTGCGCACGGGGCCGGTCGGGTTGCCGTTCGCGTCGAGCGGCCCCGCCGGGAATACGCCGTTGCGGCTGTCCGTCACTCCGTCGCCCGCCAGCCACACGGGCCGGGTCGTGGCGAGGTTGAGCGTCGGATTCGTCATCCGGTAGACGCCGGAGTTGTAGCCGCCGTTGGTGGTCCCGGGGTTCTCCATGAGCGCGGCGTAGAGCGTGCCGCCCACCATGGCGAGGTCCGTCCACGAGACGCCGGTCTGCGGGAAGCGGATGCGGAAATCGTCGTCCGGTCCGGGCGTGTTCGGAGGAGTGGCGAAGCCGCCCTTTTGCGTCGCGCGAACGGTGGAGGTGCCCGCCGTGAGGTTCACCCACGCCTGGCCGGCGAGGCTGTACCGCCAGACACCCGGAGGTGCGGCCGAGTACGCGTTGCTTTGCGAATCGCTCGTCGCCGCATAAATGAATCCGCCGCTGAGGATCATCTTCGACACGGACTGGCCGGCGAGCGGGTTCGCGAGCGCTCCGGTCGTATCCAGCAGGCGGGTCCACGTGCGGCCCGAGTCGGTGGAACGATAGACGCCGTTGCCCGCGAACGAATCGGTGGTGTTGTTGGATTCGCCCGTGCCGTAGTAGAGGATGCGCGGGTCGGTCGGGTCGATGACGATGGCGCCGCCGTGGAGCGGGATCGTCGGTGCGGCGAGGTCGAAGAGCGGAGTCCACGTCTTGCCGCCGTCCTTCGTCTTCCACGCTCCGCCGCCCGCCGTGGCGATGTACATCACGCTCGAATCGGTCGGATCGACCGCGATGCCGGTGACGCGCCCGGTGACGGGCGTATTGCCGGGCGTCTGCCCGTTGTTGATCGGTGCGCCGCCCACTTGCAGCCAGCGGACCGGGATCGCGTCCGGCACGGAAGCCGCGTCGGGCCCGCTCCCGCCCACGATCAGCGATTCGTTCGCCACCGTGAGGTTGCCCTGGATCTGCAACTGGGCGTTGGGGCGGATGATCGTGCCCGAGGCCTCGGTGCTGTCGCCGAAGCCCAAGGCGCGGTCGTTCATGATCGTGGTGATGCCCTCGGACACGAGGGTGATGCCGCGATAGGTGTTCGCGCCGCCGAGGAGCAGGGTGCCGTTGCCGCGCTTCACGAGGTGCGAAACGGCGGTGTCCGAGATGCTGCCGAGCAGGGCGAGCCGTGAATCGTCGGGCGTGCGGAGGCGCGTGCCCGCGTTCAGGGTCACCGGCCCGCGCCATGTGTTGTCGGCCGAGACGTTCAAGAGCGAGATTTGGCCGTCCACGACCTGCACTTCGGCTCCGCCCGAAGGCGTCGCCGTGAGCGTGATCTCATCCGAAAGCGCGTTGCCGAACACGATCGTGAAGGTGTTGCCGCTCTTGGTAACGGTGGCGACCTCGCCGTCCGCGGTGAGTAGCGCGTTCACGAGTGCCGCCTGTACGTCGGCGGCGGTGGCGTCGATCGGCAGCGGGCCCGTGGTGCCGGTCCCGGACGCGGTGGTGAAGTCGAGCGTGAACTTGTCCGTGCTCGGATCGCGACCGGCCACCAGCACTTGGTACGCGGGTGCGTTCAGCGTGAGCTTTTCGTCCGAGACCTCGATGCCGGACGAGACGCCCCCGTTGTTCGTGGCGCGGCTCGGCCGCATCTCGAGGACCGCGCCCGATGCCACAGTCGTGGACGTGGTGCTGAACGCCTGCTGCGAAGTGTTCGTTCCGCTGGACGAGTGCCCGAGCGCCGTGTCGTTCTCGACGCTGAGCACGCCTTCGGTGACTTTGACGTCGCCGGAGAAAGTCGCGTCGCCGAGCAAGCGAACCCGCTTGGAACCCAGCTTTTCGAGACCGCTGGCACCCGACTGCAGGATGACGGTCAGATCCCAGACGGTGAACGGATCCGGACTTCCGCCTTCGTTCATCACCAATTCCACCACCGTGCTCGCGCCCGGCCCGTACGGAATGTTGAACGTGCCGGCGCCGGTGATCGAGCCGGAGTCGAGGATCTGCGTCGATCCCGGTTGGCCGCGCGGCGGGTAGTAGACGGTGAGCCGGTCGGGGATGGCGTAGAAATCGTAGTTGACCGTGATGACGCCGGAGGTGGTTCCCGTGTCTACGGGGATCGACTGTTCGTTCTGGTCGCCGTTGGCCGGTACGTCGAAGGACACGACACCGCCGTAGACGGAACCAGTGACGGTGAGTTCGCTGAACGAGGCGGGATCCACTTGCTCCGCACCCACGCCGGAACTGCCTTGCAGGGTGATGTCGCCCGTCCATGTGTTGTTGCCGGAAAGGTTCAGCAGCGAACCCTTCCCGCCGATGAACGAGTATGGATGCGTGATGCCGTTGCCGGTGAGCCGCAGCAGTTCCGGTACGACCAGGTCCGGAGAGGCGGGCGTCAACTTCTTCAAGTGGAGGGCCGCGCCGGCGGAGACGACCGTCTGCGGCTGGGCGGTTTCGCCCAACCCGTTGATGAACGCGCCAAGCGCGTTGTTGTTCTGGATGGTGATCCAGCCCTGTTCGATCCGCGTGATGCCGGTGTAGTCGTTCGCGACCGGCAGGATGAGGTGCCCGGTGCCGCGTTTCACGAGGCTTGGCCCGAAGGTGGTGCCACCAAAGGAGCCGTGGATCTGCCCGGTGATCGTGAGGCTGTAATCGTCCGTCCAGTACGCCGCGGTCGGCGTGGGGTGCCCGGGCCGTTGGTCCGAATCGACACCGATGGCGGACTCGCCGACGCCCGGCGTGACCATCTGAATGTCGGTGACGACGGTGTTGATGCCGCTGCGGCTGCGGAGGGCGCCCGCGCCGCCGACGCCGAGCCCGTCGATCGTGATCGCGTTGTCGATCCGCAGCCGGTTCGGATCGTGGGTGACGGAGTCGTCGCCGAGATCGCGCTTGAGGGGGTCCGGTGTCGTCACGCCCGCGGTCGGGTTGTAGCCGCCGCCCGAATCCACCTCGAGTTCGAGCGTGGCGCCGTTCGTGACCGTGACGGGTTGGAACGAGAGGGCCCGCGAGTCGCGGATGTTCAGCGTGCCCGCAAGGATGTTCGTGTTGCTGGTGTAGGTGTTGGCGTTGTTGAAGATGATGCGGCCGGGTTGGACCTTGTTCAACAGGTATCCGCCCTGCACGACGCCGCTGATGATCAGGTCCGTGGTGTCGGCCGCCCCGAGGCTGGTGAAAGTGACGTTGCTGGCGCCGCCGCCCAAGAGGACGGGGCCGGCCCACTCGTTGTTCCCGGAGAAGTTGTACAGCGAGCCCAAACCGTCTTCGTTGCCGCCGGCGTCGCCGTGGAGTTGCAGCCGCTCATTGAGAACGGTGAACCCGGCCCCGCCGACGATCCGCAATTGCCCGGCCTTGAGACTGGTGTGGTTCACGACCGTGCCGGTCGCGGCGGTGCGGTCGGCCGTGCCGAGCGCCTTCGCATTCGCGACGGCGAGAACGCCCTCGTTGATCGTGGTGGTGCCGCGGTAGGTGTTCGCACCGCTGAATTGCACCGTGCCGAGTCCTTCCTTGGTCACATTCCGGCCGACGCTGCCATCGTCGATGACGCCGGTGATGTTCACCGAAGTGTTCACATCCGCGCCGTAAGTGACGTCGGAATCCATGCGGATGGTGCCGGCCCACGTGTTCGCGCCGCCGATGCTGCGCAGCGCGCCCAGGTTGCTCAAGCCGGTGCCGTTGAGGATGAGCGGCTCGGTGATGGCGCCGGCGACATTGCTGAGATCGAGCTCGGCGTTGGTGGCCACCGTGGTGTTGCCCGTGGTGGAACCGAGCGCCTTGGAGTTCGAGATCACCAGCGAGCCGGCGTTGACGAGCGTGTTCCCGGAGTAGGTGTTCTGGGCCGTGAGGTTGAGCACGCCGATGCCGGTCTTCGTGAGGTCGTTCCCGGAGTTGCCCGAGATCTTCCCGTTGATGGCGAAGTTGCTGTTGTTGTTGACGTTGACTTGGTAGAAGCCGACGGCGCCGCCGAGGGCGATGTTCAGGTCGATCTTGGAATTGAGCACGCCGGCGCCGACGGTGATGTTGCCGACGTTGGTGCTGCTGCCGAGCGTGATGGCGTTGCCTGCGAGCACATAGTTCGAATCGGACACCGTGATCGAGAAAAACGACCCGTTGACGATGTTGTTGTTCGTAGTGCGAACGGTGGTGCCGCTCGGGAACACCAAGAGATCGTTGGCGGCGACGGCCCCGGTGGGCGCGACGTTCCCCGCCCAGTTGCCGGGATTGTTCCAGTTCGAGTCCAACGCGCTGGCCCCCGTCCAAGTGAACGTGGCCGGGACGCTCCGCGCCTCCAGTTCCTCGACCCTCAATACCGGAAACGGCCGCAACAAGGACGGCTGCCGCTTGGACCAACCGGTCCAACGGCGGGTCCGAAGGGTCTTCGACATGAGCGCACTCCCTCGATCGACGAGGAATGAAGGCAATGACTTCGCAGATTCGCTGGCTAGCCCGCGAGTTTCAAAAAAGATAACAGGACAACCCGACGCAACCAACCTATTTTGACGGGCCTTCGCCAAATGGCGGGCCGGACAAACCGCTTTAACGCGAACGGGATGGTCGTGCCGTGCGAATCGTTGTGCCGCGATCCCGCCCGGACGCCGTCGACGGGGCGCACGGAGGCCGCGGGCGCGCAGCTAATTCCTCTTTAGACGGATTTGCCGGAAGTTCGGATTGGGGTGTTGCTGCGGCATTTCCGAGTTTTTTCCGCACCTGTCGAATAATCCGACGTGCCGTACCAGCGTTCGCCTTGTGATCGGGCTGAGCTCGCGGTCGAGTTCCGGGCGGCCCCGGCGAGGCAATTCCCGCGCGAGAAGTTGACACCCGAGCGGACGCGCTTATAATCCCCACATCCTGTTGAGGCGAAGCATGCACGCGACCCGAATTACGATTACCCCGTCCGGCGGGTAGCTCTCTTTCGGAACCGCGGTGTTCGAGGGAGCCAAACCGAATCGGTTTGGCTCTTGTGTTTGACGGGTGCGATTCGCGCGTATAGCTCAGTTGGCTAGAGCGCAGCTCTGATAAAGCTGAGGTCCTTGGTTCGAATCCAAGTACGCGCACTGTAATCGAGAACTTGCAAGCGGGGAAGTAGCTCAATTGGTAGAGCGCCTGCTTTGCAAGCAGGAGGTCAGGGGTTCGATTCCCCTCTTCTCCACTCGGGGTGTTGACGCTGCGGCGAGACACTCATAAGGTACTTGTCCCGCAAGGGGCAGTGCGAAGACGCGAAAGCGACTTCGCGGCGGTCTTTGACAACGTGGTGATGCGAGTAGCATCTTTTGCGACAAGCCTCGGAGCAGGTGCTTCGGGGTACGTCAAGACTCAGATACACGGGCCTTGGAAGGAACGAAGATTGAAGATAGTTGAGCAAAGCCAAGGCCTCATTCGTCGTCTGGAATGGCGGCACGCATGCGTGTTCGCGATTGTGGGCGGGGGGTGGGGTGGTGCGGCCAAGCTCGTAAGGGCGTGTGGGGGATGTCTTGGCGCCAGGAGGCTCAAGGGCGTGGCAGACTGCGAAAAGTTCCGGGGAGCCGTCAAACGGGCTTTGATCCGGAAACACCCGAGCCAACCCGGGGAACTGAAACAACTCAGTACCCGGAGGAAGAGAAAGAAAAATCGACTCCGTCAGTAGCGGCGAGCGAACGCGGACGAGCCCAAACCGGAGGGGTGACTCTCCGGGGTAGTAGGACCGCATTTAGGATCCGGAAGCATAGCGGAACGGCGTGGAACCGCCGGCCACAGAGGGTGAAAGCCCCGTATGCGACATGCGACCGGACCGAGCGGGATCCTGAGTACGACTCAACACGTGAAAGTGAGTCCGAATCCGCGGGGACCATCCCGCAAGGCTAAGTACTCCCTGGCGACCGATAGCGAAGAGTAGCGCGAGCGAACGATGGGAAGAACCCCGAAAGGGGAGGACACTGAACCTGAAACCACACGCTTACAAGCGGTCGGAGGGCTACACCCGCAAGGGTAAGCCTGACGGCGTGCCTTTTGCATAATGACCCGGCGACTTACCGTCACAAGCAAGGTTAAGGAGTTCTGCTCCGTAGCCGTAGCGAAAGCGAGTCTCAAACGGGCGTGAAGTTTGGGGCGGTAGACGCGAAACCACGTGACCGACGCATGGCCAGGACGAAGGTGGGGTAACACCCACTGGACGACCGAACTCACGAGTGTTGAAAAACTCGGGGATGAGCTGTGCGGGGGAGTGAAAGTCTAATCAAACGTGGAGATAGCTCGTTCTCTCCGAAATAACTTTAGGGTTAGCGTTCCATTAGTTGGCAAGGGGGGTAGAGCGACTGAATTCGAACGGGGGCCTACCCGGCTACCCGTCGAAACCAAACTCCGAATACCCTTGTACCAAGATGGGGCAGCTAGACGGTGGGGGATAAGCTTCATCGTCGAGAGGGGAACAACCCAGACCACCCGCTAAGGTCCCCGAGTCGTGCTCAGTGCGTAAGGAAGTCGAACCCCGCGGACAGCCGGGATGTTGGCTTAGAAGCAGCCACCATTTCAAAAGTGCGTAATAGCTTACCGGTCGAGGGGTTCTGCGCCGATAATGAACGGGACTCAAGCACGACACCGAAGCGGTGGATTGGTGAAAGCCAGTGGTAGGAGAGCGTTGCAACTGCGGCGAAGGCGTACGGACAACGGGCGCTGGAGCGGTTGCAAGTGATCATGCCGGGATGAGTAGACGATAAAACGGGTGAGAATCCCGTTCGCCGTAAGCCTAAGGTTTCCTGGGGAAGGCAAATCCGCCCAGGGTTAGCCGGTGCCTAAGACGAGGCCGAGAGGCGTAGTCGATGGGGAGCAGGTTAATATTCCTGCGCTCCCCGCGCGATACAGGACGTCGTTTCAACGTGGTGTAGGCTGATTGGATTGCCTCAGGGCGTTTAAGATCCCGATATCCACGACGAGACGACCGAGAAAACTGCGCGGGAAACCGTACTAAAACCGACACAGGTAGGCGGGATGAGTATTCCAAGGCGCTCGAGAGAACGCTCGTGAAGGAACTCTGCAAATTGACCCCGTAACTTCGGGAAAAGGGGTGCTCACGCTTGCGTGAGCCGCAGCGAAAAGGTTCTAGCGACTGTTTACTAAAAACACAGGTCTGTGCGAAGGCGTGAGCCGCGGTATACAGACTGACGCCTGCCCGGTGCTGGTAAGTTAAGGGAGGAGGTTAGCCGTAAGGCGAAGCTTGCGACCGAAGCTCCAGTAAACGGCGGCCGTAACTATGACGGTCCTAAGGTAGCGAAGTTCCTTGTCGGGTAAGTTCCGACCTGCATGAATGGCGTAACGACCGGAACACTGTCTCCACGAGAGACTCGGTGAAATTGTAGTTGTCGTGAAGATGCGACATACCCGCAGCTAGACGGAAAGACCCCGTGAACCTTAACTGCAGCTTGGTATTGGGTTTAGGCCCAGCATGCGTAGCGTAGGTGGGAGGCTATGAACCCTGCCTTTCGGGTCAGGGGGAGCCGTCGATGAAACACCACCCTTGTTGTGCTTGAATTCTAACCCGGACCCGTGAATCCGGGCCGGGGACCGTGCTAAGTGGGCAGTTTGATTGGGGCGATCTCCTCCCAAACGGTAACGGAGGAGTCCAAAGGTACCCTCAGCCCGGTCGGCAATCGGGCATCGAGCGTAAAGGTAGAAGGGTGCTTGACTGCGAGGCCGATGTGCCGAGCAGGTGCAAGCAGGGTTTAGTGATCCGGCGGTCCTGAATGGAAGGGCCGTCGCTCAACAGATAAAAGGTACTCCGGGGATAACAGGCTTATCTCCTCTGAGCGTTCATAGCGGCGAGGAGGTTTGGCACCTCGATGTCGGCTCATCACATCCTGGGGGTGGAGAAGCTCCCAAGGGTTCGGCTGTTCGCCGATGAAAGTGGTACGTGAGCTGGGTTTAGACCGTCGTGAGACAGGTCGGTCCCTATCTGCTGTGGGCGCAGGAGACTCGCGGGGCTTCTTCCCTAGTACGAGAGGACTGGGAAGGACGCACCTCTGGTGTGCCGGTTGTGACGCTCGTCGCATCGCCGGGTAGCCACGTGCGGAACGGATAAGCGCTGAAGGCATATAAGCGCGAAACTCCCCCCAAGATCAGGTCTCCCTTCTTTCAGATGAAGGCTCCCGGAAGACGACCGGGTCGATAGGCCGGACATGCACATGTGGCGACACATTCAGTGGACCGGTACTAACAGCCGAACGCTTGACCGCACCATCCCTTCCCCCGTCTTCTGGGTCGGGAACACGCTGAAGACACGCTACTCGCACCACCCACGTTGTGAAAGACACCGTACACGTTGGACTCCGGACGCTCACGCGTTCCGGATCGCCAACAACCGACTTGCCGGCGACCATGCCCAGGTGGAAACTCCCGTTCCCATCCCGAACACGGCCGATAAGCACCTGGGGCCGATGATAGTGCGTCCAGCGCGAAAGTAGGTCATCGCCGGCTCAATCCACGCGAAGCCCGCCTGATGCGAATCAGGCGGGCTTCGTTCGTTTTCGCTCGCGCGGTATAACGCCCCCATGCACATTCAAGACATCTTCTCCCGCGATCCCGTCACGTTCAGCTTCGAGTTCTTCCCGCCGAAGACCGACGAAGCGAGCGAAGAACTCTTCCGCACCATCGCCAACCTGCAGGAACTGCAGCCGTCGTTCGTCTCGGTCACGTACGGTGCCGGCGGCTCCACCCGCGACCGAACCCACGATCTCGTCGTGCGGATCGAGCAGGAAACCAACCTTACCGCGGTGTCGCACCTCACCTGCGTGTGCCACTCGCTGCCGGAAATGACCGCCATCCTGGACCGCTACGCGGCGAGCGGCATCGCCAACATCCTTGCCCTCGGCGGCGACCCGCCCAAGACCATCGCCAACTACAAGCGCTCGGACGACGCGTTCCAGTACGCCTCGGAACTCGTCAAGTTCGTGCGATCGCGGGGCAATGCCCCGGACAAGAGAGGGTTCGGCATCGGCGTCGCGGGATTCCCGGAAGGCCACCCCGGCTGCCCGAACCGGATCAAGGAGATGGATTACCTGAAAGCCAAGGTGGACGCCGGAGCGGACTACATCTGCACGCAGCTCTTCTTCGACAACCGCGATTTCTACGACTTCCGCGAGCGGTGCGAACTCGCCGGCATCAAGGTGCCGATCGTGGCGGGCATCATGCCGATCAGCACGAAGGCCGGCATGGTGCGGATGGCGGAATTGGCCCTCGGCGCCCGCATCCCCGCGAAGCTACTCCGCGCCGTGAACCGCTGTTCGGACGACGACGCGGTCAGTCGCGTCGGCATCAGTTGGGCCACGGAGCAGTGTGCGGATCTTTTGCACAACGGCGTCCGCGGCATTCACTTCTACACGCTGAACAAGTCGGACGCGACCCGCCGCATCTACGAGAATCTCGGCGTGAAGGACTCGGCCGGGTTGCGTTGATGAAGGGCTTATGCGTTCACCGCGCATTGCTTTGTTTACACGGCTCATGCGCGGCGCGAACTTGACAATTCTGCGGATTCTGCCGTGTATTCCAATTGTGAGGCCTGATACAACATTGATGCTCCGCCCCTCACGGAGGATCATCATGACTCGCACCCTGCTTGCCGCCGTTGCGTTGCTCTGCGCCGCCGGCTCGTCCCGCGCCGACACCCTGCCGCTCGTCGGCGTGCCATCCGGCTACTTTCCGGGCCAGGCATTCTCGTTCGACGTGTACGCGCCGGGCCTCGTCGGCCTCACGGACTACACGCTGCAGTTCAACGTCACCGCCGGCGTCGCACCGGATCTCCCGGACTTGACAGTGAGCGCGGCCCCCGCCGCCTCCAACTACCCGTTCCCGGACACCAGCAACTTTTCGTCGAGCCTGTCCGCGTCGCCGAGCGTGAACGGTCCGATCGTCACGATCCAAGACGCTTCCAGCGGTGGGGGTGTGGACACCGTGCTCGGCGTGAACGACCGGCTCGCCACCATCACGATCAGCCCGGGTGTCAACCTCTCCGGGCCGATCACGATCACGTTCACCCTGAACGAGTTCACCACGGCCCGCGATGTGGGGTTCGATCTGCCGCCGCCGATCATCATTACGCCGAACGAAGACCCGAGCGGTCCGACCGATCCGGCGGCTCCCGTGCCCGCGCCGCCCGCAGTGCTGCTCGCCGGCATCGGCGGCTTGTGCTTCCTCGCCCGGTCGCGGTTCCGCCGCGCGGCTTGAATGTCATGAACGACACTGCGCCGCGAAGGATTCTCGGCATCGACCCCGGCCTGCAGGTTGCGGGATACGCCGTTCTGGAGGCATCCGACGGCGGCCCGCTGATCCGCGACGCCGGGGTCGTTCGTTCCGACTCCACGGACTCCTCCGATCTCGCTTCTCGGCTCAAGTCCCTTTACGACGGCATTTCCGAAGTGATGGACGAATGGCGGCCGAAGGCCGTGGCTGTGGAACAACTCTACGCCCACTACGAACACCCGCGTACCGCGATCCTCATGGCCCATGCCCGCGGGGCGTTCTTTCTGGCGGGTGCGCTACGCGGCATCCCCGTGTTCAGCTATGCGGCCACGAAGGTGAAGAAACTGGTGACCGGCAGTGGCCGCGCCGGCAAAGAGCAGATGCAGCACGCGATCATGCGCGAGTTGGGGCTGAAGAAGCTGCCGGAACCGCACGACGTGGCGGATGCGCTTGCGATCGCCTTGTGCCACTTCGTGGCGAGCCGCGGCGCGTTCGGCGGAACCCGCGGTGCGACCGTGACCGGCGTGAATCCTGCGATGTTCGGCGCGGATCCGGATGAGTTGGAGTGATCACTGCTTCGGTGCTTCGTTCACGATGGCCACGAAGGAGTTGATCTTTCCATCCTTCTGACGCTTCGCCAACTCCTTCGCCAACTCGTGGACGCGGTCGCTGGGTAGGTCCTTTTCGCACGCGACCCGCACTTCCGGCGGGCGGACGCGTTCGGTCAGGATGCGATCCAGCGCTTCCAGCGAATCCTTGTAGAACTGCAGGCGGTCGTTGCCCTTCTTCGCCGGCTGAGTGCCCTCTCGCACGGAGTACACCACGTCCTCGGCGTTCGCCCGCTCGATGGAAATGGTGATGGCTTCCGGATCGGTGCGCAGTTCGCCACCGTACCGCATTTCGGGCACGTCCACCGGCGAAAGCGCGCCCGCGGCAGACACCATGATGAAGAACACCAGCAGCACCATGCTGATGTCGATGAGCGGAATCATGTCCACGTCATCGTCTTCCTCCGCTTCCTTGCGGCTGGTGATGAGTGCTTCTTCTTCCGGTGCTTCCGGCAGCGAGAGAACGGGAATGCCGGCGAGATTCGGTGTCGGTGAAGCGGCCGGCTCCGCGACCTTGGCGGCGGATGGCCGCGGCAGGTAGTCCGCGAACAGCGGCCACTGCGCGATGGTCTTCCACTCGGCCTCGGTGCCGGCGGGGCGCAGCTTGTCCGTCGGTCCGAGGCGGCCTTGCCCGGTCCAGTCGGCGACCACGTTGTACGGAACGGCTTTGTAAACGGTGTTCGCGGCGACGAACCACACGTCGAACGCCTTGGGCGGCTTGGCAGTGCTCATGGCACCATGTTACTTGTTTTGCGTGGCCTTGGGGCGGTCGAAATCCTGGTGTTTTCCGCGATCGCGGGAGCCGCCGCAACCAAATGTGGCGGAGAGGAGCGGGAGGAGAACTGCGAGGAGGAGGAGACGCTTCACGGGAGTGATTCCGGGAAAAACACAGGGCCGGCCGCAAACGGCCGGCCCCGGTCACTGATCGGCCAAGAATTACTTCTTGGTGCCCGCGGTGGTGGGGCTGCCGCTGCCGCAGCCGACGACCGACACGACGCTCAGAGCGAGAACCAAGGCGACGAGGATGCGCTTCATCGAAAACTCCTGATGGTGTGGACCACACTGAAAAAAGAGTAGGTACCGGATTCAGGGTTGGCCTGAAATCGGGCCTCTCGTACGGTGGGCGAAGTCGGGAGCGTCTTCCCGGCGAATCCGACCCGCAAGTTGCAACCCGTTTCCGGGTCGCGGTTTACGGTGGTTTTCGCCGGGCCAACCGACGCTGTCCGGTCTCGCCACGAACACATTGATACGAAACCGGCCGAGTTATTCCCTGAAAAAATGACAAAACCCGGATTTCGTCGCACACTGTGAGCTCGCCGCGGATCGCTTGTACGTTCGCCGCGAAGGAATAAACCAAATCTCTCGGGGGTCGCCAATGCAACTCCCCGAACACGAAAGGCGGACATGAAGCGGGCACTCATCACTGGCATTACGGGCCAAGACGGCAGCTACCTCGCCGAACTCCTCCTCGAACAAGGCTACGAAGTCCACGGCATCGTCCGCCGCGCCAGCACCGAATCCTTCGAACGCATCCACCACCTCACCGGCAAGATTCACCTGCACCAGGCGGATCTGCTCGATCAACTCTCCATCATCGACGTGATGAAGGAGTGCGACCCCGAGGAGGTCTACAACCTCGCGGCCCAAAGCTTCGTACCCACGAGTTGGAAGCAGCCGTGCCTCACGAGCGAGTTCACCGCCATCGGCGTGACCCGCGTGCTCGAGGCGATCCGCCTGCTCGGCAAGAACTCGATCCGCTTCTATCAGGCGTCGTCGAGCGAGATGTTCGGCAAAGTGGTGGAAGTGCCGCAGAAGGAGAGCACGCCGTTCTACCCGCGGAGCCCGTACGGCGTGGCAAAAGTGTACGGCCACTGGATCACGGTGAACTACCGCGAAAGCTACGACATGTATTGCTGCTCGGGCATCCTCTTCAACCACGAGAGCGAACGCCGCGGCCGCGAGTTCGTGACGCGGAAGGTGACCGACGGCGTGGCCCGCATCAAGCTCGGCATGGCGAAGGAACTCCGACTCGGGAATCTCGATTCGAAGCGGGACTGGGGCTTCGCCGGCGATTACGTCCGCGCCATGTGGCTGATGCTGCAGCAACCGACCCCCGACGATTACGTCGTGGCCACCGGCGAGACGCACACCGTGAAGCGGCTCGTGGAACTCGCGTTCCAGGCGGCGGGCCTGAACTGGGAAAAGTATGTGGTCACCGATCCGGCTCTGGTCCGCCCCGCCGAAGTGGATCTGCTCATCGGCGATCCGAGCAAGGCGAAGGCGAAGCTCGGCTGGGTTCCCGAGGTGAGCTTCGAGCAGTTGGTGGAGCGGATGGTGAAGGCGGACTTGGCCCGGCTCCAAGGGCAGCCGCTGCCGGATTTCAAGGCCCGCGGGATCTGACACGCTTGCGTGTTCGTGACGCAAATGCGAATCCTGATCACGGGAATCACCGGGTTCGTCGGCGGGCACCTCGCGGAGGCGCTCGCGGGCCCGCACGCCGTGACGGGCATCAGCCGCAAGCCCGGCCACCACGCGGCCGATCTGCTCGACCCCGCCAGTCTGGATTCGGCGCTCAGCCTGGTCCGTCCCGAGTGGATCGTCCACCTCGCGGGGTTCGCCAACACCGGGGCCTCGTTCAAAACACCGGACGCCTGCTGGCGGGACAACCTGACGGCCACGCTGTCGCTGTACGATGCCGTCGTCCGCAGCGGGCTTCGCCCGCGCATCCTGTTCGCGTCCACCGGCCTGATCTACGGCGACCCTGACGAACCGCACCGCCCCTGCGACGAGTTCACCACGCTCAAGCCCGCCAGCCCGTACGCCGCGAGCAAGGCCGCCGCCGACCTCGCGAGCTTCCAGTACACCCGCAATCCGGGGCTGGACATCGTTCGCATCCGGCTCTTCAACCAGATCGGCCCGCGGCAATCGGCGGACTACGCGGTCGCCAACTTCGCCCGGCAGATCGCGGCGATCGAAGCCGGCAAGCAGGAGCCCCGCATCGAAACCGGCGACCTCTCCGCCCAACGCGATCTCACGGACATCCGCGACACGGTTCGCGCCTTCCCGCTGCTTCTCGAAAAGGGAATCAGCGGTGAAGCCTACAACGCGGGCCGCGGCGAAACCTTCTCCATGCAATCGATCCTGGACCGGTTGGTGGCGATGTCCAAGGTGAAGGTGGACGTGGTGCAGAGGGCCGACCGCAAGGCCGACACGGCGATCACCCGCGCCGACGCGAGCAAGTTGAAGCAAACCACCGGCTGGGAGCCGCGAATCGGTTTGGACGACACCTTGGCTGCGATCCTCGCCTGGTGGCGGGCGCGGCGCGATTGAGCCTTCGCCACATCCGGCACGACCGTCACAGATTCCACGATTCCCAACGCCGAGCGCGGTCCGTGCCGTGCGGAGTTCCGCGGATGCGGACGATGCAAGGGGCATGGAATCGACCGTGACCGCCTTCGCGACCGTGGACGAATTGGCGGCGTACGTCCACCGCGTCCTGTGCGAGAAAGACAACTTGGAGGCGAAGCAGACACCGCTGTACCGCACGCCGCTGATGAAGCGGAACCGCGACTGCGGCATCGTCTTTCACGTCGAAGGCCCGCGACTCCTCCGCACCAGCGCGGTGTGGACCGCGGACGCGGACCGCATCATCTTCTACGACTCGACCGGCACGCGCTTCCGCACGGTGGAACTGAGCGAGGGCCCGGACTTGGGCGTGGCGAAGAAAGCGGCGTAACACTCCAGCGAGAGGCGTCAGTGGCCCTTCACCCGGCGGCCGCGGACGGAGTGCGGGAAGAGCTTCTCCTGGATCAGGTTGCCGTTCGCATCGAAGGGCAGCGGCATCGGCTCGCCGACCACTTCGAGGTTCGGGTTGGACCGCGCTTCCGCGATGAGCGGGGCGCTCGCCCAGAGTTCCGCAACCTCCAGCGTGTTCGGGATCACGGCGAGCTTCACCTTCTCCGCCACCGGCTGCCAGCACGTCTCCAGCGACATGTCGATCACTTCGCGGTCGGTGTCGAACGCGAACGGCAACTTGCTCCGCCAAAGGGAGCGGGCCGTGAAGTTGTTCATGCGGAACGGCACGGGGTCGATGGACTTCAAGGCGCGGTTGGTGGTGAGGTCCGCGAGGCCGATGCCGGTGCCGTTGCCGTGGCTCTCGGGGGACACCTCGAACACCGCGATCCGCACGATCCGGGGGTTGTTCGTCTCGGCTTCGGGCGTGGCTTCCACGAGCATGCGGCCGATCACGTTCGGGTCCATCCCGGCGCCGGAGTAGTTCTTGCCGAGTTCGCCGATCAGGAGCACGTCCATGCCGGGGAACGGCAGCCGGCCCATGAGCCCGCTTGCCTGTTGAAGCAGGACGGGTTCGCGTTCCCACAGATCGTCGCGGTCCACGACTTCGAGATGGGCGGTTTCTTCGCGGGCGTTCTCGAGAATGGCGAGGCCGCCGACGAACGGCGTCTTTTCGAGAATGACTTTGGCCGAGAGCGGGATCATGTCGCGGAGGCCGCGGGTGCCGATGCTGTGGATCTGGTCCGCGCCGTGCCGCTTGCCCAGGCCGATCACAAGCATCTTCACGATGCCGCTCTCGAAGGTGCCGCGGAAGTCCGTGTGCGGCTTCACGCGGGACACCGTGACGACGGCGTCCGCGGCGAGGGCGTTCTTGTCCCACCACACCGGCTCGCCCCACTCGTTCGTACCGATGGTGACGGCGTCCATGTCTGTGACGACGGGCACGCCGAGATGGGCTTCATCCAAGTGGTACGATGCGAGCAGTTCGCGCTGGCCTTCGGAAGTCGCGCCGCCGTGCGAGCCCATGGCCGCGACGACGAACGGCTTCGTGCCGAGTTCTTTCAGCGCGTCCACGGTGGCTTTGGCGATGGGCAGGATGTTCTGGATGCCGCGGCTGCCGCACCCGACGGCGACCTTCATGCCGGGCTTGAACCGCTTGGCGGTCTTGGAGGCGAGCCACTGCCTGCGGACTTCGCCCGCCACGTCCTTCACGGACGGTTGCGGGGCGATCTGGCGGACGAGTTGGACGAGAGGAAATTCCACGGAGAGGCTCCAAGTCACTTGCGAATAGATCACTTCGCCGCCGGTTCCGGGGCGGCGGGCACGTCTTCGTTGCGCCGCAAGAGGAGGCCGGCCGCGAGCATGCCGATGCTCATCACGCCGACCATGATCGCCAGCGTTTGCACGTCGAAGAATACGAACTGCGCCTTCGGGCCGAGCCAACGCCAGCCGAGCAGGGTGGCGAACACGCCGACCGCGAGGCCGGGGCCGAACGGCAGTTCATGTTCGATCGGCGCCCCCCGCACGAATCCGATTACGATCCCCGGCAGCTTGAACACGATCAACGCGGCGAACGCGCCGACGAACAACGACATCACGACCGGCTGCCAGCCGAGGAATGCGCCCGCCATCAGCAGCAGGTCCGCGTCGCCCAGGCCGAGCGCTTCCTTGCCGAACCCCACTTCGAACAGCCATTTCACCCAGCGCACCACGAACGTGCCGGCCAAGGCTCCGATCACCGAGTTCAACAGGCCGAGCTTCCACGTCGCGGCCGGGGCCCACGACGGCGGCGGCCCCGTGAACGGCCACGGCTGCACGCCCACCGGCACGAGCCCGTGCCAATTCGTGAGTTGCCACAAGTGCCCGGTCGAATCCCCGTGGAACACGTCGAGCGCGGCCGCGGGATGCGGCCACGGCCACGGCATGAGCGCCCCGCCCACGATGCCGATGATCGCGCCGGTGTACGGAATGATCGGCGGGATGATGCGATGCTGTGCGTCGATGAGCGCGGCCGCGATCAGCAGGCTCATCAGCACCGCATGGTACGCGAACATCGCCGTGAGCGAAATCGGCGGCAGCCCCGCCGCGATCGGCTTCAAACTCGGGAACTTGTGGATCGGGCGGATCACTTCCACCGAGAAGAGTGCGACGAACGCCAACGCGGTCGCGACTTCCACCCAGAGATACCGGCTGGAGAAGGCCGTGCCGCACGATCGGCACTTCCCGCCGAGCCGCAGGTACCCGAGGATCGGCAGGTTGTCCGACCACGAGATCGGCTGATAGCAGGAGAAGCACCGCGAACCGGGCCAGATGATGCTCTTCTCGTACGGCAGGCGCGCCACCAGCACGTTGAGGAACGAACCGACCATCAACCCGACGAGGGCGACGAACGCCAGCCACACGACGGTATCGGTTTTCAGGAACGCGTCCATGCCGTGAAGATAGCGTCGGCCACCGCGTCCGGCGACCGATTCGCCGTATCCACCGTGAAATCCGCGACCGCCGAGTAGAAAGGCTCGCGGGCGGCCATCACCGTGCGAAGTTCTTCGACTCCGCCGGTCGCGGTGAGGTTGGGCCGCCGGGCGGCCGTGGTCGGGTCCGCCTGCATGCGGGCGAACGCCGCCTCCGGCGTCGCCTGCAACCATGCCGTGAATCCGTTCGCGAGTTTCGCGCGGTTCTCTTCACGCAGCACGACACCGCCGCCGGTGGCGATCACGTGCCGCTCCCGCTGTGCGAGTTCCGCCAGCACGCTCGATTCGAGATCGCGGAACGCGGCTTCGCCCTGCAGCCGGAAGATGTCCGCGATGGTGACGCCCGCAACCGTTTCCAAGTGTTCGTCCGCGTCCACGAACGCCCACCCCAGTTTGGCCGCAAGCGCGCGGCCGACCGTGGACTTGCCCGTGCCGCGGGCCCCGACCAGAAAGATGCGCGAAGTCTTCACGTCCGCTTTCATATGGACGCCAGATCGCCAGGTCGCCAACCAATTCACTCCCGAAGTTGGCGACCTGCCGAAAGAATTGCATTTTCGTGGCTTGTTTTTCCACTCGATTGCGATTGGGCATGGTGACATCCGAATCTCGGAGTTGCACCATGTTCCAACAGCCACCCGCCCAGGTGCTTCCGCTTTGGAATCCGGACACGCGCGAACTCACGCTCGAAGGCGTGCTCGTGAAACGCTTCCGTACGTCCGCCATATCGCAAGTCATTATTCTGGAGGCATTTCAGCGACAAGGCTGGAAGGCGTCCCTCGCCAACCCCTTCTCGCGGGAGCGTGGCGACCGCGACCCGAAGGACCGCCTCCACGACGGCCTCATCAACCTGAACCGCCACCAGGTGAACAACCTCCTGCGGTTCGAGCGGAACGGAGCGGGCCGAATCACCTGGCACCGCATCGAGCCGCCTCCCGCCTTGGACTATTATTCGCCAAGTTGACGGAATTTCCGACACCGAACTCCCGGCACGATCAAACGTTCGGGAGTTTCACCACCGGATCACCACCGGTCCACCACCAGCGCGGCGGGAACTTCCGCGTAGTATCGGTGTCAGAAGATCGGACAAGTCGCGTTTTGCCGAGTTTGCGGATCGGATAGTGTGCCAGAGGCATCCCCTCTGGCACGCAGGAGTCGATCATGCACGCGATCATTACGGCCGGCGTCGTCTCGACCATGACCCTCTTCTCGCCCCCGGTGTCTCCGGAGCGGATTCAGGAGCTCGTGAAGAAACTGGAAGAGCCGACCCGCAGCCAATCCGACCCCAGCTCCGCTCCGGCGACGGAACCTTCTCCCAAGTTCAACTATCGCTGGCACATCAAGGTGCAGGGCGAACTCCGCTTGGCCGGCGATGCTGCCGTCGAACCGCTGCTCGCACTGCTGAACGACAAGACCAAGTCCGGCCACGCCCGCGCGCAGGCCGCCACCGTGCTCATCGAGAAGCTGGTCGGAACCAAGGTGAAGCCCGACCAACGCATCATCGACGCTGTGAACGCCGCCCTGAAAGACAGCGATCCTTCGCTGCGATATGGGTTGCTGACCTGGTTGCCGAGGTACGGGCTCGCTGGAAACATCATGTCGAGAAACATTATGGCGAAAGCTGCCGTGGAAGCATGGATCAAGAGGAAGCCCCGAACTCCCTACGATGCGATCGAAATGGTGTATCGGATGGGTCTAGCAGAAGATCGCTCATTCACGATCAACACGATGGATGCTTTTCTCCCGGCGATTGTTACGCTCGTATCGGATCCCGACCCGGAAATCGCCGCATCGGCTGCCCACACGATTCGAATGTTCGGCAGGCAAGCCGGGCGCGACGCACTGCTTCAAGCGTTGAAGCACAAGGATATCGCAGTTTCAAATGAAGCAGCACATTCCTTGAGCCTAATCTGGTCCACAGATGTCGATGTGGCCAAGGCTGTCATTGCGATGCTTGATGCGACGAAACCCCTCCAACAATATGCGTGTCTCGTTCGAGTGGTCGGGAACTTTGGACCAATTGCAAAGGCAGCTGTACCGGACCTGATCCGGGCACTCAACTACACTCGAAACCATCCTCCAACCGAGTACGAGTTGCAAGATGTCCACGACAATGCCGCTCGGTCTCTTGGTCTGATCGGTCCTCCAGCGAAAGAGGCGATTCCCGACCTCTTGCGTTGCATGGCCAGCAATTACTATCCGGCCGACTCCGTGACTGCGGTCTACATCGGCAACAAAGAGGTTCTTTTAGTTGCATTGGAGAAGATCGACGCAGAGGCAGGAAGTAAGGCTCGCGTCCAGCATCAACGCAAGCTGGAAGAATACTACCGCTGGTTGGACAGCCTTTCGCGTCGCCCTCCGAATGAACCGCGAATCGTCCCCGAGCTTCAGAGAAAGCAAGATAACTGAGTCGCCTCGCACCAACATGGAGTATTGACATGTTCCTCACCCCGCGCTCGTCCTCTCTCCGCCTTCGCAGCGCCATGACGACGAAGCGCAACCCACTCGCATTCGAAGAACTCGAAGCTCGCGAAGTTCCCGCAGTATTCATTTGGAAGGGGGACGGTGCAGGCGGGGGAGCATGGAATGATGGGAAGATGTGGCAAGACACCAACGGCAAAATCGCCAATGCCGTCCCAGGGATACTCGACACTGCTCGCTTCACTGATGCCTCTACAGACAACTGCACGGTGACGGCCTCCGATCAAGTTGGCCGCCTCGAAATCGAAGACTATCCGAGCAACAAGCATCTGCTCCTGAATGGGGGCACGGAACTCACGGTATTCGGAGGAAAACTGGCGACTACAACTCCCACAGGCACCGACTTTACGATCGGCGGGGCCGGGACACTACGCATCGGTGCGGCTGCATCATTCGTATGGAACTCCGGCACGATGGCCGGTCCGGGCACGACGATCGTCGGACAATCTGGAACCCTCTACATCGATGCGAGCTCTGCCGCTACGCTGGATGCACGTCTGGCCGGTCGCACTCTCGAAACGAGTGCCTTCCAAGCTCCATTCATCTCCTCAGGTGAAATTCAATTCCGAAGCGGTCGGATTTACTGCCAGAACTTGCCTGGTGACCCGAACCAGTGCGCTCAAATTGTCAACAACGGCCTCTTCAGTGTCTCCAACACCGCCGCGCAGATCGAAGCGGGCAACCCCTATGCGTTCGCCAATCAGCCTGGCGGTACCGTCTCAGTCAACCTCGCAGGTGCGGGCTCGACCTTCGAACTCGGAGGCTCCTTCCACAACCTCAGCAGCCCGACCAAGGCCTTCGGGGTCTGTTCTGCCTCTGCTGAACTTGGAAATTGACGAGCGCGGCTGAGGTGACGACACTCCACTCTGGAGGTCCGTCATGAGCACGCCCGAACGAAGGCATTTCCCGCCCGCCGCCAAGGTCGCGATCCTGCGAAAACACCTGCTCGAAGGCCAACCCGTCTCCGAGGTCTGCTCCGAGGCCGGCATCGCCGTCTCGCAGTTCTACCAGTGGCAGAAGATTTTCTTCGAGCAAGGCGTCGCCGCCTTCGAGACCACCCGCGCCAAGTCCGCCGCCGACGACGCCAAGGACAAGAAAATCACCGCCCTCGAAGAGAAGCTCCAACGCAAACACGAGGTGCTCTCCGAACTCCTGGAGGAACACGTCCAGTTAAAAAAAGAACTTGGGGAACCCTGACCGGCCAGTGGGTTGCCCCGGATGTCCGCGACGCCATCGTCGACTTCGTTCGCACCTGGAGCGTCAAGGCCGGCCTCACCGCCGGCCGGTTGCTCCGCTGGATCGGGCTGGCCCCGTCCACCTACCACACCTGGAAAGAGCGCTACGGCAAGGCCAACGAACACAACGGCGCCGTGCCCCGCGACCACTGGCTCACCGCCGCCGAACGAAAAGCCATCATCGACTTCCACCACCAATACCCGCTCGAAGGCTACCGGCGGCTCACCTACATGATGATCGACCGCAACATCGTCGCCTGCTCGCCCGCCACCGTCTACCGCGTCCTCTCCCAAGCCGGTCTTCTCCAACGCTGGAAGCCCAAAACCAGCTTGAAAGGAACCGGTTTCGTGCAACCCCTCCGGCCCCACGAGCACTGGCACGTCGACGTCTCCTACCTCAACATCGCCGGCACCTTCCACTACCTGTGTTCCGTCCTCGACGGAGCCAGCCGCGCCATCGTCCACTGGGACATCCGCGAACGCATGACCGAGGCCGACATCGAACAGATCATCCAGAAGGGCAAGGAGTGTCACCCCGGTGTCACGCCCCGGATCATCACCGACAACGGACCCCAGTTCCTCGCCAAGGACTTCAAGGAGTTCATCCGCATCAGCGGCATGACCCACGTCAAAACCTCGCCCTACTATCCCCAAAGCAACGGCAAACTCGAACGATTCCACCGCACCTTGAAGCACGACGCCGTCCGCGTGAAGACCCCCCTGACACCCGAAGACGCCCGTCGCGTCGTCGGGGACTTCATCCTCCACTACAACGCCGTCCGCTTGCACAGCGCCATCGGCTACGTCACGCCCCACGACGTTCTCGCCGGACGTCGCGACGCCATCCACGCCGAACGCGACCGCAAGCTGGAGGAGGCTCGCGAACGTCGCCGAATCGCTCGCCACGCCGCCCCGAATTGAAAACCGGTGCTACTGTGAAAATGAGTCGATCCCAACACACCCGTTGTCGCCAACGACTGCTCCCGACAATTCCAATTCAGGCTGAACCAGTACAGGTCGATGTAGGCACCGGCACCTTGGCATTGGTGGACTCCGGTACGAGTACCGGCACTTGGAACATCACAGGTGGTTCCACCGTCCGCTTCGGCTCCAAGACGGGTGCCGCCCCGTATCCCAACTTCACTTGGATGAATGGGACAAGTTTCTCTGGCGCAAACGGCTGGGTCGAGGTGAAGAAGGCTGACATCATCCTTCTGGATGCTTCACCGATCGTGGTGAATCCCACTTTTCAATTCTCAGGTGGTTCCATTCAGGCTGGGCCGGGCGCGATCGTGCCCAAACTCGACATTACAGGAACCTTCTACTGGCTGGACGGGTATACGGAGAAACACTTCAGCGCGACTCCGGGATTCATCCGTCTGGGTGCCAACGCAGAGATGGTCATCTACGGAAGCACGAAGGCGGCACAAGCCAAGGCAGTCTTGGGAGGCGGCTGGACGATCGAGAACAGCGGCGTTGTCACCCTCGGCAGCGGTCTGAACCCCCAAGGCTCGCTTACACGCGTCGACTTCTACATCGGCAAGGGTTCGACATTGGAGAACAAGAACGGCGGCAACATCATGGTTTCGGACAATTCAAACGTGTTGCTTCGCGCGGGTGATGACGAACTCGGACGTATTCATGGCAACATCGGCTCGCTCGTGAAGGTCGCCAATACCGGCAGCACCGATTTCCAAGTTCGCTTGGACGGCGAGAACGGCGACTTGCTGAAATCGAATCCGGGTACTACCATCCGCGGACTCGACGCAGCGGGTAAGGAAACCAGGAAAATCGTGACTCCCCCGCAGCAGAACAAGAAGACCTCGCTTATCGGCCCTTACAACTTCGATTCTACCTTCATGGTTGGTGTCGGCGGCTCCCTCTCGGGTATACCGGAGATCACGGCCTCCATATTCCAGACCTCCGGATCGGTATTTCCCGGCGATGACGGTGCCTCAGATATCGGGTCGATCACCTTCAACGCCAGCTACACGCAGACTGCGACCGGCATGCTTGCCATCGATATCAACGGAGCCGCTGCCGGGGCGTACGACCAGCTCGTCGTCAATGGTGGCGGGAGCATGGTGTCCTTGGCGGGCGGGCTGAGCGTATCCTTGGCGGCCGGGTATGTGCCGTCGCTCGGCACCGTCTTCACCATCATCCAAAACAACGCCTCCAGCTCCACGATGGGTGCATTCGATGGTAAGCCGAACGGCAGCTACTTCACAGTGGGCGGCACGAAGTTCCGAATCAACTACGGCATGCCGGGCGGCGATACCAATGATGTGATCCTCACGGTGGCCAGCGAGCCGCCGAACGCCAACGACGACACGTTCACCATCAACGAAGATACGGCCACCGAGTTCGCGGTGCTCGGCAACGACACCGATCCGGAGAACGACACGCTGACCATCACGAATGTCACGCTGCCGATGCACGGCACGGCGAGCATCAGCGGGTCGAAGATCCTGTACACGCCCGCCGCAAATTACTTCGGCACGGATTCGTTCCAATACACGATTGCGGACGGCCACGGCGGCACGGACACCGCGACCGTGTCCGTCACCATCAGCCCGGTGAACGACAACCCGACAGCCGTGGCCGACACCGCCACCGTGGTCGGGAACTTCACCTCGTACCTCATGGTGCTCGGCAACGATTCGGACGTGGACGGCGACATGATTTCGCTGTCCGGGATCGTGACGGGGCCGGCGAATGGCTCGGCGAGCCTCTCCGGCAGCATGATCGCGTACACGCCGAACACCGGCTTCAGCGGAACGGACACGCTCACGTATCAGATTTCGGACGGCGTCGGCGGGTTCGCCACCGCCGTGGTGACAATCACCGTGACCGGCGTCGGCGGCCCGCCCGGCGGCGGCGGCATCGGCGGCGGCGGAGCCGGCATCATCTCCGGCATGGTCTTCCACGACGCCAATCACAACGGCATCCAGGATTTCGGTGAGTTCTACCTGGGCACGTCCGTGGAGGTGCGGTTGCTGGATGCGAGCGGGGCGACGGTCGCCACGGCTTGGACGCTGGGCAGCCTGTATTGGTTCACGAACGTGGCGGCCGGCACGTACCGGATTCAGGTGATTCCGCCGAGCGGGTACTCGTTCTCCCCGCAGGACCAAGGCGGCGACGACAACGTCGACAGCGACGTGGATTCGTCCGGCTATACCTCGTTCTTCCTCTTCAGCGGCAACTCGTCGCTCGATTTCGACGCTGGGATTTACCTCAGTTGAGCGTCGCGCCGGCCGCGATGCCGGCGCGTTTTCATTTCGACGAGGCTCACCAATCCGCGCCGAGGACTTCGCCGCCGTCGCGAGTGAAGGCTGCCTTCAACGTCTTCTCGGTGACGGTTTTCAGGTTCACGGTGCGGACGGAGCCGTCGCCCATGAGCACGTTGGCGGTGCCGAGTTTGCCCGCGGATTCAAACTTGGGCAGGGCCTTGGTGAAGTCGATGGCCAAATCGCCGGGCTTGGCCCACGGCGTCATATCGGAGGAATCCACTGCGAGGATGGTATTGGAGAGCCCGTCGGTGAAGTCGGTGAACTTCAGCTTCTTGCCGGGTTCGAAGGCCGCACCCTTGCCCGAGGCCGCGAGGTAGTTCGTGAGGCCGTAGCCGTTCTTGTCCGTGGTTTCGGTCGCGTTCGGGGACAGGTACGTCTTGATGAGCACCTTGGAGAACACGGCGTTGTGCTCGCTGTCCCAGGGCTCGTTCAGCTTCATGCGGCGGTAGAGGTTGTCCTGTTCGATGTACGGCAGGATCGCGACGCGCCACGAGAGGATGGGTTTGCCGTTCTTGTCGACGATGTCCGCGGGGAGGTGACCGTTCGCGGATTCGTAGTTGTGGATCGCGAGGCCGATCTGCTTGAGGTTGTTCATGCTTTGCGAACGGGCGGCGCCGGCCCGCACCTTTTGGATCGCGGGCAGGGCGAGGCCGAGCCCGATGGCGGCGAACCCGCCACCGGCGGCGACCAGTTCCTTCGGCATCGTCGCGGAGAAGGCCAAGTCCTTGCCGTCGCGGAGAACCAACTTCGGGTCGGCGAGCACGTCGTCCACGCGGCCGAGGGCGCCGATCGCGAAGGCGGTGCCGATCGCTTCGGGCAACTCGCCCGCAGGCCGCGGCGTCTTGATCTTCGGATCCAGCAGCTTGGATTCCATCTCGGTGCGGGCCTTGGCCAGTTCCTTGCGGCCGATCTCGACCAACGCCTTCACGGCGGTCTCGGCATCGCCCGCGGCGGCGGCGTCCTTGTAACCCGCCCGCACTTCCAATCGCGGCTCCGCACCCAGATCGAGGGCGATCATCACCTGCTCGGCCTTGAGAATCGGCCGCACCTCGGCCGGAATCTGCTCGATCGCGCCGGGCGGGATCGGAAGCCCTGCGATGTTTGCAGCCGCGACCACGGGCCGCGATTCGGCCAGCTTCAGCGCGCGGCTCATCGGGCCTTCGTTCGGCGACTTCCGGGCGAAGTACCCGGCGAGCGTGCCGGCTTGGCCCACCAGGATATGCCGATCGTCCGAGAATGCGATCTCGATGCCCTTGTCCGCATCGGTGAACACGGGGCGGTTGCCGGCCATGTTTTTCTTGGCTTCCGGCAGGTACGACTTCAGGACTTGGGCCGAATCGAACGCCCTCGAGAATGCGAGGATGCCGAACACGGCCGGCTCCTTCGCCGGGTCGTCCATCAAGACGAACGCCGTGGCGCGGTCGAGTGTCGACGGCGCGGGCGCGAACTGGGCGTCGATCGCACCGAGCACCTTGTCACCGGCGCGTTCGAAGGTTTTGCGAAGGCCGGCGAACATGTCGTTCTTCCAGAGTTCCGCGAGGCGGACATGGACGAAGCCGACTGCGTCCGGCGGCACCAAGGCGAGGTCCGCATTCGCGGCTCCGCCCGCGGGTTGCGCGACGGCTGCCGCGTCGCGCGGCGGCTCGACCAGAATCACGGCGGCCAGCAAGCCCGCCGCCAGCGCGGGACCGAGGATGCGTGCGAACATGGGATGCTCCGTTCGAGTGCGAGTGAGCCCGGATAGTGTGTTGACGCCGCCGGCGCGAAGCCATCTCAGCGGTCGAGGAACGGCCGGATTTCGTCCGCGGCCTTCAGTCGTTTCGCGAGGCGCTCGAAGATCGGCCGTGCGGTCTCGCGTTCGCCACCGAACCACAGCTGATGGGCAAGCAGGAACTGCAGCGCGTGGGAGTCCGGGTTCTCCTCCGCGCGGCGCTTCAACTCACCGAGCAGGGAGTCCAACTGCCTCGGGAACAACTCGGCGAGTTTCACGTCATTCGAGGCCCACTTCGGGTTCCGCTTCATTCCGGCGCGAATCGTCGCCACCGCTTCGGCGTATTGCCCGGCTGCGAACTGGGCTTGGGATTTGAAGAACACCGCGGCCTCGTCATTCGGCAAGCGGTCGAGAAACTCCACGGCGGCACCGTACTCGCCGACGGCGAGTGCGGCGCGGGCCCGTTTCAACTGCCGCTCCGGATCGCCGGGAGGTTCTGTGAGGCCGATGGGCCGATTCTCCGCGAACGGGTTGAACACCACGCGCGGCGGCTTCTCCGGCACGACCACGCGATCGACCTCGTCCGCCTTCCGCGGCGAGATCACGAGGAAGTCGCCCTTCACCACGTCCGCGTGGCCCGGCACCGGCTCGCGGTTGCCCACCGGGATGATGAGCGGCGGCCCGACCACGATCGGCGGCGGCGGCAGAAAGAACGGGTTGCCGAAGCCGGGGCCGTACCCCGGGCCGAACGCCGGCACCCACGCGTAACCGAACATCGGCGTTGAGTAGTAGGTTCGCGAGTAACCCGCCGAGAAGCGGAAGCCGCCGCCGTGCGACGAGAAGCGAAACCCGGATTGCTGCACGAACCCGCCGGAGACGAACTGCGCTCGGCCGTCGTCGATGCCGTGAACACGATGCCGAGTGCGAAGCACCTTGAACATGGCCGGCCTCGGTTCGCTTGCCGCTCTTCGGATAGGATGGCACTTTCCGCCTGCGAGTGCCAGCGATGTCGCGCAAACATTCCCGTTTTGATCACGGGGGCGTCCGGAGATGGGGCACGGGCTGATCATAGGCTCACCGCGGCGAACCCGGATCGCCCGATCGCCACTCTGGATGTGAAGCCGCTGCCGGCCGAAGTGGCGCGCAGGTCCGCCGCCAGTTCGCCGGTTCGATCCTGGACCGCGAACTGCTCGCCACCATTCAAACGGGTACGAAATTGGACCGCGTGTACCACCTCGCCGCGTACTCTCCACGCGGAGCGAAGTATTCTCCGGAACTGGCCCACAAGGTGAACGTGGAGGGCACGCTGAATGTGCTGGAGTTCGCCCAGCGGGAAGGCGAATCGCACGGGCGGCCGGTCATCTTCTTCTATCCGTCCAGCATCGCCGCTTATGGCATGCCGTCGCTTGAGTCCAAGTCCGCCGCCGGCCGCGTGAAGGAAGACGAGTTCAACCAGCCGACCACGATGTACGGTGCGAACAAACTCTACTGCGAGCACCTCGGCCGGTACTACGGGCGGCACTACAAGCAACTCGCGGCCGGGCCGTCCACCGGAAAGGTGGACTTCCGCTGCATCCGGTTCCCCGGCCTGATTTCCGCGGACACGGTGCCGAGCGGCGGCATCGGACTGCGCCCCGAGATGATCCACGCCGCGGCCGCGGGCAAGCCGTACGCCTACTTCGATGCGGCCGGACACGCGCATCCCGTTCATGACGATGCCGGATGCGATCGACTCCATCGTGCGGCTCGTGGCCGCGCCGCGCGATCGGCTCACGCGGGCGGTGTACAACATCGGTGCGTTCGCACCGAGCGCGGCGGAAGTGGAGGCGATCGTGAAGCGGGCCTTCCCGCAGGCCGAGATTTCAACGGACGTGGATGTGAAGCGGCAAGGGATCGTCGATTCCTGGCCTGCGGACGTGGACGACAGCGCGGCCCGCCGCGACTGGAGCCGCGCCCACCAACACGATCTCGGAAGCCGTTCGGCGAGTATCTCATCCCGACGATTCGCCGGCACTACTCACGCATGGAGCCACGCCATGAACCTCTCCACATCATCCGCCACGCGGACGCCGGCGACTCGTCGAACTGGTCCGGGGACGACGCGCTGCGGCCGCTTACGGAACGCGGCCGGCACCAAGCCAAGGCCTTGGGCGAGGCCTTGCACAAGCAGGGCGTCGCGCTCGATGCCGTGGTTTCCAGCCCGTATGTGCGGGCGCGCGAAACCGCCGAGCTGCTCGTGGAAGGGCTCGGGACTCCGGTCCCCGTGCAATTCTCGGAGTGGCTCGCGGCCGGTGCCTTGAAGCGCAACCAGCTGGCGCAGGATCTCGGGGCGAGGAATGCGACGTCGCTCGCGATCTTCGGACACGACCCGGACCTGCCCGAATTCCTCGGCTGGCTCCTCGACGTACACCCGAAACATCTCTTCCTGAAAAAGGGTGGCGCGGCGTTCGTGCAGTGCCACACTCCGGCGAAGGGCGAAGCCGTGCTCGGCTGGCTGATCGGCCCCTCTTGGTACATGAGCGGAACGTGATTCGACTCGACGGCCCGTCCGCCGCGAGTCAATTCTTGGATCGGTTTTCAGCACCCATCCGCGCCAACTCGTCGTCGTTCGGGAAACTGTCCTCGTCCACGGACCACCGCGGCGGGTAGCACTCCAGAGGGATCATGCGGTCGCCGATCACCTCCTGCACGCGGTCCCATTCCACGATGTTCGTCGCTTCCGTCTCCGGGTGGAAGAAGGCGATGAAGTCCGTCTTCGGCAGCCACGTGGGCACGCCCTTCGACCACGTTCCGAAGCTGCGCACGCGGCCGTCCTTCTCGAACGTGGCGAACGATGCCACGAACACGTTCGTTTCCGTCTGCTCGTTCCGCTGCTCCAACAGTGGCTTCATGTCCGCGTATTCGCCGCCGAGGTACTTCAACTCCAGCAGGTGGAACGCCTCGTAGTGCGGGTGGTCCGCGGGCGGCAGCCATGTCTCCCATTCGTCGTCGCGGAGGATCACCGGCACCGCGCAGAGCGGCCGGGCGTCGTTCTCCTTCTCGGTGGCGAGGTGCGCCATGATGCCCAGCCCGTTCTCATCCTCCGAGCCGGTCATGAACAGCGTGTTCCGCGACAGCGGCATCGCGACCGGCCGCCCTTGGAACGGCAACTTGCGGACGCGATCCTTCATCAGGAGCCGCGTGGCGTCGTAGGAATCGCCCGTCTCGATGATGAAGAAGCCGTCCCCGAGTTGCATCATCGGGCATTCGCGGGCCGCGAGGTTCTCCAGTGCGATTTCCATCGCCTCGTACGGCGTGACGTTCCACGCATCGAACGTTTCCTGCATCACGAACTGGATGGACGCCGGCAGGTCGTACACGAGGCAGGCGACGAGGTGGTCGGAGAGCGGCTGGTGGGCGACTTCGGGCGGCTTCGCGCCTTTCACCAACGCGTCGAGCCGCATCCGCTCCAGCAACCCGCGCGGCCGCACCGAGGGAAACAGGTCCGGCTTCACGTCTTCGAAGTCTTCCGGCAGCGTCATCGGGTTCACGATGGCCACGCACGTCCGCTTCAGCCACGCGGACCGGTCCTTCCGCGACAACCTGTTGTACTCGAGGTGCAGGTTCGTCAGGTTCAGCACCCGTGATTCCTTGCCGTCTTTCACATACACGAGGCGGAACTCCTGCTCGTCGAACGTGCAGGGCTCGGTGGCGCCGGCGCGGCGGATCGCGCGCTCCATGATCTTCGCGAACTGCTTCCGGTCCGGCGGGCCGAAGAAGCGGCTCAGCCATCCCATGACGCGATCCTCCCTCAAGCGGGAACGCGCGGCCGGGGGCGTCGCTTGGGCTTTGGCTCCGGTTGCGGAATGCCTTCGCCGAAGCGGATCGCGTCCAGTCGTTCCCGCACGCCCTTCGCGTACTCTTCGGAGAGTTCACAGCCGAACCAGCGGCGGCCCAGCTTCTTCGCCACGGCCAGCGTGGTGCCGCTGCCCGCGAACGGATCGAGGACGATGTCGTTCTCGTTCGTCGCCACACGGATGATCCGCTCGAGCACCGCCTCCGGCATCTGGCACGGGTGGCCGGTGCGTTCCTTGAACGTGCCGCACACGCGAGATACGAACCACGTGTCCGATTCGGGTTGGAAGTGCCGGTCGGTTTCCTGCGGCCGCAGCACCCATGTGTCGTCCGGGAGCTTGCCCACGGGGTTGGCCCGCGCGTCCGCATAGGTGGTTTGCCGCGCGGAGGGCACGCGGATGCCGTCCGGGTTGAACGTGAATCGCTTCGGGTCTTTCGCGTAGTAGAGGATGTGGGCGTGGCTGCGGTTGAATTTCTTCGTGCAGTTCACGCCGAAGGTGTAGTGCCACACGATCCAGTTGCGGAGCGTGAGGCCGAGTGCGTCCATCCGCACCTTGTGCTCGGCGACGAATTCGTCCCCGATCGCCAAGAAGAACGAACCGGTGGGTTTGAGCACGCGTTCGGCGGCGGCAAGCCACTTCTCCGTCCACGCGAGGTAGTCGGCGTCGGTTCGCTTGTCCTGGTACACGTCGTATTCGTAGCCGATGTTGAACGGCGGATCGGCGAACACGAGATCCACGGACCCGGCGGGAAGTTCGGCCAGCCGGGCGATGCAATCCCCGTCTTGAAGTTGATTCCAATCCATGGCGAATCCCCCGATCGAGCTCCGGACGTTTTACGAACTGCAGCGCACTCGCGCCAGTGCGCGTTCGCCACGCCTACAATTGCCAGCATCACCTCCAGGGCCGTGCCATGCTTCGACTCGCATTCGCCGTGTTCTTCCTGTCCGCTCCCGTCTCTCGCGCCGACGAAGACACGTCTGTGAAGGTGGAGTACACCCGGCACACGGGGCACTTCGAGAAGAACAACGCGGGGCTGAAGGATGAGCCTTCGCTGCTCTTGATCGCAGACCAGAAGCGGTTCGACGCGATCTTCGGCTCGGCGTTCACGATGGGGGCGAAGCCGAACGTGGTGCCGAACGGCGCGTTCGAGAAGAAGATCGTCGCGGCCGTCATCCACCGCGGGAACGCAGTGTGGACATACGAAGTGGAGAAGGTGACCGTGCAAGGCGGCACACTGACGATTCGCTACAAGGCGACCGAGGGCAAGGCCAGCACCGCGAAGTTCGCCAGCCCGCTGATCGTGAGCGTGGACAAAGGCGCGATCAAGAAAGTGATGTTCGTCGAGAACGGGAAGGACATCGGCTCGGCGACGCCGGAGAAGTGATCGCTCACTTCGCCAGCGGGACGCAGACGAGGTGCTTGTCGTTGCGGGCGAACACGCAGCGATCCGCGAACGCCGGGTGGCTCCACACGGCCTTCCGGCCGTTCAGCGCGGTACACATCGGTTCGAGCAGGTGGACGCGTCCGAGTTCGTCATAGCCCTTCGGGCTGAGCTTTGCGATCGCCAGATCGCCGGTTTCGGCGAACAGGTAGAAGAGGCCGTTCGTGCTGTTCTTCACAATGAAGGCGGTGGCCGCGGGTGCCTTGAAATCGGCGGGCTTCTCTTCGCCGAAGATCGGTTTGAAGGTGTCCCACTTCCGCTCGCCGGTCTTCAGGTCCACGGCGCGGAAGGTGCCGGGCTGGTCCGCGGAGTATACCGTGCCCGCTTCCACGAACGGCGTCATGTTCACCGGATAGACGCCGTCCTTCGGATCGGGCTCGCCCTTGCCCCGCCACACTTCCGTCACCTTCTTTGGATCGTTCGGATCGAGGCGGAGCGTGACGCCGACGTTACCGATGCCGGCGGCGAAAACGTGCTCGCCTTCCTTGCGCGGGCTCATGATGGACATGGCGTATTGCGGTTCGAGTTTCACGCTCCAGTACTTCTCGCCGGTCTGCGGGTTGAGGCTCGTGAGTTGGTTCGGCAGCCACACCACGAGTTGCGTCACGCCGCCGGATTCGATCAGCACGGGGGAGTTGTAGCCGGGTTCGGGCGCGCTCAGGGCCGTCCACACGGGTTTGCCTGTGTCCTTGTCTAGCGCGTAGACCGCGCCTTTATCACCGCCGACGAGGCAGATCAGCAGGTTCTCGAACAAGATCGGGTGGCCGGAGAAGCCCCACGTCGGCACCTTCGCGCCGAAGTCCGACACGAAGTGTTTCGACCAGATCGGCGTCGCTTTGCCGTCCGTGTGTTTCCCGACATCGAAGCAGTCCAGGTGCCCCATCGCGCCGAGGCAGTACACTTTGCCGTCGTGAACCATCGGCGTGCAGCGCGGGCCGCACGAGTACTGGATGCGGTACACCACCGGCCGTTCGTGCGCCCACACGGTTTTGCCGGACGATGCGTCGAGGCAGAGCACGCGCTCGGTCGATTCCAACTCGGGGGCTTCAAACGGATTCTTGGGCGCGACCAAGCCGGGCTTGAGCATCTTGTCCGTGACGTACACCTTGCCGCTGGCGACCGCGGGTCCGGAATAGCCGCCGCCGATCACCACCCGCCACTTCTCCTTCGGCGCGCCGTCCTTGAAGTCACGCGCCACGTTCGCTTCGGACCAGACCGCGTCGCGGTTCGGGCCCATCCACTGCGGCCAGTCTTCCGCGACCGCGGCCGTGGAACACGATGCGAGTACAAGACCGGCGAACGGCAACCGCATGACGACTCCGGGAGAATGCGAGCGAGTGCAAAAAGATACCCGGCGGCACCACTCAGCTTACACGAATTCCCCGCCCGCGCTGAACCCGTATTTTGACCTCATGCTGACGGTTCATGTGCGAATCAACGACGCGGGCACGTCCAAGCCGACGCCGGTGCGGTTGCGCATTTCCGATGCGCAGGACAACCACTTCCCGCCGCTCGGGCGGTTCGTCGAGTTTCCGACCGGCAAGAACGAGGATGTCGGCGGGCGGGTGCGGATCGGCCGCGAACTCTGGTTCTACACCGATGGTTCCTGCGAAGTGCCGCTGCCGGCCGAGGTGCCGCTCCGGGTGCAAGCGACCAAAGGCTGCGAGTACCGCCCGGTGGACGAAACCGTGACGCTCGGGCCGGGCAAGATGGCCCTGCGGTTCGCCATCGAACGCATCACGGACATGAAGGCGAAGGGTTGGCGCTCCGCGGACGCGCGGTGCCACTTCCTGCCGCCGCACGATGCCGCGCTCGAAGCCGAGGCCGAGGGACTCGGCCTCGTGAACCTTCTCGCGGCCGAACAGCGGTTCCCGAGCCTGGACGGCACCGCGTATCGCACCGTGCCGCACCTTGCCGCCTTCAGCGGTCAGGCGGATGGCGTCGTGTCCGTGAATACGCTCAACGCCCACCCCGTGCTCGGGAAAGTCGGGCTGCTGTATTCGCACCGTCCCGTCCACCCGCTCACTTTCGGCGGCGAGGAACCGGACGATTGGTCCGTGTGCGACTGGTGCGACCAGTGCCACCGCAAAGGCGGGCTCGCGGTGTGGGTCGATGCGTTCAAGGAGACGGCGGGGCCGCCCGGCGGCGAAGCACTCGTCGCGGCCGTGCTCGGAAAAATCGACGCGATTGAAGTCGACGCGCAGTCGCGGAAGCAATCGGTGTGGCCGTGGATTCATCGGCTCTGGAACGCCGGCGTTCCGATCCCGCTGGTCGGTTCGAGCGGCAAGGAGAGCAATCGCACGCCGCTCGGCGCGATGAGGACGTACGCCCGGTGCGAGGGCTCGCTCAAATCGTGGGTCGAGGCGGTGAAGGCCGGCCGCACGTTCATCACGAACGGCCCGCTGGATGTCGCGACGTTCGAACCGGTCGCGGGGCCGAATTGGACCGCGGCCCGGTTCCAGGATGCGAGCGGGGCATTCGCCCACACCTCGCCCGAGTTCCGCCTCACGGGCCGTGATCCGGACGCCGTTGCGCACTTGGTCCGCTGCATCGAATCGACGCGCGAATGGATCGAGACCGTCGGTTGCTTCCAACAGCCGAAGCGGAAGCAGAACCTGCTCGACCGCTGCTCCGAGGCGATCGCGAAACTGGGGACGCCCCCATGAGGCTCCGCAACATCGGCCGCTGGGTGCGCCGCCACGTGCCGGATCGGTTGCTCGTCACCGCGGCCATCGCCTTCGCCCTGCTCGTCACCGGCACCGTCGGCTACCGCACCATCGAAGGCGATCATTGGTCGTACTTCGACGGCTTCTACATGACGGCGATCACGCTGACCACGATCGGCTACGGCGAGATCCACGAACTCTCGCAGGCCGGCCGCGCCTTCACCGTGGTCCTCGCGTACAGTGGCATCTTCACGCTGGCCTACTTCGCCTCGGAACTCGTGCGCGGCGTCGTGACCGGCGAACTTCGGGCCGCCATCGGGAGGCAATGGGTGGACGACCAACTCGCGAACCTCTCCGGCCACACGATCGTGTGCGGGTTCGGCCGCATGGGCCGCATCGTGTGCGGCGAACTCGAACGGCAGAAGCGCCGCTTCGTGGTGCTGGACACCGATCCGAATCACTTGGCGAACTTTCCGTACAAGTACGGCCTGCCGGTGCACGGCGACGCGACGGTGGACGAGATGCTCCGCAAGGCCGGCGTGGACCGTGCGAAGGCGCTGATCACCGCGGTCGGCTCCGATTCCGCCAACCTCTACATCACGCTGACCGCCCGGCTGATGAACGCGCAGCTTTTGATCGTGGCCCGCGCGGAAGAAGAGGAGGCGGAGGCGAAGCTCCGGAAGGTCGGCGCGAACAAGGTGATCTCGCCCTACCTCGCCGGCGGGCACCGCGCCGTGCAGGCCGTTTTCCACCCCACCGTGCTGCACTTCATGGAGATGGCGGCACGGCCCGAGTTCCTCGACCTGCAGATCGAAGAGATCCGGATCGCCGCGGGGAGCGAGTTGATCGGGCAGACGCTCAAGTCCTCGCGACTGCACGACGATCTCGGCGTGATCGTCGTGGCGCTGCAGAACCCGGACGGCACGCTGGTCTACGCGCCGGCGAGCCATGCCGTGCTGCTCGCCGGCGCGACCGTGCTCGCGCTCGGCCAGAAGAAGCAATTGGACCGCTTGGAGCAACTCGCCAATCCGCGCGACTGAGGGAGTCAGTCCTTCGCGGCCGGCGGCTCCGCCGGAAGCGGAACGTGCTCGTCGGTCTCCTCGCCCAGCACATCGCGCACCCGCTTGCTGATGCGTCGGGAAACGGCCTTCACACGTTCGAGCAGGCCGTCTTCTTTCGCGTTCCAGCCATCACCACCTGCTCTTGGGCGTCCTTCTCGACTCCGAACATGATCGATCTCCCCGTTCAGCGGCGACGAGGAAGCCGACGCAACGCCCGTACCAATCCGGAAACGAACCGCGGTTTTCTCACCAGCCTTCGTCCGGCGGCGGGGCGAAACGCGTGTCCGCATCCGCGCCGAGGCGGCGGGCGTAGCCGGAAAGTTGCACCCAGTACACGATGAAGTAGATGAACGCGAAGAACCAGAAGACGAGGATGCACGGCGTCTCGGCGAGGCCGAAGAGCACGCCGATGCCCAGGAGCAGGGCGCAGGCGAGCCCCGCGGTTTTGCCGTAGGATTCGCTCGATTTGTGCCGGCCGCGGGCGATGAACTCGTTGCGGATCGACTCGCCGACCCGCTCCACGATCACAATCAGCCAGAGCAGGTTGAAAATCGGGATGAGGGCGAGCCACACCATGCCCGGTTCGATGCGGCGGTTCTCCGGCTCGCACCGCTTCACCGCCTTGTCCGCCGCCGCGAGGAACACGATGTAAACGGCGAAGGCGATGACGAACAAGATGCAGCCGACGCCGCTCTCGAAGAAGAACTCGAAATCGCGGGACAGGCGTCGCATGGAGGCGCTTTCGTTCCGAGCGGGGGACGGAAGTCCCCCGTGTTCGACGGCCACGGGGGGGCTTCCGTCCCCCGCTCGGTCATGTCACTTCGCGGTGAGCAACTGCCGCAGCACGTAGGGCAGGATGCCGCCGTGGAGGTAGTACAGCACTTCCTGCGGGGTGTCGATCCGGCTGATCGCCTTGAACTCGACGACGGAGCCGTCCGCCCGTTTCGCGGTCACCGGCAACTCCTTCGCACCGCCGGCGAAGTTCACCTTCAATCCCTCCACCAATCCGCCGATCGAGAACACCTCTTCGCCCGTGAGGCCGAGCGAGGCTGCGTTCTCCCCGGCCTTGAACTGCAAGGGCAGCACGCCCATGCCCACGAGGTTGCTGCGATGGATGCGCTCGTAACTCTCGGCGATCACGGCCTTCACGCCGAGCAGGTTGGTGCCCTTCGCCGCCCAGTCGCGGCTGGAACCCGAGCCGTACTCCTTGCCGCCGATCACGATCAGCGGCGTGCCCTCGGATTGGTACTGCATCGAGGCGTCGTAGATGCTCGTGACTTCAGTTCCCGGCAGGTGCCGGGTCACGCCGCCTTCGACGCCGGGGACGAGTGCGTTCTTCAGTCGCACGTTGGCGAAGGTGCCGCGCATCATCACGTCGTGGTTGCCGCGGCGGGCTCCGTACTGGTTGAAGTCCTTCTGCTCCACGCCGTTCGCCAGGAGGAACTTCCCGGCCGGCGAGTCCTTCTTGATGTTCCCCGCGGGCGAGATGTGGTCCGTCGTGATGCTGTCGCCCAGGAGCGCGAGCACGCGGGCGCCGGTGATCTCGCTCACCGGCGCCGGGGTCGTCGTCATGCCCTTGAAGTACGGCGGGTTCGCGATGTACGTGCTCTTCGGGTTCCACTCGTAGAGGTTGCCGGTCGGCACCGAGAGCGCCTTCCAGTTGGCGTCGCCGTCGTACACCGAGCCGTAAATGCGAAGGAACGACTCCCGCTGAATGGACTCGGCGACCGCCTTTTGCACTTCCTCGTGCGTGGGCCAGATGTCGCGGAGGTAGACGGGGCCGGTGCCGTTCTGCCCGATCGGCTCGTTCTCCCAATCGATGTCCACCTTGCCGGCGAGGGCGTAAGCGACGACGAGCGGGGGGCTGGCGAGGTAGTTGGCCCGCACGTCCGCATGAACGCGGCCCTCGAAGTTGCGGTTGCCGCTCAGCACGGCCGAAACGACGAGTCCTTCACCGTGGATCTGCTTCACGATGGGATCGGCGAGCGGGCCGCTGTTGCCGATGCACGTGGTGCAGCCATAGCCCACGACGTGGAAGCCGAGCGATTCCAGACTCGGCAGCACGCCCGCCGCGGTGAGGTAGTCCGTGACGACTTTTGAACCGGGGGCGAGGCTCGTCTTCACCCACGGCTTGGACGTGAGGCCCTTGGCCACGGCCTTCTTCGCGAGCACGCCGGCCGCCAACATCACGGATGGATTCGACGTGTTGGTGCAACTCGTGATTGCGGCGATGACGACGGAACCATCGGTGATTTGCGCCGCGGCCGCCTCGCCCGGCGGCTTCGCGCCGAACGGCCCGGTGCCCGCGTCGGCGGTCGCCAGCGGGATCGCGGCCTTCGGCTTCGCCGCCGCCTTGAGCTTCGGCAACGCCTCGCTGAACGACTTCTTCACGTCCTTGAGCGCGACGCGGTCCTGCGGGCGGCTCGGCCCCGCGAGGCTCGGCTCCACCGTGGCGAGGTCCAACTCCAATGTGTCCGTGTAATTCGCCTCCGGCGTGTTCTCGTCGTGGAACATACCCTGCTCGCGGTAGTACGCCTCGACGAGTGCGACGAGTTCCTCGGGGCGGCCCGTGTTGCGGAGGAAGCGGAGCGTCTCGGCATCGACGGGGAAGATGCCGCACGTCGCACCGTACTCGGGGGCCATGTTCGCGATCGTGGCGCGGTCCGCGAGCGGCAACTGCGCCAAGCCGGGGCCGAAGAACTCGACGAACTTCCCGACCACGCCCTTCTTGCGAAGCATCTGCGTGACGGTGAGCACGAGATCGGTCGCGGTCGCGCCTTCCTTCAGCTTGCCGAACAGCTTGAAGCCGATCACTTGCGGGATGAGCATGCTCACGGGTTGGCCGAGCATCGCGGCCTCGGCTTCGATGCCGCCCACGCCCCAGCCGAGCACGCCGAGGCCGTTGATCATCGTGGTGTGCGAATCGGTGCCCACGACGGTGTCCGGATACGCGGCCCCGCGTTCATCCACGAACACGCCGCGGGCGAGGAACTCAAGGTTCACTTGGTGGACGATGCCCGTTTCCGGCGGCACCACCTTGAAGTTGCGAAACGCGTTCTGCCCCCAGCGGAGGAACTGGTAGCGTTCCTCGTTGCGCTCGTATTCAAGGATCGTGTTGTTCGTGAACGCCTGCGGGGTGCCGGCTTCGTCCACCTGCACGGAGTGGTCGATGACGAGTTCGACGGGCACGAGCGGGTTGATCTTCGCGGGGTCGCCGCCGAGCGATTTCATGGCGTCGCGCATGGCGGCGAGATCGACCACGCACGGCACGCCGGTGAAGTCCTGCATCAGCACGCGGGCCGGCGTGAATGCGATCTCGGTGTCCGGCTCGGCCTTCGGCTGCCACAGGGCGAGGGCTTCGATGTCCGCCTTGCGGACGGAGAGCCCGTTCTCGGTGCGGAGCAGATTCTCGAGCAGCACCTTGTGCGAGAACGGGAGCTTCTTCGCCTGGGCGTGTACGGCCTCGATCGCGGCGAGCCGGTGGATGGAATGCGCCTTCCCGCCCACGGTGAGGGTGGACAGGCTCCCGAAACTGTTGGACATGTTGAACTCGCGGTGGAAACTGTGCGTGGTGTCATTGTCGAAATGCAACGCGATTCAGGCAATGCGGCGGGGCGTAAGATGACGCAGTGATCGAGGTGCGCGAACTCACGGTGCGGCAGGGAGCTTTTTCGCTCGAAGGGCTGAGCTTCACCGTTCCGGCCGGCGAATACGCCGTGCTCATGGGCAAAAGCGGCAGCGGCAAGACGACCACGCTCGAAGCCGTGGCCGGGCTGCGAACCGTGGCGGGCGGCACGATTCGGCTCGCCGGCCTCGACTGCACGGCCCGACCGCCGGCGGCCCGCGGCATCGGCTACGTCCCGCAGGACGGCGCGCTCTTCGACACGATGACGGTGAGGGCCAATCTCGGCTTCGCACTGGAACTTCGAGGCGAAGATCCGACGCGCCGCGCGGCCGAACTCGCCGAGCAACTCGAGCTTGCACCGCTCTTGGAACGCATGCCCAAGGGCTTGAGCGGCGGCGAACGCCAGCGCGTCGCTCTCGGTCGCGCTTTGGCCTACCGCCCGCCGGTGCTGCTGCTCGATGAACCGCTCGGTGCCCTCGACGACGACACCCGCGACCAACTCATCGGAATGCTGTTGAAGCTGAAACGCGAAACAACGGTTCTGCATGTGACGCACAACCGCAGCGAAGCGGAGCGCCTCGCCGACCGCGTGCTGAGGTTGGATTCGGGCCGACTCGTCGATCATTGACCCGCGGCGCGAACGAGAGCTTCATCCGTCAACCGGTACACGGTCCACTCGTTCATCGGCACCGCGCCGAGCGATTCGTAGAACCGGATCGAAGGCTCATTCCAGTTCAGCACGGACCATTCCACCCGCGCGCAGTCCCGCTCCGCGGCCAACTTCGCCAGCCGCAGCAGCAGTGCCTTGCCGAGCCCTTTCCCGCGGCACTCCGGTTTCACGAACAGGTCTTCAAGGTAGATGCCGGGCTTTCCGCGGAACGTCGAGTAGTTGTGGAAGAACAACGCGAAGCCGACCACGCTTCCGGCATCCTCGGCGAGAAGCACCTCGGCATACGGGCGCGGCCCGAACAGGTGGTCGTGCAGCTTCGCTTCGTCGAAATCCACCGCGTGGCTGAGCTTCTCATACTCGGCGAGGTCGCGGATGAGTTGCGCGATGATCGGCACGTCGGCCGGGGTGGCGGAGCGGATCATGGTTCACCGGTCCTTCGCAGCCGTGCGCACGGCACGGCCCACGGGCAACAGTTTCGGCCGAGGCACGATCACTGCGCGGATGCCGCCGTGCTTCAGCCACAGGTCGCGATACGGTAGCCGCAGGAACTCGAACAACTCGGGCTTGTCGTGGCCGTCGAGGTAGTCCGCTGTCAGTTCGCCGACGCGCTTCTCATACTCGGCTTTGGAGTGCGAATGGACGGCGTAGCGGCCGCGGTGGCGGCGCAGGTCGCCGTCGAAGTCCGGCCCGATGTGCAGCAGTTCGTGCACCACTGTGGACAGCTTCTCCTCGAACGGCTGGTTGAAGAACCGCGGCAGGCAGAACGTGAGCAGGTAAAGCGTTTCGATTCCGTTCACGAAGTATCGCTGGACCTCGTGCGTGCGGTTGGCCCGGCCGCCGGCCGCGAACCGCATGGGCGTGACGCGGGCTTGCAGGCCGAACCGGTTGCGGTTGCGGGCCGGGGTGAACGTGACCAGCACCTGCGACATCCGGATGTGATTCAGCGCCTCGCACGTGGTCGCGATGTGGAGGCAGAGCCGCCGCATGTGACGGCTGAAGTCCAGCGGCGTGTCGCCCGCGGTACGCGGCAGCGGCCGCCCTTCGGGCAGCACCCAGCCCGTGGGCAGCGGCGCATGCTCGGAACCCCAGCGGATTTCAGGAGGGATGGGCATAAAGAATGAAGCCCGGTTCCCGCGGCGGAAACCGGGCTTCCCCGGACTCACGGGAGTTCGATGGTCTTGAGGTCGAAGCCGGTGCCGTTGGACACGAGAAGGATCGCGTGGCCCGCGTCCAGCTTGTCCAACTGCATCACGCCCTTCAACTCTTCGATCTTCTCGTACTTCACACCGGCGGTGTCCGCGATGCGGGTGCTGATCGCCTCGGCGCCGGCGAGTTGCTTGGCCGCGATCTTCATCACGCCGCGGGCCGTGTTCGCCACCAAGATGTAATCCTCGCCGCCCTTCGTGTACACGATCATGTCGAGCGGCATGTTGCGGTTGCCGAGTTCGGCCACGGTCTTGCCCGTCACCTTGGAACCGGCCTTGAGTTCGGCCACGGGGATTTTCACGAGCGGCGTGCACTGGTAGGTGGCGACCACCGTCTCTTCGCCGCCCACCTTGTACGGCACGAACGAGCGGATCGGCGCCCGCGTCTCCACCGCGCCGTGCGCTCCGTGGTAGATCTCGATCGCCGCGCCCTTGTCCGCCTCCTTGAACGGGAACTCGAACGTGCGGAGCGTGGACGCGAACTGCTCGCTGGACAGCCCGGCGACCATCAGCTTGCCGCTGACGAACTGCATGCTGGTGATGGAACTGGTGGCACCCTTGCCTGCGGCCGGATTCGGAATCGCGACCTTGCTCATTGGCACGTCCTTGAGCACGAGGGCGGTCGGTTCGCCGCCGCGTTCGATCTTCACGATGGCCGGTTGTCCCTGGCCGGTGCCGCGCGTGACGGCGATGTACACGTTTCCGGACGCGGGGTTCACCTTCACGTCGTTGATCTTCACGTCCTTCTCGGTGGTTCCGAGGATGGCGGCGATCTTCTGATCGACGCGCTCGATGTTGACGGCCTTGTCGCTCGAACCCTTCACATCGCCGGTATCGACGGCGTAGATCGCGGCGCCGGCGGAGTCGCCGATGAAGAGCACCCCCTTGGGGCCGAACGCGAGCGCGGTGGCGGACTTCGCGTCCACCGTGCCCTTGGTGAGTCCGTCCGCGGCGGGGACGGAGTACGCCGAAGCGACGATTGCGATCGCGGCGGCGAGCAGCTTGGTTCGCATGATGAACCTCGTGTGGTGAAGAGGGCGAGGATCCGGGAGAACCCCCGGTGCGGTTATGTTCTACGCAACCGGAACGACACGCAACGGGGAAATGATGAGAGACGGACCGGAGGGCGGGGCGAGCGGAGGTTCTGCGACGCGAGCCTCGCCGGGAGTCTCGGCCATCGCACGGCGGGGCTCGCAAAGCCTCGACCCGCCCTACCGCCGAAGTGTCGCCCCCACGCTCGCGGCCGCCTCCGCGATCTGCGACCACGTCGTCGGGTCGAGTTCGATTCCCTCGCGCAGTCGGGCCGCGCGGGTGCGTTCCTCCACGTCGCCGGGCATCAGAATTTCACCGTTCGGCGTCGTGGTCGCAGAACTCTTCACCCATTCGATGAAGCGATCGATCTCGGCATGGAATGCGTCGCCGGGTTGGAACACAGCCGGATCGAGAATGACGGACAGCATGCCATTCGCCAATCGACCGGCGTGCACGGGGTTGCTGCATCCGCCGCCGGTGAGCGCGCCGGCCAGCACTTCGCACAGCACCGCCAGGCCGTACCCCTTGTGACCCGCGATCGGCAGGATCGCGCCCGGCGGGCTCGCATAGAACGCCTGCGGGTCCGTCGTCGGTTCGCCGTGCGAATCAATGATGCAACCTGCCGGCACCTGCGACCCGCGATTGAGCGCGACCTTGATCTTCCCCTCGGCGATGGTGCACGCGGACATATCGAGCAGGATCGGGGTGCGGCCGGGGCGCGGCACGCCGGCCGCGATCGGGTTCGCGGAGAGCCGCCGCTCGGTGCCCCCGAACGGTGCTACGAGAATCCCCGCCCCGGACGTGTTCACGAAGTGAACCGACACCAGCCCCGCCTCGGCGACCATCTGCGGCCACGCCCCGATGCGGCCGAGATGCCCCGCGTTCCGCAACGCGATCACGGCCACGCCCTGCCGCTTCGCCTTGGCGATGCCGAGTTCCATGGCCTGCACGCCGACCGTCTGCCCGAACCCGAACCGCCCGTCGATCACCGCGATGGACTCGTTCTCGAACGCGACCTCCACCTCGCGATCCGCCAGCACCTGCCCGCCCTTCAACCACCGCACATACGGCCCGGTGCGAATCACCCCGTGCGAATCATGCCCGACGAGATTGGCCTCGACGAGGTGCTGGGCGACACGCGCGGCTTCGGCCGCGGAGCAACCTGCCGCGTGGAAGATGGAGGCGATGAGGGGTTGAAGCTCGGTGGCGGAGATGTTCATGGGCGTTTCTCGGACTGCCGCGGCGAGAAAAAACTGTCTGCGTCGCGCGAAATGGGCACTATATGAAGGGCGATACCGCGGAGATGTGAAATGGCTGACCCGCGAACCAACACCTTGCTTCGCCGCGCGGCCCGACAGATCGGCCGGGTGGAGTCCGCTGCGGGCGATTCAGAGTTGCTCTCGCGCCTCGCACGCAATGGCGATCAAGCGGCGTTCGACGAACTGCTGGTTCGCCATGGGCCGGGCGTCTGGGCATTGTGCCGCCGGTCCACGCTCGTGGAAGCGGATGCCGAGGATGCGTTCCAAGCCACGTTCCTCGTCCTGTACCGGAACGCCGCGAGCGTCCGCCGCGCCGCGTCAGTCGGCAGTTGGCTGTACGGCGTCGCATCCCGCATCGCACGCAAGGCGCGGATCCGCCATGAACGCGTACCCGATCCCGCGCGCCTCCGCTCGATCGCATCGTCGGACCCGGCCGATTCCATCAGTTGGAGCGAAGTCCAGGCGGCGCTCGACGAGGAACTCGCCCGCCTCCCCGATTTGCTCCGTGCGCCGATCTTGTTGTGCTACTTCGAAGGGTTGACTCACGATGAAGCGGCCACGGAGCTGAAGTGGACCGCGCGGGCGGTGAAAGAGCGCGTCGCCCGCGGTCGCTCCCTGCTCCGCACCCGGCTCACCCGCCGCGGCATCGAACTCCCCTCGGCGCTGGCCGCGATGCTTCTGACCAGTCGGATCTCATCGGCGGTTCCGGTGAAGACCTCCGCCGGAATCACACGCGGCTCGTGGTCACCCGCCGTTGTCGCGCTGGCCCGAACGGAGAACACCTCGATGTTCGCAATTCGATTCGCGTTACTGCTCACAACCGCCGCCGCGGTGTTCGCCGCCGGGTCGCTGCTCGGTGGCACGCAAGAGGCCGCCGCGCCGGTGGAAGCCCGCGCGACCGCCGATGAGACGAAGCCGCACGGGGACGTGCGGATCGGCTCCACGGAATTCCGCGACGCAGGCGGCTGGCACAAGCGGGTGTTCTTCATCGACGAGAAGACGGCGATGACCGTCGGCGAAGGGCCGTCCGTCCGCTACTGGGATGTCGAGACCGGAAAGCGGATTCACGAGATTGCGCTCTCCAGCCTGTACCAGGACGCGGCGTACTCGCGCACGGGGAACGTCCTTGCGATCGTCGGCGTCCACATGCCGGACGGCGACCGCGACAAGGCGGACACCGCGCTCTGGCTCATCGATGTCGCCGCTCGGAAGGTCCTCCGCACGGTTCCGATGCCCGGCAACCACGGCGGGAACAGCCAGAAGGTGCAGGTGAGCGACGATGGCAACCGCGTGTTCGTCGATTACGAAGGCGACGTGCGAGTGGTGGATGCGACATCCGGCGACGTGTTGATGCGGCACAACGGCCGCACCAACGCCGGCTTCATGACGGTTTCCCCGGACGGCAAACGGGTCGCGTACGGCCGCAACGATGCATTTCTCTGGGAGTGGCAGACGGGCGAGCCGAAGAAGTTCACCGCGATCGGCGGCTTCGGCCTGTATCAGATGATCTTCTCACCGGACGGCAAGACGCTGTACCTCGCCGGTAATGGCGGGCTCGTCCCCGCATACGAAGTCCCCTCCGGCCGACTGCTGAGATCGCTCGACTTCGGACTGTCGCCGCGGAACTGGGCGTTCAGCCCGGACGCGAAGTCGCTGGCCGTGGTCCATTATGAGTCGAGTCGAACCGACGGCCGAACCGGCGCGGTCCACGTGTGGGATCCGGAGACGGGGAAGCTGCTGTCGAAGTTCCCGATGGGGCGGCTCGGCGCCTCGCACGTCGCTTGGTCGCCGAATGGCTCACGCTTGGCCGCCGTGACCGATCACCGCTTGTGGGTGTGGGACGTGAAGACGGGTCAGCCGCTCGGGCCGCCCGCCACCGGCCACGAAGCTGCCGTTACCGCGTTCGCCTTCGGTCCGGATGGTCGGCTCTTCACCGCCAGCGACGACAATTCGATCCGCTCATGGGATCCGGCGGGCAAGCCGGGGTTGGTGTTGATGCAGGACCATTGGGTCCGGGGCCTCGCGTTGTCCGCGGATGGATCACTCCTCGCCGGGTCGGCGCTGGCCGACGACTTGCGTGTGTGGGAAGCGAAGACGGGGCGGGAAAAGTTCCGCCTCCTCGGGAACGGAGCGATGGGCGGCACGCGGCAGGTGCGGTTCACTCCGGACGGCAGTCGACTCGTCGCTTGGGGCGATGATCTCGAGCTGCGCGTGTGGGACATGCGCAACGGCAAACTCCTCGCCGAACACCGCACGCTCCCGATCGGCATGACGGAAGCCGACTTGGCCGATCCGTTCAAGCGGGAAATGGATCTACGCTTGGGAATGCGGGCGTCGGAACTCAGTGCGGACGGATCGACAATCGCGTTCTCGGGCAACACGGCGGTTCAGGTGTTCGACGTCGGCACCGGGAAGCTTCGATTGAAATTCGAACCGGAGCCGAACGGCGTGACCACGATCGCGTTCTCACCGGACGGCAAGCGACTCGCGGTCGCCGGTCGGGGCAAGCACAGCCAGCTGCCACTCCCCAACGGCCGGACCCGGTTCTCCACCGCCCCGGAACACCAGACGGCCGTGTGGGACCTCGGAACGCAGAAGGTCGTCTGGACGGTCACCGCACCCGGTTCGTGGGCGCGCCTTGTGCGGTTCACCGACGATGGCTCGCGCCTGGCGGAGTTGATCGACCCCGAGGACAAGAAGCATGCGATCGTGCTTCGCGACGCGGGGACCGGGAAGGACATCGGCCGCATCGAACTGCCGTCCCGCGGCTCCAACTTCGCCTTCGACCGCACGGGCAAGCGGGTGGCCGTCTCGTTCTGGGATACGACCGCGATCGTTTACGATCTGGATTCCGCGCTCAAGCCGGCGAAGCAGGAGAAGCCATGATCCGCGTGTATCTTGTCGCAGTCATGCTTCACCTCGCCGCGTTGGGAGCCCGCGGCGACGACGCACCCAAGGCCGCTGCGCCGCCTCCGGTCCGCTGGGTCGCGTTCTCGCCGGACGGCAGGATTCTCGTGGCGGCCGCCGGGAAGCGGGACGACCCCGGCACGATCATCGCATGGGATGTCGACACCCTCGAGCCGCGCTGGAGCCGTAACGGCGCATCCGCATTCCTTTCCGCATCGTTTTCCCCGGATGGCCGATCCCTCGCGGTGACGCACGGCAAGTCCACGGTGCTGCGACTCGACCCTCGCACCGGCGGCGAACTCGGCGAAATCGGTTCGCACCCGGCCACGGTCCACGCGTGCGCTCACCTCCCCGGCAGCGATCTGCTCGCAACCGGAGGCGACGGCACCATCCGCTTGTGGAACCTGAAAACCGGCAAGATTGCGAAGGAGTTGAAGGACGGCCATCCGGCGGAGGTGTGGTCGCTGATCGCCTCGCCTGATGGAAAGTGGCTCATCTCGACCGGCCCGGACGGCACCCGCGGATGGGATGTGGCCGCGGGCACAGAACTGAAAGAGGCGATCAAGCCGCAGCGCCATATCAGTTGGAAGGGAATCGCGTTCGTCGCTCCGGATCGGCTGCTGTACGCCGACAACGCGGCCTTTCAACACATCATCGAATTGCCGTCGGGCAAGGAATTGGCTCGCTACAAGGGGTATGGCGAAGGCACGGCGCTGGCACCCAAGCTCGGCTTGGCGGCGACCTTCTGGAGCGGCCCCGAAATCAACATCATGGACCTGACCTTCCGCCAACCGAACGCGGTCGAAACGGCGCGTGTGGAGAAGCTCCTCAAGGAGTTCGATGACGATGATTACGCCGTGCGAGTGGCAGCGTCGCGGGCGATGAAAGAGGTGGGCTCCGTGGCCGTGCCGTTGCTTCAGAAGGCGGCCACCGACGGCCCTTCGCCGGAAGTCCGGATGCGGGCGCGGGAAGCCCGAAAGGCGATCTTGGAAAAACCGCTGAGAACCATGAAAGGGCACACGGCGGAGATGCGTTCACTCGCCTTCTCGCCGAGCGGACAATTGCTTGCGAGTGGCGCGGAAGACGGCACGGTTCGCCTGTGGGATCCGTTGACCGGACGGGAGCGCTCCCGCCTGGATATCGCACCGCCTGGAAAGCGATGAAGGCGGACTCCCGCGCGGGACGCAGAGCGTCCGAGGAGGCGTTCCCACGCAGGAGCGTGGGAACGAGACATCGAGAACCCATTTGACACGTCGCCACGCGAGTGTACGCTTCTCGCGCTTCAGCTTCACATCATTCCTCGCCCCGTCGTTCGCCATCGCCCCGGAGCTTCGCCATGACACGCCAAATGGAGCGGAGTGTTGGTCCTTGCACGAGGGAGAACGCCCGGCGAGTCGTGACCGGTGCGGTCACGATGGGTTGCCTCGCAGGTGGAGGCTGCGATGCGGGTTGCGGCGAAGTCGGGAGGCGTCGTGACCGGTGTGACCGGTGGGTGGTCACGAGATGTGCTTGTTTTCAGGGCGAATTCGGCGTCGTGACCGGAAGAGACATTTCGAGGGCCGAGGCCCCCGATTCTCGAGGAATAAGCGGGGTGGTGCGGCACGACCGGTCACGACTCCTGGCCGCCGGCGTTCTTGAGGATGGTGCGGAAGGCTTCGACGCTGGCGGGGAAGAGGTCCGGGCCGGTGTGGCCGCCGGTGGGGCCGCCGCCGCGGAGGTGGGGCTCCATGGTGGCGAAGCCATGGTAGCCACGCTTGACGGCGTCCGCGATGGAGTGGGCGACGTGGCCGTCGCCGTAGCCGGCGATGACGCCGTGCTCGTGGCCCGCGGAGTGGCCGCCCTTCTTCCAATCCTTGATGTGGAAGTGCGAGGTGAACTCCTTGGTGAGTTCCCAGCCGGCGATCGGGTCGAAGTCGCCGTAGGCGTAGTTGGCGGCGTCGTAGGCGGCCCGCAGCGACGGGTGGTTCACGGTGGCGAGCAGGTCGCGGACGCGTTCCGGCGAGTCGCCGTAGATGCGGTGCTCGTTCTCGTGGAGGAGCACGACGTTGCTCTTGGCGGCGAGTTCGGCCTTGGCCCGCATGCGGCGGATCACTTCGTCGCGGTGGGCGGGCCAGTTCGCGGGGTCGAACTTCGGATCGTTCCCCGGCGGGTAGTAGCTGAAGACGCGGATGTTCGGCGTGTTGAAGACGCCGCAGAGTTCAATGGCCCGTTTGAGCTTGTCCAAGTGCGGCTCGAAGGGCAGGTCGATGGCGTACTTGCCAACCGGCGAACCGATCGCGGAGAGGCCGATGCCTTCGCCGTCGAGGAGCTTTTTGAACTCGCGGATCTGGTCGTCCGACAGGGCGAGCACGTTGGTGCTGAAGATGGAGCGGAACTCGATGAAGCGGATGCGGCAGGCCTTCAGCGTGGCGATCTGCTCGCGGGGATCGGCGGAGATTTCGTCGGCGAACGCGGAGAGCATGAACATGGCGGCGGCCTCAAAATCAACCCCTCCCCGAAGCGGAGAGGGGCTTTGAAGTGGAGTCTGTCACCCCTCCCCGCTCCGGGGAGGGGTTCTTCGTCATCGCCTTGTTTATGGAAATGCGATCGGAGTTCGGATAGCCTGCGTTCTTCTCTTGGAGCATCATCATGCGTTCACTCGCTGCCGCCGCACTGCTCATGGCGGCGTTCCCCGTTCGCGCCGACGACGAAGCCGATCTCAAGAAACTCCTCGCGACCCCGATCCTGAACCAACGGCAGACGCTGCTCGAAGTGCAGGAGTATCTGGACGCGAAGGTGCCGCGGTTGCCGGAGGCGTCCACCGCCGAGGCATGGGAGAAGGAAACCGCACGGCTTCAGAAGGAAGTGCTGGAAAAGGTCGTTTTCCGGGGCGAAGCCGCGAAGTGGAAGGATGCCAAGTGCGAGGTTGTGTACTCGGAGGGCTTCGCAGGCGAAGGCTACACGGTGAAGAAACTCCGCTTCGAGATCATCCCGGGTTTCTGGGTTCCCGCGCTGCTGTACGTGCCCGTGAAGCTTGAAAGCAAGGCACCGGTGATGCTCGCGGTGAACGGACACGACCGGGCCGGGAAGGCCGCGGACTACAAGCAGCTCCGCTGCATCAACCTCGCGAAGCGCGGCGTGATCGTGCTCAACGTCGAGTGGCTCGGCATGGGCCAGTTGAACGTGCCGGGCAATCCGCACGGGGCGATGGATCAACTCAACCTGTGCGGGACGAGCGGGCTTTCGCTCTTCTACCTGAACATGACTCGCGGCTTGGACATTTTGCTCGGGCATCCGAACGCGGACCCGAAGCGCGTCGCCGTGTCCGGGCTGTCCGGCGGCGGCTGGCAGACGATCACCATCAGCGGGCTCGATCCCCGTGTCACGCTCTCGAACCCGGTCGCGGGTTATTCCAGCTTCCGCACCCGCATCCAGCACTTCAAGGATCTCGGCGACTCGGAGCAGACGCCGTGCGATCTCGCCACACTGGTCGATTACACGCATCTCACGGCGATGCGTGCGCCGCGGCCCACGCTTCTCACCTTCAATGCGAAGGACAATTGCTGTTTCGAGTCCGGTTATGCGTTGCCGCCGCTCGAACGCGGCAGCTTGCCGTTCTTCAAGCTCTTCGGCAAGGAGGCGAACCTCCGCACGCATGTGAACCACGTTCCCGGCGACCACAACTTCGGCCAGGAGAATCGCGAAGCGTTGTACACGATGATCGGCGACCACTTCTTCCCGGAGGCCAAGAACTGGTCGTCGAAGGAGATCGAGTGCAAGGCGGAGTTGAAGTCGCCGGCGCAGTTGAACGTGGAGTTGCCCAAAGATTCGCTCACGATCAATGCGGTGGCGTTGAAGCTGGCGGAGGCGTTGCCGCGAGTGCCGTTCCCGGTGGGTCATGAGAAGGATGACAAATGGATCGCGGGTCGTCGCAAGACTCTCACGGAGCTCATGCGTCTACCGAGAGTGGCGCCGGCCGAAGCGACACGGTTGAAGGATCGGAGCGCGTGGACACTGAAGGTTGGTGCCCTCACAGTGCCGGTGATGCAGTTTCAGCCAACCGCGGATTTGAAGGGCACGACCATCGTGATCGCGGACGGCGGTCGTGCGGCTGCGGCCGATCGCATCCAGCAGCTTCAGAAAGAAGGCCGGCGCGTGCTCGTCGCAGACCTGTACTACTTCGGCGAGATGCATCCCGCTTCGCACGATTGGCTGTGGACGCTGATGTTCGCCACCGTGGGTGATCGCGCGCTCGGCATCCAAGCCGCGCAGTTGAACGCGATCGCGAAGTGGGCCAAGGGCGATGTGAAGGTCGTGGCGATCGGGCCGCGCACGAGCACGATCGCACTCCTCGCGGCCGCAGCGGACGAGGAAACGATCGGCGCACTGGAGCTTCACGACCCGCTCGGCAGCTTCAAGGAGATTCTGGAAGAGAACCGCGTGGTGGCGAAGATGCCGGAATTGTTCTGCTTCGGCCTGCTGGAGCAGTTCGATACGGCCCACTTGGCGGCACTCGTCGCCCCGCGGCCGGTGAACGTGAAGAAGCCCTCCCACCGCGTGAAGAAGGAGTGGGCCGGGTTGGCGACGCGATACAAGTCGCTGGGGAAGGACTTCGATCCGTTCCAGTGAGGTGAAGGTTGCGGTGGCGCGGGCATCACTTGCCGGGAAGGAGCAACTTGGTCGCGCCGAGGCGGCCGTCCGGGCTGTGGCCGGCGACGTAGACTTGGTAGCCGCCCGGCGCCGTGCCGAGTTGGAACTTCAAAGTGGTGCGGCCGTCGGTCGGGAGCACGATCACCGGATTCCAGAAGATCGTGTCCGCTTCGTCCGCGATCGGTGCGCTCGGGGCGTATTCGCGGACCACGAACGGCCGGATGTGGTGGGCCGCGTCGCGGAGTTTCTCGGCGGCGGGATCCGAGGCGGTGCCGCCGGCGAGGAGTGCGGCCTCGAGTTTCTTCAAAGCCGCGAGTGCCCGCTCCTTGGCCACGGAGTCGGCCTTCGCTTCCAGTTTCTTTTCGGCGGCAAGCAATGCGTCGAGCACCGTCTGCCCCGGCGCGGTGCGGAACGTCAGCTTCGGCAACTCCGCGGGGATCGTCGCCTTCATGTTGCTCGGCGCGGGGCCACGGGCCGGGAAGAGCTTCTGCTTATCGAGCCCGAACAGCGTGTACTTCTGCCCTTCGACGGAGCCGTTGTTCTTCGGTTCGCGCAACTTCACATCAGGATCGATCGGGCGCGGTGTCGGCTTCGGCGCGACCAGCCTCCCGATGTTCACCTCGGGCACGATGGCCGGATTGCGGCTTGCATCGAGGGTGAAGTGAATCGCCATGCCGGCGGCCGCAACCGCACCCACCGCATACGGCGCCCAGCCGATGCCGCGGGCCGCGGCCAGAAGGCCGAGCATCACGCACAGCACGGCCACGCAACCAGTCGCCAGCGAGAGGCGGTCCCGGATGCGATCATACGGTTCGGCCGCGGCTTGCACGGCAGTCGCATGGTCTTCCGTGGCCCGGCGGTTCGATTCGAACTCGGCGTACAGCTGGAGCAGCACCGGCACGAAGGCCTCCTGCTTCTGCCGAGCTTCGTCCACGTCCTTGGCGGACGCCTCGAACTGCGACCAGTATTTCTCCACGAGCGAAGGGGTGTGCTTCACCTTCCGATTACCGTGAGCATGAAGCAACGCTTCGGCCGCGCTGCCGGGCGGCACCGGGCGGCCCTGCTCCACGAACCGCCGCCAGCCCTGCGTGGCGAGCACGTGATCGATCGCTTCCGCGGCCTTCGGGTGATCGGTGAGCAGGAAGTCCGCATGCTCGAGTTCGTCCGGCGATTGCACTTCGCCTCCGAGCAGGAAGTGCGTCGGGAGACTGCGGTGCTTCGCATCCGGTGCCACGGCGGCATTCACGGCCGCGGCCCACAGAATCGCTGGCACCGGATGCCCCGTTTCGTCCGTGGCCGTCACGGAGAGATCGACGGCGCGATCGTTCACGGCCGGCGTCGCGGTCAGATTCATGACTTCGCCCGGCTTGCGGAACACGAGTCGTTCGGCCACCGGCACCAAGTCGCTGCCCGCCTCTTCAAAGACGGTGACTCGGGTGACGCCGCCGCGCGAATCGGGCTTGGCCAGAAGTGAGACCACGGCCGGTGCGTCGGCCTTCACCTGAACGGTTTGCGTGTCCGCGAGCCGGCCGCGGGTGTACGCCCCGACCACGAGGTTGCGATCCTTGCCGACCGAGTGCACTCGCACACGGATCGGCTGGCCGGGCTTCGCGACCGTGTCCAGCGCCGTGAACGTGACGCCGCTCTTCACCGCGGGCGGAAGTTCGGGCAGTGCCGCTGCCATGTTCGCGTTCAACAGGCGAAGTTGGTACTTGACATCGGCCTTTGGCGTGAAGGTGAACGAGCCGACGCCGCGATGCACGCCAGGTTCCTCGTCCGCGCCGGGGGCTTCGACCTTGGCGATGATCTCGTTGCCGGATACGATCGTGCCGCGGACGTCGATCGGCTTGCCGGCGGCGTTCGTCCCGCGGACATATACGCGGTTCGGCACGCCGGCGAGCAACGGGCCACCCTCGGGGAAGAACTCCACTTTCATTTCCGTGCCGGCCACTGGCACGCGCTCGAACACCGATTCGCCGCCGCCGAGTTCATCGAACGTCACCATCAGTTTGATGTCGCTGCCGACAGGCAAGTTGAACTCGATTCGAAAGCGACCGTTCTCGTCCGTGAGGCCATGCTCCAGGAGCAAGTTGCCATCGGGCTTCCGAGCCTGCGGCTTCGGTGTGATGATGAACGGCCCTTCTTCCTTGTTCGACGTCAGGAGAATCCTGCCCTTCGCGCCGACGACGGGCTTGTCGCCCAATTTCAACTCGGCCGTGGCGATCACCGGTTGGCCTGAGGTGTAGCTCGGCGAGTGGAATCTGAGCTTCTTGGTGAACTTCTCCGGGCCGCCCTTGTGGACGCGAATCGTCTTGGTGACCGGTGCCGCGATCGCAGGAGCGAGCCCGCCGGCGCCGGCGAGTTCGGTCAGCGTCAGGATGTATTCGCCTTCCGGCAGGTCCGCGGGGAGGAGGAACGAGCCGCAGCCCACGCCGCGGATCGGTTGGCCGTTCGCGTCGGTCATCGGCACGAGTTCGCCGGCCGCGTCCTTCACGAGGTTCGTGGTGCCACTGCGTTCGAAGACCGTTCCCGTGCCGTCCGACTTGCGAAGCACGAAGCGGAGGTTTTGTTCGCGCACCGGCGGTCGGAGCGTGATGCGGTCCAGCGTGAGCGAGCGGAAGTGGATCTGTTCGCCGGGCCGGTACGCGGTCTTGTCCGTCGTCAGCATCGTGGAGTACACGGGGCCGTACAGGCGGATCGGTTCGAGGAGTTCCGTGCGGGCTCCCGCCGCGTTCACGGCGGACACGCTGAGGACCAGATCGGATTGCGGAGCGACCCGCTTCCACACCTCCGCGGGAAGCTTCACGGTGGCGGACTTCGCGGGCATCGGCTGCGCGTGCAGCACTTTGCCGGCTTCGTCGCGGAACTGCGCTTCGACCGTGCTGCCTTCCAGCGAATGGGCCGGATCCCGGATCGCGATCACGTATTCGTTCGGGGCGCCGGGCATCACCGAGTGCGGCTTCGTGACGTCGACCGTGACCTTGCGGCTCGCCTCGGTTTTGGCGTCGTTCACCCAGCCGGACACGACCGCGAGATGCTTCTTCTCGGCGGCCGCGACCGGGTCGTGAAGCTTGGCGTCCACGAGTTGCCGCTGGTACTCGGTTGCGGCCTTCGCGGTGCGGGCGACGGAATCGTCCACGCCTTCCCGTGCGGCGCGGTAGCGGTCGGCGAGCTTGCCCGCGGGAATGAGCGTGCCGGGGATCATCGCGAGCACGGAGGCCGCCACCACCCATTGCACCCAACTGGATTTGGCTTGGCGGCGCGGCGTGAACGGAACGGCCGGCTCCTCCACCGGCGGGGCGAAGGAGACGTTCGGGAACGACGACTTGGCGGCGGCGGCAAGGAGTGTCTGTTCGCGATCCGCACCGGATGCGGCGGCCGCGCACGCGGGGCAGCCCGCGAGGTGGGCGTCGATCGCCGCGTTCTCGGCTTCATCCAAGAGGCCGTACGCGCGGTCGAGCAACAGGTTTCGGCAATCGTGACACCGCATCATGACCGTTCTCCTTCCCGGGCGCGGGAAGGGGCTCTTTTGTAACGCGGAATGCGGAACGCGGAATGCGGATTTGAAGGGAGGCCGGAGTAGGTGTTCGACCGGCGGCAGGTTGCGAGTCGGCTCGCCGGTCGATTCCGCATTCCGAAATCCGCATTCCGAAATTCCTCAAGGTTCTCCGTCATTCGCCTCGGGGTCGGGGTTCAGCACCTTGCGGAGCTTCTGGAGAGCCGCCCGCATTTGCGTCTTCACCGTGCCCACCGGGGCGCTGCGAATGTCCGCGATCTGCTCGTAAGTCAGTTCGCCGTTCTGCCGGAGCAGGAACACTTCGCGTTCTTCGGGGCGCAGAAGCCCGATGGCTTCGCGGAGTCGATCCAAGGCTTCGCGGTCTTCGAGGGACTGCCCGGTCGCGTCCTCGCGGGCGGTCATCATCAAATCGTCCTCGGGAAGCGGCCGGCTCTTGCGTTTCCACGCGCTGCGTTGGAAGTCCTTGGCGGAGTTCAACGCGACGCGGAAGATCCACGCCCGCAGGTTTTGGACGTCGCCGAGCGTATCCCGGGCCCGCCAGCATTTCAGGAAGGCGTCCTGGGCCGCGTCTTGGGCGTCGTCCCCGTTCCCGAGCATGTACAGGAGCGTGCTGACGAGTTCGTCGCGAATCTGGTTGAACAGGTCGACCAGGACGCTCTCATCGGGCGCGACGGCACCCTGCCGGGCAACGGCCTCGTGGGGACCGGGCGGCCGGTCGCTCGGGGTCGTGCCGGGCTGGGCCATACACTCCTACCTACACGACGAACCGAGACGGGGTTCCGATTGGGAGAAAATGAAAACCGGGTGAACGGAAGGCACACTTCTGTCGTATGGCCTGCCCGCACCGCCCGGCAAGGAAGGGTTTCATGTGCCCGGAGCGGAATTCGCGCCCTAACCCGTTAATTTGGGTCACTTGGGACCGATGTGCATTCGAGCTTTCATCTCAAGATTCCTGCGGTGCGGCGAGACGGATTTGACTCGTCGCGGCCGCCCTCTCGGATGGAGTTTCTGGTTGGGGCCGTGATGGAGTCAGATCAGTTCGGGCAGCGGCTTCGCGTTATCTTCCACCATGTATTGCGGCCGGCCGGTGAGATCCGGCAGCGTCACGTTCGGGTCCAGCCCGAGATTGTGGTAGAGCGTGGCGTAGAGCTCGCCGAAGGTGACGGGACGGCTGGCGGCTTCGCCCGCGATGCGGTCCGTCGACCCGATCATCTGGCCGTGCTTCATGCCGCCGCCCGCCAAGAACGCACAGTTCACCTGCGGCCAGTGGTCGCGGCCGACCTGGGCGCTGATCTTCGGCGTGCGGCCGAACTCGCCCATCACGATCACCGAGCAGTCTTCATCCAAGCCGCGCTCGTGCAGGTCTTCGATGAGAGCACTCAGACACTGGTCGAACACCGGGAAGTCTTCCTGTTCGCGGAGGAAGATGGAGTTGTCCGCGCGGCCCTCGGCGTTCTTGCCGCCGTGCCAATCCCACTTGCTGTAGTTCAAGGTCACGACTCGGACGCCGGCTTCGACGAGCCGCCGGGCCATCAGCAGGCTCTGCGGCACACGGGGCGCGCCGTTGCCGTCCATGTGGATCTTCGGGTCGCCGGTTCCGTAGCGGGCGATCGTGCGGGGGTCTTCTTTCGAGAGATCCAAGGCCTCGGCCAGCTTCGACGAGGTGAGCAGCCCGAAGGCCTGCCGCTCGAACGCGTCCATTCCTTTCATCGTGTCGCCGGCGTCCAAATCGCGGCGGACCGTGTCGAAACTCTTGAGCAGTTTCTTTCGCTCGGCGAGCGTGTTCACCGTGATGCCGCGGAGGACCATGTCGTCCTTCGACGGGCCCATCGGGCGGAACGGCGCGAACGGAGCCCCCATGAAGCCGGGACCGGGCTCGTTGTACGGGCCGTGCGTGCAAGTGTAACAGAGGCTGAGGTACGGCGGGATCGCCGGGTTCGTCGGCCCTTGGAGCTTGGCCACCGCGGAACCGAACTGCGGCCACCCGCCGCTCGGCGCAGGCTTTCGCGGGTGGTGCCCGTTGAACACTTGGATCGCGTCGTGGTCCGCTTGATTCCCGACCAGCGACCGCACCACCGTCCACTTGTCCGCGATGCGGGCGAGTTTCGGCAACGCTTCGCAGATCTTCATCCCGGTCACGTTCGTGGCGATCGGCTTCCACGGCCCGGCGATTTCCTTCGGGGCGTCCGGCTTCAGGTCGAACAGGTCCTGGTGCGGCGGCCCGCCCACGAGGTAGATCAGGATCACCGACTTGTTCGACGTGCGAATCCCGGCGTCCGCCTCGGCCTTCAGGATGTTCGGCAGCGTGAAGCCGCCCATCCCGAACATGCCCATCTGAAGGAAGCCGCGGCGTGGAAGGCGATGCATGGCGTGATCCCGGCGGAAGCGTAAGGCGGGATGTTGAGAATCGCCGATAGCGGGCCCGATGTCAACGAGAAACTCGGTTCGGTGTCGTCTTGACGCCGGATTCGGCTGCGGATTACGCTTCGTGCCAAGCCGGGGGGGAACCAACCATGATCAGCGTCATCTTCTGTTCGCGCGTGAAGGACAACCCGGACTCGAACGTGGGTCGGCTGCTGGATTCCATCGTGGAGCACACCACGCCGGAGGAGCGGAAGCAAATCGAAGTGCTGATCAAGTACGATTCGGACGACGACTGCCGCCCGCAGGAAGGGTTCTTCTCGCAGTACCCGTTTGCGATCAAGACGTTCACATGGAGCCGCGGGGAAGGCCGCCACGGGCTTCATAACGTGCAGGAGTATCTCTTCACGCAGCGGGATCCGCGGTCCCGCTGGCTGCTCATGACGGCGGACGATTTCATCTTCACCCGTTCGGGCTTCGTCAGCGAGATCCTGGCGGTGAAGGACGAGTTCTGCATCATGGGCCACCGACGCCCGCCGATCGAGGCTTACGCCGGCCGCTACGAGCAGGAAAAGATGATCCGCGACTGGGTGGTGTCGTTCGGGTGCTGGTCGCCGGTGGTGTCCGCGAAGCTGATCGAGGTCTGCCAGAACTTCGGCTGGCAGGCGAACGTGGACTCGTGGCTGATGGGCCTCTCCGTGGTGCTCTACGACATGTACGGCCTCGTGCTGTGGAAGACGCACGAGCCGTTCTACGAACGCGGCGGCAGCTACGAACGCCCCGCCAGCACCGGTGCTTCGTACACGTTCAACAACATGGAACTGACCAACAACAAGGGGCCGGAGAACAAGTACTGGTTCGAGTTGGTGCGGCGGCAGGCGCGGAACCTCTATCTGAACATCATGCACGGCTCGAGCTTGAAGCCGATCGGCTGGGGCCCGACGCGGTTGCTGCGCAAGATCCGCTCTCAACCGATCGGCAATCTCCCGACCCGGCTGTGGAAGCGGATGAAGCGAGACCTGAACCTCACTTCCGCTTGAGCCCGACGTTCGCCGGCCGCGATTCATAGCGGATGATCCGCACCATCATCGTGCTTTGGTCGTTCATCTTCAGGTAAGCGGCCGTGTCGATGCGGTCGCCGTCCGGATGGAATCGAGCACTGAGAAGTTGCCCCTCGTGGCCCGGCAGCGTGAGCATGAGCATGCCCGTGGCGGCATGCCAGACCCGCGCCGTGTGATCACGCGACGCGGTGAGCACACGCGCCCCGTCCGGGGAGAAGCAGGCCGACGTCACGTCGTCCCGGTGACCGGTGAACACGGCCAGCTTCTGGCCAGCCGACACGTCCCAGATCGAAGCCCTGCCTTCGTTGGCGCCGACGATCAACTTCGACCCGTCGGGGGAGAACCGGATCGTAGTCGCGTCGGGAGCGTCCGCCGGCAAGCGTGCGATGCACACGCGGGATTCGACGTCCCAAAGGTGCACCGTGTCGTCGGTGGCGAGTGCGGCGATTCGACGCCCGTCCGGAGAAACTTCCAAAGATCGCATCCGGGTGCCGTCCGTGCCGTCCAGCGACCCGCGCGGCTCGCCGGTCGCCATGTCGAACAGACGGATGCGATGGTCGTCCGCCGCCGTGGCGATGAACGGCCGGTCGGGCAGGAACTCCACGAAGTTGACAGGGACCGGATGCTTGAGGCGGTGGAGCAGCGAGCCGGTTGCGGCATCCCAGATTGCGGCACTGCCGTCCTCCGAAGCCGTAGCGACTCGTGAGGAGTCTCGCGAGATGTCCGCCGCGTGGATGTCGCCTTCATGGCCTCTCAGGACGGACACGGCCCGCCCGGCGGCAGTGTCCCAGATCCGGGCTGTCCGATCGTCGGAAAGCGTGAGGAGGCGAGAATCGTCCTTCGACCATTGGACGAGATCGACTCGCGCCTCATGACCGACCAATTCGAATATCATCCGACCGGTGCGAGCATCCCAAATCCTCGTGGAGCCGTCATGGGAGCCCGTGGCGATTCGGCTTCCGTCCGAGTTGAAATCGGTGTCCTGCACCATCGTTCGATGCCCCCGGAGGATCACTCGCTCGCGGTGATCAACCTCCCAGACCCGGACCGAACCGTCTTCCGACGATGAAACCAACCTCGCCCCGTCCGGGAAGAACGCGAGATGCCACACGCGATCCGTGTGTCCGAGAACGAGTCCCGCACTTGTGCCGTGTTCCGTATCCCACAGCCGGATCGTCTTGTCCCAGGAACCAGTGGCCAGCCGCGACCCGTCCGGTGAGAAAGCCAGGGTCTCCACGCAGTCCGAGTGCCCTTCCAACTTCGCGCGCAGCACGCCGTCGGCGGTGTTCCAGAGCCGCGCGGTGTTGTCGTACGAACCGGTGGCGAGGGTGCGCCCGTCGGGGGAGAACGCCACGACGGAGACGCGGGAGGAGTGACCCGGGAGCGCGAACAATCGCCTCCCGGTGGTGGAATCCCAGATTGCAGCCGAGCCATCGTGACAAGCCGTCGCGATTCGTGTTCCATCCGGACTGTAGACGGCGCCGTACAAGGCGCCGTTGTGGCGGAGCACATGGAGAGGTTTCCCCTCCGCATCCCAGATTCGTGCGGTCTTGTCCCTCGAAGCCGTGAGGATTCGCATCCCGTCCGGCGAGTACTGCACGCCGTCAATCACGTCGGCGTGGCCGACGAGTGTCGCGAGGAGATCGCCTTCGGCCGTCCAGATGCGAGCCTCGTGATCGAAGGACCCGGTGACGACCCGCGTTCCGTCGCGCGAGAATGCCGCACCGTGCACGAATTCGCGATGCCCCTTGAGATCGGCGCGGGAGCGCCCGGAAGCGACATCCCAGATTCTCGCGGTCTTGTCGTCCGAACCAGCGACCACGCGGGCCCCGTCCGTCGAAAAGGCGACAAGAGTCATCTTGTCCGAGTGCCCCTTGAACTCCTGGAGCAACGCTCCGTCCGCCGCGTTCCAGATCCGCGCGACGCCGTCCGCCGCTCCGGTCGCGATTCGCTTCCCATCGGGGGAAAGGGCCAAGCCGTCCAGCTTGGTCGAAGGAAGCTCGAGCGTGACGAGGTCGGCATGACACAGTCGATGAACGTGCCGCCACTCCCAGCCGCGCAGTTCCTCCGGGCAGGCTTCCAGCAGCTCGCGGGCCCGCTCCAGGTTGTTGGCTTGGTACTCCCGGAGAGCCAAGTCGACGGCATGGACGTAATTCAGGAATGCAACTTGGGCCTTGGCCTCTTTCTCGCCGATGCGTGCGGTCTCGGCTTCCTCCAAGGCGGATTGGGCGAGACTGCGGGCGCGATCCGCGTCGCGCCACAACCCGATCGCACCGGTCGCCAGCCCGATGAGAATCACGGAGATGACGCTCAAGGCGTAGGCGGCCGCCAACGTCGGTTTCCGTTTCGACCACTTGGCTGTTCGCTCGAGCCAACCCGCGCGGCGCACGCCCACCGGTTCCCCGGCGCACCATCGCTCCAAGTCGGTCGCCAGTTCGCCGGCGGCGGAGTATCGGTCTCGCGAGTCTTTCGCGAGGCACTTCAGGCAGATCAGTTCCAGGTCGCGCGGGACGCCCGGAACGAGTCTTCGCGGGACGCGCGGTTCCGACTCGATCACGGCTCGGATGATCGTCCACGTATCGTCGCCGACGAAGGGCCGCGCCCCCGTCAGGCATTCATACAGGATGACGCCGAGCGCCCAGACATCCGCTTGCGGCCCGACGAACTTCGTCTCGCCCTTGGCCTGCTCGGGGCTCATGTAAGCGGGGGTGCCCATGACGGCGTTCGTCTGCGTGAGATCCGCGCCAGCCGCGCGTTTGGCGAGGCCGAAGTCCGCGACCTTGGGGGACCCGGCGTCATCGAAGAACACATTGGCGGGCTTCAAATCGCGATGAACGATGCCGAGGTGATGCGCGGCGGCAACGCCGCGGGCGATGCGGCTCAGCAGTTCGGCCGATTCGCGTGGCGGAATCGCGCCGGCCTTGAGTCGTCCGGCGAGGGTGCCGCCGCCGCAATACTCGAGTGCCATATACGGCCGGCCCGCCGACTCGCCGTATTCGTACACCTGCACCACGTGCGCATGCCGGACGGCCGCAATCGCTTCGGCTTCCACCAAGAAGCGAATCAGATCGCGCTCGCCCGCGCGGTCGCCGGCCAGGATCATCTTCAGCGCCACGACGCGATTCAGTTTTGCCTGGCGGGCGCGATAGACCACGCCCATGCCGCCGCGCCCGAGTTCTTCCAAGATCTCGAAGCCGGTGACCGGTGTGTCCGCAGAGTGACCCGCCGACGGCGACTCCGCGGATGTGGTGCAATCGGGATCGCGAGCCGACGAATCCGCGCCGCCGCGCGACGTGTCGGGAGAGTACTCCCCCGTCCGGTGCGATTCGCCGAAAGGTGGCGACTCGCTGGGGCGAGTCGCGAGCGGATCATGCATGAGGTGGATTGAGTCTACCGTTCGGCGAGTCGGAATCCAAGCGGGCGGCGGTTCGCCGAGTCGCAGACAACATCGCACCAATCGCCGTTCCCGACACCGCGCCCCGCATCATCCCGTGGGTCCGTGGCATCTCCTTGAAATCGGTGGCCAGCCATCCGATCACGGCTCCCACTGTTCCGATCAGCACGACGATTCCCCAGAAGCCCGAACGAACGAATCGGGAGGCGATGCCCCCGACGACCAGCCCAAACAGTGCGAGCGGAACCGATTCGTTGATGTCGACCCGGTCGTAATGGTCGTCGTAGCACGTCAACATCGCGACAATCACGCCGGAGGCCGCTCCCGCAAGCAGGAAGGTCAACACGCGGTTCAGTTCGCTTCGGCTCATGGCGTCATCCTTCCCATCTCCCGCCTCTTGCCACATCCCGTGGCTCAGGTTAAAGGATAAGGCACACCGCTGACGTGCGCCCTCCCGGATTCCGCTGCATGATCGCCGTCGAGCACCTCACCAAGTACTACGGCGAGTATCCCGCCGTTCGCGACGTGTCCTTCTCCGTGGAGAAGGGTCAGGTCGTCGGCTTCCTCGGGCCGAACGGCGCGGGGAAATCCACCACCATGCGGATCCTTGCCGGGTTCCTGACGGCATCGTCCGGCAAAGCGACGATCGACGGCAAAGACGTGTTCTGGAACCCGATCGAAGCCCGCCGCCGCATCGGATACATGCCGGAAAGCTGCCCGCTGTACGCGGACATGCGGGTCGAGGACTATCTCTGGTTCCGCGGCGGGTTGAAGGGCCTGAGCCGCACGGAACGCAAACAGCGGATCGGCTTCGTCTCCGAACGCTGCTGGGTGAACGACGTGCGCCGCCAGCCGATCGGCACACTCTCCAAAGGGTACAAACAGCGAGTCGGCCTCGCCGATGCCTTGCTCGCCGATCCGCCGGTGCTGATTCTCGATGAACCGACCGCGGGATTGGACCCGACGCAGATCCGCGAGACACGCATGTTGCTTCGCGAGCTCGGCCGCCAGCACACGATGCTGCTTTCCACGCACATTCTGTCCGAAGTCGAAGCCACCTGCGATTCCCTGATCATCATCTATCAGGGGAAGGTGGTGGAGGACGGTACGCTCTCGGCGGTGCGGCAGCGTCACAACAACCAGAACCTCGAAGACATCTTCGTGCGGCTCACCGGCCAGGAGGGGATATGAGAGCGACCCTCAGTCTCTTCCGTCGCGAGTTCGCGGCCTACTTCACGGGGCCGATCGGCTACGTCGCGTTGTTCGGTTTTCTCGTGCTCACCGGGCTGCAGTTCAACCTTGCGCTCACGCTGCTGAACGAGAGCGGGCCGCGCGGCGTCGAATACCCGATGCAGGTGCTGCTCGGCGGGTCCGAGATCGCCGGGCCGGCCCAGACCGCGGGCGTGCTCTTCTGGGGGCTCTTCCCCGCCGTCACCGGCATCATCACCATGCGGCTGCTCGCCGAGGAACGCGGCTCCGGCACCCTCGAAATGCTGCTCACCGCCCCGATCCGCGATTGGCAGGTGGTGCTGGCGAAGTTCGCCGCTTGCTTTGCGTTCTACATCACGCTCTGGCTGCCGACGCTGATCTACCTTCCCGTGCTGCTCGACCTGCACTGCACGTGGCGCGAAGTGAACAGCGTGTGGGTGATCATGCTCGTCGGTGGGATTGCGGCGCTGATTCCCGCCTTGATCCTGATGCTGTTCAACGCGACACCGTGGGCATGGCTGCCGACCGGCCTCGTCGGTGCGGCCTGCCTCGCCGTGGGCTGGTCCATGCACGCGACGCAGGACCCGGAGAAGGTGCTGACCATCACCCCCGGGATCGACCCGTACCCCGCGCTCACCTCGTACATCGGCGTGCTGCTGGCCGGGGCGATGTTCCTCGCGATGGGCCTGTTCGTTTCCAGCCTCGTGAAGAGCCAACTGGTGGCGTGGATGCTGGCCTTGCTCCTCGGGCTCGGTTTCGTGCTGCCGTCGCTGTTGCGGTGGTGGTTCGACACCGGCTCCGCCGGCTACCGGCTCGTGTACTTCATCAGCGTGCCCGAACATTTCCGACGGGACTTCACCCGCGGAATCCTCGACACGCGACCGCTCGCCCTGTACGCCTCGGTCACGCTGTTCTGCCTGTTCCTGACGGTTCGTTCGCTCGAAGCCCGCCGCCTGAAGTGAACCTCCATCATGGCTGACGCACGCAAACGAAAAACGATCGGCACCGCGTTCCGCACGCTCGTCCGGGCGATGGGCTTGCTCGGTGTCGGGGCCGCGGCCGTCGGTGCCGTTCTTCTCGCCTCCGCGTTCCCGAATCCCGAGATGTGGACGGCGGACACGCTGCGCGCCGCCACGCGCGGCGACGCCGGCGGGTACGCGAAGAACGCCAGCATCATCTTCCACGTCGGCATCCTGAGCATCCTGCTGTTCCTCGTCGTGGAACTGCTCTCCGGGCTCTTCCTCGCGGCGAGCCGCCGCACGGCCGCGGGCACCGCCGCGACCGTGTCCACCGTCGCAGCCATCGCCCTCCTCGCGTTCGTGAACATCTATTCGTTCTCGCACTACACCCGCCGCGACCTCACCCGCGATCAGCAGTTCACGCTGCCGCCCCATGTCGCGGACGAACTCAGGAAATTGCGGCCGGACGATCCCACGACCATCGTCGTGCTGCAGAAACATCGCACGTTCGGTCTCGCGACCGAACTGCGGGATAGCTACGCCTCCGAATCCGAAGCCAAGGTCGCGGAGAAGGTGAAGGATCTCGTGGACCAGTTCCGCGAGTTCGGGCCTCGCTTCCACGTGGTGGTGCTCGACACCGAGCAGTTCGGATTTGAATCGAAACTCGCGGAGCTCGTGAAGGACGCCCCGGAACTGAAGGCCGCCATCGACGCGGCCCCCGAGAACAGCATCCTCTTCCACGCGAACAAGCGCGTGCAGCGGCTCGGCTTCAACGAGTTCCTCCAACTCGATCGCACCGCCTCGAAAGAAGCGAACGGAGGCCGCGGCAACCTCGTGCTCCTGCCACAGGGCGTGGAGTCGTTCGCCCGCCGCATCCTCGCGGTGCAGGAACGCCGGCCCAAGGTCGCCATCTGCGTCATTCACGGCTTCCTCGGCACGGAAGGGCTGGACGACTTCACCCACGCCGGGCTCAAGAAGACGCTCACTGATCACGGCTTCGACGTGACCGACATCGTGCTCAAGAAATGGGGCGGCGGCCCGCCCTCCCCCGCGGCCTACACCCGGCAGGAAAGCAAGATCGAAGAGATCTAGGGCGAGCGCGAACTCGCCAGCCTGAAGGTGCTCGTGATCCGCGAAGAGGTGGGCGATCTCGGCAAGATCAAGGAGAACCTCGGCAAGCTCGGCACGCGGCCCGTGGACTTCCGTGTCCGGTTCTACAACTCGCTGTACGAAGGCTCGAAGAACCGCTCGTGGCTCGAAGTCATCAGCGTGTTCAAGAAGTGGGAAGACAAGCTGAGCGAGAAGACCGAACCGGAGTTCAAGAAGGATCTGATCGAGAAACTCGACGCGCAGAAGGCCGTGACCGAGAAGCAGATCGCCGAATTTGAAAAGGAACGGCAAGCGATCGAGGACAAGCTCACCGCCGCGTTCAAGGACGAGCGATCGATCCAGGACCGTCGCGTCACCGACGTGAAAGCCAAGTTCACCCGGCTGCTCGCGGACGTGGACCTGCTCGTGCTGCCGCGTTACACGATCTCGAACGTCACGACCGGCCGCGAGATTCCGCCCGATCTGCACGCCTTGGACAAGGACCAAGTCGAAGCCATCCGCGACTACATGAAGTCCGGGCGCCCGGTGCTCGCGCTCATGGGTTCGATTTCGGAAGCGGACGGACCGAACACCGAAGCGCAGGACGGCGTCGAGAAACTGCTCGCGGATCGCGGCGTCATCCTCGGCAAAGAGACGGTGGTGTACGACTCCGAAATGAAGATGCTGGCGGCGCAGGGCGTGGCCAGCCAGTTCGGCGCGGGCGGCGGAGCGGAGATCGAACCGCTCCGCATCGAGGACCGCGTCGAAGGCGAGAACGTGGTGGACAAGAAGCCCGAGGACGCGAAGAAGCCCAACCCCGTGGGCGGCGCGATGCGGCTCTCCGGCCGCAGCCTGGAACAGAAGTTCGACCTGAAATTGAAGGCACTCCGGCCCGTTTACGTGTCCGAGGCTTGGCAGGGAAAGCTGCCGTACGCCGCGGAGTTCCTGCTCACCGGGGCGGACACGTGGAACGAAGTGCAGCCGTTCGCCCGTGGCGACCGCGCCGGCCGCGCCACCTACGTACCCAAGTTCGAGCCGACCAAGGACGACGACCCGAAGAAGGGCACGAAGGCTGAGGAGAAACGCGGACCGTTCCCCGTCGCAGTCGCCATCGATGGCAAGCTCCCGGTGTCGTGGTTCGACGAGGAAGCGGGCCGGCAGCAAACTGCGGCCGCAGTGCTGCCCGCCGCCGTGCTCGCCAAGGACGTCAAGACGCCGATTTCGAGCGGCCGCTTGGTCGTGTTCGGCCACGGCGGCGTGTTCGTGGGCACCGAGTTGAAGCCCGCCCAAGAGAAGTTGCTTCTGCACAGCGCGAACTGGCTGCTGAACCGATCGGATCGCCTGCCCGCCGTTCCCGAGAAGGAATGGAGCTACCCTCGCGTGCAACTCAGCGAGCAGGACGTGGTCCTGTGGCGCTGGGGCACGGGGTTGTTGTTGCCACTGGGCGTCGTGGTGATCGGATTGTTCGCGGTGATGCTGCGACGTACGCGCTGACGCAACACGCTTGCGTGTTCGCGACCCGGAACCGAATCATGAATCTGAAATCCACCATCCTGATTGTTGCTCTCGCGGCCGGTGCCGGGCTCTGGCTCTGGAAGGGCGACGACTGGACCGCCAAGTCCGCGGCACCGGCCGAATCCAAGAGCCTCGCCGCGCTCGATGCGGACTTCCAACCCGGCAAGCTCACGCGCATCGAGATCACCGGCGAGAACGGACTTGTTCTCGAAAAGGCGGACGGCGAAGTGGGCTGGAAGTTGCCCGGCAACTGGCCGCTCCGCAAGCAGGAGGTCGCCGAACTCGCGGACCTGTTCACCGGGCTGAAGTCGCGTTTCCTCCCCCTGCCGGTCGCCGAGAACGAAGATCTCTCGCGCTACGGGCTGGGTGCCGCGGACAAACCGCTCACGGTGAAGGTCGCGGCGGGAGCCAACAGCTACACGCTCGCCTTCGGGGAACCCAAGCCCGCGGACGGAGACTCCCCCTTCACCCGCCCTGCATACCTCCGCATCAACGACTTCCCGGAACTGATCCGTCTCGGGCCGGACGTGATGCCCGTGCTGCGCCGACCCGCGGACAGCTACCGCCGCCGGCAACTGTTCCCCGATTCGGAGCGGATCAAGATCGCGGCAGCCGGCGGGAGCCCCTTCGGCCCGAGCGGCGGCTCCAGCGTGGTGCCGCTCATCACCGACCGCGCGAAGGAAATCGAAGTGCGGACCACGAGCAAGGATCGCACGCTGTTCGGTGTGGCGATCCCGCGCACCGAGACGTTTAAGCTCGTGCGCGTGGCACCGTTCCCGAAGCCGGTGGCGACGGAGAAAGGCGGCGAAGCGACGATCGCGCCGCAACGCATCGCCGATGCGTGGGAACTCGCCGTGCCGCAACGCGACCGCGTGGATGCGGACAAACTCCAAAGCCTGCTCGCCTCCATCCCGGATCTATGGGTCGAGGAGTTCGCCACCGATGCGACGAAAGCGGGATTGGACAAGCCGGAACGCACGCTCACGGTGACGCAGACGGACGGATCGAAGCTCGTGCTGTTGGTCGGGGCCGTGGCGAAGACGGTGGAACGCGACGTGCCCGCGCCGTCGCCGCCGCCCATGCCGGGCCTGCCGCCTCTTCCGCCGATGACGCGGAAGGTGAAGGAGGAATATCTCTTCGCCAAGCTCGCGGACAATCCTCAGGTGTTCATGCTGCGGGCGGAGAAGCTCAACGATCTCTTCCCGAAGGCGGACGGGCTTCGTGATCCGCAACTGGCCGCATTCAGCACCGACGAGGTGCAGGAAGTGTCGATCGCGCGGCCGGGGCAGCCCCCCGTGAAGCTTGTGAAGAAGGATGCGAAGTGGATGGTGGATCGCCAGCCCGCGGCGGTCGCGGCCGATTCCGCGGCGGTGAATGATCTGCTGAACCAACTGAGCGGCCTGCGTCGGGGCTCGGCCGAGGTTGTCGGGTCACCGGATGCCGTGAGCGTCTCCTTGGTTGTGAAAGAGAAGCGGGCGGAGGGCGAACCGCCGGCGACGCCACGCACCATCCAGATTCACCTCGGCAAGCCGAAGCTCGGCCCGTGGCCGGCGATCGCCAGCGCCACGTCCGCACTCGTGGCGGTCGGCGTGGGGGCGAATGCCGAGGGCGAGCAGATCGCCGCCCGCGTCGAAGGCTGGCCGCGCGTCAGCATGGTGGAAGCCGGCGTACTCAAGGCGCTCGGCGCGGAGTTCCGCGACCGCTCGCTCAGCAGCTTCTTCGCGGCGGACAAGTTGATCTTGGAGAAGGACGGCAAGACATTCGCGTTCACCAAGGCGGGCAAGGATTGGAAGCAGACCGCGCCGAAGGAAGCGGACGTGGACAGCCAGGAGATCGACGACCTCGTGACGGCACTGGGCCGCCTTCGCGCCGAGAAGTTCCTCGCGGACAGGCCGACGCCGGACGACCTGAAGAGGCACGGCCTCGATTCGCCCCGCGCGAAGTGGACGGTGCTGAACGAAGGCAAGGAGTCGCTCGTGCTGCTCGTGGGCAAGGACAATGCCGCGAAGCTCGGCACCGGGGATTCGATCGTGCAACTGGCTCCGGACGTCATCACGAAGCTGGTGGCCGACTATCGGCCCAAGAAGGTGTGGACGCTGGACGAGGCGCGCGTCGATTCCATCGAAGTGGACTGGGCCGGGAAGAAGTTCAAGCTCCAGCGACAGGGCACCGGGTGGGAGGACCCCGCGGCTCCGAAGGACCAAGTGATCGACAAGTCGGTGAGTGAACTGCTCACCGCGCTCGGCGCGCTCAAGGCGGAACGCTGGACCTCCCTCGATGCCAAGGCCGCGGGCTTGGAGAAGCCGGCGGGCACGATCACGCTTTCCCTCCGCGACAAGACGACCCGTGTGGTGGCAATCGGCAGCGAGACGGACGGTAAGAAACGCCACGCGAAGACCGGCGACGCCGGCAGCGAAGTCTTCGTCTTGAGCGAAGCCGATGCGGCCAAGCTCACCCGAGATCGTTCGGCCTATGTCGAGAAGGCGGAGCCCAAGAAAGACGAGAAGGCGGAGCCCAAGAAGGGCGAGAAAAAGTGACGCTGCAAATTCACACGATCGTCTCCGAGCCGTTCGCGGAAAACTCCTACATCCTGTGGCAGGACGGTCGCACGGACGCGTTGGTCGTGGATCCCGGCTTCGAGCCCGAACCGATCCTCGAGTTCCTCGCCGAGCGCGGGCTGACGCTCTCTGCGATCCTGGACACGCACGGGCACGTCGATCACATCGCCGGGAACGCGGACATGAAGCGGGCTTTCCCGGACGCGCCGATCCTCGTCGGCGAGAAGGACGCGGCGATGTTGGTCGACGCCGTCGTGAACATGAGTGCGGCGTTCGGCGTGCCCGTGACGAGCCCGCCCGCGGACCGCTTGCTGAAGGAAGGCGACCGCCTCGACTTCGCCGGCATCGGCATGGACGTGTTCGACGTGCCCGGCCATTCACCCGGCCACATCGTGTACGTGATTCGCGAGACGAAGCCGATGACTGTGATCGGGGGCGACGTGCTCTTCCGCGGCAGCGTCGGCCGCACGGACTTCCCCGGCGGCAGCATGGCCGTGCTGAAGGCCAACATCGAACGCGTGCTGTGGCCACTGCCTCCGGACACGGTCGTGTATCCCGGCCACGGCCCCGTCACCACCATCGGCCACGAGAAGCGGACGAACCCTTACTTGAGGTAGAGCTTCCGCTCGCGGATGTACTCTTCCACGGCGCGGGGAACGAGGTAGCGCACGCTGAGGCCGTCCGCCATGGCCCGCCGCAGTTCGCGACTCGCGATCTCGATCATCGGGCAGGCCACGAGCCGCATCCGCACCGGCACGCCGAGCGATTTCGAGAGTCGGTCCGCCGTCCAAAGCATGACGCCCGGCCGCGGTACGACCACGAGCTCCGCCAGTTCCACCACTTGCTGCGGCCGGTGCCACAGCGGCATGTCCGAGAGTTGATCCGAGCCGGTGAGCAGAAAGAACTCCGTGCCCGGATGGCGGCGGTGCAACTCGGCCAGCGTTTCCGATGTGTAGCTCGGCGGCGGCAGTTCCTTCTCCAGCCGCTCGATGCGGAACGACGGGTGTCCGGCGATCGCGAGCTCGAGCATGTCGCAGCGTTGCTCGAACCGCGTCAGCGATTGGGCGGCCTTGTGCGGCGGGTGGTAGCTCGGCAGGAACCAGACTTGGTCCAGCGCGGCTTGATCGCGGCACTGCTCCGCGAGAATGAGGTGCCCCGTGTGGACCGGATCGAACGTGCCGCCGAAGATGCCGATGCGCATACGGACATGGTAGAACGAGCAGATCGTTTCCGACACGTCCGCAAGTGCGGGTGTCGCTCACTTCTTCACCTTCTCCAGCAGTTCGGTCGCGGCCTTGGTCCACGCTCCGTCCTTGCCCGATTCCTTCACCACGCGCTCGAGCAGCTTCACGGCTTCGGGCGTGTACTTCTGGTCGGCCAGGATGCGGGCGTGTTCCACCATCGCGGCGAACTTCAGGTCCGCGAGATCGTAGCCGTAGTACACGGTGGAGAAGGCCTTGCCCGCGTCGTCCCACTTCTTCTGGGCCGCGCGGCAGAGGCCGATTTGCAGGTGGGCGCGGCCCGCACGTTCGTCCGTCGTCTTCTGCGTGACCACGGCATACGCGTTGATCGCTTCATCGAAGCGCCCGGCATTCTGGAGCACCCAGCCCATCCCGTAGCGGGCGTCCACGGCCCACGCATTCGCTTCGCCGAAGCGGGCCACGAGCGTCTCGAACGCCTGCCGCGCCAAATCCCACTGCTTCAGTTCGGTGAGTGCGTTGCCGAGGCGGAGCAGGGCGCGGTCGCTCACTTGCGGGATGTTGTGGAACGCGCCGTTGTCGCGGAAGATCACCAGTTTGTTTTTCGCCTCCTCCCACTTCTTCTGGGCCATGAGGCACTCGGCGGAACGATACATCGCGGCGCCGCGATGGGGGGACTTCTCGTTGTTGGCGACGGCGTCGAACTGGGCTTGGGCCGAGGGAAGGTCGTTCTTGGCGAAGTGGGCGGCACCCAATCGGATGCGGATGCGCTCGGTCGTTTCCGCCGGGGTGCCCTTGTCCGCGGGTTCGGCGTCCAACGCGTCCTTCAGCATCTTGATCGCGTCGTCCGGCTTCTTCTCGCCGATGAACTCGGCCAGCTCCAGACGGGCCTCCACGGCGAGGCTGAGGGTGGCGAACTCCGCGATGAGCTTGCCGTACGCGCCGCTGGGATCCTCGCCCGCGGCCTTGTACGCCCATGCGGCGTCGTACAGCATTCGGGCGCGGGATTCACCCTGCGGCAGCCCGGCCTTGAACTCGTTGGCTCGCTGCTCGAGCAGTTTGGCCGCGGCCGTGAGATCGCCCTTCGCGAACTTGATCTGTCCGTCGATCGTCGCGATCATGTCCGACTTCAAATTCGGCATCGCCTTCTGTTTCTCGAGCGTCTCGATCTTTTTCTTGGCTTCGTCGATGAAACACTGCCCGGCGCGGAGGGCGGCTTCCGCGCCGATGGCCTTCCCGGCCGCCTGTTGGATCACGATGTCGAAGGCCTGCCGCGCCTCGACCGGCTTGCCGGATTCGAAGAGCGCGACGCCGTGGTGGTAGCGAAGCAGATGGGCCCATTCCTTGCGGGCAGGGTCCGGGTCGCCGGCGAGCGGGCCTTCGAACTTCTGCCGCGCCTCTTGCATGGTCGTGGCGGCGTTCGCGGCTTGATTCTGCTCGCGTTGCAGCGTGGCGAGCGCGACGTAGGCCAACGGGGCGACCGGGCTCTTCGCCAGCGGGTCGTTCTTGAACGCGGCCAGCGCGTTGGTCGCTCCGCCCTTGTCGCCTTGGAGGCTCATCACCTTCGCTCGCTCGAGCGCGGCGGCACCGATGGCCGGCGATTGCGGGTACGCCTGCGGCAGCTTCTCGTACGCCTGCCGCGCCTTGGTGAGCGCGTCGTTGCGCTCGGCTCCCGGAGCGAGTTGGATGCCGAGCCGCTTCATGCAGTACCCGTACTTCAGGAGCGCGTCCGCGGCTTCGGGCGCCTTCGGGTTGGCGGAAACGAATGCGTCGAGCAGAGAGGCGGCGTTGCCGAGTTTCTCACGAAGCTTGTTGTCCTCCAGCGCGTCTTCGGCCTTGGCGGGTGCCAGGCGAATCAGGCAATCCGCGAGCAGGAAGTTGGCTGCGGCGAGTTCGCCGTTGCGATCCGGAGCCGGAATCGCCTCCAGCACCGTGGACGCTTTCTCGTACTCGTCATTAGCCACGTGGCAGAGTGCGAGGCCGTAGCGGGCGCGGTTCACCTTCTCGAACTCGGGGAACTTCGTCGCCACCTCCTCGTACTTCTTCCCGGCTTCGAGGAAGCCCGTCTTCGCGCCCGCCGGGTTGTTCTGCTTCAGCAGCGTCTCGGCCTTGGCGTAGGCGTTCTCCGCGCCGCGGAACAGCACCAGCGGCAGTAGCGGGCTCTGCGGGTACTTCTGCTTGAAGTCGGCGATGCGGGTGTCGGATCCCGCGAAGTCGCCCGCGAGGTGCAAGGCGGCGATCGCACGCTGGCTGGTTTCTTCGATCCGGTTCGGGAGCAGTTTCTCGTTCAGGATTTGATCGTAGGCGGCGGCGGCTTCGCGAGCCTGCTTGTTGAGGAGGAGCGCGTCCGCGAGTTCGAGCAGCATGTCCGCGCGGCGGCCCTTCGCGTCCGGGTCCGTGGCGGCGAGGCCGTTCGCGCGATCCGCTGCGGTGCGCAGCGTGCCGATGGCCGTGTTGAAGAGTTGTGTCTTCTGCGCGGCGTTCATCGGGTCCGCGACCGTCGCCAGATTCACCTGGGCCTTGCCGATCCAGAAGAACGCCTGGTCCGCGAGTCGCGGCACATTGGTAAGCGGTTGCAGCGTCTTCACGGCTTCCTCGTTCTGCTTCGTCTGAACCAAGCAGAAGCCGGCTCGCAGCACGGCGTCGTCCTTGAAGGGGGAAGTCGCGTAATCCTTGGTGAATGCTTGGAACTTGGTCAGGGCTTCGCCGAACTTGCCGGCTTCGTAGTTCAGGCATGCCCCGTAGAACGCACTGCCCGCGACGTAATCCGGCGGTGCGGCTTTCGTGAGATTCTCGAGCCGCGACTTCTCCCACGGGTCGTTCTTGAACTTGTCCGGTGTCTTGAGCGCCTCCACGGCATCTTTCTTCTGCTTGTCCCATCCCGCGATCACGGCATCGAACGCGGCCGCCGCTTCCGCCTTCTCCTCCTGCTGCTGATGAACGCGGCCCATCAGATACCGGGCGTGCGGGCCGAAGGGTTGGTCGAACGGCGCCAACTGGCCGAGGCTCTTGCCCGTGGCCGGCACATCGTTCAACTGCGAGCAGGCCACGCCGTGGTAGTAGAGTCCGAGCGGCCGCGACTTGCTCTTGGCAAGTGTGGCCTCCTTGGCGAACGGTTCCACGGTCGCTCGCGCTTCTTTGGCTTTGTTCAGCCGCAGTTCCATCTCGGCAGTGTCGCAGCGGGCGCGGGCCGCCCATTCCGTTTCCGCCGGCATCTTCTTCTCGAACATTTCGCGGGCGGTGGTGAAGCTCTTGAGTGCCTCGGTGAAGCGGCCGTTCGCGGCCTGCTGCCGTTGCGGCATCTCATTCGGGCGAGCAATGCCTTCTCCGATTTCCTTGTGACCGAGCCCGCGTTGTGCGACTCCGAGGTAATACGTGGCCAGTGGTTGGTCCGCAAACGCCTTCTCGTTCGCGGCCGGTGCGAACGCTTCGACCGCCTTCTGGTAATCGGGCGGTTGGATGTCCAGGATTGCGAGGCCGAGGCCGAAGCGGGCGGCGTGTGCGTCCTTGTGGCCGCCGAACTTGGTGAGGAACTCGCGGAAGCGATCCGCGGCGAAGGGGAAGTTGCCGTCGTTGTAAGCCTTGCGGCCCGCGTCCAGCAGCATTGCGGCCTGCTGATCCGGCGTGGGCTGGGCCAACGCGTGGCGATCCGCGATTTGGAACACGGTGATGCAGGCGGCGGCGAAGAACAACGCGCGAAGGCGGCTTGGCGACATCACTCGGGCTCCCGGCGGGAGGTGGGTCTGGGGCGGGATCGTCAGCGGTTCCGGGGCAGCGACGGGCGGAACTTCGGAACATCTTCCCACCACGGCGCGGGAGCGTCAACGGCCCGGCGTGAGAAATTACGCAGCTCGCCCAAGCCCACCGACGGCCGTCGGTGGGCTTCGGGAGATTCATCTCCAATGCGAATCATTCGGCCCGTGGATCAACTCCGCCGCCAGGTTTGCCCTGCGTCCGAAACCGACCTACGCTTCCCCGCCGGAATCTCCGGCGCGGGAGGCTGGAATGCTCGGACAGACCGCACTGGGGAAGTACCGCTTCCTCCGCGAACTCGGCAGCGGCAGCAATGGCGCGGCTTGGCTCGCGGAACCGCTCCGGCAGCCCGGCAGCCGCGTCGTCGTCAAACGCATCCACGATCACGCCACGCAGAGCCCGAAGTTCCGACAACTCTTCGACGCCGAAGTCCGCTCGATGCGAAACTTCCAGCACCCCTACTCCGTTCGCCTGCTTGATGCTTCCCTCGACGACCCGATCGGCCCGTGCCTCGTGATGGAGTACGTGCCCGGCATCACGCTCGAGGATCTGATCACAAAGCACCGGCGGTTCACCATCGAACGCACCGGCCGATTGCTCGGCTACCTCTGCCATGCGATCCAAGCCGCGCACTCGTGCGGCATCATTCACCGTGACTTGAAGCCGGCCAACCTCATGGTGCTGAACGCGGGCCAGCCGAACGAGACGCTCAAAGTCATGGACTTCGGCTTCGCCGGATTCACCGCGCGGCCGCACCTGCAACTCTCCGAACTCACCGGCCGCGGGCCGATCTTCGCCCTCGGCACGCCGGAATACGTCAGCCCCGAGATGGTCCGCGGGGATCCGGTGGACACCCGGAGCGACCTGTACAGCGTCGGTGTGATCCTCTTCGAGATGCTCACCGGCCGGCTGCCATTCAACTACCCGGTGATGGAAGACACCCTGTCTGCACATGTCCAACTTCCGCCGCCACGGTTCTCCACAGCCGGGGCCGGAACCATCCCGGCGGGCATTGAGGCCGTGGTCCACCTTGCAATGTCGAAGTTCGCCAACGAGCGGCAGCAGAACGCCCGCGAGCTTTGTCAGGAATACGGTCGAGTGCTCGGGGAGCGGTTTTGGGAGGAGACCGCGCCGGCGGGTTGGGAGCCGAACGCGGGTTCCGGCACCTACATCCCTGCTCATACGCCGGGCTCGCGCCCCGGTTTGAAGTTGGACGCTCCCGCCGATCCGTTCGAGTCCCGCGAGACGTTTGAAGTGGCAATTCCGGAGCGACTCGTGGCCGCGAAGATCCGCGGCTTCGTGGAAGACGTGGACGCCACGGTACTGGAAAGCGAGCCGGGGTTGATCCGGTTGCAAGTCGGCCTGCCGAGCAACTACCAGAACCGCCCCGTGACCGAGAGCAGCCTGTTCAACTGGCTGAAAGGGAAGCTCAAGAGCGTGCCGAAGGGCAAGGAACCGATCGCGGTGGAGTTGCACATGGAGAAGCCGGATCCGGGCCTCACGCGGTTGCGGGTCGCGGTGTCGTGCGGCCCCGTCCGCGAGTATCCGCCGCGCGACCTCGGCTCTTGGCGCGAACGTTGCGGCAAGGTGCAGACCATGCTGCGGCAGTATCTCGGCGGCTGATTTTGGAAGCGTCGCCCCGGTCACTTGCTCGTGAGCGGGATCACACCGTCCCAGTTCGGCGGGGGCGTGTGGTTGTACTGCAGGATGAAGCCGGTGAGCAGATCCTTGCCGCGGTCCTGCGGCGGAAGCTTGTGCAACAGTTCGTAAGCCTTCATCCACTGCCCCGCGAGGAACGCCTCCAAGGCCGCGGCGTAGTCCGCGAGGTGGTCGTCCGTCAGCACGGACTCGGGGCCGGCGGGCGGGACGAGTTCCGTCACCACCAGTGTCGTTTCCAAACCGTAGGGGCGCACCTTGGCCAGGCGGCGCACGCGGGCCGCATCCGCCGGCATCTGCGAGCGAACAATCTCGGCCGTCGGTTCATCCAAGAGGATGGGAACGCGAAGCGGCTTGGTCATGCCTTCGAGCCGGGCCGCGAGGTTCACCACGGGGCCGAACACGCCGACTTTCGCCTGCTCGGCGGTGCCGATCCCGCCGGCCACGGCACGCCCGGACGCGATGCCGATGCCCACCTTGAAGCCGAACAGCGGGTGCGATTCGTTTTGCGTTACGGCGTCGAAGGCGGCGCGGATGCCGAGCGCGGCCCGGCACGCGTTCTCCACCATCGCGGGATCGTCGAGCGGCCAACCCCAGAAGCCCATGGCCGCATCGCCGTAGAAGTCCGCGATCGCGCCGCGATTCTCGACCACATTGCGAGTCATGACGCCGAGTGCGGAACTCACGCGGTTCAGCACGTCGAGGAGGTTCCCGGCGGATTCTTCGACCTTCTTGGAGAACTCGCGGAGGTCGCAGAAGAGCACCGTGACGTCGGCTTCGCGCGGCTCCAAGGCCCGTGGCGCGTCGGTGCCCGAGAGCACGTGCAGCACGCCGGGCGAAAAGAAGCGGCGGAACACACCCTGCCGTTCGCGCAGCACCTGCACCTGCCGCAACGAGCCGACGATCTCCGCAACCAGTTCCGTGGGCGCTTGACATCATCGCGCAGTTCGTTGGCGGGAAGCGGCGCGAGCACGGTGGCGGTCGAGGTCGCCGGCGAACCGCCCGGCCACGTACAGGCCCCACCCGCGGCACCCTTCGCCGATCACCGGCGTGCAGAACGCCCAATCGAACCGCCCCTGCAGCGTGAACGCCGGGATCTCCTGCGGCTTCGGCTCCGGGGTGGACCACACATGCAGGATGGTTTGCACCTGATTCGCGATCGCTTCCAGCACCAGCTTGCGGCTCGGCTCGAACGCGCCCTCCCCGGACAGGCGGCGATCCCAGTGCAGCAGCCGGATCGCGGGTTCGGGGCGGCTGCCGTCCGGCCCGAAGGCTTCGACGGAGCCCATTTCCACTTCGACGAGCGCGACCGCGTCCGCGCAGGGGCACGCCTGCGAGGAGCATGTCCCCCAGGCGGGCGAAGAGGTCGGCGTCGTTCGAGGCCGAAGAGATGACCACGGGCAACTTGCTGAGCACGTCCAGCCGGTGTGGGGCGTCGCGGAACTTCAGCCGCTCGAGTTCCTCGTGGTTGATGGTCCGCGCTTCGAGGAGCACGCCGTTCGGGGCGGAACCGGCGGACGGTCGCGGCGCGGCAAGCGTGAACAGCGTGTGCCCGATGACGAACGCGCCGGCGGGCGCGAGTTCGAAGCTGTCCTCCGCTTTGCCGGCGTGGAAGAGCGGGTTCGAGGCGCCGTGCAACTTGCGGACGCGGAGGCGGCCGTGACTCAGTGTGAGTTCGGCGTGCCGCCGCGAGAGATACTCCTCCCACGGGACGTTCCACACGTCCGGATCGCGGCCGAGTACGACGGGTTCGTCGTCCGGCAGCGGCCGTCGCCAGTTGTCTTCGGGGCGCGGCCCCTGTGCGAGAAGGTCGGCCATGTGCGAGGGTTGAGATAGCAGGGCGTTGACCGAATGCAACCGGCGGGCCGCGACTCTTGGCGGTCCGGTCCTGCTCAACCGAAAGACCCCTCCCCAAACCCCTCCCCGAAGCGGGAGGGGCTTTAGTCTTTCTCCCCCTCCGCATCGGGGAGGGGCCGGGAGGGTTCTGGGCGATGCGAGCCACCCGAGGATCGATGGTGGATCGCTTCCCAAGTGCCCTTGCATTTCCCATGCCCGCGGGTATGACGCGACCCCTCAACACACACCGGGAGCGGTGCGCCGTGGGGAAGGCCGTGGCGCTTTCGGCAGCGAGAAGGAGTTCGCAATGTTCAAGTTGACCCGGGCGGCCGCGGCCGCGCTCCTCGGGACGAGCCTGACGGCGGTGGCGTTCGCGCAGCCTCCGGCGGGCGGCACGGTTCCGCCGCCGGCCACCAGCGGTGTGCCGCCACTCGCCCCGCCGGGCGCGGGCGCGGTCCCGCCGCCGGCTCCGCTCACGCCGCCGGCCGCCGCGCCGAAGATCGAGCCCCGCCCGACCGGCACCGCCGCCACCGTCACCATCTCGCTCGGCGCCACGCCGACCGTGCAGCAGATTCCGGAAGTCGCCGTGCACCGCGCCCTGCGGCAGTTCCCCGCCAGCGCCAAGGAAATGGCCCGCAAGGAGATCATCAATCACCTCGTCGAGAACGCGCTCATCGACGCGTACCTTGCGGCGATCCAGACGAAGGTCGAGCCGGCCGAGGTCGAGAAGCTGATCGGCGAGTTGAAGAAGGAACTCGTGCAGGTGAAGAAGGACTACGCGACCGAACTCGCGACCATGATGCTGACGGAAGAAGAGTTCCGCGCCGAGGTGCTGGCCCAACTCAAGTGGGAAGCCTTCGTGAAGCAGCAGAGCACGGACGCGGCCCTGCAACAACTGTTCACCTCCAGCCCCGAAGTGTTCGACGGCTCGATGGTGAGCGCGCGGCACATCCTGTTCACCCCCGGCGCGGACAAGGGCAAGCAGGAGGAGGCCGCCGGCAAGCTCCGCGGCATCAAGCAGGCCATCGAGCAAGAGGCGAACAAGGCCGTGGCCGCCGCCCCCGCCACCGCGGACCCGCTGCAGAAGGAACAGATCCGCACGCAGAAGACGGAAGAACTCTTCGCGGCGTTCGCCCAGCGCGATTCGCAGTGCCCCTCGAAGAAGGACGGTGGCGATCTCAAGTTCTTCCCGCGGGCCGGCGCGATGGTCGAGCCGTTCGCCAAGGCCGCGTTCGAACTCAAGCCGTATCAGATGAGCGATGTCGTCGCGACCGAGTTCGGCTACCACCTCATCCTCGTCACGGGCAAGAAGGCCGGCACGCCCAAGAAGTACGAAGAGGTGAAGGAAGACGTGAAGCTGCTCTACGCCATGAAGCTCCGCGAGGCCGTGCTCGGCCAGATGAAGCCGAAGGCGAAGATCGACATCACGGCGGCCGCGACCGTGGCTCCGACCGGCGGCACCGCCCTGCCGACCCTCCCGGGCAAGTGAGTGTTTTCGGACGACAAACCCGCCCACGGACTCCGCGTCCGTGGGCTTTTTCGTTGAAGGGCTTGTTCCATGAAGACGCTGTGGGTGGTGCTGCTGCTAGTCGGCTCGAACACGTTCATGACGATGGCGTGGTACGGGCATTTGAAGTACAAGCAGGCCGCGCTGTGGACCGCGATCCTCGCGAGTTGGCTGATCGCGCTCCCGGAGTACGCGTTGCAGGTGCCGGCGAACCGCCTCGGCTACGGCGAGTTCACGGCCACGCAGTTGAAAGTGTTCCAAGAAGCCATTTCGCTCTCGGTGTTCGCCGTGTTCGCATTCTTCTACTTGAAGGAGACGCCGACGTGGCGCACGGCGCTGGCATTCGCACTGATCATCGGCGCGGTACTGCTCATCCGCGGCGAGAATGGCCATGCACCCTCTTGATTCGCGTGCCTCGGGCAGGGGAAGATGTTGGCACGGCTTCGCCGATGCCGACCTTCTCTCCTGATTCGAGGCTGCCATGTCCCGACCGGATCGTCGCATGTTCGCCAAGTCCGCCGCGGGAGCGGCCGCACTCACCGCCGCCGGCTACACTCGCGCCTTCGGCGCGAACGATCGCGTGAACATCGGCTTCATCGGCGTCGGCAACCGCGGCGACCAGCTTCTCGACGCGTTCCTCGCGCACAAGGATGTGGATGTCTCCGCCGTCTGCGACGTGTACAAGCCGTACCTTCCCGCCGCGGCCGCCAAGATCGAGAAGGCCGGCGGGCACGTGCACCGCTTCCACGAGTACCGCAAGCTGCTGGAAGAGAAGCTCGATGCCGTCGTGATCGCGACACCGGACCACTGGCACGCGCTGCAGTTCGTCGATGCGTGCCGGGCCGGAAAGCACGTGTACTGCGAGAAGCCGCTCTCGCTCACCATCGGCGAAGGTCGCCGCATGGCCGATGTCGCAAAGGAAACGAAGCGGGTCACGCAGGTGGGGCTGCACCGCCGCAGCACGCCGTTCGTGATGGAAGCGGTGAAGCTGATCCAGTCCGGAGCCATCGGGAAGGTCACGGTCGCGAAGAGCTACCACTACCGCAACGAGACGCCGATGGGCATCGGCAGCCCGAAGGATTCCGACCCGCCGGAGGGGCTCGATTACGACCTCTGGCTCGGGCCGGCGAAGAAGGTGCCGTTCAACGCCAACCACTGCCTCTACAAGTTCCGCTGGTTCTGGGACTACTCCGGCGGGCAACTCACGAACTTCGGCACGCACTATCTCGACGTCATCCAGTGGGCCATCCAGCAGGATGCGCCAAAGGCGGTCGCATGCCTCGGCGGCAAGTACGCGGTCACGGACAACCGCGAAATCCCCGACACGTGCGAGGCGATCTGGGAGTACGAGAACTGCCTCGTCACGTTCAGCCAGTTCAATTGCAACGCGAGCCCCGGCAACCCGCGCGGGTACAGCATGGAATTCCGCGGCACCCTCGGCACGCTGCTCCTCTCGGACGGCGGCGGCTGGGAGATTATTCCCGAGAACAACCGCACGGAGGAGATGCCCGCGCTCTCGCCCATCGCCCGTGCCGAGAACGCGAAGCAGGGCCGCGCCGTGAAGCAGGCTCGCCTGCCGGAAGTGAAGAAGGGCGAACCCGAAAGCGCGATCCTGCACGCGCGCAGCTTCCTGGACGGCATTAAGAACGGCACCCCGACCACCTGCCCGGTCGAAACCGGCCACCGCTCCACGACCGCCACCCTGCTCGCCCGCATCGCCCTGATGCGGAAGAAGTACCTGACGTGGGACGCGAAGGCCGAGCAAGTGACGAACGACGCCGACGCAAACAAGTTGCTCGGCTACGAGTACCGCTCCCCGTGGAAGTTGGGTTGAACATGCAACGCGTCCTTCTCGCTCTTGTCGCGGCGGGCTTCGCCCAATCCGCGTTCGCCGCCGATTATCGCGTCAACGATGTGGCGGGGTTGCGGCGGGCGATGCTCGCGGTGCGGCCCGGCGACCGCGTCCTGATCGCGCCCGGCACCTATCGCGGCAACCACTTCTTCCAGAACGTGCACGGAGCCGAAGGCAAGCCGATCGTCGTCATGGCGGTGGACACGGAGCGGCCACCGAGATTCACCGCGGACAACGCCTGCCTCCACATTTCCGGCGCGAGCCACCTCGAACTGCGCGATCTGCACCTCGGCGGCTGCAAAGACAACGCCCTGAACATCGACGACGCCGGCAACCCGGACAAGCCCGCACACCACATCACGCTCAAGAACATCCGCATCGCGGATGTGGGCCCGCGCGGCAACGTGGACGGCATCAAACTCTCCGGCGTGGACGATTTCCAGATCATCGATTGCACCGTGGAACGATGGGGTGGCGGCGGGTCCGCCATCGACATGGTCGGCTGCCATCGCGGTGAACTCGTCGGCTGTACGTTCAAGTCCGGCGGGTCGAACGGCGTGCAGATGAAAGGCGGTGCGGCGGACATCGTCGTTCGCAAATGCCGCTTCGAGGACTGCGGCGAACGCGGCATGAACATCGGCGGCAACACCGGCACGGAGAGTTTCCGTCCGCCGGTGAAGAGCATGTCCGCGAACGGCCGCTATGAGGCGAAGAACATCACGGTGGAAGGCTGCACGTTCGTCGGTGGCAGTGCGGCGATCGCCTGCGTGGGGCTGGATGGCGGCCGCGTGCGCTACAACACGATCCTGCGCCCCGAGAAGTACGCTCTCCGCATCCTCCAGGAGAACACGGGCGAGGGGTTCGTGCCCTGCCGCAACGTCGAGTTCGAGCGGAACACCGTGTCGTTCAATTCGCGGAACTGGGGCGGCGTGAACGTCGGACCGAACACGGACGCCGCCTCGTTCACGTTCTCGAAGAACAGCTGGTACTGTGAAGACTCACCGGCTCGCAGCAAGCCGCAACTGCCGGTGAAGGAATCCGGCGCCGAGTACGGCAGCGATCCGAAGTTCGCAAAGGATCGCGGCGCGGACGCGTACCCCGCCAAGAACTCGTCCCGGCCATAAGCTGAGTTCATGCCGCCGACCGGATTCACTTGGGTGGAGAAGCCGCACCTCGCGGGGCTCGCGTACCCGGATTCCGTCGAAGATTTGAAGTGGCTCCGCCGCAACGGCGTCGAGTTGCTTATTACGCTCACGGAGTCGCCCGTCCGCCGCGACTGGGTGAACGAGGCGGGCCTGATGGCGGTGAACGTGCCGGTGCCGGACATGGAAGCCCCGACGGATCGCCAACTCGATCACATCCTGGATACGATCCGCAAGGCGAACGCGAGCGGCATGGGCGTGGCGGTGCACTGCGGCGCCGGTCTCGGCCGCACCGGCACCGTGCTCGCCGCGCACCTCGTGGCGAAGGGCGAATCCCCGCGCGAAGCCATCGCGAGGATTCGCGACCTGCGGCCCGGTTCGGTGGAAACCAACGAACAAGAACGCGCGATCGAGACTTTGGCGAGGCGATTGAAGGAGAAGCCAAACGAGGGCTGAGACATGGACGCCGAGCCCGAGCGTAGAACCATCGCGAGACACATCACAGCAACGACCTTCTCTTGAACACCGGCGACGATCAGCAGCTTTTGCCGCGGGACTCCTCCAGTCCTGCGGCTTGCGGCGTTCGAACGAATCGGATCCCGAGTCCTCGACTGACCGAAGCCTTTGCCTGCCGCACCTCTACAATTGCTTCGTCGCTTCATCCACGGGACACGCATCATGGCTACCCCGACCGCGGACATCGGACTCATCGGCCTCGCCGTCATGGGCGAGAACCTCGTGCTCAACATGGAATCGCGCGGGTTCACCGTCGCCGTGTACAACCGCACCACCAGCAAGGTGGACGAGTTCGTGAACGGCCGCGGCAAGGGGAAGAAGCTCGTCGGGGCCCATTCGCCGCAGGAACTCGTCGCGTCGATCAAGCGGCCGCGCAAGGTCATGATGCTCGTGAAGGCCGGGCAGGCCGTGGACGACACCATCGCCACCGTCCTGCCGCACCTCGAACCCGGCGACATTCTCATCGACGGCGGCAACACCCACTTCCCGGACACGACACGCCGCATGAAGGAGGCCGCCGCCAAGGGCGTGCTCTACGTCGGCACCGGCGTCTCGGGCGGCGAAGAAGGCGCGCTCAAGGGGCCGAGCATCATGCCCGGCGGCGATCCGAAAGCGTGGCCCGAAGTGAAGCCGATCTTCCAGGCGATCGCCGCCAAGGCGCGGGACAACGCCACCGGCACCGATCAACCCTGCTGCGACTGGGTGGGGCCGGAAGGCGCCGGGCACTTCGTCAAGATGGTGCACAACGGCATCGAGTACGGCGATATGCAGTTGATCTGCGAATCGTACCACCTGCTGAAGGAACTCTGCGGGCTCGAACCTCCCGAACTGCACAAGGTGTTCGCCAAGTGGAACACCGGCGTGCTGGACAGCTACCTCGTCGAAATCACTGCCGACATCTTCGGCTACACGGACCCCGAGACGAAGAAGCCGCTCGTCGATTTCATCCTGGACAAGGCCGGCCAGAAGGGCACCGGGAAGTGGACGGTGGACGCGGCGACGGAGAACGGCGTGGCCCTCACGCTGATCGCCGAGGCCGTGTTCGCCCGTTGCCTCTCGTCGCAGAAGGACGAACGCGTGGCCGCGGAGAAGGTGCTCTCGCTCGGCGGCGTCGGCAAGGCCTCCACCGGCGTTTACGTCACGCCCGAGCAGATCATCGCGGACGTGGAGATGGCCCTCTACGCCAGCAAGATCGTGAGCTACGCACAGGGGTATGCCCTGATGGCGGCCCAAGCGAAGGCGAGCAACTGGGAACTGAACAACGGCGGCATCGCACTGATGTGGCGCGGCGGCTGCATCATCCGTTCCGCGTTCCTCGGCAAGATCAAGGAAGCGTTCGACCGGAACCCGAAACTCGTAAACCTGCTCGTCGATCCGTTCTTTGCGGGCGAGATGAGCCGGGCCCAAGCCGGGTGGCGGCGGACGATTGCGGCCGGCGTGACGAGCGGCATCCCGCTTCCGGCCATGTCCGCGGCGCTTGCGTACTTCGACGGTTACCGCACCGGGCGCCTGCCCGCGAACCTGCTGCAGGCCCAACGCGACTACTTCGGCGCCCACACCTACGAACGCACGGACAAGCCCCGCGGCCAGTTCTTCCACACGAACTGGACCGGCCGCGGCGGCACCACCGCGAGCACGACCTACAACGTGTGAGTCACAGCAACTCGTGGATCGGTTCGGGGTCGTCCAGGACATTCGTCGGACGGCCGGACGGGTCGAGCAGTTGCAGTTTCGGATCGATGCCGAGGACGGTGTAGATCGTCGCGTGGATGTTGCACGGAGTGAGCGGTCGGGTGTGCGGGCGTTCGCCGAGTCGATCCGTGCTGCCGACGAGTCTGCCGCCCTTCACGCCGCCGCCCATGAGGCAGAACATGGAGTTGCCCCAGTGGTCGCGGCCGGGCGTGCCCTTGCTGCCGGCGGGGCCGCCGTTGCCGCCGTCGTTCATCTTCGGCGTGCGGCTGAACTCGCCGCACAACACCACGAGCGTCGTGTCCAGCATCCCCCGATCATCCAAGTCTTCAAACAGCGACGCGACCGCGGCATCCACCTTCGGCAGGTAGTTCTCGTAGCCGGCTTTCAGATCCCAGTGGTGATCCCAGCCGCCGAAGTGAACGGTGACGAACGTGGAGCCCGCTTCCACCAACCGCCGCGCGAGCAACGTACTCTGGCCCCAGTTGTCGCGACCGTAGCGGTCGCGGAGGCGGGTGCTCTCGCGGCTCATGTTGAACGCATCCCGCGCCCGCGGCCCGAGCACGAACTCGAACGCTTCGCGGTTGAACTTGTCCATCGCCGCCACCGTGGCGTTCTTGTCCAAGCTGCGGTGCGTCTTGTCCAGTTGCTTGAAGAGCGAGCGGCGGTCGTCCATCTTCTCGAGGCTGAGCCCGCCGGCGAGGTTGAGGTTCTGCACCTGGTAGTTCGCGACGCTCGGATCGCCGGTGAGGAACGGGTCGTGCTGGGCGCCGAGCATGTGCCCGCCGAAGTACCCGGGTGCAAGGCCGATGCTGGCGGCGTGCGGAGCCCCGACGTGGCCCGGCATGCCCGCGGCCCGCGGGCCGATCTCCCGGTTCACGATCGCGCCGATGCCGGGGAACTTCGGTGCGTTGTTCGCTCCGCTCACGCCCATGTCCTTCGTGGTGAGCATGCGGTGTCCGCCGGCGAAGTGATCGCCGGTGTCGTGGTGCAGCGAGCGAACGATGCTGAACTTATCGGTGTGCTTCGCCTGCTTCGGGTACATCTCGGTGATGTCGAAGCCGGGCACGACGGTGCGGATCGGCTTCCACAATCCGCGGTACTCGGCGGGCGCGTCCGGCTTCATGTCGTACATGTCCATGTGGCCGGGGCCGCCGTCCAGCCAGATGAGAATGACGGAGGTGTCCTTGGAAGCCGAGGATGCAGCCTTGGCACGAAGCACTTGCGGCAGCCCGGCCGCGGCCATCCCCGCGACGCCGAGTTGGAGGAAACTGCGCCGCGACGCGCCATCGCAGTACCGGCCGGACTGGCTGCCAAGATCGAGACGAAACATGCAATCTTCTCCAAGTTTAGCCGCTATTCGTTGTCGCTCACATCATCAACTCGTGAATCGGCTTGCCGTTCTCCGCCACGATCGGGATCGGGCGGCCTTCGGGGTCGTCCCAGTGGGCGGTCGTGTCGATGCCCATTTGGTGGAACACGGTCGCGGCCAAGTCGGACGGGCCGACGCGGCGATCTGCGATGTCGTAACCCTTCGCGTCGGTGCTGCCGATCGCTTGGCCGGTGCGGAGGCCGCCGCCCGCCGCGAGCATGCTCATGCAGTTCGTCCAGTGGTCGCGACCGGCCTGCTTGTTAATCACCGGTGCCCGACCGAACTCGCTCATCATCAGCACCATCGTCGAATCCAACAGGCCTCGGGCCTGCAGATCGTTGATCAGCGAATAGATCACGCGATCGATACGGGGCAGCAGCGGCTTCAAGCCCTTTTCGATACCGCCCCAGCGCACGTCGTCGCCGTGGTGGTCGAAGTAGCCCCATGCGCCGGAGACGAGTACGAACGTGGTCCCGGCTTCGACCAAACGCCGGGCAAGGAGCGCCTTCTCGCCGATGCTGTCGCGGCCATACGAGTCGCGGACACGGTCCGATTCCTCATCGATGCGGAAGGCCCGTTCCGCCTTGCCGGACACGATCATGTCCAAGCCGCGGCGGGCGTGTTCGTTCATGCCGCGGGACGAGTCCACCTCGCGCTGCAGGTTGCCTAGCTTCTTGCGGAGTTCGTCGCGATCCTGAAGTTGCGGAATGGTCATGCCCGCGGGCACGGTCATGCGACCGGCGAGATCCTTGCCGGGGATCGGCTCATACGCACTGCCGAGGTTGCCCGCACCCCACACATCCGCCTTCCAACTTTCGGCAAGGCCGACGAACGGAGGCAGGGCCGGGTCGTTCGCGCCGCGGAACTTCGCCACCACGGAGCCCATGCTCGGGTAGCCGCCGCCGTCCTTGCCGTCGTCGGTGCGGCGGGCCAGCGGATTGCCGGCCTGCATCGTGATCGGCGTGTGGTTGCTGGCCCGGCAATCGACCGAGCGAATCAACGCGAGCCGGTCCATGATCTTCGCTTGAAGCGGCAGATGCTCGCAGATGCGGATGCCGGGCACGTTCGTGGGAATGGAACCCCACGGCCCGCGCACTTCGGCCGGTGCCGCGGGCTTCGGATCCCATGAATCCAAGTGGCTGAGCCCGCCCGAGAGCCAGAACAGGATGACGGAGTTCTTCTGCTTGGGAGTGGCGGCTCGGAGTGCGGGCGCGGCCAGTGTCCCGGCGAACGCCGTGCGCAGGAACCATCTCCGCGAGCCCACTTGCAGCCCCGGTTGAGCCAGAAGATGTTGGAGGTTCATCACATGCGAACCCTAGGCGGGAGCGGAAAGCGAGGCGGGTCGGCACCGGCGGGAAGTGGAAATTCGCATGAGTCGCCGCGGAAGTCAAGCACCAATCCGTCCTCAGATGCCCAAGTCTCGTTTCAAGTTGGCGTACCAGTTGCTGAACCAGCCGGTCTTCACGCGGGTGTGGCCACTGTCTTCCATCACGTTCACGATCATCCGCTGGATGTCGCGGTCGTTCTTCTTGCCCTGTACGGCCTTGCGGGTGTTCTCGAAGATCGCTTGAAACTCGTGGCGATCCACCTTCGCACCCGTCGATTCGATCTCGCGGCGGATCTGTCGGGCCACTTCGCTTTCGATGATGTAGCCGCGGTCTTCGCACACTTGGGCCAAGGCCAACTTCGCGTTGTCGACGCCCACGCCGAGTTGGATGGCGATCTGCAGGATCTCGCGCTCTTCATTGCGGTCGATGTACTTGTCATCGTAGCCGCGAAGCTCGATCTCGCGGACGAACCGGGTTTTGATTTCGTCTTCGGTCATGGCAGGCACGGGGATACAGCGGCGGGCTGACAGGCTATTCGCGGGGAACCGGGGTTCCTTTGCACCCGCTGGAATTATAGGTTACGTCGCAACACACGGATGCAGGAGCGGGTGAAATGGGGCCGATGGACAGCACCGGCGGGCCGAAGTTGGCGGTTCCGGGGGCCGGGAAGGCGCTCGCCCTGCTGCTTGCCATCAACCTGTTCAATTACATCGACCGGCAAATCCTCTCGGCAACACTCCCGAAGATCGACCTCGACGCGGGGATCTTCGAAACCGAGGATCCGAACCGCAGCTTCAAGCTCGGCCTGCTCACCACCGGCTTCCTCGTCTCGTACATGCTGCTGTCCCCGGTGTTCGCTTGGCTGGGCGACAAGATGTCGCGGTGGGCGTTGGTCGGGGCCGCGGTCATCGTGTGGAGCCTGGCCACCGGCGGCACAGGCCTCGCCGAAACGTATGTCTTGCTCCTGGTCACGCGCTGCCTCGTGGGCATCGGTGAAGCCGCGTACGGCCCCGTCGCACCCACGATGCTCTCCGACTTGTACCCGGTCGAGCACCGCGGCCGGATCATGGCTTGGTTCTACCTTGCGGTGCCGGTCGGCAGCGCGCTCGGATTCGTGGTCGGCGGCGCGGTTGCGGATTCGGCTTGGGGTTGGCGCGGCGCCTTCCTCGTGGTCGTGGTCCCGGGGCTGATCCTCGGCGCGCTCTGCTTCCTGATGAAGGACCGGCGAAGCGAGCCGGTCGCGAAAGCGGTCGATGCGCCGAGCTACGGCACCGTGCTGCGGGAATTGCGCGGAAACAGATCGTTCGTGTTCTGCTGTGCCGGAATGACGCTGAGCACGTTCATGCTCGGCGGCGTGGCTGCGTGGGCTCCCGTGTACATCTTCGAACGCGAAGGCCGTTTCACCATCACGGACAAGACCGTGCTGAAACTGCGAGAGCGGAAGCGGTCGGACGGCTCGGCCGAAATCCCGGACGCGGTCGTGGCGAAAGTCGCCACGTTGATCGCGCCGGATGAAAAGTACGGCTCCAAGGAATACCAAGCGAGACTGGCGACGGCACTGAGTCGCAAGGAACTCGCGGATCACGGCGGGGCCATCAACGATGCCGCGACCGCGGCCGACTCGCTCACCACCGGCAAGATCGGCCTCTACTTCGGCGCCATCGTCGTGGTGTCGGGATTTCTCGCGACGCTGCTGGGCGGACTGCTCGGAGACTGGCTCCGCAATCGCGGCGTGAAGGGGGCGTACTTCCACGTCGCGGGCTGGGGCACGGTGCTCGGGTTTCCGTTCTTCCTCGGCATGCTGTACGCGCCGTTCCCCTGGGCGTGGGTGTTCATGTTCTTCGCCGTGTTCTGGCTGTTCTTCAACACCGGCCCGGCCAACACCATCCTCGCAAACGTGACGCGGCCACGAATCCGCGCCACCGCCTTCGCCATGAACATCCTCATCATCCACGCACTGGGCGATGCGATCTCGCCGTCGCTGATCGGCCTCGTCCGGGACGATGCGGATCTGCAGACCGCCTTCCTCGTCACGTCGCTGACGATCCCCGCCGCTGGCCTCCTTTGGGTGCTCGGCGCGAAGCACCTCGATGCGGACACCGCGAACGCCGAGGCGTGATTCACGCCTCGGGCAGTTTCCAATCGATCGGGGCATCCAAGGCTGCGTTCACCTTGGAGAACGGCTTGGAACCGAAGAAACCGTTGCGTGCCGAGAGCGGGGACGGATGCGCGCTTTCGATCACGGCGTGCCGCGTGCCGTCGATGAGCGATGCCTTGCGGCGGGCGTAAGCACCCCACAGAACGAACGCCACGCGGCGATCCAGCGCGTTTACCGCGCGGATCGCGGCATCGGTGAACCCCTCCCACCCGCGGTTCGCGTGGGAGTTCGGCTCTCCGGCCCGCACTGTGAGGCAGGTGTTCAACAGAAGCACGCCGCGTTCGGCCCACACGGTGAGGCAACCGTGCCGCGCCGGTTCGATCCCGAGATCGTCCTTCAACTCGCGGTAGATGTTGCGCAGCGAGCCCGGGATCGGCGTGCCCGGTCGCACGGAGAAACTCAGCCCGTGCGGTACGCCGGGGGTGGGGTACGGATCTTGGCCGAGTATCAGCGCCTTCACGCGTTCCAGCGGCGTGAAGCGGAAGGCATTGAACATATCCGCCTCGCCCGGGAGCACAGTGTAAGCTGAGCGTTCAGCGGCCAGGAATCGGCTCAGTTCGGCCCATTCGGGTCGCTCCGTCTCGGCTTGAAGTGCGGCAAGCCATGTGGGCGGCAGGTCGGGAGGCAGCGCAGAATTCATTGTCTCACCGAAGTCCAGTTCGCGAGTCGGAGTAGAGCCCCGAACCCGACGAGCTCCGATCGGTCGCCCCGCGTGTGCTCAGGGCTTGATTCGCGTGGTCGAATCGAAGCGCGGTGCGCGGAATACGATAGGCCGAAGTTCCACGTCCGGGGACTCCCATCCCCTCCGAATCCAGTGTGCCGCCGCCCCCGCCTACTCTGGAGATCGAACTGCCGAGGCGGTGGCGAAGTGGCTGCCGCACGTGAGCCGATATTCGTTCTGACGCTACAATTGCCCTCATGACCGCTCTCCTCACGCCGCCCGTTCACGCGACTCGTTCGACCGCCCACGAACCGCTCGTCGAACGGATGCGGAGCATCGTCGGCCCCGAGAACGTGCTCACCTCCGCCGCGGACCTCACCGCCTACGAGTGCGACGGCTTCACTATCGCCAAGACGAAGCCCGATGTCGTCGTGTTCCCGCTGAGCACCGAGCATATCGTCGAGATCGTGAAGGCGTGTGCCGAACTCGATGTCAAGTTCCTGGCTCGCGGCGCGGGTACGAGCCTTGCCGGAGGATGCGTGCTGGTCGGCGGCGGCGTCATGATCGCGCTCGCCCGCATGAAGCGGATTCTTGAAGTGAACACGCGCGACCGTTACGCCATCGTCGAACCCGGCGTGGTGAACGTGTGGCTCACGAACGCACTCAAACCGCACGGCTACCACTACGCCCCCGATCCGAGCAGCCAGGGCGCGTGCACCATCGGCGGGAACGTGGCGACCAACTCCGGCGGCCCGCACACCCTGAAGTACGGCGTCACGGTGAACCACATCCTCGGCGTCGAGATCGTGCTGCCCGATGGTAGCGTCGTCACCTGCGGCGGGCCGTGCGAAGACAACCCCGGATTCGATCTGACCGGTGCCATCGTCGGCAGTGAAGGCACGTTCGGAGTCGTGAGCAAGGTGTGGGTGCGGCTCACCCGCAACCCCGAGGCGTACCGCACGCTGCTGGGCGTCTTCAACACCGTGGACGACGCGACCACCGCCATCAGCGAGATCATCGGCGCGGGCATCGTTCCCGGCGCGCTCGAACTTCTCGACCAGACGATGCTCAGTGCCGTGGAGGCCGCGTTCAAGTTCGGCTTCCCATTGGACGCCGGCGCGGTGCTCATCATGGAAGTGGACGGGCTCGAAGCCGGACTTCAACACGAAGCGGACCGCGTGGAGGCGATCGCGCTCCGCTGCAAGGCTCGTGAAGTGCGCAAGGCCAACACCGAGGCCGAACGCATGGCGCTGTGGAAGGCCCGCAAGCAGGCGTTCGGCACCATCGGCCGCCTCGGCTACCCGAGTTACTGCACGCAGGACGGCGTGGTGCCGCGCACGAAACTTCCGCTCATCATGAAGCACATTCAGGAGGTGGCGAAGAAGCACCGCATCGCCGTGTGCAACGTCTTCCACGCGGGCGACGGCAACATTCACCCGATCCTGATGTTCGACGAACGCGATCCGGATCAGGTGCAGCGCGTGCTCGACGCCAGCCACGACATCTTGGACGAATGCATCCGCCTGGGCGGCTCCGTCACTGGCGAGCACGGCATCGGCGTGGAAAAGCTCGACTTCATGGCCAAGCTCTTCGCCCCGGAAGACCTCGCGTTCATGCAGCGGCTGCGATTCGCATTCAACCCGGACAACCGCTGCTCGCCCGGCAAGCTCTTCCCCACGGCGGGCGGCTGTGCCGAACCGAGCGGCTTCACGCAAACCAAGCCGGGCCGCCGCGCCGCGGTGTGACCGTCGGTTGGCATTCGCGGCGACCGCGCCTGGAATGCCGCAGATGACGATTCGCCCGGCTCCGGCTGCCGCCGGGTTGCGAGGATGTGCCTTGCTCTGCTTCAATGTGCCCGTAGGATGTTCTTCAGGGTGTGAACCCTGTGGTGCGGGCCGTGTCTGACACATGCGCTGGCATCGGGAGAGGTGGCTGAGTGGTCGAAAGCACCGCTTTGCTAAAGCGGCGTAGGGGTAAAACCCTACCGCGGGTTCGAATCCCGCCCTCTCCGCTTTGATTGTCTTCGACGGTCCTTGATCGTCCTCAAACCCTTGCAATCGCAGGGGTTTGTTTGTTTCCCCGCCCTCACTCTCTTCGTCAGCCGATTCCTCACCGGTGCTCAAGCTCTCTCTCCCGCTACCGCTGCGAGGGGCAAGGGGAGGGGCAAGGAAGGGTAAGGCGACGGGTAAGCGATCGGCCGGTTTGCCGTCCGTTCCGGTCGCGGCGAGAACCCCGCTGGCCTTCTCCGGTGCCGTCGGTTCCGGTTGCCGCAGTTTGTCCACCGCGGCCCCCAAGTCGTGTAACTTCGCGCGGGTGTAGCGGTTCATCGTGAGCCGCGGGTCGGAGTGCCGCATCAACTCCTGACGAGCCTTCAACGAGATGTCCAGCCCATCGAGCAGCGTGGCGAACGTGCCGCGGAGAGAATGGAAGTCGAGGACTTGCGTTCCGTCCTTCGAATCGACCGCGAGGGCGACACCGGCCGCGGTCGCGTCAGCCTGAATCAGTTCCGCCGCCCGGCCGGACCACCAGCCCGGCCACACTGGAGCAGCGCACGGCCGGCCCGCCAGGAAATCGCGGAGTTCGGCCACCAGCGAAACCGGGATTGGCTGGCACGCGATTTTGCCGTTCTTCGTGAAAGCGCCGTCGAGGTCGATGGACGGGGGCGAGGCGTCGAGGTTGAAGCATTGCGGTGTGAGCGCGGCCAGTTCTCCGACGCGATAGCCCGAATACGCCGCGACAGTGTAGAGCATCGCACGTTCGGGGCCGGTCAACCGCTTGAGGATTCCGCTTGCCCGTGTCGTCACGACCAATTGCGTAAGTTCATCCGCCGTGAGGACCCTGCGGACGTGTCGGCGATCCCGCTCGGCGTTCCCTTTCTTCACCGAAGCGAATGGATTGCGTTCGAGCCGCTCGTTCTCCACCATCCAGTTACAGAGTTGCGAAACGGCTTGCATGTAGTCGTTCGTCGTCTGAATGCTCAGCTTCCGTTGTCCGGTGCGGAGTGAATCGAGGAATCGCTCCAACTTCTCCGCGGAGAGGTCGGACGGCATGACGAAGCCGCAACCGGTGAGGATAGCATCGACTCGGGACTTCTTGAGCCCGGTGTACTCCTTGTCTCGTCCGCGGGCGGTCAGGACGGCAAGCCAATTGTCGCGATGCACGGTCATTGCCGTTTTTCGATGTTCGCGGCACGGGTCTTTGCATCCCGCCTTCTCCATTTCGACGCGCTGGAGAATCTCGTTCAACATGATCCGGGCCGCGTCCTTGTTCGTGGACAATGGCTCCCTGCACGTCTTTCCATTCGCATCCTTGAATTGCCCATACCACTTCGCCGAGGGCACGCGGCAGCGGGTGCCGTCCCCAACGCATGCGGCCGTGGTCGGCTTCCCGTCCGGACCGGGGAAGCGAACGCACGGCTTGCCCTTCACCGTCACGCGAACAGCGTCGGCGGGAGTGGGACGGGTGTAGTAAACTCTGCGGATGGTCGCCATTTTCGAACCTCACTCTGCAATGAACGAGCTTCACACCAATAGGCGCGGCGTCAACCCCTTCGTCTCTCGAACCACTGCACTTTCTGGATTTCGGCGAGTGCCGCACGTTCCGCGGCATCCCGCTTCATCCCGCCGTCGAACTCCATGATCCCGGCACGTTCTTCCCACAATTCGCGACTCTCGGGGGGGAGAGCCGCGGGTCCGCGAACCGCGGGCGCTGTTCGGTCGGGGTCGAAGATCGAATCGAGATCGAGCAACATGCGGCCCCCTGCGCTGGAAGCTTGGACACAACGACGATTCGCGACGATTCCTAGCGTTCTTGCGTCCAGCGTTCCGCCTGAACGCATCCGGAAGCAATCTTGCGCCCGGTTGCGGACAGGCCTTTCGTCGGACGCTATTTCCCATCCGATTCCGCGGGATTCTCGTTGTGTCCGTGCTTCCGGTGCTCGGGGAAGACATCTTCCAGTTCCGGAATGATCCCCGCTCCCGGCGACGGGTCGGAGCCGGTGAGTTTCCACGTTGCGGGCTTCCGCCCCCTGGCCGGGTCGAGGACCTCGACTGCTCCCGCATCATGCAGTTCCAACAGCCAGCCGTGGACCGAGGATTTTCCACCAGACCCCAACTTTTTCGCTTCCCGAGTCGTGAACGCACTGCAACCGAACACCTTCAATCTCTCGAAGAAGCTGAGTGCGGGGTCCGATACTCCGCCGCCGAGGGAGAGAGCGAATGGTCTGGAGATGAGGCGGCTCGCGATTTGGTAGTCCGTGGCGTTCGCCAACAACACACCGTCCCGCGAAGTCTCTCGTTGCTTGAAATGAAGCAGCGCGCTCGCCTGAATCAGCGCGAGCAGTTGCGGGAATGCACGGCGTACCTCCACGCGGCCGCAGCCGAACCGCTCCCCGATGCGGTCGGCGAATGGCACACGGACTTCGACACAAGGGAGCATGCGCTGAAGCGCGTGGTGGATGAGTCGTACGCGGTCGCGCGAATGCACGGCGGGCGATGAATGGCGGCTCGCGAGTTCGGCGATGATCCGCTGAGTCTGTTCGGGACGTTCGTCCGTCCCGAGAATGAGGCAGCGGTTCGCATCTTCCTCGAAGATGGTGGAGAGAGTGGTCGTTTCGGTGAAGGCGATGGGCCCTTCCTGCACGATCATTGCAGTCTCGATCTTTGCCCCCTCTTTCTTCACCGGCATCAGCTTCGACAGCCGGCCCGACGACAGTATCTCTCGAAGTGCCCGCGTCGCTTCCGCGCGTTCGTCGTCTTCCACGCGCGACCGTTCCCCCGCGACAACCCACTTGTTCCGGAGCGAATCGGGGGGCATGTGGAACAGGGCTTGGGGCGTCATCTGCGTGGCGAGGATCAGGGCTTCCGGCGGGAACAACGATGCAACCTGTTCGACGATGTAGGACTTCCCGGAAGATGATGAGCCGCGGATGATTCCGGCGAGTGGCTTCGGCAGTCGTCGCGAAGCACCGATGAAGTAGATGGTCAGCCCCAACTCCCTTTCTCCAGCCACGCCGAGAGCGGCGATGTCATCGCACACACGGCGGACGAGGTCGGGATCGCGAAGGATGCTCTCGGCATCGGCGAGAATGTCGGCCGGTGTCGCTGCGAGGAGTTCCGCGACGGAGCTACCGGAGGGCGCGGAGCCGGCAGCAGGGCGTACGGGCGTTTCCGGCGCGGTCCCGATCTTCAAGAGCTCAGCTTCGATCGCATCCGCTGGCACCGCCGGAAACTTGTCCGTGACGGCCTTGACGAACTTCGCGCGCTGGGTCGCGCTTGAGGGGTTGATCGTGTCGAGGAAGCCAATCTCGCCGTTGATTCTCGCGGCGACCTTCCACTTCTTGTTGGATCTCTCGGCGACCAGTTCCACGGATGGCTTTTCCAACTCGTTCATCGGGTGGCCCCCCGGATCGTGGTGGCCACGATGAGCCGCCGAACGGGTGCCGCCACGATGAGGGCTTCCACATCGGCCCGGCCCGCGCCGGCTCGCTTCCAGGCGCGAATGTCGCTCACGCCAGGCGGGGGTTCGATCACCCGAACTTCGGAAGCGTACACGCGAAGGACCGACGCGAGGTTCGCTGCGCCGGTGCGACCGGGCGTATCGCCATCCGCGACAATCACCACAGCATTCGGCCGACGAAGCCCGACGAGGGCGACGAGTTGCCTGATTCCTCCGGAGCAGTTCGGACGGCCCACGACGTTCGTGAAGCCCATGTCGAGCATCGCAGCGGTATCCGTCGCGCCCTCACCGATCAGCAACGGCTCGCTCTTGCTCGACTCCGTGGCTGGGATGAAGAGGCCTTCCTTCCCACCCCTCACCGCGAACTTCGATCCGTCGAGACATCGCAAGCGGATGCCGACGACCTGCCCGAGCGCCGGATCGCGCATGGGAAATGTCCAAGCGCGGTGATCGGCCGACCACCCGACACCGAGCGCGCTGAGAGAGGCCTCCGACAGCCCGAGCGACTCGGCGAACCCACGGAGTGCCGAGGCCGGGAGAGCAGCCCTGCAGCGTTCGGCGATGGCGTTCAGGTCGGGCACGGATTTGGGAAACGGAATCCGAGCGATGCGCCGCCAGTCGGGACTTGGCGGCACGATTGTCAGGCGGTGCAACCAGCCCGCATCTCCGCATCGCTTCGGACTCTCGACGCGGGCGCAGATCGCGGCCGAGCCGTCGGGATTGGCAAGGCACCAGTCCGGCTTTCCGCAAACTGGGCATCGGTGCGAGGCCGAAACGCGGCGCATGTGCCCGCGGTCGCCGGGTTCGGATAGAATGATCATGTAGGTTCCTTTCGAACGGGTCGGGGTAGCTTGCCAGCACCCGACCCGTTTGTGCTTTTTGGGTTCACTTCTCGGAGAGTCGTTGCATGGCGGCCCAGACCGCGGGCCATGTTTCAGCGTCGTACAGTTCGCCGTTCGGTGCTGGCGTTGCGATCCATGCGGCGACCTCGCCTAGACGGAAGCGAATGGCCCCACCGACGCGGATTGGTTGGGGACCGACCTTCCCGGCGGCCCGCAGTCTGTCCACCGTGGATAGGCCGACAGCCGCCCGGCGCGCGAGTTCATCACGGTCGATGAGACGGTTGAGGTCGCCTGGCGCGAAGTGAGGCTCGGTGGCAGGGACCCCGTTCTCGGCCGGGCGGGAGGAAGGCTGGTTACCCGGCATGGGTCACCACCTTCTGAGTGCTCCGTTGGACGAGGGGGGCAGGCGAGTCGGTGGTGGCGACCTGAGGCTGCATCCGCTCGGAGATTTCGAGCAGCAGTTGCAATCGTTCCGCGAGCGAGCGAGTTTCGCGGAGCTTGACTCGAATGACGTCAGGCGAAGGGACAAAGGCAAGTGGGTCGTAGGGTCTGCGGGCCATGATGCCTCCTGTCGAGATCGGACAGGGACAGCGTGGCAGAGTGGGGCGCACGTTTCTCGCACGCAAAGCGCACTTCTGAGTACTACTTTCGTGCGCTGGACGTGATTTCTTCGGCTACGGCTTCGCGGTTGTGGGTGTTTAGCTGCCAACCGAATTTTTTGAGTTTCTTATTCAGTCGGCCCCGCGCGGCGTTCCAGGTTCCATCGAACGGTGCGTTCCACTCGAGCAATGTAGCTAAGCTGGAGAGAGGCACTCGGCCATACCGCTTACATATCTCTTCAATGATGGTTCGCTCGTTGCCTGCGAGACGGATCTTGTTCGCTGCTTCTGAAAGAGCACTAAACTGTCCTTGGGCTGACTCGGAACGAAGTGAATCTTTCACCACCTCCACGATTCGCCTCAGGGCTCGCAGGTCCCGCTCGCTCAGGTCATTGACGCAACTCTTCCAAACCAAGTAAATCAAGCTGTCGGACGGACCGATCATTTCCCTCGCGTCCCGAACCCGATCATGAATTACCAAGAGCGCCACGAATCCCTCATCCGGCGTAAGGTCGCGATTTCGAGGCGGCGGCAATGGGAGCGGATCTACATCCGTCGGGCGGTTTCTCGCGTGCAGATCCAGTGGACCCCAGCACCCGAAAATCTGCGACTGCCCGACGGGAGAACCATACACCCAGACCTTTTTCTCACGGAGTTTCTTCTCAACCATCTCCTTCGTCTTCTTTCGCCATCTATCCTCTGGTTTAGCGCGGGACTTGCGGAGGTGTTTTTCCAATCGCCGGTCCCATGCCGCCTGAGCACGAAGCTGTTCTTCGCAAGATTTGACGTATCGCTCCAGTGCCGCAAGTGCTTCCTGCTTGTGGCAGAGCAGAAATGGCCGAACTTCGTCCGAAACGAAATCAAGAAGCCAGGTTGGCGCAAGATCATCGTCGATAGGATCGCCGTCCATGTTGCCCTACTCCCGATCATCCACTACGGCCGAAAGTGTCCTTCTGGATCAAGGTGAGACTCATACTTGGCAATGTGCTCAATGTCTTGATCATTCGCAATTCCTTGCTTGAAACGCATAGTCGCGATGGAATACCGGTCGCAGACCGTCCAAGCTGCTAATGCCCACGCATAGGGAATGGGTCGCAACCTCGCCTCGCTGAGTTCCATCCATGGATTGCCAGACATGCGAATTCGAGCCTGTTCGAGCTTGAACGTCTTCTCGGCTGAAGCAGGATGGGCCTCGAAGTATCGTTGGAAGTCGGCGGCTACCTGATGCCACGTGAAGCTTTGCCTAGCGCGAGTGAGGAGGTAGTCTTGCACCCGACTCTCTCGCGAGTAGGTCCTGTCCTTCCACTCGGGGCGGTCGGTTCGACGAATCTGATCGAGTTCGCCCTGAGGTTGTAGGCGTACCTTGCCGGCGGGGTCCATTACGAAGGCGAGTTTGTCTGCAATTGTCTCTTGCTTCTCAGCGATTCTCGATTTCGCGGTTCGATCACGAACTTCTTCTATGTAAGACTCAATCGCAAGATCGAGCCCCGCAGCAAGACAGTAGAGCGCAGCAATTGACGAAATCCCCGAACGACTCCGCATGCGATAACAAAAACATGCGGGGAGACCGAAGCTGACTCCCCAGATCGCACACCGCACGACAACCGCGGCCGAGGAGACTTGCTGACTGCACAAGAGGAGAATCGTACCGAGTACGATCATCACCCATGCCGTCTCACTGATCGTCCTTCGATTTGCATTGGGTGCTGTGCTGGACTGTGGCTCGCCTCTCGACATCTCTTGGGCTGAGCTATTGCTCACCATCGTCGAAGGGACCGCAGAACTCCGCGTCGTGTCGTCCCCGTGCGTCCGTCGCGCCGCCTCATATCTACGGAGTTGTTTCTCCTGCCGCCGGCGTTCCGTCTGCTGCTCATACGCCGACTCCAAGCGAGCCCGTTCCTCAGCGGATCTCGCCAGCAGCAACACCGCGACGACCGTTGAAATCATCACCAAGGAAATCGGGATTGCTGCACGGCCGAAATCCACCCGGGCAGCCCGCGGTGCGTCGAACAGGAAGTGGTACCCCGCTGAGGTTCCCTTTAGATCGGTCCACGGCACGAAGATCACGAATCCGCACAGACAAAAGCAACCAGCCAAGAGAACCCTACGCTGTGCCCGTGTAAGAAATGGATGGAGACTCGAACGGCTTGTGCTCTGGTTGCTGGGTTCAATCGCGCTAGCTGTGCGGGCTTCATTCTTTTCGTCTTTAGGCTGGCAGGGCGAATTGCCGGGCTCTGTAGTTGCACGATCCGTCGTCTCCGCGACGACATTGCTGCGTTCGGTGTCGCCGAGAAGAGGGGCCTGGGCCTGACCATCATTTGACGACGTAGGGACCTTTGTTGTTCCGTTCATCCAATGCCAAGCACCGCCTACGATGGGTGCAAGAAAAATGATGGCAAGACCTATCCTTTGTGCCAGCGTGCCCTCGACGATGATCGAAAACCAAATCGATACTCCAAACAGAATCCACGGGATTGCGATGAGCAATCCGACTGTGTACTGCCACCCGCGCTTTTCTTGTTTGGGAGGATCAGAATGGGCCACGGTCGGCCTCGCTTCACTCAGGAGTCTGTGTGTGTCAGCGTGTTCGACCGCTCTATCCGGTCGAAGCAGTCACAGGTTGTTGAACGACTCAGCGTACGCCGCCAGTTCATCCCAATCGGGAAGCTCGACCACGACGGCCGGAAACTCCTTCAGCGGCACCCCTAACTCCCGGTAACGGTATGCGCGAACGCGAACCGCGCTCTTCTTCCGGCGGGTCTTCATGGCGACCTCGGCGACTGAACCGGATGTCTGCCAGATCCGGATGAAGTCGCGGGGAGAAACCGTCGGGCTTTCCATTTCACACCCGCATTACAAAGGTCGTTCACACGGTAAGCCACGGGTAAACACACCAGCTTCACCGTCGATTACAACGGGGCCGCATTTCGCTGTCCACTGAAGTGTAAGTGCCGTCAGCCGACGAGTCTACAGAGTTCACCCAGTCGGCCGCACCGATTTTCCGCACTTCGGCGACAGCGAGCCGGCACTTGAAGACATGTGTGTGGAGACGCATTTCGGGGTTAATCACCCCCGCCCGCGCCCGCGACCCCTGGGGGGTTGGCTCAAATCTGGAGCATTCGCCCGCGCATGTGAGGGCGAGCATGCGGTGGTGCTAGCCGCAAGCGGCCTGCGAAAGCCAGCCGGGCGTCGGGTGCGGAATCACCCTGCGGATTGGGGTCGAACAGTACCGGAACAGCCACAGAAGGACGTGGTACGGGGGGATTCATTCTCTCCGATAGCTCCCCGTGCGTCTCTGAGGCCGACGTTCGGGGCCGGACGGTGCGAACGATGCGGACGGTGCCCGCCAAACCTTGACGCCGCGGTTTCTGTTGTCTTCGCGAAAGCGGCACTTCGCCTAACTGCGGAGCAACAGGGGCCGAACGATGCAACTCGCAGACAAGTACCGGCCGCATGCGTGGTCGGACGTGGTCGGACAGGACAAAATCGTGAGCCGCTTGCGGGCACTCGCCGCCCGCGGACTCGCCGGCCGCGCTTACTGGCTCTCCGGGCAATCCGGCACCGGCAAGACAACGCTGGCCAAGCTCATCGCGGCCGAAGTGGCGGACCCGTTCAACGTCACGGAAGTGGACGCGGCCGCGCTCACCGTGTCCGATCTCCAGGACGTCGAACGCGAAATGCAGTTCACCGGACTCGGGGAGAAGACGGGCCGCGCCTATCTCGTGAACGAAGCCCACGCGCTGCGGAAACCCGTCATCCGCCAATTGCTCGTGATGCTCGAACGCCTGCCGGCGCACGTCGCCGTCGTCTTCACCACGACGACGGAAGGCCAGGAATCGCTGTTCGAAGATTACGACGACGCTTCCCCGCTGTTGTCCCGCTGTTTGCGCCTTGATCTCGCCCGCCGCGACCTCTCCCGCCCGTTTGCCGAACGCGCCAAGTTCATCGCCGAAGCGGAAGGCTTGGACGGCCAACCCATCGAGCGCTACGTGAAGCTCGCGCAGCTTCACCGCAACAATCTTCGCGCGATGCTCCAGGCCATCGACGGGGGCGAAATGCTCGCCTGATCCGGCCCCCGCTCATGCTCCGGGCCAGGACCGGGGCGCGGGCGGCGGCCGGATGGTCCGACGCCGAGCACGAGGGATTCATCATGGGACGCAAGCAACCGACGGAAGAACAGAAACAGGCGGCCGCGGAACGGCGCGAACGATTCCGGGCGCTGGCGAAGCAAGTAGCCGACATGCCGGACGAAGCGCGGGCCGCGATCGTGGACCGGTGCGGCGCGGTGGTGACGTGCGAGGGCCGCGCCCTCTCGTTCGTGAACACGCTGTTGGTCGTGACGCAACGGCCGGGCGCGTCGATGGTCGGCGGGTTCGCCCAGTGGCTCAAGATCGGCCGCGCCGTGCGCAAGGGCGAAACCGGAATGGGAATTTGGATTCCCGTGATGAAGGGCGAGAAGGCGGAAGCCGCCGCCGAACCGGCGGCCGGCGAGGAAGGCCAGGACGGGCCGCGGGCGCGGTTCATCATGGGCACCGTGTTCGACGTGTCCCAGACGGACGCGATTCCGGTGGACTCACGCCGCACCGAACCGCACGGCACCCGATCGGTCGCGATGGCCGGCTGAATTCGGCCATGTCCCCATTCTTGCGGGGCGAGTTGTTCGCCCCGCGCTTCCACCCTCCTTTTCGGAGTTGTTTCCATGCTGACGTTCACTCACCAGATCGGGCCGGGCGCGTACTTCGCGCTCACGTTCTCTGCGAAGCCCTGCGAACGCGTCCGCGGCTTCCTCAAGAGCTACGGCATGCGGTGGTCGCCCGCGTCGGGAAGCTGGTGGCGCGGGAAGGCCGCGGGCAGCGCCGACATTCTCGCCGCGCTCCGCACCGTCATCGACCAGACGGAAGGCATTCGCCGGCCGGTCGGCGCGTGCTGGGTCTGTCAGTCGCCGGACGGGTTCTTCCGCAACCGCGGCGCGGCCGCCCCGGTGTGGTGCGCTGCCTGCGCCGCCCGCATTGAGGGCGAAGAGAAGGCCGCCGCGGGCGATGTCGGCGAGCGCAAGCGGCAGGAACCGGACTGGTTCGACATGGCAGTTGAAGATTCGATGCTCGAGGCGTGCGGCCTGTAGCCAATCACCAGCGGTAGTTCAGGCCGACAATGAGGCCCTGCCTCGTGGTGTCGGCCTGCTTCAAGGGGACTTGAACCACGTTCCCGTTCGAGAACCGGATCTCGGTCTCGCCATTTCCCACCGAAACATTCCAAATCCGATAACCCAGATCCGCGTACAGCCCCCTGTAGATTCGGTAGGTGAGTCCGAAGTCGGCCATGACGCCGAACCCTCCGACAGCGGAATCGATCCCGCTCGGGTCTTGTCGAAAGTCCGGGCGGTTGTGGTGTGTGTCCTCGTTGCGGAAGTGCACCACGGGCATGAGCATCACCTTCGACGTGAAGGCCAAACGCGAAGTTATGGCACACGCACCTTGACCGCCGATGCGGAAACCTTCCCACTCAAACACTTCTGTGATGCCCGGACCCGGCGGCAATGTAGTTCCCGGAGGAGCGGTGATCGGTGGCGTTCCGACGGATAGCGCGCCCCCGTTCGCGACGTAGCGTTCGCGCCAGTACATATACCCGACCAAGCCATCGAAGTAGCATTCGTCGTCTTCATAGAGCCGCCAGCCTGCATCTCCCATCACATAGAAAAGGTCATCGCTGAATGTTGGCGAGAGGGACTCCGAGAACAGCCCGCGGCGGCCACTTAAGAGGAAGTCCTGATCCCGAAGCTCGCCTCCTGTGATCGAACCCACGCCCACGTCGGCACTCAACACAAGTTTCCCGCGAATGACCGTGGATGCATTGAACTCCACAGCCTCGCTTACGAGGTTCTTCCAGCGAAGATCGGAGATCGGACTAACGAACAACGCCCCGATGCCGCCGGAGTGCTGCCGATCCGAGATGCCCCAAGAGAATACGGCGCGGGCGGCAAAGTTTGCGTGCGTGAAGAACGGCGACTCGGCCTCGATCGGTTCGACCATCGCAGGGAGCACGGTGCGGGGTTCCTCGGGCAGGCCCCAATTGTTCACACGTTGAATCGCGGGAGGCATCGTCGGCAGCGGTGCCGGCGCTGCGTCCTCGGCTCGGGCCGCGGACATGAGCGCGAGGAACGCAATTGAGGCGATCTGAACGCGGGAGAGCATGGCGCACGGGCTCCGCCGGCGGTCGGCTCCAAGCGAGCGCCGGGCGTGAGGGTTGTCCGGGTGGTATCGGCTGGGAATGCTGGCGAACTTGAAGAAAGGTCTCGCGTTCCTGCGACGGCAAAGGAAACTCCCGGCGGCGGCACGAGTGGCCGTTCGCAAGTCCGAAGGGACCGATGCGCCTCACAGGGTCGAAACGGAGGCGTAGAACTGCTCAGGGTGCCGAGTCCGTTTGGATCAGGGCAAGGATGGCCCGGCGGATCGCGGCGGGGAGGTCCGGCCAAGCCGCAATCAGGCGCGATAGGTCGGGGTCGAGGGCAAGGGGAAGGGTAAGCGGTTCGACCGCCGTTGCGGAATCGCTGGAAATCATGGGCAATTCGGTGTTCCGTTGACGCTTTGCTAAAGCGGCGTGGGGGTAAAACCCCACCGCGGGTTCGAATCCCGCCCTCTCCGCTCAAAAATCAACGCCTTGCGAAACGCCTAGACTTGTAGGCAATTTCGCAAGGCGTTATCATTTCCACAGGTGCTTGTGAAAATTTTTGTGAAAACTCCACGGCATCGGGAAGGACGATCCCCTCATGCCACGCAAATCTGCAGCCCCGGTCGGCCATACCGGACGAACTGAGGGCGGGAACACGCGAGACGTGACCGTCGAGCGAATCGGTTCGGTAACGATCTACAAGCGCGGGGCCGTCTACTACCTCTATTACCGGCAGGATGGCCGATCCCATCGGCAGCGAATCGACGGCAACCTGGCTGTCGCCCGCAGCACGGCCCACAAGGTGGGGGACGCACTCGCTCAAGAGCGTCCTTCGCCTTTGTTGTTCACGCGGACGCCACCGGCGACGTTGGTCAAGGAGTATCTCGACGCGGTCAGCGGGGTGCAGAAACTGGCACTTCGCACGTGGGATCGATACAAGGCGGCACTCGACCGCTTCACGGACTACTGCGGGCAGGTCGAGATCAAGTCAATCGATGTGGTCGATCTCGCCCGTGTGGAAGACTTCGTGAAGTGGCTGCGGGGTCAGAAGCGGGCCCGGAACGGATCGGCGAAGGGCTCGCGGGCCCATTACAAGGTCGGCGGAATCAAGTTCATCCTCAGTACGTGCCGGACGGCGTTCAATTGGGCCGGCCGGCGTCGGATGTTGCCTCCCTATCACGACAATCCGTTCAAGTTGTTCCCTATCGACAAGCTTCGGGATCCGACCGAGGAATCAACCGCCGGGAGGCTGTTCTCACCTGAACAGGAGCGAGCCTTCTTCGCCGCGTGCGATTCTTGGCAGCGGCCGCTCTTCGCGATTCTCGCCACCTACGGGCTGCGTGTCGCCGAACTGACGCATCTGCTGATCGAAGACGTGAACTTGAAGCAGGAGACCTTTACGATCCGGTCGAAGCCATGGATGTTGTGGAATGTGAAGACGGGCCGGGAGCGGGAGTTGCCCCTGACGGCCGACGCAAAGACGTATTTCACGGAAGCGATCGGCGCCCGGGCGGCCGGCTTTGTGTTCTTGAACCGTGGCTTCGCGGATGGGGCGAAGCGTCTGGCTGGTCAGTCGGGCGCGGCGGCATTTCGGGATGGGGTGAAATCCGCGATCACGGGCGCGGAGACGGAGAGCCCCGATGCCGATGATCGAGCGCGGAAGCGAGCGGTCGTGGCTTTCTGTCGTTCCGCGGGTCAAGTTCCGGAGCGGACGATCCGCGGCGAGTTCATGAAGTTGACTGAGGCGATCGGCTGTCCCGAGTTCACCCGTGTCCACGATCTCCGTCACCTGTTTTCGAGCCGCGCCCAAGCCGCGGGCGTGAATCCGATCTTGGTTCAGGACATGCTCGGCCACACAACGCTCGACATGACCCGGCGGTACACGCACTTGGGGCTGGATTCCAAACGGGCGGCACTCTCAGCTTTGGCAGCGCCGCCGACACCAACAGAAGGTCGCGGCTGATGGCAAAGAAGTGTGGGAGGCAAGCACCCGCTGAATCTCTCTCCGAAGGTTTGCCGGCATCCGTATGGCCTGCGGACGTCCCACTGCCCGCTTGGGCTGGGCGGCCTACCGGTCCAGAGCAAGTGACGCCATCTCCTCTGCAGCCACACAGATGGAGCACGCAGTTGGAGGCGTTTTGTAACCAGCATTCGAACTGGGCTGACAAGCTCAGTGGCAAGAATCCCGTTTATCGGTTGCCGGAATTCGCGATTCGTGAATTGGAACGCATGACCCCGAAAAGGGGCAACGCGCGTGCGAGGCGTGCGTTCCTCACAGCCTGTGAGGCGAACGCCGAACGTGAGTTTCTCGGGTTGTGTGAAGCGAACTTTGCAGTTGGCTTCCTTTCCGGAAAGCCGGTGCGATATGACTTGTTGCTGCCTAGCCCGCCGGCACCGACTAAGGCCCAGTTCGAAGCACTCGGATGGGGCAAGCTCAATGACTTCAAGCTTGCGGACAAGAACTGTACCTGGGGCGAGTGGAGGAAGGATTATGAGGCTCTTGAAAGCGATGCGGAAAGAATGCGATCACAGATGCGCGCATACGTCGGCTGGTTGTTCTTCGGACCCAAGCGTTATCGTGTGCAACTTCAGGCACTCAGAAAGCAAGCGGAGGACGACGGTGTGCCTTTGGAGGTGCCGTTCTTTCCTGAATCGGCTCCGAGTTCACGTATTCGAGAATCGAAGAAGGCAACCAATTCCGCGCACTCGCTGATCCTGAGTTCTCTCTTCAGCCTGCTTCGGTCTGCCGAATTGCTTGGATTGGCGACTTGGGACTTGCCGATTCCTCGTGGAGCATCGGACGGGATTCCTGCCGCTGTGCATGCACGTCTTTTTGATCCCGCCATCGAGGTTACCTCGACACCCACTTACATGAGACTGACTCGAAAGTCGAAGCAAGCTCGGCCGAAGACAGATTGGACGCCCCCCAGCGATGCGATCACAGGGAAGAATGGCCAGCCGAGCCAGTACGACAGAGCTTTCACAATGTGGTTTGTCGAGTTGTCCGTGCGCTCACGTTATGCTGGTCGCGGCCTTGCTGAACGGCTCGCGAGTGCGTTTCAAGATGGGTTGAAGCTATCCGCTGATCGAATCAGGGCGATCCGAGCCCTCTACCGCTCGTCCTTGTGAGCGACGTACGACTGGCTGAGCCTTCCCGACGCTGATGGGGTCGGCGAGATTCTTTTTCGACGACCACGATTCTCACATCATCCTGCATCATCATGGCTCCCGTCCGTTCACACGCGTGACGAGGGATCCTGATGTCGGCCGAATCGCCGCTGCAGACGCCGTGGCTGACGCCCCCGATTGCGGCGGCCTATCTCGGCGTTGCGCTCGGCACCCTCCGCAACTGGACTTCGATGCGCTTCGTCCCGCATGTGAAGCGGGGACGCCTCGTCCGCTACAACCGACTCGACTTGGATCGGTGGTTGGCCGCGGGGGCTCGGCCGGGCCGGGCGACGAAGGCCAACAAAATTTGAACGAGAACGCCGACCGCGGCTGGCACCGCGACCGGCGAAAGCAATCCCCTCTACCGGGATCACATGGGAAATCTTACTTCCGATTGTGGAGTCACGCAACGCGAGGCCGCCCTTGGTGTCCTCCTCGTTGCCCAAGAGTATCGGGCTGTGGTGATCGGCATCGAAATCAGGTCCACATCGGCATCGAATCC
>JAXMBB010000009.1:0-214913 GCA_046350135.1 Gemmataceae bacterium
CCGCGGTGAAGCACTCCGGTGCGAAGTCGAAGGCCAAACTCGGCTGGATCGCCGCCGCCGGCGTGGGCGGTGGCGCGCTTCTGATCATGCTCCTCGCGTTCGTGATCGCGGACGGGTCCAATCCGGACCCCAAGGAATTCCAAGCCAAGATGCCGCCGCCGCCGAACCTCGCGGGGAAGAGCTTCGAAGAAGTCCAACGCATACAGGAAGAATACATGCGCCAGGTGCAAGAAGAGTCCGACAAGATCCAGGAGAAGGCCGCGTCCGCGATCAAGGCGCCTTTCCGCTGGGTCGGAGTCGGCGAACTACTATGCCTCTTGCTCCACATCGGCACAGTAGCCATGCCCGCGCTCGCCGCCCTGTCGATCTATTCGTCCACCGGCGGCGGGGGCGGAGGCGGTGGACGCAGCAAGAAGCGAAGCCGACGCGACGACGACGACCACGATGACGACGACTGAGCCACGCAACGAGGCGCGACGTGCAACTGACTTGCCCCACGTGCCAGAGCGGCTTGCAAGTGCCGGACGGGACCACGGCGCATGTCCGCTGCCCCGCGTGCAAGTCCGTCTTCCCCGCGGAAGACGGACTCGCTCCCGCGGAACCGATTCCGCCTACGCCACCACCCACTCCGCCCGTTCCCAAGCCGAGGGCCGCCGAAGCCAAGGCGAAACGTCGCGAACCCGAGAAGGACGACGAGAAACGGAACGAAAACCGCGACTTCGATCCCGAGGATCCCGAGGACCGGGCCAAGCGGCGAACGCGGCCGAAGGAAAAGTCGAAGTTCACCGAGGAGCAGAAGCGCGAACTTCGCGCCGGGTTCGCCCGCGGGTTCTTCGGCGCCCGCTGCATCCAGAACTCATTGCTTCTGTATCTGCCTGCGGTGCTCCTCGTCCCCTTGCACCAGATCCTGTCGCAGATCACGCACTCGGAGATGGGCTTCGTGCTCGTGATCGCCGGGATCTTCGGTTTGGCGAACTGGACGCTCGGCACCATCGGCCTCGCCCTGAGCGTGTCCGGCCCGCCGTCGCCCGGCCACTGGCGGTTCGGCGTCGGCGGATTGGTGGCCACGTTCGTGCATGGCGTGCTGCTTCTGGCCGTCGTGCTGAAGACGCAGGAGCACGCGGACTACCGCGAACTCGACCGCGAGACGATGCGCTGGGCGCAGATCGCCACACAGTATGAAAGCCTCTCGTTCTACCTCTCGTATGTCGTGTACCCGGACGACATCCCGTTGAAGCGGTCGGACACAATCCTCGGCTTCCTCGCCGGCGTGATGGAAATGGTGCGGCTCATCTTCATCCTGATGACGCTGAGTTGCCTCGCGAAAGCGGCCGGCGACCGCCCGCTGGCGGACGACTGCACACGAATGGCCGGGCGGATCACGCTCATCCCGGCGTTCATGGCGTTCGGCATGCTCCTTTACAAGATCGTGGTGATCGAGACCGGCGCCACATCTGGGTTCATGGTGTACTTCCTGAACTACATCTACCGCGGCATCACGCTCGCCGTGGCCGCCATCCTCGGCATGACGATCCGCACCATCGGCGACGTGGCCGAGGCTTGCGATTCCCCGTTCCAATCCGACGTGGAAGCCGCCCGCTAGAATGCGCCCATGTCCCCGTCCGTCCTCATCATCGACGACGAAGAACCCATCGTGTGGGCCCTCCGGCGAGCGTTCGAACGCGAGGGGTACCGCGTCGCCGTCAGTGCGTCCGCCGAAGACGGACTCAAAAAAGCCGCGTCCCGGCCGGACGTGATCTTCCTCGATGTGCGGTTGCCCGGCATGGACGGGCTCACCGCGCTGGCGAAACTGCGTGAAGAGGCGCCCGAAGCCGCCATCATCGTGATGACGGCGCACGGCAATCTGAACACCGCGGTGAAGGCCGTGGCGGGCGGCGCGTTCGATTACCTCGCCAAGCCGTTCGACCTCGCCCAAGCCCTCGACGCCGCCAAACGGGCGAACAAGAAAGCGGCCGGCCGAGAAGACGAAGCCGCCGGGGAAACCGACCGCTCGCCGGACGCGATCATCGGCGGCAGCGCCGCGATGCAGGGCGTGTTCAAGCGGATCGCGCTCGTCGCCCCCACGGACGCCTGCGTGTTGATCACCGGCGAAAGCGGCACCGGGAAGGAACTCGTGGCCCGTGCCGTTCACGCGAACAGCCCGCGCCGCAACCGGCCGTTCCTGCCGGTTCACATCGCCGCGATGAATCCGAACGTGGTCGAGAGCGAACTCTTCGGCCATGTGAAGGGCGCGTTCACCGGCGCGGAGAAGCCCCGCACCGGGTTGCTCGCCCTGGCGGACGGCGGCACCGTGTTCCTCGATGAACTCGCGGACATCCCGCTGCCCGTTCAGGCGAAACTGCTGCGCGTGCTGGAGCGGCACGAAGTGCTGCCCGTCGGCGGGAACGAACCGCTTCCCGTGAACGTGCGCATCGTCTCGGCCACGCACGGCGATCTCTCCGCCGCGGTGCGCGACGGCCGCTTCCGCCACGATCTGTTCTTCCGGTTGAATGTCTACCCGATCCACTTGCCGCCGCTGCGGGACCGCATCGACGACATCCCGGTGTTGGCCGCGCACTTCCTTCGTCTGTTCGGCGGGACTTCGAGCCTGCCGGCCGAGACAGTGAGCTTCCTGCAATCACGGCCGTGGCCGGGGAATGTCCGCGAGCTTCGTAACGCGATCGAGCACGCCGCGATCACGGCCCGCGGCGGCCCGCTCCATCCGGAGCACTTCCCCGCCCCGAGCGCGGGTGTCGGCGCTGGTACGGTGGAGGACCGGCTGCGTTCGCTCGTCGTGGAGTGGACGCGCGAGCAAACTCGCGGCGAGGGCGAACCTGCGGATCTCTACCAGAAACTGGTCGATGCGATCGAACCGGCACTTCTCGATGAAGTGTTGCGGCAACTGGACTGGAACCGGCTTGCCGCGGCCCGCTGGCTCGGCCTCGCCCGTGCCACCGTCCGCAAAATGATCCGCAAGCACTTCCCGGCCGCCGCCGACGCGGATGGCGAGGAATGAGCACGTCCCTCCGCACCGCGTGGTTCGCCGTCGCGCTCCTCTGGCCCGTCGCACAGCTGAACTACCTCGACCGGCAGATGCTCGCCTCCATGAAGTTCTCCGTGATGGCGGACATCACGGACATCGGCCGCGACGCGAACTGGGGTTGGATGCTCGGGCAGTTCAAGTGGGTGTACGCGTTGCTCAGCCCGCTGGGCGGTTACATCGCGGATCGCTTCAGCCGCCGCTTCACCATTTGTGCGAGCCTGTTCGTGTGGTCCGCGGTGACGTGGCTCACCGGCGAAGCCGCAACGTTCGACGAGTTGCTGTGGACGCGCACGCTGATGGGGATCAGCGAGGCGTTCTACATTCCGGCCGCACTCGCGCTGATCGCGGACCACCACGCGGCGGGCACACGTTCCCGCGCGGTCGGTGTCCATCAAACGGCCATCTATTGCGGGGTGATCCTGGGCGGGTTCGCGGGCTACGCGGCGGATTCGCCCGATGTCGGGTGGCGCGGCGCGTTCCATCTCGCAGGCTTGACGGGAATTCTGTACGCGATCCCGCTGGTGTTCCTGCTTCGGGACGCGAAGCGGGACGAAACCGTGCCGCGGGCCGGCCGACCGTGGGAACTGCTGAACAACCGCTCATTCGTCCTGCTGGTGCTGTACTTCACGCTGCCGGCGATTGCCGGTTGGGTGATTCGCGACTGGATGCCGGCGATCCTGAAGACGCGGTTCGCAATCGGGCAAGGCCGTGCCGGCGTGTCCGCGACGCTCTTCGTCAACTTGGCCGCGCTGGGCGGTGCGTTCCTCGGCGGGTGGTGCGCCGACCGCGCGATGCGGTACACGATTCGAGGCCGCATCCTCGTCAGCGCGTGCGGCATGGCGTTGCTCATCCCCGCGCTGTTCGGCATCGGACACGCCGGCACGCTCGCCGCGGCCGTCGCGTTCCTGTTGCTGTTCGGCTTGGGATGGGGCGTGTTCGATTGCAACAACATGCCGATCCTCGCCCAGATCGTGCGGCCCGAACTCCGTGCGACGGGTTACGGCATCATGAACTTGGTCAGCATCAGTTGCGGCGGGTTCGCGGACTGGGGCTTCGGTGCGGTGATGGACCAGCAGACACCGCTCGGCGCGGTGTTCGGAACGTTCGCGGCCGTGGCAGCGTTCAGCATCCTGCTGGTGTTGCGAATCCGCCCGCGAAATGAACACTGACGCGTCACCGAGCCCGCCTGTGAACGGCCCGAAGCTCTCGGTTCGTCAATCATACGCGCCTTGGCGGTGGTCTCCGAGCAGTCGTCGCTGGAGCGAGGTGCAGGCGGCCAGCACCTCGGGGTTGAACCGCCATTCGAGGTACGGGGCGAAGTGATTCGCCATCTCGCGGCGGCCGTAGTGCACTTGCAGCAGGTAGCGGATGTCGTTCTCCGTCCGGTTGTCGCTGCCGCTGTGCCAGAGGTCGCTGCGGAAGAAGAGCACATCGCCGGCGTCGCACAACACCGGTTGCGGCAACCGGCCGTCCCAATGCGTTTCGGTGCCCTTGGGCTTCCGCCCGGCGCGGTGGCTGCCGGGAATGACGTGGGTGGGGCACAACTCCACGGGTTGCGGGCTCAGGTAGAAGTGAGCGGTGCAGAGAAACATCGGCACCTCGATGCCGGCTGGCACGCCCGGCGCCGGCCATTCCATCGGCAGGTAATCGAGGTGCAGCCCGACGCCGCGGTGATCCGGATGACTGCGCCACGCGGTCTGGCCGATGATGTGGCAATCGCGACCCAGCGCGGCCTCGGCCAAGTCGATCACGCCCGGGCGGTCGAGGAACGGTAGCCAGAACTTGTCGCGGTTGAAGACGTTCTTGAAGTGGTCCGTCGAGCCGGTGAAGTCCCACTGAAGCGGCTTGAGAGCATCGATCCGGGCTCGTGCCTCTTCAATCACGTATTCTTGCAGCACGCCCGGGATGAGCACGAAGCCGTCGGTATGCATCGCTTCGAGCATTCCGTCCACGTCCGCGGGGTCGTGGGTCGGCAGGCGGTCATAAACGATGCGGGGCGGTTTCTCTTTGCCGGTTCGCCAGAACATGGTGCTCTCCTGCGGCGCCGGCTGGCATCATACCGCAGGAAGAGACGGGAAGTCTCGTGGTTATGCCGCCAGACGCGTCCGCTGGCGCAAGTAGCCCGAGATGACGCTCAGCGCACGGTCCTGTTGGGCTTCCGTGATCTCGGGGAACATCGGCAGTGCGAGCACGGTGCGGGTCGCTTCCTCGCTCACGGGGAAGTCACCCGTTCGGTAGCCGAGGTACTTGAAGCACTCCTGCTGGTGCAACGCCAGCGGGTAGTACACCTCGACGCCGACGTTGTTCTCCTTCATGTGCTTCACCAGCGGATCGCGGTGCGAGGCCGGCACGCGGACGACGTACTGATTGAACACATGACGGCGGTTCGGCTTCGCCACCGGTTTCTGCAGGAACCCGTTCAACTGGTGCTTCTCGATCATGCCGTCGTATCGCTTGGCGGCGGCCTCGCGGCCGGCGAGCCACTTCGGCACGTGCGGCAGCTTCACCCGCAGGATCGCGGCATGCACCGCATCCAACCGCATGTTGTACCCGAGGTACTTGTGGTAGTACTTCACTTCGGACCCGTGGACGCGGAGCGCGACGAGTTTCTTCGCCAAGTCCGCGTCGGCGGTGGTGACGAGCCCGGCGTCGCCGAGCGTGCCTATGTTCTTGGTCGGGTAGAAGCTGAAGGCGCTGATCGCGCCCAAGGTGCCGCAGCGGACGCCGCCGTACTCCGCGCCGAAACTCTGGGCTGCATCCTCGACCACGTCGATGCCGTTTTCCTCCGCAATGCGGCGGATCTCGTTCATGTCGCAGCACTGGCCGTACAGGTGCACCGGGATGATGGCCCGCGTGCGGTCCGTGATCTTCGCTTCGATCTCGGCGGGGTCGATGTTGTAGGTGAGCGGATCGATGTCCGCGAAAACGGGCGTGGCCCCGACGCGGCAGACGCTGGAAACGGTGGCGAAGAAGGTGAACGGTGGCACGATCACTTCATCGCCGGGGCCGATGCCCAGGGCGTGCAGGGCGAGCACGAGCGCGTCCGTGCCGGACCCGCAACCGACGGCGTATTTCGCGCCGCAGAACGCCGCCGATTCTTGTTCAAATGCCGCCACTTCCGGCCCGAGAATGGCTTGGCCGGACTCGAGCACGCGCAGCACCGCCGCGTCGATCTCACTCTTCAGGGCGCGGTACTGGGATTGGATGTCGCACAGCGGCACGGCCTCGGGCTTCGTCACGTCGCACTCCTTGCGGTCGTCCGGCTCGTCCTTGAGCGCAATTCCGCCCGCGGGGTTTAGCCGCCCGCCTTGCCCAGTGTCAAGCCGGACCGCACCGCGTGATTCGGAGTCGGGTTGATTTTTTCGGCGCGAGGCTCTCGCTCGCCGTTGGCGCGTCCTTCCCGTATTCCATCACTTCACCCTTTCGGAGCCCGCCAGTCCGATGTCGCTCCCCGTCGTGTTGTTCGCGATCGTCGCCGCCGCCACCGCGGTTTCCGCGCTGGGCGTGGTGCTGTCGCGAAACATCGTGCGGGCGGCGATCTGGCTGCTCTTCACGCTCATCGGCGTCTCGCTCACGTATTTCCTGCTCGGTGCCGAGTTCCTCGGCGCGGCCCAACTCATCGTGTATGTCGGCGGCACGCTCGTGCTCGTCGTGTTCGGCGTGATGCTCACCGCGATGGGGCCGACCGCCGCGTTGAAGAACAAGCCGATCGAATGGCTGGTCGGGTTGGTGCTCGGTGGCGCGCTCTTCGGCCTGATCGTGAGCGCGAGTTTCGGTGTCGCGGGCAGTTTCAAGCCGGCGGAGTCCAACGAACAACTGCCCGGCGTGGCCCCGCTCGGCCTCGCCTTCCTCGGCGTGACGCAGACGGCCCCGGACGGCAACGTCACCGGCATTCCCGCGGGTTCGACCGTGCCCCGCGCCTCGGTGGCGTATCTGCTGCCCTTTGAGATCGTGTCCGTTCATCTGCTCGTGGTGCTGATCGGGGCCGCGTACTTGGCCCGCGCGAAGCGGAGGGCCAAGGCGTGACCCACCTCGGCCTCGAACCGTTCCTTGCGCTCTCGGCGTTCCTCTTCGCGTGCGGCGTCGTCTGCGTCGCGACCAAGCGGAACGCCATCGGCATCCTGATGGGCGTGGAACTGATCCTGAACGCGGCCAACGTGAACTTCGTGGCGTTCGCGCGGTACAACCCCGTGTTCCGGCTCGAAGGCGAAGTGTTCGCGCTGATGGTCGTGGTGCTGGCGGCGGCGGAAGCCGCGGTCGCCCTTGCCATCATCTTGAACTTTTACAACAACCACGCGACCGTGGACGTGGACAAGGCGGACGAACTCAAAGGCTGAGTGATGTTGGACTGGCTGGAGACGAATCCGGGCCGGCTTTACGTCGTGGCGACGCTGTTGCCGCTGGCGTCGTTCGCGCTGTTGCTGCTCTGCGGCGGGGTGCGCGGGCTGTGCCGCCCGTTCCGCCAGAAGCCGGGGCTCGCGTCGTCCGTCTATTGGCTCTGCGGCGGGGATCGCCCGCTGCGTTCCGGAGCGTATTTCGCCACGGGAATGATGGCTGTCGCGGCGGTGATCGCCGTCGCCGGGTTGGTGATGTTCCTGAAGGCGGACAAGTCACTCGATTCGCACCACGCGGATTCGAAGTGGGCCGAGCGGATCGATTGGGTCCGCATCGGTTCCGTGAATAGCGCGGCACCCAAGGAATGGGAGAAAGCCACCGCCCATGAGGCGGATCGCGTGGTGCCGCAGACCGCTCTCGCCTTGGAACTCGGGTACAAAATCGACGAACTCACCGCGTTGCTCTTCGCGATGGTGACCGTGATCGGCACCGGCATCTTCGTCTTCTCGCTCGGCTACATGAAGGATGAGACGCAAGAGATCGTGCCCGATCATGAAGTTGATGCACAAAGCCCGCCGACAGCGGTCGGCGGGCACGACCACCACGATTCGCACGACCACCCGCCCGTTGCCACGGGCGGGCACCACGACCACTTCGCACGCCGCGGGCGGTACGGCCGCTTCTTCCTTTATCTGTCGCTGTTCTGCTTCTCGATGCTGAATCTCCTGATTGCGGACAACCTCTTCCAGGTGTTCGTGAGTTGGGAACTGGTCGGCGTCTGCTCGTTCTTCCTGATCGGCTTCTACTACGAACGCCCGTCCGCCAGTCGCGCCGCGAACAAAGCGTTCATCGTGAACCGCATCGGCGACGCCGGCTTCCTCATCGGCATCATGCTCGCGTTCACGTACCTCGGCACGCTGAATTTCGAGGAGATGGCCCGGCGCGTCCGCTCGCCCCAAAAGGACACCCACGGCAGCCTCGACTTCGCCCACCAGATCGTGAAGGTGAACGTCGATCCGGACCGCTTCCCGGACGAAGACCCCGGCTTCCGCCTCGCCCCGGAGCAACAGAAGGGCACCGGCACGCACGTCGCCCTCTTCCCGCTCCTTTGGGAAGACCCGACGCACTACCACGGCCTCGGTTACGGGAAGCACCAGGATCGCGGCTTCACCGTGCCCCCGAAACCGACTCTCTTCGACTTCGGTGCGATGCCGTACTGGCTGTTCATCGTCATGGGCATCGGAGTCTTCCTCGGCTGCGTGGGGAAGAGCGCCCAGGTGCCGCTGCAAACGTGGCTCCCGGACGCGATGGAAGGCCCGACGCCGGTGAGCGCGCTCATCCACGCCGCGACGATGGTCGCGGCCGGTGTGTACCTCGTGGGCCGCGTCTATCCCTTGTTCGCGCCGGAAGTGCTGCTCGTCGTCGCGTACATCGGCGCGATCACGCTGTTCGTCAGCGCCACCATCGCGTTGGTTCAGACCGACATCAAGCGCGTGCTCGCGTACAGCACCTGCTCGCAGCTCGGCTACATGATGCTCGCGCTCGGAATCGGCGGCTGGATCGCGGGCCTGATGCACCTCATCACGCACGCCTTTTTCAAAGCGTTGCTCTTTCTGTGCTCCGGCAGCGTGATTTACGGCTGCCACCACGAACAAGACCTGCGCAAGATGGGCGGCCTGCTCGGCAAGATGAAGATCACCGCGATCACGATGCTGATCGGCGTGCTCGCCATCTGCGGCGCCCCGTTCTTCAGCGGCTGGTACTCGAAGGACGCGATCATCGGCCAGGCGCTCGGCTTCGGCCTGTTCCAGAAGGACTTCGGCCACCCCGAGCATGTGATCCTCTTCGTTCTGCCGTTGCTGACCGCAGGCATGACCGGCTTCTACATGTTCCGTCTGTGGTTCCTCGCGTTCAGCGGGAAGCCGCGGGACGAGCACGTTCACGAGCACGCCCACGAGTCGCCGCGGATCATGGCGCTGCCGCTGATCGTGCTGGCGGCGTTCTCCATTGGCGTGGCGTGGGGTTGGCCCGTGTGGAGCGTGGAAGCGAGCTACCTCGGCCACGTGCTGGCCAAGGCCGAACCGCACTCCGTCGAGACGGACTTCTCCGGCGAGATCCACGAGGCGCACGAGCATCATCATGAAGCGGGCCTGATGGCGCTCGGAGCCGCGGCTCTCGGCGTCGGCCTGGCGTGCATCATGTACTGGAAGCCGAAAATCGACCCGGCCGCGATCCGCAACACGCTCGGCGGGCCGTACAAGTTCTTCCTCAACAAGTGGTACTTCGACGAGGCGTATGAGGCGGCGTTCGTGAAACCGACGGTGGCGTTGGCGTTCGCCGCCGCCGCCGCGGACAAGCGGCCGACCGACGCTCCGCCCCCGCCGGGCGAAACGGAACTGCCGCCGCGGAAGTTCGACATCCTCACGCTGGACGGGATTCTGAACGGCTTCGGCCAGTTCGCAGCCCTGATCGGCGGCCAGCTACGCGGCCTGCAAACCGGCCGTCTCCGCAGCTACGTGCTCGCTCTGGGCTTGACCGTCGTTCTCATGTTGGCGATTCTCTCCTTCCTGTAGTTCCAAGTTCCACGTTCCAAGTTCCAAGAACTTGGCCCGGCTCGAACTTGGAACTTGGAACTTGGAACTTCCCGAGATGCCCGAGACCGATCTTCTGTGGATGTCCGCGCTGGTGTTCCTGCCGATGGCGTTCGCCGTCGGCTTGCTGCTCTTTCCTGCGCGGAAGGTGGAAGCGATGCGGTGGTGGGCGCTGTTCGGCGCCGCCGGCACGCTTTCCATCTCGCTCTGCATCGTCGTCGCGTACTACTCCCTGCTGGACACACGACTCGACAAATCGGGCCGGCCGCTTCACGCATACCAGACCAACCTCGACGTGCGGGCGGATCAGGCCGCCGCGGACGCCGCCAAGGACATCCCGAAGTATCTCTCCGATGATTGGGTCGCTCGCCGGCCATGGATCGCCCGCTTCGATGCGGACTTCGCCTTCGGTGTGGACGGCATCAGCCTCTCGCTCGCCGTGCTCACCGCGCTGGTCACGTTCCTTGCCGTGATCGCGAGTTGGAAGATCGAGAAGTCTGTGAAGGGCTACCTCGCGCTCGTGCTCATCCTGGAATCGGGCGTGCTCGGCGCGTTCCTCTCGCTGGATTTCCTGCTCTTCTACATCTTCTACGAAGTGATGCTGCTGCCGATGTACGTGCTGGTCGGCCTGTGGGGCGGCGGGCGGCGGCGCTACGCGGCCCTGAAGTTTTTCCTCTACACGCTGCTCGGGGGCGTCGGCATCCTCGTCGCCATCATCGCCCTGCACAGTGTGAACGTCCGCGATTTCGTGGACCGCGACGTGCTGCTCACGGAAGCCAAGATCCTCCACCGCGCGAATCCGCAACTCACGCTCGAACAGGCCACCGAGAAAGTCGAGATCCACACTTTCGACTTCGTGACGCTCTCGAAGGCGGGCCGGGCGTGCATGCTGATCTTGAGCGGCCATGAGAGCCGCCTCGGCGTGAAAGAGAAACTCGGCGACGAACCCCTCGCCGGCGACGGCAAGCAGGTGAAGCTCTTCGCTCCGGGCACGAAACGCGAGGAAGCGATCCAGCGGCTCAAGGAGCAATCCTTCTGCAGTGCGAACATGCAGTACCTGATCTTCGCGCTGTTGTTCATCGGGTTTGCGGTGAAGGTGCCGATCTTCCCGCTGCACTCATGGTTGCCGGACGCACACGTGGAAGCGCCGACGCCGATCAGCATGATCCTCGCCGGGGTGCTGCTGAAACTCGGCGGCTACGGCCTGATCCGCTTCGCGTTCCCGATCTGCCCGTGGGCCGCGAACGAACTCGCGTGGTGGGTCGGGCTCGTGGGTGTGATCGGCATCGTGTACGGCGCGCTCGTGGCCATGGGCCAGACGGACTTCAAGAAATTGCTCGCGTATTCCTCCGTGAGCCACATGGGATTCGTGGTGCTGGGCCTCGCCGCGTGGAGTTCGGGAAGCCGTTCGCAATACTGGGGCTGGGGCGTGAACGGGGCGATGTTCCAGATGATCGCCCACGGCATCACCGCATCGGCGTTGTTCTTCATCGTCGGCGTCGTGTACGACCGCGCACACCATCGGGACTTGAACAAGTTCGGCGGGTTGTACGAGCCGATGCCGGTGTATTCGGGGCTGAGCGCGATCCTGTTCTTCGCGTCGATGGGGCTGCCGGGCCTCTGTGGTTTCTTCGGCGAGTTCACGGTGCTGATGGCGGCGTGGAACTTCTCGCCCGGCTTGGCGATCGCCTCCGTGCTGAGCGTGGTACTCACCGCGGCCTATCTCTTGTGGGCGTGGCAGCGCGTCTATTTCGGTACGAACCCCGCGACCGCCGGCTTCCCCGAGCTTACGCTGCGGGAAGCGGCGGTGCTGGTGCCCTTCGCGGCACTGGCGATCCTGTTGGGAGTATGGCCGAGCCTGCTCACGAACTGGATGGAACCCAGCGTGGCCGGCTGGATCGAAAACATGTCCGTTCTGAAGCCGTGACGCGGGAGCCTTGCTTGCGCGTCACGGCTCCCGGATTCACCAACTCTCATCGCTGAAGACGCGGTCGAAATCGCCGACTCCGGTGCGGATGCACAATTCCCGGAACTCGTCCGCGAACGGATCCCGCGTGTGGTGCAGGTGCTCCGCCTCGCTGATCAGCGTGAACTCCGACCGGCGCGGCACGCCCATCCGTTTCAGCACGCGACGGAACGGCTTCAGATCCGGGGCATAGATGTGAAACAACTTGTGCTCGTCGAACTGCACCTCAACCGGCTTGTTCGGCGCGAGTACGGCCACGCCGGTGCAGCCGTCGTGCGTCAGCAATTCCTCGAAGTCGCAAAAGTGGCTGAGTAGCACGGGCAGGTCGATGTGGCTGCGGCGGAGGTCATCGTGTTCGTCGGTCTCGCCGTCGTGGCTCGATTCGAGCACGACATCGACCGTGTCGCCGATCGGTTCGAGGAGTTCCAGGAAGGTGTCGAACAGTTTCTCGGCCGAAACGGCGGCGGAGAGCATCGGCAGCCGGAGTTTCGCGGCGCGATCCCGGTACACGTGGGTGCGGTACCCTTCGCGCGGCAACACGGGCAACCCCGGGCCGGGGCGGATCGCGTCCGTCAGGGTGAAGTCGCCGTAGCGGTTGACGTGCAGGTGCGTGGCCAGCCGTTCCGAATTCACGGGAACACCTCGCGACAGCAGGACTTCGGCCCGGGGCGGATGATGGGGGGTGTCGCGTCGTGGCGTGGCGTCAGGGTGCCCCGGGCACACAAACATAGTCCCGAATCCCGTCGCTGGCGTCCGTGCCCGCGAGATTCTACGCCGGCCGAGTGTCGGATGAGTCCGAACGTACGGACGGGGCAGGCGGTTCGGTTGAGCCGGGAGGCTGCGGATTGTGCCGTTCGGAGCGACAACGCAGGCAGAGGAGGAAGATCCCGATCGAGGCGATCGTCGCCGGGCCCGTGGCGATGAGATTCTCGCCCGCAGTGAGCGGGCGATGCAAGTCCCGATTCATCAGGGCGGCCTGCTCCGGCCCCAAGAACACTTGGGCGAAATAGTTGGCGGGCAACCACATTACGGCGAGGCATGCCAGCAGGATGTTTCGTTCCCGGCCCGCCAGCAGGTTCGCCGCCAGCCAGACAACCGGAACCGCGAGCATCAAGAGCGAGTGCGGCCAAGTCAACGGGCCGATCAGCAGCATCGCCGCACAAGCGACTGCGAAAGCACGGTCGCGATCACTCGGTTGGCCGGAACTTCGGAATGAGACCGCTGCCATTACGGCGAGCGCGACCAATTGCGATAGGACGGCCAAGCTTCGCCCGAGCTCGGGTGCGGCAATGAGCGGCAGAATTCGGTGGGATTCGTTTGGAGCGAACAGCCGCATCAAACAACCGGGCAGGGATTCGTTGAGCCATGAGGAGAGATTCTCCCGCTCCACAGCCGGCATCAATTCCATGGCATATGTGCGGAACGCGTCCGCCCCGAAGAGCGACAAAGCCACACCGTTGATCGCGACGAACGCGGCGAACATGGCGATCGCACTCCGCCACTGCCGAGTCAGCAGGAAGTGAACCAAAAGCAAGCCGGGTACCAGTTTCATCGCGGCGGCGGTCCCGGCTATCAACCCGGCCGCCCCTGCGAATCCGCGGCGTGCCGCGAGAAAGGCCCCGCCGATCAATGCACCGAGCAGGCAACTGAAATTGGCCAGTTGCACTTGGAGTACGAGCGGATAGCAGAACACGGCCGCACCGAGCCCGGGGACCAACCAGCGCCAAGTCTTCGCGCCCGAGAACTCTTGGGCCAGTGCGAACACCGCGATTGCATAGAGTGCGAAAGTCGCCAGGTTCCACACGAGATGCGCGTCGCGGTAGTCAAGTGCCGCGAACGGCAGAGTCGCCAGCACGGCACCGGGCGGGTGGGCGTTGCGAGAGAGAATTTGCCGGTTTGCCGATTCCGCCGTGCCGGTGGCCCGCGAGTATGCCGTTCGCGTGTCTTCGTAGATGAACCGACCGTCGCGGTGGTTGCGGCCCGAGGCCCAATCCTGGACAAAGTCCCCAACGGAATCCGCCGGAGGCAGGAACACACTAACGAACGCTGGCCCTCGCGCCGAGATCAGCAGTACACCGATTACCGTCCACAGGATCCATCGCTTGCGCGGATTCATTCCCCGATCTTAGACTGAATGAGCCGCGGGAAAGGGCTGCACTGCCGCCAAATGAAGTTTCGAGTTTCCCGCCCCAAACCGCAAATTCCACCCATTCGGGACAACCCGATGCGTCTTGCCGCGGGGCCGCCTCATCCGGTACCGTATCGCCCATTCATCGGCAGGAGCTTCCATGGCGAAGTCGCGGGTTGGGGATGCGCTTTGGCTGCTGGCCTTCGGGCTGGCTTCGTCCGCGTGGTGCCTCACGGCCGCCTCGCGGCTTGGTGCGACCTTCGATGAACCGTTCCACCTTGACGCCGGGCTCACCGCGTGGCGCACCGGATCGAACAAAAAACTGATGAGCGCGGGGAACATGCCCCTGCCCGTGGACTCCCAGACGCTGCCGATTTACCTTTGGGAACGCATCCGCGGCGAGGAGTTTCACCCGTACAAGGACATCGACGCGATCCTGCCCGTGGCACGGGCGGCGAACCTCGTGTGGTGGTGGCTCCTGCTCTTCTACACGATGCGGCTCGGCCGCACGTGGGGTGGAACGTGGGGTGGCCGGTTGGCCGTCGCGTTGGTCGCACTCGAACCCAACTTCCTCGGCCACGCCTCGCTCGCCACCACCGACATCCCGATCGTCGCGGCGATGCTCGCCCTCATCTACCACTTCCACCACGGGCAGGGCATGGGCTGGGTCCGGCGTGTCGGCGTCCCCGGCGTGCTGTACGGCGTCGCTCTCCTGGCGAAGGCCAGCGGCATGGTCTTCGGGGTGCAGGCGATGCTCGTGCTCGGGCTGTGGCACCTCGCGCGGCAAGGTGCGCTCACCGCCCCGGTCGGAAGTGCGTTCCGCGAAAAGCTGTGGCACATCTGGCACTCCGCTTACCCGCTTCGCAAGGACTTGGTGTGGATCGTCGCGATCGGCTTCGTCGTCACTTTCACGTACACCGGCTCGGATTGGGCCGAGGAACGGACCTTCGTGGAGTGGGCGGAGAAACTGCCCGAGGGGAATCTGCGTGAGGCGATGGTGCCGCTCAGCCACCGGCTCACGATCTTCCCGAACGCCGGGGAGGCGATCATCCAGCAGGTGAAGCACAACATGCGCGGGCACGGCGCCTACCTGCTCGGCAAATGGTACGACCACTCGCATTGGTCGTACTTCCCGGTGGCGCTCACGGTGAAGACGCCGGTGCCGGTGATCGCGCTGTTGCTGGCGGTGCTGATGATGCGGCCGCGCTCGCTGCTGTGCCCGGTATTCGGGATCGTGCTGGCTCTCTTGGCGTTCAGCGTGAACGCCCGCGTACAGATCGGCGTCCGCTTCATGTTCACGCTGATGGCCTTGTTGAACATCTCGCTGGCGATCGCGGTGGCGCGGACGTGGTCCGAACCGGGAAACGGCCGCGTCGTGCCGCGCTGGTTCACGGCCGCGATGCTGGTCGCGATGGGCGGCGTCTCGGCGTGGATCTGGCCGCACGGCCTCAGCTTCACCAACCAATTGTGGGGAGGGCCCGAGCAAGGCTACCGCCACCTCAGCGATTCCAACTACGACTGGGGACACGGACTGCCCGAACTCAAGAAGTGGAACGACGAGCACAACAACGGCCGCACACTCGGCATCTGCTACTTCGGCACCGACCCGGCGATCCTCTTTCCGCCGTTCAAGTACATGCACTTGCACAACCAGTTGGAAACCGGCTCGCCGGAGGAATTGCGCCGCGTCGTCGGCACGCGGTACTTCGCGGTCTCCACGAGCCATCTGTACGGGTCCGAGAGCGAGCGAGTCGGGCACATGACGGCGATCCGCCGCCTGCGGGCCACGGAACCGGTCGGCCGCACGCGGACGTTCTTCATCTTCGATCTGGGTGAATGAGACGCGGTGTCGTATGCTCACAGCACACATTCGTAGGCCGGAAGGATTCCGCACCGTGAGCCGCCCCGCGACTCTTCTTGACGACCGCACCGCCGCCTCGGCCGAAGACGTCGCCGATGCGTTGGAACGCGGTCGCCTCGGCCTTCTCGCCCGCCAGCGGCCCGACGGCCACTGGGTCGGCGAACTCGAAGGCGACACCATCCTCGAATCCGAGTTCATCCTGCTGCTCGCCTTCCTGGGCAAGCTCGCGGATCCTCGCGTTCGCCTCGCCGCGAATCACCTCTTGGAGAAGCAGCAGGACGATGGCGGCTGGTCGAACTATCCCGGCGGCCCGGCCGAGATCAGCGTCTCGGTGAAAGCGTACTTCTCACTCAAGATCGCGGGGCACGACGAGGATGAACCGCGAATGCGTCGCGCGGCCGCGGTGATTCGCCAGCTCGGCGGCGCGGAAGCGACCAACTCCTTCACACGGTTCTACCTCGCTCTGCTGGGCCAACTGCCGTACTCGGCGTGCGCTTCGGTGCCGGCGGAAATCGTGCTGTTGCCGCGGTGGTTCTTCTTCAACCTGTACGCGATGAGCGCGTGGAGCCGCACGATCTTCGTGCCGCTCGCGGTGGTGGACGCGTTCAAGCCGGTGACCGTGCTGCCGGAGCGAATGCACATCCGCGAGTTGTTCCTGGAACCGCCGGAAACACCGCGTTGGCCCGCGAAGCCGACCAAGAAGTGGTTCACCTGGACGAATCTCTTCCTCGGCATCGATTGGTGCTTCAAGAAGCTCGAGCGCTGGAAGCTGACCCCGTTCCGCAAGTTGGCCGTGCGCCGGGCCGTGGCGTGGATGCGGGAACGCTACGCGGAGAGCGACGGCCTCGGTGCGATTTTCCCGCCGATGGTGTACAACGCGATCGTGCTCCGCTGCCTCGGTGTGCCGGATTCGGACCCCGAGATGCAGTGGGCGATGAAGCAGATCGACGACCTGTGCATCGAAGAAGGCGACACGCTGCGGCTGCAGCCGTGCCTGTCCCCCGTGTGGGACACGGCGCTGAGTTTGATCGGACTCGCGGATGCGGAGGAACCCGCCGATTCTCCCGATGTGCAAGCCGCCGTGCGTTGGTTGATGAACAAAGAGGTACGCCAAGCGGGCGACTGGGCTCAAAACGTCCGCGGCGTCGAGCCCGGCGGCTGGTTCTTCGAGTACCGCAACGCCTTCTACCCCGACACCGACGACACGTCGATGATCCTCATCGCACTGGCGCGAACCGGGCATCATCGTTCGGCCTCATGCCAGCCCGCCGTTCACCGTGCCTTGAATTGGATGCTCGCAATGCAGAACTCGGACGGCGGCTGGGCCGCGTTCGACCGCGACATCAACAACGAAGTGCTGACCAAGGTGCCGTTCGCGGACCACAACGCGATGCTGGACCCGAGTTGCCCGGACATCTCCGCCCGCATCCTCGAATCGCTCAGTCATTACGGCTGGCGCGTGGGCCAAGAGCCAGTCGATCGCGCGGTGCGGTTCATCCTGGCGCGGCAGGAAGCGAACGGTTCTTGGTTCGGCCGCTGGGGCGTGAATTACCTCTACGGCACTTGGCAGGTGCTGGTCGGCTTGCAGGCTGTCGGGTTCGACATGCGGCATGAAGCGATCCGCGCGGCGGTGCGATGGCTGAAGTCCGTTCAGAACTCGGATGGCGGCTGGGGCGAATCGTGCCTCAGTTACGACGATCCGACCGCGGCGGGCGTCGGTCCTTCAACTGCCTCACAAACCGCGTGGGCGCTGCTCGGCCTGATCGCCGCGGGCGAAGCGGAATCCGAATCGGTGCGAAGCGGCGTCGGCTATCTGCTCGGCACCCAGGATGCGGACGGCGGCTGGAGCGAGGAACCGTTCACCGGCACCGGGTTCCCCCGCGTCTTCTATCTGAAGTACCACATGTATCCGGTTTACTTTCCCCTGATGGCATTGGGCCGTTACGCCAAGGCGATTTCACCGTAGGGCGGGTCGAGGCTTTGCGAGCCCCCCCGTGAGCCATTGCGGGCGCAGGCGGGGCTCGAAAAACTGCCTCGACCCGCCCGACAAGAACGAGGAACATCCATGCGATTCCCCCTGAGCCTGACCGCGGACATGGCGGGCTACATGTTCAAGAAGAAGATCCGCCGCACGCCGCGTTTCCCGCTCGTGCTGATGCTGGAGCCGCTGCACGCGTGCAACCTCACGTGCACCGGATGCGGCCGCATCCGCGAGTACGAATCCACCATCAAGGAGAAGCTCACGGTCGAGGAGTGCCTCGAATCGGTGGACGAAGCCGGCACGCCGATCGTGAGCATCTGCGGCGGCGAGCCACTGATCTACCCGCAAATCGGCGAATTGGTCCGCGGCATCCTCAAACGCCGCAAGCACATTTACCTGTGCACCAACGGCTCGTACCTCGCCAAGAAGTTGCACCTGTTCCGGCCCACGTCGCGGTTCTTCTTCAACGTGCATCTCGACGGCTTGGAGAAGAACCACGACATCGCCGTGGAACGCGAGGGTGTGTTCCAAGACGCGATCGAAGGCATCAAGGCCGCCAAGAAGGCCGGCTTCCTCGTGTGCACCAACACCACGGTGTACAAGGAAACGGACATGGCCGAGATCGACGCCCTGTACGGCTACCTCACGCAACTCGGCGTGGACGGATTCATGCTCTCGCCGGCGTACGGCTACGCCGCGGTGTGCAGCACGAACCCGGACGGCGCCGCCGAGATCTTCCTGACGCGGAACGAGATTCAGCAGAAGTTCAACGAGGCGTCGAAGCTGTTCAAGAAGTACAAGATGAACACATCACCGATTTACTTGGAGTTCCTGCAAGGCAAACGCGACCTGAGTTGTGCCGCGTGGGCGAGCCCCACTCGCAACGTGAAGGGATGGAAAGGCCCGTGCTACCTCATCACCGACGAGCACCACGACACGTTCGACGGCTTGATGAACGACACGAACTGGGACGAGTACGGCTACGGCAAGGACCCGCGGTGCGAACACTGCATGATGCACTCGGGCTACGAAGTGGCGGCGGCACTCGGCGTGAACTCGCGTCTCGGCGACAGCCTGAAGATGCTCCGCTGGCAACTGACGTGATGTGACCCCACGAGCCGGAAGCGTCAGCGACGGATTGCGTAACGAGCCGTATGAGCCTCAACCGTTCATCCGCAGATTGCACGGATTTCGCAGATCGAACCGATTTCCTCTGCGAAATCTGGAAATCACTCTCGAGCGCGCTTGTGGTCGGAGACAATTGCGCAACCGTCGCCGCGTTTCGGACTCGATGGTGATCAGAACTTCAACCCGACTTGCACGAACAGGCCTTCCAGCGACAAGTCGGATTGACGGGTCGTGATTTTGCCGAGGCCCACGTCGTCCGTGAACCGCGGCTGATCGATCACGCCGAAGTAGTTCGTGATTTCATAACCCACCCGCACCGAGACGGTGCGGTACTGCCAGCCGGCGCCGATGCCCACACTCGCCACCGGAACCACCTTCCGCACATCGTTCGACGTGCTCGCATAGAACGCGTTGCCCGCGCTGTTCGATTCGATCAGCGGGTTGTCCGATTGGCCGGTGAGCAGGCCGCCGCTGGCCTTGGCGTAGAGGTGGAAGCCCTTCCAGCCCGCGAGCACGGTTTCGCCGCCGAACACCGGGCCGAAGCCCTGGAACTTCGAGTTGGCGTTCACCGTCGCACTGCGGGCGTCGAGCCCGTCGTAGAACGCGTTGAAGTCCTGTTGGATCGTGGCGAAGCGGATGCCGCCGAAGAGCCGCACGGCCACGTGTTCGTCCACCATCCAGCGTTTGCCGAGCGACAGATCGTAGCTGTTGTAGGTGAGCCCCGCGGTGGCGCCGCCGAACATCGCGGTGTTCGTCAGCCCCGGTTTCGTGAGCGTGGGGAACACCACTTGGTTCGCCGGCGCGGTGATCGAATCCTCCGCCGAGGTGTGGTAGTAGGTGTAACCGAAGGCGGCTTCCCATCCGTTCTCGAAGCGGTGGCCGAGTTCGCCGCGGAAGCCGGGTTGCAGGTCATAGCTCAGCGAGCGGACGGAGCCGATCGGCACCAAGCCGCTGGTGTCGCCGGGGATGGCGTAGTCGAAGGCGGTGCGGCGGGCGCGGAGCATGAGGAATTCGGCGGTGGCGAACGGGCCGCCTTCATCCGGCGCGGCGGGCCGCAGGTGGCCGGGCGCTTCGTGATACGCGGGATGCACGGCCGGCGCGTCGGTATGAAATCCCGGCGGCGTGAGATCCTTGAGCGGGGCTTCGCCCGCCGGAGCCCGCACCGGCGCGGTCGCAGCCGGCGGCGTCGTCCGCGGGCTGATCGGCGGCAGCGAGGCCGGCGCGCTCGGTGGAAGTTCCACGGGCCGCGCCGGGGCCAGCGGCTGCGCACTCACCGCACCCGTGAACGCCGCACACGCCATTGCAGCCAAGCTCGCCCATCGCATGGCCGAACCCTCGAAACGGAACATTCCACTGAGATTGAGGCGGGCGAATACCCACAACCGCTTCGCACGGCAACCCCGGTTTGTGGTTCAGGCTCGGTTTGGGGACGAAAACGCTCGAGGGTACCGGCATGCGGATTCTCATTTCGCCGTCGCTCGGTGGCCGAAAAATTCTTCTCCCTTTCCCCCGCTATTCCCAACGCTCACCTTTTCCGAGATCGAACACACCGCGCACGCGGCCCGTTCCACTTCACGCGCAATGCAACCGGCGCCGGAGGGAGCGAAGCGCGTCGCCCCGGCTTGCGATTCGGCACCCTGCATGGGATCACGCGGCAGTTTCGGCCCGCTCACGCGGGATTGTCCTCGATTGCACCAAACGCATCGGTTATGTTGGGGAAAGATGAAACCGCCTCTGGATTCGACGCCCCACACGCAGGATCCACGAATCAAGCTGATCCAACGCGGGTTTTCGGATGGCGGCATATACATATGCTCAGAACGATTCGGGAGCGGGAGTCCCGCATGAAGACCTCTCGTCGTGATTTCCTCCGTGTCGGCGGGCTGGGCCTGTGTGGCGTGAGCCTGACGGACATGCTCCGGGCCCGCAGTTCCGACGCGAAAGCCAAGCACATGATCGTGTGCTGGCTCGGCGGTGGCCCGCCCCACACCGACATGTTCGACCTCAAGCCGAACTCGCCGGAAGAATACCGCGGCCTCTGGAAGCCGATTCAGACGAAGGTCACGGGCTTGCAGGTCGGCGAACTGCTCCCCGAACTCGCCAAGCGGGCCGACAAGTACACCGTGATCCGTTCGGTGACGACCGAGAACAAACCGGGCGACCATGCCCGCGCCCCGCTTTACTGGAACACCGGCAACCCGCGACTGCCCACGGGCACCGACGAATACCCGATGTACGGCAGCGTGGTGAACAAGCTTCGCCCCGGCCCGGCTGATCTGCCCACGTTCGCCGTGCTGGATGAGATCGACGTCCACACGCACAACGAGTTGTCTCGCAGCTTTCTCGGGCCGGCGCACGCACCGTTCGTGATGCAGCCGCTCAAGGACAAGGACGCGATCACGGCGATGCTGAAGCCGCAGGTCGAACTCTCGGGCTTCGAGAAGAACGCGGAACTGCTCAAATCCTTCGATTCGAAACTCCGCCGCAACGAAACCGCGGACGAACTCATCGCCGGGCTGGACCAATACCAGCAGACGGCGTTCAACCTGCTTCGCTCGCCGAAGCTGCGGACCGCACTTGACCTTTCCAAAGAATCGAGCAAGTCCGTGGACCGCTTCACGAGGTTGCAGCCGAGCAAGGCCCGCTATCCGGTCGGCGATCCGCGGCACTTCCTCGTTGCCCGGCGGCTCGTCGAAGCCGGCGTGCCCGTGGTTCACTTCAACTTGGGTTACTGGGACTGGCACGGCGACAACTTCACGGCCGGGAAGCAGCAGATTCCGATGTTCGACGCCGGTCTCGCGGCCCTGCTGGATGACTTGGACGATCGCGGATTGCTGGACAGCACGATCGTGCTGGCGCTCGGCGAGATGGGCCGCAAGCCGAAGATCGACAACCCGAAGGCGGCCGGCGCGGGGCGCGACCACTGGGACTACGCGCAGTTCGTGATCGCCGCCGGCGGCGGGTTCAAGCGCGGAGCCGTGGTCGGAGCGACGGACAAGCTCGGCGAACGCGTGACGGACAGGTTCTACAAGGTGGAAAGCTTCGGCCGCACCCTGTACCACCTGCTCGGCATCGACCCGGACACGGTGGTGACCACACCCGCGAACCGCCCCGTGAAGCTGATCGTCGAAGATGTGCCGCTCATCAAGGAAGCGTTGGCGTAGCCCGGCTCACTGCGTCAAGTCGACTCGGACCACTTCGCCGGGCTTGCCCTTCACCGTCTTCTTGCGTTCGACCGTCGCGCCGCCCTCCACCCAGCGCACCACGATGTCGTAAGCGAACTCCTTGTCGCCAGTCAGCGGCGGGGATTCGAACAGGCGGTCCGTACCGGTCATGGCCGTCTTCACGCCGTCGACGAACACCTCGGCCCCGGGTTGCGGCACCTTCAGCGAGAGGTAAAGCGGTTGGCCCGCTTCCGCGTCCTTGGCAATCGCCAGCGGCGCGGGCGCGTCGCCGACACGCTCCATAATCGGCCGCACGCTGACCGACGGATTGCGGTAGCGGGGCGAGGCGCGATAGGGACCGAACCAACCGTACACGCCGACTCCGCCACCGAGTGTGGGGCTGTGACGCCACTGCTGGACGAAATCGGAGTTGCCGAGCACGCCGGGCGTGGGGCCGTAAGTGGGCACCGGCGGGCCATAAAGCGAGAGCCCGTTCGTCCAGAAGGAGCCGAACGCACCCGTGTAGCCGGGCCAGCCCACATACGGGTAGCCGAGGTACGGCCCACCCGCGAGACCGGGGTAGCCCCAGCCGCCGTAACGGCCGTACCCGCCGTACGGGTACGGATACAGCCGGTTCCCGTACGGGCCCGCGGCGTAGTAACCGGGGCCGACGCCGAACCCGACGATCACTTGGGCGGACGCGCGGCCTGTGCAAGCCGTGGCGACGAGCAAGGCGGCAATGGCGATTCGCATCTTCATGATGGCGGCTCCTGGCGCATCAGATGGAATCGGATCGCGAACGGAGCCGGGACGCGTGAATCGGCGCGGATTGCCTCGCGTCCTTGTGCTGTGAAGCGAATCTGACGATTCTACTCTTCGGTCTTCTTCTTCCGCGGAGCCCGTTTCTTCTTTTCCGCCGGGGCGGCTTCGGCCACGGCCGTGCTCTCCGGAGGAGGACCGCCCGCGGGCGCCCATCCTTTCACGAACGCCTCCGCCGCCAATTCGCCCCACAGTTCTTCGATCTGCTCGCGCGAACTCGAAACACGCAGATCGCGTTCCAGCGGCGTCTTGCGGTTCGGGCTGAAGTCCGTGGAGTGGATCACATACGCCGGCCAGTGCTCCGCGTCGCTTTCCTTGTTGGTCTGCCACATCACGAGCTTGCGCACCATCGTGTTGCCCTTCAGCACCTTCGTCATCACTTCACGTCGAAGCAAGGTGCTGGAGGGCAGATTGAGTTGCCGGGCGTCACGATCCGCAAGCGCGACCTCGACCAAGTCCGTGATCTGCTGAATGCGGATGTCGTTCGCGTTCAGCATCTTGTCGTCGCGGCGGCGGACGAATTGCGGCGAAATCAAAGCTGCGAGCGGCAGCCGTCGCACAATCTCGTACTTGTTCTCCGCCGAGTTCCAGTTCAGCACCATCTTGTTGATCGGCTGGTTCCGCGTGGTCTGAGCGATGAGGTCCAGCACGCTGATTTCGATCACGCTCTCGGGACGCACCATGTGGTACGCCACTTGGTCGTTCACCTCCACATAGTCGCTCTTCACCACGTCGTCTTTCAGATCGGCGAGGAACGCGCGGCGGTCGTCGTTGGTGAAGCCGCCGCCGACGTGGCCGAGCACGTGGAGACAGCCGTCCGCCCGCATCACGGCGACGAGCAAGTCGTGGATCATGCCCTTGCGGTCTTCGGTGCCTTCGGTGAAGCCGATCACGACCGCGTCGATCGTGTGGCGGGGTTTCAACTTGAAGACGCCGACGGCGTCGCTGCGAACGACCGTGCCTTCGGCGCCGAGGTCGTTCCACTTGCGGAACTGGGCGTCGATCTCGCCGGCGTCCTTGAGCAACACCGTTTCCACGACGTGGACGTTCTTCCCGCCCCGGAGCAGTTGCGTCAATTTCGCCCAAGTTTCGGCGAAGGGCGCGGCATGGGGAAGGCCGTCCAACTGAATGATGTCGAACGCCGCGAACGCCAACGCGTCCAGTTCGGCCTGCGAGGCGGGTTGCCGGGCGATACGGCTGACATCGTGGACGCGGGCCCGTTTTTCCTTCTGGCAGTAAAGCTCGCCGGCAAGGATGGCCTTCTTCACGCCAGCGGCTTTCAGAAGTGCCGCGGCCTCCTTGTGCAGCGGCAGCCCGACGCGGACCGTGCCGCCGGGATTCACGGTGAGCGTTTCGCCCTCGTCGTAAACCAGGATGTCGAACTCGCCGTCCACCTTGAGGCTGACGTGGTATTCGCCCGCGGGGAAGCGTTTGAAGATGTCGTCCGCTTCGAGCGGCGCCATGCGCTGAGCCGTGAGCCGCCGGTAGTCTTGAGCGATATTCACGAGCAGCGGATCTTCCAGCGCGGTGGCCGCGCCCGTGGCGTATTCGCCGAGCTTGATCTCCAAACGGGCCGGATTGACGAGACTCATGTGGCATCTCCGGCGACCGTGTCCGGGGCTTTCAATTCCAAGTTCGAGAGGTGCAGCACCAGCCGGTACTCGTCGCCACGGGTTTGGCCTTCGAGAAAACCGCGGTACGGTACGGAGCCGCGGCGCAAAATGATCGGTTGATTCGACTTCGGCCCCGCCCCCATCAGCAGCAGGCTTTGTCTCTGCTCCAGTTCCTTCGCGATGCCGAAGAGAAAGTCGTAGGTGAGGCCGTTGATGTGGAACAACTGCATCTTCTGAACCATGACGAACTTGTTGTAAACGTCCTTCTTCGGGAGGAATTTGCCGCTCCACACGAGCGGCTGTTCGGCGTTCACGTTCGGTGACTGTTGCTTCCTCGGGCGGCGAAGTTTCTCCGTTCCATCCGTGTTACGCACGATCTCCATCTGCGTGACGCTGAAGACCGTCTTGCGTTCGGAGTTGTAGTAGACGCGCGACGTGTCCCGCAGGAAGCTCCCGGCGGATTCCATGTCCAGTTCCGGATCCCCAGCAATGAGAGCCTCGCCGACCTTCTCGGGGGTTCCGTGCGCCTCCAAGAGTGCTTCGTAATCGCGGTCGAGGGTGCCCTTCAGCAGGCGGGCACTGGTGGCTTGGCGGTTGTCCGCGTCCACCCAACGCACTTTCACCGGGATACGCACGCTCTCCGCCACGACTTGGGCATCGCGGCCAAGGCTGTTCGTCAGGCTGATGTCGGGCATGATGCGGCCATCCGAGACGGGATGCTTTCGACGTTACGCCCGGCCCGTCCGGATGTCCAGCGGCTCGAAGCCGAGCGAGCTCTACCCTCGCGGAATTCACCACTTATGAATTGACGCGTCCCCTCAAACCGTCTATCCTCTCCCTAGCTGCCTCCCCCCACGCCGAGAGATGGTCTCGGTGCCGCCGACTGCCCGGGGATCGCTCCCGAGCCCAGCCCAACGACAAAACACGGATCACAAGAAACCTTTGAACGGAGTTCGTCGATGCACTTGTTGAATCGCACCTGCAACGGGTCGCCGCTGAATCGCCGGAACTTCCTCCACGTCGGATTCATGGGCGGTCTCGGGCTCACGCTCGAACAGCACATGCGGCTGCAAGCCGCGGACCCGGCCTCGGCCAACAAGGCCAAGGCCCAATCGTGCATCCATATCTTCATGCCCGGCGGCATGGCTCACCAAGAAAGCTGGGATCCGAAGCCGTTCGCCCCGGTCGAGTACCGCGGTGAGATGCAGAGCATCCAGACGAAGCTCGAGGGCGTGCAGTTCAACGAGTGCATGAAGGAGACGGCGAAGATCGCGGACAAGATCACCGTGTGCCGGTCGATGACGCACGGCGAAGCGGCCCATGAGCGCGGCACGCACAACATGTTCACCGGCTACCGCCCGAGCCCGGCTCTCAAGTTTCCCAGCATCGGCAGCGTCATCAGCCACGAACTCGGCGTGAGGAACAACCTTCCGCCGTACGTGGCGGTTCCGAGCCAGCCGGCCCAGGACGCGGGCAGCGGCTACCTCAGCAGCGCGTTCGCCCCGTTCAGCCTCGGCTCGGACCCGGCCAACCCCGGCTTCCGCGTGCAGGACCTTCAACTCCCCGGCGGCATCACCCCGATCGCTTCGCCACCCGCCGCAAAATGCTGGACGCGGTGAACGACCACTTCGCCAGCAAGGAGAAGTCGGACAACCTCGAAGCGATGGACACCTTCTACCAACGTGCGTACGGCCTGATTTCGAGCGAGAAGGCGCGGGCCGCGTTCGACATCAACGCCGAGGATGCCAAGCTCCGCGACACGTACGGCCGCAACGCCGCCGGCCAGCGGTTGCTCATGGCCCGCCGCTTGGTCGAATCCGGCGTCCGGTTCGTGACGCTGACCTACGGCGGCTGGGATTTCCACGGCGGCATCGCGGCCAACACCCGCAGCCAGTTGCCCGCCTTCGATCAAGCCTTCGCGGCCTTGATCAACGACCTCAGCACCCGCGGCATGCTGGACAGCACGTTGGTCATGATCTCCAGCGAGTTCGGCCGCACGCCGAAGATCAACGCCGGGGCCGGCCGCGACCACTGGCCCAAGGTGTTCTCCGTGGTCCTCGCCGGCGGCGGCATCAAGAAGGGCTCCATCTACGGCAAGTCCGACGCGACCGCCAGCGAACCGGAAGAGGATGATCTCACCGTCGAGGACTTGGCGCACACCGTCTACCACTGCTTGGGCATCGACGCGGCCAAGAAGCTCATGAGCCCCGGAGACCGCCCGATCGACATCGTCCGCGAGGGCAAGATCCGCAAGGAACTCTTGGCGTAGGGCGGAGCGTTATCACCACAGAGACACTGAGTTCACAGAGAAGAAAGACAGAGTGGGAATGGAGGAACACTGATCGTGTGCTGAACTTCACTCATTCGGGTCTCGTCGAATCAGTGCGGCTCAGCGGCGGTCAGTGTTCTGCTTTCAGGAGTACACCGCGATGCACACCATGAACAAACTATTTTCACTCTGCTGTCTTTCTCTGTGCACTCTGTGTCTCTGCGGTGAACGGTCTTCTCTTCAAGCAGCGTCGCCGAGCTTGGGCGGCATCCAGCCTCGTGGGGCGCAGCGCGGCACCGAAGCTGTCGTCACGTTCCAAGGTGGCCGCCTCGCGGACGCCCAGGAAATCCTCGTCTACTATCCCGGAATCACCGTCAAGAAGCTGGAAGTCGTGAATGACGCGGCGCTGAAGGCCACGTTCGCGATCGCCCCCGATTGTCGCCTCGGCGAGCACGCGTTCCGCGTCCGCACCGCTGGCGGCATCTCCGACCTTCGCACCTTCTGGGTCGGTGCTCTGCCCGTGATCGATGAGAAGGAACCGAACAGCGAGTTCGACAAGCCGCAGCCGATCGCGGCCAACGTCACGGTTCACGGCGTCGTCGATTCCGAAGATCAGGATTACTTCGTCGTGGAGTGCAAGAAGGGCCAGCGATTGTCCGTCGAAGTCGAAGGCATGAGGCTCGGTACGACCGTCTTCGATCCGTTCGTCGCCATTTTGGACGCGAAGCGATTCGAGATGGTGACCAACGACGACTCGCCGCTGATCGGGCAGGACAGCGGTTGCTCGGTGGTGATCCCGGCGGACGGCAAGTACATCGTGCTGATCCGCGAGAGCGCGTTCGGCGGCAACGGCGCCTGCCAGTACCGCGCGCACATCGGCAACTTCCCGCGGCCTACCGCCGTGGTGCCCGCCGGAGGCAAGCCCAACGAGGAACTCGAAGTGACGTTCCTCGGCGACCCGGCCGGCCCCATCAAGCAAAAGGTGAAAGTCCCCGCGGACATGACCGACCCGAACTGGCGGCTGCATTGCCAGACTCCGGACGGCATCAACCCGACCGGGTTCAAGTTTCGCATCGTGGACATGCCCAACGTGTTCGAGACGCCGGGGAACATCTCGGCTCCCGCGGTCACCGCACCGCCGCTCGCCGCTCCGCTCGCGTTCAACGGCGTGGTGTCGAAGCCGGATGAGATGGACTACTTCAAGTTCACGGCCAAGAAGGGGCAGGTGTTCGACCTGCACTGCTACGCCCGCCGCATCGGTTCCCCGCTCGACCCGGTGCTCTACTTCGGCCAGGCGGACGGCAACACGATCGCCGGCAACGACGACGCGATCGGCCCGGACAGCTACTTCCGCATCAGCATCCCTGCGGACGGCATCTATCACGTCCGAGTCCACGACCATTTGAAGAAGGGCGGCCCGGATTATTTTTACCGCATCGAATTGGCGCCGGTGCAGGCCACGGTCGGCACCACACTGCCGAAGGTGGACGGCAACAACCCGGCGAACCAAGACCGCCAGTGGATCACGGTACCCAAGGGGAACCGCTTCGCGGCCCTGCTTGTGGGCAATCGCGCCGAGTTCGGCGGACCGCTGACGATGAGTCTCGGGCAACTTCCGCCGGGGATGACGGCCGCGGGCGAAGTCATGGATCCGGGGCTGAACGTCGTGCCGTTCGTATTCGAGGCCAAGGCCGACGCCGCCGTCGGCGGCTTGCTGACCACGATCAATGCGACGCCGACCGACCCGAACGTGAAGCCGAAGAGCCTGACCAGTTTCGACGCGGCCTTCGCCATCGGTCAACCCGGTCAGACGGTTTATTCACGGCACGTCGTGGAGAAAGCGGCAGTCGCGATCACCGAAGCCGTTCCGTTTTCCATCGACGTGATCGAGCCGAAGGTGCCGATCGTTCAAAATGGTTCGTACAACCTGCGGATTGTGGCGAAGCGCAACCCCGGATTCAAGGGTGCCATTACCGTGTACCCTCTGTGGACCCCGCCGGGCATGGGCATCGCGAGTGCGGCAACGATCGCACCCGAGGCCACCGAGACCGTGCTTCCGATGAACGCAGCCCCGAACGCGGGACCCCGCAAGTGGAAGACCGCCGTGACCGCCGTGAGCGACGCGGGCAAAGGCCCGGTGTGGGTGAGCAGCCAATTGTTCACATTGGAGATCGCTCCGCCGCCGCTGACCATCGCCATGGAACGCCCCGCGGTGGAGCAAGGACAGAACACGCAACTGTTCTGCAAGGTGGCGGTCGCCGCCCCGTTCGAGGGGAAGGCGAAGGTGACGATCCTCGGACTTCCCGCGAAGGTGACCGCCCCGGTGCTGGAAGTGACCAAGGATACGAAGGAGATCGCGTTCCCGATCACGACGGACAAGACGAGCCCGGCCGGCAAGCACGGCGGCATCTTCGCCCAAGTGGTGCTGGACAAGGGCGGCGAGTTGATCACCTTGGCGACCGGCGGCACCGAGCTTCGCATCGACGTGCCGCTGCCGCCGAAGGTCGCGGTGGCGACTCCGACGCCCATGGCGACGCCGACGCCCATGGCGACGCCGAACCCCGCGGTGCCGATGAAGCGCCTCACACGGCTGGAGCAACTGCGGTTGGAGCAGGAAGAGCGTGAGAAGGCCGCCGCCAAGGGTGGCACGCCCGCAACCCCGCCGCCCCCGCCCAAGAAGTAGGCGTTATGATGGTTCCGGAGGACGAACCATGAGCGACAAGGCTGAACGACTGAAAGCGGAACTGGCGAGCCTCTCGCTGGAGGATCTCGACGGCATCCGCGAGTACCTCGACTCGCTTGAGGAATTTCAGTCGCGGGAAGAGTGGGAGGCGTACTGGATTCCGGAGTGCGAGCGGCGAATCGCCGATCTGGAGGCGGGTCGCACGAAGACGATTCCTGGCGAGGAAGTCATGGAACGCCTGCGGAAGAAATACGGGTGAAGCCGTATAGCTACGAACCGGCCGCCGAGGAGGAGTTGGAGGATGCCCTTGCAAGATCCGCCGATCCCTCGTCCTTCCAGCGGGATGTTCAGGAGGCGATCGACAGCATCTGCAAAGGGATCATCGTTCACCGCAAAGTCGGTCGCGGCAACCTTCGCGAATGCGTGCTCTCCCGCCTGCCCTACATCATCATGTACCGCGATGAGCCGCATGAGATCACGATCGTCGCTTTCGCACATAAGAGACGTCGCCGAGGTTATTGGAAGTCCCGCCTGAAGAAGAGTTGAGCCCCGCCCGAACACCCCGCATGAGGCGTTCACCATGCGTTTCCTGATTGGCGCTGTCGCACTGTCCGCATACACAACGTTCGCCGTGCTGGCGCAGCCGCCGGCCGCGCCTGCACCGACCGCCCAGCCGAAGGCTGCTCCGGTCCCCGCACAGCCGGCGCCGCCCGCCCCCGCACCGGCCGGGCCGAAGGTCGCCGTCTACCCGCCGGACATCAACCTCGAAACGGCGCGGGACCGCCAATCGTTCGTCGTCCAACTCACGCAACCGGACGGCATCACCCGCGACATCACCGCCCAGGCGCAAGTCACCTTCGCCAACCCGGCCTTGGTCAAGGTCGAAAAGGCGACTGTGTACCCGCTCGCGGACGGCGTGACCGAGATGAACGTCGTCGCCGCGGGACAGACCTTGAAGGTGCCCGTGAAGGTCGTCGGGGCGAAGACTGATTCGCCGATCTCCTTCAAGCGCGACGTGATGCCCGTGTTCATGCGGGCCGGGTGCAACGTCGGCGGCTGCCACGGTGCCGCCCGCGGCAAGGACGGCTTCCGCCTCTCACTCTTCGGCTTCGATCCGGACGGAGACCACTTCCGTCTCACCCGCGAACTCAACGGCCGCCGCATCAACCTCGCGATTCCGGCCGATTCATTGCTGCTCGAAAAGGCCACCGGCAAGGTGCCGCACACCGGCGGCGGCAAGATCAAGGAAGGCGACGAATACTACCAGGCGATCACCCGCTGGCTCGAAGCGGACGCCCCGCTCGATCCGCCGACCGTGCCGCTGCCCGTGAGCATGGAAGTGTTCCCGCCCTCCGCCGTGCTGGATGGCAAGGATGAGAAACAACGGATCGTCGTTCGCGCGAAGTACTCGGACGGCACGGATCGCGACTTGACCAACCTCGCGTTGTTCCTGTCCAATAACGACAACTCCGCGAAGATCGACGGCGACGGCGCGGTCACGGCCGGCGAACGCGGCGAAGCGTTCATCATGGCCCGTTTCTACACCTTCACCATCGGCGTGCCGTTCATCACGCTGCCGAAGGGCCTCCAGTTCGTGTGGCCCAACCCGCCCGAGAACAACTACGTCGATACCTTCGTGAACGCGAAGTTGAAGAAGCTTCGCATCGAACCGTCCGGCGTCTGCACCGACGAAGTGTTCATCCGCCGCGTGTATCTGGACATCATCGGCATCCTGCCGACGCCCGAGGAGTACGCGAAGTTCATGGTGTCGAAGCTGCCGAACAAGCGTGAACTGCTGGTCGACGAACTTGTGGATCGCAAGGAGTTCGCCGAACTGTGGGTGCTCAAGTGGGCGGAACTGCTCCAAATCCGCTCGTCGAACCAAGTCAGCTACAAGGCCATGCTTCTTTACTATGGCTGGCTGCAGGAGAAGATCGCCAAGAACGTTCCGACCGACGAGTGGGTGAAGGAACTGCTCGGCGCCAACGGCGGCACATTCAAGAACCCCGCCACGAACTACTACCAACTCGAAACTGACATTCTCAAGGTCACGGAGAACGTCGCCCAGGTATTCATGGGCATGCGGATCCAGTGCGCCCAGTGCCACAATCACCCGTTCGACCGCTGGACGATGTCCGACTACTACGGCTTCGCCGCGTTCTTCTCGCAGATCGGCCGCAAGGGCACCGATGATCCGCGCGAACTCGTCGTGTTCAACTCGGGCGGCGGCGAAGTGGCTCACGCCGTGACGAAGCAGACCATGAAGCCGAAGTTCCTCGGCGGCGCGGAACCGGACGTGGCGGGCAAGGATCGCCGCGTCGTACTCGCCAACTGGCTCGCCAGCCCGGAAAACCCTTACTTCGCCAAGAACCTCTCGAACGTGGTGTGGAACCACTTCTTCGGCCGCGGCATCATCGACGAAGTGGACGACGTCCGCATCTCGAACCCCGCATCCAATCAGGAACTGCTGGACGAACTCGGCAAGCGGTTCACCGGGTACAAGTACGACTTCAAGAAACTGGTGAAGGACATCTGCACGTCGCAGGCGTACCAGCGGAGCACGACTCCGACGAAGACGAACGAGAGTGACGTGAAGAACTTCGCCCGCGGCCCGATCCGCCGCATCCGCGCCGAGACGATGCTGGACATCATCACGCAGGTGACGGACACGAAGAACAAGTTCCAGGGCCTGCCGCAGGGCGCCCGCGCCGTCCAGATCGCCGACGGCCAGGTGAGCACGTACTTCCTCACGACCTTCGGCCGCCCGACCCGCGAGACCGTCTGCTCGTGCGAAGTGCGTCTCGAGCCGACGCTGAGCCAATCTCTCCACTTGCTGAACGGAACGACGGTGGAGCCGAAGATCACGCAGGGCGGCCTCGTGGCGAAGTTCCTCGCAGAGAAAAAGCCGCCGCAATTCATCATCGAGAATCTGTATGTCCGCTGTCTGAGCCGCGCCCCGACCGAGATGGAGATGAAGAAGCTGGTCGCGGCCGTGGACGCGAGCGCGAACAAGCAACAGGCCTTGGAAGACATCTTCTGGGCGGTTCTGAACAGTCGCGAGTTCATGTTCAACCATTGATGGTTGCCGAACTTGGAGGCCGAAGGTGAGTCCATTACCATGAAGGCACCAACCGGAGACTCCGTGATGAACTTGCTGATTGAAATCACTCCTCTCGCTCGGGAACTTCTCGGGAAGCGGGCCGCCCTCCGCGGCGAAAGCCCGGAGTCGCTGGCGAGCGAGATGATCGAGCGGGCGGTCAAGCCTGTGAAGTCGTTGGACGAATTGCTCGCCCCCTTCCGTCAGTCTTTTGAAGAGAGCGGGGCGACGGAGGAGGAACTCGATGCCTTGGTGAAGGAGGCCAAGAAGGAGATCTGGGAGGAAGACCGGAAGGCGAAATCGTGATCCCGCGTGTCGTCTTCGACTGTAACATCTACCTCCAGGCCTTGGCCTGGAAGAACGGTCCGACGGCTCGGTGAGTCGAACGCGCGATTGAAGGCCGCAGGGAATTGGTCATAACATCGCATCCATCATCTGTCGCCAAATACACGGCGGGAATTGAAATTGTGAACGGCAAGAGTCTGGTGAAAAGGTGAGATTGTGACACGCAAAGGCACAGTGCCCATTCACAACGTGATTGCAAAAGTCTTGCGCGAAAGTCGTGAGCCACTTTCCTCTGCTGAGATCTATGAGGCAATCCTCGCCGATGGCCTGTACGTCTTTAAGGCGCAGAATCCGTTGGCAATTGTGGATGGAACGCTTCGGCGCCACTGCCGGGAATTGGATTTTCCGTCTGCACGGGCGATGAAGTATTTTTCACGACAAGACGGCAAATGGAAACTGCTCGATGCTCCTGTCAAACAACGACCGGCGCTGTTTCGGATTGAGCAAGCGAGAAAAAAGGGCTCCGCCACTGTAGTGACCGTTCCGTCGGATGACGACGGAGAGAGCGACGAACCCGGTACAGGCCCAACACACTGGGAAATCCAATGGCGTTTGCTCGATCTGGGATCCCAGATGGGTTTGAGTGTTTGGTGTCCCCAAAGTGATCGCGGCCGGCTCTGGAATGAAAAACAACTGGGTGGCATACCTCGAATACTGAATAAGCTGCCGACTCAGTTCGACGCAGCGACCAACAAGACGATCGAGAACATTGATGTGCTCTGGTTGGAAGGACAGGCAATCCTCGCTGGGTTTGAAGTGGAGCACACGACTCAGATCTATTCAGGATTGTTGAGAATGTCGGACTTGGTTGCAATGCAGCCGAATATTGACATTCGCTTGTTTCTCGTATCCCCGGATGAACGCTTCGGCAAATTTGCAAGAGAGGTTGCGAGACCGACTTTTTCACGCTCTTCACGGAAGCCCTTGCATTCCCTTTGCAAGTTCCTGCCGTACACGAGCCTACTTCGCCGACTTGAGGAAGCCAAAGACTTGGTTCGCTATCTCAAGCCCGAGTTCTTGAACGACGTTGCCGAAGAGTACAATCCCGAGGCCGAGTTCGCGGCAGAGTCCTGAAGGACTGAGTATCAACTTCATCTGGAATCACTCCGAGGCTTCCTGATATGCGGTCGCTGATCTGCATCTTATCACTGTCCGTGTTTCTCTCCGGTGTCGGACCCGCGAACGCGGATCCGGCGAAGCCGACGTACGACGACGATGTCGTCGCCATTTTCAAGCAGCACTGCACCGGTTGCCACGGCAACGACAAGCAGAAGTCCGACCTCAACCTGGCGACGTTCTCCGCGTTGCAGAAGGGCGGGTCGTCCGGGGCCGTGGTCGTGCCCGGCAACCCGGACAAGTCGCGCGTCTACCTGCTCTCCGCGCACAAGGACGAGCCGAAGATGCCGTCCGCGGACAAGAAGATCCCGGATGCCCAACTCGCGCTGTTGAAGACGTGGATCGAACAGGGTGCCCGCGAGAACTCCGGCTCCAAAGTGAGCATCCCGAAGACGACCGTGGACATCGGCCTCAAGTCCGTGGTCAAGGGTCGTCCGGCCGGCGCGCCGCCGATGCCCGCGTTCGGCAAGCTGAAACTCGACCCGGTCGTGACGGCTCGACGGGCCGGGGCCGTGCTCGCGCTGGCCACCAGTCCGTGGGCCCCGCTCGCCGCCATCGGCGGGCAGAAGCAGGTCATCCTTTACAACACGGACACGGCACAGATCGTCGGCATCCTGCCGTTCACGCACGGACAGATCAACTCGATCAAGTTCTCGCGGAACGCGCAGTTCGTGCTCGTGGCCGGCGGCCGCGGCGGGCAGGCTGGCAAGGCCGTGCTGTACAAGGTCGAGACCGGCGAGAAGGTTACCGAGGTCGGCATCGAGTCGGATGCGATCCTCGCCGCGGACATCAGCGCGGACCAGACGCAGATCGCCGTCGGCAGCCCGTCCAAGCTCATCCGCATCTATTCGACCGCGGACGGCTCCGTGATCCGCGAGATCAAGAAGCACACCGACTGGGTCACAGCCGTGGAGTATTCGCCGGACGGCGTGCTGCTCGCGACCGGCGACCGCAACGGCGGCCTCTTCGTGTGGGAGTCGTTCACCGGCCGCGAGTACTTCTCGCTCCGCGGCCACACCGCGATGATCACCGATGTGTCGTGGCGAGACGATTCCAACGTGCTCGCCTCCGCCAGCGAAGACACCACGATCAAGCTGTGGGAGATGGAGAACGGCGGGAACATCAAGAACTGGGGCGCCCACGCCGGCGGTGCGGCCAGCGTGTACTTCACGCACGACGGCAAGCTCGCCTCCACCGGCCGCGACAAGGTCACGAAACTATGGGACCAAAACGGCGCGGCCGTGAAGGCGTTCGATGCCTTCCCCGATCTCGGCTTGAAGGTCGCGGTCACTCACGACAACGCCAAGGTGATCGGCGGCGATTGGTCCGGCGTGGTGAAATCGTGGAACGCCGCGGATGCCAAGGTGATCGCCTTGCTGGATGCCAATCCCGCACCGGTGGCCGAACGCGTGAAGGCGGCCGAAGCCGCGGTCGCCGGTTCCGATGCGAAGATCAAGGCGGCGCAGGCGGCGTACGATGCCGCGGCTCTGAAGGCGAAACAGGCCGCGGATGCCTACACGGCTGCCGTTACCAATCTGAATACGATCAATGCCAACCTTGCGGCGGCAACCAAGGCCGTGACGGACAACACCGCAGCGGCCAACGCCGCCAAGCCGATGGTCGACGCGGCCAAGGCCGAAGTGGACAAGCAGACGCCGCTCGCAGCGGCAGCCGCGAACAAAGCCGCTGCACTGGAGACCGTCGTCGCCGCGGAGGGTGTCGCGGCCAAGGCCATCGCCGATGCCGCGGCCAAGGCGCCGACCAACGCCGAACTCGCCGCACAAGCCAAGAAGGCAGCCGACGCCCTTGCGGCGGCCACCAAGGAACGCGATGCCGCGAAGGCGGCGGCTGCGACCGCCGCCGCGGCGCTCAAGGCGGCGACCGACAAGCATGCCGCCGTGACAGCCACTTACACCGCGGCCATGACCAACCTCGCGGCGGCTCAGAAAAACGTGGCGACTTACACGCCGATGGTGAAGCCCGCCACCGATGCGGTGGCCCCGGCGAAGGCCGCATCGGATGCCGCAACCGCCGCCGTGGCTCCGGCAAAGACAACGCTCGATGCGGCGAACGCGGAGGCGACCGCAGCCAAGGCGAACTTGGCGGCATTGAAGGCGGCTTTGGTGCCACCCGCGCCGGCACCCACTCCGCCTCCAGCAACGCCGCCCGCACCTCCGAAGAAGTGATCGGCCGGGGACATTGCGAATCCAGCCGCGACGTTCAATCCGCGGCTGCCTCGCCAATTCGAGGCCTGCCCGGTCCTATGACGACACCGCCTTGTCGAACTCAGGCCGCACCTTCTCGTACAACTCGCTCGGCCTCGGAACACACCCTTCGCCCGTGGCAACCGGAATCGTGGGTGCCACGGCGGATGCGTTGACCGGCAGACTTGTAAGATGTCGCCACCTCCGGAGGCAAATGGACATGATTCGCATCGGCATCGTCGGCATCGGGTTCATGGGCCGGATCCACTTCCTCGCTTCCCAAAAGCTCCGCGGGGCCAGGGTGGCGGCCGTGTGCAGTCGTGATGCCGCCAAACTCGCCGGCGACTGGACGAACACTCGCGGCAACTTCGGGCCCGAACCCGGCCGCGTCGATCTCGCCGGAGTGAAGACCTACTCCCAGTTCGACAAGATGCTCGCCGATCCGGACATCGACTTGATCGACATCTGCACTGTGACCGATCAGCACGCCCCGCTCGCGATCGCGGCGTTGAAAGCCGGAAAGCACGTGCTCGTGGAGAAGGCCATCGCTCTCTCGCCGGAAGAGGCCGACGCGATGCTCGCGGCGGCGAAGACCGCGGGCAAGTTGCTCATGGTCGCACACGTTCTGCCGTTTTTCCCCGAGTTCAAGTATGCGGCGGAAGCGATTCGTGGCGGCACATACGGCAGGTTGATCGGGGCGCACTTCAAGCGTGTGATCGCCAAGCCGGATTGGTCCGCGGACATCGCGGACGCGGCGAAGACCGGCGGCCCCGCGGTCGACCTACACATTCACGACACGCACTTCATCGGCCTGGTGTGCGGAGTGCCGAAGGACGTGTTCGCGATCGGCACGGTGGAGAACGGCGCGGTGACCTATCTCACCACGTCGTACCTCTACGGTCCTGGCGGCCCGGCCGTGACGTGTTCGAGCGGGGCCGTCTGCATGGGCGGCCGGCCGTTCGTGCACGGGTACGAGATCTACTTGGAGAAGGCGTCCCTGATTTACGACTCCGGCGGTCCCGCACTCACGCTGCTGACCGCGGATGGCAAGAGCGACGTGGTGCAACTGCCCGGCGGAGGCGACCCGTTGTCCGCATTCACGGATGAACTGCAAGCCGCGGTGGGCGGCGTGGCAAGCGGAAAGTCTCCGGACTTGTTAAGCGGGCAATTGGCTCGCGACGCACTCGTGTTGTGCCACCGCGAGATCGAATCCGTGAAGTCCGGGAAGGCCGTCTCAGTGTAGGCGAACGTGCAGGAGTCCCGCGTCGGCCGGACGCGTCGGCGACGGATGATCATCCGTCGCCGGCTTGATGATCGACACCTCAATTCCCGCCGAAGAGGCCGACGTAGAAGCTGAACAGTTGCTTGTCGTCGGTCGCGGTCTTGTTCAGCGGGAAGGCGAAGTCCAATGCGATGGGCAGCGGCCCGAGCGCGGGGACCGCGATGCGGAAGCCGAAGCCCGCGCTCACGCGGTAATCCTTGATCGCCACGTTCTGCTCCACCGTGCCGTGGTCGAGGAAGGTCACGAAGAACAGCTTGTCGTTCTGCAGAATGGGCACCTGGTACTCGACGGTATTGAGGAGCGAGAAGGTGCCGCCGGTGTGCAAGTTGTTCTCGCTGGGGCCGACGCCGCGGAACGTGAAACCTCGGAGCGACCGGAAACCGCCGGCGTAGAAGCGTTCGTAGACCGGAGCGTTCGCCCCCGCGACCGCCACTTGTGAACGGAAGGCGAGCACATGCTTGCCGCTGCCGTCTTCACGCTGGAGCAGTTTGTTCGAGAAGAACTGCGTGAACTCGGCGGTGCCGATCGGGAAGGTGTAGTCGCCCGTCACCTGCTCGACGCCGACGTCGAAGACATTGCCGCGGGTCGGGAAGATGTACGAGTCGCGTGTATCCCGGGTCACGCCGCCGCGAACGCCGAGAAGGAAATGCCAGCCGATGTCGTCCGTGATGCTTGGCGGGGCGTAGTACGGCACATTGGACACCTCGACGCCTTCCACGCGGGTGGTCAACGAGGCCCGCCAGTTCTGGTTCAGCCGGCGATCCAACGTAAAGCGGCCGCCGACGCGGTTCTCGAAGTACTCGATGTACGAGCGGTTGAAGTAGTAACCGGACGCGGTGAGGCCGAACTGCGTGTCGAAGAGGTAAGGTTCACGGAAAGTCGCGGAGTATCGTTGGAACTGGGTGCCGGGTTGGGCCTCGACGCGGAACTCCTGCCCGGCGCCGCGCCAAGCGCGACCCTGCCGGAAGTCGTCCCAACTTGTCGGGAACCGCATGATGTCGAAGTTGCGTTCGTTCAGCACGATGCTGCCGTTGAGGCCGGCGTTCGAGTTCACGCCGCCACCGACCATGAACTGGCCCGTGCGAGTCTCTTGCACGCGCACCATGATGTCCTTGAAGCAGTTGTCGAACTCGCTCGGCATCACTTCGACGCTCGGCGGGTTCTGCTGGTCGAAGATGTTCAAGCGTGCGAGACGCATTCGGGCGTCTTCGAGCAGAGGGTACTGCAGCACCTGCCCCGGATAGAGCCCGAGTTGGTTCTGGATCACGCGGTCCTTGGTGACCGTGTTGCCCTCGATGATGACCCGGCCGACGCGGTCCGGTTCGCCGCGGTCGCCGTTCACGAGGTAGTGGACGCGGACGAGCGCGGGGTTGTTCGGATCCTGGTATAGCTGCTTCTCGGTCTGGGCGCGGATGCCGCGGAAACCGAGGTAGTCCTCGATCTGCTTCATGTCCCGCTTGGCGACGCCTTCGTCGTAACGGCCGCCGGCCTGAAGCTCGACCAGGTCGCGAAGCTTGTCCGTGTGCTGCTTGCTGCCGTCGATCTGCACGCCGGCCACTTGGTGCTGCAAGCCTTCCTCGATGTGGTACACAATCTTCACGCGGGAGAGGTCCGCGGTGCGGACCACCTCGGGCGTGATGCGGGCGTTCAGATAACCCAGGCGGGCGTAATACTCGGTGAGTTGTTTGAGGTCCGCGTCGAGCATCATCTGGTTGAACTTGCCGCCGAACGTGCCGAGGAACGCTTTCTTGGTGGTGAGTTGAGTCTTCAAGCGGCCGGTGGCGCCGGCGTCGTTCCCGCGGAACTCGACACCTTCCACCTTCACCACCGGGCCTTCCACCACGCGGTAGACGACGCGTGTGTCGGACGGTTTGGCGCCTTCAAGCAGTTCCACCGTTGCGAAGTAGCGGCCATCGTCCTGGTACTTCCGAAGAATCGCCTGACGGCCGATCTCGTTCGAGAGCGGGTTCATCGGCTCTCCCTTGCGGACGCCGGTGATGTTGCCCAGTTCCGTCGGGCTGATGTGCTGCGCACCGAGGTAATGCACCTCCTGCACAGTGCTCGTGAGTTCGACGACACTGACGAACACGGTCACCTTTCCGTCCGGGCCCACTTGCGTGTGAACTTGGATGGAGCCGGGCGTGAACCACTTGGTGCCGTGCAGGCGGCGGATGTCCTCTTGCATCACGGCTTCGTCGTACGGCTTGCCCGCCTTGGAGTGCATGAGCCCGACAATCTGCTCGGACGTGTGAACCTTGTTGTGAACGGGCACGATGCGATCGATCGTCTTGCCGACGGGGCTGTCTTCGGCCGAGGCCCGGAACGGTGTTCCGAGCGCGGCGGCTGCGATCACGATGGCGAGCAGCCAGCTTCGGCGGCGGACAATCATCGGGCATTCCCCCTGTGCGAGTCGCGGGCGATACACGAGGCAAGTTTTTGCGTCAAGTCCGGGGTGTGAATTGCCGAGTGGAATTGCCCTTCGCCCAAGTTGCCGAGCTTGCCATCGGGTGCGGTTCGGAGCGGTTTTGTGAAGTGACCGCGCCCGCACGGTCGATTCAATCCGCAGGGTCGAACTGATCTGGCGTTCGCGGCAGTCTGGGGTATTCTCCCGGCCCCGCGGGTTCCGCGGACTTGGGCGCGCGCATGCCGCTTCGCATCGGATCACTCGCGGCACTCCTCCTCGCGGCACTCGCCGGCTGCGAGACGTTCCGCCCGACGCGTGTCGAACCGGCCGATCCCGTCATCAAGCCCGACACGCTGCCCCGCACCGCGGAAGCGACGCCTCCGCCGGGCAAGTTCCCGCCGCTTCGCCGCGGCAACTACGTCTTTTACTCCGATTTCAATCTCGACCGCGCCGATCCGCTTTTCGCGGAACTGGAGACACTGCCCGAGCAGGTGCTGGGCGAACTCGAACTTCCGCCGACGAGCGCGATCGTGCAGGTCTTCTTGTTCGAGACACAGGAACGCTACGAAGCCTACATGCGATCGCACTATCCGAAGTTGCCGCCGCGGCGTGCGTACATGATCGCCGAACCGCGTGTCGGCGGCACGGACGACTTGAAGGTGTTCACTTGGATGGGGGAGCATCTGCGCACGGATCTGCGTCACGAACTCACGCACGCACTGCTGCACAGCGTCTTGAAGGACGTGCCGCTCTGGCTGGATGAAGGCTTGGCGGGTTACTTCGAACTTCCGCCGGAGAACGGGGGCGTGAACCCGCAGCATCTCGAGCAGTTGGCGCGGGGGCCTTTCAAGCCGGACCTCGCCCGCTTGGAGCGGCTCACCGATGTGGGCGAGATGCAGAAGCCGGAGTACCGCGAAGCGTGGGCGTGGGTTCACATGATGCTGCGGAGTTCACCGGAGACGCGTCAAACACTTCGCGACTACATGCAGACGTTGCGGACGACGGCGAAGCCGGGCCTGCTGATGCCCAAGTTGAAGGACGTCGCCGGCGATCCGGACGAAGCGCTCTACTCGCACCTCACGCGGTTGCACACGCCGCGGCCCCGCGCTCAGAAGCCCTGATCATCCGCCGGCCTTCCGCGCCGCCTTCACACATGGCAGCTTCTCCGCGTTCGCGATGCCATGCGGCAACTCGGCTTCATCCGGAATCAGGATCGGAAGGCCGTTCCGGATCGGGAACGACGCACGACAGCCCGAGCACACCAAGGATTGGTTCTCGCGCGACAGCGTCGCCTCTCGGCGCGGGTCGAGCGGGCAACGGAGCAGGGACAGGGAAGCGTCGTCCATGAAGTTGATGATACGGACGCGGCTCACAACTCGGCTTTGACGAAGCCGCCGTCGCGGAGGGCCTTCTTGGCGCGGGCTTCGTCCCGTTCGCGGGCGTAGCTTACGCCGGTCGCCTTTTCCAGCTTGGCCCAGTAACTCATCGCGCGATCGAACATGCCGGCGCGGGTGAGGCTGAGCCGCTCGCAGAGCCGGGCCAAGTTTTCCAGCACCCACGGGTCGGCCCCGCCGCGATCCGTGGCGAGTTTCTCGATGACGCGCAGCGGCCGGTAGCACAGTTCGTAAAGGGAGAGTGCGTCGTAGAGGCGATACAGTTCGCGGAGCAGTTCGGGGCTGCCGGGGTGGGCGCGGATCGCGCGATCCAACTGGGCGAACGCCTCTTCATATTTCTCGGCCGATCGCAGCCCGCGCGCAGAAGACGCCTCCGGCGTGTCATACCAGAAGCGATTCAGCTTCTGCTTCTGGGCGCCGAGCCACCCGGAAATGCCCTGCACCGGGGCCGCGTTCTCGGGCGTATGCCCCTTCAACCAATGATCCAGCCGAAGGCCCGCCGCCTTGAGTGCGTCGATGTTGAAGCGCGGTGCTTCCTCGAACGGCAGTTCCGACTCCACCGTCGCGCCCGAATCCGTGATCGCCGTTTCGTCCTTGATCGTGTCCGCGCTCGGGGCGTCCGGATCGTGCTCGTACTGTTCCGGTTCGGGAGCCGTCTCCTCGGCGGCCACGCGAAGTTCGACGCGGACCACGAGCGGCCCGATGAGCAGTTCGTCGCCATCCTCCACCGGGGCGAAGCCCAACACAGCACGACGATTCCGACCGATCGGCCCTTTGGATAAGGTGTGAACGTACCAGCGGCCGTCGTGCGACGCGAGCAACGCCCCGAGCCGCGACAACCGCGTGTCGTGAAAGCGGACATGGCAGACGTTCAGCCGGCCGAACAACACGTCGTGGTCCACCGCCCGGCACTCTTCTTGGCCGTCCTGCCCGCGAACGTACACGAAGCAACTCGGCGGAGTGGTCGAATCATGCACTCCGCTAAAGGCTTGGCCGCGCGGCGAGCAGAAGCGGAACTGGTCGTCGCCCACTTCGATCAGGTCGCCGTTTCTGAGTGCGAACTGCATGCCGGCGCGGAGCGGTTCGCCGTTGTACTTGGCCCGCGGATTCTCCGAGAGCCCGTGAACGGTCCAGCCCGATGGATAGCGGACGATGAGCGCGGCCAGATACGAACCGATGTCCGACGTGTGTACGTCGGCGTGGTCGGCGAGGCCGATCAGCGTGCGGTTCGGGTTGAGGGAATGCGTTTCCCCCGTCCGCACGTTTTCAAGATGGTAGTCCATTGGACCGGGAGAGCCGTGCGAGCACCGGGCGTTGTTCCAGTATACCTCAATGCTGGCCGCCGGTGACAGCGAGTGTCGGTTTTCGCGCGGATTTCCGGGTTGCAACTCGCGACTGTGCCGCCACTTGCCGCGGATGTGTAAAGTGGATGAGAATCAGGACACCGACTCGGGATCGATCCCGAGTTCCCTCAGTCGTGCGGCCAGTTTCTCCGCCTTCAGACGCTCCTGATCCGCCTTCAGACGCTCATGATCCGCCTTCAGACGCTCCTGATCCGCCTTCAGACGCTCCTGATCCGCCTTCAGACGTTCCCGCTCCGCCTTCAACCGCTCTTGGAGCAACTGCTCCTGATGCCGCTCCGCTTCCATGATCATCTCGCGGTAGCTAAGGAACGGTCGCCCGTCCGGGCGGATCACATTGAGAATGCCCTCGCGGCTCACCTCGAACCGAACCCCGAGAAGCGGGCTCGTCATGCCGTTCGGATCCGGCACCGGCACCAGTTTGCGGCCGTCGCGCTGCCAAGCGAGAAACACGCCAGTGTCCGGATCGTACTCGTAGAACTCCTGCACCCCGTAGCGCCGATAGAACGCCCGCTTCCGCGCCGAGTTTCGTGTCGTGTTGCTCGGGGATTGGATCTCGATCACCACCTGCGGCGCCACCCCGCCCTCTTCCCATTGTTTGTAGCTGCCGCGATGCCCTTTCGGGCGTCCGAACACGATCATCAGATCGGCCGCAAGAACCGTCGTCGGATCGCCTTCCACCGGGTACCAGAACAAGTCCGACGAAACGAAGACGTCCGGCCGCTCGAAGTAGAGGTTTTCGAACCCGTGGAACAGCGTGATGATCCACTGGAACTGCAACGTGTTCTCACCCATCGGCTGATCGTCCGATTCGGGGTAGATGAGTTTTTCGGGATGGCGGATGCGAACGATCATCGCAGGCTCCTGGAGCCGGAGTCGAGAGCGTTGGTGAAATGATAACGGAGAATCAGCGGACGAGCAGGCCGATGGCGGCTCCCGCCCCGAGAAGCAAGGCACCACCCACAGCGAACAAAACCGGCTTCTTCCACCCTCCAAGTTTGCCCGAAGCTTGCAAGGACGGGGTTTCGATCGCGGTCGGATTCAATGAGCGGGCCGTCTCCGCGGATGCGACGGCTCCCGTTTCCGGAGCCACGACCAGCGGGTTCACCTCGCTGGAATCGTCGCCGCCACGGTAGCCGAGGCGGCGGGACGACTGCCCGCTGGCGAGCTCCACCAAGCTCGCGCTCGAAGCCGAACCGATCGCCAAGTTCGTCCGCGAGAGCCCGGCCACGACGCGGGCCGAGTTCCCGAGCCACGGTGCAAGTGCCGCGATCACCTCGGCCGGTGTCTGGAACCGGTCCCCCGGTTTCTTCGCCATCATCTTCGCCACGATCGCCGAGAGTTTCTCCGGCACCGTCGGGTCGGCGTCCGTGAGCTTCGGCGCCACCCGCATCTGGTGGTTGAGCAGTTTCTGTGTCGTGTTCCCTTCGAACGGGACCTTCCCGGCCACGAGCGTGTAGAAGGTCGCGCCCAAGCTGTAGATGTCCGAGCGGATGTCGATGTTCGGCGCGTTCAACGCCTGCTCCGGCGAGATAAAGTCCGCCGTGCCGACGACCGCTCCGGAATCCAGGGTTTCGGTCAGCTTGTGATCCGGATCCTCGAACGACCGCGCGAGACCCATGTCGAGGATCTTCACGCTGCCGAAGCGATCGCGGATCAAATTGCCGGGCTTGATGTCGCGGTGGACGAAGTTGCGTTCGTGGGCATGTTGCAGGCCGGCGGCGGCTTGGGCGATCGCATCCGCGGCGTGGCTCGGAGGCAGCGGCCCGGTACGGTCCAGGATCTGTTGAAGCGTTTCGCCGTCCACATACTCCATCACGAGGAATGGGACGTCGTTGTAACGGCTCACGTCGAAGAGCCGAACGATGTTCGGGTGATCGAGAGCGGCGGCCGAACGTGCTTCGCGGATGAACCGCTCGTAGGCCAGCTTCTGATCCGTGTCCCGCACCGGGACCAACAGCTTGACAGCGACTTTGCGGTGAAGATCGGTGTGCTTGGCCAAGTAAACCGCGCCCATCCCGCCGCGGCCGAGAAGATCCAGAACGACATACGGCCCGAGAACGAACCCCTTGTGGCGGCCTTGCAACAGCTGCTGGGCTTGGAAGCGCGTGATCACGCCCTTCTGCATCAGAACGGCGGCGGCTTTGCGCGGATCGGCAGGCAGCGTGCCGTCCAGAGCCGCTTCCGCCAATGCCTCCGCAGTCGCAATACCGCTGCGGCTAATGAGTTCCAGAAGATCCACCGGCGAGGCTGGGGCTACGGGCATGGCCGCTTCCTGGGAGAAAAACGCGCGGACTGCCACCGCAAGGCACTTGGGTACGCTGGCAACTTAGAGCAAAAATCCCGATCGTGCCGACTTCGCGGAGAGGATATGTGAACTAATTGTTAGCCCGCATCCGCTCCATCGGACACCCCGGTTCCCCACCGTTTCAGCAATTCATGAGGAACCCCGAACTGATCGCACACCCGGCCGACCACGAAATCCACCAATTCCGAGACGTGTTGAGGCCGTCGATAGAAGCCCGGCATTGCCGGGAGCACGATCGCGCCCGCTTCCGCCACGGCCGTCATGTTCCGCAGTTGGACCACGCCCAGCGGTGTTTCCCGCGGCACCAGCACAAGCTTGCGGCGTTCTTTGAGGTGTACATCGGCCGCCCGGTGGATCAGATTCGTGGAAATCCCGTGAGCGATGCTCGCCAAGGTGCCCATGCTGCACGGGCAAACGGCCATTCCGGCTGTGAGGAAGGAACCGCTGGCAATGCCAGCCGAGAAATTGCGGTGGTCGTGGATGCGCAGTGCGGACGAAGGCTGGAACAGCTCCGCCGGGTCGCTCCCGAGCTCGGTACGAACCACGGTGGCACCCGACGGACTGATGACGAGATGTACCGTGCGACCGGCCGCGAGCAACACCTCGACCAGGCGCACGCCATACGCCGCCCCGCTGGCCCCCGTGATCGCCACCACCAAGTCTTTGGCCGCCATGAAGATGGTGTATCACTTCGTATCGAGAACCGCACGAACCTTTCTTAGCAACGTGGACGGCGTGTACGGCTTCTGGAGAAACGCCACCTCGGCTTGAAGAATACCGTGGCGAACGACGGCATCGTCCGTGTACCCGCTCAAGTACAGGATTTTCATCTCCGGCCGCCGCGGACGCAGATACTCGGCGAGTTCACGCCCGCTCATCTGAGGCATCACCACGTCGGTTACGAGGATGTGGATCGGTTCGGCGTGCTGCTCGCCAAGACGGATCGCCTCCCGCCCGTTGGCGGCCGACAGCACGCGATAACCGTTGCCTTGCAGCGACATCGCCGCGAGTTCCCGAACGCCGAACTCGTCCTCCACCAAGAGGACCGTCTCGCTCCCGTTCGGAAGCGCGCGGAATTCCCCGGAGAGCCCGGACACGACCGCGGGCGACGCGACCGCCGGCAGGTAGATCTTGAACGTGGTGCCGACGCCCGGCTCCGTGTACACCCCGATGTGCCCGTTGCTCTGCCGGATGATCCCGTGCACCACGGACAAGCCCAAGCCGGTTCCTTTGCCGACGCCTTTGGTGGTGAAGAACGGCTCGAAGACCCGTGCTGCGACATCCGGCGACATGCCCGTCCCCGTGTCCGTGACCGTCAGAAGTGCATAGCGGCCCGGCTTCACTTCGATGTGCGTGCTGACGTAGGCTTCGTCCAATTCGATGTTCTGCGTCTGAATCGTCAACCGCCCGCCCTGCGGCATCGCGTCCCGCGCATTCACCGCCAGGTTCATCAGCACTTGGCCCATCTGCCCGGGATCGACCCGCACGAAGTGCAGTCCCGGCTCGCAGACCGACGACAGTATCACGTCCTCGCCGATCAGCCGGCGGAGCATCTTCTCGGTTTCGCGGACGACATCGTTGAGGCTGACGACTTGGGGTTCGAGAACGGCCTGTCGGCTGAAGGCGAGCAGTTGCCGCGTGAGCCCTGCGGCGCGTTCGCCGGCGCGGCCGATTTCCCGCACCGCGGATTGCCGCGGGTCGTCCTTCGGAAGCATGTCCTGCAAGAGTTCGCTGTAACCGGAGATCAGCGTCAGCAGGTTGTTGAAATCGTGGGCCACACCGCCGGCGAGTTGCCCGATGGCCTCCATCTTTTGGGCTTGTCGGACCTGATCCTCCAGATTCCTCTGCAAGGTGATGTCGCGCACCACACCGGTGAAGTGACGCTGCCCCTCCAGCAGGAACTCGCTGACGCCGAGTTCGACCGGGAACGTCGAACCGTTCTTCCGCTTCCCCACGACTTGCCGGCCGATGCCGATGATCTTCGCCTGCCCCGTGCGGAGGTAATTGCCAAGGTAAGTGTCGTGCTCGCTGTGGTACGGTTCGGGCATCAGCATGTTCACGTTCTTGCCGACGACCTCCGCCTCCCGGTAGCCGAACAAACGCTCCGCCGCGGGGTTGAACGACAGGATCGAGCCGCTCCCGTTGATACTGATGATTCCGTCCAGCACGTTGTTCGCCACCGCGGTCAACAGCACCTCGGACCACTTCCGTTCGGTGACATCCATGCTCACGCCGCACCATTCCAAGACTTGTCCGTCCGCGTCCCGAATCGGAATTCCATGGATCGAAATCGTTCGGATGCGTCCGTCGGCCCGGCAGACACGGAACTGGTCGACGTACGGCTTGAGCGTCGCCAGCGATTCCCGGACCCGGCTCTCGACACGCGCCCGGTCTTCGTCGTGGATGCTTCTGAGCCACCCCATGCCGGCCACTTCCGCCTCCGGCACACCGATGTACTCGTGCCACGGCGGCGTGGTCTGGAGCAATTCCCCGTTCGCGCTGGCGGTCCACACGAATACGGAGGCGGCCTCGATCACACTGCGGTACCGCTGCGCGGCAATCTCCTGCTCCCGCTTCTGGTCGTCGATGTCGAATGTGGATCCGGTGTAGCCGAGGAACGAACCCTCGGAATCGAGCCACGGCGCCCCCACGTCCCGGACCCAACGATGCGCACCATCCGCGCGTTGAAGGCGGTACTCCATCTCGAACGGTTGCCGCGAGTCGAACGCCGATCGGAAGGTTTCGAGACAGCGAGAACGATCCTCCGGATGGACGCCCTCGGCCCAACCGTCCCCCGACTCCTGTTCCAGCGTTCGGCCTCGGAACTCAAGCCAAGCCCGATTGAAATGGATGCACTTGGCGTCCGGACCGCTGAACCAGAGCATCACGGGAACCGAGTCGGCCACGAATCGAGCAGAAGTCCCGTCGAGGAGAGAAGACGCGACGACCATCCGTTAACTCCGACCAGCCGGGCTGCCTTCAGTGTACCCCTGCTTCGAACTCGCTCCAAGGAATTGTTCAATAAGGGACTCGACTTTACACGGAGCACCTCACCGTTCTGATTTTTGCTGCGAACCTCGTCCCGATTCGCGTGTCCGTCACCGGTCACATTCACTCGAAAGGAGGGCTCTCATGCGTGCGATGCATTCCAACCGCGTGGCTTCGTGCTTCCATCCTTCCTTTCGAGGTTTTCGTGATGAGACAGGACCCGGTCGCCGGGCGCAAGTTGCTGCAGCTATGCGGGCAAGTGCGGGAGGCGTTGATCTCCATCTTGCCGGGCTGCGGTGATGAGGTGCTCCGCGAGGTGCATGTGTGTTCGGTTGAAGCCGCGCCAAACGCGGGGCGGCTTCGCGCAACGGTCACCGTTCCGGAAGATGGCCCGGACGAGGAGATTGTGCGTGAGCGGTTGAAGAAGGCCGCCGGGATGCTGCGGTGGGAAGTGGCCGGCGCCATCCACCGCAAGCACGCGCCGGAGTTGGCTTTTGAAGTGTTGTGAGTGCCGTTTCAGGGCACGAGACCGCGCATCTGATACAGGTGGATCAGGGCGCGGTCCATCATCTTCTCCCCGGCCCCGAGTTCGGACACGGCCACCGGCAAACCTGTGCCGTAGCCGCCCTCGCTCACGGCTTGGATCGTGGGGAAATACTGCTGGTAATCGTTGCAGTAGCCGAAGACGAAGAGGTGCGGCAGGCGCGCCCGCCGTTTCAAGAACAGGGCGTGCTCGCAGAACAACTCGCCGCTGACACCCACGATTCCGAACGATTTGTCGAGCATCGCGACGGTGATGTTCGGCCGCACACCGTCGGCGTATTCCTTCTGGAAGAACGCGATCAGGTCCGGGAAGAACGCGTGCTCCAACGCGGCCCGCACCACGATGTTGTTCACATCGATCATCACCTTGAACTTGAACTCCTCGCGGCGAGTCTCGAGCGCGGCCCCCTTCCCCGTCATCTTGATGTCCTTCGCCACTGCCAGCACGGCGTCACCGAGTTTCTTGCCGAATTCGTCCGGCCCTTTCACGCCCTCCGGCGGGTTGGGCGAGAGGTCGCCGGCGGCCCCTTGCAGGAAGAGGCACGGCACGCCGGTTTCGTCTTCGACGCGCTTCGCCATCGCACCGGGGTAGTCGGCCGAGAACTCCATCAGGTGCGTGGGCAGCATCGTGGGATGGGCCGCGAAGTTGACTGCATGGGCGATGGGTTGGCCGTCCGCGGATTCGACCCGCAGCACGGTCAATTCGCGATCGACCGGCGCGTCCTTGCCCTGCTTCGACTGGCGGTTGCGGTTGAACGTCACTTCCGTGGACGTGACGCCGTACTTGGCGGGCTTCCGGGCGGCGTCCGCCTTGCGGATCGCCGCGACCAGTTTCTCCTCCAATTCCTTCACATAGGGCTTCTCCTTGGGCCACGTCTCGACTTCGATCACGGGTCCGTGGTGGGTGTGCGAGCCGACAAGGAACAATTCGGAGAAGCCGTCCGGCTTCAGTTTCTCGCGGATCCGGGCCATCGAGTCGCGAATCGGCGCCCGGCCCAAGTCCAGGCTCACGAGGGCGATCTTCGCCTCGCCAATCTTCATCACCAGGGCACGGGCGCGGAGCGGGTCGCGGACGCCGGTGCTGGGCTTATCCCTCCTTGCGGCGTAACCCCACATGGCGTAACCAGTTGGGGGCGTGACATCCACCTTGGCGGCTCCGGCCTCGAATTGGCCGCGCGATACGCACGGAAAAGTCAGTGGCACAAGCAGTACAATCGCCAACCGGTTCATGACCTTCCCCGAGGGCGGACATGGTAAGATGGAACGAGGTTGATGATACCGAACGGAATCCTGCGATGCTTCGCCCGATTCAACCGTCCGACACGAATCCGCTGGTCGAGTTGGCCGCGGGCACGGACTACTTCAAGCCGATGGAGATCGCGGCCCTGCGGGAGGTGTTCGAAGACTACTTCGACATGGAGCAGGCGAACGGGCACCTGGCCTACGCGGAGATGGAAGGCTCGCGGCCGCTCGGCTTCGTGTACTTCGCTCCGGTCCCGATGACGGAGGGCACGTGGAGCCTGTACTGGATCGCAGTGGAAAAAGAACTGCAGAACCGCGGGCTCGGCACGAATCTGCTTCACTTCGTGGAAGCCGAGGTGCGGAAACGGGGCGGGCGACTACTGCTGATCGACACATCGAGCATCGACAAATACGAATCCACCCGCGCTTTTTACTCGAGGCGCGGCTACACGGTCGCCTCGCACATCCCGGACTATTACGCCGACGGCGACGGCTTGGTCGTTTTCGGCAAGCGTCTGTGAGTCGCACATCGGTCTCGCTTGCTTCACGGATTCCGGTATGATAGTCGCATCGTCGTCAGTTTGATGATTCAACGATGCGTATACCCGACGCACAAGTCACTTTTGAACTCGGTTCCTCTCAACGTGCCGATGGCACGGTGGATCGCGCTGCCGAGAGCCACAAAGTCACCACCGACCTTGTGACCTCGCAACTCGCGACGGGATCACAAACCCGACAGTCGAGACAGTTCGCCGAACTGCTGCGGCTGCGAGTCGCGGTCGTGCAATCGCTCGCCGTGGCGATCTGGGGCACGATTTGGATTCTCGGCGTCACCGGTCTTGACCCGCTCTATTCCTCGGATGCCATCGGCCGGCGCGGGCTCGTCACGATCGGAATCGTAGTCGCATATTGGATCTGCGGATCGGCGACCGTGTGGCTTCGCTCCGATTGGTCGGTCCGCACGCTTCGGTTGCTTGAGTTCGGGATCCTGGTTCCGCATGCTGCTTTGTTGTTGCTCGCACGGCGGCTTCAGTTCGGCGAGGCGGAGACCGCTCGCGGCATCGACTTTCTCCTGGCCTCGACCTGTCACAACGGTTTCGGTTGGCTCGCCGCGCTGGTGGCATGGGGACTCGTCTTCCCTCATCCCCGAAGCCGGATGATCGCAATCAACTCCATTCTCGTGGCTTGCCCGCTCGCGACCGACGCGGCCATTGCAGCCGGGGGCGTCCTGGCGACAGAGCGGCTGTTGCTTCCGATCATCATCACCGCCGAGATGTTGCTCTTCGGATTCGTCACGTCCCTGTTCAGTTCGCAGAGGATTGCATCGCTTCAGGCGGAGGTGGCGGACGCGCACGAGCGAATTCGCGAGGCAAAGGAACTCGGCCCTTACGAATTGAAGCAACTGCTCGGCGCCGGCGGCATGGGCGAAGTGTATCTCGCGGAGCATCGCTTGCTCAAGCGGCCCTGTGCGGTGAAGCTCATTCGCGCGGATCGCGCCGGCGACCGCCTCGCGCTCGCCCGCTTCGAGCGGGAGGCGCAGGCCACCGCACGACTCAAGCACCCGAACACCGTCGACGTTTTCGATTTCGGGCGAACCGAAGACGGCACGTTTTACTACGTGATGGAATTGCTCGACGGATTGAGCCTGGACCAAGTCGTGAAGAAGACCGGTCCGCTGCCGGAGGCCCGCGTCGTCCATGTGCTCAAGCAGTTGTGCGGTGCTCTTCGGGAAGCCCATCAGGCCGGACTGGTCCATCGCGACATCAAGCCGAGCAACGTGCTGCTGTGCCGCCTCGGGGGTGTTTTCGACGTCGTGAAACTGGTGGACTTCGGACTGGTCGTGAGCGAAGCGACGGGAAGCGACGCGAGCCACATCACGCAAGCCGGTTCGATCACCGGCACGCCGGACTTCATCTCACCAGAGCAGGCGGACGGTACGGGTGCGGACCAACGCAGCGACTTGTACAGCCTCGGCGCGACCGCTTACTTCCTGCTCTCCGGTCGGCCACCATTCCCGGGTCGCACCGTTCTGGACATACTCTTCGCACACCGCCACCAGTCACTGCCGCCGCTCCGAGATCGCGTCCCGGGCATTTCGGCCGGGGTGGAGGCGATCGTGAACACGCTTCTCGAGAAAGATCCGGCACATCGCTTCCCCACCGCCGAGGTTGTGGAAGAAGCTCTGCGGCGATGCTCGGCCGAAGCGTGGCGAGACGAGGACGCGGAACGCTGGTGGAGATCGCAAGAGCCGCCGACGGACGGGTGATTCAGGAGTCGTCCGGCGGCGCGGATTCGCCGCGGACCTTGGACATGGTGACCACATTGCCCCGGCCGTGATACTGCACGTCCGTCATGAACCCGCGGATCAGCAGAAGGCCGCGGCCGCAGGTTCGTTCGATATTGTCCGGATCGGTCGGGTCCGGCACGTCCTCCGGGTTGAAGCCCGGCCCCTCGTCCGCGATCTTGATGTCGAAACGCTCGCACGTCACCTGGAAGCTGACGTTCACGTTCTTTTCGGGATTCAACTGGTTGCCGTGCTTGATGGCGTTGACGAGCGCTTCCTCGACGGCGAGCTTGATGGCGAAGATGTCCGACTCGGCGTAGGCGGTGGCGACAAGGGCTTCCTCGATGCGCATCTGCACCACCCGCGCCTCCCCCAGATCGCTCGGGAGCGTGAGATCCACGTTGACGTGATTCGCGCACATGAAGGGAATCGCGGCCCGGCGGTTCAGAAGGATTGCAACCCGGCCTGTTCGTCCGGAACGATCTTCAAGAGCTTGTCCAGCTTCGTGATCTTGAAGACGTCCAAGATGTCCTTGGCGATTTTGCACAGGACGAGCTTGCCCTGCACGGCCTGGAGTTTGCGGTGGAGCGCGATCAGCTTGCCGAGCGCGGCACTGGACATGAAGTCCACGTTCTGGAAATTGAGCAGCACCTTTCGGCGTCCGAGTTCATCGACGAGCTTGTTCAGGTCGTCGCCGATCATCTGGATGTTCTGCTCGTCCAGAATCTTCTTGTCGACGAAGTTGACGACGGCGATGTCGCCGGCATCTTCCACTTCGAGCCGGCGGCGGCGGGGGGGTTGCGAAGCCATGCCTACACCTCGGATCCCGGACCGGGACGTTTTCCGTTCGCACACGGGGGATTAACGAAATCTTTCAAGTAATGGCCGGACTGTCAAGGGCGCGAGACGAATTTCACGGAAAGGCCGGAGCAACCACCCCGCGCCGCAGCGCGGCGAACGCAGCCGTGCCGTCGCCGGCGGCGTCGGTTCGCCCGATCGCGGCGAATTGTAAATAGTCCCCTGTTCAATCCACTTATCGCCCGGCATATACGCCCTCCTCGCACGCCAGTGCCGCCCGCCCGCCGCGCCGTGGTCCGTTGGGGAACGGAATCGCATCGCGGCAAGCGGGGCAAACGGCGCGGGTCGTGCGAATCGCGCGGGCGGATTCGTTGGAGATCCGCTCAAGCGATGGTCGATGACTCCTGGGGGGTCTGTGCCGGTTGTCCCGACCGGTGCGAACGGGGAAACGCAGGCAAGCCGGGCGATTCGCCGCCGAAGGCGGCCGCAGTCCGGGTTCAACCGTTGCAGACCGACCGCGTGCGGAGGGGAAGCCGCCGCGGACACGGCAACATGCGAACCGGACGACCGAGTGCGGCCGTCGAACCGGGAAACCGGAGCGAACGCGAGCCGGGCTTGCCTCGATCAGGGAGGATTGGTCGTGACCCAAGTCGAGACGGACATTCAGTCGGTTTGGCAGGAATACCGCGAACGGCCCACGGTCGAGTTGCGGAACCGGCTGGTCGAGAAATACTTGCCGCTCGTGAAGTACAACGGCGAGCGAATCTGGTCGCGACTGCCGGATGGAGTCGAACTGGACGACCTGATCTCGGCCGGCGTCTTCGGCCTCATGGACGCGATCGACGCCTTCGACCTGACCCGCGGCGTGAAGTTCGAAACCTACTGCGTGCCGCGCATCCGCGGGGCGATGTTGGACGAACTCCGCACCATGGACTGGGTGCCACGGCTGGTGCGGTCCAAGTCGTCGAAGATGGAGGCGGCCCGCAAACAACTGGAGGCCGCGCTCGGCCGCCCGCCCCGCCCCGAGGAACTCGCCGAGAAGCTCGGCATTCCCATCGAACAACTCGACGAGTACGTCGGCGAAGCGACCGCCGTCAACCTCGTGAGCCTGAACAAGAAGTGGTACGAGACGGACAGCTACAAAGACGTGCGCGAAATCGACATCCTCGAAGACAAGAAAGCGGAAGATCCGACGCACCGGCTGCAAAACCGCGACCTGATGCGGCTCGTGACCCGCGGCCTCAACCGCAACGAGCGCCTCATCGTGATCCTCTACTACTACGAGGAGATGACGATGAAGGAGATCGGGGCCACGCTCAACCTTAGCGAGAGCCGCGTGAGCCAGATGCACTCGAGCATCGTCCAGCGATTGCAGAACCACCTGTGCAAGCGCAAAGGCGAGTTCAACAACAACTGATCGTGAGCCTGCGGGTGTGTTCGCGTCGGCGAACATGCCCGCAGGCCGTCAATTCGCCGGTTTGATCACTTTCACGCAGTGCAACGGGAACAGCTTCCATCCCGCGTCCACCTCGCCGACGAACCCGATCAGCGTGCCCAGCCGTTTGCCTTGTTCCAAGTTCAGCGGCACCGCGACGAGCCTTTCCGGGTTGCCTTCGAGCGTCAGCTCCACGGCCGCGTTCTGCGTGTTCGGGTCGACCGCGACCATCTCCAGTTTCTTCAGCTTGGTGTCGAGCTTGAACGAGTCGCCCTTGCGTACGGGCAGGGTGTCGCTGAGCATCTCGTAGCCGCCGGCGAATGTATACAGCGCTTTCAGGTTGCGGACGGTGAGCGTCGGATCCATCGCCTTGGGCTGTTCGATTTGCACGTGCCATGCCGTGCCGACGGCGCGGCTGGCCATCGGCTTGGCGTTCGGCCACGCCAACGATTTGAAGCCGTCTTTCGGAGTGCCGCCGCCGAACTTGGCGGGTGCCTCGCCGATCTTCGCTTCGATGGAAAGCACGTTGATGCCGCGGAACGCGAGCGTGCCGGGAACCGCATCCTGCCCCTTCACCGCGACGCTCATCGCGAGCTTCTCATAGTCGTACTTCACGCTCTCGACGCAGCTGAGGGGGACGAGCGTGAGCACGCCGTTGCTGAAAGTTGTGGAGTGAGGTTCGCGGACGGCGAGTGCGAGCGGCCCGCGTTTGGCCTCGTCGTTCGCGCCCTTGGGATCGGCCAGGAACGCGAGCCGCCGCGTGCCGGCGACCAATTTCACACCGGCGAGCTTGTGTTCCTTGCCACTCGAATCGACGAGCGTGTGAACCGCCTGCGGTGCGTCTTCGGCATGGGTCACGGCCACCCAGGCGGCGAGAATTGCGAATCCGAACCATCGCGCGATCATGGTGTGGGCTCCGCGATCACCGTGGTGGTGGAAGTCGTGAGTGTTCAGACTTGACTCTTGCGAAGTCCGAAGGCGGACGACTTCCGGGACAACCAAGAACGGAAGTCTCACGACATCAGCCACTGTTTACTTCACGCCTTGGGGTGTGAGCTTGCCGAGGTTCTCGAACAACTTCACCAGCGAAACCATGAGTTTCTTGAAGTCGCCTTCGTGCAGGCTCTCGTTTGGAGCGTGGGCGTTGCTCGCGGGGTCTTCGATGCCCATGAGGAGCGCGGGGGCTCCGCCGAAGAGTTCCGCAAGCGGGCCGACGAAGCCGATGCTGCCGCCGCAGCCGATGGCCACCGGATCGCGGTCGAAGCCGGCCCGCATGCCGGCGAGCGCGGCCTCGAACGCCGGGCCGTTCGGGTCCGTCATCCACCACTTCACCGGCGGGCCGTGCGGCGTCACCTTCACTTCGACGCCCCACGGCGGATCAGCGGTAAAGAACGCTTGCAACTGCTTCAGCACCTCGGCCGGATCCTGGTCCGGCACGATGCGGCAACTCACGATCGCGCTCGCCTTCGGCAAGACCTGGTTGGACGCCCCCTTGATGGTGCTCGCCTCCTGCGCGATGACCGTGGCCGAAGGCCGACGCCACGTTTGCTCGTACTCGTTGAGCCCGTTCTCCATCGCGAAACGGGCGCTGGGGACGAGGCCGATCTCGCGGCGGAATTTCTCCGCGTCGAAGGGCAGTTTGCGGAATGCCTGCCGCTCCTTCTCGGTCAGTGCCCGCACCGAATCGTAGTAGCCGGGGATCGGAATCGGAGCGCGATCCGAGTAGAGCCGCGCGAGCAGGACATTGAGCGCGAGGGCCGCGTCCGGCAGGCCGCCGCCCCCGGTGCCGCTGTGGACCGGGATCTTCGCGCTCGTCACTTCCACGGTCACGGCCACGATGCCGCGCAGCGAGTACGTGATGCTCGGAATGCCGACCTCGATGTTCTCCGTGTCGCACACCACGATCACGTCCGACTTGATCTTGTCGCGATGCACGTCGAAGAACTTCATGAGGTTCTTCGAGCCGATCTCCTCTTCGCCCTCCACGAGCATCTTGATGTTCACGGGCAGGGTGTTGACCGTCTTGCGGAAGGCGGCGACGGCGCCGAGTTGGGCGCTGATCGCGGCTTTGTCGTCCGCCGAACCGCGGGCGTAGAGCCGGCCGTCCCGTCGGGTCAGTTTCCACGGATCGGACAGCCATTGCTCCACGAAGTTGATCGGCTGCACGTCGTGGTGGGCGTACAGGAACACGGTGGGCTTGCCCGGCGCGCCCAACCATTCGCCGTAGACGTACGGCAGCGAGTTGCCGACGCGTAGCACCTCGACGTTGTCCAGCCCCGCTTCGCGCATCTGCGTGGCGGTCAGCGTGGCCGTACGGTCGATCTCGGCGGTGTGCTCGCCGTCCGTGCTGATGCTCGGGATGGCGACCAAGTCCGCCAGCCCGCGCACGATTTGTTCGTGATTCTTCTCCAGCCAGTCGGTCGCCTGCTTCATGGCGTGTGCTCCGGATCGGATGGAGGTGATTTTACGGACTGCTTGCGTGAATCGACTTCAAAGTCGAGATCCCGTCCTTGGCGGGAAGATGTTCGAATGCAGGCGAAGGGAGAAATGGCCATCGCGGAGTGGATCTTTCTGCGGCCTCGGCAACTTCGCGCGAACCACGATTGCGTCGAAGTCGGCTCGAGTGATTCCGCGAGCCGTTGAGCCGCCATCCGCAGCGTGCCGGTTTACTACGGTTTCTTCGGTTCATCCTTCTTCGGCGGCTCGTCCTTCTTCCAACCCAGCATCAGGATCGTCGGCTTCTCGGGGGCCTTGGTGTCCGCCGGGATCACCAGTTCGTTCGACTCCGGGGTCTTCTTCACGCGTTCCTTCGGCTGGTCTTCGAGGAACTCGTCCGGGCCGAGGATGTCGTCGTAGTTCGGCACGCCGTAGTGCATCGGCAACACATAGAGCTTCGGCTGCAACTGCTCCACCACCTTCTTCGCCGTTTCGCCGTTGATGGTGTAAATGCCGCCAACCGGCACCATGAGCACGTCCACCTTGCCGATCGCCTTCACTTGGGCCGGGGTGAGTTCATGCCCGAGATCGCCGAGGTGGCAGATCACCAGACCGTCCACTTCGACGACCCACACGGCGTTCATCCCGCGGGTGAAGCCCATGTTCGCGTCGTGGAAAGTCTGCACGGTGCGGAACTTGATCGGCCCGCGCGTCTCGCTGATTTCCTTCCACTCCTGCTTGTTGCTTTTGCCCTTGAGCACCACACTGCGGTACACGTCGCCTTCGCGCTTCTTCGCGTCCTCGATCTTTTCGGGGTAGAACGCATCCAGGATTTCGGGCTGGTTGTGGTCGTCATGCAAGTGCGTGATGAGCACGAAGTCCGCCTTGACGCGCGGCGTGCCGAATGCAGGGATGGCGTGCGGGTCGAGTACGATCCGCTGCCCGGTGCTGTCCGTGATCTGGTAGAAGGACTGACCGTACCACCGGATGGTGACTTTCTTCTCACGTTCCTTCGGTTCTTGACCGACTGCCCTGTTTTGCGTTTCGTGTGTCGTGTTGAGCAGGAGCAGCAGCAGGCTGAACAATCCGATTCGGGTCATGATACCCTCCGATGGATAGACGATCCACAGCGAAACACCGAACATGAGGCACGAAAGACTACCGAAGGAACCACTTCATCAAGCCCCACCCCGGATCGAAGCTCAGGTCGCTGGCGGCGGCGGTCGCTTCATCATAAGCGGCTTGGCCGCGCGAAGTCACGCCGGTTCCGGCGACCGCGAACGGAACCGCGCCGTAAGCATGGGCGCGGGTGCGGATCGTCGTACGGTGGTCCGGCGAGATCAGGATGCGCCAGTCGCCGTGGCGCGGCACTGCGGCCAAGAGCGGGCCGACGATGTGCTCGTCCATCCGTTCCAACGCCTTGATCTTCTCATCGGCGCGGCCCTCGTGCGACGCTTCGTCCGGGGCTTCGACATGGACGCAGACCAGATCGAACGCGCCGAGTGCTTCGATCGCGTAGCGGCCCTTTGCGGCGTAGTCGGTGTCCAGGTAGCCGGTCGCGCCGGGCACATCGATGCGGTGCCAGCCGAGCAGCACGCCGACGCCGCGGACCAGATCGACCGCGGAGATGATCGCGCCGCGCGGGCCGTACGTTTCGCTGAAGCTGCGGATGCGGGGCGCCTTGCCGTGGCCCCACAGCCAACATTGCGTCGCGGGTTTCTCGCCGCGAGCGATGCGGGCCGCGTTCACCGGATGGGCCGCGAGGATCGGCTTGCTCGCTTCCATGAGTTCGATCAGAAACTCGGAACCCGGCCCGCTCGGCAGATAATCCGCAACCGGCTTGTCCGGGATGTCGTGCGGAGGCTGGGCCTTCATGCCTTGGAACGGCGACGAATCGGACTTCCCGCGCCAGACGAGGATGTTGCGGTATTGCACGCCGGGGTGGAACTCGATGGTGCCGCCGGCGAACGTGCGGCCGCCCAGTTCCTTCTGCAAGGCGCGGATCAGCGGGGCACCATCGTCACTGGAAATGTGCCCCGCGGTGAAGTCCTTCATCGTGCCGTCCGGCACGTGGACGAGATTGCAGCGGATGGCGTAATCGTTCGGGCCGAGATGGATGCCCATGGCCGCGGTTTCAAGCGGGGCCCGGCCGGTGTACACCTGCAACGGGTCGTACCCGAACAGCGACAGCGTGGCGACATCGGACGCCGGCGTGAGCGAATCGGGGACGTTGTTCGCCCGCCCGACAACGCCTCGTTTCGCGATCAGGTCCATGTTGGGAATGTTGGCGGCCTGCAACGGCGTCTTGCCGCCGAGAACGTCCAAGGGTTCGTCCGCGCAACCATCCGGAATGACGATGACGTATTTCATGTTCACTTCGCGTTGCGGAATTGTTTCACAATCTCGGTGTACTGTTTCGCCAAGCTCGTGATGCGGGCGAAGTCGCGGTTCGCCACGGCTTGGGCTTCCACCAATTGGCCGCCGACGCCCAAGCACACGGCTCCGGCCTTGAGGAACTCCGCGGCCGTGTTCAGGTCCACACCGCCGGTCGGCATCAGCTTGATCTGCGGCAGAGGGCCTCGCACGGCCTTGAAGAACGCGGGGCCGACGATGTCCGCCGGGAACACCTTCACGACGTCCGCTCCCGCTTCCCAGGCGGCGACGATTTCCGTCGGCGTGAATGCGCCCGGCATGACGAGCTTGTCGTAGCGGCGGGCCATGCGGATCACATCGAGATTCACGGCGGGGGACACGAGGAACTCGGCCCCGGCGAGGAACGCGGCCCGCGCCGTCTCGGGATCGAGCACGGTGCCGGCCCCGAGCAGCACGCGGTCCCCGAGTTGCCGCTTGGCCTCGCGGATCACATCGAGCGCGTTCGGCACCGTGAACGTGACTTCAGCCACGGTCACGCCGCCCTCGGCCAGCGCCTTCACCACTTCGACCAGCGGGCCGGGGTCCGCGAAGCGGACGACCGCGACGATTCCGCACTCCACCACGCGCTGCAAATCCGATTCGCGACTCATAAAGGCGATTGTACGGAGGCGAATACATTGCAAGGAACGGTTCGCTCGGAGCGGGACATGCTGCGTCGCGTGTGGTTGGCGTCACTCATCGCGTTGGCCGCGTTCGCGATCTTGCAGGAACTCCGCGCCCAAGGCGAGAAACTCGTCGCGGCGCCCGCCCCGAGCCACGAGTTTCCGCAAGTCGTGGTCGATCCGGACGGGCTCGAAGGCACGCTGCTCCTCGATGCGATCCCGCTCGAATCCGATGTCGAGCACCGGCAGGTCCACACGAAGCACATCCAGCGGGTCACCTTCCAGCGAGACCCGGAAGGCGGCCGGGCCGAAGACACGGTTCAACTCGTGAACAAGGACATCATCCGCGGGCACATCACGCTCAAGGAGTTCCCGCTGAAGTTGGCGGACGGCACGGTGCGGCAGTTGAAGCAATCCGAGCTTCGCGAGATCCGCATGGTGCACCCGAAGAACGTGTCGCTGCTCGGGGTGATCCTCGCGTTGCTCACGCTCACCGCGATGGAGATCGTGCTCGGCATCGACAACGTGATCTTCCTGGCGATCGTGGCGGGAAAGCTTCCGCAGGACCAGCAGCCTCGCGCCCGCCGCATCGGGCTCGCCGCGGCGCTCGCCACGCGACTCGGTTTGCTCTTCACCTTGTCCTTCTTGCTCGGGCTCACCACGCCGATCTTCACACTGCCGGAACTGCCCTTCCTCAAGGATGCGGAAGCGCGGGAAGTGTCGTGGCGGGATGTCATCCTGTTCGTCGGCGGCGCGTTCCTCATCGGCAAGAGCGTACTTGAGATGCACGAGAAAATGGAGCACGCGAAGAGCGCGCAAGCCGGCACCGCACCGCTGCCCAAGCCCGCGAGCTTCGCCAAGGTCATTCTCACTATCGCGGTGATCGACATCGTTTTCTCGCTCGATTCGGTCATCACCGCGGTGGGCATGGTGGACGCGGACCAAGTGTGGGTGATGGTGACGGCCATGGTGATCGCGATGATCGTGATGCTGTGGTTCGCGGGTCCCATCAGCCGCTTCGTGGACAACCATCCCACGGTGAAGGTGCTCGCCCTGGCGTTCCTGATCCTGATCGGCGTCATGCTGGTTGCGGAATCGCTCGGCCAGCACTTGAACAAGGGCTACATCTACTTCGCGATGGCGTTCGGCGTCGGTGTCGAAATGGTGAACATGAAACTCCGCGGCAAAGCCGCCGCACATTGAGTGGTGATCGATGCTTCGCTACCTTGCGGCCGCGTGCCAAACGGATTTTCCCAACCCCACGTCGCGTGCCGAGATCCCGGACCGCGTCGGGCACATGCTCGGCATGATCGACCGGGCCGTGGTCGGGTACAAGCCGTTCGGCGATGTGAAACTCGTCGTGTTCCCCGAGTTCGCGCACGCCGCACCCATCTACGAAACCGTGGCCGAACTTCGCGACAAGCTCGCCGTCGCGCTTCCGAACGAACAGACGGACCGCTACGCGAAGAAGTGCCGCGACTTCGGCATCTTCGTGCAGACCGGCAGCTTCCTGGAGGTGGACGCGAAGCACGCCGGAGTCGTCTTCAACACCACGTGCCTCATCGGGCCGGACGGCCTGCTGTACAAGTACCGCAAGGTGCATCCGTGGCTACCGTGGGAAGTTCACGCCAGCCCGCACGACATCCCCGGCTACGACGAACCGCTGTTCCCCGTGGCGGACACCGAGATCGGCAAACTCGGCTGCGCGATCTGCTACGACTGGCTCTTCCCGGAGGCGATCCGCGAACTCGCCTTGGGTGGCGCGGAGGTGCTCATCCGTGTGTCCGCCTACATGGATCCGTGGGGGGCGACCGCGCCCATGGACTGGTGGACGGTGGTGAACCGCTGCCGGGCGCTCGAGAACGTGGCGTGCGTGGTGGCCGCGAACCAAGGCGCCGGGGCGAAGCACTATCCGCCCTTCACGTGGCCCGGCGGCAGCATGATCGTCGATCACGACGGCCGCATCCTGAGCCAAGCCGACCCCGGCCCCGGCGAGAAGATCGTCGTCGGCCCGGTGGACGTGGCCGCGGTGCGGGCCGAACGCGACCGCCGCACCGGCCACTGCATGTTGGCGCATCGCCGAGTGGAAGCGTATCCACGGTCGTTGAAACCGGCGTACCCCGTCGGTGCGGCGGTCTCCGGCCCGATCACCATCGACGGAAATGAAGAGCGCACGCGGAAGGCGAAGGCGATCACCCCGCCAAGTACTTCCTCGGGATCTCCGCCCCCGTCACGAAGCTGAGTTTCCCCATCTTGCACATCTGGTACACGTGGATGCGGAAGTCCGGGCAGGTGCTCACGAGGCAGTATGCGTCCGTCGGGGTGAAGCCGTACTCGGTGATGAGCCAGTCCATCAGGTTGATCGTCGCGGTCTCCACGGACGCTTCCATCGGCCGGTCCGCGTAGATGCTGACGATCGAATCGGGCTTCTCGATCCGCATCCACGGGATGCGTTTCTGCTTGATCAGTTCCAGCTTCAACTTCACGGTCGATTTCGTTTCCGCGGCGGTGCCGGTGAACTCGGTGTCGCCTTGGCTCGCGTGGACGTCCCCCAGGTAGAGCAACGCGCCGGGGTGGTAGATCGGCAACAGGATGCGGTTGCCGGGGGCCGCGTCGCGGATGTCCAGGTTGCCGCCCCACGCGCCTTGGCCGTCGATGCTCGTCGTCACTTCGCGATCCGGGGCGACGCCGATGGTGCCGACAAATGGCGTGATCGGCCACTTCAGTTTCTCGTTGAAGTGGAGCGTGCCGTCGCGCGTGGTGCCGCTCGGGCCGGGCGTGTGGCGGAACACCTTCGTGGTGTAATCGGAGGAGAGTTCGGGCCAGCGTGTCGATTCACCGAGCGGCCCGCGGCGCGGGCCGATCGCGACCCACGATTAATCATCGACGGTGATCGACTCGATGGTGACGGCGAGCACGTCGCCGCGTTCCGCGCCTTCGAGATATACCGGGCCGCCGATGGGGTTGGCGGTCGGTGGTGTTCGGTCGAAGCCGGGCCGCTTCGCGGGGATCGCCTTGTCGTCCGGCGACTTGAAGTAGCCGGTGCTCGCGTCGTACGTTTCGATCTCGAAGGATTCGCCGGGTTGCACGCGGAGCAGCGGTTCATCCCGCCAATCGAACGCGTACTTGCGGGCCTGCTCGCGGTGGATCTTCTGCACGTCGGGCTCCGGGTTCGGTGTGCCGCCTCACTTCTTCGCGGCGGGCTTCACCACGATCATGATCGGACGCGACGGGGCGGTGACCAGCGTATTCGGCCGCGCGGCCGCTTTCGCATCCTTCGCGAACGGCACTTGTCCCTGACACTGCAACGCGACCGTGTACTCGCCGGGTCTTGCGCCGGCCTGCACTTCGAAACTCACCGTCGCGTCGGCCTTCCCCTCGGCGATGCTCGCACCGTTCACCTTGATCGGGTTCGGCGGCGACAGCCCTTGCAGGTTCACGGAACCCTTGAATTCGGACCAATTCCGCACGCAGGTGAACTTCACATCCGCTTTCTTCCCGGCTTCGATCTCGATGCGGTCCACGGCGGGGGACACGGCGAACGGCGCGGTCTCGCGAACGGCGACGACCAGTTCCCGCGTCGGCCGGCTGGAGTTCTGGTCCGCACTGTTCCACACTCGCGTGTACGGCCGCACTTCGCGCACCAAGCCGTTCGCCGCCGTCGCGGTCAACTTCACGGTGCCGAGCGCATCGGGCGCGTCCTTGTCCGCCCACAGCACGAGCACGCCCTTCGTGTCGTTGTTGATCACGGTCGGCATCGCGTGCACGCCCTTCGGCAGGCCTTCCGCGGTGATTGTGAACGGCCCGTTGAATCCGCCGAAGTTGTGCACGACCACGTCCAGCCACACCGCGCCGCCCTTCGGGATCGTGGTTCCGCCGGGGCCGGGGTTCTGATGATGAATGACGCTTGGGAAGAAGTCCGGCACCGGCTTGCGGATGCTCAGCACGTATTGGTAGCGCGGGCCGCCGCGACGGTAGCGGTCCTGCACCAGCACGCGGTACTTCTTCTTCGCGGTGAGGCTCGCGCTGCCGGACACATCGCGGATGTGGCCGTCGAACGCGTTGATCCGCGCCCCGAAGTCGTCCAGTTCCGCGACGCGGTTGTCCTTGTCGTCCAGAATCACGAGGTACGGATCGGCCCGCCCCGCGATGCGCTCGCAGTACACCTCGAAGGAATACGTGCCGCTTTCGTCCGGCTCGATCTCGAACCAGTCCGCGTCGCGTTCCTTGTCGAAGCGGCCGGAGAGCACAACCGGGAGTTTCAAGGCTTGCGGCTTGGCCGGGTCGTCGTTCGGCTCCGCTTCCAGTGATACCGGGATGTCACTCACGAGGAGCGGCACGGCGCGGTGCTGGAAGCCGATGAGCGTGCAGGTGGCCGCAGTGGGCAGCACGCTGTGGTCCGCAGGGTGATGCGTGAAGCGGAAGAGGCCGCGCTTCAGCACGTCGTCCGGAACGGAGATTGTTTCCGTGATACTGTCCAGTGGCAGATCGTTCAAGAGAAACGAAGTCGGCTTCGCGCTGCCGCCGAGATTGCGGCCGAACACGGCGAGCGATGCCGGCTTCCTGGCCTGCACGGCGCGCGGGAAGACGTTCTCGATGTGCGACCGGTCCGTGATGAGCAACCGGTACGGTTGCCCGCCGCGGAACGAGATGTCGTTCAGTGTGGCAAAGTAATCGCCGTCCGCGGGGGCGACGAACTCGACGAACGGATCGCGGCCGAAGTAGTCGCCGTTGGACGCGAGTTGTTTCCCGGCCGCGTCCGTGATCGCGAGGACGGCATCGAGCGGCGAATCGAGCCGCTGGGCGAAGCAATCCACCGCGACGCGTTGGCCCTTCTTCAGAGTGAATCGGAACACATCTTCGCGGCCTTGGTCCGAGTTGCCGTTCACGACACTATTCACGGCCACAACTTGGGCCGTGGCAGGTTCGTCGTTCGGTTCCTTCTCGGCGACTTCCTTCGGCCCGTCCGACACGGCGAAGAGCCGCGGGTTGGAGACGCCGTACTTCCCCACGAGTCGCGCGTCGTACGTTCCGGACGGCACGTTCACCGCGATCGCGACGTGGAACTTGCGATCCTTGGTGAATGTCGCCTGGATGCCGGGGTGATCGAAGACCAGCGTCTCGGCCCCTTCGAGATCCGCGCCGACCGCTTCAACCTCGACGTTGCCTCCCGCCGCCCCGCCGAGCGGCGCGATGCGATCCAGCCTCGGCGAGGGAAACTCGGCGCGGCCGACCGACGTAATGACGAAGCAAGCGATCAGGGCGCGACGGAACATCGGGAGCCACCTGAAGGTTGATCCATTCGCTGATCCGCCCGCTTGCGCGAGCACGCAAGCGAGTTCACTTCTCCACATTCAACACGACAGCCTTGGCCGCGTGCTCGGTGCCCTTGCGTTCGGAGCGGGCGAGCACCACGAACGGGGCGGACATCGGCTGCACCCAGGGCTCGGCGTAGATCACGATCTCGCGGCTGGTGTCGCGTTCGGTGATCAGGATTCCATTCAGGCCGATGTTCAACACGCGGACGCCGTGCGGCAGGCCGCGCACCTCCACGGGAACGCGGCCCTTGAAGTCCCCTCGGCGTTCGATATCCACCGTAAGCCGTGTCTCTTTGCCGGGCTGAACGCTGACGCTGTTCTGCCGGGTGGTGGCGATCACGTCGCCGGGGTCGGAGAGCTTCAGCGGGCCGCCATTCACTTCGTGCGACACGCCCTTGCCGTTGATGCTTGCAGTCGCGGTCACCTTGAACTTCGCATCGGCGGGCACGGATGCGCTCGCCTCCGCGAACAGTGCGAGGGCCGTGCTCGCCTGTCCCGCTTCGATCACACCTTCGGGCGAGGAGAAACCCGCGGGCAGGCCTTCGAGCTTCACGCGGATCGGGCCGTCGTAGCCATCCGTTCGTGAGGCCGTGATTCCGACCGGGACCGCACCGCCCTTCCACACGGTCGGCGTGCCGGGGGCGAAGCCGATGGAAAAGTCCGGTCGCGGCGGGCGAACCGTGAGGCGATAGGAGTGCGTGGGGCCGCCCGCGCCGCGGCCGTCCGCGATCTTCACCTGATAGGTTCCGTCCGCGGGCGGGTCGAAGAACAGCCGCGAGTCTTTGCCGTATCCTTCGCCGCCGTCGTCGTTGCGGTAGGCGATGTCGAACACCGGCAGGCCGTTCGGCGGGAACGTGCGACCGGGCGGATGCACTTCCACCTTGTAAAGCGGGCAGCCCTGGGCGTGGGCGTTCGGCGTGGTGCCGAGGAAGCCGAGCCGCTGCCCACGAGCGGTGTAGAATTGGCAATCGTCGTCCGGGCCCTTCGGCAGCGCGAAGATCTTCATCAGTTCACCGTCGCCGTAGAGAAGATCGTCGATACCGAGTTCGTTCCACGATTCGAGGCGGATGCCGGGGTTGGCGGCGTCGTGATCGCGGAACGTGGACCACACACGGGCGGTGCTGCGGAGCACAGCCCGCGGCACCGGTTTCCCGGCCGCGTCCAGAATTTCAATCACGGAATCGAGTGGCGACCCGAGCCGCCGGGCGTTCACCTCCACGATCAGGCGCTCGCCCTTCTTCGCCGTGAAGCGGATGGTCTGGGACTCGTTCGGCTTCAGCAGGATGCCGTCCGCCGTGCCGGGCACACGAAGCTCGGCCCCGTTCGCGGGATCGACGATCACCGAGGGGAACTCGTCCGCCACGACGTCGAGATTGCCGAGCGGCTTTTCGACGCCATCGGGAAGTTTCAGCGTGTCGAACGTGCCGGGAACCATGCTCGCGGGCATGCTCAACTTCACGGATTGAACCGGACCGAGGTTCACACCTTCGAGATGCACGTCCGCGGTGCGGCCGCGCGTGATGCCCAACGGGAAGACGCCGGTGACGACCGGCACGTCGCCGATGTTCAGGCGGTACGTCATGTCCGCGGCGCCGCGGTATTCGCGATCGCGGACGCCGACAGCATAGGTGCCGGCCTTGGCCGCCGTGTAGCCGAGCGCCGTGAAGCCCTCGGCAAGGATCGTTCCGTTCGCATCGGTGAGAATCAGAACCGGGTCGAGCTTCGAACCGAGTTCTGTGGCCAGAATCTGCACGCCAATCTGCTCTCCAGCCTTGGCTTCAAAACGGAAGAAGTCCACATCGCCGGCACGATCCACGGCCCCGGCCACCGTGACGGGCAGCTTTACGACTTGGGCCGCTCGTGCGGAATCGGTGACGCCCGCTTCCTGAACGGAGGGAAACCGATCGATGATGAGCGGGATCGGAGTCGATTTCCCGGCGGCGTTTTCGAGAGTGAGTTGGACCGGGCCGGGCGGCACGTCGGCCTTCACCGTCACTTCGGCTTCGAGCTTCGTCGCACCGATCACCTTAAGCGCGACCGTAACACCGGGATTGGTTGCGGTTGTCTTGCTGGCGTGGCCAAGTTCGGTTCCCGTGAACGTGATCCGAGTCGTGACGCCGCGCGGAACTGCGGCGGGTTGCACCTTGTTCGGCTTCGGCGGGTTGGCCGCGACCGGCAGCATCTGCACGCGCGGCTTTCCCGTGTCCGCGTCGAACGTGCCGCCGATGCCATCGAACCGGCCGGCCGCGAACTCTTTCCCGCCGGGGGCCAGCACGAAATCGAGGATCGAGTCCGGCATCGCGGGGAAGACATGCTTCTCCACCATCTTCACGGTATTCCACGACTTCACGATGCGGTCTTCACCGGCGGAGAAGAGCGTACTTCCATCCCGTGAGTACGCGATGCGCCACACCGGTTTCTCGTGGGCGAACACGGCGTGAACCAGTTTCGCACCGTCGCGGTCGGCCTTCCAAATGCGGATGCTTTTGTCCACGCCCGCGGCGGCGAGGTGCTGCTTGTCCGGGCTCCATTGCAACGTGTAGAGCCAATCCGCGGGTTCGCTCAGCGTGTAGAGTCGCTGGCCGGTCGCGGCGTCCCACACTTTCCCGGTGCGATCCGCGGATGCCGAGGCAAGCAGCTTGCCGTCCGGGTGGAACGAAACCGCGTACACCGCGTCGCTGTGATCCTTGAGCGTGAGTTTCGGCTTGGCGATGACCTGCGAGTCGGGGCCGGTCCTCGCCGGCAGTTCCCACAGGTGAATGACGCGATCGTACCCCGCGGTGGCGAGCACGGCGGAATCGGGCGAGAACGCCAGCGTGTGAATGATGTCCGTGTGGCCGCTGATCGTGGCGACCGGGTTGGCCGGCTTCGGGTCGCCGAACCACTGCGAGTTGTAGAGCCGCACCGTGCCGTTCTTTCCCGGCACACCGCTGGCCACGGCGAGGAGTTTGCCTTCCGGCGAGTAAGCGAGCGCGGTGACGCGACCGTCCTGCCCCTTGAGCACGCCAGTCACTTCGCCGCCGGTGCCGAATACGCGCACCTCGGCGTGCGACCCGAACGCGACGCAATGTCCGTCCGGCTGCCATGCCACCGCGGTCACTGCGGGAGGAGCAGCGGCGACAAGCGAGAGGGCGAGGAGGGTAAAGGAGAGTCGGTTCATGCTGTACTCGTCCGGGCGAGCGGGGGCGTAAGCCCCCTGATGGAATCGCAATCACTCTGGGAATGCATCAGGGGGCTTACGCGCCCCGCTCGGCTATCGCAGCACGGCGGCGACGGCGGAGCCGGCGGCGAGGAAGAACAGCACGATGGCCAACGAGCAACTGCCGCAGCCGTCGGCCGCGCTGCCGGCGCCTTCCACCACCGTGCCGAGGCCGTCGCCCACGGTGCTCAACGCGTCCGGGATGTTCGAGGCGACGGTGCTGATCACTTCGCCCGCGCCGGAGGCCACGGTTCCGAGCACGTCCACCGCGCCGGAGGCGACGCCGCTGAGCGCGCTTCCCGCCAGATCGACCGCGCCGGAGGCGACGCCGGACACCGCGTCCGCGGTGCCGCTGATCGCGCTGCCGGCGAGATCCGCCGCTCCGGAGATCACATCGCCGAGGCCGCTGAGGATGCCGCCGTCGGCAACATCATTGACGGCGTCCACCGCGTCGAATCCGGCCTCGGCGCCGTCGCCGAGCAGGGAGGCGTTGTCCTGCGGCGGGGGTTGCTGCGGGGGCAGCGGCCGCTTCGGCCCCAAGGGTAGGCCGTCGGGGCCGAGCAGTTCGGCATCGGCAGGATTGAACGGATCCATGGGCGGTACTCCGATCAGTGGTTGAACAAGAACTCCCGGCCCGTCAGCACGGCCCAGACGAAGTCTTCAATCGCCTCGCGACGGGAGGCTGCTCCGTCCTTCGCCGCGTCCGACAGGATCTTCACGAACTTGACCTTTTCCTCGGCGGAGGGCAGGCGCGACAACGCCGCCAAGAACAGGCGTTCCATTATCGCTTCATCGCTCAGATCCGCAATGAGCCACACGCTGATTGCGGACTTGGGATTGCGGAGCTTGTCATTCAACGTGACGCCGTTGTTCAGGTGCAGGGCCTGCGTCACGCTCGCGTCCGCGGTGCGTTCGCAGGAGCACGTCTGCACGCGGTCGGCGCGGCCGAAGGCTTCCAAGAAGCGCGAGGCGGTGAGCGAATCCGGGATCTGCGTGGCCCGCGTACCGAGCGGGTAGGTGGCGATCGGCGTGATCGCATCCCCGGCGTTCGACTTGATCTGGTTGAACGGCGTCGGCACACCGCTCACGTCCGAGTACGCGTCGAGAATCACCTCGGCGGGCAGCCGTCGGATGAGGTAGCGCGAGTGGAAGCGGTCGTCCGCCGCGTTGCCGGGCAGCGGTTTCGAGGATCGCTGGTATGCCGCCGAGTTCAGGATCGTCCGCATCAGGTGTTTCACATCGAACTTGTTCCGGATGAAGTCCGCGGCGAGGGCGTCGAACAGTTCGCGATTCGACGCCGGGTTCGTTTCGCGCAGATCGTCCTCGGCTTCGACCAACCCGCGGCCCATGAAGTTCTTCCACACGCGGTTCACGAGCGCCTTTGCGAAGTACGGATTGTCCGGCGACGTGAGCCAGTCCGCGAAATAAGTGCGGCGGTCGGTCGCATTGTCGGGCAGCGGATTGCCGTCGAGCGGCATCGGCGGCATGGGCACGCCGCGGCGCAGATGCAACGCCTCGCCTTCGCTGCGGCCCTGCACCAACACTTCGCCGGTGCGGTCGCCGGTCTTCAGCGCCACGCGTGAGAACAGGTTCGCGAACGCCCAGTACTCGTCCTGCGTCCACTTCTCCAACGGGTGGTTGTGGCAGCGGGCGCAGGTGATGCTCATGCCGAGGAACGTGACCGCGGTCGATTCCGCGAGATCGCTGATGTCCTTGTGCATGACGAAGAAGTTGCCGCCGCCGTTGGTCAGCGTGCTGCCCGTGGCGGTCACGAGATTGCGGGCGAAGCGGTCCCACGGTTCGTTGTCGGACACGCTGCGTCGGATCGAACGGTAAAACGCCCACATCGCCGGTTGCGGCAACTTGCGGCTCGAAACCAAGAGCAAATCGGACCACTTCATCGTCCAGTAGTCCGTGAACTCAGGACGCTCGAGCAGTGAATCGACGAGTTTGGCTCGTTTCTTGGGATCGGTGTCCGCGAGGAACGCCTTCACTTCGTCGGGTTTGGGCAGGATGCCGCACGCGTCCAAGAACGCGCGGCGAATGAACTCCGCGTCCGTGCATGGAGCCGATGGCGGCAGACGGAGCAGTTCCAGTTTCTTGAGCACGAGTTCGTCGATGAAGTTGTTCTTCGGCGAGTTTGCGAACGCGGCGACATCCACCTTGTTGTCGAACGGCGACGTGATGCCAACCGTGGCGACGCGCGAACCGAACAGCACGTTGATCGCGGCTTCGCCATGGCCGGAGACGGACACGAGTCCGTCTTCGCTCACGTTGGCGACGAGTTCCTCGCTGGATCCGAACTTCGCCCAACGGGTCACGTCTTCAACGCGGCCGTCGGAGTAGGTCGCACGCACAACGAGCCGCAGCGGGTCCTTCGGCTTCAGCAGGGCGGCCTTGGGGAACGCGTCGATCCGGAGCAGTTTCGCATCCGATTCCGCGGGGCCGGCCGCGCCGGACTTCATCCAATCGATCAGCAGCGTGTCGAAGTCCGAACCCGTTTCAAATCGGCGGCCGCCGCCGTGCGGCATCGTCCGCGTCGCCTTCTTGGTGAGCAGCGAATCCGCGGGGTTGGTCAGGTCCACGCGGCGGGCCAACGCTTGGCGCGTGAGCACGAACCAGTCCGAATCGGGATCGTATCCGCGGAGTGAAAGCTTGAGCCCGCCTTTGCCGGCGAGCGCGCCATGGCACCCGCCCGAGTTGCATCCGGCTCGCGTCAGCGTCGGCACCACATGATTGCGGAAGTTCCAGTCGCCACCGGCTTCGACCTTCACCTTGATGGCAACCGGCCGCGCGAGCCCTGTCGCGGTGATGGTCGCTTCACCCGGCTTGACGGCGTTCACGCGGCCGAGCTTGTCCACCGTCGCAACCGCGGGATCGGAGGTTGCGAACGTCGTCTTCTCCGTCACGTCCGAAACGGTGCGGCCGTTCTCGTCCAGCGTCACGACGAGTTGCTGCGTGCGGTTCGGCCCGCCGATGGTCACTTCCGGCGGCCACACGCGCAGGTCCGCGGCGGGAGACGCGGACGCAGCCAAGAGCAGGACGGGGAGTGCGATCGACCGCATGGCAAGTTCCGATTCCGTGATGCGATCAAGATAGCCGAAGTGCAGCAAGGAAGGAATCGTTCAGTGCCCCTCGGGGCACGAGTTTCGGCTCGAGACCCTTACAATGGCCATGCCATGAAACAACTGACGATCGTGGTGAAGCCGTTCAAGGCGGCGGCCGTGCTGGAAGCGATCGCCGCGCTCGGCGTGACGACCTGCTCCGTCCGCGAGGCCAAGGGCTACGGCCGCCAGAAGGGATACTTGGATCGCTATCGCGGCTCCGAGTACGGCACGGCGTACCTGCCGAAAGTCGAGATCACGGTGTGGGCGACGGACGAACAGGCTGCGGAACTGGCTGAAAAGGTGCCCCGCGCCGCTCGGACCGGCCGCATCGGCGACGGCAAGGTGTTCCTCGTTCCCGCCGCATGGGACGAGCCGATCGAGTTTTAATCCGGCCACTCGCCGCTGAAGACTTCGGTCGCCGGACCGGTCATGTGAACGCAGTTGTCCGCTTCACTCCAGTTCAGTTCCAAGTCGCCACCGGGAAGATGAGCCAGGATGCGCCGGTCGGTGCGGCCGGTGAGCACGCCCGCCACGCAAACGGAGCAGGCCCCCGTGCCGCAGGCCAGCGTGATGCCGCTGCCGCGCTCCCACGTCCGCATCGTCACTTCGTTCGGCGAATGAACCTTCACGAAGTGAACGTTCACGCGGCGTGGGAACTCCTTCGCGTGTTCGATCTTCGGCCCGAACTCGGCCACGAGGTCGCGCTCTCCGACCTTGAAGAAGTCGTCCGATACGAATGCGACGGCGTGCGGGTTGCCCATCGAAACGCAAGTGAACTCGAAGCGCGTCCCGCCGACCGCGAGCGGAGCGTTCACAGGCGGGTCGCCGGGCAACGTGGTCGGGATGTCCGCGGACTTCAGGATCGGCTCGCCCATGTTCACAGTGACGCGGCTGGCCTTGCCGTTCTGAATCTCGAGATCGACGTGCAGGATGCCGCGGCCGGTTTCGAGCGCGAGTTTCGGCTTCTTCGCGATGCCGTGGTCGTGGACGTATTTGGCCACGCAGCGCAGCCCGTTGCCGCACATCTCGGACTCGGAGCCGTCCGCATTGAACATGCGCATGCGGGCGTCCGCGACCGCGGACGGGCAAATGAGGATGAGGCCGTCCGAACCGATGGCGAAGTTGCGGGGGCTGACCGCTCGGGCGAGCGCGGCCGGGTCGTTCGGAAGGGGTTGGTTGACGCAATCGACGTAAACGTAGTCGTTACCGATGCCGTGCATCTTCGTGAATCGCATCGCATCCATCCGCGGGTGAATCGGGTGCGATGCCATTTTACGGCGTCACTCTTTCTTCGCGTCCTCTTTCTTCGGTTCTTCCTTCTTCGGCTCTTCCATCATCATGGGATCGACCTTCGGCTTGGCGCCGGTGGGAGCGGAGGTCGGATTCACGAGGATTGCGGGAGCGATGCGGACGGGGGCGGCGTACTTCGGAGAGGCATCGCGAAGGCAGACGATCAGGCCGTTGTCCGCGGCGAAGTACAGTCGATCCGAGACGGTGTTCACGATCGGCACGTTGAACGTGCTCATGTTGATGGACGAGAGCGCCATCGACTTGCCGGCCGTGCCGCCGTTGGCTCGCTTGGCGTCGAACACCTGAAGGCGTCCCTGGCGGTCCTGCACGTAGAGGAAGTCGTTGTTCACGCCGACGATGCGATCCGAAGCGTTGTCTGTTCTCCAGTTCACATCGCCGGTCTTGCGGTCGATGCGGGCCACGCCCGAGTTGTCGCCCGCGGCAAACACCGCGTCGTCGGTGATCACCGGTGTACGGTTCATGAGCCCGCCGACGTTCGCCTGCCATTGCACGTTCAATCCGCCAGCTTTGTTTCCGCCCTCGAGATCGACGGCGATCAGCGTGCCGTCGCCGAGCGGAGCGTAGCCGATGGTGCCGGCCTGCGCAGGAGCCGCCGCCACGTCTTCAAACGTGACGCCGGAGATTTGCGTGGCCTTGTCCTTCTTCGAGAGCGCGATCAGTCCGCGGTTTTCGGCCACGGCCCACACGCGGCTCGGCGTCTGCGTCAGCTTGAAGGCGACGCTGCGGGTCATGCCGAACTCCCATCGCAGTTTTGGCTCGACGCCGCGCGGACGCAGATCGCTGAGCGCGAGGGCGGAGGCCACCGACGGCGGAATCGTGGACAACGAAGGGGTCCGTTGAATGTCCCTCTGTGACTCGTCGCGAAGGTGATACGGCGGACGCAGCGACGGGACCAACCCGAGCGATTGCACCGGGTGGGCCCCCTCCCGCATGTACGGAGGCGTGATCTGCGTGGCGGCGGCCAACGACGGGGAGCGAGTGCCCGCCATGCCGCCGAGCGGGGCTTCCCGCAATTTTCCCTTCGAACCCTCGTCCACTCTCGTCGTCGGCGTGGTCCGCGAAACCCCTTCCACGGGATATCGCTTTGTCAGGTCGTCCACCGGGTTGGTCTTGTTCGCGAGTTTGTCCTTGTCCGCGGGGCTGTACTTCGCGAGTTCGGCAGGATCGGGCAGCGAGATGGGCTTGGGAATCGCATAGGCGGCGATCCGTTCCACGCCCGAGGCACCGGGGCGAGTCATGAGCGTGGCGTAAACCGCTTCGCTGTCCGCGATCAGCCCCGCCGTCGGCGGCGTGCCCAAGTCCGTGTTGAATTCCACAACCCCGGAGTACCGGTAAAAGGCGTACAGCCGCGTGACGTGGGCGACGAACACGAAGTTGGCGTTCGCCGCCACCGGGTAGGTGTTGGAGTAGCCGCCGTTGCCGAGCGAGGCGGACCACTGGATCTTGCCGGTTCGGGCGTCGATCGCCGTAATCACCCCGGTGCGGGTCTGGACGAACAGCTGGTCGTCGATGGTCTGCACGATCTCGATCGAATCGCGCTGGCTGGCCATCGGCAGGTAAACGGACCATTCCTGCTTCAGGTTCAAACGGTCGAGCGAGGCGCGATCCGGCGGGAGGGCCCGCGAGAAGACCTTCGGCGCCTCGGCGGTTCCGATTCGTGCAAGCGCGAACACCAGCCCGACGATGGCGGCGGAACGGAACCACATGGCGGACTCCCCCGATGCGCGACGTATGCTATCGCAGTCTACCACCTTGCGAAGTTGAGCGGGAGTGCGAGGCACGTCAGAAATGAGGCGGAAGCGGCGGGACGGCTGCGGGTGTTGCCGGTTGTGCGGGCGCGGCCTCGTCACTTCTTCCCCATCGCACGTTTCTTGGCGAAGAAATCGGTGAGGATCGCGGAGCACGGATCGGCCATCACGCCGCCGATGACGCGGGCCCGGTGGTTCAGACGCGGGTCCGACGTGATGTTGAAGAGGGTGTCGCAGGCACCGGCTTTCGGGTCCGTGCAGCCGTACACGACGAGCGGGATGCGGGCTTGCACGATCGCTCCGGCGCACATCGGGCACGGCTCCAAGGTGACGTAAAGCACGCAGCGTTCCAGCCGCCACGACTTGAGCGACTCCGCGGCCTGCGTGATCGCGATCATCTCGGCGTGGGCCGTGGGGTCGTGCAATTGCTCCCGCTGATTGTGGGCGGACGCGATGACCCCGCGCTCGGGGGACAGGATGACACAACCGACCGGCACTTCGTCTTCCGCGGCGGCGGCGGCGGCCTCGGCCAACGCCATCTCCATGTGGTGGAGGTGGAACGGGTGTCCCGGATCGGAGAAGGACAGATCGAACGGCAGCAGCGGGTCGTTCATTCAAATCACTTCAACAGCGCGGTGAATCCTGCTTGCTCGAAATGGTGGTCGCCGGTGAGGGCCTCCGAGAGCCCGGCATTCTTCATGACAACGAATGGAATGCAGTCCGTGAGCGACCACTCCTTGTCCGCACGATCCTCGTACAATGCGACGCCAGCCCGCCAGAGAGCGTGCGACGACGGGACGCATCGATCTTGGGTTCGGAGTCCATGAACTTCAGCGTGGTTGCGAAGAAGGGACGGGTGGGCGGCTTGGACCAGCCATCCGCCAACTCGGTGACAATCCACTCGGTCGTGAGGAAGTTTCCGTCAAATCCATTGGTGAAATCGATCGCCTTCGCATGTGCCAGATCCTTGCGATTCAGAAGCGCGAACCAGTAGAAGGAATCGGCGAACACCACGTTCATGAGTCGCTCCCCGTCGTGCGTCTTGGAGTGCCGTGAACGTAATGATCGTGTTCTGCCGCGAAATCCTCGGGCAACCCCTCCTCGATCAGGCCGGCCAATGCCATCAGGCGGTCGCCCAACGTCGTCCGAGCCTTCGGTTTGACCACAACCTCGACAATGGTACCGTCCGATATCGGCGGCGGCTCAGTGAAGGTGACGGCTCCGTTTGCGAAGGTTCCTTCAAATGACATATTCGTCTCCTTCACCTTTATCGTATCCGAGCCGTCGTCGATTCGTAAAGCCACGGATCGGGCTGCTTGTTGCAGTGTCGTTACAGGATGGTGGTTGTTCTTCCGGCGTCCGGCGGCGAAGATAGCGGTGATCGTTCGCGGGAGGAAGCATGCCGATCGTGTTGAGCCCGCCGGGCAAGCGAACGCCGCTGCCGGAACAACTCGCTTCACTCGGCCGCAGCCGCCGGCGCGTTTCGCTCGCGGCCGGAGTCTTCTCGTTGGTCGGGTTCACCGCCGCGGCCGTGCTGCTCGCGGGGTTCTTGGACGCTTGGCTGCACCTGAGCGCGCTGGCGCGGGGGGGGGCGCTTGTCGGTACACTTTCGCTCGCCGGAGGCATTCTCCTGCGACGCCTGATTCCCGCATTCCGGCTCTCCACCCAACCACTTGCGATCGCGCTCGAACTTGAAGAACTCCATCCGAAGCTGAACGATTCCCTCGCATCCGCCATTACATTTCTCGGTGAAGGCGGGCCGAACCGGCTCGCGGGGTTGCAATCGGCCACGGTGCGCCGCGCGGAGCGGCTCAGCGAACGGCACGGCATCGCCTCGCTGGTGCCGACCGGCCGATGCTGGCGGGCCTTCTGGTTCCTCGCCCTCGTCGCTTGCGTCGCGGTTCCCGTCGGGCTGTGGAAGAAAGACCGCACTCTGACGGCTCTCACGCGCTTCGCAGACCCGTTCGGCGTTCATCCGTGGCCGTCGAAGACACGCATCGAACTGCTTTCCCCGCAGAGCGTGCCCGCGCGCATGCCCAAGGGCGAAGCGTTCGAACTTCGCTTCGCGGTCCGCGGCGAACTGCCCGACCGCGCCGCCGTCCACTTTCACATCGCGGGCGGCAAAGAGTTCGAAGAGATTTATCCGCTCGCACCGGTGGACTTCCACTCGCCGGCTTCGGCCCCCCCTGGAATCCTGGCGAAGGACGGCCCCGTCGCGGTCGTGACGGCGAAGTTCGATCCGAGCCGGTTCACGCACAACTTCCAATTCCGCGTCGCGGCGAACGACGCGGACACGGGCTGGCTGAAGGTGGAGGTGTTGCCGCCGCCGCGCTTGGTGCCGCTGGGCGGTCGCGCTTCGCCGCAGATCCACGTGACGCCGCCGAAATACACCGGCTTCCGCGACTTCGACCTGCCGGACGGTGCGGCTGTGATCGAGGTGCCGACCGGTACCGCGGTGAACCTACGGGCCGCGTCCGATGCGCGACTGCACTCCGCGGCGTTGGCTTACCTCGGAGACCGGACCGCGATCCATGCCGCATCGCCGTTCGCTGCACTCGGCCATCGGAACCCCGCGGCCGCTCTGGGCTCCACCCTGCTCGCATCCGCGATCGGCGCGGACATCCCGCTCACCCTCTCCGGCGACGGCCGCGTCCTTCATGGTTCGTTCACGCCGTCCCTCTCGGGCATGTACGCCCTGAAACTCACCGATGAATCCGGGCTGCAAGGCTCGCGGCTCATCGAAATCCGCCTCTCCCCGGATCCCGTGCCGGCCGTCGTGTTGCTCCGTCCGGCTCTCGGCCGCGATTCGCCGATGCTGGTCCCGGATGCGAAGTTGAGCGTCCACATGGGGGCAGACGACAAGGTGTTCGCGCTGCGGAACGCGTTCTTGGAATACCGCGTGGGCAAGGAAGGCACACTGAAGCGGATCGCAGTGGCGGACGGTTTCGCGACCGTGACCGGCTTCGTGCCGCGGCTTCATCCAGTGCGGCGAGAAGCGAACTTCACGTTGCCCGTGAGCCGATTCCTGCGTGACGACGGCACCCCGGTGCGTGACGGCGACACGGTCATCCTTCGCGCCGCAGCGGACGACTGGGACGATGTGAGCGTACTCAAGGAGCCCGGCCGCAGCGGCGAGTTCGAACTGCGGATCGCGTCGAAGGAGGCCATCGAGGCCGTTCTGGTGAAGGAACTGTCCGAGATGCGGCCGGACTTGATGCGAGCCCGCGAGCAGCAACGCGATGCCGCGGCCAAGACCGCCGATGCGAAGCCGCAAACAGACGGGTCGCTCTCGCCCGCAGACCGCGAGAAGTTGCTCGGTGCGGAGTACTCCCAGCGCCAAGTGCGGGGGAAAGTGGCCGACCCGCGGGATGGCTTGCGAGCGAAGGCCGAGATGCTCCGCGATTTGGCCAAGGCGAACAACTTGCCGCGGTCGAACGCCACGGATCGAGCCGATGCCGCAGCGGAGGAATTGGCCCGGCTCGCGGATCGCGACTTGGCCGCGATCGAGCCGCTTCTCGGCGACGCCCGGCAACTCGGTGCCCAACCCGCGCCCAAGGCAGCAATGGAGAGCCCGGTTCCCGCGATGCTGAACCGTGCCGCCCGCCACCAGAAGACGGTGGACGACGGACTGACCGGTCTCATTGACATGCTCTCACAGTGGGGCGATGCCGGCGCCCTTCGCGGCGACGCACGCTTGCTGCGCGATGCGGTCGTTCGCGAGGCCGGCAACGCGGAGAAGTTGACGGAAAAGGTGCCGGCCGGGAAGCCGCCCGAATCGCTTCCAGCGGACCAGCGTGCCGAACTGGACAAGGCCGCGGGGAAGCTCGATCGGCTCGCGGACCAAAGCAACTCGCTTCTCGGCCGCGCGGCCAAGCTCGCTGCGGAGAAGGACAAATTGGCCGCCGACGCACAGTCGGCGGCGAAGAAGAAGGACGCGGAGGCGGACGAGCTTCGCAAGAAAGCGGCCAAGCTTCCGCAGGGCACGCCGGAACGCAACGGCCTCGAAGCGCAAGCGGCCGGCGTGAAAGAGGAAGCTGCGGATTTGAAGGCCGCGGGCGACCGCGCCCAAGCCGAGGCGGATGCCCTTCGCCAGGCCGTGCAGAACGCCGGTGGCCAAGCTCTGCCGGAAGACCTCCGAAAGGCCGGGGAGGCGATGCGGGCCAACCGTCAGGGCGAGAGCGTGTCGCAGGACAAGTCCGCCGCCGCGAGGTTGGAACGATTCGCCGAATCGCTGGCGGAGCAGAAGACGGACGACGTTCCCGAACTGGCCAAGAAGAAGAAGAACCTTGCGAACCAGTTGGACGACATCGCCGGGCAGCAGGACGAACTTCGCAAGAAGGCCGAAGCCGCGGACAAGATCGCGGACGCGGGCAAGCGCGAGCAGGAGTTGCAGAAGTTGGCCCGCGAGCAGGACAAGCTCGTGGAACAAACCCGCGACCTGTTGCAGAAATTGCAGCGGGAGCGCGCCGACGGCGCGGCCCGCGACGCCCGCAAGGCCTTGGACAAAATGGAAGCCGCCCGCGACGACCTCGAGCAGGGCAAGAGCCCGGCCAACGAGCAGAAGGACGCCACCGAGAAACTCGACGACGCCCGGGACAAATTGGACCAAGCCGCGGCCCGCGCCCCGCAGGAACTCTCGGATGAGAAGCGCCGCAAGCTCGCGGACTTGGTGGCCGCGCTGCACGAACGCCAGAAGGGGGCGGTGGCCGAGGCCGAGCGAATTCAATCGAAGGTGCTGGCGGACAAGAAGTGGTCGCGGCCCGTCCTGCAAAGTTACAAGGACTTGGAGGACCGCGAGCGGTCGTTGGCGGTCGAGGTGGCGGCGCTGGCCGAACGCGAGTTCAAGGATCTGCTCGTGTTCGCCCGGATCGTGAAGGACGCGGCCGAAGCGATGGAGAAGGCGGGCGACCGCGTCAAGATCCGCCGCCAGGACGCACTGGACGCGGACCCAGACACGCCGTTCGACGTGGACTTGGAGAAGGCGAACGCGAGCCGCGCCGGCCGCCCGATGGAGTTGGCCCTGCGTCGGCTCGAACAGGTGCTCGAAGCGCTGAAGCCCGAGAACGCGACGGCGAAGAAGGAACGAGAAAAGAAGGACGGGCCGATGCCGAATGCCGGAGGCGGGATGCCGCCAATGGGCGGCGGCGGAAATGGCGACGTGATCCCGCCGCTCGCGCAATTGAAGGCGCTCCGTGCCTTGCAAGCGGACCTCAACTCCCGCACCGCGGAGTTCGACAAGCTTCATCCGGACCGCGACAAACTCTCGGACGAGGACAAGGACGACCTCAAGGACTTGGAAGACGCCCAGCGCGAAATCGCCTCGCTCTTCGAAGAAATGGCGAAGTTGTTCCAGATGCAAGAACCGCCCGCGGAGGGCAAGCCATGATCCGTTTCGCCGTGTCCTCTTTGCTCTTCGCCTCTGCGCCATTGTGGGTGGCTTCTGCGGCCGAGTTGCCGGTCGCGCCGCCGCCGCGCGAGATCCGGCCGGACGGTTCACGGGACGCCGCGCCCTCGCCCGGCCCGAAGGAGAACCCTGCCGAGGTCGTGGACCGAATCATCAAGAACTCCAAGGACGTGGGCGACAAACTGGCCAAGACCGACACCGGCGAGCAGACCCGCGGCACGCAGAAGAGCATTCTCAAGGACATCGATTCACTCATCGAGGATCAGGAAAATCCGCCGCCGATGGGCGGCGACTCCGACGACATGAACAAAGACAAGAACAAAGAGATGAACAAGAGCGACATGCCGATGGATGGCATGCCACCGAAGAATGGCGAGCAACCGAAGCAAGAGGGCCGCAAGCCGCGTCAGGGCGGCCCCAAGGGCGGCCCACCACCCATGCCGATGCCGGGCGGCCAGAAGCCGGAACCGGGTATGGCCAAGGGCGATCCGATGCCCATGCCCATGAACGGAAAGGAGAAGGATATGACGGGCGGAGCCGCAAACGCGGGCGTGCCGACGGGCAAGGCCAAGCCCGCCCTGCCGATCGACGATTCGGTCGTGAAGGAAGTGTGGGGACACCTACCGGACAAGTTGCGTCAGCAGGTCACGCAATACTACAAGGAAGAGTTCATGCCGAAGTATTCGGACCTGCTCAAGCGGTACTACTCGTCGTTGGCCAACGCGCCAATGAAGCCGTGATCCGTCACGCGCCGATCATCCGCTCCGCGACCTTCACCACTTCCTCCGGCAGCGGCGTCTTCCGGTACCGGTAGACGCCTTCGCCGAACTCCACGATCTTCTCTTCCTTGTCCGCGCGGTACTGCTCCGAGATGCACAGCACGAACTTCCCTGGCATCTGCCTCTTCAATCGCTTGTACAGGTTTTCGACGTCCACCTTGCGCCAGAAGCCGATGATCTCGACGAACACGTCCTTGCCGCTGCCGGGGTGAGTGAGCTTGAAGTCCGGTACCCATATGCCGTCGGAAAGCGACACCGGATTCGGGTCGGTCGCGATCAGCCAACCTTCGATCTTCTTGGCGAAACTGTCCGCGAACTGCTCCAACTCGGGCGGCGTGTACACGCCGAAGTCCGGCAAGTGGGACTTCAATCCGTCCGTGCCGGAGAGCGAGAACGACTTGGTCTTGCGCTCCGCGCCCCATTTCACCTCGGCTTGCAGGTCGAACGCTTTGCAGTGCAGCAGAGTCGGCAGGAACTGGGCCAATTGCAGGCCATATTTCGTGGTGCCGGAGAAGAGCGAGAGCGGGCCGTCCAACTTGAGCACGTACGAGTTGTTCGTCGATTCGTGGATCGTGCAGATGAGGCGGTGGAACTTCACGGCGCGGAACAGTTGCCGGAAGCGGGCCGGCGTCTCGCCCCAGATGCGGACCTCCATCGCGGACGATTTCAGCAGGACGGCTTGGGCCAGTGCCGCGTTGTAGCGGTGCAGCAGGAACTCGGGCGTGCAATCGGCGAACTTCACAACGCGACGTTCATCCTTGAGATCGGCGAAGAGCCCGTTCTCAACCACTTCCCACGCGATGCCGAGTTCCGCGGCGACCGCATGCACGATGGCGGCGCGATCGAACGGCCGCTTCGCGGCGGCGGTCTCGGCCCGGTGCAACGCCGCCGCCCGGAACACCGCTTCGCGGATCACATCGGGAGGAAAGTCCGAGTTCACCTCGAACTCGCAGCGGTCCTCCAGCAGGTCCGCGAGGCCGCGCGGAACCAAGGCCGGTTGCCCTTCACCGATCACTTCCGCGAGGTCTTCGTAAATCTCGCCGCGGGTGCGGCCGACCCCGGCGCGAAACCCCAGGAGCAACTGCTCGGCGAGCCCGAGCCACCCGCCGTGGTGCGTGTCGAGGTACTGCGGAACGAGTTTATTCCGCGCGAACTTCACACGAACGAGATTGCCGGTAAGCATCAGGAATTAACCACAGAGGCACAGAGGACACAGCCAGACAGGATCAATAGGATTCAATTCTCAATCCTGTTGATCCTGTCTTCGTTCTCTTTTCTTCTCGGTGTTCTCTGTGCCTCTGTGGTGAAAACTGCTACTGGAACGCTCGGTGTTGCCGCCGCCGATCGCTGACAAACTCTTCCGCGGTGCCGCGAGTGATCACTTCATAAAGCACAGCTTGCTTGTCGCCGTACTTGCGCAGGATGCGGCCGAGGCGCTGCACGTTCTCCGTGGTGCTGCCGGTTCCGGAGAGCACGATGCCCACGTTCGCGGCGGGCACGTCCACGCCTTCGTTGAGCACTTGGCACGTCACCACCGCCGAGTATTCGCCGCTGTGGAACTTCTCGAGGATCGACTTGCGTTCCTTCGGCTTGGTCTGGTTCGTCATCGCGGGGATGAGATAACTGCGAGCGATGCGGTACACGGTGGCGTTGTCCGCGGTGAAGATCAGGATGCGATCCGCGGCGTGCTTCTCGAGCAGGTCTTCGAGCAATTTGAACTTGCCGGACGGTGCCTGCATGATGCGTTTCTGTTCGCGGAAGGCCCGTGCCGCGGCCCACCCCTCGGGGCTCTTGCTCGCCTCGAACAGGAACCGCCGGAAGCCGTCCGGCCCGGACATGCTGATGCCGCGCATCGCCACGAACTGCTTGTACTCCTCGCGGCATCTCGCGTACGTCTCGGCTTCCTCCTGCGTGAGATCGACGTACACCAGACGGGCCTCGTAAGGGGCGAGGAACTCGCCGGCCGCGTCCGTGATGTCCATGCGGTAGACGATCGGGCCGATCAGTTCGCTCGTGATCATGTCCGCGCCGTCCGCGCGTTCGGGCGTGGCCGTGAGCCCGAGCCGGAACGGGGCCATGCCCGCGTTCGCCGCTTCCGCATAGCTCGGGCCGGGCAGGTGGTGGCACTCGTCGAAGATCACCAGCCCGAAGCGGTTCGCCCACTTCTCCAAGTGGATGTACGCCGAGTCGTAGGTGGTGACGGTGAGCGGCTGGTAGTTGAACTCGCCGGCGCCAACCATGCCGACTTCCACGCCGAACGAACTCTCCAGTTCGCGGGCCCACTGCACCATGAGGTCGATTTTCGGCGTGACGACCATCGTCGGCCGGCCGACGTTCTCGATGCACAGGAACGAGGCGAACGTCTTCCCCGTGCCGGTGGGCATCACGACGACGCCCTTGCGGCCGCCCGCGATCCACTTCTGCAAGGCGAGCCGCTGGTAAGGCCGCGGTGTGCGGGTGTTGTTCAGCTTCCACCCGGTGGGCTTGTTCTCCCAGCCGCGGGCTTCATCGGTGTAAGGGATCTTCTCGCGGATGAGATGCTCGACGATCTCGCGGTAGAAGCGGCCGCGCGCCCGCTGCACCCCGGTGCGCGGGTCGAACAGCACGCCCGGCAGCGTGTTGTAATTGAACCCCGGCGGGCCGCTCGCCACGACCACCGTGCCGCGATCGTACGTGAGAACGATCCGCTCTTCCATGCAAGGGATTGTACGGGCCGCTAAACTGTCCGGATGAACCCGATCGTCTTCGCAATGCGGAACCCGTTCACCGTCATGGTGGGCGTGGCGGCCGTGCTCATCGGCAGCGGACTCGCCGCCAGCCGCATGCGCGTGGACATCTTCCCGAACCTCAACCAGCCCGTCATCTATGTGTGCCAGCCGTACGGCGGCATGACCCCGCAACAGATGGAAGGGCTGCTCACGTCGTACTACGAGTTCCACTTCTTGTATGTGAACGGCGTGGAGCACATCGAGAGCCGCAACGTGCAGGGCATGGCGCTTCTGAAGGTGCACTTTCACCCCGGCACGGACATGGGTCAGGCGATGGCCGAGGTGGTGGCCGCGGTGAATCGCTCCCGGTTCATGATGCCGCCGAACACGGTGCCACCCTTCATCCAGCGGTTGGACACCGGCAGCGCGTCCGTCGGCTACCTCGTGCTCTCCAGCGAGACGAAGTCCATCAAGGACGTGCAGGACATGGCCACGCTGAAGGTGCGGCCGATGTTCGCGAGCGTGGCCGGAATGAGCAGCCCGCCTGCCTTCGGCGGCAACCAACGGGCGATCGTGGTCAGCGTCGATCCCGAGAAGTTGCGGGGGCAAGGGCTCACGCTCGAACAGGTGACCGAGGCGGTGAGTGCGGGCAACGCCGTGACGCCGAGCGGCAACATGCGCATCGGCGACCGCACGTTCCTTGTGAACACCAACGTGATGGTCGGCCGCGAACCCGTTCGCGAACTCGGCGAGGTGCCCGTGAAGCTCGGCGAACACCCTGTGTTGTTGCGGGACGTGGCCACCATCGCGGACGGTTCGGACATCACGGCCGGTTACGCGCTCGTTAACGGCCGGCGATCGGTGTTCATGCTCGTGACCAAACGCGCGGATGCCTCCACGATCAGCGTGGTGAACGGCTTGAAGGACGCGCTTCCGCGGATGCGCGAAGCCGTGCCCGAAGACGTCCACATCGACTTCGCGTTCGACCAGTCCGAGATCGTAACGGAATCGATGTGGGGCGTGGCCACCGAAGGCATCATCGGCGCGGTGCTCACGGGGCTCATGGTGATGCTCTTCCTCCGCGACTGGCGGAGCGTCATCGTCGTGGTCCTGAACATCCCGATCGCACTGTGTGCAGCCGTGTTCGCGTTGTGGGTGAGCGGGCAGACGATCAACCTGATGACGCTCGGCGGCCTCTCGTTGGCCGTCGGCATCCTCGTGGATGAGGCCACGGTCGAGGTGGAAAACATCCACACGCAGATGGCGCGGCATCCGGCCATCGCGCGGGCCGTGCGGCTCGGCAACCAGGAAACCGCTGTGCCGCGGCTCCTCGCCCTGCTCTGCATCCTCGCCGTGTTCGTGCCGTCCTTCTTCATGACGGGGGCGGCGCGGGAACTGTTCGTGCCGCTCTCGCTGGCCGTCGGCTTCGCCATGATCGCGAGCTACTTCCTCTCCAGCACCTTCGTGCCGGTGCTTTCCGTGTGGCTGCTCAAGGCGCATCCGGAGTCGGCGACGCACCACGCCGGGTGGTTCGACCGGTTGCTGAACGGCTACGAGAAGATCGTAGCGCGGGTCGTGTACTTCCGATGGTTCGCGATGCTGCTGTACTTCGCCGGCGCGGGCGTGCTGCTCTTCGGCCTGTATTCGCGGCTTGGCAACGCCATCTTCCCGCCCATCGACAAAGGCCTGTTCGCGATCCGCATCAAGGGGCCGAGCGGCACGCGGATCGAACGCACCGAGGAACTCGCCCAGGAAGCGACTCGCCTGATCCGCGAAGAACTCGGCTCGTCGAACATCTCCGCGACCGTGGGGTACGTCGGCATCGTTCCGACAAACTATCCCGTGCAGGGCCCGTATCAGTGGATGAGCGGCCCCGAGGAGTGCGTGCTGAAGGTGTCGTTGAAGGCCGACTCCGGGTTGCATGTGGAGGAAGAGAAGGAACGCCTCCGCAAGAAGCTCGATGAGGGGCTCACGGCCTGGCTGGCCCGGAAGTGGCAGGAGGACGGCGTGTCGCCGGATCAGATCGCGGCGCGGCGCGGCGGCCTGCGGCTTTCCTTCGAACCCGGCGACCTCGTCAACGAAGTGATGAGCTTCGGCTCGCCCACGCCGATCGAAGTGCAGGTCAGCAGTGCGAACATGGAAGCGAACCTCGCGTTCGCCCGCAAGATCCGCGACCGGATGGCCGCGATCCCGGAACTTCGCGACGTGCAACTCAGCCCCGCGCAGGATTACCCGACCGTGGACATCTCGATCGACCGGCTGAAGGCGGGCACGATCGGCATCACGGCGCGGGCCGCCGGCCTGAGCCTGATCCCGGCCACCGCATCCAGCCGCTACATGCAACCGATCTATTGGATGGATCGCAACGCGGGGCAAGCGTACATCGTGCAGGTTCAGATTCCGCCGCCGCAGATGAACTCGGTGGGTGAGATCGGCATCATCCCGGTTCGCAGCGCGGGCTCGAACGCGGTGTCGGCGGGCGGCGGCTACTCGACCAACGGCATGAACGGCGGCACGGCCGGTGGCACGGTATATCTCGCGAACATCGCCACCATCCGCGAAACGACTCAGGCCGAAGAAGTGATGCGATACAACATGCGCCGCACGGCGAGCATCACCGCGAACGCCGCGACCGCGGACCTCGGCAGCGTTCGCAAGAAGGTGCTCGAGGCCGTGGCCGCGGCCGGCGAACCGCCCCGCGGCATGCTTGTGGACGTGCGCGGCCAATTGAGTTCCCTGCACCAGATCCAGACAAGCCTCGGCCGCGGTTTGCTCGCCGCCGTCGGTGCGATCTTCCTGCTGCTCGTGGCGTACTTCCAATCCATTCGCCTTGCATCGGTTTCGGTCGCGGCGATCCCCGCGACCCTCTGCGGCGTCGGCTTCATCCTGCTCTCCACCGGTACCACGCTGAACCTGCAGTCGTTCATGGGTGCGATCATGGCCCTCGGCGTGTCCGTGGCGAACGCGATCCTGCTGGTCACGTTCGCGGAGCGGAACCGCGTGCTGCACGGCGGCGCCGTGCGGGCCGCGGTGGAAGGCGGCCGCAGTCGCCTGCGGCCGGTGCTCATGACGAGTTGCGCGATGATCGCGGGCATGATCCCGATGGCGATCGGCGCGAGCGCCGGCGGCGACCAAACCGCCCCGCTCGGTCGTGCCGTCGTGGGCGGCCTCGCGGCTTCCACCCTGGCAACACTGCTGATCCTCCCCGCGATTTTCGCCGTGGTGCAGCGCAAGGCCGGAATCGCGGGGCCGTCGCTGGACCCGGACGATCCACACAGCGGCTTTTACGACGAGAACCGCGTGAAGCTGTTCGAGTAACGCGGCCTCTTCCGTACACTTCCCAACATCCTGCCACTGGAGCCTGCCCATGAAACTGCGCGGCATCATTCCGCCCGTCGTCACGCCGCTCGCCGCGGACCAGAACCTCGACCTCGCCGGGCTTCGCAAACACATCGACTACATGCTCGCCAAGGGCGTGCACGGCATCTTCGTGCTCGGCACCACCGGCGAGTTTTACGCGCTGGACGACCGCGAGAAGCAGGAGATCACCGCCGCAGCCGTGGCCCACTGCAAGGGCCGCTCGCCGGTGTACGTTGGCACCGGAGCCGAGACGACCCGCGAAGTGATCCGCCTCACGAAGATGGCGGAAAAGGAAGGAGCGGACGGCGTGTCCGTCATCACGCCGTACTTCATCAAGCCGAACCAGGCGGAGATCATCGACCACTTCCGCCGAATCGCCGAGAGCACGAAGCTGCCGGTCGTGCTTTACAACAACCCGGCCACGTGCGGCGGCGTGAGCTTCGAGCCGGACACCGTGGCGAAACTCGCCGAAGTGCCGAACATCATCGGCATCAAGGATTCGTCCGGCGACTTGCAGAACACCATCGAGATCATCCGCAGCACGCCGAAGGACAAGTTCGCGGTGCTGAACGGCCGGGACACGCTGATCTTCGCCGCGCTGCAGGCCGGCGCCCACGGTGCGATTCCCGCGTCATGCAACATCGCACCCGATTTGTGCGTCGGCATCTACGAGACGTTCACGAAAGGCGACATCGCCGCGTCGATGAACCTGCAATCGCGGCTGCATCCGATCCGCATGGCGATGAGCCTCGGCACCGGGAACAGCGCGGTGAAGGAAGCGATGGCGCTGCTCGGCCGCCCCGCCGGCCCCAGCCGCGACCCGATCGCCCCGTTCAGCGGCGAGAAGAAGGCGAAGCTAAAGGCCATCTTGGAGAAGGCGGGTGTTTAGTCCCGCTTCGGGATCCTTGGATCGTTAGCCGGACGCGAGCGACGGATGCATCCAGCGCTTGGATCGTTGGCCGGACGCGCAGCGGCGGATGCATCCGTCTTGCGGCGTCCGGCTAACCACCGGGCGCTACGGCGATCTAGAATCTCGCTTCAAAGCCGATGATCAGGCCCTGCGTCCAGAAGTCCGTCCGCACCATCGTGGGCACGGGGCGGTCCGGCCCGGTGTACGCCGCTCCGCGGGCGATCAGCGGAATCTGGTTCGGGTTGATCGTGCGATCGATCTGGTCGCCGGGGCGGACGACGTCGCTCATGTAGAGGAAGTTGTACCCGACAAAGAAGCGGCCGCGGTCGCCGGTCTTCAGCCCCACTTTAAGCATCCCTTCGGGTACCACGGCGAAACGCGGTTGGGTGTGGCGGCCGATGTTCGTGCCTTGGGCGTACACGCCGCCGTGCCACGATTGGTACAGCGGGATCGGGTAGTTCGCCGTGATGAGGTGCGTCGCGCCATCGATGCGGACCATCTCGAAGTTCGTGCCGATGGCGGCCTTGCCCGTCACTTCGATGTAGAAGTGCCCGCGGTGGGCGTCCGCCATCAGGCCGAGTTGCCCGCCGTGGAACTCGTTGTGGGCGTCGATCTGGTCGGCGATCATGCCGAGGGAGTGGTGCCCTCCGAGGTTTTCCTGGCTGCCGTACTGGAACCACGTGCTTTCCACGCGGAGACCTTCGTTTGCTTGGAGGAAGCGGTAGCCGGCGATCGCGTGGACCTTCAGACCGCCGGACGCGTACAGGTTGCCGATGAAGTTGGCTTCCGCCCCTTGCACGCGCGTGCTGGTGGACGCGGTGACGAGCGCGCTGCTCACGCCGGCGCGGGCCAGCACCAGTGCATCCTCCTGGCCCGTGTTCGCGTTGCGGAACGAGAGTCCGATCGCGCGGAAACGGTCGTCGCCGAGGTCCGTCGCGGATTCGGAGAACGTGCGGGTGCCGAGGAAGAAGTAGCGGCCTTCGAACCCGAGCGTGTCGTCGTTGTTCAGGCTCCAGCCGAGGGTGAGGCGGTAGCCGGCGTGGTCCTGCGTGTCGATGGCCGTGTTGCCCGCGAGCACCGTGGTGGTTCCGAGTCCGACTGCGGGATTCGCGCCGCGGCTGGCGGTGATGAGCGGCGGCAGCGGCGTCGCCTTCGGCCACCAAATCAGCAGTTCGTCCGTGTCCCACCAGTTGCCGAGCACTTTGGTCGGCTTGGCGTCGCGCTCGGTGTAGGTGTGGATCGTCGGGGCCGGCTCGGTCGGCGTTTCGTTCGGCGGCGTCACCGTCGGCGGAAGTTCGGCCGGCGGATTCACCGGTTGCAGCGGCTGCGAGACGGGCGCGCCGCCGGGCAGCGGCGATTCTTCGAGCGGAACGGGCGGAATCGCGGGCGTGCCCGGTTGCGCCCAAGCGACCGCCGAGAAGCCGAACACGATCACCACGGTGAATGCCGCTGTGCGCATGCCGCCCTCCGAAATCGCGGAGGGTCCGTATGCCAATCGGCGGAAGAATTGTCCAGCTGAACCGTCAGGACTCCACGGGCAGCCCGGCATTCTTCCAGCCGGTCCAACCGCCATCCATGCTGATGACGTTCGTGTAGCCCATCTTCTGGATCGCATCGGCGGCGAGGGCCGAGCGGAACCCGCCGCCACAATAGAGCACAAGCGGCGTCGCCGAATCAGGCACCTTCACCTCGATGTCGCGTTCGATCACGCCTTTGCCGATGTGGATCGCGCCGGGAAGGTGCCCCGCGGCGTACTCCGATTCCTCCCGCACATCCACGAGCGTGAAGCGATCGCCGGAATCGAGCCGGGCCTTCACATCGGCCACGGTGCATTCCCGGACGCGGGACTTCGCGTCTTGCACGAGCTTGAGGAAGCCGGGCGAGTGGTTCTTGGCCATGGCAATCTCCGCTCGCTTGCGTATTCGCGACTGCAATTGCGAACACGCAAGCGAAGTGCTTACTTGATGTAGCGGTTGATGATGCCTTCGATCATTTCCAACCGGCCGGAGGTGTTCTTCTCCGCGTCGCCCTTCTTCAGCATGTAGCTTTCCAAACTCGCGAAGTCGTGCTTGCCGGATTCGATCTCCGCGCCGACGCCCGCGTCCCACGAGCTGTAACGCTTCTTCACGATGTCCGCAAGCACGCCGTCCTTGCGCATGGCGGCAGCGATCCGGAGCCCTTGTGCGAACGCGTCCATCGCCGTGATGTGGGCGTGGAACAGGTCGATTGGCTCGAAGCTCTCGCGCCGCACCTTGGCGTCGAAATTCAACCCGCCGGATCCGATGCCGCCTTGGCCCAGGATGATCAGCATCACTTGAGCGGTGAGATACAGGTCCGTCGGGAACTGATCGGTGTCCCATCCGAGGAGCAGGTCGCCGCGGTTGGCGTCCACGCTGCCAAGCATGCCGTTGGCGCTGGCGTACGCCAGTTCGTGGCCCATCGTGTGCCGGGCCAGCGTGGCGTGGTTCGTTTCGACGTTGAACTTGAACTCCTTCTCCAGGCCGTAGGTGCGCAAGAAGGCGAGCGAGTTCGCGCAGTCGAAGTCGTACTGGTGGCTGGTCGGTTCGTGCGGCTTCGGCTCGATCAGAAACGTGCCGGTGAAGCCGATCTTCTTCTTGTAATCCACGGCCATGTGGAAGAACTTGGCGAGGTGGTCCAGTTCGCGTTTGAGGTCCGTGTTCCAGAGCGACATGTACCCTTCGCGGCCGCCCCAGAAGACGTAATTCTCGCCGTCGAGTTCCTTCGTCACTTCGAGAGCCTTCTTCACCTGCGCCGCGGAGTAGGCGAACACATCGGCGTTGCAACTGGTGCTGGCCCCGTGCACGAACCGCGGGTTGCTGAAGAGGTTCGCCGTGCCCCAAAGCAGCTTGATGCCCGTTTCCTTCTGCTTCTCCTTGAGCTTGGCAACGACCTTGTCCAGCAGTTCGTTCGTTTCCTTGAGGTTGCCGCCTTCGCCGGAGATGTCGCGGTCGTGGAAGCAGTAGTAGGGCACACCGAGCTTCTGCATGAACTCGAAGGCCACGTCCACTCGCGCGAGATCCATCTTGTGGTTGTCGCCGCTCTCCCACGGGCGGATGGCGCAGCCGGGGCCGAACGGGTCGGAACCGGTGCCACGGAAGGTGTGCCAGTAGCACACGGCGAAGCGGAGGTGGTCCCGCATCGTCTTGCCTTCGATCTTCTCGTCTGCGTTGTACTGGCGGAAGGCGAGCGGATTGGTACTGTCCGGGCCTTCGTATTTGATGGGGGAAACGTCTGGGAATGCGGCCACGGATCGCCTCGCGGTTCGGGAAAGGGTGAGTGGAGAAAGGGTACGGGCGGGGGCGGGATGCGGATAGGATGCGTATGGCAAAGCACCTCACCCGCCGGCGCGCTTCACGGTGTAGCCGAGCTTTTCCAACTCCGCGACGATGCGTTCCCGTTGGTCGCCTTGGATCTCGATCCGGCGGTCCTTCACCGTTCCGCCGGTCCCGCACTTTTGCTTCAGGGTCGCGGCCAAATCGCGAATCTCGGCCTCGCCGAGCGGGATATCGAAGACTGTCGTCACACCTTTCCCGCGGCGCCCGGCCGTCTCCCGGCCCACTTTCAAGGTCACGGGTTTTTTCTTCGGAACCTTCGCGACCGGCGACGGGGCGGCTTCCGAAGGGGCGTTCTCACCTCGCCCGCCGCCCCCGAGAATGCGGGCGATCAAGTCCATGACCTCCGACTCGATCGAGCCCGAACCACGATTCCAGAACTCAATCTTCTCCGCCCGTGTCGGGAATCGCTCTCGAAGAAGCGGCCCCTGTTCGTCCGCCTTGAGAGCCACGATTCGCGCAGCGATTTCTAAGTCTTCGACGGTGACCGCACCGATCTCTCGGGAAATTGCCCGCCAAGCGAGACCCATCCGGTCCGCAACCGAACGGAACAGGCTCTCGGCGGAACAACCGGACTCATCGCCGTTATGCAGGAAGAGAACGACTGGCTGGCTGTGCTTCGCCATCGCAACGGCTCGGGATCGGGTGGGGCCGCAGTTAGGCTAGCAATTCCGGAGTTGACACTTGCACGCGGCTGTCCGGCGGGTTAGCTTGCAGTCAGTTCCCGCGGGCCGTCCTCACGTCCAGTGGCCCGCACTTGCGTCCCATGGTTCGATCCTCATCCTTTCTCCCGGAGGATTTCCCATGTCGGTGTTTCGATTCGCGATGGCGACGGAAAACGAACGCGGCCACTGCATGAGTTGCCGGCACTGGCAGGCCGAGCACGAGGAGGCCGAGGCGGCCTCGGGGCTGTGCATGCAGCCGGAACTCACGCACTTCTCGATCCAACTCACGGCCCACAGCGGCTGCAACCGCTTTGAGCACGTGGAGGCCGAAGAACTGGTCGGGGCGATCAACGGCGTGTGATTCGCGCGCCGAGATTCCAACCGCGCGAGAAAAGCCAGACGTACAGCAAGCCGCACACGGCCACCGACGCGACCCAGATCAGCAGGTCCGTCGGCGGGAAGCGCGGCGAGGCCGGTGCGTCGCCGAGGATGTCGCTCGTCGGTTTCCCGGCGGCAAGCGAGCCGACTGCGGCGCCGAGAGCGAGCAGCAGGACGACGACCGCGGCGTCCGCCAAGCGGGCGAGAACCGTGCGACTCGACGACGTCGCGGAGGCGGGAGCGACCGGCAATCGTTCCGCCTCCGGGGGCGGAGCGGGCGGCATCGGCTGCCCCGATCCCTCGATCGGCATGAACAGCTTCTTCCGCATCTCGGTCGAGACGAACAAGTTCACAGTGCTGTCTTCGACGGTCGGCGTGACGAGGATGTCGTGCCGGCCTTCCTCCGGAAGCGAGCGATCGAACGCGGGCCGCGGCGGCTCGTCGAGCGGTTCGCTGACTTCGGGCACGGCCAAGCGGTCGCCGCACCCCTTGCACAGGAGCGGCACGCCGATCAAGGCGCTGGACAGCAGGCACTCCCGCCCGCACTTCGGACAGTGAAACCGGATCACAGGCGAGGCGACTCCTTGGGAAGGCCACTGTCTACCATAACAGGCTGGCGAATGGAACGGGGTTGATTCGTCGGCGGACATTTCGTTAACGTTCGGCATCCGAGCCACGGAAGGCGACCGATGACGGCAACTCCACGACTCGACGAACGCTCCAAACACCTGCGGCGGGTGATCGTGCGGGTGCTGCAGAAAGCCCGCCGAGGGCATGTCGGCGCCGCGTATTCGCTCATCGAAATTCTCCGCGTCCTCTACGACGACGTGCTCCGCTACAACCCGCAGCACCCGAAGTGGAAGGATCGCGACCGCTGCATCCTGAGCAAGGGCCACGGCTGCCTCGCGCTTTACGCCATCCTCGCGGACAAGGGCTTCTTCCCCGAAAGCGAATTGGACAAGTTCTGCACGGCGGACGGCATCTTGGGCGGCCACCCGGATGCGGGCAAGGTGCCCGGCGTGGAAGCGAGCACCGGCGCCCTCGGCCACGGCCTGCCCATCGGCCTCGGCATGGCCCTGCACCTGCGGATAGCCCAATCCGATTCCCGCGTGTTCGTGATCCTCGGCGACGGCGAGTGTAACGAAGGCTCCGTGTGGGAAGCGGCCATGTGCGCCGGCAAGCACAAGCTCGCGAACCTCACCGCACTCATCGATTACAACAAGCACCAATCCTACGCCAGCACGAAAGAAGTGCAGGATCTCGAGCCGTTCGCGGACAAGTGGCGGAGCTTCGGCTTTGCGGTCCGCGAGGTGGACGGACACAACGTCGAGTCGCTCCGCGCGGTGCTCAAGGCCGCCCCGTTCGACTCCGAGAAACCCTCCGCGATCATCTGCCACACGGTGAAGGGCAAGGGCGTCTCCTTCGCCGAGAACAACATGAAGTGGCATCACAAGAACAAAGTCACGGACGAAGAAGTCACGAATCTCTTGGCGGCCATCGAAGCGGCATAACGAATGGCGAGCCGGCACGCGTCAGCGGCCGGAGTTCCGGGAATCCACATGCGCGAAAACTGCCTGAAACAGGTCTTCGAACTCGCCAAGACGGACGAACGCGTCGTGTTCGTCGGATCCGACCTCGGTGTCGGCGTGCTCGCGGACTTCAAGAAGGAAATCCCTTCGCGATTCTTCATGGAAGGCGTGAGCGAGCAGAACCTCGTGGGCCTTTCGGCGGGGCTCGCGATGGAAGGCCGCGTGGTCTACCTGAATACGATCGCGACGTTCCTCTCGCGTCGTTGCTATGAGCAGGTCGCCGTGGACCTCTGCCTGCACAACGTGAACGTGCGGCTGATCGCCAACGGCGGCGGCGTGGTCTACGCCCCGCTCGGCCCCACACACCTCGCCATCGAAGACATCGCCATCATGCGGGCCCTGCCCAATATGACGATCGTCGCTCCGGCGGACGCCCCGGAGATGATCCGCTTCATGCAGGTGTCCGTCGATTACCCCGGCCCCATCTACATCCGCGTGGCCAAGGGCCACGATCCGATTGTCACCGCAGGTGTCACCGGCCCGTTCGTGATCGGTGAAGCCGTGCCGATGCGAGAAGGCGAAGAAGTGCTGCTCGCCACCACCGGCGTCGGCCTCCAGGTGTGCCTCGCCGCGGCGGACAAGCTCGCAGCCCAAGGCGTGAAGGCCGCCGTGCTGCACTTCCCGACCATCAAGCCGCTCGATGTCGCCTCGCTGCATTCCTTCTCGGAACGGGCGTCGGCCATCCTCGCGGTGGAGGAACACACGATCATCGGCGGCTTCGGCAGCGCGGTCGCCGAGTATCTCGCCGAGTCGGACTTGCTCGCCGGCCGCAAGTTCAAGCGGATCGGCCTCCCGGACGCGTTCCCGAGCATCTACGGCGACCAGAACGGCATGCTGCGGAAGTACGGCGTCTCCGCAGATGCCATCACGGAACATGCAATGCAGATGTTGAGGACCCGAGTCAAACCTGTTCGTGTTGCAGCTTGAAAAGCCCGCCGACAGCCGTCGGTGGGCCTTGAGGGACTCATGGGATCTCTGCTGAACATCGTGAACCAACTGCATCGCCGCACGGCCCGCGACTACGTCGGCCGCATGGCGGACGACAAAGTGCATTGCTCCGTCGTGGCCCGCCGCTTCGACCAGGATTACTGGGACGGCGACCGCCGCTACGGCTACGGCGGCTACAGGTACGACGGCCGCTGGTCCGTCGTCGCCAAGCAACTCATTGAACGCTACCAGTTGAAGGACAACGCCAAGATCCTCGACGTCGGCTGCGGTCGCGGATTCCTGCTCCACGAGTTCCAGCGTCTGCTGCCGAACTGCACCGTCAGCGGCTTCGACATCTCGGCGTACGGCCTCGCCACCGCGAAGGACGAAGTCAAGCCGCACCTGTTTCTGCACGACGCCCGCGACCCGTTCCCGTTCCCCGATCGCGAGTTCGACCTCGTGATCTCGTTGAACGCACTGCACAACCTGCCGCCGCAGGATGTGGTGAACGCGCTGAAGGAAATGGAACGCATCGCCACGAACAAGTACCTGGTGGTCGAGAGTTTCAAGGACGCGGAGGAGTTGTTCAACCTCCAGTGCTGGGCGCTCACTTGCGAGTCGTTCTTCCGCCCCGAAACGTGGCGTTGGCTGTACGGCCTCGCCGGGTACACGGGGGACTTCGAGTACATCTACTTCGAGAACCCCCACGCGATGCCGCAAGCGGCATAGGACGCCATGCTTCAAACGAAGGAACCGCAATACCAGTTCGAACTGGACATGGTGTTGAAGCACGGGTTCGCCCGCTTCGGCATCATGAGCAACCAAACGTGGCAGGACGACCCGCGGCGGTTGCTCTTCCTGCTGTCGCGGTACAAGTTCGTCGCCAAGATGCTCAGCGGCAAAAAACGCGTGCTGGAAGTGGGGTGCGCGGACGCGTTCGGCACGCGCCTCGTCGCCCAAGAAGGGTGCAAGATCACGGCCAGCGACTTCGACCCCGTCTTCATCCAGGACGCGAAGGACCGCATGGCGAAGGAAGGCTGGCACTGCGACACGCTCGTTCACGACATCCTGTCCGGACCGGTGCAACCGGGCGGGTATGACGCGGCGTACAGTTTGGACGTGTTCGAGCACATCGTCCCGGAGAAGGCCGACACGTTCGTCGGGAACATCGCGAAGTCGCTGGCCCCGTCCGGCGTCGCGATCATCGGCTCGCCTTCGCTGCAATCGCAGGCCTACGCCTCGCCCGGCAGCAAGGCCGGCCATGTGAACTGCATGGACGGCAAGGACTACAAGAAGGTCATGGAACGGCGGTTCGAGAACGTGTTCCTCTTCTCGATGAACGACGAAGTCGTCCACACCGGCTATCACCCGATGGCACATTACCTGATCACCCTCTGCTGCGGGGTGCGGTCCTGACGAGCCTTCGCCGACAAACGGCCCGCTTGTTGAAGCGGCTTCCCGGCGGAAGCCTGCCGCTGGAAGCGGGGCGGGCCGCGATCCGTACGATCCAATCCCTGCGAAATCGCTTCACCCCGCACGCCCGCATTCCCCGCTGGTTCCTGCAGGCGCATGAGTGCCTGGTGCGGCAGGAGTGGGACCGGGCGATTTCGCTGTACGACCGGATTCTTCAGATCGATCCGTCCGCGGCCGGGTGCCACTACCGGCGTGCCCTCGCAAACTACCAACAGGGGCGTTACGCGGTCGCGCTCCGCGACAACCGCACGGCGCTCGGCATGCGCGAACTGCTGCCGGACGACCGCATCGAGTCGCTGCTGCTCCAAGCCAAACTGCTGATGGCGCACGGTGAAGTGGACGAAAGTATTGAGGCCGGCTTCCGCGGGCGCTGGCTCCGCGACTTCGGAACCGACCCGAATTCCGATCCGCCGCAGTTCGGCCCCGGGCTCGTCGAAACCCGCATCGAAACGCTCCGCGACCTCGCCGAACTGGCGATCATCCATCGCTCCGATGTCGGCGGCGCGGCCGAACTCTGCCGGCAGGCGGAGGCGTTGCAGGAGCGGTACGCCGAGTGGCTCGGCTCGCCGAACCGCGACACGCTGTACCTCAACGAAGAGTGGACGCGCAACATCGGCCACATCGCGCTGCTCGATTACCTGCTGAAGATGCGGGATCTCGGTTGGACCAAGTGGAAGGAGATCGTGCTGCTCGCCTCGCCGAAGCGGACGGCGAATGCGGCGTTCCTCGCCTGCTTCCGGAACCGCCTGCGGATCGTGGCAAGCGACTCCGTGCCGGCGGGTCCTCGCCACTTTGCAACCGCGTTCGGCTTCCGCCTGTGCGGCCCGCTCCACCTGCCGGATGGCACGAGCCCGTGGCTGCCGGCGGGGTTGGGCATCGTCCAGCAGGAATGGGAGCGGCAGGGCCGGGCGCCGCAACTCGCACTGAGTGCGGAAGACGAGGCGTTCGGCCGCGACCAACTGCGGGCGATGGGCGTGCCGCCCGACGCGTGGTTCGTCGGATTGCACGTACGCAGCGGCAGCTTCTACGGCGAACGCGATTCGAGCCCGCAGGCGCACCGCAACGCGAAGATCGAAACGTATGTGCCGGCCATCGAAGAGATCGTGCGCCGCGGCGGGCGGGTCTTCCGCATGGGCGACCGCAACATGCCGCCCCTGCCGCCCACTCCCGGAGCGATCGACTACGCGCGGAGCCGGTTCAAGAGCGACCGCATGGACGTGTTCCTCTGCGCCCGCTCCCGCTTTTTCATCGGTGTCGCGTCCGGGCTCGGCAACGTGCCCGCCGTGTTCGGCGTGCCCTGCCTCATGACCAACTGGCTCGCCAACTCGCTGCCCTTCTATAGCCGCGACGACATGTTCCTGCCGAAGCTGCTTCGCCGCAAGTCGGACGGCACGCGGCTCACCTTCCGCGAATGGCTGTCACCGCCGGCTTGGGATGCGAGCTACTCCGTCGAAGGGCTCGACGCGCTCGGGTTGGCCGCCATCGACAACACGCCCGAGGAACTGCGGGAAGCGGCGGCGGCGATGCTCGATTATTTGGAAGGGAAGTCGCGACACACGCCCGAGACTCTCTCCCGGGAGAACACGTTCGCCGAGACGGCCCGCTCGCAGGGGCTGCGCGGCTTCGCCCGCGTGGTGCCCGCCTTTCTGACGCGACACTCCGAACTGCTTCCGCCGCGACTCGAAGAGCACGCCGCGGTGGACATCGGTCGCACAGGCGTTTAAGATTACCTCTCACAGACAACGCACCACTCGCGAAAGACAACGATGGAGTCCGCCTCCGATCCAGCCCCCGACGACTTCGCCCGACTCGACCCGCCGCCTGCCGAACTCGATGATGTGGAAGACGAGACCGGGCAGGTCGAGGGCGGCCATGCCGACCCGGATGCGGACCTCGATCTCGACTCGGAACCGCTCGAGCACCAACTTCCGCCGGAAACGGATCCCGCCGTCACTTATGCGGACATGAAGCTGATTCGCCCGCTGTTCGATGCCGTGACCGCCGCAGGATATGTGCATCCCACGCCGGTGCAGGAAGCGGTGATCCCCGTGGCCATGAAGGGGAAGGACGTGATCGGCCAGGCCCAAACGGGCACCGGAAAGACGGCCGCATTCCTCATTCCGTTCATGAACCGCTGGCGGCCGCACAGGTTCAAGGGGCCCATAGGCCTCGTCATGACACCGACGCGCGAACTCGCGCTGCAAGTGGCCACCGAGGCGGACAAACTCGCTCCGAGCAGTAAGTTCCGCACCGTGGCCGTGTACGGCGGAGCCCGCATGGGCAAACAACTGGATGGCTTGTCCCGCGGGTGCGATCTCGTCGTCGGCACGCCCGGCCGCATGCTGGACCACCTCAGCCGCGGCTCCATGTCCCTCGCCGATGTTCGCTATGTCGTGCTCGATGAAGCCGACCGCATGCTGGACATCGGCTTCCGCCCGGACATCGAACGCATCCTGAAGCGATGCCCGCTGAAGCGGCAGACGCTGCTCATGTCCGCCACCGTGCCGGACGCCATCAAGCGGCTCGTGCACCGGTACATGACGGACCCCACGCACCTGCAGATGACGCCCGAAGTGCTCACGGTGGACAAGATCCGCCAAAGCTACTTCACCGTGGACGCCGAGAAGAAGTTCGAACTGCTGATTGAAGTGATCAAGCGGGAGAATCCGCGGCAGTGCCTGATCTTCGTGGAGCGGAAACGGTGGGCGGACAACTTGTACCGCGACTTGAAACGCCACGTCGCCCACGCCGCCGTGATCCACGGCGACCTGCCGCAAGGCCAGCGCGAGAAGATCATGGCCGCGTTCCGCACCGGTGCGATCAAGTACCTGATCGCGACGGACGTGATGAGCCGCGGCATCGACGTGGACAACCTGTCGCACGTCATCAACTTCGACCTGCCGCTGGACATCGAGAGCTACGTCCATCGCATCGGCCGCACCGGCCGCATCGGCAAGGACGGCATCGCCATCTCGTTCGTGCTGCCGGAGCAGGGCGGCCTGCTCACCGACATCGAGATGATGATCAACAAGCTGATCGACCACGACAACATCCCCGGCCGCGAGTGGTACACTTCCAAACGGATGGAATCGCGGCACCGCGAGGAAGTGAAGCAACCGATGGACGTGGCCGCCCAAGTCGCCAGCGTGCGGGCGGACGACGGCTGGGGCATCGATGAAGCGGAACTGACCGGCGGCAAGCTCGGCGTGGAAGAAGGGGAATCGCCGCCGCCGGTGGACGGCCCGCCCGTGAAGAAGCCCGTGTTCGGCAAGTCGAAGAAACGGTACAGCGACCGGTTATAATCGCGGGAAGGAGGCGACCCATGCCGGTGATGATCCACGGCGGACCGTTTCAATCGCCGATCGCGGGGTTGCATCGCCTCACGGTCAAGCAGTACCACAAGATGATCGCCGACGGAGTGTTTGCCCAGGACGAACGGATCGAACTCATCGAAGGCTACTTGGTGGAGAAGGCCGTGCAGGATCCCCTTCACGCCAGCTCGATCCAAGCAGTCGATGTCGCCGTGAGGAGCATCGCACCGCCAGGCTGGTGCTCCCGTGTCCAGTTGCCAATCACGCTGACTCGAAGCGAGCCCGAGCCGGATTTTGTCTTGGCATGTGGAACCTGGCGAGACTATGCCACAACTCATCCCTCCCCCGATGAGGTCGGTTTGGTCGTGGAAGTCGCCAATACCTCACTCGAGTTCGACCGCACGGACAAACTTCGCATCTATGCCCGCGCCGGTCTCCCGACGTATTGGATCGTCAACTTGGTGGACGGCCAAATCGAAGTGTTCGAGCAACCGTCCGGCGCGGACTACACGAGCCACAAGACCTACCGCCGCGGCGACGCCGTGCCGCTCACGCTCGACGGCACGGTGGTCGGCACGATTCCCGCGGCGAATCTGCTGCCCTGATCACGCTGCGGCCAGGCACCGGCGCAAGAACCGCACGCCGTGTTCGATGTCGCGGAAGCGTTCCTCCTGCGTTCCCACTTCGCGTTCGATGCACAGCGGCCCGCGGAACCCGACCCGCTTCAAGGCCTTCACGAATCCCGCCGTATCCGTCTGCCCCCGGCCCAGCGGCACCTCTTCGCCCCACACGCCGTCGCGCGGCGGGCGGTTCGCATCCTTCAAGTGCACGCTGCGGATGTCCGGAGCCAGCAGATCGAGCACCTTCAACGGTTCGTCCTTGTTGTAAAGCAGCATGTTCGCGGGGTCGAAGTTCACCTTCAGGTTCGGGCACTTCAGATCGTCCAGCGTGCGGCGAAGCAGCGATGCGGACTCCTGCCCGGTTTCGAACGCCACCGTGATCCCGACCTCGGCCGCGAGCGCGGACACGGTGCCGAGCGTCTCCAGGAACGGCTTGCGAGCCGCATCGCCGACCTCGGGGATGAACCCGGCATGAAGCATCAAATCCGCCAATCCCAGTTCCTGGGTGCGGGCCAGCGCCCACTTGAGCCGTTCGAGGCGTTCCGGCCGCGTCGCGGGGTCGCCGAAGCCGCCGGTCTTCTCGATGGTGGCGGGGGTGGTGTAATCTTCGCCGGGGAACCCGAGCATCGTCCCGCTCATCTGGAACCCGGCGGCCTTCGCCGCGGCGGGCAGGTTGTCGCCTTCGTCCCACGACGCATGGTGCGGGTCGCCGCACGCGATCTGCACCACGGACACGCCGAGCCGGTCCATGAAGCCCTTCAACTCGGGCACGTTCTTCACCTGAAGGGACCAACTGCAGACGCCGATCGCGAGCGGTTCGATGGCCATGTCCGTGCTCCGGGAGTGGTGGTGTCAAGATAGGAGTGCGACCGCCGCCCGTCGAAACTCTCGCTTCCGCGCTTGTCGAACCCGCGGGCATCGGTGAAACTGTCCCGATGCCAAAAGAACCTGCGACGCTCGCCACTCCCGATCCCACCGCCGCGCGGCTCGCCGCCCTCAAAGCCCTCTATCCGGACGCGCTCGCGGACGGAAAGTTCGACTTCGACAAGCTCCGCGGGTTGCTCGGCGACGCCGTCGCACCCGGCCCGGAGCGGTTCACGTTCTCGTGGTCCGGCCGGCAGAATGCCGCCGATGTGCTGCAAGCACCCAGCCGCGCCGCCCTCGTGCCCCAACCCGCCGATTCCGTGAACTGGGACGCCACCCGCAATCTCTTCATCGAAGGGGACAACCTCGAAGTTCTGAAGCTGCTCTACAAGCCGTACGCCGGCAAGGTGAAGCTGATCTACATCGATCCGCCGTACAACACGGGGCAGGACTTCGTCTATCCGGACGATTTCGCGGACCCGCTGGCGGTGTATCTGAAGCTGACCGGCCAGGCGGACGAGGCGGGCAAGCTGCTCACCGGCAACCCGGAAACGAGCGGCCGCTACCATTCCGCCTGGCTCTCCATGATGTACCCGCGCCTCTTCCTGGCCCGGCAACTCCTCCGCGACGACGGCGTCATCTTCGTCAGCATCGACGACCACGAAGTGCATCACCTGCGGTTGCTGATGAACGAGGTCTTCGGCGAGGAGAACTTCGTGGCGAGCATCGTTGTGCAGTCGAACAAGCGTGGACAGACTTACAAGGATATCTCGAAGACGCACGAGTACCTGCTCGTCTACGGGCGATCCGAGGCACCTGAAATAAAGGAACTGCCGAAAGGCGATGACGCCTTGCCTTTCACCGACTCCAAAGGCCCGTTCGACCTTTGGGAACTGAGAAACCGGAATCCGAAGTTCGGAAAGCACAACAGACCGAACTTGTTCTTCCCGATCTACATCGCGCCGTCGCTCACGGATGAGAACGGCAACGCCAAGGTTTCACTCGCACCGAGCAATCAATTCACAGTGGAGACTGTTCTGCCTCTGCTGAACTTGGAAATTGACGAGCGCGGCTGAGGTGACGACACTCCACTCTGGAGGTCCGTCATGAGCACGCCCGAACGAAGGCATTTCCCGCCCGCCGCCAAGGTCGCGATCCTGCGAAAACACCTGCTCGAAGGCCAACCCGTCTCCGAGGTCTGCTCCGAGGCCGGCATCGCCGTCTCGCAGTTCTACCAGTGGCAGAAGATTTTCTTCGAGCAAGGCGTCGCCGCCTTCGAGACCACCCGCGCCAAGTCCGCCGCCGACGACGCCAAGGACAAGAAAATCACCGCCCTCGAAGAGAAGCTCCAACGCAAACACGAGGTGCTCTCCGAACTCCTGGAGGAACACGTCCAGTTAAAAAGAACTTGGGGAACCCTGACCGGCCAGTGGGTTGCCCCGGATGTCCGCGACGCCATCGTCGACTTCGTTCGCACCTGGAGCGTCAAGGCCGGCCTCACCGCCGGCCGGTTGCTCCGCTGGATCGGGCTGGCCCCGTCCACCTACCACACCTGGAAAGAGCGCTACGGCAAGGCCAACGAACACAACGGCGCCGTGCCCCGCGACCACTGGCTCACCGCCGCCGAACGAAAAGCCATCATCGACTTCCACCACCAATACCCGCTCGAAGGCTACCGGCGGCTCACCTACATGATGATCGACCGCAACATCGTCGCCTGCTCGCCCGCCACCGTCTACCGCGTCCTCTCCCAAGCCGGTCTTCTCCAACGCTGGAAGCCCAAAACCAGCTTGAAAGGAACCGGTTTCGTGCAACCCCTCCGGCCCCACGAGCACTGGCACGTCGACGTCTCCTACCTCAACATCGCCGGCACCTTCCACTACCTGTGTTCCGTCCTCGACGGAGCCAGCCCGCCATCGTCCACTGGGACATCCGCGAACGCATGACCGAGGCCGACATCGAACAGATCATCCAGAAGGGCAAGGAGTGTCACCCCGGTGTCACGCCCCGGATCATCACCGACAACGGACCCCAGTTCCTCGCCAAGGACTTCAAGGAGTTCATCCGCATCAGCGGCATGACCCACGTCAAAACCTCGCCCTACTATCCCCAAAGCAACGGCAAACTCGAACGATTCCACCGCACCTTGAAGCACGACGCCGTCCGCGTGAAGACCCCCCTGACACCCGAAGACGCCCGTCGCGTCGTCGGGGACTTCATCCTCCACTACAACGCCGTCCGCTTGCACAGCGCCATCGGCTACGTCACGCCCCACGACGTTCTCGCCGGACGTCGCGACGCCATCCACGCCGAACGCGACCGCAAGCTGGAGGAGGCTCGCGAACGTCGCCGAATCGCTCGCCACGCCGCCCCGAATTGAAAACCGGTGCTACTGTGAAAATGAGTCGATCCCAACACACCCGTTGTCGCCAACGACTGCTCCCGACAATTCCAATTCAGGCTGAACCAGTACAGAGACGTTACCGCGGAACAGCGAGGGCGTTGATAGCTGCTGGAGGTGGAGCAAGCAGAAGATCGAATTAGAGGACATCACCTCCACCACTCCAGTGTTGGTCGCCAAGGAAAAGAAAGATGGTGGGTGGAATATCTACGAGCGTTCTCGCAAGTCCACGACCAAGCCAAAGTCAATCTGGGCGGAGACCGCATACATCAGCGAGCAGGGTACCAAAGCTCTTGGTGCTCTCGATCTTGGGAAGGAGTTCGATCATCCCAAGCCGGTCGAACTCGTGAAGACCATCGGGGAGTTGATCCTTGATGACGAAGACATCGTTCTCGACTTCTTCGCCGGCTCCGGCACCAGCCGCAGGCCGTTCTCGAACTCAACCGCGAGGACGGCGGCAATCGGCGCTTCATCCTCGTGCAGCTTCCCGAACCGACCGGCAACAAGACCTACCCCACCATCGCCGAGATCGGCAAGGAACGCATCCGCCGCGTCATCGCGAAGCTGAACAAAGAGACGCCCAACATGCTGGGTAAGATGGGCAATGCGCGAGGGGGGGGGGATTGGCGAGGATCTGGGGTTCCGAGTCTTCTCGCTGCATGAATCGCACTTCGAGCAATGGGCCGGCATTCCGGAGCGGGACGGCGCGGCCTACGCCAACGTCATGGATGCCTTCCGCGACCCGCTGAAACCGGACGCGGACCCGGTCGCCGTGCTGTGGGAACTGGCCGTGAAGGAAGGCTACGGGCTGGGCAGCGTCATTTCGCAGGCCACCCACGGACCCAACACGATCTGGACGGTGACGGACCCGGAGAAGGATCCGCCGCAGCGGTTCCGCGCGTGCCTGGACCGCACGGTGACGGCGGACATCGCGAAGCAGTTGGAGTTGGGCGAGGGGGACGTGTTCTTCTGCCGCGACGCGGCTCTGGACGATTCGCTGAGCACGAACTTGTCGCTGCAGTGCCGGTTGAAGACATTTTGAGATTAGCCGCGACGCGGAATCCGCGGAGGGGAGCGCGGCATCGCCGGTGCGTCCGCGGCAAGCTGGTTTCCACGCATGCGGCACCGGAACCTCGTAGGGTGGGCCGGACCGCGGCCAATCGCGAAGCGATGGCCGCGGGAGGCCCACGTGCGGAACCGGTCGGCTACCCCGCGTGGGCCTCCCGCACTCGCCGCATGAGCGGCTTCGTGCGGTCCGGCCCACCCTACGAGGTTCCGGAGACCGCGAACGTCCGAGCTCCGCTCCGCGACCTCCGCGTCGCGGCTAATCGGCGAGGTATTGATGCGATACCATTTCGACGCACACCAAGGCTACCAACTCCGCGCGATCCACTCGGTGGCGCGGCTGTTCGACGGCATGGCCCGCGAAACGTACTCCATGGCCGTCCGCGTCATGGGCGTCGAAACGCAATTCGAATCGTCCCGCTCCACGCTCGACCCCGCCCGGCTGCTCAAGAACATCCAGGACATCCAGAAGCAGAACAACCTCCCGCCGGACGAGCAGCTTCACCTCATCGCCGAATCGGCGGACATCGTCGGGAAGAAGCAGGAGGTCAGTTTCCCGAACGTCTCGGTCGAAATGGAGACCGGCACCGGCAAGACCTATGTGTATCTGCGGACGGCCTTGGAACTGAACCGGCGGCACGGGTTGAAGAAGTTCATCGTCGTGGTGCCGTCCGTCGCCATCCGCGAAGGCGTGCTCAAGACGTTCCAGATCACGCAATCGCACTTCGCCGAGATCTTCGACAACGAGCCGTACCGCTACGACGTGTACGATTCGAAGAACCTCACGCGTCTGCGCGGCTTCGCCGAGGATGAATCCGTTCGCTTCCTCATCATGACCGTCGATTCGTTCAACAAGGAGCAGAACGTGATCGGCCGGTCCACGGATCGGCTGCAGGGTCGGATCGGGCTGCACATGCTGCAGGCGGTGCGGCCGGTGCTGATTCTGGACGAGCCGCAGAACATGGAGAGCGCGGGCAGCAAGCAGGCCCTCGCGCGATTGAACCCGCTTATCGCGCTTCGGTACAGCGCGACGCATCGGCACGCCTACAACCGCGTGTACCGCGTCACGCCGTTCGACGCCTACAAGCAGGGGCTCGTGAAGAAGATCGAAGTGGCCTCCGTGGTGGCGGAGAAGGACGAGAACCGGCCGTTCGTGCGGGTGGTGAAGATCAGTTCCACGAGCAAATCCGTGACGGCGAAGATCGAGGTGCACCAGCGGATGGCGGGCGGGGCGGTGAAGCCGAAGGAGTACAACTTCAAGCCGGGGCAATCGCTGCGGGACAAGGCGGACCGCAGCGAGTACGAGCCGTACGTGATCGCGGACATCGAACCGGCGACGAAACTCGTGCGGTTCACCAACGGCGTCGAGGTGAAGGAGGGCGAGCCGTTCGGGTCGAACCAGAAGGAACTGTTCCGGCAGCAGATCCGTTACACGGTGGAGCAGCACTTCCGCCGGCAGAAGCAACTCGAACCGCAGGGCGTGAAGGTGCTCTCCCTGTTCTTCATCGACAAGGTCGAGAACTACGCGGCGTCGGACGGCCTGGTGCGGACGCTGTTCGCCGAGGCGTTCAACGACCTGAAGAAGAAGTACCCGGCGTGGGAGAAGAAGACGCCGGAGGAGGTGAGCGGGGCGTACTTCGCCAAGAAGCGGCGCAAGGGCGGCACGGAGGAGTTGCTCGATTCTTCCGGCGGCGAAAGCGAGCAGGACCGCGCCGCCTATTCGCTCATCATGAAGGAGAAGGAGCGGCTCCTGTCCTTCGCCGAGCCGGTGAGCTTCCTGTTCTCGCACAGCGCGCTGCGGGAAGGGTGGGACAATCCGAACGTGTGCCAGATCTGCACGCTGAACCAGACGACGAGCGAGGTGAAGAAGCGGCAGGAGATCGGCCGCGGCCTGCGACTCGTCGTGAACCAGCAGGGCGAGCGGCTCCCGGACGAATGGGTGAACATGGTGACGGTGGTGGCGAACGAGAGCTATCAGGATTACGTGGCCGCGCTGCAGAAGGAGATCGAGGAGGACTTCGGTGCGGACGAGGCGAAGAAACTGCGGGTGACCAACCAGCGGGCGAAGAACACGGCGACGAAGAAGGCGGATGCGGAGTTGCCGCCCGAGTTTCAGACGCTGTGGGACAAGATCAAGCACAAGACGCGCTATCAGGTTAAAGTGAATTCGGAGCGGCTGATCTTCACCGCGGTGGAGGATTTGAACGAGATGACGATCGAGCCGCCGAAGCTGGTGGTGACGAAAGCGCGGATCGAGGCGAAGAGCGGCACGGCGTTCAACGCGCTGCAGATGTCCAACGCCACGACGGTGGCGAGTTTGGCGGGGAAGTTCCCGCTGCCGAACCTCGTGGAGAAGCTGGCGGAGTTGCTGGCGCACACGCAGCCCGCCCTGCGGCTGACGCGGAAGACACTGCTCGCGATCATCCGCGGCGTGAAGGACCAGCGGATGATTCTGGACAACCCCGAGGAGTTCGCGGTGCGCGCCGCCGAGGTGATCCGCAACCGGCTCGAAGAGGAACTGGTGGACGGCATCCAGTACGAGAAGGACGGCACGTGGTACGAGCAGGAGCAGTTGGAGAAGGAGATTTCCTCCAACTCGGACAAGATGTTCCCCGCCACGAAGTCGCTGTACGACCAGTTCGTGTTCGATTCGGAGATCGAGCGGAAGTTCGCGGAGCGGCTGGAGTCGCAGACGCCGGTGAAGTTCTATTTGAAGCTGCCGAAGTGGTTCAAGGTGCGGACGCCAGTGGGGAACTACAACCCGGACTGGGCGCTGGTGTGGCAGCAGACGGACCAGTTCGGCGAAGAAGGGGACAAACTGTATCTTGTCCGCGAGACGAAGGGCACGGACATGTACTCCTCCGAGGCGCAGAAGGTGAAGTGCGGCAAGCGGCACTTCGAGGGCGGTTTGGGCGTGGATTACAAAGTCGTGCAAACCGCGGATCAGTTGCCGTGACTGTCTCGCCTCACGATTTGGCAGGCAATTCCAACCGGAAGCAGGAGCCGACGCCGCCTTCGGGGGTGCGGTAGGTGAGGCGGCCGCCGAGGACTTCGGCCCATTCCTTGGAGAGGGCCAAGCCGAGGCCCGCGCCGCCGGCCTTCGTGTCCGCGGTTTCGCCCCGGCGGAACGGGCGGAAGATCGTCTTCTGCTCGCGTGACGGCACGCCGCAGCCGCGATCCTCCACCTCGAACACCAGTTTCGTTCCTTCCAGCGTCGCGCGGAGGCGGATGCGGACGTCCGACGCATCGCGGGTGTACTTGCGGGCGTTGTCCACGAGGTTGCCCACGATCTGCTGCACGAGCGAGCCGTCCGTGGTGATACCGAGATCCGCGGGCAGCGACGACTCCACGACGAGTTCCTTGCCGTCCGCCGCGACGCGGTCCATCCATGTGAGACGGATGGAATCGAGCAGGTCCGCGGCCTTCACCGGTTGCAGGTCGCGGCCCTTGCGGCTGCGTTCCAGCTTCGCGAAGTCGAGCACGTTGTCGATCAGGCGGTGGAGGCGATCCGATTCCACATTCAGCGTGGAGAGGTACTCGCGGCGCTTGTCTTCGTCCTGCACCATGCCGGAGAGCAGGAGGTCCAGATAGAGGCGGAGCGAGGTGAGCGGCGTCCGCAGTTCGTGGGTGACGGCCGAAACGAAGCGGATGCGGCGATCGGCGAGGTCCACGAGCGACCAACCGGAGAGGCCGATGGCGGCGAAGGCGACCACGGCCGCGGCCCACGCCAGCACGAGGCCGATGCGGAGCGGCGTCCACCCGGCGGGCGGCGGCGGAGCGTCCGCCCCGGTATCGAGCTTCACCGGCAGGGCCGTCATCGATTGCTCTCGCGAGTCCGCGCTTGCGTCCTTTCTCGGCTCCAGCTTCGCATCTGGGAACAATTCCTTCACCTCGTCGAGCAACAGAGCCTGGAGCTTCGCCCAATCGAGCACCACGCCTTGGTACAGGGTCTTCTTGTTCTCCACTCGCGCGGTGCGCACGAGCACGAGCAGCGGCGTCCCGTCCGTGCCGCTGAGCCACTGCGGGCGAAGCGTGCCGAGGTGGACGGCGAGCGGCGGTGCGACGGCTTCGTCTCCGGCCGCGGGAGGAACCATCGGCGGCTCGGCGGGAACGAGCATCGGGGCCGGTGCCGGGTCCGGCGTAGCATTCGCCGGTTCGCCGGGCGGTGCGCCGATTCCCGCACCGGTGGCCGCCACGGGACCGCCGAACGCGGGTGGGCCGGCTGGGGGAGCAACCGCCCCCTTCGCCATGGGGGCTACGCCGCGCGGGGGAAGCCCCGGAGCCGGAGCACCGGGCGCTTCCCCGCCGGGCCCGGCGGCCTTCATCGCGCTGCCACCGGCGGGAAGTCCTCCGCCTCCGGCCATGCCGGGAGCATTCGGGCGGCCGAACGCCAGTGCCCCGCTCTTCGCCGCATCCTTGGAGGCGCCGTTCTTGGCGTCGGCGTCCTGCTTCAAGCCGCCGCGGTGCAGGTTGTCGAGTTGCTTGCGTTCCACCTCGCGGGTGCGGGCCTCCTCCATGAGCCGGTAGAAGCCGTAAGAGTCGGACTTGAACTCGCTCGGTGGCACCGTGGACGATGGCCCCGAGGCGACACTTTCCTTCTCACGCGTCTGGTCGCGAAGGGACAAGGACCGGTCCGCGCCGTCCCCCTTTTCTCCGCTCGCATTCTTCTTTTGCGGGGCGAGCTTGCTCGGTGCGATCTGGTACTTGAAGCGGGCCACGTCCCCGAGTGCGAGGCCGAACAGGAACTGCCGGTCGTCGAAGTCCATCCGGTTCTGCTGCTCGAACGAACGCTTTTTGATGTCCTTCACCACCCCGTCGGTTTCGGAGTACGGCTTCGGATCCGCGGCGACTTGGGACTTGTTGTCGGCCTCCGCCTTGCGGATCGCCGGCGGAGCCGCGGCTTGCAACCCGGCGGCCTCGGCCCCCTTCGCCTCCGCGCCCGCGCCGGGAATCGGCGGCGGAGCAGGGGCCGGCGTGTTCACCGGTTCGGGCTTCATCGGTTCCTTGCCCGGCGACTCCTTGAAGTTCTCCAATCCGAGATTGTCGTCCATCAGCCCGCCACCGAAGGAGAGCGGAGTGGACGGCGGCGACACCGGCGGAGGCGTGCGGTCGCGCGAGGCGAACGAATCGCCGGCCGCCCGAGCCGGGAACTTCGCGTTCAGTTCGGCCAACTGCTCGGCCCGCGACTTGGTCGCGTTCCGCAGAGGCAGGTCGTGCCAGTGCCGCCGCAGTGCCAGCAGCGTGCCGCGATCCAGCACTTGCGGGGATTCCCACTTCGCCTCGGGGTCGAGTTGGAAGTGCAGTTGCATCCACTCGGGAAGTTCGCCGGCGAGCAGCGGGCCGGATGCGGGGCCGTAAATCGTGATCGGATCGTCGACGGAGAAGGTCTTGAATTCGTGGAAGGCGCGTGTGTCTTCGACGCCGAGGGCCGGGGCGATTCGGGCGTCCATGCGGGTGAGCGCAAGACGAAGTTCTTTCTCGCGGTCGGCACGGCGGGCGGCTTCGCGCTGCGCCTCTTCCACACGCAGTGACGCGACCGTGACCCACCCGAGACCCGCGAACACGAGCCCGGCCACGATCAGGAACGCGATCGGCCCGCCGACAGGCCCCAACAGGCGGCGCGTCATGATTCGCACTCCCGGATCACGAGAGCGGGGCCGGCCATGTATCCGTGGGCGCGTACGGTCACGATCGCTTCCATTTGGTCGTCGTCGCGGACGCCGGGATCCTTGAGCTTGGCCCGCAGGCGGGCGATGTGCATGTCCACGGCGCGTGTTTCGAGCCCGGCGGAACCGATGCCCCACACGCGGGAGAGCAGTTCCTCACGGCTCACGGCCCGTTCCTTGTTGCACACAAGATATCTTAACAGCGCGGCCTCGGTTTCGCTCAGGTCCGTGCGGGTGTTGGCATTCCACCGCACTTCGCGGCGTTGCAGGTCGATGGTGCCCTTGCCGACCTTCACCGAGCGGATTTCGGGCGGCGGCTTCAACGTGCGGCGAAGCACCGCTTCGATCCGCGCGATGAGTTCCTTCGCCGAGAACGGCTTCACGACGTAATCATCCGCGCCGAGTTTCAAGCCTTTGACGCGGTCTTCCTCGGTGCCGCGTGCGGTGAGGATGATGACGGGCCGCGTGGGGCACGAGCGGCGAAGTTCGGAGAGAACCTCGAGCCCGTCGCGTTTCGGAAGCATGAGATCGAGCAGAATGAGATCGACGCCGTCGGCCGCGCCTTCGCGGAGGCCGTGGTGGCCGTCCGCGGCCTCGGTCACGTCGTAGCCCGACAGGCGAAGCGCGTCCGACACGCCCCGGCGGATCGCCGGTTCGTCTTCCACCACCACGATGCGGGCCTTCGGCATGTTGATGCTCCGCTGACACGCAAGCGTGTTACTTCTTGAGTTCGAAACCCTTGGCCTTCGCCTGATCGCGGACCACGCTCTTCACGGCTTCGTCCAGCGCCTTTTCGCTCTCGCTGCGGGGTTGCTTGGCCACTTCTTCATCCACCTTCTTCTGTCGTTTCGCGGCCAGTTCGCCGATCTTTTTCTGAAGTTCGGCCCGTTCTTCCGCCTTCTTCTTCACGTACGCCACCCGCTCCTCCGGCTTCATCTTCTTCATCTCGTCGCAGAACTCGTCGTCCTTCAGCTTCTTGATGTCGAACTCCTTGTCGTTCTTCATGCGGTCGACCAAGTCCCATCCGCTGTTCTTGTACAACGCGCCGGCCTTGGACGAAGCCCGTTCAAGCGCGGCCAGCGGCACCGGGGCCGCACCGCCCGCGCCGGGGGCGGCGGGGGCCTTCGCCGCGTTCGCATCCTGTTGAAGCTGGTTCTGCTTCCGGTTCTCGCCTTCCTTGCCGTAGGCCACATAGGTGCCGTTCAGTTGTTCGTTGAGCTTGAGAATGTCGGCGTCGAACTCGGTCTTCACCGCGACCTGCTGGCCGGCCTTGTTCATGTCGATGTTCATGAAGCGGCCGCCGCACTTGTCCGCGAAGTCGGCCCAGCCGCGGGCTTCGGGGTTGGTCGCCGGGCCGCAGTAGATCGCGTTCACGATCACGCCGTCCTTCTTGGCCTTGGTCGCGACCGATTCCAGCGTCACCACCTTGTCCTGATTCGCGGGCTCGTTGCCACACACGAAGATGAGCTTGAGCGCGCCGGCCTCCTTGCTCCACTTCTGCTCGACGAGGGCGTCGTGCGTCACGCGGCCGACGTACTCTTCGCCGCCGTTGATCGTCAGCGCGTTCAACGCCTTGTACACGTCGTCCAGATCGGTGGTGAGGTCGAGGTCCTTCTTCACCCAGCCCTTCGCGGCGTCGTAGTTCGAGTGGCCGTAGCTGTAGAGTGCGACGCGGAGGTTCGGCGTGGGCTTCAGCCGGGCCATCTCGTTCACGATGTCCCACAGCTTGATCTTGGCCGAATCGATCAGCCCGTTCATGCTGCTGGACACGTCCAGGCAGAGCACGAGGTCGATGTCCTTTTCGGAGCCGGCTTTGGCGGGAGCCGGGCTTTCCGCGGCGGAAGGCAGCGCGGGCACGGCGGCCGCCAGTGCGACGGCCAAAGCGCGAAGTGCGGAGAACATGGATCGGCCTCCTCGGGCGAATCTGTTGTGGGGATTCTAACCGGGAGGGGCTTCGGGCCGCTGTAACAACTCGGTAACGCGCAGCCGCCTCTGCAAGCGCGAGCGGGAGGGCTGCCAGATTGCCACATAGCCACACACACACACTTGGCAGCCTGACCCGCCGTGCGACCGCTTGACTTCGCCAAACGGCGACCGTATCTCGCCCCAGCCGCCATCTATACGACCTCGCCGACATGCCCAACCGCCGCATCCCTGTCATTGACCGGGCCTTGGGCTGGAAGGTCTTGCAGCGGAGCCTCCATGAATCGTGCAGGATACTACGACACGATCGCTGACTTCCTAGACCGCGACCCGGACGCGATTCTTGGTCGGCTCGTCGAACGAAGTTTGTATGCCGTCGAACTCACCCAGCGAGGCGCTTGGACGACTCAGATCGGGTTGCTGAAATCTGTTTTGAACCCCTACCGCGGACGCGGATCGGTCTACTTCGAGTTCTCAATTCCTCGATTGGGCCGCCGCATCGATGTCGTCGCAATTATCCACTCCGTCATCTTTGTGTTAGAGTTCAAGGTCGGAGAGGAAGAGTTCGCCACGCATGCCCTCGATCAAGTGTGCGACTACGCCCTCGACCTGAAGAATTTCCATGAGACCAGCCACACCTGCCACATCGTCCCGATACTGATCGCAACGAAGGCCAAGTCCGCTCGACAGATACTTTCAGAACCGTCTGCCGATCGCCTTTTCGCGCCGATCACTTCGACCGTCGAAAGACTGCCTGACCTGATCGAGCAGTTTCTCGCCCGAGTCACCTCCGCCGCAGCGATCGATGTAAACCGATGGGAAGGAGGTCGCTACTGCCCGACTCCCACAATCATTGAGGCCGCCACCGCCTTATACGGAGAACACGCGGTTGCCGAGATCTCACGAAGCGACGCAAGCGCGATCAACCTGACTCGCACTTCGGATGCAATCAGCAGGATCATCCGTGATTCACGTGAGCAGCAATTCAAGTCGATCTGTTTCGTCACGGGCGTGCCAGGCGCGGGCAAGACGCTTGTCGGACTCAATGTTGCCAAGCAGAACTTGGATCCTCAATCCGCCCTTCACAGCGTGTTCCTGTCCGGCAACGCTCCGTTGGTCGCGATTCTCCGCGAAGCCTTGGCGCGTGACAAAGTCAGGCGTGAGAAGGAGAAAGGTCGCAAACACAAGCTCGAATCGGCTCGAAGCGAGGTGAAGGCGATCATTCAGAACGTCCACCACTTCCGAGACGATTGCTTGGAGGACAAGACGCGTGCTCCGATCGAACATGTCGCGATCTTTGATGAGGCCCAGCGGGCATGGAATTTGGAGCGGACACGCAGTTTCATGAAGCAGAAGAAGGGCCTGGCAGGATTCAGCGTCTCGGAGCCTGAGTTCCTCGTTTCGTGTCTCGACCGACACAAGGACTGGGCGACGATTGTCTGCCTTGTCGGAGGCGGTCAGGAGATCAACACTGGCGAAGCAGGAATCAGTGAGTGGATCGATTCGTTGCAACGGTCTTTCCCTGATTGGCGTCTCTTCATTTCTTCCCGTCTCACGGACTCGGAATACGGTGCGGGAAAGATTCTCGATCAACTCGACGGCTTGGTTCAGGTGACCTTCAAAGACGAACTCCACTTGGCGGTCTCGATGAGATCGTTCCGGGCCGAGTCCGTCTCGCTGCTGGTGAAGCAAATCCTTGATCTCGAGTTGGAGGAAGCTTCCGCGACACTTCGCCAAGTTGCTAAGACCTATCCGATTCTCGTCACTCGAAATCTCCAAGGAGCCAAGGCCTGGCTTCGCAGCAAGGCCCGGGGCACTGAGCGATATGGCATCGTCGTGTCGTCGCAAGCTCAGCGACTAAAGCCGTACGCCATCGATGTCCGCTCCCCCATGGATCCCATTCATTGGTTTCTGGATGGCAAGGATGATGTTCGTTCCTCGTATTACTTGGAAGACGTGGCCACCGAGTTCCACGTGCAAGGCTTGGAGTTGGATTGGGCCTGCGTGACTTGGGACGCCGACTTCCGACTGGGAACGAACGGCTGGGAGAACTGGTCGTTTGTAGGCGATCGCTGGAACCGAATTCAAAAGGCTGAGCGAAAGGCGTACCAAAAAAACGCCTATCGCGTGCTCCTGACCCGAGCCAGACAGGGCATGGTGATCGTTGTTCCAGAGGGGGATCCCGATGATCCAACCCGTCGTTCGGAGTACTATGACGGAACGTATCAGTATCTGCGAAAGATCGGATTCGAAGAAATCTGATCAGGGTAGCTATCGGCCGCTCACACTGCAGCACATCGGCTCATCGATGCTTCCGGCACACTCGGTCACTTCTCATTCACCGGAATCGTGATCACCAAGCCGGCCACGCGCGGGGTCTTCGGGGGTTGTGAGAAGAACTTGGTGTGGCAGCCGACGCAGCCGGCACCGAGCGGGATGACGGCGGCACGCTGGTACACGCCTTTCTCCACCTGCTCGAAGAAGGCCTTGCCCGCCGCGAGTTCCTCCGCGGCCTTCTTCTCGAAGTCCGACTTCGGCTCGTGATTGATGCTCATGGCCGGGGTGTTCACCGCGATCCAGCGGGCTTGGATCTTCGTGTCGGTCTCCACGTCGGCGAAGATGTCCTCCATGGCCCGCGCCGGCAGCGTGCGGCCCTCCCGCCGGAAGTAGTGGTGATGCAGCGATTCGAGCGTGGCGGAGTAGACGCCGTGGAGGAGCTTGGCGCGTTCCTTGGCCTCGCGGATCGGAATGCGGGACTCGTCGGCGGGTTTCTTCGGGGTTTCGGTGGCCGGCGGGGCCGCGCTCAGGGTGACGGCGCAGCCGAGTGCGAGCAGAAGGGCGAACGTGCGGCGATGGTGGCGGGTGACAGTCATGAGTCGGCTCCCTGCACGGCGGAAGGCCATTCTCCCGCCTGAACACAGGGTAACCGCTTGAAATTGGATGTCAAGGTCCGATTTTGGCGTGTTCCTATTGTCACTGGCGAGGGCAGCCCCTCCCCGGTTTGTGAACTGCATTCGCACTTCACAAACCACCCTCTCCCCGGCGGGGAGAGGGTGAATGCGTTCACACCAACGAGACGCGACGGTGCAGGTCGTCCACCACCCAGTGGAACGCCGTGAGATGGATGGATTCGACAATGCCCATGTCGTCCAGCGGGACGTGGAAGTTGTGGCGGGCGAGGGTTTGCAGTTTGCCGCCGGAGAAGCCGGTGCATCCGAAGGTGTCCACGCCGTGGGCGTTGGCCCATTCCACGGCCCGCAGGATGTTCGGGCTGTTGCCGCTGCCGCTGATGGCGATGAGCAAGTCGCCGGGGGAGGCGAGGTTCTTCAACTGTTCGGAGAACACGCGGTCGAAGCCTTCGTCGTTGCCCCACGCGAGGATGTACGGCGTGTTGTCGGTGAGGCTGATGATCTTGTAGCGCTTCTTGGTGTCGTCGTCGAAGAACTTGCGGGCGAGGGTGCCCTTGCCGATGTCTTCGCAGAAGTGGGAGGCGTTGGAGCCGCTGCCGCCGTTGCCGATGACGAAGACGAACCGCCCGGCGAGGTAGCGTTCGTGCATCAGGTCGGCGAGTTTCTGCACTTGGGCGGGGTCGATGCGGTCCAGTTCCTGGGCCACGCGGGTGAGAAATTGCTTGGGGTTCAGCGTCGTGCCGAGCATCGGCGGGCTCCTGCGGTTCGGTCCGTAAACAGTTGGAGGGCGGCGTCCCTGCGAACGATTCACTCATTCTGCGGAAGGGGGGCGGCGGGGCAATGCGTGTCACTTCTTCTCGAGCGCGAAGTCGCCTTCGAGCGTGGTGTCGTTGTCGTTCTTCGGGTGCTTCCACGTGCCCGTCAGCTTCTTCCCCTCCAGCTTGCCGGCGTACGGGATGTCCAAGAATGTCTGCGATTCGGTGTCCTTGAAGTCGTAGTTCTTGAACTCGACGGTGAAGCTCTTGCCGTCCTTGGCTTTCACGATGGTGCCCTTCACGAGGTAGGTCACACGGATCACGTCGTTGGATTCGTGGAGTTCGCCTTCGAACTTGGCGCCGTCCCGCTTTGTGATGCGGAGTTCGGCGTCGAGCGTGAGCGGCGTCTCGTTTCCTTCGATCTTGCCCTTCTGGGTGAGCTTGCCGGTCCACTTGCTGTCGATGGTCAGCGGGTCTTCGGCGCCGCGTTCCGGGGCCGCGACGGCGACAAGCGAGAATCCAGCGATCAGAGCGAACGAACGCATCATGGTTTGCTCCGGCGTTTGGTCTTGCGCGGCCCCGCGACCTTGCGGCGGATGCGGAACTCGTCGCCGCCGTGGTACGTCACCAGCACCGCGCCGGCTCCAGCATAGCGGAGGAACAGGTCCGTCGTCACGAACTCTTCATCCGGCCACGGGTAGGCGAAGATCACGTCCATGTCGTCCGGGTCGAGATCGAGTTCCTCGTAGGCCGCGTCCGCGTCGGTGGTGAACCACGCGTACTGGCCGGCGGAGAAGACGTGATCCTCTCCGCCGGGCGGGATGAAGCTGCCGCGGACGAATTCGACGTCGATCTCGAAGTCGTCCGCGAGTTGGCGGGCATGGCGGACGAGTTCGGCGTCGATCTCGATGCCGCAGGCGTCGAATCCGGCGAGGGCGGCCAGGCAGGCGGCGACGCCGAAGCCGCTGCCCCATTCGCAGAATCGCATCCCCCGGAGCAGGTTCGAGTCGGCGAGAGACCGCAGTACGCGGTAGGCGCCTTCAAAGTCGCAGGGCACGAACGCCGGCACGCGGCTCCACACTTGGAAGTCGTCGATGCGCTCGTCCGCTTCGCGGAGGAAGCGGCGCACGTCCGGCGGGAGGCCGGGCTCGAGCGGCGGCAGCGGGAGGTTCACCAGCGGCATGTCACGGCTTCTTGGCCTTCTCCGCCCGCTCGATCTGCTTGAGGAAGAGTTCGGCGTCGGCATGGCGAACGGGCAGGATCTTCCACGCCGGGGGCGGAGCCGGACGAGCCGCGCTGGCGAACCGGGCCTTCGCGCCGGCGATGTCGCCCTCCAGCAGGGCGAGGAAGCCGCGGCGGAAGAAGAATTCGGAGTCGCGCTGCATCTTGTTCGCCACCGCCTGCCGGGCGCTCTCGAAAGTCTGGAAATGACTCAACCCGGCGAGCCCGCTCATGTAGGCGGTGAACGCGGACAGGGGCTCACCGGGGCCGTACACCGGGATGCCGAACATCGCGAACATCGGCCACGCCACGCTCATGGAACTCAGTACCGCCCCCACCTTGTCCGTGTTGTGGTAGACGGCCGGGTCGATCTTTTCCTTGGCGAGTGCGGCCAGCAACTCGTCGATTCCGACTTGCGATCCTTCCAAGGCTTCGAGTTCCTTCCCGGCTTCGGCATAGTTCCCTTCCAACACCAGTCGTTGGAATTCGAGTTCGGAGAACATCCGCTTCAGCGACTGCAGGAGGGGCTTGTTGGCATCCGGCTTCGCCGAGAGTTCCGAGATGAACGAGCGGAGCGTGGCCAAGTGATTGGTGGCATCCTCGAACCGGCCGACCGCGAGTTCGACGGCGACGAGGTGGAAGTACACGCCGGCTTCCTCCTCACCGTACTCTTTGCCGAGATCCGCGTTGTTAAGCAGGTTCAGGGCTTCGCCGACGAGGCCGTTCGCCATGGCCAATCGGTGGCGATCCCGCAGTTTGGGCGCGCGTTCCGCCGCGGTGCGGAACTGTTCCAGGGCCTTGCGGTGAGCCGCATCCACGATCTTCCGCTCATCCGCGATTCGCGAGAGTTCGGACGTGCGCCGTTCGGGATCGATGAACTCGACCTTGGCGTACTCCTCCGCCGTGGCGAGCAGTTGTTGGGCGAGATCGAGCGGCAGGATGTGCAGGCCGCTCGCGAGTTGGACCGAACCTTGCGGCAACTGCGGCACGCTCGCTTGGGGCACGCGCAGAATCACTTGCCGGTTGCCGGTCGCGGGGCTGGCCGGGACGCGATAGAGCACCCCGGCGCCCGACGCCTCACCGATCATACCCATGTCCACGCGGTGGCCTTGAAGATCACCCGAAGGGAACCTCCGGCCGACGAACAGCATCGCCAGCGATTCGGCCGCCTGCGTCGGCGAGGCGAGATACATGTTGCGACGGAAGTCCGCCGGTTTCGGTAAGCGGGCCAGGCATTGCTGATAGGCATTCGCCACGGACACCGCACGGTCGCCCTCTCCGATCGGCAGGTCGCGGTCGTCGAGCACCTGGGCGAGCGCGAAGTAGCCGTCCGGGTGATCGGGGTTCTCAGCGATGGCTTGCCGAGCGGCCCGGAGCGCGAGGATCGGGTACGTGCGGAAGCTTCCATCCGCAGGGGGAGGCAGCCGCAGTTGCCTCTGACGCGCAAAGAACTCGTCGCGGCCGAGGAACATGGTTTGAGGTATCACGGGTGCTGCGAGGCCCGGTTGATTCAGCCGCAGGAGCGCGCCCGTCTGCTGCACGATTTGGTTGTTCAGGGCGGCGCGACCCTTGAACCGGAGCCACGCCTCCGCTTCCTCCGCGCCGAGGGGCGTGGATTGCCGGGGTGTGAAGAGTTCGCCCCACGCGCTGTCATAAACCAACGGGTGCATGATCGAGACGTTCGGCAACCGCTTCGCCTCGGGCCCGTAGGCCCGCACCAACGGATCGAGTTCCAAAGCCCGGAAACTCGCCTCTCCGGACTGTTTGCCGGAACGCCACCCCGAGATCGCCGAGCGGCCGTTGAAAAACCACGGCGACCAGTGCTCCAAATCCAGCCACATCAGCAACTCCTGTTGCGACAGGAGATACCGGTTCACTTCGCGTTCGTTCTGCGGCCACGCGATCACCACGTAAGCCGCCTTCCACTTGAGCAGCACCTCTTCCAAGTCCCGCGGGTCCGGCGGTTCGGCTTTCTCCAAGTACGCCCCCAGACCGCGCCGGGCTTTGGCGAGGTCCGGCAGGTCGGCTCGGTGGAATGCGATGCGGCCGTTCGCGAACACCTTCTCCGACGGCGCGAACCACGCGCAGTGGTTCGCGAAGTCCAGCGAGGCCACGAGACCCCGCGTCTCGGCGGGCAACGCCCCGGATGCACGAGCCGATTGAAGCCACTCGGCCCCCTGCTGCAACTCCGGATCCGCCTCGACTCGCCACTCCACGCGGCGGGAATTCGACGGATGCGTGAGCCCGGAATCCCACCACGCCGACGCCGGGGGATGCAGCCAACCGGGCTTCGCGATCAATCCCAGGATCAGGAGCGACAAGACGGTGGCGATCCGGCCGACCGAGGACGCCATCAGGCGGAGACGCGTGCCGCCGTCGCTCGTCACGCCCAGCACGATCTGCGACGACGCCACGTTGCAACGCGACGCCAAGATCGGAACCATCACAAGCGCGAAGAAGGGAATCGCAAAGAACGTGAGCAGGCTCAGCGCGCCGAAACCGAGCACGAGAGCGAGTTGCGGAACCGGCAAGGGATCCACGCCCCCGAAGCCGAGGAGCCGCCCGGCCATACCGGAAAGGAACGAGACATACACGCCGGCGAGCAAGAGGAACGCGTAGGACAATCCGCCCGCGTTGAAGCCCGACGACGGGGACGACCAGTAGGACGTGAACGACCGCGCGGGGGACAGGAAGTAAAACGCGATTCGAGGATCGTTCTCCGCCCCAGGAGCCCCGAGCAGTTCAAACGGCACTTCCCACACGCCGATGTGGTGCGGGTTGATCATGCAGCCGACCGAGCCGAGGATCAAACACTTGGCGAGCGTCTTGAGGTCGGGAACGATTCCGAGCGAGTCCGCAGGTTCGGGAACAGCGTCCGGCCACATCTTCGAGCGGATGCCTTCCCCGATCGCCAGCAACAGCAGCGTCGCCGGCCCGAGCACGAACCACGCGTCGAGGTTCGACCACAACGCGAACGTCACTGCGATCGCCACGGGCAACATGCGACGGGACGGCAGGCGGAACACCAGCAGCAGCGTCAGTGCCAGGAAGAAGAACGACCCCACGAACGGCCGAAGAGAGAGCATGTTCGCCGACGCGAGGACGGCGAACAGGGCGAAGATCGTCCACGGCCACATCGGTTGGCCCGCGCGGCGAATCGCCAGCACCAGCCCGAACGCAGCGGCCGCGAACAGTGCTTTGAGAATCACGAGCAGCGATCCGTCGCCCGAATACAGCGAGTACGCCGCGGCGTCCCACAACCAACTGTGGTTCACCCACGTGCGATCCGCCCCGGTGTAGCTGAACGGATCGGTGCCGAGCTTGTACTCACCGGCGAGCAACCGCTTCCCGGAAGCCAGATGCAGCCAGATGTCCGAGTTTCGGGCGGCGAACGACGCGGCGAGGAACGCGAGCGCCAGGACGGCGACGGCGAGAACGACGTCCGCGGGGCCGAACCACGTCGGCCACGTCGCGAGGCGGTCGGGCGGCTTCTGATAAGGAATCGCAGGCGAGGGGGCTTCCGGTGTGGCGGGCGCATCCGCGGTCGGCTCGAGCGGCTGTTCCGGGGCAGAACCCGGCGGCGGAGCAGTCAGCTTCACGGAGACCTCGCAAAACGGGAGACTCGGCTCTCCCTGTTATACGATCCGTGTCCGGCGAAAGGTCGGGCGGCTCATGCCCCGTGGATCTCGGCCACGGCTTGATACAGGCGGGCCAACGCATGCCAACCGCTGGTTTCCGGCAACTCGGCGGCCGCGGAGGAGAACTCGGCGCGAGCGGCTTTCGCGCTCCCCGTGAAGAGCAACGCCAGACCGCGGTTGAACCGCACGGTCGGCGAATCCGCCATCGCCTTCCAAGCTTTCAACGCCGCCTCGCACTCGCCACGGTGCCAGAGCAACGCGGCTCGTTCGTTCTGTAAAGCGGGGCTGTCCGGAAGGTTCTTCAGGATCTGTTCCGCGCGATCGAAGTCGCCCAGCGAACGGGCCACCCCGGCGGCCAACAGGGCGGAGCCGGTCTTGGCTTCCTTCTCCACCCAACTCCGCAGCCCGGTGAATCCGGGAGCCGGAGCCGAGTTGCCGCTCGGGCGAAGCTTCTTGGCGTCGAACTTCGCGAGCAACGGGTGAAGGTCCTTCACGCGTTGCGGGAAGTTCCCGGCCGCCATCGCGACGGCGAACACCGGCGCGGGCTGGTTCACCCAACTCGACCAATCATTCGGAACGGGGGACGAGGCAGTGGGCGCTGCGGCAACGGCGTCGGTCCATGCGGTGCGCGGGTCCACCCGGAACCCGGCGGCCACCTCGTGCGGCTCAACCTCGCCGGCGGGCTCGACTGCCGCGGAGGCGGCGTCTGAGCGGGTCGCCAAGAATCGGACCATGAGGTCCGACAGGCTGGGTTGAGCGTGGGTGGGGTTCGTGCGGGTCATGAGTGCGGTCCTCGTGGCCCGAGCGTCCTGCCGGGTTCGCAGGGAGAACGGCGGGCCGGGTCGCTCTTGCGCGGATTTCCTCGGATTGTAACAGATTCAAGGCGGATCCCACCCGCCCTTCGACCACGGATTGCATCGGCAAATCCGCCATGTTCCCTTGGCGCAACCCACGACCGGACCGTACTTTCGCACCGCCCCGATGAAGTACTCGCTGCACCCCGGCTCATACTTGCACATCGGCGGCAAGAGGGGCCGGATCAGCCGCTGATAGCAGCGCACGCCGAAAATCAGCACGGCGTTGACAGCGGTCGCGGCCCAGCGAACGGGTTTCATTTCGCCCCCAATCGCTTTGCGGCCTGCGACGCGAGCTTCAAAAGTGAAGCTTTCACATCCTCCTGGCTCGGCTCCGGGCCGGGACGCGGGATGAGGATAAAGTCCGTTCCTTGCGGCAGGTCGTGCTGAAGCAGGCGAAACGCCTCGCGAAAGAGCCGCTTGTACCGGTTGCGGACCACGGCATTGCCGATCTTCTTGGACACACTGCACCCGAGCCGTGGGTGGCCCAAGTCGTTCTCACAAGCGTACACGATGAGCACGGCATCCGAAACGGACCGCTTGCGGCCGTAAACGCGGTCGAACTGCGCGGTGGTCTTCAACCGTCGCGATTGCGGGAACGTGTATCGCAGGGCTGCCGTCATGCATGGCTCGATCGGTTACTAACTGTCCAGCGTCCGCTCAATGTCGGTTGCATGATTGGACAGTTGGTGGCCAAGTGGGTGTGTGCTTGGCCGGTGGCCGGTGGCCGGACGTTCCAAACTATGTTTTGCCACTTCCGCCGAGCAGATACCCCAAGATCGCGTGGGCCGATTCGTCGAGCGGCTCCAAGCTCGTCACGTCCAGCCGTTCCGCGACCACGAGCCGGTTCAGTTCCTCGAAGAAACGTTTCGGATGGCGGGCCTTCACCACCACGCCCGCTTCCTCCACCTCGGCCGCGACGACATCTTGCAGAGTGAGAACGAGCCGCGCCGCGTTCCGCGAGTTCGCCACGCCGATCCGTACGGACACAGGGTAATCGTCCAACAGCTCGCGAATCTGTTGCAGAGTGCCGACGGCCGCGATCCGCCCGCGGGCCATGATCGCCACGTGGTTCGTGAGTTTTTCCAGAGCTTCGAGCTCGTGACTGGAAATGAGCAGGCACTTGCCACGGCCCGCGAGCCGTTGGAACAGTTCGAGCATCTCCTGTCGACCGATCGGATCGATGCCGGAGAGCGGTTCGTCGAGGATGAGCAACTCGGGATCGTGCAGCAGGGCTTGGGCGAGCTTGATGCGTTGCCGCATGCCCTTGGAGTAGCCTTGGAGCTTGCGCTCGGCGCGGTCGGTCATGCCGACCTGTTCGAGCGCGGCTTCGGTGCGGCGTTTGGCTTCCGCTGCTTCGTATCCGCAAAGCTTCGCCATGGCGAGCAGGAACGCCCGTCCCGGAAGATCTTCGTAGAACGCGTCCACGTCCGGACAGTAACCGACGAGCCGCCGGGCCCGCCAGTCCCACGCATCGACGCCGCGGATTGTGACGGCCCCGAGCGTGGGACGCAGCTGCCCGGTGGCCAACCGCAAGAGCGTGCTCTTTCCCGCGCCGTTGGCACCGACCAACCCCGTGATCCCGCCGCGCAGTTCGAGCGTCACTTGGTTCAACGCCAGCACCGAGCCGTACCACTTGGAGGCTTGTTCGAACAACAACAGGGGTGGATCGTGCAATGCGGAATGCGGAACGCGAAATGCGGAATCATTTCGTTCCGAAACCGGCTCTTGGGATTCCGCGTTCCGCATTCCGAGCTCCGTATTCCTAAAGCACGATCTCCACGGCTTGAACGCGCTTCCGCAGGTACAGCAGGCTCGCGGCGCACACCGCGGCCACGACGAGGCCCGCTTCCCAATACTGCGGCTGATCGGCGGGGCGAATCGTTCCCGGATCGATGCGCAGGCACCACGCGCCGACAAGATACAAGTCATTCCACAGGTCGATCAGCCGCCAGCGGGGATGCACGCCGAGGCCGTCCACGAGCCACCCGGCGAGCAGACGCAGCAACACGAACACGCCCATCCACGCCATCGCGAGCGGCACGGTTTGCCGCAGCCACACAGCCGTCGCCATCACCAGCAGGCTGAGCGTCGCCGTGATCGCGAGCCCGTAGCCGAAGATGCCGAGGAGCAGGCTCGCGTTCTCGAAGTAGTACGTCTGCCAATCGTAGAGCAACCCGGCTTGGATCCAGAGCACAAGGGCGGGGATCGTGGTGGCGAGGTTGATGAAGAAGCCCAATGCGAGGCACTTGCCGAGCACGTAATGCCAGCGACTGATCGGCTTCGACAGGTAGAACGCGACGCTCCCGCGATGGAAGTCGTTGCCCACGAGCAGCGACCCCGCCAACGCGAGCAGGATCACAACGACATACCCTTCGAACCAGATGAAGTTGCCAAAGGTGTGAGCCGAGCCATCCAACGCGAGGCGGTTGAAAAAGCGGGCGAACGCGCCCTTCGGCACCGAGATCGCGCCGATGCGAATCGTGTCCTCGCTGATCTGCGTCGTGATCCACACCACGAGATACTGGCCGTAGAAGAAGAAGAAGAACACGAGCATGCTGAGCGCGAAGAGCCCCCAGTAAATCCACCGGCGCAGGAGCAATTTCACCGCGGCACGGGCCATGGCGACGGACGCCCGTGCCGGCCCGTGCAGCGTTCCGCGCCACGGGCGATAGCGAAGCATCGATTCGGATTTGGTCGCCATCCGTCACGTCACCATTCGCAGGAACAATTCTTCCAGAGTCTCGTCGTCGCGAGCGAGGGCGCGGATCGCAACGCGGTGCGATTCGGCCAACTCGAAGAAACGCAGGTTCGGCCAGCCGTCCGGCACCGCGACCCGCCAATCGCCGTTGTTCGCCTCGCCGACCACGGCCACGCCCGCTTCCTCCAACTTCATCCGGAACGTCTCGGAGTCGCCCTGCACGCGCAGCCGGATGCGGTTCAGCCGGCGCGAACGCAATTCCTCCACGGTGCCGATGCTGCGGACGCGACCGCCCGCCAGGATCACCACTCGTTCGCACACGCTTTCCACGTCCGCGAGAAGGTGTGTCGAAAGCAAGATCGACTTGCCATGATCGACGCCGAGCGTGCGGATGAGGCGGAGCATGGCGTCGCGACCGGCCGGGTCGAGCCCGCTGGTCGGCTCATCGAGCAGCAGCACCGGCGGGTCGTGAACCAAGGCTTGGGCCAGTTTCACCCGCTGCTTCATGCCGAGCGAGTACTGCTCCACGCGGCGGTAGCGGGCTTCCTCCAGTTCGAGGAACGAGAGCACTTCGTGCGCGCGACGTTGGGCGTCTCGCCGGGGCATGCCGTAGAGTTCGCCGGCGAGTGCGACGTACTCGACGCCGGTGAGCCCCGGCACGAGGGCTTCGTTCTCGGGCATGAAGCCGATGAGCCGCCGCAGCCGCCAATTGCCTTCCGAGTCGCGGTCGCCGCCGAGCGGTTGATCGAGCACGCGGCCCGTGCCCGTCGAGGGCGGAAGCAAGCCCATGAGAATCTTGAGGAGCGTGCTCTTCCCCGCGCCATTGGGCCCGAGCACGCCGATCCGCCCGGCCGGGAGTGACAGTGTGACGTCACTCAGCGCAGTGAACGACCCGAACGTGCGGCCGAGAGAGTCGAGCTCGATCAGCATCCCAGTGTTCTATCGCGGGGCGGGCTATAATCACCGCGATCCCGGGAGCTTCGCCATGCTTCGCCTCTCCGTCTGCCTTGTTCTCGCCGCTCTGCCGGAGGTTTCCCTCGCCGCACCGCCCAATGTCGTGATCGTATTCACGGACGACCAAGGGTACGGCGACCTCGGCTGCTTCGGCGCGAAGGGCTTCACGACGCCGAACATCGACCGCATGGCGAAGGACGGCATCCGCTTCACGGACTTCCATGTGTCGCAGCCGGTGTGCTCGGCGAGCCGCTGTTCGATCCTCACGGGCTGTTACGCGAACCGTCTCGGCATCCACGGCGCGTTGGGGCCGAACGCCCGCCACGGCCTGCATGCGGATGAAATGACGATCGCGGAGGTGCTCAAGCCGAAAGGGTACGCCACCGGGATCGTCGGCAAGTGGCATCTCGGCCACCATCCTCAATTCCTCCCGACGAAGCACGGCTTCGACACGTACTTCGGCCTGCCGTATTCGAACGACATGTGGCCGCACCATCCCGAGGCCAAACCCGGCAGTTACCCGAAGCTGCCGCTCATCGAGAACGACACGATCGTCGACGACGACGTGACCGCGGAGGATCAAGCGACACTCACGGCCCGCTACACGGAGCACGCGGTGAAGTTCATCACGGCGAACAAGTCGAAGCCGTTCTTCCTGTACGTGGCCCATTCGATGCCGCACGTGCCGCTGTTCTCCGGCGCGAAGTTCAAGGGAAGCTCGAAGCAGGGCGCCTATGGAGACGTGATCCAGGAAATCGATTGGTCCGTCGGTGAGATTCTGAAGACACTGGATGAGCACGGCTTGGCGAAGAACACATTGGTGATCTTCACGACGGACAACGGGCCGTGGCTCAGTTACGGGAACCACGCAGGCACGGCCGGTACGTTGCGCGAGGGCAAAGGCACGGTGTGGGAGGGCGGCGTGCGCGTGCCATTCGTGGCGCGGTGGCCCGGAGTCATTCCCGCCGGTGACGTGTGCCGCGAACCGGCCATGACCATCGACCTGCTTCCGACCATCGCCAAGTTCGCCGGCGCCGAGTTGCCCAAGCGGTCCATCGACGGCAAGGACATCGCCTCGCTCCTGAAGAACGATCCGGGCGCGAAGTGCCCTCAGGAAGCCTACTGGCACTACTACAACACGAACGAGTTGCAGGCCGTCCGCAGCGGGAAGTGGAAGCTGATCCTGCCGCACACGTACCGCACGATGCAGGGACAGAAGGACGGCTCGGACGGCAAGCCCGGCCCGTATCGCCAAGTGAAGCTGACCGAACCGGAACTTTACGACTTGGATGCGGACGAAAGCGAGTCGAGGAACGTGGCAGCGGCGAACCCGGATGAGTTGAAGCGGATGCTCGCACTGTCGGAGAAGGCCCGTGCGGACCTCGGCGACTCGCTGACGAAACGGACGGGCTCCGGCGTTCGCGAACCGGGCCGTTTGCCGGACAAGAAGTGAGCTACTCCGTGCGTTCGTCCGGCGGCGGTTCCTCGACTCGAAGTCCGTTCAGGAGATGCCCGACGCGCGGGCTGCGTAGATAGGCGAATTCGCGACCGTAGATCGATTTGTCGGCGGGGTGTACGAACACACCATTGATCCCCCACTTGCCCTCCACGAGCGGAGGCCGCTTTTCCGCCGCATATCGGACGATCGCGATGTGAATGAGAACGCCCTTTTCACGGTACGCGATCAGGTCCCCGGGGGCGGGCGACGCCACCTCGCGATAGCCGTTACGGAGCAAGATCTGCTCCGTGCTCGCCGGCGAGATCAAGTGCCGCCCCCCCGTGAAAATCCATCCGAAGCAGTTGCTTCGATCATCGGCCGCTGCCGTCCGAAGCACCTCCTCGCGGCTCCATAGATCCCGGAAGAACTTGTTCTCGATTCGCACTCGTTCGTCCACCGATCGCGGATGGATCGGGGTCCAAGTTTCGACGGGATCGCCCGAGTCGGTCGTGAGTTCCCGTTCGATGATGAACCGGGCGGGATCGAACTGCCAATTGGAGTTAGCGAGGGCCTCCACCTCCGCCATGTCGCGATCGACCGATGCGGCGTCGTTCTCCTCGTACCGCGCGGCCGCCGCGACGATGATCGCGACGCCCAGGATGGAACACGCCCGCCACACGTTGATCGGATGCTGGAGTCCCTGGAGGAGCAGGCGTGGAAGCGGCGTGGTGAGCAAAAGAGCGAACAAGAGCCCGACGGTCAATAGGGCAGCCAGCGGGCCGAGCAACGAGACGTTACGCTCATGAACCCAGCACGCGAGGACTGTCGCGCCACCCGCCAAGGAAGTGGCTGCGAGGCGACAACCGAACCGAGCCTGCCTCGATGCAAGATTCAAGACGGCGGAGAAAACCAAGCCGATGCCGAGGAAACCGAAGAGGACGAATTGCCAATAGTGATTGTCTGGCATCGCAGTGCATCCTGGCCGGGCATCGGCAAGTCTACCGCGCCGACATGAAAATCGCGTGAGACGCGGGGCGTAGAATGCCCTCATGAGCGAGACCGAATCGCAGACGCCGGGCGGGATCGTCCACACCTACCAACGGTACGACCCGCTTCACTTCCCCAGCCCCACTGCGCCGCCGCCCGATGCCGTGTCGCCGCTTTTCGAGCATCTTCTGGCCCACGGCGACACGGACGAGTTCACCGAAGAGCAACTGGCCAAGGCGATCCGGTTGGATGCATCCCAGATCGCCGGGCTCGGGCCGAGCCTGCAGGCGATGAAGGAGATGCTCCTCGAACGGATGCGGAAGATCCTCGCCACTTATGAAACGACGGCGGTGGTGAAGGAAGCACGCGAGGCGTTCCGCGACGCGGCGGGGAAGAACAAGCCGCCTGCGAGACTCGCCGACGCGTATCAGAAGGCCGTGAAGCAGGAGCAACTTTACGATCTCGAATCGCTCTACTTCCGCGTCGGCAACGATCGCGACCCCTTTGCCGTGGGCCTGGTGCTGGTCGTCGGCATGCTTGGCGAGAAATACCAGATCGACGAGATGGCCGGGAAGTACGCCTTCACCGGCCGCACGAAAATGGACGTACCCAAAGCCTTGGAGGTGAAGCAGGAACTGGACGAGATCGAGAAACTGCTGAAGCAGATCGAGCAGGCCAAGAAGACGGCCCAACTCGCGATCATCGACATGGCCGAACTCGAGAAGTACGCCGAACCCGGCGACATCGAGGGGCTCAAGGCGCTGCAACAGCAGATCGAGGATTACATCCGCGAGCAGGCGGGACAGCAAGGACTCGAAGGCGACGGCAAAGGCAAGTACCGCCTCACGCCCAAGGCCATGCGGTTGTTCCAATCAAAGGTGTTGACCAAGATTTTCTCGCAATTGAAGGCCAGCCGCAGCGGGCGGCACCCGGACGCGGTGAGCGGCGACGGCGCGGTCGAGTCGCCAAGCGTCAAGGCGTATGAGTTCGGCGATTCCGTTTCCCAGATGGACATTCCCGCGAGCATGGTGAACGCATTGTTGCGAGCCGGCCCGGGATTGCCCGTGCGAATGACACCCGACGACATCGTGATCCACAAGACGAAAGTGAACCCGAAGGCGGCGACGTGCGTGCTGCTCGACATGTCCGGTTCCATGCGTTACGACGGGCTCTATGTGAACGTGAAACGCATGGGCCTCGCGTTGGACGGCCTCATCCGCAGCGAGTACCCGGGGGACTTTCTGCAGTTCATCGAGATGTTCACGTTCGCGAAGCCGCGGCACATCTCGGAGGTGCCGCACCTGCTGCCGAAGCCGGTGACGATCTTCAGCCCCGTGGTGCGGCTCAAGGCGGACATGAGCGACGCGGACATCAGCGAGATGGCGATCCACCCGCACTTCACGAACATCCAGCACGCCCTGCAAACGGCGCGGCGATTCCTCGCGAACGCGGCCACGCCCAACAAGCAGGTCGTGCTCATCACGGACGGCCTGCCCACGGCCCATTTCGAGGGCAGCACGCTGTTCATGCTCTATCCGCCGGACCCGCGCACCGAGGAAGCGACGATGCGCGAAGCGATGCTCTGCGCCCGGGAGGGCATCACGATCAACATCTTCCTGATCCAAAGTTGGAACCAGTCGCACGAGGATTTGCAGTTCGCATACCGCTTGGCCGAAACGACGAAGGGCCGCGTGATCTTCACCGCGGGCAAGGACCTGGACCGCTACGTGGTATGGGACTACATCCAGCGCAAGAAGCAGATTATCGCATGAAGCGAGACAGTTCTTGCGAAATCGGCGATTCCAATTCGACACGGTTGCCAGACGCGGGGTGCTCGAAGCTCAGCTTCCAAGCATGAAGCCCCAGGCGGCGGGCGGGGTTCGTGCGGGCGCCGTACACTTCGTCGCCGATGACGGGGCAGCCGAGGCTGGCGAGGTGAACGCGGATCTGGTGCTTGCGGCCCGTGCCCAGTTTCACCTCCAAAGCCGCATGCGGGCCGCGCGTGCCGAGCACGCGGTAGTGCGTAATCGCGAGTTTCGCGTCGCCACCCGGTCGCCCGATCCGCACCCGCAGGTTCTTTCCTTCGATCAAGTGGTTTTCGATCGTGCCCGCAGCCTCGCGCGGTGTGCCGTCCGCCACCGCGAAGTATGTTTTTCCCACGGCGTCCCAATCGCGTTGCAAGCGATCTCGCATGTCCGGGCTGCGGGCGAAGAGAAGCACGCCGGAGGTGTCGCGGTCCAGGCGGTGCACCACATACGGGCGGCCTGCGTTCCGCGACTTCAGGATGGCCGCGAGCCGGGTGAACGCCGTGTCGTCTTTCTCCGCATTGGTGGCGACGGACAACAACCCGCACGGCTTCTCGACCGCGATGATGTGCTCGTCTTCATGAAGGATGACGAGTTGCGGAACAGGGTTACGAACCGTGGACGGAGACGCGAGCGTGATGCGATCGGCCGGTCCCACAGGATGATCGTGCCGCGACACCGCGGCTCCGTTCACATGAATCCGTCCGTGCCGCAACCACTCCTTGATGCTGTTGCGGCTCGCCGGCCTCATCGCGAGGAGCAACCACGTGAGAAGCGTCGTGTCGTCCGCCGGTGAAGCGATGTGATGGTTCACTCGGATATTCTGCGGTGCGAACCCGCAAGCGGGTTTTGAGACGAATCGTTTGGTCACCGACCGCTTGCGGGTTCGCCGGGACCATCACGCCTTCAACTTCTCGCCCTCGGCGCGGAGTTCGTCCTTGCCCTCGAACTCGTCGCCCTCCATCACGGATTCGTCGATGAACACGCTCTTGGTGTGCGGGGCGTAATCGGGGCCGAGCACGTCCAGCACCGTGGGGTTGCTCTTGGGATGGTGCGGCGGCAGGAAGTAGCCTTCCACCACGACCGCCTCCGCGCGGTACTCTTCGCATTCCATCAGGGCCGCGTGCAATTTCCGCAGCCGATAGTGAGGCACGGTCGCGAACAGGTGATGCGGCAGGTGGAAGTCCTGTCCCATCGGGAAGACCGAGAAGCGGATGAACGAGCCGACGAGGAATGTGCGCGTGTTCGTGAGCCAGCCGCGACCCCCGTTCCCGTGCTGCACGATCTGCCGCAGGATCATGAAGAACGCGAACGACGTGAACAGCGGCACCAACCACAGCACGGCATAGTACCCCACCGCCGGCGTGCCGGTCAGTTTCGTGAGCAGCGTGAGCGTGGTGAAGATCGCGGTGATATAGCCGACTCGCAGGATCGACGTATACCGCGCGTGAATCACCGGGTGCAGCCGGCTCTGGTGGTACTTCTCGTTCGGCAGTCGCAGGAACACGACGGACACGACGAGCCACATCGCGAACGGCACGGCAGCGATCAGCCACCATTCGTCCGTCGTGTAAAAGAGCGTGACGAGCGCCACGATCATCGCGAGCAGATAGATCACGCCGACGCGGACCGCCCCCTTGCTCGGCTTCTTCCCCTTGAACATGTACGGGTTCTTGTCCGTGCCTGTCGCGTTGTACTGGGCGCGGACACGCATGAAGCGGATCAGGCGCAGCGGCCACAGTTGCTTGAGGAATGCGATCAGGACGCCGCGCTTCGCCACCGGGAATTCCAGCCAGTGGCCGCTGGTCTTCAGCTGCGAGACGTCCGGGTCGCGGTCGGGATCGTTCACGAACTGATGATGCGCGAGGTGCTGCAGCCGGTAGTGGTAGATGCTGCTGAACAGCGGGAACATCGTGAGCAGATCCGAGGCGATGTCGTTGAGATAGCGGCCGCGGAAGAGGATGTGGTGCGAGCCTTCGTGGGCGAGCCCGCTGAGCCGGTGCTGCCCGGCCCCCACGAGCGTGATCGCGAGCAGAGCCACCGGCATATTCCACGCCCAATGCAGTTCGAGGGCTTCGCGGCTCTCGAAGAACCACACCGCGCCGCCGATCACCGCCGCGAGAAAGAAATACACCCCGGCCAGGTGCAGCCAGTTGGTGACGTTGTCCGTCCGCCGCAGGTCCTGCAGCAGCACCTTGATCGCCGGATCGTTGAGAGTCTTCATGCGTCGTGAACGCGCGAGCGTGTCAGGAGTAAAGTTTCTTCACCTTTCGTGCGATCAACCGGTTCGTCAGCCGCGGGAACCACTTGTTGAACCGGAGCAGGCGCTTCGCCTCGCTGCCGAGAACCGTCTCGGTCTTGTTCGTGCGGATCGCCTTCACGATGCCGGCGGCCACATCCGCGGGGGTCATTCCCGCCTCGAACTTGAGATCGGCTTTGCCGTCGGTGCGAATCCAGTTCTCGCGAAAGCCGCTGTCCGTCATCCCGGGCACGATGGTGAGGACGTCCACGTCGAAGCGGGCGAACTCGCCGCGCCACGCTTCGCTCATGCCCACGAGCGCGAACTTGCTCGCCGAGTACTCCGGCCATGCGGGCATGCCCTTGCGCCCGCACATCGATGTGACGTTCACCACGCACGGTTCCACTCCGTTCGTGAGGTGCGGCATCGCCAGCCGCGTCAGTTCGATCGGTGCGAAGAAGTTCACTTCCATCACGTGCCGCACGATGTCCTCGGTCGAGGTGCTGAAGTGCCCCCAGCTTCCGATGCCGGCGTTGTTCACGAGGATGTCCAGCCCGCCCAGTCCGTGAACCGCCGCGGCGACGAGCCGTTCGCGTTGATCGGGTTGCGTGAGGTCCGTGGGCACGGCGAGTGCGTCGGGGAGTTTGGAAGCCAACGCGCGGAGGGCGGCCTCGTTGCGGCTCGCGAGTACGAGCCGCGCTCCGGCGGCGGCCAATGCTTCGGCCGTGGCCGAGCCGATGCCGCCGGACGCGCCGGTGAGAACAATGCGTTTGCCGGTCAGTTCACGAGACATGCAATCAGTTTAACGGCGGGATGCCGCGAACGGAGCGTTCGCGGCTCGCGGCCGTGAGAAGCAACCGCCGATTCACCGTTTCCGTTTGCGCAGCCGTCACAACCGGACCGACCGACGAATCACGATTGCGAAGGGAACAACTCGGCGAGCGGCAGTCGGAAGCCAGGCAGTACTTCGCCGCCGTCCACGGCGTCACCGCGTTTGTATTCCTGGATCGGTGAACTGGCAGAGCGAACGAAGATCAGTCGGTGTCGGGGGTAAACCACCCACACCTGTCGCACCCCGGCTTGCAAGTACTCACCAATCTTGTCCTCGATCTCGTCCGCCAAGTCGCTGGGGCTGACCACTTCGACACACAAATCGGGAAGCACATCCCACGCGTTCGTGGCCGGGGGCATGCGGTCTTTCGCCCAACGCGAGTACGGCACGAACGCGACATCCGGCCGGCGCTGCCGATCGATCGGCAATGGCAGTTTGAAGAGGGTTTCCGTGCAGGCCTCGCCGATGTTGTTCGCGCTGCCGTAGTTGCTCAAGTGCCGCACAATGCGGGACGCCACGAATTGCGAATCGGCGCTCATGGGCGGCATCTCCACGTTCAAACCGTCGATCACCTCGTAGGCGTCGTGGTCGTACGGGTCGTACTCGCTCGCCCATGCGGGGGGTTCTCGCGTCAGTGTCGCACTCATCGAAGGCTCCGCCACCGGGTTCGCAGAATTGTACCACGCTGCTCAGACCTCGATCAACTTGCCGCCCTGCTGGGCCGAGCGGAGGCAGGCGTCCATCACGGTCTGCGTCTTTATCGCGATGTCGTCCCACGACGGGTCCAGCTTCTTCTCCAGCACGAGGCCGCTGAAGGTGCGGATCATGTTCACTTCCTGGGCGTTCTCCGCACCCTCGCTGTACTCGCGCACGGCGTAGCGCACCGGGTGACTCTCCATGCGGAACGTGCAGCCGCCCGCGGCGAAGATCGGCCGATTCGCCTCGAACCCCGACTCGCATCCGAAGAACGGCAGTACGAAATCCGGCACATGGATCGAGCCTTTCGAGCCGCTGATGTGGGCCCACTGGTGGTTCTCGGTGCGGAACGAACAATAGAAGGATCCTGTCGCGCCGCCGGGGAAGAACAGCTCCGCGGAGAACTCCATCGGCACCGGCTTCGTCCCCGAACCGTGCTCGAAGAGGATGCGGCCGCTGACTTTCTCCGGCAGTTGGTACTTCATCGCGAACAGGGTGAATCGCAGGTTGTACCAGCCGAGATCGCCGAGTGCTCCGAGGGGCTCCAGCGTGTCCGCCACACGGATGTTCGTCTTCATGAACTCTTCGGGAGCGGAGAAGCAGAACTGCGTGGTGATGCGGCGGATGTCGCCCACGGTTTCGCCGTCGTCCAGTGTTTGGCGAAGCAGCGGCAGCCGGGCCGAGTGCATGAACATGACGCCGTCCATGAACTGGACGCGGTTCGCCTTGCATGCGTCGAGGATCGCCTTGAGTTCGCCCGCGTTCACGCCGCATGGCTTCTCGCAGAGCACATGCTTGCCGGCCTCGGCGGCCTTGATCACCCACTCCTTGCGGATGCCGGTGGGCAGCGGAATGTACACGGCGTCCACGTCCGGCCGCTTCAGGAGTTCCTCGTAGGTGCAGGCCGCGGGCGGTGTGGCGAAGGGAACTTCGGATTGGCAGTCGCCGATGAACCGCTGCGCCTTGGCGGGGTCGCGGCTGGCCACCGCGGTGATCGCGGAGTTGCCCGCGAGCCGCATCGCCTTCCAGTTCTTGCGGGCGATGTTCGCGGTTCCCAGGATGCCCCAGCGGCATACGTTCGGCATGACAACTCCGGCGTTCGAGTGTGAGCGATGTGGCTCATCTTCGTACAGCGACACGATGCGGCCAGAGGGTGCCAAAACGCGACGGGCGGTTTCGCGACCCGTGTCGCGAAACCGCCCGCATCTTTGGGGATGGTTTGCACCCGCTCTTAGAAGAAGAGCCCGACGCCGAAGTTGAACCCGTGCAGCAGGCGGAAGTATTGCACGTCGTACCGCGGATCCATCGCTCCCATGTCGAAGCCGATCGGCTCCTCCATGTTCCGCGTGTTGAAGTACGCCATGCCCTGGTAACCGACGCGGACCTGCACGCCTTCCACCGGGTACCACCACAGGTTCACGGCGGCGTTGGCGTTCGGCACCAGCGCCCACTCGTTGTTGCTCCGCTTGGCGGCGGTGGAGCGATCGCCGAGTTCATACTTCACGCGTTCCTTCACCACGCCGAGGAGCATGGCTCCGTCCAAGTCCACGCTGAGCGAGAACTGGTTGGCGAGGAAGATCTCGTGGCCGCAGCCGACGAACGGGCCGTAGAGCCGTTGGGACAGCGTGTTCGTGTAGAACGCGGCGTCCTGAGGGTTCGAGTTCCCGTCCCGTTCGAAGCTGCGAGTGATCCACTGGAAGCGTTCGAAGAACCACGCGAAGCGGCCGCCGGCCTTGCCGTACACGCGGCTGTAGTCGGTTTGGAAGAGCGGCATGCGGCCGCCCACATCCGCTTGGGTGTAGCGCTGCGTGAACTTGATGTCCATCGTGGTCGCGCCGTTCCAGATGCCGTAGGTCAGGGACGCGCCCTCGATCACAGGATCGTAGGCCGTTTTGTGCGCCGGGCCGGCGAACTTCGGCGAGAAGTTGTAGACACCGGCGGTCAAGAACGTGTCCGTCAGGTCTCGGTTGCTGCGAAAGTACGGCGGCACCGACGTGGCCCCGGCCGAGTAGTGGGCGTCGAACATTTGAAGGTAATTTGCGAACAACTGGAACCCGTCATCGAACTTGTATCCGAGTTCCACACGGTAGCCGGGCGAGTACGTCGTCCGCCCCAGCATGTCCGTGCTCAGTGCCACTTGGCGGCTTCCAATGTAGGCACCGGGAATACCGGTGATCCGCCCCGTGGAATCGATGAGTCCGCGGTAGGCGACCGTTTGGTCCCCCATGGTCCGCGTCTGCGTGAGATAGACGAACTCCATCGACGTGTAGAACCCCGCGTCGCCGGCATGGCCGGTCGGGATCGGCAACGTCGGCTCGGTGTTCAGCGGCACATCCATGCCGCTGTTCGCCTGGGCTCGCGCCGTGATCGGCAATTCGTAGTACGAAGAATCCTCCGCCGGCGCTTGGGCCCGGCTGCCGCCGGCGCCCAGCCCGATCGCGGCGGCCGCAAGCAGGGCTCCCCTGATGAACCGCTGGCTCATAACCTGCATCCCCCATTCACGGCGTGGACGACAGACTCGCGGCGGGCTCCCCAACCCGCGGGCGAATCGCGGCCGCCGGTCGCCCGTGGCCGTTCCCCTACTTCGCGCTCGCTGGCGCCAAGTGGCCGCGGACAATAGCGGGGCCACAGATGTGGTCAAGCGACTTTGACCCGGATTCCGGCCCGTTTCGAGGGATTTTCCGAAGTTCGCGGGCCAGACGTGTCACACTGGGAAGCGGGCCTGCGACGGGCGAAGTGGCGCGGTTCCCCATGCCGTGCCGAAGTGGGAAACCGAGGCGGGCTGGGAAAGGGGAATTACTCCACCACTTCCTCATATGCCTTCTCGAAGCGGTCCGCGACGCGGCGAAACGCGTCCAGAAGGGCGGGGTCGAAGTGGCCGGGCGAGCGGTTCAGCATGTAATCCGTGGTTTCGGCGTGCATGCGGCCGTCCTTGTAGACGCGCGGCGAACGCATCGCGTCGTACACGTCGCCGATCGCGAGGATGCGGGCCGCCAGCGGGATCGCTTCCGCCACGAGCCGCTGCGGGTACCCGGTGCCGTCCCACTTCTCGTGGTGCGATTGGGCGATGTCGATGGCCACTTGCAGGAACCCGCTGGAGAAGGGGTGCCGAAGGGCCACCTCGCGCAGCGTATTCGCGCCGATCGTGGTGTGCGTTTGCATGATGGTGCGTTCTTCGTCCGTGAACGCACCCGGCTTGTTGAGCACCGCGTCGGGGATCGCGGCTTTGCCGATGTCGTGCAGCGGGGCCGTGTCTTCCAGGGTGCGGATGAAGTTGGCGTCGATCAACGACGCGAACGCGGGCAGCGCGGCCGCTTCCTCGGCCAGGATTCGGGAATAGCGTTGCAGCCGCATCAGGTGCGGTCCGGTCTCCTTCGAGCGGTGTTCCACCAACTTCGCCAACGCGAGCACGAGGCCGTTGCGGGCGTGAATGATCTCCACATCGCGGTCCTGCAGCGTCTTCTCCATCTCCGCATTGACGGTGAGCAGGTTGCGATTGAGCAGGTCCGAGCGATCTTGGGCGTCCTTGAGACGCAACGCGGATTTCACCCGCGCCCGTAATTGAACGGTGCTGAAGGGCTTGATGAGAAAATCGTCCGCCCCGGAAAGCAGGATGCGGGAAAGTTCATCCCCGCCCGCGGCCCCGGAGAACATCACGACCTTCAGGTTCGGGCACGGCGGCGACTGCCGCAACCGACGCAGCACTTCTTCGCCGTTGAAGCCAGGGATGTCGAAATCGAGGAGGACGAGATCGAACGGCTTGGCGGAAGCGAGTGCGACCGCGTCCGGCCCGGTGCCGGCCTCTTCGCAGGCCAAGCCTTCGGGCGTGAGCGAAAGGCGGCACAGGCGACGGATGTCCGCCTGGTCGTCCACGATCAGGATGCGGTGGGTCGTGCGGCGGGGCGTCGGCGCTCGACTCGCCGAAGGCGGCTCGGGCACGATCGAACTCCAAGGAACGCAAACAGGGCGTTTCCAGCCTAGCACATGTCGGCAGGCGCGGGGGAAACTTACGTCAACGGCATTTCGCAACCCAGCAGCGTCCTGCACCGCCGCGTCGACGGATAGAAAGCCGCTCGGCTTCTCGCCGCGGATCACCTTCGCCATGTCCGCGGCGTCGTCCCCGTAGCGGACGTACTTCGAAATCGGATCTCGTTCACTCCGGCCTTGTATCGGCCGCGCGGCTTGGAGAAGCGGAAATGCGGGCCGCAGGGTCGTCCAGCGGCTCGGATGTGGAAGGTGCCTTCGGCGCCGCACACCGCGAGTTGCCGGCGATCGCCGCCGTTCACTTCGATCGCGGAGGACTTCACCGTTGCGATCGCCTTCGGGTAGCTCAGCGCGCCGAGCATGTTGTCCTGCAGCGTGTCGTCGGTCGCCGAGTGGCGATTCACCGACGTCACATGCTCCGGTTTCCCGAGGATGGCGACGACGAGGTCCAGCACGTGACAGCCGAGTTCGAAGAAGATTCCGCCCTTGAACTCGGCCAGTTTCCTCCGGCTCGCGGGATCCACCACTTTGCTCATCACGGCATGCACTTCGAAGACGTCGCCGAGCCAGCCGTTCTTGAGGAATTCGCGGAGCAGCACGACGCCGGGGTTGTACCGGTACATGTACCCCATCTGCACGAGCAGTTTCTTCCTCGCCGCCGTGTCCAGAATGCGGCGGAACTGCGGGAACGACGCCCCGGCCGGCTTGTCGATATGAACGTGCAGCCCGGCGTTCACGCACGCTTCGGCGTTGTCGAGCAAATCGCGAACGGGCGTCTCGACGAGCACTGCTTGCAGGCCGGGTGCGGCGAGCAGTTCCTCGCGTGGGAGCCACTTCACACCCTTGAATGCGGCCGTGGCTTCGGCCCGCTTTCGGGCATCCGCATCGGGTTCCACCACGCCGACGACTTCATAATCGGCCGACTCGCGGTATACGCTCAACTTTGTGGCATGAGCGTGCGTCGTGCCGATCTGCCCGACCTTGATGCGGCCCGTTGCTTGGGCCGCGAACAGGATCGGCGCCCCGGCGAACGTAGCCAGAGTATCGCGACGCGTCATGGTGTGCCTCACTTCTTCATCAGCTTGATGTCGTCGATCCGCGTCTTCCAAGCCTTCACGGATTTCTCGTATGCCGGGGTGCCGAGCAGGGCCACGTCCGGCACCATCGCCGGCGTCTTCACCGCGCCCGGGTCAACGAAGTTCACCAAGTTCCAGAGCGCGAGTTCCCGCACGGAGATCGACGCATGACTGAGATAGGCGACGAGTTGATCCAGATCCCGCGGGTCCGGCTTGCTCGGCGTCACGGCTCCGCGCAGCAGTCGAACGATGATTTCGGGTTCCTGCTCGTTGCGAAGTTTCGCCGTGAGAGCGGCGAGCAGCGTCGCCGTGTTCCCCGGTGCTTGCGCGATCCACGCCGCCAAGGCGTTCACGGTCGCGAGCCGGGAGTAGAACTTCTTTTCCTCGCCGAGCAAATCGATGAGCGGCTTCAGTTCGTCTTCGCCGCTCACGATCGCGGCTTGGCTGTAGACCGCCAACTGGCCCGCGGCGATGCGGTTTCCGTCGATCGGTTCCGTGAGCACCTCCAGCAGCATGAGCTTGATCCCGGCGCGGTCCTTCAGCCGGCCCGCCATGTCGCTCTTCGCCTTCTCCACGACCTTGCCCTGGTCCGAGCCGACCAACAGGAATCGCTCAAAGTAACTGTCGCCCTTGTCAACGGGTTTCGGCTCGCCAAGCGAGCCGGTCTTGCTGTCCCACGCGAGCATCGTCGGGGCCGCGAGTTTCGGGAAACTCTTGAACCGTTCCGGCATGGCGATCCCGGCGTTCCCGCGAACCACCGCCGCCTGCACTTCCACCCGCGGCAGCACGCCGCCTTCCTTCGCGAACGGCGTACCCGGATCGAACGACGTGATCACCTCGATCGTCACTTCGGACTTGGCGTCCGCCAGCGTCACATCCCACACTTGATTGGCGAAGCGGACGCGCACGCGGCCGCCGGCGGGCTTCGTCGTTCCGATGTAAACGCGCCCGGCGAGCAGCGCGATGTCCGCGTCGAAGTCTTCACCCTTGCCATCCACCTTGCGTTCGGGGGCATGGAAGCGGATGCGCGATTCCAGGAGCCGCGCCGGCAGCAACTCGGGTGTGTTGCCCCAGAGATGCACCTTGATCCCGGTTTCGAGTTGAACGTCCGCCTTGAATCCGGGCAACGCGAGCACCTGGACCGTGGAACTGACGGCGGATTCGTCCGCGGGGTCGAGCCGCAGCCACGCCGCGCCGTTCTCCGCTCGCGTGAGCAGGATCGTGTTCACCGTCTCCGCCTTGCCGACCACCACGCGTTCGGCCCGCGGCGCGGCGGGGCGGTTCTCCAAGTCTTCGCCCACGGGCTTCGGCGGAGGAGCGACCTCCACTTCACCCTTGGGTTCGGGCTTCGGTTCGGGCTTCTTCTCGGGTTCCGGTTGCTTCTCCGGTTCGGTCTTCTTTTCAGGCACGGGGACGACCGGAGTTTGCTGGGCGAACGAACGGGAATCCACGGGCGGTGCGTCGGGCGGCGAGCCCGGCCACGCCATGTACACCGAGACCGCGAGCACCACGAGCAGCCCGGCGACCGCGGCACCGCTCGCCACCCGACGCATGAACGACGCCGAAGAAAACCGTTCCATGCCGAGCAGAAACGCCGCGTCCGCGTCGTCCGTCTCGTTCGACTCCGGCACCACATCGCTGACCGGCCGGGTCTTCGACTTGTGACCGGGCGTGGACGCGGGCGGCGGCATCAGTTGATACATCCGCTCCCGCGCCTTCGGCGGCACCCGCACCGGTTCGGTCAGCACCAAGGTGAGGATCTGATGGCAGGCCGCGACTTCGGCCAAGTGCGAATCGGATTCCAAGCAGGTCTCTTCGAGCCGGGTCACTTGTTCGGAGTCGAGCGAATTACTGAGATATTCGGCGACCGTATTCGGGTCCGAAACGCCGTCGTCGTCAGCGTTTGCAGAGGGAACCTTGAGCCCGCGGCGGCGCGTGACACGCTTGATCTTCTCGATCAGTTCCCGGGCCAGTTCGCTCTCCGCGACCTTGGCTCCGAGCTGAGCGGCGAGCGCGGGTTCGAGCGTGTCGTCGATGTACGCGAGGAGCGTGCGGAGAGTCAGTTTCTGGGGATGGCTCATGGCTCGGCCTCCGATTGCGGGCGTCCACCGTGAATAGGGGCGAGCGCGGGCGGGTTTCGTGCAAGAAAATCAGAAATCGTCACGAAACAGCAGAGATTGCCAAGATTACCACATTGCCACACACGGAATTGGCAATCTCTACCGACATTGAAAACGCTGCGATCGACAAGCCGCCGCGCCATAAACTTGCCTCACTTCCGCCCGCATCCGTCACCCTCTCCGAGCACGCACCATGGCCGACATCCGCGCCTTCACTGCATCCGCATTCAAGGCTCCCGAGAAGTTCACTGCCTTCTGCCGCAACAACGGCAAGCCCCTCGGTGGCATCATCGACGGCGAATCCTCCGCCGGGTCGATGAACGCCACGTTCCAGACCATCGATCCCGGTTCGCAAGAAGTGCTGGCCACGGTGTGCGAGATGGGCGAAGCGGAAGTGGCCCGCGCCGTGGACGCCGGACAGCGGGCGTTCCAAACGTGGCGGAACCTCGATGTCGAGAAGCGGATCGCACTCGTGCAGAAGCTCGTGGAACTCTGCGAGCGCGATCGCGACGTGCTGCTCGCCTGCGAGATTTTCGACGGCGGCAAGGTCTCGGAACTGGCCGAGGGCGACTTCACGCAGATTCGCGCGTGTGCCGAGTACTTCATCGGCGTGGCCCGCCGCATCCCGATGGGCGACGGCCCGTCCATGCCCGTGGGCGAAGGCATGCACGGCTTCACCTACCGCGAGCCGTGGGGCGTGGTCGCCGGCATCATCCCGTGGAACTACCCGATCGTGCTCACATCGTGGTTCATGTTCCCGGCCCTGCTCGCGGGCAACAGCATCCTCATCAAGCCGGCCGAAGATACGCCGATCTCCGCACTCTACATCGGGAAGCTGGCCGAAGAAGCGGGCTTCCCGCGCGGCGTGATCAACGTGCTGCCGGGCCGCGGCGAGATCACCGGAAACGCCATCGCCGAGCACCCCGGCGTGCGGTTCATCTCGTTCACTGGCTCGCCCGGCGTGGGCCAGGCCATCCTTCGCACCTGCGACCGCCACGGCACCCGCATGAAGCGCGAGATGGGCGGCAACGGTGCCGCCATCGTGCTCGGCGACGCGGACCCGGCGCTCGTCGCCCGCATGGTCGCCAAGCACACCAACCAGCACTTCGGCCAAACGTGCTGCACCATCCACCGCGTGTACGTGGACAAAAGGATCGCCAACGACTTCATCGACGCCCAGACCGAGTTCTTCAAAGGTTTGAAGATCGGCTACCAAGCGGACGCGGGACCTCAACTCGGGTCGGTGATCAACTCGACGCAGCGCCGCCGCATCCTCCGCGCCCAGCAGGAGACCATCGCCCGCGGCGCCAAGGCGATCCTCGCCGGCGGCGATGCGGAAGTGAGCGGCAAGAAGGGCTTCTACATCAAGCCCGCGCTATACCGCACGGAGCCGGGCTTGGACGTGAACCCGGTGGAAGTGTTCCACACGTACGCTACTGTGTGCCCCGTCTCATCTGCCGAGGAAGCGCTGCAACTGGCGAACAGTTCGCCGTACGGCCTCGGGGCCAGCGTGTGGACGAAGGATCTCGATCGCGGCATCGCCCTCGCCAAGCAGTTCCGCGACGGCACGTGCCAGGTGAACTGCCACAACTCGATCGCGTACGGCCTCCCGTACGGCGGCCAAGGCATCTCCGGCGGCCCCGGCGGCGGCGTGAACTGCGAAGAGACCTTCCTCGACTACACCCAAGTGAAGGCCATCTACGCCGCGAAATACCCGGGGTGATTGCTCAATTCAGTGTCGCGGAGTCGTCCGTTCGAATCTGAAGTTTGCAGGTCGACAACACTTGGACACTCGCATCCACGAATACCTCTTGCGACACGATAGCGAGACGGATGTCGAGTGCCCGCCGGACTTCGATTGACATGCGTCGATGGCGGTTGTCCGTGCTCTTCAACCAGAGGCCGAGCGTATACTGAACCATCCGTTGAAGCTCGATTGTCCCCAAGACGCGTCCTATTTCGCGGAGTTGTTCGTGTTTGAGGATGGAGCCGTCGGGTCTAACGGCGCATCAGTGATGGTGTTCAAGATCGCCCTGCGTTTCTCAAGCTTCGGAAAAATGGCGACAGTTCACACGAACTCGGCTGCGTCGGATCTTGCACTGTATCCTGTCGCTCAGCTTGAGCAGATCTTGGAGAAGGCCGGGTTCCAGTTCATTCCTGCGGAATCGCTGTCTGAGCGATATGATGGGAAGCTCAAGGGATTGGGTCACTTGTTCGGTAGCAAAGCCACATGGTGGTATCGATTCTTTGACTACATGTAGATGGGGATGCACTGCCGGGCATCGCTCGACGTGGTATGAAAGCGGAGTGGCGAATTTCAGGAGAGAGACGGTTGCGCCTTCGCCGCATTCCAGTGGCCTACGGTGTGATCGACCAGCACACTCTCGATGCAGGTTGCGTCTCTCTTGATTCGTCCTTACTCTGCAATGGCAGCCAACGCCCGATTGGAGGTCATCCGATGGACGCGATTGGTGCAACATTCGTGGATGGGGATATCGTTCCCGATGTTTCGCCTGAGTGGAAGACCGGCACCCGATTGAACATCGAAGCAGCCGAGCTTCCCGACGACGACGATGTCAGCCCGGAGGCCATCGCAAAGCGGCTCGCGCTCATCGACCGCGTCGAACCGTGGATGACGCCGGAAGATTTCGCAGAATGGGAACGGGAACGTGCCGAGGAGAAGGCACGGTTTCTCGCGAACTGGAAGAAGGAGAATGAGCGGATCGATGGAGTGTTCCCATGAGGCGTTATCTGCTCGACACGGGAATTGCCGGACTCTACGTCGCACGTCGCGATCCCGTTCACGCTCGTGTCCGCGAAGAATCCCGCCGAGGCAATGTGGTCGGTATCTGCACGCCGGTGCTGGCCGAGTTGCACTACGGAGCCGAGAACAGCGCCTCTCGCGACCGCTCGCTTCAGAAGCTTCGGATTTCGCTGCCGTCGTTGCGAGTGTGGCCGCTGACCGACACCGCGGCTGAGGAGTACGGCCGGATTTCGGCGGAACTGCGCCGTATCGGCCGACCCATGCAACAGATCGACAGGCTTATCGCCGCCATCGCAAGAACACTTGGCAACTGCACAGTCGTCAGTTCGGATTCCGATCTCCTCGCCATTCCCGGTCTGGCGGTTGAGAACTGGTCGTTGGCTTGAGACTGTTCAATCGCGTCCGCCGCTTGCGAGGTCATCAACACGAGCCCGCAAGCGAGATGCATCATCGCTGAGCATCCAAGTACGCGAACACGATGCGGATGTGGTCGTACGGCACTTCCTCGTTCATCTCGAGGAATGCCGGTTTCAGTTTGGCCGTGCCGTGGATGTCGGCCGCGGCCGCGATTCGTTCGCACACCGGCTCCGGCACCCACGCGAAGATCGACTTCGGCTTCTCCGTGCGGATGAACTCCGCCAAATACTCCGTCACCGTGCTGGCAGACAATTCCAACTTCTCCGCCACCGCGGCCACGGTCGTCTTCTTGCGGAACATCTGGAACGCGGTCTCCTTCCGCGGCGACGATTTCGAGGCCGCCTTCGGAGCCGCGTTCTTCTTTTTTTTCGGCGGCACATCCGTGGCCAAGCCCGTGCGCTGGCAATGGGCGATGATCGCACTCAGGAACGCGGGGCCGAATGATTGGAGCCGCACGTCGCCGACGCCGGAGATGCGGCGCAGCGCGTCCTCGGTGGTGGGCCGGCCGCGAGCCATTTCCGCAAGCACCGCATCGCTGAAGACCAACTCCGGCCGCATCTGCGTTCGGATCGCTTCGTTCCGTCGCAACTCGCGGAGCACGTCGAACAGCGCCGCATCCGAACCTTCGGGCAGCGACGACACTTTCGCCTCGCGGTCCTTGATCGGCTGCACCAGCCGCACGGGGTGCTGGCCCTTCATCACCGCCCAGGACGCCGCGTTCAGCTTCAACAGCGGGAACTCGCCCTCGGATTGGGCCAGTACATTCTGCCCCACAAGCTGATAGATCCAGTCGCGGAGCGTTTCCTTGCTCACGTCCCGCATCAGGCCGAAGGTGGACAGTTCGTGGTGGCCGCGCTGGCGGATGGTGGCCGCGTTTCCGCCACGGAGCACTTCGATCACGTGGTTCACGCCGAAGCTCTCCTTCACCCGCGCCACGCACGAGAGGATCTTCTGTGCGAGTACCGTGGCCTCCGGTACTTCCTCGGTGTCGCCGAGGCACTGGTCGCAGGCCGCGCAGTTGTCACCCGCGTATTTCTGGCCGAAGTACTGCACGAGTTGTGCGTGGCGGCACGTCGCCCCGCGGCAGTACTGCGTCATTTCATCCAGATGGCGGATGCTGGACGCCACATATTCCGGTGATGCGCCGGCTTCCGCCGCGCTTTTCTCGATGATCGATTTGAACGTGAGAAAGTCCTGGCCGGAGAAGAACAGCACGCATTCCGAGGGCAGCCCGTCGCGGCCGGCGCGGCCCGTTTCCTGCTGATAGTGCTCGATCGATTTCGGCATCGCGGCATGGATCACGAAGCGAACATTCGAGCGATCGATGCCCATGCCGAACGCCACGGTGGCCACGATCACGTCCGCTTCTTCCGAGGCGAACGCCTCTTGGTTCGTTCGGCGGGCTTCGGTCGTCATGCCCGCGTGATACGGCAGGGCGCGGTAGCCGAGACCGGCGAGCGCGGAGCACATTGCGTCCACGTCCTTGCGTCGGAGGCAGTACACGATGCCCGCGCTGCCCTTGTGCCGGTCCAGCACTTGCCGCGTTTGCTCCAGCACGTCGAGCCGCGGCAGCACGCGATACGTGAGGTTCGGCCGGTCGAAATTCCCGACCATGACTTCGGGCGAACGCAGGCCGAGTTGCCGCGCGATGTCCTGCCGCACGCGTTCGGTCGCGGTGGCCGTGTAGCCGTGAACGGCGGCGTTCGGGAAGTGTTCGCGCAGTCGGGCGAGTTGCCGGTATTCGGGGCGGAAGTCGTGCCCCAGTGCGAGACGCAGCAACTGGGCTTCGTCCACGGCCACGGTGCGCAAGCCGGCATCTTGAAGGAGTCGCGGCGGTCGGTGTTCACGAGCCGCTCGGGCGAGGTGAATACCAGGCGGATCTCGCCCTGGAAATACGAGTGCGGATGGCTGTGCTTTCCCGCGGGGTCAGCGTGTCCAGCCGCCGGGCGGCGTGGATGCCGATGCGGGTCGCCGCGTCCACCTGATCCTTCATCAAGGCGATGAGCGGGGACACGATCACGGCGAGGCCGGGGCGGATGAAGGCGGGTGCCTGGTAGCAGAGGGATTTGCCGCCGCCGGTGGGCATGACGACGAGCGAATCGCGCCGGCGAGCGACGCGCGGCGATGGCCTGCCCTCGCAGCGGCCGAAGCGTATCGAAGCCCCAGTGCTTGCGAACGGCGGCCATCAGTTCCCGGCGGAAGCGACATGCAGGCGAGCTTAATCGGATGGTGAACCGATGTCCAGAGACGCGATCCGCAAACCCCGCTTGCCCCCGCTTCGCGAATCGGGTTATAACCCGTCGCGATGCGCAACTTCCTCCGAACGCTGAAGTACTCGCTGCCGTACCGTTACCGGTTGATCGCGTCCGTGCTCTGCGCGCTCGCGGTCGCCGTACTTTGGAGCATCAACCTCTCCGCGATCTATCCCGTGCTCAAGATCCTCGGCACGGACAAGAACCTCCACCCAATGGGTGGACGAGGAATACGAGACGGCGGAGAAACTGCGGGAAGGAAAACGAGCGGGCGTTGATCGCCACAACGCCGAACTCGAAGTCGCGCTCAAGATCGTGGACGAAGCGGACCGCGAAGACGCGGTGCGGAAGGCACGCTGGGAGATTGCCAAGGTCGAGTCCGAAAAGGCGGAGATCGGCAGCCGGCGTTACCGCTTCGCCCTGCTCCGCAAGTTCGTGATCAGCCATCTTCCGCAGGACCGCTTCGCCACGTTCATGTGGATCATGGCGGCCGTGGTGGCCGGCGTGTTCGTGAAAGGCGTGTTCGAGTTCCTTCAGGAATCGCTCGTCGGCAGCGTCACCAATCGTACGCTGTTCGATCTGCGGAACCAGTTCTTCCGCAAGACCATCCACATGGACGTTCGGCAGCTTTCGGCGGCAGGCACGCCGGAATTGATGGCTCGCTTCACGAATGATCTCGAGCAACTCGGAAACGGCCTCAAGATCCTGTACGGCCGAATGGTCGTGGAACCGCTCAAGATGGTGGCGTGCCTCGTGGTGGCGTGTTGGATCAGTTGGCAACTCACACTCGTGTTCGCGGTGTTGATCCCGCTGGCCGCCGTGCTGCTGCTGAAGGTGAGCCGCATGATGCGCCGCGCGGCCAAGAAGGTGCTCGAGCGCATGAGCGCGATCTACAAGATCCTGCGCGAGGTGTTCGACGGCATCCGCGCCGTGAAGGGCTTCACCCGCGAGACGCACGAACGCCGCCGGTTCCGCAAGGCCACCGAAGAGTTCTACCGCAAATCGATGCGGATGATCTACATCGATGCGTTCTCGAATCCGATGATCGAATTGCTGGGCGTCGCGGCCGTGGGCCTGGCCCTCGCCGCGGGCACGTACCTCGTGGTGACCGGGCACACGCATCTGTTCGGCCTGCGGATGACGAGCCAGCCGCTCGGCTTCGAAGCGCTCCTGCAACTGTACGCGTTCCTCGCCGCCATCGCGGACCCGGTGCGGAAGCTTTCCAGCGTTTACACGAAGCTGCAATCCGGCGGAGCCGCTTCGAACCGCGTGTTCGATCTGTTCGACACCAAGCCCGAGATCAAACCCAACCCCGAGGGGCCGCGCATTCTCGAAGTGCGGGAAGGGATCGAGTTCAAACACGTCTGCTTCCAGTACAACCCGGAGTCCGAGCGGCCGACACTGGACACCGTGGACTTGACGGTTCGCGCGGGCGAAACGATCGCCGTGGTGGGGCCGAACGGTTGCGGCAAGACGACGCTGCTCGCATTGTTGCCGCGCTTCTTCGATCCGAACTTCGGCACCGTGCACATCGACGGCGTGAACATCCGCCTGGCGAACCTGCGTTCGCTGCGGTCGCGCATCGGCATCGTGACGCAGGATACGCAACTCTTCGACGACACCGTGCTCGCGAACATCCTCTACGGCAAGCGCGGGGCCACGAAGGAACAGGCGATCGAGGCCGCGAAGAAGGCCCACGCCCACGGCTTCATCGAAACACTGCCCGGCGGCTACGACACGATCATCGGCGACATGGGGTCGCGGCTCTCCGGCGGCCAGCGGCAGCGCATCGCCCTCGCCCGCGCGATTCTCCGCAACCCGGACATTCTGATCCTGGACGAATTCACCAGCCAGATCGACGGCGAAAGCGAGCAGCAGATCCACGCCGCACTCAAGGAGTTCATCACGGCGCCGATTGCGGGTTCGATGCGGAAACGCACGACGTTCATGATCACGCACCGGCTGCATTCGCTGCAGGATCTGGCGGATCGCATCGTGGTGATGGATGCAGGCCGGATCGTGGCCGCGGGCACGCACACCGAACTGATCGCGACGTGCGAAGTTTACAAGCGGTTGCATCAGTCCAACCAGTTCCGGAAAGCGGCATGAACGGGTTGCTCCGCGTTGCCGCGGCGACGGTGCGGCCGCGTTCCCCGTCGGGTCGCGGCTACGCCCTTCCCGCGTTCGCGGTCTTGCTCATCGCCCTGTTCTTCTCTCGCCTCGGCCATCGCGACCTGTATTCCAGCCACGAAGCGCGGGCCGCCCAAAACGCCCAACGCATGCTGGACACCGGCGAATGGGCGATTCCGACGCTGTTCGACGGCCAAATCGATCTGCAGAAGCCGCCCGGATATTACTGGTTGGTCGCCGCCGCCGGATGGTTGAACGGCGGAACCGTGACCGAGTTCGAGACCCGCTTGCCCGCCGCGCTCGCCGGGCTGATCACCGTGCTGATGGTGTTCGCGTTCCTGCGAAGCGAGGGCCGGCCGACCGCGGCGTGGATCGCGGCCGGGGCGCTCGCCACCGCGATCCACTTCACGGGGATCAGCCGCACTGCGCGGATCGATGTGCCGCTCACATGTGCCATCACAGCGGGTTTGCTCCTGCTGTATCGGCGTTCGTGGCTCGCCGCCCTGCCGATCACCGCGGGCATCCTGTTGAAGGGCCCCATCGCGGTGGCCCTGATCGGCCCGGTGGCCCTGTATTTGTTTCTTGGTTCCCACAAGCCCACCGACCGCCGGCGGTCGGCTTTGCCCGTTGCCTTGATACTCGGCGTCGCGTTCGCGTTGCCGTGGTTCGTGTGGGCCGATCACGTTACGCAGGGCGAGTTCTATCGCGTGTTCATCGTGCATCATCACGTGGAGCGGTTCGCCGGCACCTCGCCGGCATTGGCGTCCCACCCGTGGTGGTACTACATTCCGCGCTTCGCCATCGACTTTCTTCCGTGGACTCCGGCCTTCGTGCTCTTGGCCGTATGGCTCTATCGGACTCGCGGCGACCGGCCGGCGACCAACACCTCTCCCCCGGCTCTGCGGGGGAGAGGTCGCCGTGCTGATGCGTCCAGCATCAGCACGGCGGGTGAGCAGGCGCTGGAGCGGCTACCCGAAACGCCCCCTCACCCGGAGTCGAATCCGCTACACGCGGCTTCGACTCCGACCTCTCCCCCGCAAAGCCAGGGGCGAGGCGAAGACTTGTCTCCGATCGTCCGTCGCGATCCGCACTTGCGCTTCGGCATGGTCTGGTTCGTCGCGATGTTCGTGCTTCTGTCCACTGCTCACTTCAAGCGTGCCGATTACCTGCTGCCACTGTACCCCGGCGCCGCCATCGCCTTTGGTTGCGCCGCGGAAGCATGGCTGGCCTCCCGCTTGCCGCGAACCGGTCGGATCGCGCGACTCGCCTTACAAGCGATGCTCGGCCTCACGCTGGTCGGGTGGCAGGTGATGTCGTTCGTCGTGGAGCCGCGCGAACAAGCGAAGGAGGAGAAGCGCCGCTTCGCGGCAATGATCCGCGAACTCGCTCCGCCGCCGAACGAAGTGCTCCTCTTCCGCACCGAACCGCATCTGCTCGCGTGGCACCTCGGCCGGCCGATCGCGTCGCGCGTCGAGTGGCACGATCTCCGCGCGTTCTGCGACCCGCCGGGAACGCACTTCGTTGTGATGCCGCCGGAGTACGTGAGCTTCGCCCAGCACATCGTAACCGAGCGGAAACTCGTGGAAGTGTCGCGACTCGAAGAATACACTGCCGACAAGCCGCCCCGGCCGCTCGTGCTTCTCCGAACCGAGTGATCGCTGTAGGGCGGGTCGAGCGGAGGCTTTGCGACGCGAGCCCCGCCGTGAGACTTCGCGATCGCACGGCGGGGCTCGCAAAGCCTCGACCCGCCCTACGGGATGTTCCATGTCCAAGCCCGCACCGCCGCGTGAAGGAATCACCGCCGTCATTCCCGTTCGCGATGCCGCGGCATCCGTTGAACGGTTCGTGACACTGTGGGCGGACGGCTTGGCCCGCCTCGGCCGCGACTACGAAATCGTCGCGGTGAACGACGGCAGCGCGGACGGCACCCGCGACGTGCTGGAGAAACTCGCCGCCGGCCGCGTGAAGAACCTTGCCGTGCTGAACCACGATTCGCCGAAGGGCTTCGGTGCCTGCTTGCGAACCGCGCTTCCCCATGCGAAGCAACCGCTCCTCTTCTACACGTCACCGGATTTCCCGTACTCCCCGAACGACCTGCCGAAACTGCTCGAACGCATCGGCCTTCGCGACGCGATCCTGAACAAACAACCGGACATGATCAGCGGTTGCCGCACGGGCCGCCCCGCGCCGGCGGTGTTCGCATCACTCGGCCTCGTGTGGCGAGTCCTCTGCAAGGTGCTGTTCGGCCTGCAACTCGAGCAGCCGCCCGCGTGGCTTGGCGTCCGCGGCACGCTTTACCGCTGGTTCGCGAAGTTCGCGTTCGGCGTGCCCCTCGTGGACGTGAACAGCAGGTTCAAGCTGTTCCGCACCGCGTTCCTTTGCCGGTTCCCGATCCAATCGGATTCCGATTTCGTTCACACGGAACTGGTGGCGAAGGCCACATTCCTGACGAGTATCATGGATGAAGTTCCGCTGTCTCCCGTGGACGTGCCGATGCCGTCGGCCACGTTCGGGGGAGATTTGGGCCGCGTGTTCGCAAACCCGGACTTCGGCAATCCGAAGGCTCCGAGTTTGGGGGAACCCGGCGGCCCGGCCCCGGCCGTCACCGCCCCGGATGCCGTGCCCGATGCCCGCGGTCCCGAACATCCGCCCGTCGCACTCACCTTCGCATGACCCCTTCCGGACCGCGGATTCTGTTCGTCACGGGGAAGTTGGCCGAACCCGCTTTGCGCCGCACGTTGGATGAACTCGCGCCGCGGGCCGGCTTCGAGCCGCACATCGCGGTGGTGAACATCACCGTCGCCGCGCTCATGACTACGAATTGGGTGGCCCGTCATCTCGCGATTCCGCCCGGCATCGACCGCGTGATCCTGCCCGGCCTATGCCGCGGCGACATCTCCGAGGTGCCGCTCGCCGAGCGGGGGCCAAACGACCTTCGCGACCTGCCCGAGTTCTTCGGGAAGAAGTCCGGCCCGCCGCCGGGCTACGGGAGGTGGGACATCGAAATCCTCGCCGAGATCAATCACGCCCCGAAGAAGAGCCCCGAGGCGATTCTCGCCGAGGCGCGGCGTTACCGCGCCAGCGGCGCGGACATGATCGACCTCGGCTGCGATCCCGGCGGCCCGTGGCCCGGCGTGGGCGATGCGGTGAAGATGCTCCGCGAAGATGGCCTGCGCGTGTCGATCGATTCGTTCGATTCCACGGAGGTGGAAGCGGCCCTGGCCGCGGGCGCGGAGTTGGTGCTGAGCGTGAACAGCACCAACGTGGAGAACGTGCGGCGATGGCGGGATTTGTTAGCCGGACGCGCAAGCGACGAAGGATCGAAACCGTCGCTTGCGCGTCCGGCTAACGGGTTCGAAGTCGTCGCGATCCCGGACACGCCTTCCGATCTCGATTCACTTGCCCGCACCGTGGAGCGACTCGCCGCCTGGAGCATTCCGTTCCGCATCGATCCGATTCTCGAACCGATCGGCTTCGGGTTCGCCGCGTCCTTGGGCCGGTACATCGAGACGCGACGCCGCTTCCCCGATGCCGAGATCATGATGGGCGTCGGCAACCTCACCGAACTCACGGACGCGGACTCCGCCGGGCTCAACGTGCTGCTCGCCGGCTTCTGCCAGGAACTCGGCATCCGCAGCGTGCTCACCACGGAAGTGATCAACTGGTGCCGATCCTGCGTGAAGGAGTTCGACCTCGCCCGGCGGCTCGTGTTCCACGCGGTGAGCGAGAAGACTCTGCCGAAGCGGTTGGAACCCGGCCTCGTGATGCTCCGCGACCCGAAGTCGTACGAGCAGGGCGAAACCGTCCTCGCCGAGCTCGCGACACGCATCACGGATCGCAACTATCGCGTGTTCGCGGAACGCGGTGAGATCCATGTCCTGAACGGCAGCACATACGTCCGCGGTCGCGATCCCTTCGAGGTCTTCGAGAAGTTGCTCGCCGCCGATGCGAAGCTCGATGCTTCCCATGCCTTTTATCTCGGCTACGAGTTCTCCAAGGCGGTGACGGCCCTGACGCTGGGCAAGAACTACACGCAGGACCAAGCCTTGAACTGGGGTTTTCTGACGATTCCGGAGAAGAGCCACCGGGGATGATGCAAGCCCGCGTCGGCCGGCGGGTATCTCTTCTTGAGAAAAAGGGACGCAAGTTCGGGTCGAAGTTGCGTTATCCTGAAGACCACCAGGAGGCCCAACGATGAAACGCTTCATTCTCGTAGCCGCGTTCGCTCTCGTCGGGGCACTCGGCTTCTCGAACACCGCGAGCGCCCAGTACGTGTACGGGTACCGCACATTCGTCCCTGGCGGCGTCGTGCAGAACAGCACGTACGCCACGCCGTTCGGCTACCGCACCACACAAGGGTTCTACTCGCCGTACAGCGGCTTCTCGAACCGGCAAACCCAGTACGCGGATGTGTGGGGCAACCGCGGGGTGTGGAACTCCGGTTACAACCCGGTCGGCAACTTCGGCTACCGTAGCGGCTACAACTACTCGCCGTTCTACGGGCCGAGCACCTACCGCTACGGTACCTTCGGCTACCGCTGGTGATCGAATCCACAAGACAACCCACGGGCCGCGGGAGAACATCCCGCGGTCCGTCGCGTTTCGTACATTGACCGCGATGAGCGACCCAAATCATCCCCAGGTGTTCCATCACGCGGGCCTCGTGACGCGCGCGGATCGCACTGCTCTTCTGAAACAAACCGGAGCCACGATCTGGTTCACGGGCTTGTCCGGTTCCGGGAAGAGCACGCTCGCCGTGGCCGTGGAGCACGCGCTGATTCGCAGCGGCCACGCGGCCTACGTTCTGGACGGCGACAACATCCGCTTCGGACTGAACGCCGGGCCGAAGATCCTGATGGAGACGCGCGGCACCGAGGAAGCGAACGCCAAGCGTTTCGGCCTCGCGTTCTCCGCCGCGGATCGCGAGGAGAATGTCCGCCGCATCGGCGAGGTGGCGAAGCTGTTCGCGGACGCCGGGCTGATCGCGCTTACGAGTTTCGTGAGCCCTTACCGCAAGGATCGCGACGCGGTGCGTGCGATTCACGCGGCGAGCGGACTGCCGTTCGTCGAAGTGCACGTGAACACGCCGATCGCGACTTGTGAGTCGCGGGATCCCAAGGGTTTGTACAAGCAGGCCCGCGATGCCGTGGCCGCCGGCAAAGGCATGGGGTTCACCGGCATCGACGATCCGTACGAGCCGCCGTCGAAGCCGGAACTCGTGTTCGACGCGTCGAAGCAGACGGTGGACGAGGGCGTGGCCGCGGTGCTCGGTCATCTCCGGGACCACGGCGTTGTGAAGGGTTGACCATGTTCCTCACACTCCTTGTCGCGTTGGCCGCACAGCCGGGCGAGTTCGTCGTGACTGGCCCGGATTCGATCCGCTTCGCCGGGCGTGTCGTGAAGCTTGCTGCGGACGGCTCGGTGGAGTTGGTCGCGGAGGAGAGGCCCATCACGATCCGCGATGCGATCAGCGTTCGCCGAAGCGGCGTGCCGCTGCCCCCGCTGCCGCGCGGCCCGGTGCTGCTCACCACCACCGGCGACCGCATCCCGCTTCGCAAGGGTGATGCGGGCCTGCTGGTCGGCGACGACCAGACGCTCCGCATCCGCACCTCGATCTCGGATGCGGATTGGGACGTGCCCGTGGCGTTCGCATCGCTGGTGTGGCTGGTGAAGCCGCCGGCCGAGACACCGTTCGATCTCGCGCGATACTCATGGCTGCCCGCGAACCGCAATCGCGACTTCGTCCGCTTCCGCAATGGCGACACCGCGTCCGGAACGTTCAGTGGCTTCAAGGACGAAGCCGTGCTGCGGTTGAAGCCCGAAGCCGGCGAGGAACGCGTCTTTCCGCTCGAACAACTCTCGGCGATCGCGTTCAATCCGACGCTCGCCCGCAACCGCAAGGTGAAGGGGCCATACGCCCGAATCGTGCTCCGCGACGGCACCCGCCTCGGCCTCACACAAATGGTCGCTGATGAAACGATCCTGAAGGGCAAGACCCTGTTCGGCCCCAGCGTGGAGTTGCCGCTCGACCAACTCGTGAGCCTCGACGTGCTGCAGGGCAAGGCGGCGTTTCTCGCCGACCTCAAGCCGAAGAAAGTGGAACAGACCGCGTTCCTGGGCACAACTTGGAACTGGATGCCGAACCGCTCCGTTCGCGGCGAACCGCTCCGCATCGGCGACTCGACCTTCGACCGCGGGCTCGGCACGCATCCTCGCACGGTGCTGACGTACGATCTCGCCGGAAAGTACAAGCGGTTCGACGCCGTGGTCGGGCTCGAAGGCGAACGCGGCCGCGCGACGGTGAAAGTGCTGGTGGACGGGAAGGAGCAAGCGCTTCCCGAGTTGATGACACTGACCGCGGGGGCCGCCATCGCTGTGAACGTGGACCTCACCGGTGCGAAGGAACTGACCCTGATGGCGGACTTCGGCTCCTCCGGCGACGTGCAAGCCGACGTGAACTGGGGCGACGCCCGACTCGTGGAATGAGACATGTCCACTACACCGGACCCGGCTTCGACGCTGGCCCACGTTCCTGTGGACGCCGGGCAGACAACCGAAGCCGAGAGCTTTCTCCACGCCATTCCCGGCTACGAATTGATTTCCGAGCTCGGCCGGGGCGGCATGGGCGTCGTGTACCGTGCCCGGCAGGTGCTCGCGAACCGCGACGTCGCGCTCAAGCTCGTGCTTTCGGGCGATCACGCCGGACAACTGGAACTGGCTCGCTTCCGTGCGGAAGGGGAAGCCATCGCCAAGTTGCAGAGCCCGCATGTCGTGTCGGTGTTCGAGATCGGCGAGCACGCCGGGCGGCCATTCTTCAGCATGGAGTATTGTTCGGGCGGTTCACTGGCGTCCGTTCCGGGGCCGCACGAACCGCGCCACGCCGCCACGATCGTGTTCAAGGTCGCGCAGGGCGTAGCCGCCGCGCACGCGGCAGGAGTGGTTCACCGCGATCTGAAGCCGGGCAACATCCTGCTCTCCGCGTCCGGGGAGCCGAAGGTCGCGGACTTCGGACTGGCCCGGCGGATCGATGAAGGGCCGAATGAAGGCCTGACCCGCACCGGCGCGGTGGTGGGAACGCCGAGCTACATGCCGCCGGAGCAGGCGGCGGGCACGCGTGACATCGGCCCGGCCGTGGACGTGTATGCGATCGGCGCGATCTTGTACGAACTGCTCACCGGGCGGCCGCCCTTCCGTGCCGCGAGCCCGACCGAAACGCTGCTCCTGGTCGTGACGGAAGAACCGGTTTCGCCCCGCGTCCTGCGGCCATCCGTTCCGCGCGATCTGGAATCGATCGTGCTGAAGTGCTTGGAGAAGAGCCCGGCCCGCCGTTACGCCACCGCTTCCGAACTCGCAGCGGATTTATCGCGGTACTTGGAGGGAGAACCGGTCTCGGCCGCGCGAACCGGCGTGGTCGGGCGATTGGCCGGAGCAATCGATCGCGTCCAGTTGCATGAGCGGTTCGTGGGCTACGGAACGCTACTGCTCGCACTTGCGCCGGTGATGCTGCTGCCCGAGATCTGGAATACGCTCGCGCTTCGCCTCGGTTGGTCCGGGGAGATCGTGATCGCCGGACGCGGCGTGCAGGCGGTGGCGTTCCTCGGGCTGGTGGCGGCGTTCCGCGGGCGTGACATCTGGCCGCGCGGCCCGGCGGAGCGGCAACTCTGGGCCGTGTGGACCGGATACTTCCTCGCCTGCTTCGGTTACGGGCTCTCCGGCTGGGCCATGGCGGGCATGGACGCCGACCGCGTCTGCCAGTTCTACCCCGGCTTCGCGTGCCTCACGGCCTTGGCGTTCTTCGCGCTCGCGGCGAACTTCTGGGGCTACTGCGGCGTGGTCGGTGCGGGCTTCCTCGCCTTGGCGTTCGCAATGTTGATCGAACTGCGACTCGCCCCTCTGCTCTTCGGCGTCGCGTGGACCATCGTGCTGATCATCCTCGGCTTGCGCCTCCGCCGGTTGGGCCGCACCGACACCGGTGGCACGATCGCAGGCCAGAAGACGAAACGCGAGAGCCGCTGAGTTCGCGTCATTCGATTTGACCGAAGCCGTGCGACTCCGGACAATTCTCCTCACCTCCATCGCCACGGATGCACTCCCATGCCGACTCGCCTCTTCTCGCTGCTGTTCCTCCTGCTCGCGTGTTCGGTCGGTGAAGCAAAAACTCCGAACGTCGTGCTGATCGTGGCGGACGATCTCGGCTGGCGCGATCTTGGCTGCTACGGCAGCACCTATCACAAGACGCCGCACATCGACCGATTGGCGAAGGACGGCGCTCGGTTCACCGAGTTCTACGCCGCGTGCCCGGTTTGCTCGCCCACGCGGGCCAGCCTGCTCACCGGCCGCTACCCGCAACGCTGCAACGTCACGGATTGGCTGCCCGGCCGGGCGGATAACAGCAATCAGAAACTGAAGCGTCCGGTGATCGAACAGCAACTACCGCTCAGCGAATACACGCTCGCGGAAGCGTTCAAGAACGCCGGATACACGACCGGGCTCATCGGAAAGTGGCACCTCGGCGGCGAGGGCTTCGGCCCGGAGAAGCAAGGCTTCGATGTGAACATCGGCGGCGACCACACCGGCACCGCCCGCAGTTACTTCGCACCGTTCAAGAACAAACTCGGTGCGATGCCCGGCTTGGAAAAAGCTCCGGACGGAGAGTATCTCACGGATCGCCTCGCCGCCGAAGCCGCGAAGTTCATCGAGACGAACAAGGCGAAGCCGTTCTTCCTGTACCTGCCGCACTACGCCCCGCACACGCCGCTCGTGGCGAAGAAGGACGTGATCGCGAAGTACCCCGGCTCGCCGGCGCACGGCCGCCAAGGCCACCCGACATACGCGGCGATGATCGAAAGCCTGGACGACGCCGTGGGCCGCGTGCTGAAAGCGATCGACGACGCGAAGTTGGGCGACAACACGATCGTGATCTTCACGTCGGACAACGGCGGGCTTGCGACGCTCGAAGGGATGCCGTTCGCGCCAACGATCAACGCGCCGCTTCGCGAAGGCAAGGGCTACCTCTACGAAGGCGGCATCCGCGTGCCGTTCATCTTGGCGTGGCCCGGCCAAGTGAGGCCGGCGACGCTCGGTGCCGTCGGTTGCAGCATCGACGTGTTCCCCACGCTGTTCGACCTCGGCGGCATCCCGCAGGTGAACGACAAAACCCCGCCGCCGCTCGACGGCGTCTCGCTGAAGGCGGCGTTGGCCGGCGGCAAGGTCGAACGCAAGGACGACGCGATCTTCTGGCACTATCCGCATTACGCGAACCAGGGCTCGAAACCGGGCGGCGCGATCCGCGCCGGAAACTTCAAGCTGATCGAGTTCTATGAGACCGGCCGCCGCGAACTGTTCGACATCAAGAGCGACCCCGGCGAGAACCGCAACCTCATCGCCGAGAAGAAGGATGTAGCGGACAATCTCGCCGCGAGGCTCGAGGCGTGGCGGAAGTCGGTCGGCGCGAAGATGCCGACGCCGAACCCCGACTACAAACCCAACCCGCCGGACAAGGACGGCGTGATCACGCTGCCCGCGTCGAGCGCGAGCGTGACCGGCGTGATGCTGCGCTACGAGCCGCTGCCGCACAAGAACACGCTCGGCTTCTGGGTGAACAAGGAGGATCGTGCGTCGTTCGAGTTCACGGTGACGACGCCGGGCACCTTCACCGTCGAAGTGCTGCAAGGGTGCGGTACGGGCAGCGGCGGAGCCGAGGTCGCGCTCGAGTCCGCCGGCCAATCCGTGACCTTCAGTGTGAAGGACACCGGCGGCTTCCAAGCGTTCGAGGCCCGCGAAGTCGGAACGCTCGCCTTCAAGGAAGCGGGGCGATACACGCTGGAAGTGATTCCGAAGACGAAGCCCGGCGTGGCGGTGATGGACCTCCGCCGGGTCGTGCTCAAGCCGAAGAAGTGAGTGTCATCGGCCGAGTTTGCCCGTGGCGCCCGCACCGACGCGGGCGGCGCGGATGCGGTCCAGCAGGTTCTGCTTGGCGATCGAAGCCGGGTCCATCGGGCCGCTCATCGGAGCGGGCGCGGGCACCGGGGATTGCGCATCGAGGTCCACTGCTCCCTTCGCGGCGTTCTCCAACGCTTGGCCGATCGCATCTTCGAGATCCACCACGTTCTCCTCGCCGTACATCCGCTTCAGTTCGGCGAGCTTCAGCACTCGCTCGATGCGGAAATATGCGATCTCTTCGTACGGAACGAAGAACGCGCGACCTTCGTCCGTCGAGCCCTGCTCGCGGCCGCGGAGCACCACGTAGTTCGGCTCGAACCGGACGACGCAATCGACCGTGATCATGCCCTGCCCGCGCAGGATGAGATTCACCTGCGGGTGGTAGTGTTCGGGGATCTTCTTGAAGAGATCGACGCAGTCTTCGCGCCGCATGGCGTTGCCTTTCAGGTTCGAATCACTTCGAGGGACACGGGCGGCTGCGTGATCCGGCGATAAAGCCAGACCTGCGTGACCGCCGCGGCACACCCGCCGGCGGCACAAATCCAGCGCCAATCCAGCTTCCCGAGCGGGCCGGAGAGCACGAGTGGTTCGCCGGGCACGTTCACGGAGGCGGCCGCGTCGGCGGCGGGCAGGTCTTCGGCCGCCGACGCGGCGAGCGCGAGAACCGCCGTGACGGCGAGCACGACCGCGAGACAGAGCAGCGGCAGCCGGGCGAGCGGCCGCCAATCCGGCCGGTGAGAGAGGAGCTTGCCACCGGGCCCGAGCCGCCGCCAGATCCGCGAGAAGCACGAATCCGCGGCCTCGGGGGTGTCGAAGGTCAGCACGAGGCGGCTGGCCGTGTGCTGCGCCCGCATGATGTCCAGCGTCAGAGTGTTTGCAAGTAGATCGAGCTTGGCCCGCTGCACGGCGGCCAGTTCGACCACGGTCGCGAGGGGCCCGAAGATCTCGTCCAACTCGCCGTCGGATTCCGCGGCCGCCACGACCCCCGCCCGCGGTTCACCAGTGTTCGGCGCGAGGTACAACGCGTCAAGCGTGAGAGCCAAGAGCGAATGGGACTGCAATTCGGGGTACGACCACACCCGTCGCTTGGACGGGCGGCCGACGTCGATCGGCGGGCGATAGAGGCTGAGTGCGGGCATGAATGCGTCCGGGTCTCCCCGGCAAAGGGGAGTTGGGGGGCGGGCGGATTCCAACCCTCAACGGCTAGCACCGGAACCGGCTTCGGTCAAATTCCTCCCGCAGCTTCGTCCACGATTCGATTCAGTTCCAAACAGACCTCGTTCATGCTGGCGGGCCGCGCAGCGGGGTCGAACAGCAGGCAGCGGTCCACGAGTGCGGCCAACAGCGGGGGCAGCGTCTCGTTCAGCTCTGCGGCCGGCCGGTAACGGTCCCGGTAGGCGCGCTCGGTCATGGGGAAACCGACGGCGCTCAATGGCGGATGCTGACCGGTGAACATGCGGTACATCGTCGCTGCGAAGTTGAAGATGTCGGTTCGCACGTCCACGAGCTTCCGGCTGGCCGTCTCGGGGGCCATGTACTCCGGCGTGCCTTGGAGTCGGTCGGTCACTTCCCCGATTTCGCGGGCGAGGCCGAAGTCGATCACCTTGGCCACCTCGTCCGCCAACATGATGTTGTTCGGCTTCAAGTCCGCGTGCAGGTAGCCGCTCTCGTGCAGGTAAGCGACGGCGTCCGCAGCCTGCTCGAATGCGGACAGCAGGGAGCCGAGCCCGGGCGCAACAAGGCGGTCGAGTGTCTGGCCGGGCACGTACTCCAGCAGCACCTTCACCCGCACGGGCCGCAGCAGCCAATCGGTTTCGGTTTCGAGTGCATAGGCCCGCACGATGTTGGGGTGATCAAGTCGGGTGAGGACGCGGAATTCCTGCCGGGACTGGCCGAGGTACTTGCGGTCGGACCGCTTGGCGACGTTGGTGACCTTGAGCGCGTAGCGTTGCCCGTCCGCCTCGCGGCGAACGAGCATGACATTGCTCTTCGCACCCTGGCCGAGCGCGGCGAGCACCTCGATGGCTCCGATTTCCATGAGCGAGTCTAAGCCGTACCGGAGAGGCCGCGGGCGCTGGTGTCGCGTTTGTCGTCCAACCACGCCACGTCGCCGGAATCCGCGAATCGTTTGATGCCGGTCTCGCAGATCGCGCTGTCCGGCAGCACGGTGAGCGGCGTGTAGCGCGGGTGGTGGCTGTCTTTGTACGGGTCGTTGCGGGCGGCGTTGTAGCAGCAGATCATCGCCCAGCGGGGATGCTCGCTGCGATTCTGGTCCGAACGGTGCAGCAGGTTCGGGTGGAAGAAGAGGGCGTCGCCGGGGTTCATCTCGATGTGTTCGAGCGGGAAGCGCTCGGGCCGTTTGAGAAGTTCGTCCACGCGTTCGCGATCGGCGCCGGCTTGGTCGCCGGTGAGCACGTGGTTGATGCGGCCGCAATGGTGCGAGTGGCGGATCACCTGCAGGCAACCGTTCTCGCGCGTGCATGGATCGACGGCGAGGAACACGCTTGTGAGCAGCGGTTCGAGCACTCCGTTCTGATACCAGTAGCCGTAATCCTGGTGCCAAGCCCAGGCACCGCCGATATTCGCGTCCTTCAGGATCATCTTCGAGTGGTAGTGGTACACCTCGCCGCCGAGAAGCGCTTCGCAGGATCGCACCATCCGTTCGCAGCGGGCGAACGCGCCGTAGATGCCGTGGCCGGGGTGGTTCCAAAGCGAAAGCCGCACGACGCCGCCTTCGCCGTCCGCGCGGCCGAACGACCGCTTGTCCAACTCGTTGTCTTCCTTCGCAGCCCGCTTCAGCAGGTCGATTTCGTCCGGGTCGAAGAAGCCGCGCGCGAGATGGAAGCCCTCCGAGTGGTATTGTTGCACGGCGCTGGCGGTGATCGGCGGCATGGGGAAGTGGTTCTTATCACAATTTCCGCAACATTGCCAGCATCACGGCCAACGCGGCGACGCCGCCGAAAATCGCGACCACTCCGGCGACAAGAAGCAGCATTGCCTTCGAGTCCTGCGGCTGCGGCTCGCAGTCGTCCAACTCGTACACCGGGCCGTGCGGCCGCGACTTCTTCGTCACTGGCACGCCCTCCACTTCCACGAGTTCCGCGACCGGGATCTCGTCCCAGAGCGAGGGATCGAGTTGCCGCGAATCCACGACCGAAACCACTTCTCGATCCGAATGCGGCGACGCGGACACGGCCGGCCCCTCGCTGGCCCACGGCAGAAGGAGTGAACGCAAGGCCTCGGCCGATTGCGGCCGCTCGGCCGGATTCTTCGCCATGCACCGTTCGATGATCCGAGCGAAGGCCGGCGGCACCGCGGGGTTGATGCTCTGCGGGGGCGGTGGCGTCTCCGTTCGGTGCCACTGCATCTTCTGCTTCGCCGTGCCGCCGGGGAACGGCGGCATCCCGCACACCGCGTGATAGATGGAACAACCCAGCGAGTAGACATCCGAACGCGGGCCGACGTTCGTGGCGTCCGTCGTTTGTTCCGGGGCGATGTAATCCATCGTGCCCAGGATGTAGCCTTCGCCGCCCACGATGGCCGGGTCTTCGGGCAGGGCCTCGTCCATGAGCATCGCCAAGCCGAGGTCGAGCAACTTCGCCCGACCGTCCGGCGTCACCATGATGTTCGCGGGCTTGAGATCACGGTGGATCAGGCCCTTGCCGTGGGCATGCTCGAGCCCGGCGGCCACATCCGCGAACAGGCGTGCAACCGCCCCGACGCCCAACGGGCCCTCCTTCACGATCAATTGCCGCAGAGTCTGTCCCGGCACGTACTCCATCGCGAGGAAGTGGACGCCATGGTGCTCGCCGGCATCCAGCGTGCGGGTGATGTTCGGGTGGTCGAGCGGCTTGCCCAGCTCCATCTCACGGCGGAATCGCAACAGTGTCTTCGCTTCCGCCTGAGCCTTCTTCGGCGGCAACACCTTGAGCGCGACCAACGGGAAGAGCGGATACGGCGGCCACGACGGATTCGCCAAGGACTTTGCGAGGTACACGGTGCCCATGCCGCCGCGGCCGAGCGGGGCCAGCACGTGGTAATCGCCCACGACCAGCCCCCGGTACCGCCCCGCAAGCAGTTTCTCCGTCTGGTAGTGTGTCAGTTCGCCAAGCGTGATGAGTTGTTCGGCGAACGCACGGGCCGAACGCGGGGCGTCCTTCATCAGCGATTTCAGGCGGTCCTCCGAGATCAACAGCGAGCGGCGGAGTGTCTGCACGAACGCGTCGAGAGTCGGATCCGCGGACGTGCCGGTCATCGGAGGCGTCTCAGGGGGGCACTGCTCATCGTAGGTCGCGGGCCGCGTCGCCGCCGGGCGGAATGCGAAAATGCCGTGAATTTCAGCCCTCTGGCGGGCGATTGGTCTTTTCCCCGTCCCGCCTTCTTGGGAATAATGGGCAATTGAGCCGGAGTCTGGCCGGAGCCTGCCGTGCCGAAGCATCTTCAGAACGATCTCGAACACCTCCACCGCGCCCTTCTCCGCCTCGCCGGCTATGTGGAAGATGCCGTCATCACTGCCACCTCGGCATTGCGCCTCCGCGATCCCGAACCCGCCCAAGCCGTGATCGACGGCGACAACGAGATCGACGAACTCGAGAACGAAGTGCAGGACGAGTGCCTCAAGATCCTCGCCCTGCACCAGCCCGTGGCCGTGGATCTGCGCCGGATCAGCGTCGTGCTCATGATCACGACGGACCTCGAACGCATCGGCGACCTCGCGGTCGGCATCGCGGAGCGGGCCGTGGTGCTGGCGCGACCGCCCTTCGTGCCCATCCCGGACCGCATCGAGGCCATGACGAACCGCACGCTGCGCATGCTGCGGGCAAGCATCGACGCCTTCGTCAACGGCGACACGGTGTCCGCCGCCCGAGTGATCCGTTCGGACGACGAAGTGGACCGCGACAACGACGACATCATCCGCGACTTGGTGGACGAGATGAAGCAGTCCCCGGAATTGGTGGAACCGGCGCTCTCGCTCTTCTCCGCGGTGCGACACTTGGAACGCATCGCCGACCACGCCACGAACATCTCCGAAGACGTGATTTACCTCGTGAACGGCGAAATCGTTCGCCACCACCCCGAAGCGATCCGTGCGTGAGTGCGTTCATTCGGTGTCCACCTCCGGTCACGCGATGGCCAGTTTCCGCCCATGCTCCGCGTCATCGCCCCTACTTGGGCTTCGGCACTCGATTTGCCCGCTAATCATATTCTTGGCCACCTGTCTCTCACCGAGGTTCCCATGATCATCCGCTTGCGTTCGGCGGCGATCGCGTTCGCATTCGCCGCCGCGTTCGCCACCCTGCCCGCCACAACCGCCCAGCCGACCGCCGCCGACCAATGGAAGGCCACGGTCGCCAAGGCCACCGCGTATGTGAAGAAGGTGCAGGCCGAGGATGGCAGCTGGGGGCCGGCTCCGCAGAACCGCGGCATCACCGGCGTGATCGTCACCGGGCTTCTCAAGACGGGCAGCAGCCCGGACGACCAACCGACCGCGAAAGCGCTTAGTTACATCGAATCGCTCATCAACGAGAAAGAAGGCCACATCGCCGGCAAGGAGAACCCGGTGGTGATCAACTACGCCACCAGCATCAACGTGATGGCGCTCTCCGCGGCGAACCGCTCGGACAAGTACAAAGCCGTGATCGGCAACGCCGCGAAGTACCTGCGCTCCTACCAGTGGGACGAGGACACCGGGAACAAGAAGCCGGACAACGATTACTACGGCGGAGCCGGATACGCCGGTGAAAAGTCGCGGCCGGACCTCTCGAACACAGCCTTCTTCCTCGAAGCGCTCAAGGCTTCCGGCGCACCGAAGGACGATCCCGCGTTCAAGAAGGCTCTCGTGTTCGTCAGCCGCTGCCAGAACTTCAAGAGCGAATTCAACACGGCCGAATGGGCGGCCAAGAACAACGACGGCAGCTTCATCTACACCGGTGCCAACGGCGGCGAGAACCGCCGCACCGACGGCGACGGCCGCAAGACCGACATGGGCGGCTACGGCACCATGACCTACGCCGGCATCAAGAGCATGATCTACTGCAATGTCGGCAAGGACGACCCGCGCATGAAGGCCGCCATCGAGTGGATCAAGAAGAACTACACTCTGGACGCGAACCCCGGCATGCCGGAATCGGCCTCCGGCAAGGGGCTCTACTACTACTACCACACCTTCGCCAAGACGATGGACGCGCTCGGCATCGACGAGTTCGAGGATGCCAAGGGCGTGAAGCACGACTGGCGGACGGAACTCACCGCGGCCTTGGCCAAGCGGCAGAAGGAAGACGGAAGCTGGAAGAACGACAACCCCGGCTGGCTCGAAGGCGACCCGACACTCGATGTGGGGTATGCGTTGATGGCGCTCGGCTACGCCAAGCCGAAGAAGTGAATCACCGGCGGACGGACTCGATCGGCGGTTCGTTCGCGATCACGAGCACGTTCTTGTTGCGATAGAAGTCGAACCGCTTGGCGACGACGCGGTGCGGGACGGTGACCCGCGCCGCGATCCATTTCTCCCATGTCTCTTCTTCCACGAGCAACCGGCCGGGCGTGGGCACCGCGAGGAACTCCGCGGCCTTGTCCAAACTCGGCAACTTCTCGACGTGCCGCTTCGAGTAGAACACGATGCTCGGCTGGAACCAATCGTAGGAAGCGATCCGCAGATCTTGCGACGGATCGGCCAAACCGCCGTCGCGGGCCAGTTCGCGCGAGGCCTTGTAGCGGTCCATCGTGGCTGCGGGAAACGCGGCAAGCGACGCGGTGAATGCGACCGAAGCGATTGCGACCGACCGCACGAATCCGGCGCGGTTTCCGTTCCGGAGGCAGACCCCCATCGCGACCGCACCAACCAGCGGGATCAGTCCGAGCGCGGCCCAGGATTCCAAGCCGGGGAACGTTCGCATGGTCGGAATGTCGAACGCGCCGCCGGCCAAGAGCAACCCGCCCCCGGCCCCGACAGCCACGAGCAGCATGCCGCCGATCGCCGCCGGCATGAGCCAACGGCGGATCGCGAGTTCGCCTTCGATCCAGCGTGTGAGGAATCGCGCGGTCAGGATCGCGAGCGCGGGGTACAGCGGCAGCACGTAGTTCGGCAGCTTCGTCTTCACCAGCGAGAAGAGCAGCAAATACGCCCCGAACCAGCAGAGCAGAAAGCGATGCGGACGCGACTCGGGAGGGCGAGGCTCCTGCCGAGCCGTGGACGCGAGCGTTTCGTCAGGAGCCTCGCCCACCCGAGTTGCTTTCGCACCATACCAGAAGGTCGCACCGATGAAGATGCTCCACGGGGCGAACAGCACCAACAAGGCGGCGGCGTGGTAGAAGATCGGCCCGCTGTGTTCCTCCATCGGCGTCGTGGCGCGGTTGATATTCTCATTCAGGAAGAAGGCCTTGGGCCATTCGCCGCGCGTCTCAGCGGCCACCATCCCGTACCACGGCCCGGCCACGAGTGCGAACACCGCGAGGGCGGCGAACAGCTTGCGATCCCACAATCGTCCGAGCTCTCGGTTCCAGGCGAAGTACGTGAGGAACACGAGCCCCGGCACCGCGACACCGACCGGCCCCTTCGTGAGCATCGCGAGCCCGCACGCCGCGGCACACGGCAGCCACCACTTCCGCGAGCCGTTTTCGTGTCGCGTCCAGAACAAGAAGTATGTCAGCACCGTGAAGAACAGCAGCGTCGCGTCCGGCGTGGCGGCGTGGGCCAGCATGCTGAACTCGATCGCGCTGCCAAGCACGACCGCGGCCAGCAGACCCGTTCCGCGGTTGAACATCCTCCGAGCGAGTTCATAGGTGAGCAGGATCGTGAGCCACGAGACGAGCACGGACGGCAGCCGCGCGGACCACTCGCTCACGCCGAATGCGGCGTAGCTTGTCCGCTGCAGCCAGTACAGCATGACGGGTTTTTGCGTGCGGAGTTCGAAGTTGAACGTGGGGATCACCCACGAGCCCGCTTCGTACATCTCGCGGGCCGCCTCGGCGTTCACGCCCTCGTCCACGTCCCACAGGCTGGACCGCCCGAGGTTCGGCAGCGTCAGCACGGCCGCGACGGCGAGCAAAATGGCGTAGTCGGCAAGGCGCGGCATGTTCACCCCTGCACCGGCATGCACACCTGACGAAGCAGTTTCTCGCATTGGTCCTGGATCGCATCCGCGAGGTTCGGCATCGGCGAGCCTTCGGGCAGCGATTCGCGAACGGCCGCGAGCCAACGCGGGAAGCTGTACAACTGCGCGAAGCCGTCCAGCGACACCGGTTCGAGCCGCGAGTGTTTGCCGGTCCGCTCCGCGTCCTGCAGCAAGCTCTTGCTCTTGCCCGTCATGGCGAGATCGTCTTCCGGCCGCAGCAGAATCAAGTGGTCGACCGTGGCCGGTTGGGCGTCCATCACGGCGAGCTTGATTTCCAGATCCTTCGGCTTGCCGGGGCCGCGGGCGAGAAAGAGCCCGATTCCGACCTTCCACGGCTGCGCGTCCTTGCACGCCCAGTGAGCCAGCGTGACGACGCCATAAGTCGGGTGTTCGCCAAAGCTCCACTCCGGCACCACGTGTTGAAGCCGCCACGGGCCGACCTTCACGCCGTGTTCGTGGCATGCGGCGAGGAACGCGCCAAGGCCCGCTTGCAGTTCGCGGGTCGCCCCGGTGAGCGCGCCTTCCGGTTCGAGCTTGCGCCGCGCCGCACGTTGCTCCTGCTGCCACAAGTCGATGAGCGATGTGCCGGGATTCAAGATGCCGGCATCGGGGACCGGCACGGGGACCGCGGGTTCGGGTTGCAGTTCCTCCGGAACCTCGGCCTGCACGATGTCCACGGCCTTGAATGTGATCTCTTCCGCGAGCGGTTCGTCCAAGGCCTCCGTGATCCGGTTGGACGCTTGCTCGCGCGGCGGGCTCGCATCCTCGGGACCGTACACGACGTGGTCGAACAGATGGCGGAACTGTTGCAGCATGTCGCGCAGCGTGGGCTCGGTCGCGGCAATCCGCAGCACCTGCTCCTCGGTGAAAGGCGTGACATCGCTCGGCGTCTCGCCTGCGGGAAGTTCCGCGAGGCACGGGCCGAGGCGAGCCTCCACCACGCGTCGAACCAGGTCCGCGGCCGGGGCTTCGAGCCGCAGCGCCTTCACCGTACCGTGTTTCGGCACGTGAACCGGGTTGTTCAGGCGATCCTGGATGTAGCCGTCCAAGGACGGCACAAAGCGGTTCCACAGGCCGCGCTCGGCGAAGATCAGGAAGAGCAACCCTTCGATCTGGTGCATCACCTGCACGATGCCGGCGAAGAATGCTTCGGCCGTCTTGTGGGCGTCGTCGCTTCGCCGCGCGAGCAGCAAGTCTTCCAATTGATCGAAGGCGACCACGATCGGCGTTTTCAGGCTGCGGAAGATGTCCGACAGCACCTTGAAGAGGGCGAGCACCAAGTCCTGCCGCGTGGGGCGGACGTGGAACTCGAGCTCGGCGAAGCCAAACGTCAGGAAGTTGGCGAGTTCCGCTTCGTCTTTCAGAAGCACGGCGCGGGCGAAGCCGTTGAAGATGTTCCGCCGCATGAGCCCGGCGGTGTTCCGCGATTCATTCCGCGAGGCATGCTCGCACACGAGATCGAACGCCTGCTTCGGCTCCAGCCCGGCCGCGGCCAAGGCCTGCACCAACGGCACCGGCATGCGTGCGAAGTTGGAATAACCCGAAAGGCTCTCGGCGAGCGCATCCGCACGCTCCTGCGAGTGCGTGGCGCCGAAACCGAACAGCCGGCCGAAGCGACTCAGGCCGGTGGCCGGGAAGAGATCCTGCTTCTGCTCCGGCGTCAGGTCGCGAAGCGCGATGCCGAGTTGCCGGCGGACGAGTTGCTCGCCGATGGCATCGAGCGGGCGAATGCCCTTCTGTTTGCCGCCGCCCAAAAGCGTGTCGATGATCTGGAACAGCAAGTACTCGAGGAAGTCCGAATCCTTCTGGTACACGCCCGGTGTCACGAGCAGCTGCCATTGGCCGCTCGCGCCGTGCTTGATGGAGTGGAGCAGGTGCGTCTTGCCCGCGCCCTTGTTCCCGAGCACGGGCACCACTTCGGAGTGCGTATCCGGATCGTAGCGGTACAGGTCGATGATGGAGTGCAGCAGATCCCGTTCGGGCGCGAACAGCTCCGGCACGTGGTAGCGCGCACAGACTTCGTCGTCCGGGTTGCGGGCGAAGTAATTGCGGAACGGGTTGCCCGCGCGTTGGAGTGCTTCGCGGCCCCGGTCGGTGAGATTCTGATCGAGGGTGGCGGTCATGCGTGGGCCTCCTGCAGGGCCGCTCGCGGCTTCGCGAAGGCGGCGGTCCGTGGCGATGCGTAATAGGCCACGCCGTGGCCCGCAAGCAGGGCACAGGCGGGGTCGGGGAGTTCGGTCAGCGGGCCGGTCCAAGGGTGCAGATAGATCGCGTTCGCGGCGTGAAGCACGCGGAGCGCGTCGTGGAACTCGCCGATCGTGGGCCGCGGCTGGAGCCGCCGATAAAGATCGGAGAGAGAACAATCTTCACCCGCGGCTGCCGAATGCGAGCGGAGAAGAGCCAGGAGCACATCGGTGAGCGGCTCACGCGTCTCGATCCGCGCCGCGGTCACTTTCGGCAGGACACGCGTCACGGCGTCTTTGAGCCCTTGCAGGCTGCCGGCCATGCTCCGCGCCGTGTCCAGCAACTCGTTCACTTCCCCTTGGCGCAGTTCGAGCACGCGCACGAAGTCTTCGAGAACCTGCTTCGGATTCACAGCCGTGAGCAAGAACTGCCAGCCGGCCTCGGTGAGGGTGTGGCGGTCGTTCGCGGCGGACGCCAACAAGCGATCCGCGAGGCACTTCTGCGCCGCAGCCTTCGCCGAGGTCGGAAACAGGCCCGGCGCGTTCTTCATGACGAACAACGGCAGGCCCGCGGGTTCGGCCGCGGCCTTGGTCAGTGCTTCGACGATCTGCTGCGTCAGCTTGTCCGCCACGATCCGCGTCCGTGCGAGGGTGGATTCCGGGCGGCATGTTATGACGAAGCCCGCGCCCCGTGCAAGGCCGAGTCATAGAACGCTTCCATGCCACGCATTCTCGTGCTGTACAACGAACCCGTATTGCCCGCGGATCACCCCGACGCGGGCTCCGAGCACGACATTCTCGACACCGTCAACGACACGTTCAACATCCTCGTGGCGGCCGGTTTCGACACCGTGAAGCTCGGCATCAACCACCACCCGCAGCCGCTGCTGGACGAACTCCAGCGCAACCCGCCGGACGCGGTGTTCAACCTGTTCGAAGGCGTACCCACGCTTCCCGATTCGGAAGTGGCGGTGGCGGCGATGCTCGAATGGCTGCAAGTGCCGTTCACCGGCTGCCCGTCGTTGTCGCTCGCCTTGGGTCGGGACAAGATCCGCGTGAAGCACCTGCTCTCCGCCGCAGGACTGCCGACGGCCGAGTACGCGGCCGTGGATTCACTTCCCGCACCGCAATGGCCGCACGCGTGGCCCGTGATCGTGAAACCCTGTGGTCAGGACGCCAGCGTCGGCATTGATCAGAAGAGCGTGGTGACCTCGCAAGCGGAACTCGACGAACGAGTCGCCGCAGTGCTGGAGAAGTACGGCCCGCCGGTACTTGTGGAGCGGTACATCCCCGGACGCGAATTCCACGTGAACATGATCGAGGAACCGGGGAAGCCGGGCGTGCCGTTCGTCCTGCCGATCGCCGAGATCGCGTTCGAGCCGACCGCCGGCCGCTGGGCCGTGTATACATTCACTGCGAAGTGGGACGAGTACTCGGACGAGTACCGCACCTCGCCGCTGAAGGCGCCGGTGTTCCTGCCGGACGACGATTTCGCACGGCTGAAGCAGATCGCGGAACGCTGCTACAAGTTGCTCCACTGCCGCGACTACGCCCGCATCGATGTGCGGATGGATGCGGACGGCAACTTTTTCGTGCTCGAGATGAACCCGAACCCCTACTTGAACAGCCTGGCGCTGGTGAACGCCGTGATGCACCTCGGCGGCACGCACGAGAAACTCATCACGGAACTGGCTCTGGCGGCGATCGCCCGCAATCCGAATCCCGTTTCGGTCGCGGGGATCAAGGCGCCGGTCGGCGTGGTCACGGCCGTGTGATCGCCGACGTTCAGTGTGCGTGCACCTTCTTGAAGTGGTCCACCATCTTTTCCGTGGATACGTGCCAGCCGCAGTCGTCGCAGGATGTGATCGTGGGGTAGCACTTGGCGCAGTACAGCGGCCCGCCGTGCAGGAACTGTTCGAAGCGGCGACGATCTCCCGCCGGCGCCGCCTCCGCGGACATCGGCACCGTCACATCGTTCTTGCACTTCTCGCACGGCCGTTGGTTATGTTCGGCGATCACCGGCCGATAGTGTTCGTGGATGCCGCGCGGCACCACGCCGCTGCCCGTGCACAGCGGGCACGTCATGCCGAACTGCGCGAGGATCGCTTTGCGGATGAACTCGCTCTTGTTCGGCAGCTTGTCCAAGAAGTCCGCCAGATCCTCTTCCACTTTGAAGGCCACGATCTGGGACTTCTGCGTCTTCGCTTCCTTCTTGGCCATGACGATCCCCGCGGAGTGGACGTGCTTTCATCTTACGCGAATCGCCATGCTGATTCACGCCAGCGCCGCCTGCACCACGCGGCCCGCGACGTCGGTCAATCGTTCATCGCGGCCGCTGTGCGGGTACGTCAGCTTTTCGTGCTCCAATCCGAGCAAGTGCAGGATCGTCGCATGGAAGTCGTTCACCGAGATGCGCGTGTCCACGGCTTTCAGGCCGAAATCGTCGGTGGAACCGACGGCAACCCCGCCTTTCGCGCCGCCGCCGGCGAGCCACATCGTATAACCGAGCGGGTTGTGGTCCCGTCCTTTCCCGCCTTGCGAGTTCGGCGTGCGGCCGAATTCGCTGCACCACACCACCAGCGTGTCCTTCAACAATCCGCGTTGCTTCAAGTCGCCAAGCAAGGCCGCGATCGGCTTGTCCACGTGGCCGCACATCTTCTCGTGGTTCGCGTTCACATCGTCGTGGGCGTCCCACTGCGTGACGAGCGGGCCGCCGCCGGAATAAACCTGCACGAATCGGACGCCGCGTTCGACGAGCCGCCGCGCGAGCAGGAGCCGCGTGCCGAAGTCCGCGGTTCGTTTATCGTCGAGGCCGTACTCCTTCTTGGTTGCTTCGGTTTCCTTGCTCAAGTCCACGGCTTCGGGTGCGTGCTGCTGCATGCGGAAGGCCAGTTCGTAGCTCGCAATGCGGGCTTCGAGTTCGGTGTCGCCCGGCGGAAGACTCAGTTCATTGAGCTTCTTGGCGAGTTCGAAGGAACGTCTGTTTTGTTCCGGGCTCACGTCCGCGGGTGGCTTCAGGTTGAGAATCGGGTTCGGCCCGCGCCGAAGAAGCGTGCCCTGGTACACGGCGGGGAGGAATGCGTTCGACCAGCACGGGGCGCCGCCTTCCGGCACGCCTTCGGGTTGCGGCATCACGCAGTACGCGGGCAGGTTCTCGCTCGCCGAGCCGAGCCCGTAGGTGACCCAACTGCCAAGGCTGGGGAAGCCCATGAGCGTGCGGCCGGAGTGCAGTTCGTACATCGCCGGCGCGTGGATCGTACTGGTGCACCAGCACGAACGGAGCAGGCAGAGATCGTCCGCCCGCTTGGCGAGGTGAGGCATCAGGTCCGAGATTTCGAGACCGCTTCGGCCGTGCTTCGCCCACTTCCGCGTGCTCGGCAGAACAACTTCGCTGCCGCTGGTGAACTGGCTCTTCGGGCGGCCGGTGCCTTCGGGCAGCGGTTTGCCGGCGAACTTCTCCAGGGCCGGCTTGTGGTCGAAGAGATCCATCTGGCTCGGGCCGCCGACCATGAACAGGAAGATGACGCGCTTCGCCTTCGGCTCGAAGTGGGGCTTCTTCGCGGCGAGCGGATTCTTGCTCTCCGCTTGCGCGAGCATCGCCGCCAGCGGGATGCCGCCGAGCCCGGAGGATGCGCGGAGCAGGAAATCGCGGCGTGTCGCCATCTTGTCACCGTAGGTGATCCGCCCGGTGTTCGCGACTGCAGTCGCCAACACGCAGCGAGGTTCACAACCCGTCCAGCCACACCTTCGCCGAAGCGTCGCTGGGCATGCGCCAGTCGCCTCGCGGGGAAAGGCTCACCGAGCCCACTTTCGGTCCGTCCGGCAGGCAGCTTCGCTTGAACTGGTTCGCGAAGAACCGTTTCAGGAACACCTTCAGCCAACTGCGAATCTCCTCTGCGCTGTAGTCCTGATCGAACTTCGCGTGGCTCGCCAGGAACAGGATCTTCTCCGGCTCGCTGCCCCACCGCAGGAAGTGGTACAGGAAGAAGTCCACCAGTTCGTACGGCCCGACGGTGCTTTCGGTCATCTGGGCGATGGTGCCGTCCGCAGCGACCGGCAGCAGTTCCGGCGAGATCTCCGTGGCCGCGATGTCGAGCAGCGTGTGGCGCGTGTCGCCCTCGAACTCGTTCTCCGCGGCCCATTTCACGAGGAACTTCACCAGCGTCTTCGGAATGCTCACATTCGGGTTGTACATGCTCATGTGGTCGGCGTTGTACGTGCACCATCCGAGCGCGAGTTCGGAGAGGTCGCCGGTGCCGATCACGAAGCCGGTGTTCATCAGCAGACTGGTGCGGACGCGAGCCTGCACATTCTCGAAGACCAAGTCGCTGCGGCGTTCCGCGGGCAGGTGGCGAAGCTTCTCGCCAAGCGATTCAACGCTCTCGTTCGCAAGTGGGATGCCGAACGGGGCGTGGCCGAGCGACTTCATCTGCTCGAAGCACAGGCCGCGGATGTCGACTTCCTTCACGCTCACGCCGAGGGACTTCATCAAAGCATGGGCGTTGGTCTTGGTCCGGGCTGTGGTGCCGAAGCCGGGCATCGTGAACGCCTGGATGCGGTCTCGCGGTTGGCCGAGCGCGTCCATCGTCTTGCACGTCACGAGCAGCGCGAGGGTGGAATCCAACCCGCCGGATACGCCGATGGACACGCGGCTGTCGCCGATCTGCGACAAGCGTTTGGCGAGCGCCGCGGTCTGGGTGTGGAAGATCTCGTCGCAGCGATCCTTGAGCGAGGCCGGGTCCTGCGGTACGAACGGATGGGCATCGACGAAACGTTCGAGCCGCGCGATCGGCTCGGAGTCCAAACGGAACGGCGACTCGGTGATGCTCGCCTTGTCGATTCCGTCCCGGCGGTTGTCGTTGAAGCTGTTCGCTTGGATGCGGTCGTGTCGAAGCCGATGCAGGTCCAAATCCGAAACGAGCAGTTGATTCCCGCTCTGAAACCGCTTCGACTCCGCAAGCAACGAACCGTTCTCCGCGATCAGGCAGTGCCCGCCGAAGACCAAGTCCGTGCTCGATTCCCCGACTCCGGCGGAGGCGTACACGTACCCGGCGACGCACCGCCCGCTCTGGCACACGACCAACTCGCGGCGATACCCGGACTTGCCGATCACTTCGTTGCTGGCCGAGAGATTCGCGATCACCGTGGCACCGGCCAAAGCGCTCCGCGAACTCGGCGGCATCGGCGTCCACAGGTCTTCGCAAATCTCGATCCCGAGCGCGAGGTCCGGGAAGGTCTCGCAGCGGAAGAGCAGGTCCGTTCCGAACGGCGCGTTCTCGCCGGCGATCAGCACTTCGCTGGTCGAGTTGTTCGCGGCCGGGCTGAAGTACCGGGCATCGTAGAACTCCTTGTAGTTCGGCAAATACGACTTGGGGACGACGCCGAGCAGCACCCCGCCGTGCAGCACCGCGGCGCAGTTGAAGAGTTGCCCGTTCACCACGAGCGGCAGGCCCACGGTGAACAACCCGCGATAGACTCGCTGCTCCAGGAGTTTGGCGAGCCCGTCTTCCGCGGCGCGTTGCAGCGGCAGCGTGTGGAACAAGTCGCTGCACGTGTAGCCGGTCAGGTTCAACTCGGGGAACACGACGAGGCTCACGCCGCGTTCTTCGGCTTGCGCGAGCAGTTCGAGCGTGCGTTCCACATTGAAAGGCACATCCGCGACCCGCACCTCGGGACACGCCGCCGCCACGCGAAGAAAACCGTGTGAGGACATTGGGCTAGATGACCTCGACATTGATACCGGTGAAACTCGCCAGTTGAGAGTCGTTCGTCAAGAACCGATCGCACCCGGAATGAACCGCCGCCGCGAGATGAATAGCATCCGGGGTCTTGAATCGGAACTCGGCCCGGATCCGCGCCGCCAGCCGGTACACGTCGCGCGTCAGTTCCACGACCTCGGTGAGTTGGATTGAAAAGAAGTCCTCAAACTCCCGCACCCGCGTCGCATCTTGGCTTCGCAAAGGAATCACGAGCGATTGCATCCTCGCCAAGTCGCTGGACACCAGCCGACCACCGAGGGCCGCAAGTTTGGCTTCGGTCGGAAGCGCGAACACGGGCGACTGTTCCACCAAGTAAATGATGGGGGCCGAATCGAGGTAGATGAGCATTCAATCCCAACTTTCGCGTTCTTCCCGCAGCGAGGCGTCGATCTCTTCTCGCGTTCGCGGCACATGGCCGCGAGCCTCTTGTCGTATACGAAGCGCTTCGAGGTATTCTGAGAGAGACATCTTCGGCGGCGGAACCTGTTCCGGTTGCGGTTGGACCGTGATCCGCACCTTGCCCGCTGCCATCGGCACGGGCGCATCCAGCACCAAACCACCATCAGCAGTGATCGTCCCGGTCGTTTCATAGGGGTTCATGGTGGCCTCCACGATCATCATACCAGCCTTTGCCTTACCGCCGCGACTTCGCGTTGCCGCATGACGCGGAATCGTTCCAGCCACTCGCCCACGAGCGGCGACGGCTCCCACTTCGCGTACCGGCCCCAAGTGCGATCCGCGCGGGCGGCTTGCTCCTCGAACGACTCGCGATGGACGATGCGGCCCTGCTCCACGAGTTTCACGAAGAGCGGATCGCCATCGATCGCTTCCGAGGCATCGGCCACGATCATCGTGTCGCCACGGGCGAAGACGCGGAGGTCGCCGGGGATCGTTTCCTTTCCCGGCGAGTTCGAGAACTTGATGTTGGGCCGGTCCTCCGTTGCGGTTCGTTTGAAGGCCGCGGAGACGGTGTCGCGGTGCACCAGCTTCCACCACCAACCGCCGGCGCCGGGGAAGAGCATCGTCGGCTCCTGGCCGGTGCGGGCGCGGAACACCTCGTACACATGTCGCACCTGCTCGGGGCTCACTTCATCCTCGAACACGATCAGCCGCGGTTCGAGCCCCTGCTTCTTCATCGATTCGAAGTACAGCACGCACTGGCCGGCGATGTCGCCGCTGTCCACACGGATGCCGACACGGGTCGTTTCCGGATGCGTGCGAATGACACGGAGCGCGTTCTCGAGGCCCACCGACTCCGCATCCACGAGATCGCACAGAAGCGAGGCCGTCCCCATCTTCGATACGAAGCGTTCCATCATGTCGAACTCGGCTTCGGCCAGAGAGCGGTCGAACGACTGCCCCGCGCACATCATCTCGTGACCGATGGTGCCGATCGATTGGAACAATTCGGGATACAGGAACTCGGCGGTGTCGTTCGAGGTGAGCTTTCCGCCGCCGCCGACGAAGCGCGCGAGCAGCAGGATGAGGTTGCATACTTCGACCGGCGCGGATCGCAGGCCGAACTCGGCGTCGCGCGGTGTAGCGAGTTTCATGAGCCGGGCTTTGGTGGCTTGGATCACCGGCGCGAAGTATCGGCACATCGCGGGTTCGAGATATGACACGAACCCGCCCTGCCCCTCGAACACGAGACACGGCACCCCGGCGAGAAACGCCTGCCCGCCGGGGAAGCCCCAGATGTCGATCGGCAGAAACACGTCGCCGCTGAGGCTCGACGCGGAGTCCTTGGAGCGGAGCGCGGCGGCCCATAATTCCTGCGGGAAGGCTCGTGTGGATGATTGGCTACCGTACCAATCCCGCGCCAATTCGATATCCGCGCGCTTCAGCGGGCGGTGGAACCATTGGGCAAGCATGGCCTCGTGACCGGCCATGATCAGTTGGTTGTTCGCGCCGGGCTCCGGCAATCCGCGGCGGAACGTGAGCGAATACGAGGCCCGCGCCAGCGCCACATCCGGCACCGCGGACCACATCGTGCGCTTGTACGTGTCCGTGCCGCCAATCCACCCGCCCAGGAGGAAGAGCTTGGCGAAGAACTCTTCCCGCATCGCCTCGCGCTTCGACGCGAACGGATCGGTCATCATTCGTCCTCGATCTTCATCGATGCTGCAATCGCGCGGAGCACTGGTTCGTTGCGGTCGCGGTCGTACTCGCTCACTTGGCACAACACCAAGAGGGGGCCCGCTGGCGTGTCGACGCTGCGCGTCCAGCAGGTGATCGCTGTGTCCAGCGTGAGGAAGTCCATGTCGTGACCGATAGCGGGTCGACCCGCGAACGGTTCCACGGCATTCACTTCGTCCAGTTCCTTGTACTCGGCCTTGAGCGCGTCGAGGATCTGATCCGCGAGGTCGGCCGGGTCGCGGGCGTCCGGTCGCAGTGTGAGTTGAATAAACGCGGTCTCGGGGCTCTGGATCGCGACCGACCACGCTCCTTCGTCGTCCTCGCTGGCTTCGAGCACCCAGTTTGCGGGATACTGCAGGCGAATGCCGTCGCGTTCGAAGGTGCGGATCATCTCGGTTCAACCACGAATGTGGGAATGACACTGCCGCCGCCCGCGACGTTCACGGGAATCGCGGAGGAGATCCGCGTGAGGCAACCGTGCATGAAGTCGCCGAAGGACACATACGGGCTCGTTTCGACGAGCCAATCCTTGATCGTGAGCGTGCCGTCCGCGAATGTGGGGAACGGTTCCGCGGGCAACCCTACTTTCGCCTGCACCACGTACGGTTCCGCAAGCGAACGCATCACCGCGGCGTCCCACGCGGATTGATCCACGGTCCAGCCCGCGATGGTGCCTTCGGCCCCGTGCGAATCGTTCGGCCGCAACACGAGACGGTCCTTGTTTGCGATCACGAACGGCACCAAGTCCACCTCGTGGCCGCTCTCCTGCGTACGGCGTTCTTCCATGACACGCGTCCACGGAATGTGGTCGGCGATGGCCTGTCGCTGTTCCGTTGTGAAGAGGCCGGCATGGCGTTCGTCGCTGAGCATGGCGATGGACGCCTTCTTGCCGAGCAGTTTGCCGCGGAACGAGTTCACCATGCAAACGGCGCGATCGCGCACGGCCTGCACCAACGGATGCTCCAAGCCGCCCCGCGCGATCAGTTCGTCGGTGAAGGCCCGCTTGTAGACCAGCGAGATATGGAACTCGCCGGCGCGGAGTTTGCCGTTCGCGTACTCCAGGTCGTTCGGATCGACGATGCGCGTCTCGACGCCCATCGCCTTGAAGTAGTCGTAGAGCAGGACGAATTCGGCGAAGGTGGGCACGCCGCGCCAATCGAGGATGGCGAGTTTCGGCGTCTCGCTCGCGTTCCCCCGCCACTGCTTGAATGAATCGGTGAGCGCGTGGAAGACGCCGGGTCGGGCCAGCATCGGCCACACCTGGTACTTCCGCTGGAACTCTTGGAACACGGGCAGGCCGTAGAACAGGCGGCCGAGCGAATCCGAGTACCCGGCGCCGGCCGGCGTCTCCGTGTTGTACTCGGTGAACCACAGTTCGCGTTCCGAGGCGAAGAACGCATCGAAACGACTGGTCGGGCTCGGATTCGCGTAACCGGGTTCGTATCCGATCAGCGTTTCTTCCCAGTCGCGGAGCTTGAAATGGCGGCGGAACCCGGCATCGGCCATTGCGCGATCGTACACGACCTGAAAGGCCGGGAGCAGCACTTTCACGCGGTCGTGGAGGAAGCGGTACTGCGCGGGCGTGAGGAAACGGGGCCGCAGCACGGAGCACACCGGTCGATTGCCGTAAACGAGGCTGCGAGCTTCTTGGCCGACTTCCAGTGCGGACTGCGAATCGGCTGCGAGCGCGGCATCCGCGAGCAGATGGTGGTAGGAGGCGATGGATGAAGCGGACATCACTTCTTCTTTCGCCGCTTTCCGGCGGAGAACACATCGGCCAGCGGCAGCTTGAACCCCGGCAGCACTTTGCCGCCACTCAGTACGCCGCGTTTGTCGAGCAATTTGAACCGCTTGGGCGATGTGTAAACGCGGGCCGTCTGATCCTCGGGATCGATCACCCACGCGAGCTTGCAGCCTGAGCCGAAGACTTCCCGAAGTTTGCGGTCGATTTCGCCCGTGGTGTTGGACGGACTCAACACTTCAACGCAGAGGCCTGGAGCGGCGGACCACCACGTTACGTTTTCCGGGGGTTCACCGTCGGGAAACGACGACCAAGGGAAGAAAGTGACGTCGGGCGCACGGAGTTGATCGTCCTTCACCCAAAAGAGCCCGTCCGCGCCGGTCACAACACCCAGGTCTTGCTCTTCGACGAAGTTGCCGATCAACCGGCCGATGTACAGGCCGAGGGTGGACTCGCGGCTGCCCATTTGCTTCTCCACGAGTACTCCGTCGATGAGTTCGCAGAGTTTGTTCCCCGGCTTGTCCAAGGCCGCCGCCGGCGCGGTGCCCGGAGGGGGACCCGCGCGGATGCGCGACAGCGGGATGTCGCCGAGGTCGCGGACGACCTCGGCGAGCGTCTTCGCCATCGGCTTGAAGTTGGCCCGGAGAATCATGGCGAACCCTCGGCGTCACGCGGCGGCGTACTTCTCACGGAGCTTGTCCAGGAACTTCTTGCTCTGCGCCGTCACCTCCCATGCGTGCGGCCAGAAGCAAAGATCAACCGTCCACCAGTCGTGCGGCACGCCGCACTTCTGCATCGCGGGCACCAGTGCGTCGAAGTTCAGCTTGCCGGTGCCGAACGGATTGTGCGTCGACGTGTTGTGTTCGTTCAGGCTGCCGTCGGAATCAATGAGGTGGATGTGCGTGATCTTGCCCTTCAACTTCTCGAGCAGTTCCAACTCGCCGCCGGGCAGCGTCTCCTTCTCGCCGGTCTGGTTCGCGCCGACCGTCGCCACCATGTGGGCGTGGCATGTGTCGTACAGCACGCCGAAGTTGGTGTTCCCCTTCGCGCGAACGCCATCGACCAACTTCACGATTTCAGACGGCTTGTTGAATGCGAACCCCGGTTCGAATTCCCAGCACACGTTCAGGCCGTAATCCGCCGCGATCTTGCTCGACTTGTCCCACACGGAGATGAAGCGGTCCATGCCCTTCTCCACGCCGATCTTCTTGCCTTCGGCATCTTCTTCGAAGAACTTCGGCCCCACGACCGTGTCCACTCGGATCGTCTTGGCGTCGAGCTCGGAGGCGAACGCACACCAACCGAGGAAGGCGGTGAGATACGCAGCCGGGATCTCGTCCATGATGGACGTGCCCGGCGTCTTGAACGCCCACAGATCCACCGCGATGCCGGAGAGAGCGAGGCCGTGGTCCGCGATTTCTTTCTTCAGCTTCTGGCGGCTGGCTTTGGTCGGGTGCGTGGCCGGGCTCGGGTGCGGGCCGAAACTGCCCAGTTCCACGCCGTCGTAGCCCAAATCCTGCAGCTTGTGCAGGATCACGTGGAAGTCGTTCGTCGGCACTTCCTGGTTGAAGATGTACGCCCAGGTGCCGATCGAAATCCGTGCCTTCGACATGTCCGATCTCCGGAGAGCAGAGTGAGGTTCCGAGCGAGTGTAAGGATTATCTCAGTGTAGGGAGTGAAGATGCGGAGAGGCTCTGAAATAAGACCCCATACCGACCTCGACAAGGCGAGCCGGCGGCCCTATCCTGTCCACTCGTGATGCCCGCCGGCTTCGGACGTGCGAAGCACCTGCCTCGGGCCTTGAATCGACAGAAGTCCGCACCTCTCCGCGACTTCCGTTCCCTTGAGGAGATTTTCAAGATTACTGGTAAATTCTTTCGAGCATTATTTCACGCTTCTGGCGCAAGTTGCACCCCTTCGGTGCGAACATGTTTGCAGGCCGCGTGTCTGCATCGGGCGAAGGCGATGAAAGGGGGTCGACGATGAGCGCAAGCAAGACCAATCACGGCGGCGGTTGCGGGCTGATCCGCGGGAAGGACGGCGTGAAGCGGAAGGCTCCGCGCGTCGTGCTCGCGGGCGGGCCGGACTTCGCGGCACGTGCAGCGGAATACCTGTACCTGATGGGCCTCGATGTGATCACGGCGGGCAGCGCGGAGGCATTGCATTCGCTCGCGGTCCGCAGCCGCACTGCGGCCGTGGTGCTGCCGGTGGAAGCGGCCGGCGAGAGCGGCTTCCTCACCTGTGCGAAACTGCGGCTCTGCCGCCCCAAGCTGAACGTGGTGCTGGTGGGTGAGCCCACGGCCCGCAGCCTGAAGTTCGCCCGGTTCTTGGGGGCCGATCTCGCACCGGAGTCCGACGCCGGCGACGCCGTGATGAAGTTGATCTGAAGAGATCCAGAATCGTGAACGAAGCCCGCTTGGTTTCCCGAGCGGGCTTCTTCGTTCGACACTGACACTTCACATCTTCTTCTTTTCTTGTTCCTTCTGCCACTGCCGCCACTTCTCGATCCGGACGCGTTCGCGGTGGGTCTCGCTCCAGTTCGCCTCCTGGATCGCGAGGCCGCCTTCCGACTCGCTCATGAGCCGCAGCCGCCAGTAGCCGAACACGAGCCGTGCGATCAGGATGCCGAAGAAGCCGATGCCGAACACGAGGAGCATCCGCAGTTGCCACAGGTCCAAGAGGCGGCGATCGCGGCGGCGGGCGTACAACTCGTCGTCGCTCGCCACGAAGAACGGGAAGCTCGCGGTGAAGTCCGCATCCACCGAGGTGGCGAGCAGCCACGCGAACTGGCCGGCGAGCACGGCGCCGCCCGCGAGATACAGGAACCGCGGAATCTCGCCCTTGCGAATGAGGTACGTGGGACGGCGGGCGTGCTTGTTGTACCGTCGCGCTTCGTAAGGCAGTCCGTTCGACGCGATGCCATGGATGCGGTAGTGGCACGCGAGATACACCACGACGGAGAAGACGAGCAGCACGTCCGCCACGCGGAAGCGGCCGGAGCGGAGTTCGAAGAGGCTCGGGTACGCCGAGGTCGGGTCGCCGAATGGGAACACGAGGAAGTAGAAGAGGATGAGCAGGAAGAAACTGGGTACGGCGGGCCAGCGGAGGAGCATGCCGCCCGCGCCGAGCACGAACAGCAGCACGCCGCCGATGTCCGAGCCGTTGTTCATCAGGATGAGGAAGACCATGCCGAGGGCCGCGGCCCCGGCGATGAGGTAGTTCCGCGCCGCGGGATCCTGGATCATCCCGCGGATGGAATTGATCGGCGCGGGCGGTGCCTCGGGCTCCACCGGTTCGTATGCCGGTTGATTTCCATTTTCATTCATGGCTTCGCGGCACCCGGGACCCACACCTCTCCCCGCTGGGGAGAGGTCGCCGTTCCGATGCGAATGCATCGGAGCGGCGGGTGAGGGCGGATCGACTTCACACCGGTGACGTCGAACACCCTCACCCGGTTCGTGAACGGCATTCGCCGTTCACGAACCACCCCTCCCCGGCGGGGAGAGGGTGACTGCAACTCATCGGCGGCTCCGCATTCCGCGCATGCGGTCCAAGCGGTCCAGCACCACTTGCACCGGGTCGCCGTCGTTCACCCGCACCACGGTGGCCCCCACTTGGCCGAAGCGGCGGCGGAACTTCCGGAACGATTCGTGATACTGCTTCGTGAGCGCGGCCTGCACCAACGGCAGGAAGCGGGCCTCCCGCGACAGTGCCGAGTCGTCGACCACGCGAATCTTCTTTCGCTTCTTCTTGGACGGCGGCGCGGCCGCGGCTGTTTCCTGCGGCTCGGGCAGGTCCGCGGGCCACGGTACGATCACCATCACGGAATGGTGCCGTGCCCGCGCGTACTTCACCGCCTTGAGCAGCGGCGCGAGTTCGGCTTCGTTCAGTTCCGCGAGGTCCGCCATGATCACGTACAGTTCGTTGTCGCGGGCGCGGCTCACGGCGCGGGTCAATGCATCTCCCGCGACCGCGGCCTTCTCCACGCAGCGGAAGCGGTAGCGGCCCTGGTCGTCGTACAGCGGCACGGGCAACCGCACTTGCCGCTCTTGGAGAAAACGGCCGACGCGTTCCGAATACGCTTCATCATCGTGGATCAGGCGTTCGACGCCCGCCGGGCCGGTGCCGTCGAACACGGAGAAGAACGCGCAGAGTTGCTTGCGGCGGCGCAGTTCCCAAGCTGCTTGCCCGAACCATCCGCGGATGCCGAACACCAGCCAGAACAGCAGCCCCGTCCAAATCGGGAACGACCAGAGAAACATCGCGAAGAAGAGTTTCGTCGGGAACGGGATGAACAGGAACCAGATCTGCCGCCCGCCGTACGCCTTCGTCAGGCTGATCGTGAGATACGCGAGGGCTTCGACCCAGAGCCGCAGCACAAGGTTGCTGCCGAAGAAGAACAACGATCCCGGAACGAGCACGGGCGTGACGATCCACAGGAGCACGAGCCAGCCCCACCAGCGATCCAGCAACGGCCGCCATAGCCGCCCGACCGGCATCGCGTTCGCCTTCTTGTTCATCAACTCCGGGTAGAGTTCTTGCGCCAGCGGGTACGCGCGGGACGTGAGATGTTCGACGGGCACGTTCTTCGTGCCGGGTTGCAGGCCTGCGGCTTCGGCCAGCCGCCGCAGGATGCCGATCATGTGAATCTTGGTGCGGGCCGGCTTAACGCCGTCGTGCTTCTCTTCGTCGAACACCGAGAGCCCGACCAGGTCGCGGTTGCCGGCGGAGGCTTGAGCCACGCCGGAGGCGATGCCCGCCATGCGGGCCAGCGGCGTTCGCGCCGGCGGGCCGATTCGCATGCCGTCGGAAGTGTCCAGCAGCAGCACGCACCGCACCGGCACGTCGCTCTCGTATTCCTTGGTGATGAGCCGGTCGCGCCGGGCGGACGCTTTCCACGCGATCATCTTGGGCGGATCGCCGGGGCGGTAGTCGCGCAGGTCGAGCAGTTCGCCGCCGGAGCCGGGGCGGCGCAGCCGGTGGATGCCCGGCGGCGGGAGCGTGTTGAACCGTTTGTCCGCCCGTTGCTTGCCTTCGTCGTCCGCGAGCGGCGGCAGGATCAGGTACTCGGTTTCGTCGTGCAGGAAGATGCGATGGTGAAAGAAGCCGTGCAGGTCGCCGATGCGGGCCTTCACGCCTTCGAACCGTAGCAAGCCGGGCGCGGGCGAGCGGGCCGTGTACCGGATGAACGCGGGATCGTTCCGCGAGAGGTCGGAGAATTCGTCGTGCCAGCCGTCGAGCAGTTCGGCGACCTGCGGCAGGCGGTCCTCGAACACGGCGAAGGGCAGCCGGGTCGGTGCGTCGGTCGAAAGGCGGACGCGGACCTGGAACGGCAGCCCGGCCCAGACCATCGGCACCTCACGCCCGCCTTGAAAGATCCGCCGCACAAGCTTGATCTTCGCCGCCGCCGTGTTCATGCGGACGTTGAACAGGATCCACTCGAAGCTGAACCACAGGATGAGCGTGAGCGCGAGAATCGCGGGAACAACGGTGACCTCGGCCACGAAGGTGACCCCCGCGAGGAGCACCAACGTGGACAGCGTGAGAAACCACCATCCGCGCAGAGTCAGCATGATAGGCCATCGGGCGAGCCGGGCCCCGTCAGCGCGCGGGGTATTAAGTTGTTGGGGTGACTCCGGCCGCTGACGCGGGCCGCTCGCCGGGTCAGTTCTCCACTTCGAACACTTGCACTGCGGCGAGGATGTCCCGCACCACGTCGGCCACGTGTTTCCCTTCGATCTCCGCCTCCGGCCGCAGGATCAGGCGATGGCCGAGCACGGGGAATGCGATGGCTTGCACATCCTCGTGCGTGAAGTAGTGCCGGCCGTCGAGTGCCGCGCGGGCGCGGGCGCACTTGAGCAGGTTGATCGCCGCCCGCGGGCTCGCGCCCAAGGCCACGTCCGGATGCTTGCGGCTCTCCTCGGCCAACTGCACGATGTACTCGTACAGCGATTCGTGGCCGTACACGCTGTTCAACTTCATCTGCATTCCGAGGATCATGTCCGGGTTGAAGAGCGTCTCCACCTCGGCGGTCGGCAGGCTGTGCAACTTCAGCAGGTTCACCTCGTGCTTGTGGCCGGGATAGCCCATCTCGATGCGCAGCAGAAAGCGATCCAACTGCGCTTCCGGCAGGCGGTACACGCCTTCCTGTTCGATCGGGTTCTGCGTGGCGAGCACGAGGAACGGCAACGGCAGTTTGATGGTGGCGCCGTCCACCGTGACTTGGTGCTCCTGCATGGCTTCGAGCAGGGCCGATTGCGTCTTCGCCGGGGCGCGGTTGATTTCGTCCGCGAGCAGCACCTGCGTGAAGATCGGCCCGCGGCGCAGCACGAAGTCGTTGGCGTTGCGGTCGAAGATCGACGTGCCCGTGACGTCCGAAGGCAGGAGATCGGGCGTGAACTGGACGCGCTGGTATTGGCAGCCGAGCAGCTTGGCGAACACTTTGGACAGCGTGGTCTTGGCGACGCCGGGCACGCCTTCGAGCAGCACATGCCCCGCGGAGAGCAGCGCGATGAGCATCTGCTGCGTGACGGCTTCCGCCCCCACGACCACCCGCGCGACTTCGGCCACGACCTTCTTGGAAAGCTCGCGAGCCTGCTGGGCCAACTCGCGGGCCGGCTGCGATGCGGGGGCGGATTCCGACATGCACGATGCTCCGGGTCACTCGCGAACGAATCGCCACTTGCCATCGGCGTGGGCTTGGCGGACTCGCTCGAACAGCGGTTCCAGCAGCTTCCACCGCTGCACGGTGACTACCCTAGCGGGGCCGAACGCGATTTTCCACAAGTCCGTGAGCGCGTCCACGAGCGTGTCCGGGAGATGGACGACGTCGGAGATTTCCACCTCGGGCAGGCGTTTGCCGGGCTCTTCGGGCGCGCCGGCCGCGAGGAACATGTCGCGCACGATCATCCGCACCGGCTCGTACAGGTTGTTGCGTCGCAGCAGTTCCTTCTCCCGGCGATCGAACACGCCACGCGGTTTCGATTTCTTCGGAGGGGGCGGCAACCCGCCGGACTGCGGAGGCGGGCCGTCCGCCGGCCGCTTCGCCACCCACGCCCGCTTCAGCACGTACCACACGAGGCGGATCAGGATCAGCGTGCAGACCACGTATTTCAAGATGCCGAGGAAGTTGCGTTCGCGTTTCTCCTCCTCGGTGCCGAGCAGCATCTTGTTCGATGTGTCGTTGGTCTGGAAGTGATCGAGGATCTTGTTGCCGAAGTCCGTGAGCTTGTCCTGCATCGCCATGATGTTGGGCAGCGGGAGCGGCGGCTGCATCATGCCGCGGAGCGTGCCGAAGTCTTCGATCACTTCGCCGTTCTGGATGAGCAGGCAGCGGGTGCGGCGACCGCCGTCTTCGCGTTCCGCGAGATAGGCGACGACCCGCGCCGCGAACTCGAGGTTGTCCGTGCGGCCGGCGTCGTCGCTCGCCAGCATCATCTGGTTGATGAAGACGCTGGGATCGGCGAGCACGAGGAACCGGTAACGCCAGCGCGGATCGGCGAGGTGCCGGCCGGAACTGCCGACTGCAAAGAAGTGCCGGCGGTGATCGATGCGGCCGCTGTCCCCTGCGTTGATATCGGCGAAATCGCAATCTTCGGGGTACGAGGCCAGCCGCGAGGCGAATTCACCCCGCGGGTTCGGAGCGAGGAGGAAACTCGGCCGATTCGTGGCGATGCGGCCCAGTCCGTTGAAGAGTTCCCATTCCGGCCCGCCGGGGCCCGGCGGCGGGTCGAGCGGTTCCACGAACGGCATGTTGTCGCTGTTGCGCGGCAGGAACAATGAAGCGGGCTGCGTGCGATTCGCGCGTCTGACCTGACCGTTGGGGATGCGGCTCTCCGCCCCGTTCGGGAAGTTCGTCAGGAGGGTGCGGGTGTCGCTGGCGATCAAGGCTGCCCCGCCGCTGTTGATGTTGTTTGCCGCGAGTTGAAGCGGATGCGGACCACCGTTCCTCAGGTTGCTGGTCGTTGAACCGAGCACGATGACGACGGTGTCGCGGGCGGGGCCCAAGTTCCAGACCTCATTCGCTTTCACCGGCTTGAGCTTGGCGCGGTCCAGCAGATACTGCAACACCTCGGTGCCGTCCGCAGGCACGGTGGGCTGTTTGCGTTCCTCGGGGCGCGCATCCTGCGCGACGGCGGGAAAGGCCGCGAGGAGCAAGAAGAGAAGTGCGGCGGTGAGCGGCCGGGTCATTCGTGCTCCAACCCGGCCAGGGCGCAGACGAGGCGGCGGGCCTCGGCCAACTCGGCGGTCGTCAGCGGCTCATTCAGCGGGGCGTAGCGGGCGAGTTCGTACAGGCGGGCCAGCATCACCGCCGTTTCGCCCTGTGTCTTGGCCAAATCCGCGAGAGCGTCCGCGATCGTGTTGTGCGTCCATGTCTTCGCGCTCGGCCCGCAGATCAGCACGCTGAGGTATTCGAAGGCGATCACCACGTGTTCGCGCGTGGTGATGCGGCGCGGATCGAGCGGCCAGCCGGGTCCGTAGAGCAAGCCGCTCGCGCGGCCGCGGCCGAACTTCGTGCCCCAGAATTTCCACACGAGCAACCCGGCCACCAGAATGCCGGCGAGAATCAGGATCGGCCAGATTCCGCCCTGACCGATTCCCGGCAAACTGATGTTCGGTGTACCGACGGAGGAACCACCACCGCTCGACGAGGTGTTCGGCCGCGGCCTGCCGCCGCCGAAGTTCCGGGACCACCAACTTTCACCGGAACTTCCCCCGCCGCCGATGTCCGGCCCGGAACCGCCGCCGCCGAACTTCCAATCCGGAAGTTCGAGCTTGGGCAGGGACCAACTCTCGGCCATCGACGCACCGTCGAGCAGTTCCGAGAGCGAAGTCGATTGGCCTTCTTCGAGCGAAAGCTCTTCCCAGAAACTTTTGCCGTCGGGCCCCTTCAGGTCTTCGGTGCCTTCGACCAGTTCGAGGAGCGCCTTTTTGACGGCAGGGGTGTCGTCGAGCGGGCCGATGTTGCGTTCCCAAAGCGAGGCCGCGGCGTGGGCCGCCTTGTCGCGCGGCGAGGGCGGTTCCTCGAGCGGGTTTTTGCCGTTCGGATCGAGCTTGCGCAGCGGATCGGGCCGCTGATCCGGCGGCGGGACGATCGGATTCGGCATCGGTGGGATCGGCGGCGGGAAATCCTTCGGCGGGGGGAAATCCTTCGGCGGCAGCGGTGGCGGATCCACGTTCATCGGCCGTGCCGGGTCGATCATCGGCGGCGGCCCGATGTTCTTCGGCGGCGGCTGAAACAAGTTCTCCAGTTGCTTCCGCTCTTCGGGGCCGATCGTGTTTTTCTTCTCCTTCAGGCGGCGGGTCATTTCTTCGACCTGCCGCTTGAACTCCGGGTTGGCCTGCATCATCTCGCGGGCCTGATTGAGTTGCTGCTCGTTGAGCGGCGGCTTGCCGTCCTTCTCCATGCGATTCTTCAGCAAGTCGAGAAGTTCGGGCGGAAAATCCGGTAGATCGCCGCGGCCCGCGAGCGCCCGCTTGAAGTGGTCGACCGTGTAGGTGCCGGGGATGGAATCGTGCGTGCCGGGCCCCGGCTCTGGGCACGAACCGGGCTCGACAGGAGCAACGCACCCAAGAGGAAGGCAAGAGCGGTAACGCAACGGTGGCGGACGATCACGGTCGCCTCCGGAACTCGACGCGAGAGGATGGAGGTATTGTCGGCGAACGGCGTGTCCGAAGCAAGCCGTTGATGGCGACGCAGTTCCCGCCATCGGATTGCTCTTGCGTCGCTTGCCACGCCTGCCTATACCCGCCGTTCCTTTGACGCACCCCGGAGCGCGCCGACGATGGCCTCGAACGTCCCCGACCGCCTCGCCCGCTGCTTGGCCGCGTTCGTGGCGGGCGTGGTGCGGCGGCCCGGCCTCGTGCTGCTCCTGTGCGCCGCCAGCCTTGCCGCATCCGTGTTCGCCGCCACGCAGCGGCTCGAATACCACACCCAGCGCAACGACCTGCTCAGTGCCGAGAAGGAATGTCAGAAACGCTGGCAGAAATACCTCGATGCCTTCGGCGACGACGACGACATGGTCGTGGTGGCGGAAGGCGCCGATTCCGTCCGCATGAAGGCGGCCTTGGACGCCGTTGCGGAGCGGGTGAAGCAACGGCCCGATCTATTCGACCGCGTCTTCCACCGGGTCGATCTTCGCGGCATCCACGACCGCGCCCTGCTGTTCCTGCCGAAGGACCAACTCGAGGATGTGCGGGGCCGCGTGGAGCGGATGGGGCCGCTGCTCGGTTCCTTCGCCAAGCTCTCGTGGTCCATGCTTTCGCTCGAAACACTGCTCGCGCAGGGTGAGCGGGCGCTGGTCGCGAAGAGCGAGGGGCGCGACACGGCCGAGGATCGCGACCTGCTGCTGCAACTTCCCGCCGTGATGAAGTCCGCCGCCGCGACCCTGCGAGATCCGCAAGGCTACCGCAACCCGTGGGCCGTGGCCGGGCCGCACACCGCGGACCGCGACGGGGAGAAGCAACTGACCGAAGCCCAATACTTCTTCACGCAGGACGGCACGCTCGCGATGCTGCTCTGCCGGCCGAAGAAGGCCGGGCAATCGTTCACGCCCGCAAAGGAGGCGAACGATGCGATGCGGGCGATCCTCGCGGACGTGAACGACTCTTTTCCCGAGTTGAAACTCGGACTCACCGGCCTGCCCGTGCTCGAAACGGACGAGATGGTGCAGTCCGACGCGGACACGATGCGGGCCTCATGGCTGGCGATGCTCGGCGTGGCGGTGCTGTACTTCGTCGTCTATCGCGGCTTCCGCTTCCCGCTGCTCACGCTGGCGTCATTGGCGGCCGGCACCGTCTGGGCGCTCGGTTGGGCCACGATCACCGTCGGCCATTTGAACATCCTCTCGGCCGCGTTCGCGGTGATGCTCATCGGCATGGGCGACTACGGCGTGCTGTGGGTGGCCCGCTACGACGAATCGCGGAAGAACGGCCGCACGATCGAAGAGGCGATGCGCGAGACGGCCGAACGCGCCGGACCGGGCATTGTCACTGCGGCGTGCAGCACCGCGCTCGCGTTCTTCGCCACCATGTTGGTGGACTTTCAAGCCGTGGCCGAACTCGGTTGGATCGCCGGGTGCGGGGTGCTGTTCTGTGCGTTCGCGTGTCTCACGGTGATGCCGGCGGCTTTGATGCTGGTCGAGCGCCGCCGCAGGGTCGCACCCGTGGCGGACGCCCCGGTGGTGAAGTTCCCCTCCGTTTGGATGCCGCTCCTGAGCCATCACCCGCGGACGACCTTGGCCGTCGGGGCCGTGTTGCTCCTCGCCTGCGGCGGGCTCGCCTTGAATCTGAAATACGACCACAATCTGTTGCACATGCAACCGCGCGACCTCGACTCCGTGACGTGGGAGGAGAAACTCATCGAACGCGGCGGCGGCATGACGTGGGACGCGATGAGCCTCGCCCGCAATCGCGAGGACGCGGTTGCGATACGGGCGAAGTATCAAGCCCTGCCGGAGATCGGCAAGGTGATCGAAGTCGCATCGCTGGTGCCGCCCGACCAGGGGGCGAAGTTGCCGGCCGTGGCGGCGATCCACGAGAAACTGGCCGCACTGCTTCCGGCGGAGAAAGTGCCGGTCTCCAGCGGCTCGAACCCGGAGCGGGCGCGGGACGGTGCGATCCGCGTGCAACGGTTCGCGGGCAGCGACACCGCATTGTCACTCGCGGCGGCGGAACTCGGCGAAGCGCTCGGTTCCGCCCATTCCACGGATCGGCTGAAGCTATTCGACCGCCGCCTCGTTGCGGACTTGGCCAACGACTTGAACCGGCTCAAAGCCGTGTCGCGGCCCGCCCCGATTCTGGAATCCGACCTGCCGGCCGAGCTGCGCGAGCGGTACATCGGCGCGAACGGCGAATACCTCGTGCGGGCCTTCGCCAAGGACAGCCTCTGGGATTACGAAGCCTTGCGGCACTTCACCGCGGCCGTGGAGCAGGCGGATCCCGCGGCGACGGGCAAAGCCTTTCGCACCCGCGAAGGGCTGCTGCAGATGAAGCTCGGCTTCGAGTGGGCCGGCGTGTACGCGCTGATCGCGATCGTGCTCGTGCTCGCCCTCGATCTCCGCAGCGTTCGCGATTTGCTGCTCGGCCTCTTCCCGCTCGCCGCGGGTGCGTTGCTCACGCTGGGCTGCATGGTGATGCTCGGCGTGAGCATGAACCCCGCGAACATGATCGCCCTGCCGTTGATCACAGGCGTCGGCGTGGACAACGGCGTACATGTGCTGCACGACTGGCGCGGGCGTCGGCCGGGCGTGCCGTACCGCCTCGGTTCGTCCACCGGCCGCGGCGTGCTCGTCGCCGCCCTCACCACCGTGCTCGGCTTCGGCACGCTGATGATCTCTCGCCACCAGGGCATGGCGAGCCTCGGCCTCGTGCTCGCACTCGGCGTCTCGTTCTGCATGGTGGCCGCGCTCGTGTGGCTGCCGGCGATCCTGCGGTTGCTTGACGACCGCGGTCGCCTCGCGACGGCAACGCGACCACGCGTGCTGCACTTGCCCGTGAAGCAAGCCGCGTGAGAATGGGCTTGTGCTCCTGTCTTCACTCGCGAAGCGCGAACGGATTCCGGAATGGATGGATGATCCGGCGTTGGACCCGGAGGAACATCGCTGCGCGCTGGCGGGATTGGCGCGGCTGAATGCCTGGAGCGATTCCGTTGGCGTGCTCTGGAAGCCGATCCGTGCCATGAACCGGCCGCTCCGCGTGCTCGATGTCGCGACCGGTTCCGGCGACGTGCCGCGCGGCCTGATGAAGCGGGCGAAGGCGGCCGGCGTTTCACTCGAAGTCGCGGGGTGCGACATCAGCCCGACCGCGATCGAAGCCGCCAAGCAGGCTTCACCCGGCATCCGCTTCTTCGTTCACGATGCGATCCGCGATCCGCTGCCGAGCGGCTTCGATGTCGTCACGTGTTCGCTCTTCCTGCACCATCTCGACGACGATTCGGCAATCCTCCTGTTGAAGCGAATGGCGGAAGCGGCGGGGTCGCTCGTACTGGTGAACGATCTCGCGCGATCGCGGTTCAATTTCCTCTCGGTGTGGTTCGCGTGCCACGTGCTCACGCGGTCGCGTGTCGTCCGCTTCGACGGCCCGGCGTCCGTGCGTTCGGCCTATTCCCCGGCCGAAGCATCGGCCTTGGCCGAGCGGGCCGGGTTGAAGGGCGCCCAAGTCCGCACGCGCTTTCCGTGCCGCTATCTGCTCCAATGGCGGAAACATGCGAACTTGCCGGATGCTTCCCTTCTCAGATGTCGGAAGGTAATCTGTCTTGGATGAACGGACGCCGCGCGAAGGATCGTTCCGAATCGGATCCGACGCGTCTTTGCGACCGGGAGCGACGGATGGTGAAGCGTCGCGGGTTCACCCTGATCGAACTGCTCGTCGTGATCGCGATCATCGCGGTCCTGATCGGCTTGTTGCTCGCCGCGGTGCAGAAGACACGCGACGCGGCGTATCGCATCCAGTGCTCGAACAACATGAAGCAAATCGGACTCGCGATCCACTTGTATGCGTTCGACCGCGAGGGGAAGTTGCCGCCGGTTTACGAGAACGGCGCGTACTGGGGGCCGTTCGACGACAGGGTGGGCTACGCGGCGGAGCCGCTTCCGGATTACGACCCCACCAAGACCATCTTGTGGAAGTACCTCGAGGGCAACCGCAAGATGTTCCGCTGCATGAACGGGCGGGACAACCTGCCGGGCAGCCCCACCTTCGGCCAGCCGGTGCAGATCTGCTATGCCTTCAACGGCGTGGATGGCGGCCCGCTCGGTTTGCGGATTGTGGATGTGACGAACGGCAACGGCACGGCGAACGTGATGTTCGGTTGGGAGCACTCGCGGCACCCCGGCTGTGCCACGAACGGCACCATGCCCGCTGGTTATCCGCCGAACATGCCGTGGCCGCTGAACGATGCCGACGTGGTGAACCACTTCCCCGAGTTCCGCCACAGCGGAACCTACAACGTGCTGTTCACGGACGGCCACGTGATCGCCATGAAGACGTCGCAACTCACGACCGCACTCTTCTACGCTTGGTGAATATCACGGCTTCCACCATGCATCGAGTTTCGCCTGCATGGCCTTCACGCGATCGGGTTGTGCGTCGGCGAGATTCTTCGTCTCGTGCGGGTCGGTGGCGAGGTCGTACAGTTCGAGATGGTCCTTCGGCTGGTTCGTGTCATCCGGTGCGATCAGCTTCCAATTCCCTTGCACGATCCAGCGATAGCGCACGTTCGGCCCCGGCTTCGCGATGTCCACGGCCGTGTGGAGGAAGATTTCGCCGAAGAGCGTGTCCCGCTTCGCCCGCACGGGCGCGTCGAGAAGGTTCACGCCAGGCATTTCCGTCGTCGGCTTCGCTCCGATGGCGGTGAGCAGCGTCGGCGCCAGGTCGATGGATTGCGCCAAGTCGCGGCTCGCCTCCGGCTTCACCTTGTCCGGCCAGCGGATCACGATCGGCGTCCGCAGCCCGCCGTCGTACGGCGACTGCTTCGACTTCGGTGCGTAGTTCGGCGAATCGGGGTCCTGGATCCAGCCGTTGTCGTGCAGGTACACCACGATGGTGTTCGCCGCCTGCCCGTTCGCATCCAGTTTCGCGAGCAGATCGCCGACGGTTTCATCGAACCACTCGCACATCGCGCGGTACCGCGCCACATGGATCGACTTCGTGCCGGCCACGTACTTCTTCAGCAGTCGCTCCGGCGGGTTGTGCGGGGAGTGCGGCATCATCGGGGCGTACCACACGAAGAACGGTTTGGAGTCCTTCTTCGCTTGGTCGAGAAAGTCGAAGACGGGCTGCAAGCCCTGCCGGCCGATGGTCAGGCCGTCGTCGCCGTGGCGGCCGCCCTTCGCGGGGTCGCCGTGGCTCATGCCTTCGGTGAAGCCGCCGCATCGGCACGCGTTCCCTTCCCACCATTTCCCCGCTTGCAGGCTGACGTACCCGCGTTCGCCGAGCATCTTCGCCAAGCTCGGAGACTTCTCGAACCGAGCCACCATCGCGGCGCGATCCGCGAGGTACTTCTCGTTCGTGATCCGCTGCGCCGGCGGCACGCCGGGCGGGTACGGCGGGTCGTTCGACGTGATGCCGTGCTGGTGCGGGAAGAGGCCGGTCACCATCGTGGCGAGGCTCGGCCGGCAGAGGCTGCTCGGCACGTACCCGCGTGTGAACACGAGGCTCTGCGACGCGAGTTTGTCCAAGTGCGGCGTGCGTATCGCTTCGCTGCCCATGAAGCCGTAGTCTCCCCAGCCTTGGTCGTCGCCCAGGATCATGACGACATTTGGCGGCGCGGCTGCGGCGGAAGTGGCGAACAGGCACGCGGTCAATGCGACGGAGAGGATTCGCGACACGGCTGGCTCCTCGGCAGGGAAGCGGATACCCGGCAGGATACGGGATGGGACCGGTTCAGGTTGTAAAACAATCGAACATGAACCGAACGCCGGTGCTGTTCCTGAACGTGCTCGTTGTGGCGACCTGCGGGCTCGTGTACGAACTGCTCGCTGGAACGATCGCCAGCTATGTGCTCGGCGACTCCGTCACCCAGTTCTCGCTCGTCATCGGCATCTACCTCTCGGCCCTCGGCGTCGGCGCGTGGCTCTCGGGGTTCATCGAGACGAAACTCGCCCGCGTCTTCATCGAGACGGAACTCGGCGTCGCGCTCGTCGGCGGCGCCTCCGGGCCGTTCCTCTTCATCGCGTTCGGCCAAGTGTCGCACTTCCAAATCGTGCTCTTCGGCACCGTGTTCGTCATCGGCGTGCTCGTCGGGCTCGAACTGCCGCTGCTCATGCGGATCGTGAAGGACCAACTGGATTTCAAGGAACTGGTCGCCCGGGTGCTGGCGTTCGACTACCTCGGCGCGCTCTTCGCCTCGATCCTGTTCCCGATCCTGCTGGTGCCGAAGCTCGGGCTCGTCCGCACGTCGCTCGTGTTCGGCATGTTGAACGCCGCGGTGGGGCTGTGGGCGACGTGGCTCCTGGAACCGCTGCTGCCGAAGCGGCTCACCGCCCTGCGCATCCGCGGCATCCTCGTGATCGCGATCCTTGCGGTCGGCCTCGTCCAGGCGGACAAGCTGACCGCATTCGCCGAGCACAGCCTCTACACGGACGACATCGTGCTGGCGAAGTCCAGCCCGTATCAGCGGATCGTGGTGACCCGCGGCCGCGCGGGGTTCAACCTCTACTTGAACGGGCACTTGCAGTTCGCGAGCGCGGACGAATACCGCTACCACGAGGCGCTCGTGCATCCGCCGATGGTGCTGAGTGGAAAGCCGAAGCGAGTCCTGATCCTCGGCGGCGGCGACGGCCTCGGCCTGCGCGAGGTGCTGAAGTGGGACAGTGTCGCCGCGGTGACACTCGTGGACCTCGATCCGGAGATGACCGGCCTCTCGACGACGTTCCCGCCGCTGGCCGAACTCAACAAGCATTCCTTTTCCGATCCGCGTGTCACGGTGAAAAACCAAGACGCGTTTGTCTGGGCGGATGAACCGCAGGAGCCGTTCGATTGCGCGATCGTGGACTTCCCCGACCCCTCGAACTACTCGGTGGGCAAACTGTACACCACGCGGTTCTACCGGAAGCTTCAAAAGCTGCTGGCTCCCGGGGCCGCGGTGAGCATCCAGTGCACGTCGCCGCTCTTCGCCCGCACGTCGTTCTGGTGCGTGGTGCGGACGCTGGAGGCGGCGGGGTTCCACGTGCGGCCGTACCATGCAGCGGTGCCATCGTTCGGCGTCTGGGGCTTCGCACTCTGCAAGCGCGAGCCGTTCGACATTCCGAAGGCCGTGCCCGCGGGTTTGCAGTTCCTCACGCCGTCGATGCTGCCCGGCCTGTTCGAGATGCCGCCGGACATGGGCCCGACGGACGTGGAGGTGAACCGCTTGGACAACCAAGTGCTCGTGCGCTACCACGAGACGGACTGGCGAAGATTTGAAGGGCGATAGACATCTGCGGACAGTCAGGCCGATCGCGACCGGGCGGCGAATCCGGCTTCTCTCGCTTGCAAAACAGGGCCATTGCTTACTTGCGACGTCTTCGAACCCCGCGGATCAGTTCAAGCACACCGTGCAACCGGGAGCGAATTCCTCTCGCGTGAGCCGCCTTCAACAGGCCGCTCAGAATCCTGGCGGTGGCCGGGTCCGGATTCGCGGCGTCGTCGAAGTGCGGCCGGAATGTTCCTTTGCGAACCGTCACCACCTGCGGCACCGTCATGCCGAGAAGCCCTTCGCGCCCCTGCATGACGCCCCATCCGGAGTCGCCGCGACCGCCGAACGGAGTGCCGGGATGGGCGGTGGGGGCGAGTGCGTCGTTGATGCACAGCGAACCGCTGCGGATGCGGGCGGCGAGTTCACGGGCCTTCGCGATGTTCTTCGAGAAGATCGACGCCGAGAGGCCGAATCGCGACTCCGCCGCAAGTGACATTGCGGTGTCAATCGAATCGAACGGGATGAGCGCGGCCACAGGGGAGAACTGCACCTCGCGGCAGGCCTCGGCCTCGATGCCGGCCTGAAGCACGGGCCGAACCGTCTTGCCGTTCGCGAGCGTCTTCAGCGGCGCGGCATCGAGCAGCGACTTCAAAATGGCGGTGAACTCGTCCACGCGGGAACGGTGTACGAAGATTCGGCGCACCGCGATGCACGTCTGCCCGGCGTTGAGCGTGAAGCCGAACCACGCGGCCTTCGCGGCCAGGTCCACATCCGCGTCGTCGAGCACGAACATCGCGTCGATGCCGGAGAGTTCCAATGTCGAAGGTATGAGCCGTTCTCCGAGTCGAGCCGCGAGTTTCCTTCCGACGCGGTCCGACCCGGTGAACACGACGTGATCGACGTCGGCCTCGGCGAGTTGCGTTCCGCCTTCGCGGGTCGCGGGTAGTTTCCGGAACAGGCCCGCGGGGAAGCCCGCATCGAGGAACAGGCGGTGCGTGAGGTCTGCCGTTCGCGGCACGACTTCGGAGGGTTTCCACAGCACGCCGTTGCCTGCGACCAACGCATGCGCGGTCTGCACGACATTCAAGAAGATCGGGTAATTCCACGTGCCGATGATGCCGACGACACCCCACGGTCTTCGATGAACGGTGTCACGAGAGCCGAACAGCCAGATCGGTGCGCCGCCGACGCGACGCGGCCGCAGGATCGCGGCGGCTTCGCGTTCGAGGAACTTCATCGCCGCAGCAGTCGGAAGCAACTCGCTGCCGATCACTTCCACTTCGGGCCGGCCGATCTCGGCGCGAACCGTGTCACTGATTTCGGAAGCGCGTTCGACGAAAAGATGCCGCAGGGCGCGGATCGGTTTCAACCGCTCGGCCACGGAACGCCGCGACCAGTCCGACTGAGCCGAACGACAGGCCGCGGCTTCAGCCGCGAAGGGAAGTGTCATGCGGACTGTTCTACATCTCATGCGGCGCGGCGGAGCGGCGGCGGGGAGCCATCGAGATTGCGGCGGTCCCGCACTTCGTACGGCCGTTTGCCTTGGCTCTCGAAGTACACGCGCGTGAGCACTTCACCCATCAGGCCGAGTGAGAGGAACTGCACGCCGGTGAGACCGGACACCGCGCCGAAGAGAAAGAGCGGGTTCGCCGTCATACCCGGGCCGCCCGCATACTTCATCACGATGCTGGCGACGACGCTGAGGAACCCGAGGCCGATACAGCCGAGGCCGAGCGAGCCGAACACGTGCATCGGCCGCGTGCGATAGCTGCCGAGGAACTTCACGGTGAGCAGATCGAGCATCACCCGCACGGAGCGCGTGAGGTTGTACTTGGAGACGCCGGCGGTGCGCGGGTGATGTCGCACCGGCACTTGCGTGACGCGGGCACCCTGCTGCAGCACAAGCGCAGTGATGAAGCGGTGCATCTCGCCGTAGAGTTCGAGCCCGTCCGCCACGTCGCGCCGCATCACGCGGAGGGCGCAGCCGAAATCCTTGAACGGGATGCCGAGCACCTTGCGGATGAGCCAGTTCGCCGTGAGGCTCGGCACCTTTCGAAGGAGCAGCTTGTCCTGCCGCTTCGCACGCAAGCCGAGCACCGCATCGTAGCCTTCGTCCAACTTCGCGAGCATGAGCGGGATGTCGGCGGGGTCGTTCTGCAGGTCGCCGTCGAGAGTCGCGATCACGTCGCCGGACGCGGCATCAAGCCCGGCCTGGGTTGAAGCGCTTTGGCCGCAGTTCCGCCGCAGCCGAACGACTTTGATCCTCGGATCGATTCGCGCCGCGGTTTCGAGTTCGGCGAACGTGCCGTCCGTGCTGCCGTCGTCCACGAAGACGAGTTCCCACGGGCGGCCGTCCAGCGCGGCCCGCACGCGATCCACCATCGGCCGCACGTTCTCGGCCTCGTCCTTCAGTGGAATCACAACGGAAAGCAGATTCATCCGAATGCCCTGTAAGGTGGGCCGGACCGCGACGTATTGCGAAGCAATCGTCGCGGGAGGCCCACGTGCATCGCCAGCAACTCCCCTCTCGCTGCGAATCTCACTTCACCGTCACGTCGAACAGCAGCGGTTCGGAACCGTACTGCACGAAGTCGGAATCGTGGAGGTCGATCGATTGCGAGTCGAGCATGTCCGCATGGACGAGGTAGCGGCCCGGAGTCGCCAGGGGCGGGAAGCCGACGGTGAAGTCGCGCGACTGCCCCGGCTCCAAGCGGCCCTCGAACAACCCGGCGCGAGCCGTGTGCAACTTCGCGCCCGCTTCGTTGAACAAGCTGGCCCGCAGTTGAATGCCCCCGGCCGGGCCGGGGCGGAACGTCCACGCCTGCACCGACGTGTTCTTCACGCGGATCGCCACGGCAAACCCGCGGCCGCGTTCCACCACCGGCTTCGCGCCGACCACGCTCAATGCCGCGCTGAAGGGGCCGGGGCGGTAGTGGTTCGCCACCCAGTCGCGATACAGGTCCGGCGTGTGGCCGCGGCCCGCGAGCCACGCTTCGTAGAACTCGAAGAACTCGTCGATGACCACGGTGCGGCCGCCGCGGATGTGACCATAACGCGGCCACAGTTGGCGGCGGGCTTCATCCAGCGTGGACTTCGTGAACAACAGCATGACCGAAGTGGAGACGAGTCCGGTGCGATCCGCGCCGCGCTGGCAGTGGATCAACATCGGCCGTTCGGTGCGGTCCAGAACTTCGATCATGCGGCGGACTTCGCTCGGAGCAGGCAGCCGCTTTGCCGAGAGGCACAGATCTTCCTGCGAGATATTGTGCTGGTGTGTGACGCGGGCTTCGCCGTCGTACCAGCCGGTGTCCGGGCAAGTGCCGCGGAGATTCACCACGGTGCGGATGCCGTGGCGGCGGATCTCGGCGTCCAGTTCGTCGGGCGAAAGCTGGGCGGAACGGTAAGCGATGCCGGGGATGATTGTGTGGCGGTTCGTGAACGCGTAGACGCGCAGCCCTTCGGCCGAAAGTGCGACAAGCGCCAAGACGCCGGCGCCTCGCAACAGGCGGCGCCGGGTGAATCGTGCGGGTGCGTCCATGCGCCCGGAGTGTGCCAAATATCGCGGACGGGCGGAAGGCGAAGTCGGCGACTCACTTCTTGCGTTCCATCTCCACCACCTTGTCGTCCGAATCCTTCGTTGACATCGACTTGTCCGAAATCTTCGTGATCGTGATGGCCTTGGTCTTCTCGTCGTCGCCGATCTTCATTTTCATCGTGAGCGTGCTCTTCTCGAGCGTGTAGGTGCCGTCGATGCTGAAGTCGTTGTCGCCCTTCTTGGCCACCACCTTCAGCTTGCCGTCCTTGGCGAACTCGACGAGCGTGCCCGCCGGAACGGTGCCGGGGGCCGCCTTGGTGACTTCCCACTTGCCGACGACGAGCTTGGCGTAATCAACCTTGTCATCCTCGGCGAGTGAGAAGGCGCCGAAGGTACAGAGAAGAACACCGGCCGCAAGCAGTTTCGAGACGGACATGAATCGCTCCGAACGAGTTGAGGGCAGACGCGGGGCTAACGTATCCGCGGACCGCACACGGGCAACCGGTCCTTCCCAGCCCCGCATCTTGCATTGGTGCGAATCGCGGTGTAGTTTCACCTCCAACCGAATCGGAGACGCCTCACCATGTGGACGAAGTCATTCGCCGTGCTGCTGGCCGCCCTTTCCGCCTCGGTCGTCTTCGCCTTAGCCGACGGCGAATTGCGGACCTGGACGGACGCGACCGGCAAGTTCAAGGTCGAAGCGCGATTCGTTTCGCAAGAGAAGGACAAGGTCACGCTGAAGGACAAGGATGGGAAACTGTTCGAGATCGAGACCAAGAAGCTGAGTGCCGGGGATCAAAAGCATCTCGCCGAACTCGCGAAGATGCCGCCGATGCCCGAAGATCCGTTCAAGCCCGTGGGCTCGGGCAAGACCGTGGCACCGGATTGGAGCGGTTCGCGCGAGATCGAAGTGACCGCGGCCGTCGAGTGGAAGGATGTCGCATTCGGGAAACTGGATGAGGTGAAATTCAAGTCCGCGCCGGTCCCGCTCTCCCCGCGGTTGGACTTCTTCGAAGGGTGCAGCACGCTCGTGGTGAACCCCGCGAGCCGCCGCGCGATCGTCGGCTACCAGTGGGGCGGGAAGAGCGCCCGCATCGTGTATTGCGATCTCGAAGCCGGCAAGGCACTGAGTCAGATCACGATCCCCACTACTGCCACAGTCACGCCGATCGCACTTTCCGACGACGGCACCCAGGCTGCATTCAAGCGAACCACGGACGGCAAGGACACGCTCGAATTGTGGTCCATGTCCGAGAAAGGCAACGAGAAGATCACCGAATTCAGCGCGGCCAACGAAAGCACCAAGAGCAAGGGCCGAGCCAAGGGCCACGACATCCGCTGGGCGGCGTTCCTGGACAAGAAGCGACTCCTCACCGCGAGCTACGGCGGCGGCCTCGTGGTGATGTGGGAACTGCCGAGCCTCAAGCCGCTGTATCATGTGATCACGGCCGGCGAAAGCGTGCCCGCACTCAGCGCCGATCGCAAGCACCTCGCCTTCGTCACCGGCAAGGAACTGGCCGTGCTGGACGTGGACGCCGGCAAAGTGATCGCGACGCGACCGACGCCGCAGCACCTGCCGTGGGCCTCGCTCGGCATCAGCCCCGGCGGCAAGTGGATCGCCTGCGGCTCGCACAATCACCTGTACATCTGGAACGCGGCCACCGGCGAACTGCACCGCGACCACCTCGTGAACCCCCTCGACGTGTGGGGCTACGTGAATTGGGCGAACGACGATACGCTTTTCGTGGGCAACAAGGCTCTCATGGATGTCGATCTCGGCTACCGCTTCTGGGACTTCAAGGATCACAACCACGTGCACGTTCACGGCAGCCAAGCGTGGTTTGTGACGCACCAACTCGGCAGCAACGCGGGTGCGATCCTTCCGAGCACGCTGCCGACTCCCGCGGTGCAAGCGGCTTTTGAGAAGGCCAAGGGGGAGATCGTGCTCAAGCCCGGCACCACGGTGAAGATCGACGTGCGTTCGCTGCCGGACCCCGAGGATCGCGTCAAGACGGCGAAGGCGCTCGAAGATCAACTCGTCAAGAAAGGTTGCAAAGTCGGTGCGGACGGCACGGTCGAGTTGGTCGCGACTGCAAGCACGGGCAAGGTCGTGGAGATGAACTTCGTGCCGGGGACGAACAACAACCGGCCGTGGATGCCGACGCCGCCGCGGCTGCCCGGCAGTGCTCCGCCACCGCTTCCGCCGGGCACGAAGGTGCGCACGGTGAAAATGGAAGAGCACTTCTCCCACCTGAAGTTCGTGGCCCAGGGGCGGACCGTTTGGGAAACCAAGGGCGACAACCTGCCCAAGCGCGTGCAACTGGAGGAAGGCGAGACGCTGGAGCAGCACTTGAAGAAGCTCGAGCGGCCGAACTACGGGTTCTACCAAACGGTGGACCTGCCGCGCGTGCTGCACAGCAAATCCGGCATGGCCCCGCTCGGCACCTCGACGGTGACGATCGCCGGCGTGAAGTGAGTTCAAACGAAAAGCGTCGCTTCGGCGGTCAATCCGGGGCCGAACCCCAATGCCACGCACGGCCGCGGGGCATTCGCCCGCCGCAAGCGATCCATCACGTACAGCACGGTCGGCGACGACATGTTCCCGTACTCGGCGAACACTCCGCGGGACGCGGCCAAGTCCGCATCCGCGAGCCCGAGCGACTCCTGAACCGCGGCCACGATCTTCGGCCCGCCCGGATGCACGGCCCAGCTTCCCACTTCCCCCAGTGACAACCCGTTGTCACTCAGCCACGACTCGAGCCACGGCCGCAGATTCTTCGCGATCAGAGACGGGATGCGCCGCGTCATCAGCATCTCGAAGCCGTGGTCGCCGACCGTCCAACCCATGTCCGTCCTGGAATCGGGGATGAGGCACGAACCGGTGGCCGCAACGGACCAAGGACCGCGTCCGGATTCGCCGACCACCGCCGCGGCGCCGTCCGCGAAGATGGCGTTGGCGACGAGTTTGTCCGCCTCGTTGCCGTAATAGTAGTGGAGGCTGCACAATTCGACGGCGCACAGCAGCACGCGTGCGACGGGGTTCGAACCGGAGAACGCGTTCGCCACGCGGAGCCCGTTCAGCGCCCCGTGGCATCCCATGAACCCGATGTGCGTACGTTCCACCGTAGGCTTGAGGTTCAACCCGCGAATGAGGGCGTGGTCGATGCCGGGAGCCGTGAACCCGGTGCAGGACACCGTCACAAGATGCGTGATGCTCGCGGTGTCGAATCGCGATTCGGCCAATGCGTGGCTCGCGGCGCGGGTCGCGAGCGGTGCCGCTTCCTCCGCATAGATCGCCATGCGTTCGCCGGTGCTGGGGCCAACGCCGTCGTTCGCCTCGGTGGGAAGGAACGGCGAGCCGGAGTCTCGCGAGCCGTTCAGGATGTCGGTCACCACGCGGCCGCCGATGATCTGGTGACGTTTCGCGATGCCGGAGTTTGCATAAAGCGGCACGAGCCAGGTCGAGGTGCGGACGTCCGGCCCCGCGAGGAACCGGGCGATGCCGAGCCCGTCTTCGGGTGTGAGTGCGTCCGGCGGGTGCGCGGTGCCCAGCCCGCGGATGGTGAAGCTCATGCGGTGGATCCGGGGAATCGGGACGGCCGGTTGAGCGAAGCGACGAACGGGCGGGCGAGCACGGGGGCGAGTCCGAGGGCCTGCACGGCGAGTTTCGTGAGCGCGGGCGAACGCAGCACGCGAGCCGCCGCACGGCAGAACCGTTGGCGACGGCCCACGATTCGCGCGTGCGTGCGCCGCCATTCGGCGATGAAATCGTCGTTCCACTCGCCGGCGGCCCGCGCCGCGATCGGTGCCAACGCCGCCGCCGAGGCGATCGCCCACGCCATGCCTTCACCGGTGAACGGTTCGACGTAGCCGGTCGCGTCGCCGACCGCGAAGAGGCGATCCTCCGCAACCTCTGTGCGATGACGCGTCAGCGCGGGCGTGCCTTTCCAATTCGCCTCGGGAAGTGCGGGCCAGGCGGATCGCTGAAGCAAGGCATTCGCTGCAGCCGCAAGCCCGCCGCAGCTTCGCACGAAGTCCGCGTCGAACGCCGCGGCCACGTCGAGCGAACCGTCCGCAAGGCGGACAAGGCCCACATACCCGCCCTTCCCCGTCGCCATGAACAATCGATCGGCCTTGTAGAAATCGGGAGCCATTTCCGGTCGAAGCACCACTCCGCCGCCAATGCGAGAACCGGGCTGAACCTCGGATTCGCCACCGCCGAGTCCCGTCGCCAGCACGACGACCCGCGCCGCGACCGTGTCGCCGTTCACCTGGACCGTCGCACCTTCACTCGTTCGCGATTCCAACTTCGCAGTCGTTCCATCGCGGAAGGCCGCACCGCATTCGCGTGCCGCATCCACCAGGGCTTGATCGAACAGGGCACGCGACATTGCCACACCCGCGGTCAATCGCAGAGTCGCACGCGCGGATCCGGCCGCGAGCATGATGTCGTTCAGCCGCACGCCGGATTCCGCGATCGATCCCAATCCGAGACGTCGCAGCGAGGCGAGCGCGGAACCGTTCAGGCAGCACCCGCACACCTTGTTCCGCGGGAACTTCGCGCGATCGAGCAGCAGCGTGCGGCACCCGCTGCGTGCGAGTTCCCGCGCGGACACGGCTCCCGCCGGCCCCGCTCCGATCACCACCGCGTCCCACACGTCAAGCATGGAGCGTACTCCGGCTCAAATGGTGTCGGCCGTGCGGCGACGAATCCCGGATTCGCTGTCCGGATACCGGTATTCGGCGATCGGGACGAATTGCCCGCTGGATGGATCGAACGCGAACACCTCCCCCGTCTCGATCTTGTAGACCCAGCCGTGCAAGTGCAGGTCGCCCTTGATGAGTCGCGATGCGACGGACGGGAGCGTCCGCAGGTTCTCGAGTTGAACGAGCACGTTTTCTTCGATGGCCGCGGTGACGAGCTTCGCCCCGTCGAGGTGGCTGTAGTTCTCCTGCACGATCCGACGCGTCGTCTCCGCATGGGACAACCACGAGGCGACCGCCGGGAGCGAAGTCACGGATTGCGGCTCCAGCAGCCCTTTCATCGCACCGCAGTGCGAGTGCCCGCAGATGATGATGTCCTTCACGCCGAGCCCCGCGACCGCGAACTCGATCGTCGCGGCTTCGCCGCCGCCGGCCGCCCCGTGCGACGGCACAATGTTCCCCGCATTCCGCAGGATGAACAGTTCGCCCGGCTTCGAGCGCGTCAACAGGTTCGGATCGATGCGCGAATCCGAACAGGTGATGAAGAGCGTCTCGGGGTTCTGCCCGTGGCTGAGTTGTTCGAACAGCCCCTGCAGCGGCCGGAAATGCATCTCTTGGAACTGGTGGATGCCGTGGATCAGCTTCTGCATCGGACGCTCCTCTTCACACGGGGCGACGAAAAAAGGCTGGCGAACCCGCTCCCGAAGGAGGATGCTCACCAGCCCGCGATCCTGTCGGGCCTAACTGCCCAGTCGTCACACGTGGAGGCTCGGACTGGTGACCCCCGTACCCCGCCTCGATTCGCGTCACGTATCTTTCGGACCGGCGTCCCCACTCGTCAAGTCGTCAGAGGGATTTTCTCGGCCACTTCCGGGGCGGAGACGAACCGGAACAGGATGATGCTCTCCCCGGTGCGAGTGCTGATGTCGGTGTGGAGGCTCAGCACTGGCAGCCCGACAATGTCCTGAATCGCGGTCTCCAAAAGCGGCCGGCCGTGCTCGATCAGTTCCAGCCGGATTTGCTTGATCAGGTCGCGACCGCGGCTTCCTTCCACCTCCGCCAACTTTTGCTCGGCGGTGGTCAACACACCTTGCAGCCGCACGAGGGCCATGTCGTCGATCAAGTAGGTTCTCACGTTCAGCGGCCCGCGGCCCATGTACTCCTTCTTGAATCGCGTGACGGCTTGGCTGATCGCGGATTCCAACTCACCCTTGGTCGTCATGCAGGTCTCCCGGCATCGCAGTGCCTTCCCGCAGAAAATACGACTCCCCGCGAACAATGTCCCGCTCGGCGAGCGGCGTGAGCGGCAGGACCGGCACGACCGGCACCCCCCACGAACCGGGTCGTCCATTCGCCACTTGTGTCCATCCCGTCCGGGTTTACAATTCATCGTGCGGCCGGAGCATCCCGGATCGCTGCGTCCACATCGAGGCATCCATGGCTGCTCAGTACATCACGTTGGACGAAGCCGCGAAGCGGCTGGGGATTCCGATCGACGAATTCAAGCGCCGCCTCAAGACCGAATGGACGCACCTCGTGCCGATGCGGGACGGTCCCACGCTCCGATTCCGCGAGAACCAGATCGAGGAACTCGGGCGCCAACTCGGTGCCGCCAGCGATCCCGAGCTTCCCCTCGCCCCCATGGCCGATTCCGAATCGCACGGTTCGGACGATTTCAAAGTGAACACCCCCGCCAAGGGCAAGGCCAAGGCGGACGATCCGCTCGTGTTCGACGCCTCGGACGACGACATCTTCTCGCTCTCGGCGGATGCCCCGAAGGGCAAGTCGAGCAGCGATTCGTCCTCCGGCGATTCCGATGTGCGGCTCGAAGTCAGCAAGATGCCGAAGAACAAGAAGGGCATCGCGGAACCGGAATCGATCCTCACCGAAGAGATCTCACTGGACGCGGGGCCGAGCAGCGCCGTGATCAAGGGCGGGAGTTCGGCCAAGCTCACCGCGCCGAAATCGTCCGGGAAGCTTTCCCCCGGCAGCGGCGTCGCCAAGTCTCTCTCGCAGAAGACGCCCACGGGCGACAGCAGCGAGTTCGAACTGAGCTTGGACGCCGACAGCGACGACTTCGAACTGCAACTCAACACGGATTCCAGCGAGGAAGTCGATCTCGGCTCCTCGCCCGTGGACGATTCCGCCGGCCGCTCGGGCCGCAGCGGAATCAATCTCAAGGCCCCCGGCGACAGCGGAGTCTCGCTCGAGAAGGGCAAGAAGGGCGGCGACTCCGACAAGAAACTCAAGAAGCCAGCCCCCAAGCCGGCGGACAGCGATTCGGACGTGGACTTCGAACTCTCGCTCGAAGCCGAGCCGAGCAACTCCGGCTCGAAACTCAAGGGAATGAAGTCCGGCAAGATTCCCGTCACCTCCGATTCGGACAGCGAGTTCGAACTCACGCTGGACGATTCAGGCGAAGGCTCGAGCCTCGAAGCCGCTGCCATGGAAGGTGAAGAGAGCAAGGGCGACATCTTCGAGACCGACTTCGAAATTCCGCCGATGTCGGACGAATCCGGCAGCGAAGCGGTGGCCATCGATTCGGACACGGACCTCGAGCCCGAAGTGGCGTTGGAGGACGATGCCGAGTTGGAGGCGGAAGAGGAGACCGGCAGCCAAGTGGTGGTAATCGAGGACGAAACCGAGGAAGCGACGCCGGCGAAGAAGGGCAAGAAGAAGGCGGCCGCGGTAGCGGCGGACGACGATGTCGATCTCGCGGACGTGGAAGACGACGACAGCGGTTCCGCGAGCGCGGCGATGCGCGGCGTGAAGCGCCGACTGGCGGACGAGGACGACGAAGTCGAGATCGCGGCCGTCGGCCGGGCCGCGCCGAAGCCGTGGGGGCCCGTGCCCGCCATCATCCTGTTCCCCGCGTTCCTGCTGGTGCTTTTCGCCGCCCTCATGGGCTTCGAGATGGTCGGCTCGATGATGGGCTATCAGCAAGCGAAGAAGCCGGGCTCGCCGCTCGTCCGCGGTGTGGCGAAGACCTTCGACATGGACCTGAAGGATCAGTGATCCTGTCGCGAATCGTGAATGCGAAAGGCCCGGCGATCCGCCGGGCCTTGTCGTTTCAGTCACCGAAGTTCCGTCACTTCGCGATCGTCAGTTCGTTCTTGATGCTGAACACGCCTGGCGTGAGCCGCACGAGGCCTTCGACCAAGCGGGATTCTTCGTCGTCCTTCACGTTGCCCTTGAGCGTGACGTTGCGACCATCCACGCTCACTTGCACGCCGGCCGGGTTGGCGAGCATGTCCGCCGGGATGCGGCTGATGGCCGTGCGCAAGTCGGTCTGAAGTTGCGGCATGGCGTTGCCGGCCGGGTTCTTGAACTGGATCTGCGAGGTGTAAGCGATCTGCCGCGGGAGCGTGACGATCTGGCCGCCCGGATCGGTGAGCGTGCCGCCACTGCCGGCGCGGCCGACCGTGGCGCCTTGCGTGCCGCGGGCGCCCCCCGTGCCCCCGGTGCCGGTGGCCGGGTAGATCGCCGTGCCGAAGCTGCCGGGGATCCGGTTCGGTGTTTGTTTCGGATCGGATCCCTGATAGTAGACCGAGCCGTAGTAGTTGCGGAGAAAGTTGGACGTGGCGATGGCCGTATTGTTCGTCTGCGTCTGGGATGGCGCCTGGTTCAGGGTCGCCAGTGAGAACGTCTGAGCTTGCTGGTTTCCGGCAATGTTGCTGCTCGAACCGGGAATGTTGAGCGAGTTCGAGCCCGAGGACGATGTCGATGAAGTCCCGGTTGGTGTCGTCGAATTGGACGTCGTGGTCGTCGGGAAACCGGACGATGTGGTTGTATTTGAGCCGATGGTCTGGCCGCCTTGGGTGGACGGCGTGCCGATGCTCCCGCCGGTGGAGCCACCTTGATTGCCGCCGCCTTGAGCCAACACGGAGGCGCTGGAGAAAACGAGAATCACCGTTGTCCACACCATTCGCCGGAAGTTCATCGCACTTCTCCCGTGCTTCGCTATCCTGAGCGCGGGCCGTCCCGCTTCTTCCACCAGTATCGACCGCACGGGTTGCGGAGTCCAGCGAACTCGCGGGAGAAATCGATGAGAACGGCCCCGGAGGCGCGCCCATGCGACTCGGATTCGTGTCCGCCATTCTCCACGACCTGCCGCTGGAGGAAGTGCTGGCGTTCGCCGCGGACGAAGGCTTTCCGTTCGTGGAACTCATGTGCTGGCCGCCGGGCAAGGCGGATCGTCGCTACGCCGGGGTGACGCACCTGGATGTGACGCGGTTCGGCGAGGCGGAAGCCGCCCACGTCCGCGAGTTGCTCCGCATCCACGGCGTGAAGCTCTCCGGCCTCGGCTACTATCCCAACCCGCTGGACCCGAATCCGGAACATCGCCGCATCGTGGCGGACCACTTGAAGAAGGTGATCCGCGCGGCGCCGCTCGTCGGGACGGACATCGTGAACACGTTCATCGGCCGCGACCCGGCGAAGCCGATGGCGGCGAGCCTCGCTGAGGCGTTCGCCGAGTGGCCGCCGATTCTCGCGGAAGCCGAGTCCGCCGGCGTGAAGATCGGAATCGAGCACTGCCCCATGCTATTCAGCGACGACGAGTGGCCCGGCGGGAAGAACCTCGCCACGAGCCCCGCCGTGTGGCGGGAACTCTTCCAACGCTTCCCCTCCGTGCTCGGCCTCAATTTCGATCCGTCCCACCTCGTGTGGCAATTCATCGATTGCGGCCGGGCTTTGCGCGAGTTCGGGCCGAAGATCGTGCATGTGCATGCGAAGGACGAGCGCATCGACCGCGAACGGCTATACGAGGTGGGCGTGCTCGGCCTCGGCTGGCACAAGCCGAAGCTGCCGGGCCTCGGGGATGTGAACTGGACGGAGTTCTTCGCCGCCCTCACCGATACCGGCTACCGCGGCCCCGTGTGCATCGAGGTGGAAGACCGCGCGTATGAAGGCTCGTTGGCCGATCGCAAGCGGGCGCTTCGCCAGAGCCGCAAATTCTTGGAGCAGTTCACCGGATAAACCAGGCAATCTGTAGCGATCGTTCCGCTTCGCAAGTGCCGCTCCTGAGCGTATTCGGTGGGCGGAACTGCCGTCGGACCTCCGCACGGCGAACGATCTATCATGCGATTCGCCCTGCTTCCGCTGATCTTGACCTGCGCCGGCTGCGCATCGGTGAAAGCAGGCGCGAGCCCGGCTGCGGCGGAACCCGTGGCCCGTGCCGCGGCTCCGTCCGCGGTCCGCGCCGAAGCCGGGGCCGTTCGCGCCCTTGAAGCCTCTCTGCGTTCCATTCTCTTGAAGAATCTCCCCGATCCGATCGTGAAGTCCGAGCAGAACTGGGGGAAGCAGCGGCCCGCGCTCGTCCGCAAGAACGAGATGCGGAACGACGGCACATGGCGCAGGTTCTCGGTTCGAGCTCCCAATCCTCAGCAGAGCCTTGGCCTCGGTATCGAGGATGCGGTGTTCCCCGAACCCGGTCGAGCCACATTCACGGCCAAGCTCGGCGTCGATTGCGACCTTCAGTTCGAGCAGCAAATCTGGAAGAACGGCCTGCGGCTCTACAGCGGCGAGACGCGCGGCCGCTGCCGCGCCGCGGTTTTGCTCCAGTGCGAGGCCGTGTCCCGCACCGAGACCAAGCCCGGCGCGTTCGTGCCGGACTTGGTGTTCCGCGTGAAGGTGACCGAAGCCAAGCTCTTCTACGACGATTTGGTGATCGAGCACACGGCGGGCGTGGGCGGCGACGCGGCCAAGATCTTGGGCGACGCCGTGATCGACACCGTGAAACAGGCCAAGCCCGAACTCGAAAAGGAACTTCTGGACAAGGCCAACGCCGCGATCGTGAAGGCGGCGGACACCCGGGACGTGCGGCTTTCGTTCGATTCGCTTCTGCGCGGTTCCAAGTGACGTGAACACAACATCCGACCGAGCACGGGCGGCGCGGTTCATCGATCCCGGCAATGGTCGACGAGTCGCGAGCCCGGCTCGGATCGGATGCGGAAGCAGCGACGCACGGGGTGTCGCGGCAGCAATGGTATCGTCGCAATCCGCGATTTCGTGCAGTGCCACGGCAGAAAGCGGTTCGGCCGCACGTTTCCCTTGGCGGTCAGAACCCGCACAGCCCCCGCAGCTTGCCAAACAAAGCATTCCCGCGGTTCGTACCGGTCGTATATTGGTTCTGTCATCCCCACCGACCACTCTCTGGAGTCACCGGATGCTGCGTACGTTGCGTTTGATCGCGGGAGCCGCCGCCGTCCTTCTCGCCAGCACGGCCATCGCCCAGCCCCCGGGCAGCGATCTTTTTCCCCTCAAGAAGGGAAGCAAGTGGGTGTACAAGGTGGCGGACCAGGAAGTGACCGTGGTCGTGGTCGGTCCTGAAAAGTTCGGCACCGAGGACTGTGTGAAGGTGGACACGATGGTGGGCGGGCAGGTGAAGGCCAGCGAACTTTACTCCGTGAAAGCGGACGGAGTGTATCGCGCCAAGGTGAAGGAAGACAAAGTCGATCCTGCGGTCCGCATCCTGCAACTGCCGGCCAAGAAGGGCGACTCCTGGAAGATCGACAGCAAGGTCGGCACCCAGAGCGTGAAAGGCGAGTTCAAACTCGTGGATGACAAGGTGAAGGTGAAGGTCGGCGCCACGGAGTACGACGCCGTACTGGTGGAGGGCAAGGAACTGGACATCGCGGGGACCAAGACCAGCGTGTCGCAGTGGTTCGTCGCCGGGAAGGGCATCGTGAAACTCAGCTACAAGATCCAGGACACTGAAGCGACGCTCGAGTTGAAGGAATACACGGAAGGCAAGTGATCCGTCAAAAGCCCAGGGGCGGCCGTCCCTGGGCTTGAGGGACTTCAAATGCGTCTCCTCTCCGCTATTTGCTTTCTGGCACTTCTCGCCGCACCCGCATCCGCACAGAACTCGTTCCCGATGGTCACGCATGTGACCCCGGTCGCGGTGCAGCGCGGCACGACCGCCGAAGTGTCTGTCGATTGCCGCACGAGCACGCTCTATGGCGCGTATAAGGCGCTGGTCGGCGGCACCGGCGTGACCGCGGAAGTGATGGCCGCCAAAGATGCGAAACCCGCCGCCCCGAATGGGCCGCCGCCCGTCGTTCAAAGCATCAAGCTGAAATTCGCGGTCGCTCCTGATGCGGCTCTCGGCGTGCGCGAGTTCCGCATCGCATCGTCGGTCGGGCTCTCGTCGCTCGGCCAACTCGTGATCGTCGATTCGCCCGTGATCCAGGAACTCCCCGGCATCAACTTGCTCGAGAAGGCGCAACCAGTCCCGATTCCCTCCGTCGTGTGCGGCCGCACCGAGATCGCCGAAAACGTGGACTTCTACAAGTTCACCGCGAAGGGCGGCACCACGCTGACGTTCGAGGTGTACTGCGCCCGCATCCAAGACAAGATCCACGACCTGCAGAAGCACGGCGACCCGCTCATCGCGGTGTTCGACGAATCGGGCAAGGAACTCGCCTCGGCGGACGACGGCTACTTCGCCGATCCGGTGCTCGAGTTCAAGGTGCCGAAGGATGGCGAGTACCGCGTCGCCGTCCGCGATGCGAAGTACGACGGCGACCCGCGCTGGGTGTACGCCCTGAGCATCACCGACAAGCCGTACGTGCAGAACCTCTTCCCGCTGGCCGCGAACCCCGGCAAGGAAACGAGCGTCGAACCGGTCGGATCCGCGAAGTTGCTTCAACCGAGTTGGAAGCTCACGGCCCCTGCCGAACCCGGTTTGCACCTCGTGACACTGAACCACGCGGGTGGCGCCACCAATCCCGCGCCGCTCGTCGTCACCCAGTTGCCGCTCACCACCGAGATCGAGCCGAACGACACGCCGAAGACCGCGACGAAGATCGCGATCCCCGGCGGCGTGAACGCCCGCATCGGCGCCAAGCGCGACCTCGACCACTTCTTGTTCACCGGAACCAAGGGCAAGGCGATCCGCCTCGAAGTGTTCGCCCGCCGCTTCGGCACCATCCTCCGCAGCCAACTCGATTCGCAGCTCGACGTGATGACACCCGACGGCAAGATCATCGCCTCCAACGACGACCTCAACGGGAAGGACGCCGGCCTCATCTTCACGCCCCCGGCCGACGGCGAGTACGTCGTCCGCATCCGCGACCTGAACAACAAGGGCGGTGAAGGCTTCGTGTACTACCTGGAGTGCGACTTCGCCCGCCCGGACTTCACGCTGAAGGTGGATCCGTCCAAGGCGATGATCGGGCCCGGTTCCCGCACCGCATGGTACGCGCAGGTCACGCGCGTGAACGGTTTCACCGGCCCCGTGAAGATCGAAGTGAAAGGACTGCCTGCGGGCGTCGTCGTTAATCCGCTCACCATCCCCGAGAACATGACTCAGGGCTGTCTCGTGGTGTCCGCCGCGGACGGGGCCAAGATGGACGCCGCGATGGTGGACGTGATCGGCACCGCGGAAGCGAAGGACGAGAACGGCAAACCGGTGACGCTGGTGAAGACGGCCGTCGCGGCGGAGGAAATCTACTCGCCGGGCGGCGGCCGCGCCGTGTTCAACGTCGTGATGAACGCCGTCGCCGTGACCGGCCCGTCGGATGTTCTCCAGGTGAAGGTGAGCAAGAACCGCATCACGTTGAAGCCCGGCGAGGAAGTGAAGATCGACGTCGAGGTGATCCGCCGCGCGGACTACGACAAGGGCATGACGCTGGACGTGTTGCTGCAACACTTGGGCAGCGTGTTCGGCAACCCGCTGCCGCCGGGTCTGACGATGGAGGGCGGCAAGAGCAAGACGCTGCTCGGCACCGGCAGCGCGGGGCACATCGTGCTCAAGGCCGCGCCCACCGCCCCGGAGTGCACCGACGTGCCGATCTGCGTGCAGGCGTACGTGCCGATCAACTTCGTGGTGAAGATCGGCTACGCCAGCGAACCCATCTTCGTGACGATCAAGAAGTAATCCGGCGACCTTCGGCACTCTTTTGCAGGAGCAATCATGTCGCGCCGAATGTTGGTTCTCGCGTTCGTCCTGCTCGCGTCGCCGGCCGCGGCCCAAGAACCGCCGGAGAAGTTGCTTTCGCCCTCCACACAACTCTTCATTCGGTGGGACGGCATAACCCCGCACGCGCAAGCTTACAAGAACTCCGCCCTCGGCGACGTCATGTCCGGGCCCACCGGTGACTCCATCCGCACCCTCCTCGCCCGCGCTCCCAAACTCCTCGGTGCGAATCTGCTCGCCGAGCCGCTCTTGGACGGCAAATCGCCCGAAGAACTGAAAGCCGTTCACGCGGACCTCAAGCACGCCGAGAAGATCCTCGAGGTGTTCACGCAGCACGGCGTACTCGTCTCGGTCGAAGTGAACGAACCGCGGCCCACACTCGCCGGCATCGGCAAGGCCATCGGCGGCCTCATCGGTGGCAACGCCCCGCCTGCCGGCAGCTTCATGCCGGACGGCCGCCTCTTCCTCATCGTGCCGGACGTCGGCGACAAGGCCGAGACCCTCTTCGGCACGTTCCGCCTCCTGCTTCGCCAATCGCGCGACGCCGCCGAGCCGCTTCCCGCCGCCCTCGGCCGAAAAGGGTTCTCCTCGGGCCGGGCGAACCCCGGCTCCGTGCTCAACATGGGCTGGTGGGTCGAAGGCAAGCACTTCGTGGTTTACGTCGGCTCCGTGCCGGTCGAGAAGGCGATCGAGGGGATGAAGGCGAACGCCGCCAAAGGCGGCATCACGCAGCACCCGCTGTACCAGCGCTCGCTCAAGACCGGCGACTTCGAATCCGTCACCCGCGGGTACATCGACACCGCCAACGTGGTGAGCCTCGCCAAGCGCCTTGCCGGGCCGTTCGTCCCCGGCCTGTCCGAGAAGCTGGACGCAATCGGTGTCGGCAATCTCAAAGCGATCGTGTTCTCTTCCGGGTTCAAGGGGAAGGAATCGCGGGCGTTGTACGAACTCGACCTGCCCGGCGAGCGGCAGGGGCTCGCGAAGATCGTGAAGCCGCTGCCGGTCACGCTCGCCGATCTTCCGCCGCTGCCACCGGACGTGAACCGTTTCTCGATGCTGCGCATCGATGCCGGCGGCCTCTACGACGCCGGACTCGTGGGGTTCGACACACTGCTCGGCGGCGAATCCGGGGCGGACGACGGCGCGAAATCCCCGGAGGAAGCCGCGAAACTCCGCAAGGCCTTCCTGGAACGCGAACTCACGAAATTTCTCGGGCTCAACCTGAAGGAGGACTTGCTGCCGCACTTGGGCGACAAGTTCGTGATCTACCAGACGCCGACGGAGGGTTTGTCCGTGTTCGGCACGGTGATCTGCATCTCGGTGAAGGATGGCGAGAAAGTGAAGGCCGCGACAGACCGTCTGCAACGCGGGTTCGAGGCCATCTCGGGCAGTCAGTTGAAACTGCGCCGCAAGTTGCTGCACGGCGTCGAAATTCGCGAAGTGTATTCACGCGGCTTCGGCGTCGTCACGCCGACATACGCCGTGGTCGGCGACTGGCTCGTGATCGCCGGCCACCCGCAACCGGTGCAGGGCTTGGTGCTGCGTCACAAGGGACAACTCGAAAAGTGGCAGCCGGACTCCGCGACCGCGGCCCGCCTCTCGAAGATGCCCGCGGACGCGATCGGCATCCAGTATTGCAATCCGAAGTCGGTGGTTCAGAACCTGTGCACCGTCGGGCCGCTGTTCATCAGCGGCATCACCCGATTCAACCAACCGGATCGCAACGAGTTCGACCCGATCGACATCGGCCTCATCCCGAACGCCCACGAACTGGGCAAGCACCTGTTCCCGAACCTGACCTACACACGGGATGACGGCAAGACGGTGCGGATCGAAGTGAACGACAGCTTCAGCCTGCCGCTCGAGTTCATCGGCTTCGAACCCGCGATGTTCGCGATCTTCACCGGCCTCTTTCAGTTTTAGGTCAGGCGCGCCAACTGAGTTACCGAGCTCGAATCCACTTCGTTATGGTGTGCCTCTTCGGGACGAGGCACATGAACCGGCTCATCGGATTCGGGGATGCGGACGCGTTTTACTCCAGTGCGGAGGTCGTCCGCCGTCCGTGGTTGAAGGGCGTGCCGCTCGGCGTGCTCGGCAACCAGGGCGCGTGCGTAATCGCCCGCAGCTACTCGATGAAAAAGTGCGGCGTGAAGGTCGGCGAACCGGTCTGGGAGGCGAAGGTGAAGTGCCCGGACGGCGTGTTCGTGAAGCGTGATTTCCGCTGGTACGAATCGCTGAGCCGCCGCATACTTGCCGAACTCGGCGTCTTTTCCCCGCAGGTCGAATACTTCTCCATCGACGAATTCTTCTGGCGGCACACGCCGTATCGCAACGAGCACCCGGCGGATGCGGCTGTCGCGATCCGGGACCACATCCTGCGCACCACGGGCGTGCCCATGACGGTCGCATTCGGCCGCACCCGTACGCTCGCCAAGCTGTATGCGGACGCCAGCAAGCCGTTCGGGGCCGCCGCCATCCTCGATCGCGAAGCGGAGCGCGAGATGCTGGCTTCGTTGTCGGTCACGGAAATCGCGGGCATCGCGGGCCGCAGGGCGGCGCGGCTCGCCCCGCACGGCATCCGCACCTGTCTCGATCTTGCGGATGCGAACGGCCTGCTCGTGCGGAAACTGCTGACCGCAGCCGGACACGATCTCTGGCTCGAACTGAACGGCGTTCCCGTGCAATCGATCCGCACCGAGCGCACGCCGCACAAGAACATCGCCCGAGGCGGCAGCTTGGCCGGCCGCGTCTCCGACCCCGCGACGCTGTACGGTTGGCTGGTGCGGAACGTGGAGCGGCTCATCGAGGAACTGCATTACCACGTCGTCCGCCCGCGCATGCTGAGCGTGTGGCTGGCGTACCACGACGCGGAAGCCGCGGGTTCGACCGTGCACCTGTGCGTGCCGAGCGATCGCTTCGATGTGCTGCTCGACGCCGCGAAGCTCGCGCTGCGCCGCTCGTGGCGACCGGGTCGCACGGCCACGCACTTGCATGTGGTGGCGTCGCGGCTCGTGCGGCCGCCAGCGTGGCACCGCAGCCTCTTCGAACCGGACAACCCGCGGTTGGAGGCGATCTCCCGGCTGAAACGCGAGGCGAACGAACGCTTCGGCCGGTGGACGGTGCGTTCGGGGGCCACGCTCTTCGCCAACGGCTTCTACGACGACCCGGCGAACGAGTACGACATCTGCGACGTGCGGGGCAAGTTCTGCTTCTGAGGCCGCCATGACCGGAATCGCACTCGTCACATCCGAACTGCCGGCGCACCTGCTCGCGGAAGT
>JAXMBB010000010.1:0-212334 GCA_046350135.1 Gemmataceae bacterium
CCTTCATCTGACGTACCCCGAATGACACCGAACCTAGGTACTATTCTATGTCTGATCTTACCAGAAGGGAAGTCAGATCAGACATGGTTCAGACATGGGCCTTCTCAGGTGTCTGATCGAATGCAAACCAGAAATGCCATAAACCAAATGAAAAACCGCAGTTAGGACTAACCTAACTGCGGTTCGAATGGAGGCGCCGGGAATTGAACCCGGGTCCCGTGGCACTTCCGCGCCGGCATCTACGTGTGTAGCCCGTCGATGTTTGGAGCCCGCCCGAAGGCGGCTCCACGTTCGCTTCCCGGGACTCCGACGAGCAGGATTCCCGGTTCGCTATCGGCCAGGTTTTTTAACGGGAGCCGCCGCCGCGACGAAACGCGTGTTGGTCCGCGCTCCTCAGGCTCCCGCGATCCCGAATTGGCGTCCGAACCGCGGGCTCTCGGGTGAAGCACGCGGAACGGCTCACGGGTTATTACGCCGCGAGGTTGAACTGCGGTTCAGCAGTTAAAATGTGATCGGCTTTTTACGTGGCCAGCTGATCAACCACGACACGCAACCGAACACTTCCGATACCCGGTCGATACCAGATCGCCCCCGGTTCGAAACACCGGGCCTCCGCGGCCCGGCATTCAGATTATACGCGGCGCCGGAGCGGAAAGCGCGGCAATCGCGTTCATCCGTCCGGTCAGTCAAATTCCGCGGCCGAACGATTCCTGTTCCTGGCGGGTCTTGGCGGCGTCGCCGCTGAAGTGCGTGCCGCGCGGAGCCGGGTGCGGGGCATGGGCGCGGATGCTCTTGTTCCCCATTTCCATCGCCATCGCCCCGTACGCCGGCACGTCGTCCGTGTCGAAGTCGTAGTCGTCGTAGGTGCAGACGTAGCCGGGCAGTTTCGAGCGTTCCTTCTCCTCCGCGTAGCTCTTCACGACGGCGTTCTGCACCATCTCGCGGGCGGCTGAGTGGATCGGGTGGGCGATGTCCGCGTGGAGTTTGGCGCGGCCATCGGTATCTCGCGTGGCGCGGGTTTCGTCCAATCGGCACCCGCAGGAGTTGCAGAAGCGAGCCCGCAGGTGGTTCTTGCACACGCACCGCGGGCAGCGGTCCGTCAACTTCCGGCTCGGCATCGCAACGAAGATCCCCTTCGTTCCTTCGATGATTTTCAGGTCCCGGACGACGAAGGCATTGTCGAAGGTGACCGAGCAGAACGCGAGCAACCGCTCGTTGTTCTCCTCGCACAGCTTGATCCGGACTTCCGTGATGACCATCGCGGGCTCCTTCATGCAGGCGACGCTGCGTTCTCGAAGTGTGGAGGTAAGGTGCGGACGACCATGACGCGGGACTCGGGTTCGGCGGGCGGCCTTGTCGCCCGAAACGCGTTCGCCACCCGGTGAGCCTCGTACGAGTCGCGGCACAGGGCAAAGACGGCCGACCCGCTGCCTGACATCAGGCAACCCGCGGGTTTCAAGCCGGCGAGGCGGCGATACACGGTTTCCACAACCGGGGCAAGATGAATTGCCGCGGGCTGCAGGCGGTTGAAAAGGGCCGCACCGAGGGCCTCCGGATCGCCGGAGCGAAAGGCGGTTCGGGCGGCGGAACCGTCGACGGGAGAGGACGAGAGTTGAAGGGACCGGTAGACTTCGGCCGTGGCCACGCCGACCGGCGGGCACACGAGCACAAGGAAGAACGAAGCCGAGCTTGCTTCGGGGGTCACGATTTCGCCGCGGCCGGTGCACCACGCCGCGGGCAGGGACAGGAAGAACGCGACATCGGAGCCGACCTCGGCCGCGACCGCGACGAGTTCGGAGCGGGTCAGGTTCAGTTGCCAGAGTCGATTCAGGGCGACGAGTGTGGCCGCCGCATCGGACGAACCACCCGCGAGCCCGGCCTGCATCGGGATCCGCTTCACGAGCCGGATCGACGCGCCCAGTTCGGATCGCGAACCGCGCAGCTTCTCGGCCGCTTTGTACACGAGATTCTCGGGACCCGTCGGCAGCCCCGGCGGATCGCATTCGAGTTCGATCACACCGTCGGTTCGCGTCGTGAGTTCGAGCGTGTCGTACAAATCGACCGCGACCATCAGCGATTCGAGGTCGTGGTATCCATCCGGCCGCTTGCCGGTGATCTCGAGGAAGAGGTTGAGCTTGGCCGGTGCGCTGACGACGAGCGAATTTCGCCCGCTGGGGAAATGCGGAATGCGGCCGAGGGTCGGATTGGGCGCGGCCATCCCGAACCATCCATGGCTGCGGGCCGGGCCGCGAGCATGGCGGTCCGAAACCCCGGTGTCGTTCAATGACGTGTGCGGATCGTAAACGACGTGTGTGGACGCGTCAAGTGCCATGTTCCGGCACGCCGCGTTTCCGCGTTTCGGGTAAGCAGCTCGAAAGTGGGTGGAAAATCGGCTACCTTAACCCCGTCACATTCGTCTGACCGAATATCGCCCCCACTCATCGTGCGAGGCCGATCATGGACGACTCCAATTTGACCCCGGAACAGGAACTCGTCGCCGCCCAATTGACCGTGCGGTTGGAGTCGCTCTACCGCGACGAAGCCCGACGCGTCGCCCGGCTGTTCGCCAGCAAGCCCGACTCCCAACTCCTCGGCAAGACGGAGTTCGAACTCCGGGACCGGTTGCTTCGGCTCGGAGCCGCGAGTGTCGAAGCCGCTCTCTCCGAGCGGAAAAGGGGGGGTACCAAGGGTCGAGCCTGAGTTGCCCGCACTGCCGCGAATCGGCGGTCCACAAGGGGTTTCACAACCGCGGCCTGTACAGCCTGTTCGGCGCGGTGAAGTATGTACGCGATTTCTATCACTGCCGCGGTTGCGGCCGGTGCACGTCGCCGCTGGATGCCACGCTCGGATTGCTCAACCACGACCGGACGCCGGCGGCGGACGAAGTGGTGTGCCTCTCGGGCTTGATGGATGCGTTCGCGACGGGCGCGGCGACGCTGCTTCGCCGGATGTCGGGCTTGGTGCTGAGCGAGTCGACCGTGCAGCGGGCGACGGAAGACGCGGGCGCGCGGGCGGCGACGGATCTTCACGCGAACCGCGCCTTCGGCCCGGCGACGCCGTGGGACTGGCACCGCGACGCGGACGGGAAAACCGTGGGCTACGTCTCGGTGGATGCGACCGGCGTGGGCCAGCAGGGGCCGGGCGGCAAGCGGGCCGACGGGAAGATGGCGTACGTCGGGATGATCTACAACCCGGTCCCGGATGCGAAGGAGCGGTGGTCGAAACCGGAGGCGCCGCGGCGTCCGGAGTGGAAGGCGCGGTATTCGTCGCAGTTGCGTCCGCTGGCGGAGTTGGCCGATCCGTTGCGGCGGCAGGCCGAGCAGGTCGGTCTCGACCGTGCCGAACGGTGGATCGCGATTTCGGACGGCGGCGCGGGCTTGGAGGAGTTCCTGCGGGTGAACTTCCCGCGGGTGGAAGCGGTGATCCTGGATTTCTTCCATGCGGCGGAGTACGTGGCGAAGCTCGCGAAAGCGTTGCATCCGGCCGACGACGCGAAGGCGGCCGAATGGCGGATCGCGACGTGCACGCGGTTGAAGTCCGCGGGCGGGCAAGCGGTGCTCGACGACTTGCGGACGCTCGACGTCAAAGGCAAGCGGGCGGCGCGGCCGGTGCGCGACGAGGTGGTCCGGTACTTCGAGAACCACGTCCACCGGATGAACTATCCGGAGTACGTGAGGAAGGGTTGGCAGATCGGCAGCGGCCCGGTGGAGAGCGCGTGCAAGACGGTGATCGGCGAGCGGATGAAGGGCGGCGGCATGCGTTGGGGCGAGTCCGGAGCCGACGCCATGAGCCACCTGCGAGCCGTCTTCTGCAGCGCCGACGACCAGTGGGCCGGCTTCTGGTCCATGAACTGAGCCCGAGTCACCCACTTACGAGACGCTTACCCCCGCGTTTCGCGATTCACACCGCCAATGCGTGGTGCGGCCCGAATCGGAACCAGCGGGGCGGGTACATCAGCACGCCCTGGACCACCACGACGAACATCGCGACGTGCAACGTGTTGAAGAAGATCTCCGGCAAATCCGGGTAGAAGAGCAGGTCGTGAAACATGCGGCCCACGAACGACTGCCCCGCGGCGATATCCTGCCCCGCGAGCGCCCGCAACTTCTCCTCCCAGATCGTGATGGGGCAGCGGATGTCGTTAAGCGCCTCCCACGCCACGATCGCGATGGCGAGCAGGTGCGTGTAGCGGAACCACGGGTTGCGGGCCCACTCGCACTTGAACGGCGCCGCGAACATGATCGCGACCTGCCCGAGCACCACGTAGCCGACGTACAGCACGTGGATGAACACGACGAAATCGGCCAGATAGCCGTACCACATGGACGGACCCTCGCTGCACGGGTGTGTGGGGAATCGGGCCACCGGCGACTTGATGAAAACACGACACCGCCGGGCGGGGGTTTATTCCCGCGCGGCGGCGGCGATTCGCGGAAGAGTCACTTCTTCGGTTCGTTGCGAAGCTCGCCCGCGGATCCGTCCGAGACCAGCTTCAACTCGGAGATCACCATCGATTCGCCGCGGTCGGTGCGGTTCGAGGTGATGCGGCGGACCTCACCGATCCCGCGGACGTACGTGCTCGCGGTTTCCTCCCAGCGAGTCGGGTCGGTGGGGCTTCGCAGGGTGCGGCGAATATCCAGGATGTCGAGTTCGGTGCCGGGCTGCTTCGCGAAGCCGGTCACGGTGTAGGTGGCGATGCGGCCGTCCGGGAACTTCGCGGACCACGATTGCCCGCGCTTCAGCCCGGCCTTCAGCACGGGCTCCCAGAAGTCCCCTTGGCCGATCTCCACCGTGCCTTCGCGGATGCGATAGTGCCGCAGAAGCGGTTGCGTCTTCGGCGTGTAGTTCGCCCACTTGGGCTCCGGCAGCGGGTCACGGAACAAGGAGTGCCCGGGAATCGTGCCGGTCTTCTGAAGCACCACGTGGATCTTGTCGTCGCCGCTGAAGCCGATCACCGTACGGCGGATCGCCGATTCCTTCCCGCGGCTCGGCGACACTTGGTCCACGATGTACTCTTTGCCGAGCCGGTACGGCAGGAAGTCCAGATCCGTGCGGAGCGCGGCCGCGCCGTCCGCGATCTCGGCGTACTCCGCGCTCTCGATGCGGACGTATCCGCCGGCCGTCCCGGAGCACACGCCGCGGATCACCATCGTCTTTTCGTCCGGCAGGTTGTCGAACGCGTTCGGGGAGAACATCGCCGCGATCGAGTACGACGTGTCCGTGCCGCACTGGAACACGAGCATGCGTGTGGCGGCGTGCCGCTCCTTTACGTAGCCGCTGAGTTGCACCACTTTGTTACGGTAGGCGATGTTCGCGGAACGCGGATCCACTTGAAACGCGTGACCGAGGCCCTCGGCGGTGACCGGAAGCGGCTCGATCGTGGGATCGCGCGGCATCACGCGCGGAGCCGGCAGCAGGTCCGTTTCAAACTCGGTGAAGAACGCGGTCGTGGCGACCTTCGTCACTTCCGCGCCCGGCGGGTTGGCCGGGTCCACGAGGGAACAGTTGTCCAGACGCACGGCGAGGTAGCTGCGGCCGGCGCAGCGGCCGCGCACGTCCACCTTTTGTCCCGGCTTCAGCTTCAGGATCTCTTCCGAGTCCGAACTCTTGAAGAAACAGGTGACGGAAACCTTGGAATCCGTGGCGTGCGGTTCCAGCACGACCGTGGGGAACGGCACGGAACCGGTGGGCCCGTTCACGCTGCGAACGAAGGCTCCCTCCAGCCACACGGGCTTGCCGGTGTACGCCCGCTCCGCGGGCGAATCGGTCAGTTCGATCGTGGCGTCCGAGAAGCGGCAGCCGCTCTGATACGTTCCGCGAAGGACCACGGGCTGGCCGGGCGTGAGGCCGGGATCGGGAAACAGGTCGCCGGCGCGGGCGTCCGGGGGCGAGGCGAGCGTGAAGACGAGCGAGTACGCCTTCGGATCGCCGGAGATCACGGTCACTTTGCCGAGCGAGAATTGATGATAGATGCCGCGGACGAGCAGATCCTTGCCGTCGTACTTCTGGTCGCAGGCGGGGGGACCCTCGACATACTCTTGGAGCAGGGCGGAGGCCGTAAGTTCGTACTCCACCGCGGGGCGGATCGCTCGGGGGGCCGGCGCCACTGGGAAATTAAGTGCTGGCGGGGACGGTGTTTTCTTTGGGGGATCGGGTGGAGCGGGCTCGGTCTCCACCTGCCGCGGGGGAGCGGATGACGGCGTCGACTCGGGCTTCTTGGTCTGCGGCTTCTCATTGCCTCCCGACAGCCCGTAAGCGGCCAATGCAATCACGAGGACGAGTCCGCCAATCGAGCCGCCGATCAGTTTTTTCCTCTTGGCAAGAGTCTTCTCCGTGTCGGAAGTGGTGGAGGCCGAGGGTGGGGCCAGCGGAGTCGGCTCGGACACCGACTCGGGTTTGAGGCTACGGCGTTTTGGAGCGGTCGGTTTCTTCGTGTCCACCGGCGGCGGTGTGAGGTCCGGGCCCAAATCCACAACGAAGGTTTGCTCAGGGATCACCGGGAGTTCCGGAACCCGCGACGACGCGACCACGGCCTTGGGCTTCGGCAAGGCGGCCTTCGCGAGGGTGTCGACTTTCCCACCGGTCTTTGTGGGAATGCGAATCACGGTGCCGCACCGAAGACAACGCGTGTCAAACCCGGCGAACGCGCGGTTCGCCTCCAGCGGTTTCGTGCAGCCGGGGCACTCGAATGTGATCACGATTCTCCCTCGCCAGCCAACCCGTGCTCCGGACGCAAACGTCGTGTCAAGCTAAGGAATGAGTCACCCGAGTCGCAACCGGATTCGCGTGAAGTCTACGTGAAGAACGCGTGACGACGCCCACATCGATTATTTACACAATTCCAACATCACAGCTTCATCAGCTCGCCGCATCACTGACATAACTCCATTGTTAACTGTTGCGAATCCCGATCTTCATCGACTATTCACATTGCAAACCTACCAACATCCGCGTCGTCCGTTAGCCTGACCCCCGTCGCCATTGCTTCGAGGTAGTCGAGATGAGTCACGATTCGGGCGCCGTGCAAGTGTTGCCGAGCCGTTCGGGCGCGAATCCGTCCGTGCGGGTCGCGGACCAACACTTCCGCTCTGCGGAGGAATCGCTCCGTCGCGGCGAGTACGACCGGGCCGCCGCCGAGTTCACATACTGCATCCAACTCACGCCCAATCGTGCGGAAGCGTTCTCCAAGCGCGGGGACGTTTGGCGCGTGCTCGGCCGGCTCGATTCCGCGATCGCGGACTACTCGGCCGCGCTGCAAATCCATCCGCGCAATGTCGCGGCATTGTTAAATCGCGGGCAGCTTCACGCCTTGGCCGGTCGCCACCGTCCCGCCGTCGCGGATTTCACCGAAGCCCTCGACATGGATCCGGCGAACGCCGCCGCCCTGCTGGCTCGCGGTCAGTCTCTGAACCGCCTCGGCGAAATCGTGCAGGCTCTGGCCGACTTCACACGTGCGATCGAACTCGCTCCCGGAAACGCGATGGCGTTCGTGGAGCGAGGGTCCGCGCTGCTCGCCCACGGCGACGCATCCGCGGCCGTCACCGATCTCCGCCGCGCCATCCAACTCAATCCCTTCCTCTGGCTCGCGCTCGCGAAGCGGGCCGAGGCGCACCTGGCTCTCGGGCTCCCCGAGCAAGCCGCGTCCGATCTGTCCGAAGCGCTTCGTTTGGATCCGCAGAATCCGGAGATGCTCGCGTCCCGGGGGGCGGTTCAACTGCGGCTCGGCAAGTGCGAGGCGGCTTTGAACGACTGCGACGAGGCGGTCGCGCTCGCTCCGGAAGATCCTGCATTGCGGGCCCAGCGGGCCAAGGTGCGTCGCGCGCTCGGAAAGTTGGAGGAGGCCGAGCAGGATCTCACCGATGCGATCCGGATCAAACCGGACGCAAGCCTTCACTTGGACCGCGCGGAATTGCGGCTGGAGGCGAAGAAGTACGATCCCGCTTTCGCCGATTTCATCGAAGCCGGCAAACGGTCGCCCCGGAGCGGCCAAGCATTCCTCGGTCAGGCGCTCGTGTACCTCGCGCGGGACGATCACGCGATGGCGGCGGCGTGCCTGGATCGCAGCATCGAGGTTTCGCCCGATTGCGCGGAAGCGTATCACCAGCGGGCGCGGTGCAAGGCACGCATGGAGCAGATCGAAGCCGCCCACGAGGATGCCACCCGCGCCATCGAACTCGACTCCGAAAACGTGCCGGCCCGCCGGCTTCGCGCCGATCTCTCACTGCGGCTCGGCCGCACGGACGACGCCTTCGCCGACATCGCGCAACTCGTCAACCTTGCGCCGGAAGACGCGGTCGTCTATCACCTCCGCGGCAAAGTCGAGTTCCGCCGCGGCCGGCTCGATGCGGCGATCCAGGACTTGTCGGTCGCGTTGAAGCTCAACCCGAACTTCACCGAAGCGCTCGCGGATCGGGCCGGCGTCTACCGCGGCTTGGGCAAGCATCGCGAAGCGCTCTTCGATCTCACGTCCGCCGTGCAGCAGGATCCGAAGTACTCCGCCGAGTATCTCGTGCAACGCGGCATCGTGCACGGCGCCACCGGGGAACTGAATCGCGCCACCGCGGATTTCCTCGTCGCGCTGCAACTCGACCCGAACAACAAGGCGGCTGTGCGCGGGAAGGAATTGGTCTCGCAGTTGAAGGAATCGCGCGGGCCGTCCTTGAGCGAGTCGCAGGAATTCGAGTTGGATCGGAATGCCGAAGCGGAGCGAGTCCTCGGCGGCGGCAAGCGCGGCCGGTCGTGGCGGTCGCTGATCGAACCGGACGAGTTCGCCGAGAGCAAGCCGCGCCGCGTTCGCCGCACGTTGCCCGCGCCGGAACCGGAACCCGATCTCGATCTCGCGCTGACCGACGACGCGGCGTTCGAGGTGGAAGGCGGATTCGATGCGGAATCCGAGAGCGGCGTCGACCTCGACGCGCTCGACCAGCCGCCACCGCGGAAGGCGGCCGCGCCGCGGCCTCCTCGCCGAGCGGCTCCGCCGCCCACGCCGGAGGATGCGATCGACGAGTTGTTGAAGGAAGATCCGGGCCCGGCCCCGCCGCCGCCTCCCGCTCCGACTCCCGCGCCCGCGCCGGTTCGGCCTGCGCCGAGCTTCAGCACGCCGTCCGCCGCATCGATGCCGGTCATGAACCCGGCCAAGCCGGCGACTCCGGCGATTCCGAAAAAGAAGAAAAAGGAAGACCCCGAAGATCGCGCGTTACGGATGCGAAAGTATCGCCGTTACGCCATCATCGCGCTCGGCTCCTGCTTCATGCTGTACTGGGGCGTGAGCTTCGCATGGGATCTCGTACCGCAATCGGAAAACCCATTCAGCGAGTATTCCGCTCAGGAGTTTGTGGAGCGTTACGCGAAGGACAGCGCGGCGGCGGACGAGAAGTTCGCCGAGAAGCGGATCGTGGTACGCGGAAAGGTCAAGGTGATCAAGCCGAAAGGTCGCGGTCAAGTGGCACCCAAGATCTTGTTCAACGTCGAAGGGCACACCGACTGTCCGGTGGAGTGCCAGTTCGCGGGCGAGGACGTCGAGTTGAATGATGGGCAGGAGTACCGCATCACCGGCAAGCCCAGTCGATTCAAACCAGGAACCGGCGTGGTGTTGAAGGAGTGCAACCTGATGCCGGGCGGTTCATCGGCGAGCCGCAACAATGTGAACGAGCTCAACAAGAATGCGTTCGCGAGCCTGAATCGCACCGGAAACGCAGACTTCACTCGATCAGTTCGAGGCGTTCATACGGACCACACATTGGCCGAATAGAAGTAATCACGCAAGCGGGGGTGATGGGTCGAATCCGCGAGTGGAACAACGATTCGCGTCCCCGTTTGCACCGTGTTCGTTCCCCACGTCGGGGATGTTGTGTCTCCCTCAGTGTCCTTGGAAGGAGCATCATGATGAAGAGTCTCGTTCGTCGCAGGAAAGCCGGCTTCACGCTGGTCGAACTGCTGGTGGTCATCGCGATCATCGCGGTCCTGATCGGCTTGCTGCTGCCAGCCGTTCAGAAGGTGCGGGCTGCGGCAGCCCGAAGCAAGTGCGCGAACAATCTGCGGCAAATCGGCCTCGCGGCGCTCAACTACGAGTCGTCCAATAAGGCGCTCCCTCGCGCCGGCGAGCACATCTGGGTGGAGTCGACCGGAGCCCAAGCGAACACCGGCAACACGGGTGCCGCGATCGTTCACAAGGTGCAGGATCTCCAGTCCGTGCACACGCTGCTGCTGCCGTACATCGAGCAGGGCCAGTTCGCGGGCGGTTATGATCTCCGCTTCCGCTACAACATGACGCCGGCGAACATCCAAGCCGCGACGGCCACGCCTGCCATTTTCTACTGCCCGGAAAACCCCCTGTCCAAGGACCGCATCGACAATCGCGACTCGGCAGGTTACGGTTGCGTGGACTACGTGTCGATCCCCTACACCCAACTCGATGCGACGGGTGCGGACGTGGCGAGCTCGGGCCAGTTTTGGGCGGGCGCGCTGACCGGCCGCCAATATCCGGACACCATCCCCACGCTGCCGGCCAGCACGACGATGGCGCCGGGTTGGGTCGCAACGGACTTCGGCTCGGGCGTGTGCGCTTCGTACCGCAAGTACACGGGTGACGGCGGCGTGCTGGTCGCCTCCTCGAAGCTCTGGCAGCTGAATGTCGACGACTCTGCGACCAGCCTGAACCTCTACCCGGCCACGAACTCGACCCGTACCCTCATCGACGCCCAATGGGGCGGTTGCCGCATCGAGGAAATCTACGATGGCACCGCTGTGACCGTCATGTTCGCGGAAGACGTGGGAATGAACGAATTGATGCAAAATGCGGCCGCACAGAGCACGGTGAACTCTTACGTCGATCCGGTCGGGGGCGGTACCGCCCCCAGCAAGCCGTGGCGTTGGGCCAACCCGGACAACACCTCCGGCCAATCCCGCAAGATCAACCACGCTAAGAACGGTAGCTACACGGTGGCAGACCCGAATGATGGCTGCACATGGGCGACCCACGACTGCGGTCCGAACAGCGAAATCTTCAGCTTCCACGGCAACGGGGCCCACTACGTGTTCGCCGACGGCCACGTCGTATTCGTTCGCGAGTCCACCACGAAGGCCGTCCTTCGCGCCCTCGCCACTCGCGCCGAAGGCAAGAACGAGACCCAGCCGGCCAACTTCGAGTGATCCGGCTTAACGTCGTCCCCCGGAGCCGTCGGATTCTTCCGGCGGCTCCACTCTCGTTTCACATGTTGCCGAGGCCGACATGAATCTCCAGTCGAAGCGACGACGACGCGGTTTCACCCTCGTCGAACTGCTCGTGGTAATCGCCATCATTTCGGTTCTCATCGGGCTGCTTCTGCCGGCGGTTCAGAAGGTCCGATCCGCGGCGGCGCGTGCCAAGTGTGCGAACAACATCCGCCAGCTCGGGTTGGCCGCGCTCAATTACGAATCCTCCGCGCATGTGATGCCTCGCGCCGGGGAGCACATTTGGGTCGACGGAAGCGCCGTCCAGCATCGCGTCCTCGATTTGCAATCGCCTTACGCCCTCATGCTCCCATTCCTCGAAGCCGGACAAGTCGCCCAAGGTTACGATTTCCGCGTTCGTTACAACCAATCGGCGTCTAACATCGCAGCCTCGACTGCGCTTCCCTCGATTTTCCTCTGCCCCGAGAATCCACTTGCATCCGATCGCCAAAACGGTCGGGATTCGCAAGGATACGGTTGCATCGACTACGCTCCACTGCCCTACACTCAGATCGCTCCGGACGGAAGCCTCTCGTCCGGATTCTGGCCGACCGCGATGACCGGCCGCTCCTACTCGAACAGCTTCTACAAAGACTTCGGAACGAATGGCGATGCATTCGTCAGTTCGTCCAAGACTTGGCAGCTGGACGTGGTGGGGTTTCCTGGTCAGATTGATGCACAAGCGGGAGGCTGCAAGTACGAGGATATCGCCGATGGTTCATCGCAGTCGCTTCTGTTCGTCGAAGATGTCGGGCAGAATGAAATGATGCTGGCCGCGGGTGTCTCCAATTCGCCACCTGGCGCGCACATCGATCCGATCGAGTTGAATGCAAGCCGTCACTGGCGATGGGCCAACCCGGATATCGCTTCCGGCCAACGCCGCAAGATCAATAGCGCCAAGCGAGCCACGTATACGATCGTCGACCCGAACGAGGGTTGCGCCTGGGCTCAGCACGACTGCGGGCCGAATAGCGAAGTCTTCAGCTTCCATGGCAACGGTGCCCATGTGGTGTTCGCGGACGGTCACGTCACCTTCCTGCGGGAATCGACCACGTTGACCGTTCTTCGCGCGTTGGCTACCCGCTCGGATGGCCGAAACGAGACCATGCCCGAAAACTTTGAATGACGCGGGTTGCCTCCGATTCCAACTTTCCTCCACTCACATTTCCTCCCGAGCCTCGCCCCTGGCGCCGACTCCAATCCAATGGAAGAATACGGTCACGAGCGTTCGAGCGAGACTTGGAGCCGGATCGCGAGCCGGCGCCTGCGGCAACGCTGGGTGCAGGTCGCCCTAACCGTGGGTGCCGGGTTGTTGATCATGGCCCTGAGCGTGTTCGTACTTGCGCCGAAACGTGTGCCTCGTCCGAAAGATCCGAAATACATTTTCTGTCCCAAGTGCGAATACGAGACCAGGTACGAAGCGAAACTGGATGGTGAGCCATGCCCGAAGTGTCCCGAAGATCCGGTTGGCACGCTCATCGGACGTGATGTTTCCATCAAGGAAGTAGCACAGAAGTCCCCTTGGAAGTGGGTGTATCTCTCGATCGCCTTGGAAGCCATTGCAACCACAGGGGTCGTTGTTTACCTGCTGAATCGAACGGGTGGCAGCAGTGCAACGATTTATTACGTCTTCCGATGTCCGCATTGCGGCCAGCGATTGCGATTCCGTCAAGCATCCCTCGAGGGCCTCGGGCAATGCTCGCGTTGCAAGCGGCCCGTTCGGTTTCCGTCCGAAGATGACGCCGTGAAGGAAGAAGATCTCATCAAGGAGGAGCAGGAGCGCCTACTCTCCCAAGTGGAAGAAGAGGACTCGGACGAGCAGTAATCACTCGCCCGGCGTGTACAGCAGCACGTCGTCCACCTGCAACTCGCCGGACGGGAGCAGGAAACGGATTTCGTCGATCGGCTCGCCGGGCAGCGAGGTGAACCGGAACGTGTGATCGCCCCATGCTCCGCCCGGAAGCTCGGCCGATTGCGAGGCCACGGCCCTGGCCGTGCCGCGGTGATACAACTCGACCTTCACCTTCGTCGCATCTTTCAGCTTGAATCGGAAGTGAAGCTCGGCCCGGCGGTCGAGCAACCGCTCCCCCTTGAGATCGAGGCGGATCCACCGGTCCTCGCTGTCTGCTCGTGCGACGGACTTCGCCGCCTTCCACGTCCTCGGTTTCTCGTGGGTCACGATCTCGAAGTCGCCGGGCCACTCCTTCCCTTGCTTGCCGGTGTCGAAGAGCCCGGTGTACAGGATGCGTTTCGGGAACGGCCGCTTCTCGTCTTTCCCGGCGGCGTCGAAGAGCACCACGTCGTCGATCAGCAACTCGGCCCGCGGATCGACGTAAAACTGGATGTCGTCGATGCGTTCGTCCGCGGCGAGCGGGCCGCCGGTGCCGTCCGGCCGCCGCATCTGCGTCAGGTCCACGCAGCCGTCCAGCCACTGGTCTTGCTCGAGTTTCGAGAGCGAAAGGTACCGGTGGTAACCGTTCGTGAGCGTGTACAGTTGTACGCGGAGCGTGTCCGTGCCGGTGAGCTTGTACTTGAAGCGGAGCCGCGTGTTCGGGCCCATGGGCGGGCCGGGCACCGGGTTGAAGATCACCGCGCGGTACATCGTACTCACGTCGCCTTGGCGGTCGTCGAAGTCCTGCGTGAGCACGGCCCGCATCGCCCGCGTGCCGCGCGGCGGCACGTCCTTCATCTCCAGCTTCCCGCACATCCACCACCGCTTCTCGATGTTCGTGTCGTAGTCCTCGAAAGCATGGAGGCGGCTCGGGAACAGCCCCGGCTCGACGAGCCGCGATGCGTTTCGCGGCGGCTGCGGCAGCGACTCCTTGCCGTGGGAACGGAGCCGTTCCACGAACAGTTTGCGGAACGCGGTCCCGTCCAACTTCATCGCCACGTCCGCGTTCGGCTTTCCCTTCGCTTCCACTGTCATTCCGATGCCGTTGACTTCGAGCCGCATCGGTTTCAACGTGACGAGTTTCTCGTCGAACGCGGCCAGTACCGCGGCCGGGTCGAAGAGGATCGGCGTCTCGCGGTCCCACAGTTCGTAGAGGTTCTGCAGTTGCCAGGTGAGCGGCGTGCGTGCGGCGAAGATCGCCTCGCGTTCTTTCTTATCCAGAGTCAGCTTCGCGGTCGCGTCCAACGGCACGAGCGTGATCGGCACGCCGCACGCGAACACGCTCTTCGCCGCGGCGATGTCCGTCTCGATGTTCCATTCCGGCTCGGGCTTCGGCTTTCCGTCGTAGCCCATTGCGATGGAACCTCCCATGATCACGATGCGTTTCAGCTTCTTCACGGCGTCGGGTTGCTCTTGCACGAGTCGCGCGATGTTCGTGAGCGGCCCGAGCGCGAGGATGGTGAGCCCGTCCGTTTCGTCCGCGAGCTTCGCCAGCAGTTCGACCGCGTTTTCCTTCACCGGCTTGAGCGTGCGGTTGTACACGACCGCGGGATGGCGGCGATATTGGATCTGCCAATCGATCGGAGACTTGGGTTGCGGGTCGGCCCCGGCCGCGACGGGGATCGGCTTCGCGCCGCTCTGCGCGAGGAACCGCCCGACGAGCCACGCCCGGTCTTCGTCGCGTTCCTTCGAAATGTACTGCACGAACGGGTCGGGCGGGCCGCCGCGGCCGACCGTGGTGATCCCGCGGATGTCCAACTCGGGCGAAGCCAATGCGAACCCGATGGCGAACGCGTCGTCGATGTCCGCACCGATGTCCGTGTCGATGACGACCGGGATCTTCTTCGGCTGCGCCCCGGCGACGGATGAGAAGCCGAGGAACAACAGCGCCATCAGTGCGAGCCTCATGGCTTCGTCCCTTTCACAGTGAACGTGCGTTCGATGCGGGTGCGGTTGCCTTGATGGTCCGCGACGACCACGGTGAGCGTGCCGCCGCGCGCCAGCGGTTTGGCGAGCTTGCATTCCCACACGCCGGGCGACGGATTCGTGAACTTCAATCCGCCGACTCCGTTCAGGAGTTTGCCGGCCGGCATGCCGTCGATCTCGAAATCCGCGGTCACGGAGAATGCCGCCGGATCGAGGCCGTCGTAATCGGCGGCACCGATCAGCAAGCGATCCACGGAGGCGTTTTCACCGGGCATCGGGCTCGTGATGGTGAGCGTGGGCCGCTGTTCGTCCGTGAACCAACCGTAGCCGCGCCGTGCCGGATCTCGCGGATCGTAATCGAGATCGATCGGGCAGCCGAGATCGATCCAACGGGCGATGGTGCGGCGATGCTCGTCCGAGAGCATCGATCCACCGGCCGGCATCCGTTCGCCCAAGTGATCGAGATCGGCCCGCGCCTTGTTCTTCTGCAGGTCGATCTCTTCGCCCTTGTGGAAGAGTTTGCCGCTGCCCGGTTGCCTCTCGGACGGGTGATCGTCGTTGGAGAAACCGTCCAACCGCTCGCCGTGCAACTTCCACACGAGCAGGCTGCGCCGCGACTGGAACTTACGAATGTACCGCGAGGCGTTCGGCGTGCCCCACGAGTCCCATCCGGCGGGCTTGTGCCCGAACTTCGCGCCCTCGTCCAGTGCAAGCCGGAAGTACGTGCCGGGAAACTTCCCGAGGTTCTCGCGGTTCACGAGTTCGTCGTCGGCGTCCAGATTGAGATTGCCCTTCAGTTCCTTGCCCGGCTTGGTGCTGTGGCAATCAATGCAGTGATTGTCGAGAATGGGCCTGATGTCGCGCCAGTATTCCACATTGAGCGGCCCGTGCTTCACGTATCGAATTCCGGATTCATCTTTGACATCCCACTTCTGCTTGGACTGATCCTTGGCCTTGGCGGTGAGAACCGGCGTGGAATTGACGAGATCCCACATCTTGTAATCGGGCTTGGCCGCGGCCGTCTTGTTGAAATCGGTGGGGCGTTGGCTGTGGGCGTGGCACCCGCCGCAATCGACGCGCATCTCGCCGGGGCGCAGTTGATGCCACGTTTGCGCGAAGTTCAATACGCGACCCCCCTTGTCCAGCGTCTGGAAGGTGAACCCCGTGTCCGCGGGGATGCGGGCGAGGAAACTGGTGTCCGGAACACCGTCCGGGTCGTGCGGTTGGTCGTTCCCGTCGAACTTTCGGAGCGGGATTTCGCCGAGCACGCGGAGTCGTTCGCCCGCATGGTTGTAGTATTTCCGCCCGCTGATCGCCCCTTTGCGATCCGTCGTCGGCTCCATCGCCAGGATGCGGACCGCGTGAATATCATCGTTGGAATAGAGCCCGGCATCCGCCCCTTGATTGTGCCAGTTCAGCGGCGGGCCGTTGCCGTGGCTCGTGAACGGGTCGAGCCCCTTCCACGGATCGTTCTTCCCGCCGTAGGTTCCGGTGACGCCCCGGATCACGCCGTTGGGATAACTTTCACGTTTGTAGAAGCTCGACGTGCCGATCAAGGCGTACGGCGTGCCTTCCGGCAAGTGCTTCGACACCTTGCCGTCGTTGGGAATGTGAGCGATGTTGCGCGGCTCGTTTCCATAAATGCGCTTGTACGGCACCACGGCTCGCGGCCAGCACTCGTTGTAATTCGGATCGTTCTTGATGAGCCGCATCTCGGACGGCGATTCGACCGGCTTCCCGCCTTTGATGAGATAAATGCCGCCGTCCAATTCCGGCGGATAGCTGTATTGATGATTCACTGGCCCGGGCGAGTAGCACGTCAACAGATGGTTGTCCGGTGCGGCGGAGGGATGCGTGAACTTGCCGACCGCGGGCGAATCCTTGTCGCCGCGAATGGAGCGGTCCGCGGGGCCTTCGAAGCCGTGGCTGAACGGCGTGAACGAGACGGAGCCGAGCGGCATGAACGGCATCTTGTAATAGCGCGGGTTGCCGTTGTCGTGGCGGCCGTATCGCCAGCCTCGCGTCGAATCCATGAACGCCGGAGCGAATGCGGGATAACCGCCGTCCGGCTTCATCTTCTTCATCATTTCGGATGCGGGATCGGGCTTGTCCTCGCCGCCGATCTTCGCGCTGTACCCGCCGCCGGCGTCGTACGGATTGTAGCCCGGCCGCGGCAGCTTGATGTACGCGCCGAATCCCGAATTATTCTGGTTGTAGTATTCCTCCACGATGATTTCGCGGTTCGAGAGTTGGGCCTGAAAGTGGAACCCGTTCGGCGCGCCGCCGGGGTCGAAGGCACTGACAAGCGGATTCCAATTGGTGCCGTCCGGGTGGATGGTCCAAATGCCCCACAGAATGTCGCTGCGGGCGCCCTGCGATTCGAGGCTGCTGTACATGATGCGGCCGTCCGCGAGGAGCACCGGATGCAACGCCCCCGCGAGGTTCAGGTGCCCGATCTTCTCGAGATTCCGCGGGACGGCGTTGTCCGCGATGTCCTCGTCGGAATCGTCCATGACGAAGAGTTGAAGGCAGATCGCGGGGTAGCCCTTCGCGGGGCGGAAGCCGTCGCGATTGGAGGTAAAGGCGAGCCGCCCGCCGGGCAGCGGGCACGCGCCCATGTTGTACACACCCGTTTCGAGATACGATTTCCCCGGTTCCGCTTTGCGATAATCGCTGCTCCAATTCGCGACGCCGGTGTTCGGCATGAATCGCTGGTTTGTCAGTTTCACCACCTTGCGGGTCTTCGCGTGAATCTTGTAAATGTCCGAACCTTGCCGCGGCGGGTTCCACTGGCTGGCGTTCTTCAAGTTGTGGATATGGGTGTAGAAGATCCATTGGCCGTCGAGCGACACCACGGGATCGGTGATGCTGCCTTCGCCGCCCTTCATCAGCACGTCCTCGGAGCCGTCCGGGTGCAGCAGCATCAGGTCCGCGCCGGGTTCCAGCACCACCGGCGACGAGAAGTCCGTGAAGAACCGCTTGTGCGTCTTGTCTCCCGCTCGACCGGCGCGGACATAGGCGATGTCGAAGTCGTACTTCACGGTCTTGTCCGTGTCGATCTTCGGTACGACGGTGTCGATCGGGTCGAGGTGTTTCTCGTCCTTCGGCTTGCGGTCCTGGGCGAAAACCGAGGCGAGCGAAGCGGCCAGCAGCGTCGCGGCAGCGAGGACTCGCATGGAGGACCTCCGGGGAGGGAATGGAGGAGGCGGGCGGGAATGGGATGAGCGTACCCCGCGGACCGGAGCGTGTCGAGCGATCAATTCTGCTTCAGGAACTCGATCACTTCGGTCTCCGTCTTCGCTGCGAGGTCGCGGATGATCTTCACGTCCTCGATCGTCTTGCGGGCGGAGTCGGCGTTCGGGTCGAGGTCCTTCACGAGGTCGGTGAGCTTGACGGGGAAGCCGCCCAGGATTGAGAGCAATCGGCGGAACGCGTGCTTGTCGCCCGCTTTCTTGCAGGTGTCGATCGCGGTGCGGAGGCGGGGAAGGCTGTCCTTGATGTCCGAAACGGAGGCGAGCGCGGGCCACGTCTTGATCATGTACTCGCGTTCCTTCGCATGCTGTTCGTCCTTCGGTTTCCATTCCGCCGCCAATTTCTGGCGGCGCATCTTGATACCGGCGTTGTTGGGAAGCAAGGTCGCCAGTTGATCCAGCGTCGTCAACGCCTCTTCGACCTCTCCGCTGGACAGGCAAATTCCCACGTGTGCTTCCAACGCCTCGGCGGAGACTTCCGAGGCTAGCTTGGTCGGGTCCTCCTCTTTGGCGACCACGGCCTTCAGCGTGCCGATCGTGGCTTCCAGTTCGACGTTGGACCCGCGGAGCGCCTTCAACTGTTGCTCCACGTTGGCAAAGAGCGCGGGGGCGCCGGGCACCTTTTCCCCCTGCGGCCGCAACACCTCGAGTTCTTCCGTCAAGAGTTGCGAGGTCGCATCCGCGGCATCGCGGGCGGCGATCGCGCGATCCCGCGCCTCCTTGTTCTTCTGCGTCAGAATCAGTTTCCGGATATCGCCGAAGGCCGCGACCTGTGCGACCCGCGCGTCCGCGGCGCGGGTCGATACAGCGATGGCGGATCGCTCGAACGCGGCGCGGGCTTCGGCCTCGGGGCTCAGTTCAAACCGAAGCGTGATCGGCTCCGTGTCCAGCACCGGCACCGGAAAGTGCTTCGCGTTCGACTTCCCGAGCGCGATGGTGACGCACGCCAGGTTCGAGAACGAGCGCGACGAGCGGTACAGGCCGTCGCGGAAGTCAAGGAAGTCCTTCGGGTCTTCCTTCGGATTGAAGCCGCCTTCGGTGGCGCGGACATTGGCGACCGGCGTCGTGGCGGCGGCTCCATCGGAACCATTCACAATGCGGACGGCGAGCGGGGCTTGCACGGTGCTCAGTTTCATGACGCGGAAGCCGGCGAAGGCCGGCCCGCGCTGAAGGTTAAGCTTGTAGGCGGGGGAACGGATGACACTGCAGCGCACACCGCCCGCGTCAAGGGCGATCACGCGCAGCCACGTATAGGCGATCGGTTCCGGTGTCAGCGCGGTGGGCGGCTCCGAACCCGGCGGCGGAGCGATGATCTTCCCGGTCGCAGTGCGGGCGGGCGGCGGAGCCGGCCGGTTCGCCGCCTTCTTGATGCGTGCCACGGCGAAGACGTCGCCTTCCTTCACGAACCGCTTCACGTCGCCGATCTTTCCGCCGCGAAGGCTCACAAGCACTTCGGCGGCGTCCGGCGCAGCCGCGGGATCGACCGTGCCCGTGAGTCCGAAGTCGCGTTCGATCATGAGTCCGGCGGTGCGGCCGACCAATTCCGGCGCCCGCGTCGATTGCTTGCGTACGAGCGGCGAGGCCAAGCCGGTGAAGCCGTCATGCTGGCGCGCTTCCAAGTGGTACTGGCCGTCGCGCACTTCCACTCGGAGGAAGTGCGTCTTCACTCCGGTAAGGTCGCGGGCTCCGTCCAACGCAGCGAAGCCCTTCGCGGCGTAGTCCTGCACGAGTGCGTCGCCTTTCCCCGCGAGCGCGTCGGTCAGTTCGATCACATCCACCGTGCCGAGGCTGCCGAGAGCGGGTTGCAGCGAGGCAATCAAATCGCGACGGATCTGGTCGCGGAAGGCCGGAGTGAGCAGCGGGTGCTTTTCGGTGTGCAGGACGATCCGCCAGAGAGTGGGGCCCGAAGCTTCCGCGTCGAGTCCGGGCTGGGCGAATGCGGGAGAGGCGAACGCGAACAGGAGCGGAAGAGCAAGCGCGATGCGGACCGTCATGGTGCGGATTCCTGCGAGACGGGTGCTTCTGCCAGAATACCAGATCATGCGGCCGGAGGCTTGCGGGATCGGCGCTCCTCCAACGAGGCGGCGAAGGCGGCCGGATCGCGCAGCGATCGCAGCTTCACCTCGCGGCCATCGTTCATGGAAACCCTCACCCAGCCCACGCGGAGCCACGAGTACACGGGGCTGGCGCCATGTTCGACTTTCGCAATGCCGTCGTACGTCAATGGCGGAACGGGGTGATGAAGAAAGCCGCGATCCACGAGCAAGGCTCGATCCGTGAGGCGGTATGTGTAAGTGACGGAGCGATACGCCGCAACGAAGAGCAACGCCGGCCAAAGACCGAGCACCAACAGATACGTGAGGACGGCGCTGAGGAACTCGTTGAAGAGGAAGCGGCTGGCGAGCAGCGCGGCGGTGAGCGCGGCGGCGAGCAGCAACAGCGGTGCGGCGGCCCGCGGATCGTACCCGCGCCAAGATTGGTCCACAAATGCGGGATCGGGCGCGGAATTCATTTGACAACCCACATCGATCAAGCGGATGCTTGTGTGAAAATCCGACGCGCGGGGCGCAATCCGTGCATTTCGACAGGGCGCGGGTTGTCGGTGGTCGGACGCGGAATAGACCATCGGGAATCCGATACTCGCACGGATTTTCGCCCCCCATTACATCTCTGGTCCCCATGAACTACCACGCTCTTCGCCGGCAAGCCCTGGCCCGCCACCTCAAATCGTCCGATTCGGGGTTGGAAGCCGCCGTCATCACCTCCCCCGTGAACGTCACGTATCTTACGGGCTTCACCGGCGAGGCGAGCTACCTCGTCGTCACGCCCAAGAACTCGATCTTGGTCAGCGACAACCGCTTTGAAGTGCAGATCCGCGAGGAGTGCCCGGACACGGGCAAGTCCGGCGAGTTGGACCTGCATATCCGCCCGCACACGCGCACCGTGGAGGATGCGACGGCCGAAGTGCTCGGCAAGCTCGGCGTGAAGTCCGCTTCGGTCGAGGGCACCCGCATTTCGGTGAGTGAACTGGACACGCTGAAGTCGTTCGCCTCGAAAGTGGAGTTCGTCCCGGAGTCCGGCGTGGTGGAACGGCACCGCGCGGTGAAGGACATGGGCGAGATCGAGAAGATCCGGGAAGCCGTCCGCGTCGCCGAGCGCGCGTACAAGATGTTCATCGCCACGCTCGCCCCGACGGACACCGAGAAGGAAATGGTGGACGCGCTGGACGGCTACCTGCGGCGCTCGGGCGCCCGCGGCGCGGCCTTCTCCACGATTGTCGGCGCCGGCGAACGCGGGGCCCTGCCCCACGCCCCGCCCACCAACCGCCGCCTCGAAGAATCCAGCAAATTGCTCATCGACTGGGGCGCGGACATGGTCTACAAGTCCGACCTCACCCGCGTGATCCGCAGCCCGTTCGTCACCACGCCGACGCGGAAGAACAAGCAGGAACGCACCGCGTACTCGCTGGAAGAGGTGTACGACATCGTACTGCAGGCCCAGGACGCGGCCTTCGCCGAGATCCGGCCGGGGGCGAAGTGCGTGGATGTGGATGCCGCCGCCCGCCGCGTCATCGGCAACGCGAAGCTCAAGAACGACCCGAAGCTGAAGCTCGCGGACTGCTTCCACCACGGCCTCGGGCACGGCATCGGCCTCGAAATCCACGAAGCCCCGCGCGTGCGGGCCAACTCGACGGACGTGCTCGAACCCGGAATGGTCATCACGATCGAGCCGGGCATCTACATCCCCGGCTGGGGCGGCGTCCGCATCGAGGACGACGTGCTCGTCACCCGCGACGGCTACAGCGTGCTCAGCACGCTGCCGCGGCATCTTCCCCCGAAGGGCTGATCGTCCTACGCTAATCTTTCGCGACCGCCGGGTTCCCCCGCGCGGCTCGCCCTGCGCGGGAGGTTGCGGTGGCCGACGAGAAACAGGACACGCCCCGGCCGTTCGATGTGAAGACGGTCGAATACCTGCTTCGGCTGATGTCCGATCACGAACTCAGCGAAGTGGACTTGAAGGAAGGGGATCAACGCATCCGCCTCCGCAAGGGCTCGCTGGCGGTTCCCGCGTTCGTTCCCGCGCCGGTGGCGGCAACCCCCGCGGCCCCGCAACCCGCGGCCCCCGCCGCGGCGAGCCCGCCCCCGCCGGCCGCGCCCGCCAAGTCCAACCTGCTCGAAATCAAGAGCGAACTCCCCGGCACCTTCTACACACGCCCGGCCCCGGACAAGCCGGAGTTCGTGAAGGTCGGCTCCAAGGTGACCCCGGACACCGTGGTCTGCTTCGTGAGCGCGATGAAGGTGAACACGCCGATCCAGGCGGGCGTGGCCGGCACCATCGCCGAAGTCGTGGCCAAGAACGACGAGTTCGTGGACTACGGTGCCGTGCTCTTCCGCGTCAATCCTTCTTGACGACTGCGGAATTCGGAATGCGGAGTTCGGAATGAACCCCGCTTCTCGATTCCGCATTCCGAACTCCGCATTCCGAAATCGAACATGTTTCATCGAATCTTGGTAGCGAATCGTGGCGAGATCGCATTGCGGGTGATCCGCGCGTGCCGCGATCTCGGCATCGAAGTCGCCGTCGTCTACTCCGAGGCGGACAAGGACGCCCCGTATCTCAAGCTGGCGGACCAGGCCATCTGCATCGGGCCGGCCGTGAGCACGGAGAGCTACCTGAAGCCGGCGCGGATCATCGCCGCCGCCGAGGGCGCGAACGCGGACGCCATCCACCCCGGGTACGGCTTCCTCTCCGAGAATTCCGCCTTTGCGTCGATGTGCCGCGAGAACGGCTTCGAGTTCATCGGCCCGCCCGCCGAGGCCATGCACAAGCTCGGCAACAAGAACGAGGCCAAGCAGATCGCCAAGCAGGCGAAGGTTCCCACGGTGCCGGGGTCGGACGGACTCATCACCGGCGAAGCGCAGGCCCTCGAATTCGCGCACAAGGTCGGCTACCCGGTGCTGATCAAGGCGTCGGCCGGCGGCGGCGGCCGCGGCATGCGCGTCGCCCGCAACGACAACATGCTCCTCGACGGGCTCGTCTCGGCGCGGGCCGAGGCCGAGGCCGCCTTCAAGGACGGCAGCATCTACATGGAGAAGTACCTCGACCGCCCGCGGCACGTCGAAGTCCAACTCCTCGGCGACCAGCACGGCAACGTCGTCCACCTGTACGAACGCGATTGCTCGCTCCAGCGGCGGCATCAGAAGCTCGTCGAGGAATCGCCCGCGCCGAACCTGCCGGACAAGGTGCGCGAGGCGATGTGCGCCGCCGCCGTCCGCCTCGCCAAGACCGCCGGGTACTACTCCGCCGGCACCTGCGAGTTCCTCGTGGACCAGGAGCACAACTTCTACTTCATCGAGGTGAACGCCCGCATCCAGGTCGAGCATCCGGTCACGGAATTGGTCACCGGCGTGGACCTGATCCGCGAGCAGATCCGCGTCGCGGCTGGCGAGAAGCTGCCGTTCAAGCAGAAGGACATCGTGCATCGCGGGGCGGCGATCGAGGTGCGCATCAACGCCGAGGATCCGGCACACGACTTCCGCCCGAGCCCCGGCGTGATCAAGACATGGCACATCCCCGGCGGCCCCGGCGTGCGGGTCGATTCGCACGTGGTCACCGGCTACCGCGTTCCGCCGAATTACGATTCAATGGTGGCGAAGTTGCTCGTGCACCAACCGACCCGCGCTGAAGCCTTCGCCGTAATGAAGCGGGCCTTGCGCGAGTTCGGCGTGGAGGGCATCCACACCACGATCCCGATCCACCAGAAAATCTTCGAGGCGAAGGAATTCGCCGAAGGCAACGTGGACACGACCTACATTGAACGCGTGCTCATGCCGAAGGGCTGAGAATCACTTCCCCAATCGCACCGGGCCGGGAGCCGAGAACGCGCCCGCGAGGATCGCGGCCTCGGGGTTCGCGACGAAGAAAAGCTCGCTTGCCGATGCATGAAACTCGGCGGAACCGAAGTAGCCGGGACTGTACCTTTCCGGAAAGCGGCCGAGCACCGCGTTTTTACGAACGGACAACTTGCTGAGCGGGCGCTGAGCGTCCGGAGACGATTTCAAGAGTGCGGCCAGTATGGGATCAATGGCGCGATCCGAAGGATCGGCGGCATCGTGGGCGTGGGCCGCAGCAAGCCGGACGAGCGGGTCTTCTCGCTTCGCCGCCGCGCGGATCGCATCCAGGTGGGGCTTCGCGTCCGGCCCGGCCTTGGTCAACGCAACGAGCACATTCAAGCAAACCTGATCGTCCGGATTCGCGAGCGCGGCGGCGAGCACCGCGACGGACGCCTTCACATCGGACGGCTCGCTCGACAGCAACTGTTCGGAGGCGCGGGCCCGGACCGGGGGCTTTTCGTGCTTGCACAGATCGAGCAACTTGGGAATGCCCGCTGCACCTGCGCGGCCCAATCCCGCGATCATGCCTTCATTCAGGAAGATGCGCGGTGGGAACTTCGGCTGCCCCGGCGCCGATGGGCCGGGCTCTTCGCGATACAGCTTCTCCATGCCGATCGCCATCGCCTTCGCGTCGTTCGGATCGAGTTGTAGGACATGCTGAGATGCCTGCTGCTGGAGGGCGGGGCTCTTATCGTCCAGCATCGAACGGAGCTCGGGCAAAGCCTCCGGTTTCAGAACGCCTTTGGCGAACGGCGAGGCTTGCGAATCAGTCGAATCCTTGGCTCGTGCCACCAACAAGACTCGAATCGCGGCCGCATTGCCCGGATCCGCCCGCAGGATCAGGCTGGCCGCAGCCCAACTCACGCGTTCGTTGCGGTGCTTGAGCCCGGCCTCGAACGCCGGGAACAACTCGGGATACGGCGGGTCGAGATTCCAGTAGCACCGTGTGGCGTTGGGCAGGTTGTCGAGATCCTTCTCCAATTCCTTCGCCAAGGCGATCGCGCCTGTCATCACGTCCGCACGCTGTGCACCGATCTTGATCGCGGCGAGAATGGCGTGATTTCGATTCGTCAAGCTATTGGATTTCGTGCCGGATGCCGCCACCCTCAAGATGGCGGGCAGGGCGGCCTTCGCCACCGGGCCGGCATCTTGGAGCGTTTGGAGGACGTACCACTTCTGCTCATCGCCCGCCTGATCGAGCAGCGATGCCAACTCATTGGCGATGCTCCCCAGATGCTCCGGCTTGAACTTCCACAACTGCACGAGTGCGGAGGTGTTCACGTTCCCGCCGTTGGGACGGGACTTGTCGGGTGTCGACGCTTTCACAACAAGAGCTTTGGCGGCCTTCTCTCCAAGCAGCGGAAAGATCATATCGATCTGCTCGGACTGATAGGCGCCTGGCGAGGTCGGTACTGGCAGGAGCACACGAAGGATGTTATCCGCCGCTCCGACCGGATCGATCTTGGCCAATGCTGCGGCCAGCCGGATGAGATCGTAGTTGGGATTAGAAGGCGATCCGGATCCCGCCATCGATTGGAACCGCTTCAGAAGCTCCGCCGAGGCCGGTTTCGCGGCCGTACCGTAATTGGCAAGCAGCTGCGCTGCGAGTACGCTTTGCGATGCATCGGAACCGGATGCGATTTCCACTAGAGCGGGGATCGCAATGTCCGCGGGCGGCGTCACCACATGGCCCCAATCGGCGAACCCGATCCGCTTCTCCGCTTTCCATTTCGCCACGATCTGCTTTCCGACCGCGGGCTTGCCGATGGCTTCCAAGGCACTCACCATGTGTCGGCGAGCGTCGTTCGAGATGCTGGTGAGGGCGAGCAGGTCCGGAATCGCGGGCTCCGCGGCAGGGCCGTACGCCTCCATCACTTTGATCGCGACAATGACGCGAGGATCCGTCGTCGGCATTCCGTTGTGATCCTTGCCACCCGGGACCCGCAGTTCCGCCCGCCACTCGGAAAGCTTCTTTCCGGCAAAGGTCGGGTCGCCGGGGTCGCCGCCGAGCTTCACGGGCGGCAGCGACCGTTTCTTCGGTTCTTCCGGAGTCGGCTTCGATGTCTCCGTCGGGGCGGCGGCCGTGACTGCGAGTTCCGGGGCGGGGGTCGCCTCCGGCTTCCCACATGCCGTAACAGTCAGAAGCGCGAAGCCCAGCCAAGAGCGAGCAGCCATCGCGATCACCGGGTTTGGAGATGTTTGTGGGATTCCAACACGTCGAATTGGCGATAGCAAATCAAATCACGACGAAATCAGAAAACGCGAATCGGGAGAAGGCATAGAACAAAAGAGTGCTCATGCCGAAGGGTTGAGCCACTTCCCACACCCACCATTTCGGGTGCATCATGCGACGATACCTGCTGGGGGCCATCGCCCTGTCCCTTGCCGCGCTGCCGGCTCGCGCCGACGATGCGCAGGACGCTTATATCTACGGCTACCCGCTGGTCACGATGGAAGTCACGCGGCGCGTGATGACCAACTCGGCGAAGCCGGAAGGCACGCACGCTCCCATGGGGCAGTTCGTGCGGATGCGGACGTACCCGGATGCGAAGTTCCGCGACGTCACCGCGCCGAACGCGGACACGCTCTATTCCACCGCGTGGCTCGATCTCGCGAACGAACCGTGGGTGCTCAGCCTGCCGGACATGAAGGACCGCTACTTCCTCATGCCGATGCTCAGCGGCTGGACGGACGTATTCGCCGTGCCCGGCAAGCGCACCACCGGCACGAAAGCCCAGACCTATGCGATCACCGGCCCCGGTTGGGCCGGCACGCTGCCGGAGGGCGTGAAGGAGATCAAGTCGCCCACGAACATGGTGTGGATCCTCGGCCGCACATACTGCACCGGCACGCCGGAAGACTACCGCGCGGTTCACAAGCTGATGGACCAGTATTCACTGGTGCCGCTCAGCTCCCACGGCAAGCCGTACACGCCGCCCGAAGGCAAGGTCGATGCGAAGATCGACATGAAGACTGCGGTGCGGGAGCAAGTTCATGCGATGAGTGCGGCCGAGTACTTCTCGCTGTTGGCGAAGCTGATGCAGGACAACCCGCCAGCGAAGGCGGACGCGCCGATCGTGGAGCGGATGGGCAAACTCGGCATCGCGGCCGGGAAACCGTTCGATCTCGCGAAGCTGGACGACGCGACGGCCAAGGCCGTGGCCGCGGCACCCAAGGCGGCGCAGGCCAAGATCTTGGGCCATTTCAAGGAAGCCGGCAGCTTGGTGAACGGCTGGACCTTCACCACCCGCGCCGGACTCTACGGCACGGATTATCTGCAGCGGGCATTCATCACCGCGATCGGGCTCGGTGCGAACCGACCGCAAGATGCGGTGTACCCCACGGGCGAGGTGGATGCCGAAGGCAAGCCGTTCGATGGCGCGAACAAGTACGTCATGCGGTTCCCGAAGGGGCAGACGCCGCCCGCGGACGGGTTCTGGTCCGTGACCATGTACGACGCGGCTTACTTCTTCGTGGACAACCCGCTGAACAAGTACACGGTGAGCCCGCGGAACGACCTGAAGTTCAACGACGACGGCTCGCTGGACATCTACATCCAGAACGAGTCGCCGGGGAAGGACAAGGAAGCGAACTGGCTGCCGGCCCCGAAGGGCCGCTTCATCCTGATGATGCGGCTCTACTGGCCGCGGGAGAAAGCGCCGTCCATCATCGACGGCTCGTGGAAGCTCCCCGGCGTCGAACGTGTGAAGTGATCACACGTCGCACAGGGCCACGGCTTGCTTCAAACCGGCGAGGGGGTCGCGGGTCGGGATGAATTCCTGGCCCACGTAGCCGGTGTAGCCGGTGTCCAGCAGCTTGCGCAGGATGGGCGGATAGTTGATCTCCTGCGTGTCGTCCAACTCGCCGCGGCCGGGCACACCGGCCGTGTGGACGTGGCCGATCAGTTCCTTCACGCTCTCCAGTCGGCGGATCACGTCGCCGTGCATGATCTGCACGTGATAAATGTCGAAGAGCAACTTGATCCGCGGCGAACCGACCTTGCGGATCACGCTGGCGCACCAATCGAGGTCGTCGCCGGCGTAGCCGGGGTGGCCCTTCATGGGGTCGCTGTCGTCACGCGTGTTGAGGTGCTCCACGCACACCGTCACGTTCTTCTTCTCCGCGTGGCGGGCGAGTTCCTTCAGCCCCTTCACGCAGTTCGCGAAGGCGTGGTCCTTCGTGATCTCGCCGCTCTTCGGATCCTCGGGCTTCACCCATTTGTAGCCGAAGAACGAGATCACACTGGGATACCCGGCGTCGGCGCAGTCGTCGATCATCTTGCCGGTGCGTTCGAGGTTCTCGGCGTGGAACGCGAGATTGTTGAAGCCTTTCATGAACGGGCCTCCGGGCATGCCGTTGGGGGCGAGGGCGCAGACGAGCCCGTGCTTCTTCATGGTCGGCCAGTGTTCCGGCCCCGCGATTTCGAGCGCGGGCACGCCGAGTTCCTTGGCCACGGTGCACGTCTTCTCGATGTCCCACTTCTCGCCGCGGGCGTTGAAGCACCAGAACACGATCGACTGCTTGATGCGACCTTTGAGCATGGTGTGGTTCCTCGGGTTAGCCGGACGCGCAAGCAACGGAGTTTGAGTATCCGTCGCTGGCGCGTCCGGCTAACGATGCGGCCTCCGGGAGGGTGTTCGGATAGAGTATCGACGGCCCTCCTGTTCTCCCCACGAGATTCTCCCATGCGCCTGCTGCTCCTCGCCGCGTTCGCGGCCTCACTGAGTTCGAGTTCCGCATTCGCCCAGAAGGAAGCCCCGGTCGTGCCGCCCCGCGCGGGCGAGAGCAAGACCATCAAGCTCTTCGACGGCAAGACGCTCAACGGCTGGGAAGGTTACGAAGACCTGTGGACCGTGAACAAGTACGGCGTGATCGTCGGCAGCAACGCCGCCCCGCTGAAGTACTCGACGTACCTGCTCACGAAGGAGAAGTACACGGACTTCCGGCTCACCTTCGCCACGAAGCTCGTCGAATCCGAGATGCACTCCGGCGTCGCGTTCTGGGGGGAAGTGTGGCCCAAGGCGGACGGCAAGGTGACGGATGCGAAGAAGGACCGCACCGAGTACACCTACAAGGGCCACCTCGTGATGTTCCCGTCCGGCTGGGGCATGTACGACCTTTTCGGCCGCAACGGGCTGGGCGTGGACAACAAGCCGGCGTTGAAAGTCGGCAGCCAGCACTACTGGAACAACATCGAAATCCTGGCCCAAGGCAACCGCGTGCGGGTGGCCGCCAACGGCGTGCAAATTGTGGACTGGCGCGACCCGGAGCCGGATCGCATCAAGGCCGGGCCGATCGGACTTCAACTGCACTCCAACGGCGTGCCGCAGGAAGTGCAATTCAAGGGTTTGGTGCTCGAAACCTTCCCGAAGGAAGACAAACTGCTGACGCTGACGCCGCCGAAAGCCCCGAAGTGAGAGAAGGCTGTCGTTCACTGCCGGGGATCCGAGAGCTGGCACGCGTGAACATTTTTTGGACAGCGGGTCGGAATTTTCGCCTCGGCATGAATCCTGTTCTAGGCTGCCCTGTGCCGCTCGTTCCACCCAACCGACGGACATGACACCGCACGAACAGGCCGAACTCGCCCGGGCACTGTTTGAAGAGAGTGGCGACGCACTCTTCCTGCTGGACCCCGACACCGACCAACTCCTGGATGTGAACCCCGTGGCCCTGCGGCTCACGGGGTTCAGCCGGGCCGAGGTCGTTCAATTCTCCGCCACGAACATGTTCCGCATCGAAGCCGGCGGCGGGCTTCAGAAGCTCCGCGGAGCATTTAGCAAGACCGTTGTGTTCCACGGGCAGGACGGGTACCTGCTCCGGGCGAAGGACGAGGCGGCATGGATCCCCGTGAGCCTCACGGTGTCTCGCCTGCATGTGGCCCCGAAACCGCTCGGATTGATCGTGGCGCGGGACGATCGCGAACGCCGCGCGGCGTTGTCCCAGGCCCGACGCGTGGAGGCTGAACTCCGCACGGTGCTGGCGAACGCCCCGGCCGCGCTGTGGAGCGCGGAACGCACGCCGACCGCGGACCTCAGCAGCGGCTGGCAATTCCGGTATGTGTCGCCGTTGCTCGCCACCCTCGGCGGCCGCCCGCCCGAGTTCCTCGATCATCCGTTGAAATGGTCCGAAGTCATTCACCCCGGAGATCGCGAGCGCTACCGCGCCGCCGTCCGCAGGCTGCTCACCGGAAGCGATTCCGAAATCGAACAACTGTACCGCGTGCCCACGGCCCAAGGAACGGTGCGCTGGGTGCAGGACCGTTTGCAAGTGATCCGCGACAAGTCCGGCCGCCCCGTGCGGCTCGACGGCTGCGTCGCGGACGTCACCGACCAGCGCGAAGCCGAGGACGCCGTGCGGCAGAGCGAACGCCGCTTCCGCGCGTTGGTCGAGAAGGGCGGCGACGGCATCGTGCTGATCGACGACAAGGCCACCATCTTGTATGCCAGCCCGTCCGTTCGCGCCATCTCCGGCTACGATCCGAACGAACTCGTCGGCCGCGACGGGTTCGGGCTCGTGGTGCCGGAGGAACTGCCCTCCGCCCACAAATTGCTCCGCGATTCGATCAAGCGGCCCGGCGAGGACATCGCGTGGCGCGGCCGGATGTACACCGCGGATCGCACCGTCCAACTCATCGAGCTCAACCTCTGCAATCGGCTAAATGATCCCAGTGTCCGCGCGTTGGTCGTGAACTACCGCGACGTGACGGAACGCATCCGTCTCGAAGAGGCGCTGCGGCAGGCGGCCAAGATGGAAGGCATCGGCCGGCTCGCCGGCGGCATCGCCCACGACTTCAACAATCTGCTCACCGTCGTGCTCGGCAACCTCGAACTGGTCCGCGACGGCGGGCTGGAGGAAGTCGATGTCGTGGAGTTGCTCGGGTCCGCGGAATCGGCGGCGAAGCAAGCCGCGGAACTCACCCGTCAGATGCTCGGCTTCGCCCGCCGCCAGCCGCTTCAGTCCGTCGTCGTCGACTTGAACGAACTCGTCCGCGAGGAACTCAAGCTCATCCGGCGTTCGATCGAGTCTCGCATTGCGATCGAGTTCCATCCCGCATCGGCCCTGCGCCCCGTGTTCGCGGATCCGATCCAACTCCAACAGGTGCTCATGAACCTGTGCCTGAACGCCCGCGACGCGATGCCCGATGGCGGCACCATCACGATCCGGACGGACAACGCGGACACGCCGCCCGCGGCCCACGCGGACGGCCCGATCAAGGAGGGCTACGTCCGCCTCCGCGTGCAGGACACCGGCGTGGGCATGTCGGAAGAAGTCCGCGCGAACGTGTTCGAGCCGTTCTTCACCACGAAGGATGTGGGGCGAGGCACCGGGCTCGGGCTCGCCGTGGTCTACGGCGTGGCCCGGCAGCACGAGGGGTGGGTCGAATGCCAGAGTGAATTGGGACGCGGCAGTTGCTTCGACGTGTTCATCCCGTATGCCGAGTCCGGCAAGTTCCCGACGGTGAAAGCCGCCGCCTCCGGAGGCGGCGAGAAAGGACGCGGCGAACTCGTCCTCATCGCGGACGACGAACCCTCCGTGCGGGCCGTCGCCGAGACCGGCCTCACGCACTTCGGCTACCGCACGCTCACGGCCCAGGACGGCGCCGAGGCGGTGGCGGCCTACCGGCAGCGAACGGAACCGATCTCCATGGTCGTGCTCGACCTGATGATGCCGACGATGACGGGGCGGCAGGCGTACGAGGCAATTCGCGAGCTCGATTCGGAGGTGCCGGTGCTCTTCGCCAGTGCCTGGGCGTCGTCGGATCAGTTGCCCGATCCGCTGCCGCCGAACACCGGGTTCCTCAACAAGCCGTACACGCCCACGCAACTCAACTCTGCGATCCGCAAACTGCTTCTGAACGAGTCGAACCACGTCGGCAACGGGATCTGATCGCTGTTCACGTTCCCAGGTACAACCTGCGGAGTCGCTCGCGGGTCGGTGCCAGCGGCTTGTCGAACCGCGAGAGCTTCATCCCTTCCATCTCGCGCGTCTTGTCCTTGATGTGATCCAGCATGAACACGTCGCGGCGCACCTCGGCTTCAATGACGCGGCGGATGAACGGACGCGCCAACCGCAACGCTCCATTCGGCCCCGGCCACGCGCTTTTGCCGTAAACGAGCAGTGTGAGGATGGTCGAGTCCGCATCTGCGGGGGCGAACAGGTTCACGATCTTCATGCGGAACCACGCCACGCGGCCGGTGTGCGGATCGATCCAGTCGTGTTCGTGGACGTTGTGGGCCGGTGAAAAACGCGTGACCCAATTGTCGTGGAACACCACGTCCTTCCGGATGCCCATGAGCATCCGCATGAACCACGGCGACGGCTTCGGCGGCCCCTTGCTGGTGACGATCACCTCCGCGTCGTTCGAAGCGACCTCCATCGTCACCTCGGAAAGCCTCGCGAGATCGTAGCCGAAGACCGTGTGCGTGGCACCGGTGTGCTCCATCTCCACGAAGTTGTCGATGACCACCTCGATCGGCGCCTTCACGATGTGGCGGTGCTCGCAGATGCGGAAGTAACCCTCGGTGGGAAACGACGGGAATTCGCCCGCCGCTCCCGCGCCCCGCACCCAAATCGTGTCGTGTTCCTCGCGCACGTCGTAGCACTCCGTCTGACACCGGAGTTTCGGCGTGCCGGGGCTCTCGCCTTCGCCGCGGGCGTTGAACGACCAGCCGTGATAAGGGCAGACCAGCCGATCGTGTTCGACGCGACCCAAGGCGAGGCTCATCCGCCGGTGAGGGCACACGTCGTTCACGGCGCCGATCCGGCCCGAGGACTCGCGGTACAAGGCGATCGGGCGGCCATCCAATTGGATGCAGACGGGTTTCTTCTTCAATTCGCGGGAGAGGAGGACGGGATTCCAGTGGTCGAGCACGGCCATCGCGGGCAAGCTCCTCGGACGGCGGCACGACCGCCACGGGAGAAAATCTTACCCAGATTAACATCCGCGAGTCCAGACCGCGCGGCGGAATCACAATGTGCCGCGTGTTTCCTGTTCGCGTTCGATCGCCTCGAACAGCGCCTTGAAGTTGCCTTTGCCGAAACTCTTCGACCCGCACCGCTGGATGATCTCGAAGAACAACGTCGGGCGATCCTGCACCGGCTTCGTGAAGATCTGAAGCATGTAGCCTTCGTCGTCGCGATCCACGAGGATGCCGAGATCCGCGAGTTCCGCGATCTCCTCGTTGATCTCACCGATGCGGCCGGGCAGCGCGTCGTAGTAGGCCTGCGGCACGCGGAGGAACGAGACGTCGTTCGCACGCAGGGCCTTCACCGTGGCAATGATGTCGTTCGTCGCCATTGCGATGTGCTGCACGCCGGCCCCGCCGTAGAAGTCGATGTACTCGTCGATCTGGCTGCGGCGCTTGGCCTTCGCCGGCTCGTTGATCGGGAACTTGATCCGCCCGCGGCCGCCCTGCACCACCTTGGACATGAGCGCGGAATACTCCGTGCTGATGTCCTTGTCGTCGAAGCTGACGAGTTGTTCGAACCCGAGCACGCGGCGGTAGAACTCCACCCACTCGTTCATCCGGCCTTCTTCGACATTGCCCACGATGTGGTCGATGGCCAGGAGCCCGGCGGGGTGATAAGTGCCGGGGGAGTAGCGGGCCGGATCGATGGCCTTGAAGCCGGGGGCGAACGCACCCTTGTACTGGTCGCGGTTCACGAAGGTGTGCGTGGTGTCGCCATAAGCGCGTATCGTGGCGAACTCGTAAGCGCCGTGTTCGTCTTCGAGTTTCGTCGGCCCCTTCACGCCGTGGGCGCCGCGCTCCACCGCGAGGTTGAACGCGAGCCGCACGTCGTCCACTTGGATGGCGATATCCTGCACGCCGTCGCCGTGGAGCACGAGTCGCTGCACGTCCGGGTGGCTCGGCCGCAACGGCGACGCGATCACGAACGTGATGCCACCCTGCTTCAGCACGTACCCGGCTTCGTCCTTCTGCTTGGTCTCCAGCCCGGCGTACGCCACCACGTCGAACCCGAACGCATTGCGGTAGAAGAACGCGCTCTGCCGGGCGTTCCCCACGAAGAACCGCACGTGATCGATCTTCCGCAGCGGGATGTCTTGCATGGCGAGCCCTCGGCGTGGTTGCATTCTAACCTCGCGTCGGTGCCAGAATGCCAGATTGCCACTTTGCGTCACACACACTTTGGCGTTCTGACTACCGCGACCGCGCCTTTTCCCGAGAATTTCGGAGCCGGCTTGCCGAGTTTGAGCTCGCCACGAATTGCCTTGAAATCGTGCATTTGGTTTGGTTTGGTTTGGTTTGGTTTGGTTTGGTTCGCTCGGGGAAAAATCCACTTGAAGCCCCTGTCCGCGCCGGATAGCGTGTGTAAAAGACAAGATTCAGCCTCAGCCGTGTGTTTGAATAACCGGCCCCGTTCGAGGCAGTCCGATGGCCCGTCGGAAACTCACGATCATCATCCTCTTCTCCGTCGCACTCGCCGCCGCGGGGGCACGTTGGCCGGCAAGTGGATGTCGCCGAAACCGCTGGCAAATCGAAGCTCGAAACTCAGCTTTGAATTCGAACCTTCTAGCCTCGATTTTGGTGAGGTCTGGGAATCGGAACAATTCGAATGGCCACTGACGTTCAAGAATGAGCCGAGCAGGCCCATCGTTATGGAACAACTTCGCGGAGATTGCTCTTGCGCGACCGTCGGTTCCCTCCCGCTTGCTGTGGCTCCTCATTCGCATGAAACGATCCGGCTGACCATCGACCTCTTCAAGTTCCGCCCATCCGGACGAGAGGAAGTTACGCCCTATCGCCTTGAGTTAAACGGAGAGGTCTTGGAAGGAAGCCTCCGACGGCCAATCTCGGCAGTCCTCAGCGGAAGAGTGAAGCGTGCTGTTCACATGGAGCAATCAACTCTTGACTTCGGCAGTCAGTCTGTTCGAACAGCAAATATCGAGAAGACGTTGAGCTTGACGACTAGCCAGGAAGTCCATGCACTCGAATTCGACAAATCGCCTTTGTGGGCGTTTGAAGCCACAAGAGAGAAGTCCGATGTGATCAAGGCCGGTCACCGGTGGGTGGTCGCCGCGCGATTTCATCCGAAGCCGTTTCCAATGAAGATCGACGGCTCGTTGTCCATTCATCCAACTGATGCGAACGGTAAGCGGCTGACGACGATCCGAATGGATCTTCGTGGAGAGCTTGTACAGGATGTGGTGGCGCGGCCCAGTACGATCCACATTCTGCTTGGGAGAGCCACAAAGAGTGAGGAGACCATCAGCCTGCTGTCGTTGACCGGATCGCCCTTCACTGTGGAGGGCATTGCCGCCGGCGAGGGGATCGCCGTTCAAAAAGTGGAATCTGCATCAGTGGGTGATGCCGAATATCGAGTCAAGCTAACCAAGACGCGAGCGGAAATTGTGAATGGGCGAATCGTGTTCAAAATTCGGGAGAATCCCGATAGCCTCGAATATGCACTCGAGGTGCCGGTTGCGGTGCATTAGTCAACTGATCGTGGCAGGGAACAAGGCCGTCGCCATGAAGTACGTCACGCTACTACTGCTCTGTAACCTCACGCAATCCCTTGCGATTGCGCAGATACCGAGTGATTCCCCAGTCAAGTCAGTGCAAGCCAGGCAAGATCGGTTCAAATCTGTGAGCATCGCGTTCACAGTGAAGGAAACCGTCTCTCAGGGCGGCATATCGGAAAGTTTGCCCGCAGCGGTTACGGACGGGAAAAGAATCCCGGAGTCCGAGATCACATTGGAGTCGTCGAATCGTATTGTCCTGTCGGGGGATCGAGTGTACGTACTTGTTTAGCGCACTGGTAGCAGCACGGGTCGGGGCACGAGGGTGTTCCCGAAGTTGCGGAGGGTTTCAGCGAAGTGGTCGATCACGGAGCGGGTGTGGCGGCGGGCGGTTTCGATCACGCTCATCAGGACACTCTGGGCCTTCGCACCGGCTGCGGTGCGGTTGCCGCCCCAGACCTTGCGATTCACCACCGCCGGACGAATCGCCTGCTCGGCTTTCCAATTGGTCGGCTCGATCTTTGGCTCGACCACGAACGCGAACCACTGCTCGAAATGATTCATCAGGTGGTTGGCGAACGTCTGATACGCCGGCACCGCACGCGGAACGCTCGCCAGTTTCCGCAGTCGGTCATCGAACACCTCGCGTTGATTCTCCAGGTGTTCGAGCGTTGCGTGGCCGCGGTGATACTCGTTGCGCAGGTGGACCGCCTCGGTGAAGAGGGCGATCACGCGTTGGGGGAAGTGGACGGCGCCGCGGGCGGCCGTCGCGAGCAGGTCGCGGGCGCGGCGGAGCACGTGGCCGACGCACTGTTGATGGATCGCCTGCTCGAACCGGTCGTAGGAGGCGAAGCCGTCGTGGGTGAGAATGCCGGACCAGTCCGCACCGATGATGCGTTCGAGGACTTCGGCACTGCGTTGTGAGTCGATGGTGTAGGCCGTGACCCGGTCACCGACCCCGACGTGGAGCCAGGCGGGTTGTCCTCCGATCCGCCACCCCGTTTCGTCCGGCACGATCATCGTCGACGCCTTGAGGTCGTCGAGGATGAGCTTGTAATCGGGTTCGAGTTTCGCCGCCATCCGCAGGCCGATCTGACACGAGGCGCCGCGGGTGAGCTTGATGCCGAAGAGCGAGTCGAAAACGATCGCGACCTTGCCGTGCGACAGCCCAAATCGCGTATGCAGTTCGGTGGCGGCGGCTTGGGCGTCGCCTCCGAGTTGGCTGGCGGCGGCGCCGAGGGCGTCCGAGGTTTGCAGCGGATGCCGGCCTTGAACGGTCTTGCCGCAGCATCGGCAGCGACCGAGGTGCACGGTGAACCGGCGGTGGATCGGCGTCCGCGGGATTTCGGTTTGGAACTGTTCGGCGGTGCCGGTTTCGACGAGCGTCTTCTCGTGACAATGCGGGCAGGCGTCGGGAAGTTTCGCCTCGTGACGTTCGTGAATCTGGTCGGGCGGGGGCGGCGGGCGATGGCCGTGGGTGCCGTGTTGTTCGCCGGCTTTGCGGCCGGGCGTCTTCGGTTTGAACTTGGGCGGACCTTTGCGGAACGGCGCGGCCTGACGCTTCCCGGCGCGCAGGGCGTCATCGAGCTTCCGCGTCAGATCGGCGACCCGCGCGCGGAGTGCGTCCACTTCCTTTCGGAGTGCCACGCAGCCAAGGCAAGCGGGTTCGTCCATGACCCGATGTTATCGACTCAGACGGGGCTCAGCTGCGCCAGTTTGGTGGGCACTAAACAAGTACGAGTGTACTACGAGAGCGATCATCCCATCTGGGCTCCCCAGAAAGGCACCTTCCGCAGCCATGCTCAAGTCAATGTGTCCGACGGCAAGGTTACGAGGGTCTTCTATGCAAAAGGACTTGGAGATCCGAATCAACAAGAAGGCCTTATCTCGGATCGGGCCAACTTCGTGAAACACGCAGTCATCCTCCCTTTCACGATGCTGGTACGGGGGGTCGATTCATCCATTTGCGGCTATCCGATCAAGGACTTGTCTCCGTCAACTCGCACCATGGCAATCAATGGCGTTACGTGTCAAGAATTCACCTGCAAACTCGAGAATGAAGAAATCGCTCGCTTTTGGCTCGATTCCAAAGCGGATTATGTCGTCCGCCGAATTCGGAGAGATTGGCGCACGACGCCACTCGAGCAATTCGACATCGCCTACAGCCAAGATGGAGCAAGTCTTCAGTCATGGGTTCGAGCCACCTATTCAGCGAAGGGTAAATTGTTAAGGAAGTACAACGTCGAGGTGAAGGAAATGACGGCTGCCCCGGCTCTCCCGCCCGATTTCTTCGACCTCAAGTTTCCTGCCGGCACGTTTGTGCGAGACGCACGCAGCGCGAAGGCTTTTCGTGTTCAAGCCGACCTAACCATGCGAGAACTGTCAAAGGAGACTGGCGAAGAATTGCCGGGAACGGTCGAGCAACTCGAGTTGCCTTGGCTTTATCGGCATTTCTATCTGTTAATCACACTCGGAATCGTCGTAGGTGTGCTCGTCGCGCTCCTCGTCGTGATGCGCCGCTCGAGGAGAGTCCGCTCCTCTCAGGCGTAGTGCCTTCGGACAGCAGGAGGATGTGAAGTGTCTCAACAGAGCAAGCGATCGAGTTGGTGCTTTGGCTACCTCGCGGTCGCCATCGTAGCGGTGTTTTTCGCTTCGATGGCTGATTCCTCGGCACAGGTCATCATCGGCACTGGTGCGCCTCCGCTCCCGTGCGACACCGAGTGTCGGGTGCGACGGGATTTCTTCTTCTGCGTCACCGGACCGGGTGTCGCAACGTGTCTTACATACGACGCCTACGGTACATGCATTCTCTGCCAAGGCCCCTCCGGCGCGTGCAGGAGCGTCGGTTCATCCGGAGGTTCTTGCGTTGTCCCGCTTGGAGGAACCGAGTCCACCGCTTGGTATTGGACGGGTTGCAACCCCGCCTGTTCATGCAGCAACAAGCAGAGCGTCGAAGCAGACACAGGTGGCCGCACCAACGATCCAGTCGCGCTTCCGTTCCGTGAATGCAGAGTTCAATGACAAGGCGATACCCACATGCGAGCGATGACGAGGCCGGCAGCTAGGGCTTTCACGATGATGGAACTGCTCATCGCAGTGACCATCTTAGGCCTGTTGATCGGCCTCTCACTATCAGCAGTTCAGCGGGTACGGGAAGCGGCTTCCCGCTCGGCATGTCAATCCAATCTGCGACAGCTCGCGATGGCCTGTCATATGCATTCGGATTCGAACCGCAAACTGCCACCAGGATGCGACTATCCATTCCTCAGTGCCTCGGATCGAATCACGGAGCAGGGTGGAGTGTCTTGGCAGACCAGCATCTTGCCTTACATCGAACAACCTCATCTCTGGGACGCGGCCTTGGAGGCGAATCGAATCGATCCTTCAGGCTATAGTGCGATTCATTATGCGATTCAGCAGAACCGTCCATCTGTGCTGGGGTGCCCTTCCGACGCTCGGAAGTCAGGAGGTTCTATTCAGGGGGGGCGACTTGGGCACTGACGAGTTATCGAGGAGTCGCAGGAACCCGATTGCAAGACGAGGACGGAGCGTTCCATCAGCGATTGACTGTTCGATTTGCGGACTTCACCGATGGCACTTCCAACACCCTATTCATTGGCGAAAGACCGCCTGGTCCCGAAGGCATGTTGTACTGGTTCAGCCTGAATTGGAATTGTCGGGAGCAGTCGTTGGCGACAACGGGTGTGTTGGGATCGACTCATTTTCACAGTAGCACCGGTTTTCAATTCGGGGCGGCGTGGCGAGCGATTCGGCGACGTTCGCGAGCCTCCTCCAGCTTGCGGTCGCGTTCGGCGTGGATGGCGTCGCGACGTCCGGCGAGAACGTCGTGGGGCGTGACGTAGCCGATGGCGCTGTGCAAGCGGACGGCGTTGTAGTGGAGGATGAAGTCCCCGACGACGCGACGGGCGTCTTCGGGTGTCAGGGGGTCTTCACGCGGACGGCGTCGTGCTTCAAGGTGCGGTGGAATCGTTCCGAGTTGCCGTTGCTTTGGGGATAGTAGGGCGAGGTTTTGACGTGGGTCATGCCGCTGATGCGGATGAACTCCTTGAAGTCCTTGGCGAGGAACTGGGGTCCGTTGTCGGTGATGATCCGGGGCGTGACACCGAGGTGACCTCCTTGCCCTTCTGGATGATCTGTTCGATGTCGGCCTCGGTCGTACGTTCGCGGATGTCCCAGTGGACGATGGCGAGCTGGCTCCGTCGAGGACGGAACAGAGGTAGTGGAAGGTGCCGGCGATGTTGAGGTAGGAGACGTCGACGTGCCAGTGCTCGTGGGGCCGGAGGGGTTGCACGAAACCGGTTCCTTTCAAGCTGGTTTTGGGCTTCCAGCGTTGGAGAAGACCGGCTTGGGAGAGGACGCGGTAGACGGTGGCGGGCGAGCAGGCGACGATGTTGCGGTCGATCATCATGTAGGTGAGCCGCCGGTAGCCTTCGAGCGGGTATTGGTGGTGGAAGTCGATGATGGCTTTTCGTTCGGCGGCGGTGAGCCAGTGGTCGCGGGGCACGGCGCCGTTGTGTTCGTTGGCCTTGCCGTAGCGCTTCTTTCCAGGTGTGGTAGGTGGACGGGGCCAGCCCGATCCAGCGGAGCAACCGGCCGGCGGTGAGGCCGGCCTTGACGCTCCAGGTGCGAACGAAGTCGACGATGGCGTCGCGGACATCCGGGGCAACCCACTGGCCGGTCAGGGTTCCCCAAGTTCTTTTAACTGGACGTGTTCCTCCAAGAGTTCGGAGAGCACCTCGTGTTTGCGTTGGAGCTTCTCTTCGAGGGCGGTGATTTTCTTGTCCTTGGCGTCGTCGGCGGCGGACTTGGCGCGGGTGGTCTCGAAGGCGGCGACGCCTTGCTCGAAGAAAATCTTCTGCCACTGGTAGAACTGCGAGACGGCGATGCCGGCCTCGGAGCAGACCTCGGAGACGGGTTGGCCTTCGAGCAGGTGTTTTCGCAGGATCGCGACCTTGGCGGCGGGCGGGAAATGCCTTCGTTCGGGCGTGCTCATGACGGACCTCCAGAGTGGAGTGTCGTCACCTCAGCCGCGCTCGTCAATTTCCAAGTTCAGCAGAGGCAGAACAATGTATGGTGGTTGGTATGCCGGGTGGGGCACCTGTGTTTGCAGGGTTTCTCAGATTTTACCGGTAGGGGTTGACCCATGGATGCCTGCCGGTTTCAGTTGTTCGCCGACATCGCAAGCCTTCCGACCGGGACGCTTGGAGAATCCCTGTGACGTGAACCATTTCTGGTCGCCTCATCCCGGCGGCGCGAACTTCGCTTTTGCGGACGGGTCGGTACGGTTCCTCAGCTACTCCGCCGATCCGATCATGCCTGCGCTGGCGACACGGGCGGGCGGGGAAGTCGTCGAAATTCCTTGATCCACCGCGATGCCAAGCTGCTTCACCAAGGCTTCCGTTTCGGCCCGCAGGAACGGCAGCGAGGGAATCACGAACAAGTCCTTCTGCATGTACGTCGGGTCGTAGTCGGTGTTCACCACGACATCGGTGACGAACGGCCGGCGCGTCACGTCCCGCGAATTCAGCGAGTTCGGGATCTCGCCGGTGCTTGAGAGGATGCCCGCGCCGAACACTTTCGTTTCGCCGTGCTCTTCGATCAGCCCGAACTCGATGCTGAACCAACTGAACCGCTTCAGCATGAGCACGTGTTCGCCGTCGTCCGTGGTCGCGGCCGCCTTGCCGATCAGCGTGATGAGTTCGGCGTAGTCGCGGTTCATGAACGGCGGCACGTGCCCCAGGCAATCGTGGATCATGTCCGGCTCGGGCGTGAACTCCGGGTGCGACGGATGCCGGAGGAACTGCGTGACGGGGAAGCCGCGCTCGGCGATGTACTCGTAGAAGGTGCGGTAGGCCAGCGAACCTTCCGCGGGAACGAGGTGCGTTTGCGTCACCTCGCGAAGGTGGTCGCTGAGGTGCCGCATCTGCGGAATCGCGTCTTCGGTGATGTTCAGGTCGTGCTTCGCCTTCAGGTACATCTGGCAGGCGTGCTGCTCGTGCAACTCATGGAGCCGCCCGGACACATCCTTCCAGAGTGCGGTCTCCTCCGGCGTGTAGTCGAAGATCGGCGGGCCGAGGTGTTCGAGCCGGTGCTTCCGCGTGAGGCGGAAGATCCACCGCCGCCGCGCCATGTATTCTTCGTCGTCGATGCCGGGTGTCTTTGGATCGACTTCGAGTTCGTCCGGGTCCGGCGGCCGCACCATCTCCGCGGGGTTGATCGCGACGCCGTATTGGATGAGGGGCGTATCCTTCATGGCAGCCCTCCCGGCAGTGCCGATACCTTATTCTACCCGATCATTCGACCGTCGCTTCCGCCAGCAATTCGGAAAGGTGCCGCTGCGGGTTCGCCAGGAAACCGCGCGTGACAAGAAAATGATCCGTCTCTTCGTACCGAATGCTGCGAATGCCCCGCTCATCAAGCATGTGGATTCGTGAGTCCGGGTACGCCATTATGATCGGGGAGTGCGTCGCGATCACGAACTGGCAGCCGTTCCGCACGTGACTGTGAAGGATGGAGAGGAACTGAAGTTGGCGCTTGGGAGACAGCGCCGCCTCCGGTTCATCCATCAGGTACAGGCCGTTCGCAAAGAACCGGTTCTTGAACAGTGCAAAGAACGACTCGCCGTGCGACTGCTCGTGAAGCGACTTGCCGCCGTAGGGGAGAAGATCGAGTTGAAGGTTCTCAATGTTGCTCGCAACGTTGTAGAAACTCTCCGCCCGGAGGAAGTAGTCGCTGCGAGGCTGTTTCATGGTCTTCGCCAAGCGAAGCGCTTCATCGAGGTTCGAGTGCGAGGCCCGGGTCGCGAAGTTGAAGTTGCGCCCGCCGCCCTCCGGGTTCAGGCCGTACGCCACGGCGATGGCTTCCAGCAGAGTCGATTTGCCCGAGCCGTTTTCGCCGACGAGGAACGTGACCTTCGGATGGAACTCGAGCCGCTCCAGGGATCGAATTGCCGGCAGCGTGTAGGGGAACCGGTTCGGATCGGGGATGCGCTCGCGGAGCAGATCGAGATGGAGCAGGTACGGGCCGGGGGACGACTTTCGCTTGCGGGCCATGAGCGACTCCCGATCGACGCGCATCTGACCCTCTCCCCGCCGGGGAGAGGGTGGTTTGTGGACTGCGCATGCAGTCCGCAAACCGGGTGAGGCTGACCTTCGAAGGCAACAACCCCTCACCCGTCATTCCGATGCATTCGCATCGGAATGGCGACCTCTCCCAGCGGGGAGAGGTGTGGGGCGTTGCGATTCCCCTACATCCACTTGCTTCGCGATTTGGTGTGAACTCCAACTACAATTCTAGTTGCATCTTTGAGACCACCGGGGAACGGCCGCCATGAAAGCAGCGTACTTCACCGTCACGGGCACGCCCGATGTTCTGCAGTACGGCGATCTGCCGGTTCCGGAGCCGAAGGCGGGCGAGATCCGCGTGAAGGTGCTGGCCGCCACGGTGAACCCGATCGACACCTATGTGCGATCCGGGCTTGCCGCCATCGGCGGGCCGTTCCCGTTCATCACCGGCCGGGACTTCTCCGGCGTGGTCGATGCCGTGGGGCCGGGCGTGACCAAGCACAAGGTGGGCGATCGCGTGTGGGGCGCGAACCAAGGGAGCGGCGGCCGCACCGGCTCGTGCGCCGAGTTCTGCCTCACGGGCGAAGGCTTCGCCTATCCCGTTCCTGCGGGCGTGGCGGACGACCAAGCCGCGGCGTGTGCCTTGGTCGGCATCACCGCCCATCTCGGACTCTTCGCCTGCGGCAACTTGAAGCCCGGCGAATGGGCGCATGTGTCCGGCGGCACCGGCGGCGTCGGCGCGATGGTGATCCAGATGGCGAAGGCGGCCGGAGCGAAGGTCAGCACGTCGGTCGGGTCCGACGAGAAGGCCGCTCTGGCGCGGAGCCTCGGCGCCGATGCCGTGTTCAACCACAAGACGGACGACGTGCCTGCCAAGGTGAAGGATCTCACCGGCGGCTTGAACCTGTGGTACGAGACACAGCCGCCCGGCGACTTGGACAAGGTGGTGGATGCCATGGCGCCCCGCGGCCGCATCATCGTGATGGCCGGCCGCCTCGCGAAGCCGACGTTCACGAACGGCCCCTTTTACGTGAAGGGGCTCTCGATACACGGTTTCGCCATGTTCAACTTCTCCGCGACGGAGCAGGCCGCGTGCGCGGAGGCGATGAACGGCTGGCTCGCGGCCGGGAAACTGAAATCGATCATCGGCGCGAAGTTCCCGCTCTCCGAGATCGCCGCCGCGCAGAAGTTGCAGGAAGAAAACACGCTGAAGAAGGCCGGCACGCTGACCGGCAAGATCGTGCTGACCCCTGGCGAATGATCGCGCTGCCGCGGCCTTTGATTGCGAACCCGAGCCGCCGATATAATTCCAACATGGATCGCGACGGGCGACTGGCCGAACTCATCGACCGACTCGCGGGCGAACAGCGGTTCGGCCGCACCCCGGACGTGGATCGTCTCGCCGCCGAGCATCCGGACCTCGCGGCGGAACTTCGCGAGCTCTGGGCCGTGGCCCAGTTCGCACATCTCGCCAACAGGCCCCCGGAGCCGCCCCCCACGGCACCGTACATCCCTTCGGAACCGACTCGGCCCGCCCGCGAGTTCGGCGACTTCGAGTTGATCGAAGAACTCGGCCGTGGCGGAATGGGCGTCGTGTACAAGGCTCGACAGAAGAGCTTGGACCGCATTGTGGCGTTGAAGATGGTCCGCGAGGCGCATCTCGCCACGGAGGAAGACCGCGCCCGGTTTCGCGTCGAAGCCCTGGCCGCCGGGCAGTTGAAGCATCCGAACATCGTCACCGTGTACGAAGTGGGAACGTTTGCGGAGCAGGCGTACATCTGCATGGAGCACGTGGACGGCCCCACGCTCGCGCAGCGTCTCGCAGCCGACGGACCGCTGCCGCCGCGCGATGCGGCGCAACTTGTCGCCGTCATCGCACGCGCCGTCGAGCACGCCCATGTCGCAGGCCTGCTGCACCGCGATCTCAAGCCGTCGAACATTCTGCTCTCGGGGAACGGCGGTCGGGATTCGGGAATCGGCGGGAAACCGCCATCGGGATCGTCCCTGAATTTCGAATCCCGCATTCCGAGCCCCAAGGTTTCCGACTTCGGCTTGGCGAAGCGCATCGACGACGCCAGCAGCCTGACGCGCACAGGTGCCGTGGTGGGCACGCCGAGTTACATGGCGCCGGAGCAGGCCGGCGGCCGCAAAGACCTCACTCCCGCCGCGGACGTCTATTCGATCGGCGCGATCCTGTACGAACTGCTCACCGGGCGCCCGCCGTTCCAGGCCGCACATCCGGTGGACACCTTGCTCCTGGTTTTGGAGCAGGAACCCGTGCCGCCGCGGGATTTGAATCCGAATGTCGATCGCGAGTTGGAATTGATCTGCTTGAAGTGCCTGCAGAAGCCGGTGGAATTGCGGTACGCCACGGCCGCCGCGCTGGCCGCGGACTTGGAGGCCCACGCAGCGGGAGAATCGATCTCGGCGCAGCCGAGCGGCTTTCGGTTCCTCCTCGCCCGCCTCTTCCGTGAAACGCACCACGCCCGGGTGCTCGAAAACTGGGGCGCGTTGTGGATGATGCACGCCGCCATGATCTTCCTGCTCTGTCTCCTCACGTTCGGCATGGTGGAATCCGGGCTCCGTCACCACTTGTGGTATCTCGGGATTTGGTCGTTCGGGCTCGTGACGTGGGGTGTCATCTTCTGGCAGTTGCGGCGGCGGGCCGGGCCGGTGCTCTTCGTGGAGCGTCAGATCGCCCACGCGTGGGCGGCCGGCGTGTGCGCGTCCATCGCCATGTTCGTGATCGAGTGGCTTGCGGGGTTGCAGGTGCTCACGCTCTCGCCGGCGGTGGCCGTGGCCGCCGCCATGGTGCTCGTATTCAAGGCCGGCATTCTGTCCGGAAAATTCTACCTGTGGGCGGGGCTGAACTTCGTGGCGGCCTGCATCATGCCCTTGATCGGCGACTATGCCGTGCTGCTGTTCGGCGCGGTGTCCGCCGTCTCGTTCTTCGTGCCGGGGTTGTTCTACCACCGCCAGCGTCGCCGACTCGCCGCATCGCTCAAGGATGCTTGAACCGGCAGACGAGCGGACGGTGGTCCGAAGCGTCCTCCGCGATCACACGATGGCCCACCAACTCCCAGCCCGCGGGCGCGAGAATGTAGTCCAAGCGCTCCTGCCGCTTCCCCTCGAAGAACGTGGGCGGTCCGTCGAACGCGCCGGAGAATCGGCCGCTCTCTTGAAACAACTTGATCGAGCGTTCCGCCGGGCGGTTGTTGAAGTCCCCTGCGACAATGGCCGGGCGGTCGCCGAGGTATTCGAGAATCTGGCGGGCTTGCACCTCGTTGTTCCGCATGTCGAAGGAATCGTTGTGCAGCGAGGCGAGGAGCACGGTGCGGCCACCGATTTCCGCCGAGACCACGAGTGTACGCCGGTTGTTTCGCGTGATGTAGAACGGCTGGCGGCCGGCGAGATCGAAGTTCGCGACCGGTGCCAGCGGCATGCGGGAGAGAACGGCATTGCCGCCCACGATGCGGAAGAATGGCAGTCCGACGTTGTAGTTCTCCCCGGTGGCGACATACGGCAGGCCCGCTTCCCGCGCGAGGAACTCCGCCTGGTTCACATCGCACGGACCGCACTCGGTGATCGCCTCCGAGAGGAATACGAAGTCCGGCTTCTCGGCACGGATGACTTCGGCCATGCGGCGCAGCCGCGACTCGACGCTCTCGTGGCGCTCGAAGCTCAGCCCGCCCTTGTGAACGAACGCCTTCGCGATGTTGTATGCGACAATGGTGACTTCATTCGGTGCGGACGCGCTCGGAGCGGTTTCGATCGCGAGTTGTTTCATCTGCGGCGCGGTTCGATCCGCGAGTACGAGCCCGTTCAGCGTGAAGATGGCGATGCACGCGGCGAGAATGAGCAAGATCGCGATGGCGAACTGGCGGAGTCGTCGGCGTGAAGGAAGTGCCATTCCGAACCCGAGGCATCAGGTGGCGAACTACGCGGGCGGAACCAGCACGTCTTTCAACCTTCGCAATGCACGCAGGTAACGCATGCTCGCGGCCGCTTCGGTGAGATCGAGAGCCTTCGCCACGTCTTGATTGGACAACCCTTCGTGGTGGCGCATCAGCACCACCTCGCGGTCGTCGTCGGACAACTGATCGATTGCGCCCGTCAGTTTCCGTACGAGTTCCTGTTGAATCGCTTCCGAGGTCGGCGTGCGTTCCGTGTCGATGAGTTGGGCCACGAGCGAGACGCTGCTTTCGTCCGTCCACGCGGGGCGGGCGATGGCTTGCTCGCGGTCCACGCTGCGCCGCTGGGCCAAGCGATGGCGACGGTGCGTGTCGATGATGCGATCCTGGGCGAGGTGTCGCAACCAGAGGTGGAACGGCATGTCCGGCTTTTTCAGGTATTCCACGAGCCGCTGGTTCGCTTCGAGCAGCACGTCCTGCACGATGTCCGATGCATCGACGCGGCGGGCGACCGCAGGATCGAGGCGGAGCCCGATCACGCGGCGGAGCGGTTCGCGGAACTCACCGAGCAACTTGTCCACGGCGGCACTGCCGCCTTCGCGGGCGTCGTCCAACAGGCGATCGGTGTTCTCGGGGGACGGCCACATGTCGAAATTGTAGCGGATCGTTCATCGCTTGCGGCCATTCTTTACCGGCGGATGCCTACACGAAACAAGCGAAGACGGCAAGCAAGGCGACGGCGGCATGCGGTCGTGCGAATGACGGTCAAGTGTGCGAGCCGGCGCCACGATCCATGCCTTCGGCTTGGATCATTCGTCCGATACGCTTCACCGAGACCAAGTTCGTTTCAAACTGCGACGTGCAGTGGTCCCATGTGTAGCGTTTGCCTTCGGCCGCGCATGCGGCCGGGTCGCCGGTGCGCAAGGCGCGTTCCACTGCTTTCCCCAAGTCGTCGTCGAGTGCGCCCAACTGCTCATTCGTGATCGTGTCGATGGGCCCCGTCGCGGGATACGCCGCGACCGGCACGCCGCTGGCGAGCGACTCGATCACCACGATGCCGAACGTGTCCGTGCGACTGGGGAACACGAAGAGATCGGCCGCGGCATACACTTCGCCGAGTTGTTCGCCCTTGCGGTAGCCGAGGAACTTGGCGTCCGGATACTTGCGTTCCAACTCGGCGCGCGCGGGGCCGTCGCCAACCACGACCTTTGTGCCGGGCGTGTTCAGTTTCAGGAAGTCCTCGATGTTCTTCTCGTGCGACACTCGGCCGACGTAGAGCAGCACGGGCGATCTCCAACCCTTGCTTGCGCTGCGGGCTCGCGGGTGGAAGATGCTCAAGTCCACGCCGCGGGACCAGCGGCGGATCGGGGCCGTAAATCCGCGGCCGATCAGTTCCTTTTCCAAACTCGGCGTCGCGACCATCATGCACGACGAGCCGTTGTGAAACCATTTCAGGAAGCGGTAGCTCGATGCGAGCGGAACGCGGGCCAGTTGCTTCAGGTACTCGGGGAACCGCGTGTGGTACGACGTGCTGAACCGCCACCCGCGCATCCGGCAGTAACGGCGGACGATCAAGCCGAGCGGTCCTTCGGTGGAGATGTGCACGTGATCCGGGTTGAACTTGCGGATGCGGTCGTAGATGCGACCGGGCCGCGGGAAGCAGACGTGGATCTCGGGGTAGAACGGAACCGGCATCGCCGCGTAGCGGCTCGGTTCGATCACCTCCACGTCGTGGCCGCGTTCCCGCAACAAGCGCGAGGTGGTGTCCAACGTACGGACGACGCCGTTCACTTGCGGGTGCCAGGCGTCGGTCGCGATCAGGATGCGAGCCATGTCATCCGTACTTCTTGTGGCACTCGCTGCTGGTCATTTTCGGCGCCTTGATCAGCCCGCCGCTCACCTTCTCGCCGTCCGGGTCCAGGTACAACCGGCCGCTCGAACCGAGGTCCGGCGTGTAGTCGTTCACATGGATGTTGAAGACGTACCCCGCATCCGACTGGCACTGGAACCAGTGGATGTTGTCCTTGTGGTCCGAGATGGTGCTCAGTTCGCCGGGCTCGAAGATCTTGTCGATGGTGGGCTTGATCAGGAAGTGGTCTTTGTTCGTTTCGAGCTTGTCGTAGTGTCGGCCGTGCCACTTGCCTTTCAGCACGATGAAGCCCGTGCACATGTTGGCGTGGCCGTGCGGCACGATGGAGCGCCCCTTGCCGCAGCCGAAGATCTGCTTCCCGAACCCGACGTTCTTCGGCAGTCCCTCCACCATGCCGAGGTCGAACCCGGCGCTGGAAGCACCGTTCTCCGGCAGCTTTTTCTTCTCGATGTCGTCCAACTTCACGAGCGAGCAGAGCGCTTTGAGATCGACCCGCTTGTACAAGTCTTCCATCTTCTTCTGGAACTCGAGGTCGGTGAACTTCTTGCCCTTCAGATCGAGCGCCATGGTGGAGAGTTCGCGGAACCATTTGTCGACGGTAGGCTTCACCTCATCCGCAAACAGATCGCGGCGGTGGAGCATCTCGACGAGGCCGAACGTCATGAGCGATCCGAGCAGTCGGGAACCGAATTCGCGACGAGTTGGCATGGCAGCCTCCGAGGTGGGGAGAAGGAAAGAGCTTACCACGCTTCAAGTTCGGGTGGAATCACCGACTCGCAAAAAGTGGTGTTGACACGGCGGCGGGGAAGGCAGACTATACGGTCTGAGAGCCTCTTCTCAGTTCCGGCCCCACCGTTCATTGGCGCAAGCTGCTGAACGGTGGGGTTATTTTATGGCTGTGTTTTGCCGCACCGGCGTCCGTAAGATGCCGTTGGACGCGAACGGAGCCGATGCATGTCCCTGGCCGACGACTTTCCCGAGATCGCAAAGCGGAGCGAACCGCTCGCCCCGCATACGCACCTGAAGATCGGCGGCCCAGCCGAGTTCCTCCTGCAGCCGCGCTCGGTCGAGGAACTGCAAGCGGTCCTCGCCACATGCCAGAAGAAGAACGTCCCCGTGCGCATGCTCGGCGGCGGGTTCAATCTCCTGGTCCGCGACGATCCCGTGCCCGGCGCCGTGATCCGCCTCACCGCACCCGCGTTCACCAACGTGGAGATCAAGGGCAAACGCGTGATCGCCGGCGGCGGCGGCCAACTCTTCGACCTCATCGCCCTCACCGTCCGCAACGGACTCGCCGGGCTCGAAACGCTCGTGGGCTTGCGAGGCACTGTCGGCGGCAGCGTCCGCTGCAACGTCGGCGACCGCTCCGGAGAGATCGGCCAAGCCGTCCAGCGCGTCACCGTACTCACGGATGCGAACACCATCCAGACGCGAAACCGCGACGAACTCAGCTTCACGGAACATCAGAGCGACATCGACGAACCGGTGATCCTCTCCGTGGAGTTCGAACTGGATTCGGACGATCCGGCGGCGATCATCAAGCGCATGCTCAAGGCGTGGATCACCCGCAAGGGCGCGGAACCATTCAGTTTCCAGCATGCCGCGAGGCTCTTCCGCAACCCGCCGGGCCAATCCGCCGCGACGCTGATCGATCGCGCGGGCATGACGAAGACGAAATTCGGCGGCGCGGAACTGAGCGAACGCAACGCCAACTACGTGGTCGCTCACGCCGGCACCACCGCTTCGGACATCCTGCATCTCGTGGATCACGTCCGCGACCGCGTGAAGGAACGCACCGGCGTGGCGCTCGAACGCGAACTGCACATCTGGTGAATCAAGCCTGCGGCGGTCGCAGCCCAAGTGAACCGTGCAGCGCGTTCCGCGGCACGGCGGCCGCGTTCTGCCGCTTCCGTAGGGTTCGCACGAACCTGTCGCATCGCCGCGATCATGCCGGCGTTGTCGGGGTCGCCCCATTGTCCCGAGTAGATCGCGTTCCGCGCTTGGATCAACCGGTGGCTCACCTCGTATCCGACTTTACGATCGAAGAACGCACTCGCGCCGCCGAACGTTGTGGAAACCAGCGGGCGGGCGCACGCCATCGCTTCGAGCAGGTGAAGGCCGAAGCCTTCGCCGAACGACCCGTTCACATAGGCGGTCAACGATCCGTACCACTCCGCGAGTGCGGCCGAATCCAAGGAATGAGCGATGACGTCGATGCGAGGATCGCCATGCGTTTGAACCGGTGGTGAAGCCGGGGTGATCTTGACCCGCAATCGCACATCGGCCTCCGCGGGAAACGCGTTGCGAAAGAGATCGACGACGCGCTGCACGTTCTTGCGGAGCCCTCCGTCGTCCAAGGCGCCCGCGGTGCCGAACACACAGCCGCTCACGGGTGGCAACGGATGGAACAATTCCGGATCGTGGCCGAGCGGCACGACATGGATCGGCGGCGTCACGCCGTTCGCACGGAAGCACGCCGCGCCCCATTCGCTGGGCACGATCACGCGGCCGCAGCGATTCAGCTCCGTTACCGCCCGTGCGGGCAAAGTGTCCGTTTCCCACATCGTGTAGGCGGTGTCGCGGCGAGACGGATGGAAGCGGTGCAGCAAGTGCGGGGGCGTGGCGATCAACCGCGGCATCGCATGCGTCGCGCCTTCACCCGGACGGGCCTGTTCCGGAATGTGTTCGAGCCGCATCACGGAATCCGGATCGCGGATCACGTTCACGCCGGCTTCGATCAGGCCCGTGAGCACGGCGAGCACGACGTGGTCGTAGCCGCCGGGGCGCAGGATGTGACCGGCGAGCACGAGCGGCGGCCCGCTGCGGATCGGTGCCGATTCACCGAGCCGAACCGCGTCGTATTCGTTGAAGAGTTTGCCGGCGAATTGTCGGAAGCGACCGCGGGCAAGCAGTGATCCGCCGCGACGGATCGCGGGCCACAGCGTGCCCAGCGCGGTCATCGCCCGCAACTTGTGCCGCACGGCACGCAGTGCCAGAATCGGACTCGTGTTCGCCACGTCGGAAGCGTCCGCAATCCGCCGCGCGGCGTCAAGCCGAGGCAGTCATCGCTGATCCAAGGGTTAACCGGACGACATGGGCCCCAGCGGAGCGGGTCCCGCGGAAGATGTGGACGCGACTCGACCATGAATGGTGCACCCGACAAGAGTTGGTCAAAGCATCTGTGTTAGCGAGTTGGGCGGCTGTTCAGGACATCCAACCGGGCAGTGCGGCGGCCTGCTTCACCCACGCCACCATTCGGGCCTCGTCGAACTCGTCCTCTTGGTAGATGTCGATCCAGCGGCAATCCTTGCTCTTGGGCGTGCCGCCGGGCGGCACCGGCTTCAGCGACGTGCCCGCGAAGAAGCTCACCTTCAGATACTTCGTGAAGACGTGGAACGAGAGGAACCAGCCGCGGCCTTCGACGCCGTAGAACGGTGAGTTCCACTTCACGGCTTTCTGGACACTCGGCACGGCGCGGGTGATCAACGCATCGAGCCGGCGGCCGAGATCGCTTTTCCAGCCGGGCATCGCGGCGATGTACGCCTGCACCGGAGCGTCGCCGTCGCCCTTCGCGATCTGAGGGTTGCCGCCGGAGAGCAACTTCGCCGGCTTCGCGGGCTTGTCGTTGAGATTCAATGCGACCGCGGCTCGGATCAACGCTTGGAACGCCTTCGCGTCGAGGGTTTCGCCCTCGCGGATGTCGATGGCGCGGCGTGTGTTCCCCTCCAGGCTGGAGTTGAAGAGCCCGCGCGGATCCTTCAGTGAAGCGCCTTTGGCGAACGTCACCTTCACCACTTGCTTGTAAGTCTCCCCGGTGCAGACAATGCCGCCGCGGGACCACACGGGCACGCCGGCGGGGTTCGTGGGCTTCTTCCACTTGCATTCTTCGACAATCTCCGGATCCGCCTCGAAAATGAGCCGGCGGATCTCGGCGAGCATCTCGCCGCGCCAATCGAGCGGCTGGAGAGCCGACTTTGCTTTGCGTGCCGCCATGCTGCACCTCAGTAATCGGCGATGGAGCCGTCCTTCAGCTTCGCGCCGGGCCACTTGTATGTCTGCGGCTTCTTGGCCTCCTCGATCAGTTTCGCTTCGTCCACTTCCACGCCTAGGCCGGGGCCGGGCGGCAGGCCGATGTAGCCGTCCTTGTCCAACTCGAAGTGCATCCGCGTGACGCCGGGCACGTTGAACCCCGCGTTCGTCGGGTAGAACTCGTGGATCAGGAAGAACGGGATGCTCGCGACGGTGTGCAGGCTCGCGGCGATGCCGAGGAACGACGCGGTGCAGTGCGGCGCGAGCGGCACGTGGTACGCTTCGGCCAGCGTCGCGATCTTCTTCACCTGGCTGATGCCGCCGGTGTGGCACGCATCGGGTTGAAGCACGTCCAGCACCCGCTCGTGCAGATACGGGATGTGTTCCCAGATCGTGCGGTCGCGTTCACCGGCGGCCAGCGGGATCGCGATGCTCTGCTTCAGCCGCTTGAACACTTCGATGTTCCCCGGCACGGCGGGTTCTTCGATGAACAGCACGTCAAAGGGCTTGAGCGCGGCGGCGAGTTGAATCAGCGTGACGGGCGGCACTGCGGAGTGTGCGTCGAACATGACCGCGCCATCGGGGCCGACCTTCTCCCGCGCCGCGGCGATGGCCTTCACCATGCGGTCCATGTCGGTCGGAGTTCCCGCATGATCGAAGATGCCATGCGGCGGCACCTTGATCGCCTTCGGCGTGTGGTACACGCGGATACGATCGCGGGTCGGCCCGCCCAGCAACCGATACACGGGCGTGTTCCACAGCTTGCCCGCGATGTCCCACAACGCGATGTCGATGGCGGCGAGCGAATGCACCATGAGGGCGCCGCCGCGCATGTCGCGATGGGCGCGGTAGATCTTCTGCCAGAGGTACTCGATGCGGGTCGGATTCTCGCCGTCGAGCAGTTCGAAGAGGGCGTGGACGAGCGGCTGGCTCGCCTTCGGGTGCACGCCCTTGAGATCGCCCCACCCGCTGATGCCGTGATTGGTTTCGATCTTCACGTAGACCACCGGCCCGACCCAGTAGGTCTTCATGCCGGTGATCTTGATCGTGGAGGCGCGATCGGCGACACCCGCGCCCGGCACCTTCTCCTGGGCCACGGCGTGATTCAGCAGCGTGAGCCCGGCCGCGGCCGCACCTCCGACGATAAGTGCGTCGCGTCGTGTGGAATCGGACATGTCGAGGCTCCACGCAGGATGGTGATCATGGTATCGTGATCGGCATCGCAATCGGAGAAGATTCGTGACGCTCGAAACGCCACTCACTCGCCGGGCGGCGCTCGTCGCCGGAGCCGCCATGATCGCACCCGCCATCGCGGCTGATGACAACCTGCCGTGGATCGACGCCCATTCCCACATCTGGCCGCCGGACACGGACAAGTACCCCCTCGCGCCGGGCAAGACGAAGAAAGATCTCGACCCGCCGAGCTTCACCGACGAGGAATTGATGAAGCTCGCCCGGCCCGAGGGCGTCGGCCGCGTCGTGCTCATCCAGCACTCCCAGTACCACTTGTGGGACAACTCGTACCTGGTGGATGCGGTGAAGCGGCACCCGAAGCTCTTCCGCGTGCAGGGCATGGTGGACGACCACGCCCCCGAACCCGGCGCGGCGATGAAGAAGTTGCTGCCGCTCGGCGTCACCGGGTTCCGCATCACGCCGTTCGTCCGCTCGAAGGAGGAGCAGCCGAAGTGGCTGGAGACGCCCGGCATGATCGAGATGTGGAAGACCGGAGCAAAGACGCGGCAGGCGATGTGCCTGTTGATCAACCCGTCGGACCTCGCCGCCACCGACGCGATGTGCGAGAAGCACCCGGACACGCCGGTGGTGATCGATCACTTCGCGCGGGTCGGGGCGGACGGCGAGATCCGCGACGCGGACGTGAAAGCGCTCGCGAAGCTGGCCCGCCACAAGCACACGCACGTGAAGATCTCGGCTTACTACGCCCTCGGCAAGAAGAAGCCGCCGCACGATGAACTGATCCCGATGATCCGCATGTTGCTGGATGCGTTCGGCCCGAAGCGGCTGATGTGGGCGAGCGATTCGCCATACCAGATCCAAGGTGTGAACACGTACAAGGATTCGATCCGCCTCGTTCGGGACCGGCTGGACTTCATCACCAAGGCCGACCGCGAGTGGCTGCTGGCGAAGACGGCGGAGTCGGTGTTCTTCCCGGCGTGACAGGCTACGTCATCTTGCCCGGCTTCGGCCTCGCGGCTAAAGTGCTGTTGATCGATCAACATACTCGACATCATCTTCGCCAAGGATTCGTCATGGCTGAAAGCATCCGCGGGCACGTCTACGACGACATCACGCAGACCATCGGCCACACGCCGCTCATCCGGCTGCGGCGGGTCGTCGGCGAATCGAAGGCCACGCTCGTCGGCAAGCTTGAGAACTTCAATCCGCTGTGGTCCGTGAAGGACCGGATCGGCGTGGCGATGATCGACGCCGCGGAGAAGGCCGGCAAGATCTCCAAGGATACGATCATCGTGGAGCCCACTTCGGGCAACACCGGCATCGGCCTCGCGTTCGTGTGTGCGGCCCGCGGCTATCAACTCGCCATCTCCATGCCCGAAAGCATGAGCTTGGAGCGTCAGCGGTTGCTGAAGGCGTTCGGTGCCAAGCTGCACCTCACGCCGCGCGAACTGGGTATGAAGGGGGCCATCGCCAAGGCCGATGAACTGCTCAAGGAGTTCGGCGGCGAACCGAAGGCGTTCATGCCGCAGCAGTTCAAGAACCCCGCGAATCCCGAGATTCACCGCAAGACGACCGCGGAGGAGATCTGGAAGGCCACCAACGGCAACATCGACATACTGGTCAGCGGCGTCGGCACCGGCGGCACCATCACCGGCTGCGGCGAAGTGCTGAAGAGCCGCAAGCCCGTCGTGAAGTGCATCGCCGTGGAACCGTCTGCGAGCCCCGTGCTCACGCAGCACATTGTTCAGGGTGTGCCGAAGGACCAAGTGAAGCCCGGCCCGCACAAGATCCAAGGCATCGGCGCCGGCTTCGTCCCCGATGTGCTTAACACGAAAATCATCGACGAAGTGGTGCAGGTGACGGACGACGAAGCGTTCGAAATGGCCCGCCGCCTGGCGAAGGAAGAAGGCATGCTGTGCGGCATCTCGTGCGGGGCGGCCACCGCCGCCGCCGTGAAGGTGGCCCAGCGGCCGGAGAACGCCGGCAAGCTCATTGTGGTCGTGCTGCCGGACTTGGGCGAACGCTATCTCAGCACGGCGTTGTATCCGCAGGATTGAGCCCGATCCGGACGGTTGGCCCCCCGTCACCCTCCCCGGCGGCCCGCTTCGGGGAGAGGTCTTGGGTGAGGCAATCGTTCCACGGTCAACCGCCTGCACCACCGACGGTCCAATCACTCAACCGACATCCCGGAGTCCGGGTTCCCCGTGATCAGCGGCGGTCGGCCGAGTTTCGCACGCAACCGGTTCACCGCCGCACTGACGGCCCGCCGCGAGACCAGCCAGCGTTCCACACGGAATTTCCCGGGAAAGTCCGTCAGCATCACTCCCATGAGAATGGTGAGCACACCTTGGCCCGGCACACCCGGCAGCGACAACACCACGCCGAGCACGATCAGCGCGTAGCCGATCAGGTTGCGAAGGACGATCCAGAGCACGCGAAGCACGGGATGCCGCACGGATGTGCCGCGGGCGGCGTGGTTCACGAAGAAATCCGCCGGCAGCCGCGCCAGCACCCAGCCCACAACCGTGAGGCTGACCACGGCCGAAACGACGCCGAACGCCGTGGCCGCGGCCGCGACGTGCCACTCGGACCACCCCTCCGGCATCCGCGACATCAGCCACTCGGGCATTGGCGCCTCCTCCGATATTCTAACTGCCCATGACACCGGAAACCGAAGTGATCGCCTGCCCGGCGTGCCGGCATCTCGTCCGCGTTCCCGCGGATTGGCTCGGCACGCAAGTGCAATGCCCCGAGTGCCGGGCGCAGTTCACCGCACCGATCCGCGTCGGCGACAAATTGGGCGAAGCTGTGCTCCTCTCGCAACCGGACGCGAAGACCACTCCGGCTCGCCCGTCTGCCGATCGTGCATTGTGGCTCCCGGCCTTCGCTCTCATGCTGCTCGGCGTTGTGAGCCTCGTGTCGAACGCCGCGGCACTGTACGCAATCGCCACGGATCGCAACGCATACGAGGAGCAGAAGAAGGAACAAGGTGCGGATTGGGCCGAACAGATGGGGCAGGACCGAAAGCTTGGCGAAGATCACTTCGCCGCAAACTGGAAAGCACAGCTGGGTTTAACCGTCTGGGGCGTCGTTTGCAGCGGCGCGTCGTTCGCCGGCGGTGCGGCCATCGCCCTTCGCCGCGGTTATGCCGTGGCCCGCCTCGGCAGCGCGCTGGCCGCGGTGAACTTCCACTTCCTCTGTTGCGTGCCCGGCGCGATCGTCGGCGGGCGGGCGTGGATGCTCTTGGGCACGGAAGAAGGCCGGGCGCATTTCCAACGGTGATCCGCGTCCGCGCTGTTCACCACTCGCTCCGCGCCTAAGTTAGAATCATCTCCACGCCATGCGATCCCACACGGAGCAATCATGCCGAAGATCAAGGTGAAGAATCCCGTCGTCGAGATGGACGGCGACGAAATGACCCGCATCATCTGGCAGAAGATCCGCGAGAAGCTCATCCTCCCGTACCTCGACATCGACCTCAAGTACTTCGACCTCGGCATCGAATACCGCGACAAGACGGACGACAAAGTCACGTTCGAATCGGCGGAGGCGACGAAGCAGTACGGCGTCGCGGTGAAGTGCGCCACCATCACGCCGGACGAGGCGCGGGTCAAGGAGTTCAACCTCAAGAAGATGTACCCGAGCCCGAACGGCACGATCCGGAACATCCTCAACGGCACCATCTTCCGCGAGCCGATCGTGTGCTCGAATGTGCCGCGGCTCGTCGGCCACTGGACGAAGCCCGTCGTCGTCGCGCGTCACGGCTTCGGCGACCAGTACAAGGCGAGCGAAATCCTGTTCCCCGGCGCGGGCACGGTGAAGCTCACGTACACCCCGGCGGATGGCGGACCGAGCATCGAAAAGGAAGTGTTCAAGGCGCCGGGCGGCGGCGTCACCATGGCGATGTACAACCTCGATGAATCCATCAAGGGCTTCGCACGCGCCTGCTTCAACTACGGCCTCAGTCGCGATTACCCCGTGTACCTCAGCACGAAGAACACCATCCTCAAGGTGTACGACGGCCGCTTCAAGAATCTCTTCCAAGAGATCTTCGACACCGAGTTCAAGGCGAAGTTCGACGCGAAGAAACTCACCTACGAGCACCGTCTGATCGACGACATGGTGGCGTCGAATCTGAAGTGGAACGGCGGTTACCTCTGGGCCTGCAAGAACTACGACGGCGACGTGCAGTCCGACACCGTGGCCCAGGGCTATGGTTCGCTCGGCCTCATGACGAGCGTGCTGACCACGCCGGACGGCAAGACCGTGGAAGCCGAGGCGGCGCACGGCACCGTCACGCGGCACTACCGCCTCCATCAACAGGGCAAGCCGACGAGCACCAACCCGATCGCATCCATCTACGCGTGGACCCGCGGCCTGATCTACCGCGGGAAGATGGACGACACCCCGGAGTTGGTGAAGTTCGCCGAGACGGTCGAGAAGGTGTGCGTCGATCTGGTGGAAGCCGGGAAGATGACGAAGGACCTGGCCCTGCTCATCTCGGACAGGGCGCCACATCTCACGACGGACGAGTATCTCGACGCCGTGGATTCGGAACTGAAGTCGCGGATGGGTTGAAGTCGTTAGCCGGACGCGCCAGCGACGGTTGGTCTTGTGATGCCCACCAATCAGCAAGTGCGAAAGTCCCTTCCTGATTGGTGGGCTCGTGAAGCGGTGACCCCGCAACTGCGCCAAGCGCCGTCCCCTGCTTCTTTCACATCGCAATTCCCGCGCGGCGGCGGCTCGCAATGCCCAGCATCATCCCGGCGGCGGCCAACGGCACGACCAGTTGAATCGCCTGCCCCCATCCGCTGAACGGGAACGTCAAACCCAAGGCGAACTGCGATTGGCCCGGTACGTCGCTCCACGTCAGGTTCGTGGTGGCGAAGCCGGCGAGGATCGCGATCTGGGTCACGGCGGCGATCGGGCACCAAAGCCGCGATTGCGCGCGCAATGCCAATCGCGTGAAGTAGGCGGCCGCCAGCATGAACGGCACGAAGCGGATGCTGGCGACATATCCCGTGACCACACCTTCCAAAGTCCCGCGCCGGCCCGGCTCGGCGAAGCCGGCTTCGGACGCGCCATACGCCACCGCGCTCGCGGCCAACAGGTACAGTGCGACCGCCATCAAGGCCGCCGGGACCGGCGCGAGCAGGAAGACGATCCGTGGATGCCGCCGCACCCACGACGTGCGGTGATAGTCCGCTGCCGCCTGTTCCGCAAGCACCTCCGGCTTCCCCATGCGGAGGCCGAGATGGTTCCCCGTCATCATGTCTTTCCCCCCTTCCGTGAGGTCGTCGAGATGGTCCTGCAGCTCCGCGAGGAACCGCGACCGGACCCCGGCCGGGAGACCCCGCCCGGCCAGTTCTTCGTTCAGGCGATCAAGCCAAGGCTGGCGATCCATCGCGTCCTCCTTCCAAAACACGACCCACCGCCCCCGCGATCCGCCCCCACCGGGTGGTCGCGGCATCGAGGCGCTTCCGCCCCGGGGCCGTAAGGCGGTACACGACGCGGCTCCGCCCGCCGACCGCTTCTCGCTTGGAAGTCAGGCTGCCCTCGGATTCCAAGCGATGTAACACCGGGTAAATGCAGCCTTCGCCGAAGGCGAGCACGTCTTCGCTGGCGAGGCGGATGGCTTGGACGAGTTCGTACCCGTACATGGGCTGCCGGGCGAGGAGCCGCAGCAGGAGCAGTTCGGGCACACCGTTGAGAAAGTCGTTGTCTTTGCGCGAGGTCGTCATGCCGGGGCAGATACCTCGCGGTGCGAGGCAATGCAAGCGAAATACCTCGCGATTCGAGGCATGGGCGGGACACGCGACGTCTCGTGCGTCCGGACGCACGCCGATTCCTGGTTGCGATTCCCGGCGGCGGGCGGTATCCTTTCCTTAAGCCTCCGTCCGCCTCCCACCCGCCTCCCTCTGGAGACCGGCAATGCTCGTTATTCCCGCTGGCTTGGCCAACGACACCTGCGACGGCCTCACCCGTCGCGACCTTCTCCGCGTCGGCGGCTCCGGCGTCCTCGGCCTCAGCCTCTCGAAGATGTTCGAACTCCAGGCTGCGAACAACACCGCAACTCAGGTCAACGCGGGCGGTCCGGGTTTCGGCAAAGCGAAGAGCGTCATCTTCATCTACCTTCAGGGCGGCCCCAGCCACTTGGACCTGTGGGATCCCAAGGACAACGTGCCGGACAAGGTGAAGAGCGTCTTCAAGCCGATCCCCACGAAGCTGAACGGCGTGCAGGTTCAAGAGACGCTGCCGAAGATCGCGCAGATCCTGGACAAGACCACGCTGATCCGCTCGATGAGCTACACGCCGAACGGCCTGTTCAACCACACGGCCGCGATCTACCAGATGCACACGGGCTACACGACGGACAAGGTGAGCCCGAGCGGGCAACTTGAGCCGCCGAGCCCGAAGGACTTCCCGACGATCGGCTCGAACATCATCAAGCTGAAGCCGCCGACGGTTCCGATGTTGCCGTTCGTGATGATGCCGCGCCCGCTGCAGGAATCGAACGTGGTGGGCAAGGGCGGCAGCGCCGGGTTCCTCGGCAAAGCCTACGACCCGTACCTGCTTTACCCGCCCGGCGATGACATGGACCTGAACAAGATGGAGAAGGTCCGCACGGACGACCTCAAGCTGCGGGACGAGCTTTCGGTCGGCCGCATGGAACGCCGCGCGACGCTGCGGGATACGATCAGCAAGGGCATGCCCGAAATCGAGAACGCAGTCGCGAAGATGGACCTCGACGAGTACTACGGCAAGGCCTTGGGCCTCGTCGTGAGCGGCCGGGCGAAGAACGCCTTCGACCTGAGCCAGGAGAAGAACGAGGTTCGCGAGCGGTACGGCCGCAACACGTTCGGCCAATGCTGCCTCTTGGCCCGCCGCTTGGTGGAAGCCGGCACGCGGTTCGTGGAAGTGGTGTGGCCCAAGGTCGCGAACAGCGACCGCCACTCGTGGGACGTTCACGTCGGCCTCTCGAGCCGCATGAAGAACGAATCGGCTCCGATGCTCGACGCCGGCGTCTCGGCGCTGATCGAAGACCTCGACCAACGCGGCCTGTTGAAGGACACGCTCGTGGTGGCGGTCGGCGAGTTCGGCCGCAGCCCGCAGCGTGGCGTCAGCACCTCGGGCAACCAGAACAACGACGACGGTCGCGACCACTGGCCGTACTGCTACACGGCCCTTGCCGCCGGCGCCGGCATCAAGCGAGGCTACGTCCACGGCAAGTCGGACAAGACCGGCTCCGCCCCCGTGGAGAATCCGGTTCATCCGACGGAACTGCTCGCTACGATCTATCACTCGGTCGGCATCAAGCCGGACACGATCGTGTACAACCACCTGAACCAGCCGCGCGAACTGGTGAAGGGCGAAGTGGTCAGCGGCATCTTGGGTTGAGATTGGCGAACGGAACCAGCAGACGCGCGGGGCGGGCAACCGCCCCGTTTTCGTTTATTGCTCCTCCGCCAGCTTTCGGTGTTCGGCGGCGAGCGCGGCGTTGCCGATCCGTTCGTAATGTTCGGCCAGCATGCGGTGGGCGGGGCGGAATCCCGCATCCAAGGACAACGCGCTTCGCAACCACGACACTGCCGCATCGGCCTTCCCCGAACTCATCAAAAGGCCCGCCATCTCGACGTGCAGCGCCGGTTCGAGCGGTTGCTCGGCCATCCGACGGCTTTGCAACTCGCCGAGTCGCTCGCTGCGATCCCGCACCGCTTCCGCCGCCTTCAACAATTCGGGCGCGTCCGCTTTCCCTTGCTGCCGGACGGACTCGTAAAGGAGCCAATGGGACTGATAATCGCCGGGCATCGAACGCACGGCGACCCGAAGGTGACGCTCCGCGTCCTCCGGCTTCCCGTCCGAGAGATCGAACTGGCCGAAAGTACGATGAACCGCCCCGTTCTCCGGATGCTTCGCAAGCGACTCTTCGAGGACGCGCCGGGCCTCCGGTTTGCGATCCAGCATGTTCAGGCAGCGTGCGAGCCGCACGGGAACGTCCGGATCATCCGGGTGCGATCGCATCAGGCGTTCGAGGTGAGGCACGGCTTCGCCGTACGCCCCGAGGTCCAGCAAGGCCCGGGTGAGACGTTGCCGAGCGTCGTCGCGATCCGGGTCGAGTTCGAGCGCGCGGCGGAGATCGTCCGCTCCACGCTTCACTCCGCGACCCGTGATGTAGGTGCGTCCTCGGAGTTCGAGCGCCCGCACGTCGTCCGGCGAATTCCCGAGCCAGTGATCAAGCACGGACATCGCGTCGAGAATACGGTACGCGCGCAGGTAGCCCTCCGCGAGCGATTCCCAGACCATGGGCGCATCGGCGGGACGGAGGCCGGCTTGCTTCTGCAAGTAGGCTTCGGTCTCACGCACGTCACCGGCCGTGGCTTGAAGCAACGCCCATTCGAAGGCCAGATCGTCGTCGGCTTCGTCGACAAGTTGCCGGGCGCGATTGAGGAGCCGCCGCGCTTCGTCCAAATCGCCGGACTGGCGGGCGGCACGGGATGCCAACAGGTGAGCGGATGCGGAGCGGGGCCATCTCGCCAAGCATTCGTGGAGCCGGCGTCCGGCGGACTCCGGGTGGTGCCGGTCGAGATCCTTGACCGCGGCACGAAACTGCCACGCGGCACGGGCATGGGGCGCGACCAACGCGACGACGAGGGCCGTGATCGCAGCGCGACGAATCCACTTCCACGAAGGCCTGCGCATCGTCATCCCGTCAGGGTTTCTTGAAGTACTGCTTGGCCATCGCCCGGTGCTTCGCGGCGAGTGCCGGATTGCCGGAGGCCTGGTGATAATTGGCCAGAAGTTGGTGGCTCGGCCCGTGCGTCGGATCGACGGAGAGAGAGGCCGTCAGCCAGCGAATCGCTTCGGAGGATTGCCCGGACCGCAGAGCGATGACCGCGATTTCGTGCGGTACGGACGGATCCTTCGGCCGCGTTTGCAACGGGCCGGCGATAAGTTCGGAGATGCGCTCTTGGTCCGCCTCCAACTGGCGGAGCGATTCCCGCTCGCGTGCGGCCTCGGCTTCCTTCCCGTTCCGTGCGAGGACGACCGCGTATTGGGAGCGTGCCGTGTAGTCTCCGGGGGCGAGTTTCGTCGCCCGCGCGAGAAACTCTTCCGCCGTCCGATCATCCCCGGCTTGGATCGCGACGGCGCCGCGCTCGGCCAAGGCTTGGGGATGGTTCGGAAACCGCTGCAGGCACTCGTCCAAGGCGGCCGCAGCCTCACGGTTGCGACCGTTCAGGGCCAAGGCTTTCACCCACTGGAGATGGACCTCGGGCAGATCGGGAAACCGAGGCCGGAGATATTCGAGGTGGACGAGCAATTCGCTCGGTCGCCGTTGCTGAAGCAGAAGCGTGGTCAACCTCAGGCGGGCTTCGTCGTGCTCGGGATCGAGTTCCAGCACCTTCTCGTAGCTGGCCGCCGCGGCGAGCGTCTGCTGCCGCTGTTCTTGGAATTTCCCGCGCAGGAAGACCGCCGTCGGGTCGTCCGGCGCGACCGCCAACCACGCGTCGATGTTCCGTTCGGCCTCGAGCCATCGGAAGCGGAACAAGAGTCCGATGATCAGGGCTTCCCGGGCCGGGCGTACCTCGGGCCGTCCCTCCTCGATGATTGCAATCAAGCGGGGGGCGGCGAATTCGATGTCGCCTTGCGTGGCGATCAGCATCAGGCGTTCGGCAGCGAGGCGATCGTCGTCTCCGAATCGATGCGAGTACGCATCGAGAACCGCCGCCGCCTCCTCCCAGTCACCGCTGCGCCGGGCCACACGGGAGTCGAGGAGCAGCATGTCCCGTGTGGGAAACCAGAGCGATCGGCATCGAGCGAGATGTCGGCGGGCCGCGGCGTTGTGCCCTTTGTCCGCTTCGGACTGGGCCCGGTCCAATTCGCGGCTGTAAGAAAAATAGGCCACACCGATCGCGGCGGCGACGGCCAGCACCAACCCCGCGACGGCCGTGCGAAACGGATGCAAGGTCAACGATCGCCATGCCAGCCCGAATCGCGATCGGTTTGCAGGGGCCGGCAAGGTATGGTCGCGAGTGTCGAGTGGAGCCGACATTGAATTGAGGCTCGATCACTTCAGTTCGATGTCGAACGTCTGCGGACCGGACACTACGGAATACTGAAGGGGCGTTTCCTCGGCCTTGCCGAAGTTCAACGGTATCTTCGTGTACTTCTTCGCACTTTCCTTCTGAGCGGCCTCGGCATCCGCGATGTTCATCGGTTTGTAGCCTTCCGGGATGTTGGCACCGGGCGGGGGCGACATGGTTTTCTTGTCGGCTTGTGCCTTGGGGCCGTAACCGCTTCCCCGCGGCAGAAGCGATTCGGTCTCGACCAGGATCTTGTAGGTTCCCGGTTTGAGATTCGGAACCTCATAAGAACCGTCTTCCTTGATCGGCGACGTACCGCCGGGAGAGCCCGCCAAGACAAAGGCGACCGTTCCGCCCTTGAGTGCCTTACCTTGATAGGAGACCTTCCCCGTCACAGTTCCCGGATCCTGCCCGCACCCCGCGAAGAATGCGAGGAGCACCGGGGCGAAAACGCAGAGCGTGGCGCGTCGGATGGCGATCATCTTCGTGAATCTCATTCCGAGGAGAGGTTGTCGGCGAGGTGCAACCTCGCCAATCGGTCACCAGTCTGTACCGACCACTTCATTGCCCGCAGGGGTGTGAACCGCCCACCAAGTCGTGATGCTGACGCCCGCACCGACGCTTCGGACGGAACCATCGAACATGGCCGTGATGACAACGCCGTGAGCCGAACTGGGGAAAGCCGCCCGGCAGTTGGCCTGCTGGCCTAGAGGGCGAACGGAAGTTTGCGGAGCGATCATGCCACCGGCGGACCATGTGCCGAACTGGTCGCCGGAAACCGTGATCGGGCCCCAATCCGGCCAAAAGTTGTCGCTGTAGTTGTCTTGGTTGCACCAAGACACTTTTTCCGAGTACATGACCGTCGAGGAGGCGCCGTCCGTGATTCCGGCCGGGAACATCGTCAACGCCACGCCCCATTGGTAGTTGTGGCGGAAGACCTGGCCGTTGTTGCTGTAACTGGCTCGCGCCAAGCGACCCGGTCCATTCGTGAAATCGGACGGGCAGATGAGAGCCTTCACGCGTGAATTTTGGACTTGAGTGGTCCACTGCGAGTAGGTGGGGTTGTTGCCGTTGCGACCATCGGGATCGGGATTGGACAAGCTGCTGCGAAAGAGCGCGTCTTGCTCGATGTACGGCAGAATGTGGAGGAAGGCGCCGCCGTTGGAATTGTTGGGTGCCGGATTGCCATTCGACGGGTACAGCCCGATACTGGGCGGAATTTTGCCTTGGTTCGCATCGGTGCAACTCATCGTGCCGAGTGCGAGTTGCTTGAGGTTGTTCGTACAGGTGCTCCGCGCCGCCGCTTCACGCACTTTCTGAACGGCCGGCAGCAGCAAGCCGATCAGGATGGCAATGATCGCGATCACCACGAGCAGCTCGATGAGCGTGAACGCATAGCGTCGCATCGGAGAGGATGACACGGTACACTCCTTCGTGTGAACGAGGAATCCGACGAATGATCTGGAATCGCAACGCCGCTGGACATCGGGGCGAGAACCGATAACCCAACGACGATCAGAATCGAGTGCGAGTTGAGTTGTGGGAGAGGAAAGCCCACTTCTCATCAATTCCACACATTAGGCGGGCCGGAAACGCCCGTCAATACAATTCGCGGCATTTTCCTCGGAACCCGAGCGGATCACCACGATGTTTGAGCTGAAAATCGGCCGCTTGGCGTGCATGATCCTGCTCTTGGGCGGTTGCTCGGGCCCGCCGCCCACCCCGCCGCCCACGCCCCCGGAGTCGCCCCCCGGCCCACCGTACTTCGAGGATGTCACCCGCTTTGCCGGAATCGACTTCTCCTACCGCAACGGCGAAGAGGCCGGTCACTACGCCATCATCGAATCCCTCGGCGGAGGCGTCGCACTCTTCGACTACGACAACGACGGCCGCATCGATCTCTACGTCACCGGAGGCGGGCATTACGACGGCAAGAAGGTGCTCGGGCGGGCCGGACGACTCTACCGCAACCTCGGCGATTGGAAGTTCCAAGATGTCACCCAAGCCGTCGGGTTGGAGCAACCCGGCCCGTACTCCCACGGAGCGGCCGCGTTCGACTACGACTGCGACGGCTTCACCGATCTTCTGATCACGGGCTACAACCGCGCGACCCTCTACCGGAACGAAGGCGGCAAACGCTTCATCGACGTCACCAGGAGCGCGGGGATCGACGACAAGCAGTGGTCCTCGACCGCCAGCTGGGGCGACCTCGATGGCGACGGCTTCCCCGAACTCTACATCGCCCATTACGGCGACTGGGGCTTCGACACCAACCACCCCGTCGATTGCAGCTACGACGGCAAGACGCGCGACGTCTGCCAGCCCGCACGTTTCAAACCCCTTCCGCACTCCCTCTACCGGAACAACGGCCGGGGCGGCTTCACCGATGCTTCGGCGGAACTCAAGGTCCGCAAGCTCGGCCGCGGCATGGGCGTGCTCTTCGCAGACTTCACCGGCGACGCCCGCCCGGAGATCTATGTCGCCAACGACACCGACGACAACTTCCTGTTCGTCAATCGCGGCGGCGGCAAGAAGCTCGCGCTCGAGGAAGCCGGATTGTTGGCCGGCGTCGCGCGCGACGACCGCGGCTTCGCCAACGGCAGCATGGGGGTCGATGCCGCCGATTACGACCGCACCGGCAAGGCCTCGATCATCGTCACCAACTACGAGGGCGAACTTCCCGCCCTTTATGGGAACCGCTCGGGCTCGGAGTTGCGATTCGATTACTCCACACTCCCCGCCGGCATCGCGACCATCGGCGGGATCTACGTCGGCTGGGGGGTCGGCTTCCAGGACTTCGACTTGGACGGCTGGGAAGACCTCCTGATGGTGAACGGCCATGCCATCCGTTTCCCCACGAAGATCGACCGCCGCCAGAAGGGCGTGCTGCTGCATAACGACAAGGGCGGTTTCGTGAACATCACGCGGCAGGGCGGAAGCTACTTCGCGGAGCCGCACAACGCCCGCGGGTTGGCGTTCGCCGACTTGGACAACGACGGCCGGGTCGATTGCGTCATCAGCCACCTCAACGAACCGGTTGCGGTGCTGAAGAACATCGCCCCGGCGGAGGGGAAACACTGGATCGGCTTGGAGGCGGTCGGCGCGAAGAATCGCGACATCGTGGGCGCCCGGATCGTGATCGAAGGCCCGGCGGGGAAGCAGACTCGCTTCGTGAAAGGTGGCGGCAGTTTCGGCAGCACCAGCGACCGCCGGTTCGTCATCGGTCTGGGTTCGCACGCGGCGGTTTCGAAGGTCACGGTTCATTGGCCGTCCGGCGCGGCCCAAGAGTTCAAGGACCTGCCAGTCGACCGTTACTCGAAGCTCGTGCAGCAACCTTGAGCAAGTGAACGAATTCCCGAAGGATTCGGGCACTCAAGAACCGCGACCCGGAAGAGTGAGCTTGGTGCAACAATGGAGAATTGGTTACTCCCTGATCCGCGTCGTACACTCACCCGATGCATTGGTTGAGGAACCGCCGCTCGCGCGATTTGTACACCGCCGTCGTCGTGGCGTTCCTGCTCACCCGCGTCCTCTTTTACCTCATCACGACCGCCGGTGAGTACCGGCTGTTCAAATCGTACGGGGACGACGTCCGCGAACAGTCGCTGGGCGACCTGTACCGCAACCGGGACATCGAGTATCCGCATCTCGCGGTCGGATTCGGGGCCGTGGTTGGCTGGGTGGCCGATCATTCGCCCGGCTTCCTGAAACACACTGTGCGGTTGCGGCCGAACAAGTTCGAGATCCCGTACGCGGAGGAATCCGAAGCGCAACACGATGCGGACGATCAATACGAAGCCACACTCGGTCTCGTGCTGTTCATCGTGGATGCATGGTGTTTCTGGCTGGTGTTCGCCATCGCGCGGCGAATTTATCCAAGCGATTCGCCGCCTGTGCGAGCCCTACGACTCTTCGCCTACGTGCTGTTCACGAGTTCCTGCGGGCTCATCCTGTTCGACCGGCAGGACCTCGTGCTGGCGTGGGTGGCACTGCTCGCAGTCTGGTGCCTGGCAGCGGACTACGCCCGCCTCGGCTATGCCGTCCTCGCTTTCGGAGCCGCTTACAAATTGATCCCCGTCCTGCTTCTGCCGGTGTGGTGCATCGCGGGGGCGACAGCGAAGTGCCCGCCCGGCGTCACTCCGCTCCGCTGGGTGCTCGGCATCGGGAAGGAAGCGGTGATCGCGGGCGCGATGCTCGCCGCGTGGCCGCTGCTCACGTACTTCTGCGGCGGGGGTGAACGCGGCTTCCTATACCTCACATGGCACACGAAGCGTGGTCTGCAACTCGAAGCTCCGGCCGCTTTCCCCGTGTTGCTCGTGGATTCGACCGTCGAGTTCGGATCGAGCTATGGCAGCTTCAATCTGCGCGGCGAACTTCCAGACCGCGTGGCGAGGTTCATGGGCCTGATGATGCCGCTGTCGTCGCTCGCCGGGATGGCCGTGGCCGCGCGCGGGTTCTGGCAGCGGCGTGACGGACGCGATCTCGTGCCGTGGGCGGTCGTATCCGCGATGCTGATCTGGCTGGCGTTCATCGCGTTCAACAAGGTGGGGTCGCCGCAGTACATGCTGTGGATCGCTCCGTTGGCACCGCTCCTGCCGTGGCGAACATTGACGGAGTGGAAGTGGGCCGCCGTGCTGCTCCTCGGGTTCTTCGACACCATGGTGATCTACCCCTGCCGCTACCGGGCGGACCTCGTCGGCGACGTGTTGTACGAAGACCCGCGGACGTGGTACGGCCCGAGCACGTTCGGCGTGGTGCTCCTCGGGATCAAGTCGGTGATTGTTGTGGCATGCTCGGTGGCGTATTTCGCCATCGCGTGGCGGATGAGTCGAGGATTGCGTGCCTCGACGGGCGAAATTGACTCACGGCAGGGCTCAAACGCGAAACCCGGCGATTGATGCAGGGCACAAAATCGCTAACTCCGGCACTGTTTGCCCCGTCATGAATTCTTCACTTTCGCCCCCCTCGCCCCCGAATCGGCTCTAGAATCGGTGCATGCGAGTCCTGTTGATCGCGGACATCCACGGCAACCGCGCGGCGCTCGAAGCCATCCGTGAGCCGCACGATGTCTGCCTCTTCCTCGGCGACCTCGTGGACTACGGCCCCGAACCGGGCGCGTGCATCGAGTGGGTGCAACGCCACGCTCACCACTCCGTCCGCGGCAACCATGATCACGGAGTTGCCCAGAATGTCGAAGTGCAGGGCGTGGGCGGGTTCCGCTTCCTCACCGCCTGCACGCGGCCGTTCACCGTCGCGGCCGTGAACGCGGAGCAGCGTCGTTTCCTCGCCGAACTTCCCACCTCCAAGTTGGTCACGCTCGGCGGCAAGCGATTCCTCATGGTGCATGCCACGCCGCGGGATCCAATGGACGAATACGCCTCGGCCGATGTGGCGTTCTGGGCGCCGCGGCTCGCCGGGTTGAAGGTCGATTTCGTCTGCGTCGGGCACACGCACCAACCGTACACGTTGAACGTGAACGGCATCACCGTGGTCAACCCCGGCAGCGTGGGCCTTTCGCGCGACGGCGACCCCCGCGTCGGCTACGCCGTGGTGGAGGACGGCCATGTCGAGATGAAGCGTGTCGAGTACCCCGTGGACGACACCGTGCGGGCGGTGCAAGCCAGCGACATCCACCCGACCGCGAAGCAGATGCTGGCGGACATCTACCGCGGCGGTCAATTCGTCGCCCGCTGGATGAAGAACGGGAATTCCAATCTGAAGGCACCGATGCCGGTCGCCGCCGTCGCGTAGAATTGATTCATCGCGAGGGTGGCGGAATTGGCAGACGCACGGGACTTAGGATCCCGTGGCCGCAAGGCCGTGGGGGTTCAAGTCCCCCCTCTCGCATTCAAGCTCACCCCGCAGGAACGACACGGGCTCCGTTCTCGTCGTCGCGCTTCTTCAGCCGGCGCTTCAGGCTCGCGGCGATAAAATCCCGGAACAGCGGGTGGGGCTCGGTGGGCTTGCTCTGGAACTCCGGGTGGCTCTGGATGCCGACGAACCACGGGTGGCTCGGCAACTCGATCGCTTCCACCAGGCTGCCGTCCGGACTGGTGCCGGAGAACCGCAGGCCGGCAGATTCCAACTGTTGCCGGTAGTCGTTGTTCACTTCGTACCGGTGACGGTGGCGTTCCGAAATGCGGTCCTTGCCGAAGGCCGCATGCACGGCCGTGCCCGGCTTCACGGCGCACTCGAACGCCCCGAGCCGCATCGTGCCGCCCATTTGCGTGATCTTCTTCTGCGCGTCCAACAGGCACACCACCGGGTGCGGAGACTGCGCGTTGAACTCCGTGCTGTTCGCCTCCGCCAACCCGACCACGTTCCGTGCGAACTCGATGGTGGCGCACTGCAACCCGAGGCAGATGCCGAAGAACGGGATCCCGTGCTCGCGAGCGTAACGAATGGCTGCGATCTTGCCTTCGATCCCGCGCTTGTCGAACCCGCCGGGCACGAGCAGGCCGTCCACATTTTCCAACGCCTTGGCGACGCCGCCCTCTTCGCCCATGAGTTTCTCGGAATCGATTTTCGCGATCTTCACCTTGCACTGGTTCGCAATGCCGGCATGGTCCAGCGCCTCGTACACGCTCTTGTACGCGTCGCGGAGCTTCACGTACTTGCCCACGAATCCGATCGTCACGTCGTGCGGCGGCTTCTTCATCCGCTCCAGCATCGCCTTCCAGTCGGACATGTCGAGCGGCTTCGTGTTGACGATGCCGAGCTTCTCGATGATGATCGAATCGAGGTGGTTGTCCGCCAGTGAGAGCGGCACTTCGTAGATGCTGAACTCCTTGTCCCGTTCTTCAATGACCGCCCGGCGTTCGACGTTGCAGAAGAGTGCGATCTTGTCGAACTCGTCCTTCGGCAGTTCTCGCTCGGTGCGGCAGATCAGCACATCCGGCTGGATGCCGATCTCGCGCAGGTCGCGGACGCTCCGCTGTGTCGGCTTCGTCTTCATCTCCCCGGCGGCCTTCAGATACGGCACCAGCGTGAGGTGAATGAACAGGCAGTTCCCCTTGCCCACGTCCAATGCGAACTGACGGATGGCTTCGAAGAACGGCATGCCTTCGATGTCGCCGGCGGTGCCGCCGATCTCCGTGATCACGACATCGACGCCCGGCGACGCCATCTTGCGGATGCAGTTCTTGATCTCGTCGGTCACATGCGGGATCACCTGCACCGTCTTGCCCTTGTACTCACCGCGGCGTTCCTTGTTGATGATCTCGAGGTAGATCTTGCCGGTGGTGTAGTTGCAGTCGCGGTTGAGATGCGCGTGGGTGAAGCGTTCGTAGTGGCCGAGGTCCAGGTCCGTCTCGATGCCGTCGTCGGTGACGTACACTTCGCCGTGCTGGAAGGGGGACATCGTGCCGGGATCGACGTTCAGGTACGGGTCAAGCTTCTGGAGTCGCACCTTGAGCCCGCGGCGTTCGAGGAGCATGCCGATGGACGCCGAGGTGAGTCCTTTGCCGAGCGAACTAACGACACCGCCCGTCACGAAGATGTGCTTGGTCATCGGGTCATGATAAGTGCGAAGCGCAAGACCGGCGAGGAAGGCTTACTGCTCGATGCCGCACTTCGGATGCTGCTTGCGAAACCGTTCGACTCCCTCGGGAGTGACTTTGGTGTTCTTGATGTGCAACTGGGAGAGTGCCTTGCAGCCTTTGAGGTGCTCCAAGCCCGTATCGCTGATGGCGGTGTTGCTGATGTGCAGCATTTCCAGCGCGGGGTGGTCGGCGAGTGCGCCCAAACCGTCGTCCGTGAGTCTCGTTCCCTGGAGGTGCAGCTCTCTCAATTTCGGGCAGTTTTTGAGGTGCTTCAGCCAGAGGTCGCCGGCATCGGTGTTCCGCAGATTCACAAAGTGCATCGCATGACACTTGGCGAAGGCGGCAACGCCTTTGTCCGAGATCTTTGTGCCGCTCAGACTCAGTTTGGCAAGCTGCGTGTTCTCGCTGAAATGAATCAAGCCCGCATCGGTGATTGAGGTGCCGTTGACGTCAAGTTCGTAAAGCCCCTTGAGGTTTGCGAAAGAAGCAAGCCCCGCGTCGTCGATCGAACTCCCGGGGAAGTACAGGGCAGAGAGTCTTTTGCTGCCTCTGAAACGGCAGGTCGCGGCCGGATCCAGTTTTACCCCCGTGAGGTTGATTACGGAGAGATTCTCGCACTTCTCGAAGACTGCCAAACCGGTCGCGCTGACGTTCGCGTTCGCCAAGCACAAGAACTCCAAGTCGCTGCATTTGGAAAGCTCCAGAATCCCGCGATCGGTGATGTGACCACTGCTCAGCTCGAGCTTTCTCAGTCGTTCGCAATTCTTGAGGTGCATCAGTCCTTCGTCGCCCATGTTGCCGCCGGTCAAATCGATTCTTTCCAGCGTCCTTGATGAGCCGGCGAGGTGTTTCAATCCGTTGCCAGTCAATCCCGTGGAGTTGAAAGTGACATCCTTGAGTCGCGTCAGTTCCTTGAGGCTTTCCAATGAATCGTCGGTGAGCGGACGTCCCGTGAGATCCAAACGGCGCAGATTGACGAGTTTTTTGATGTGCGTCAGGCCTTGTGCGGTGATGCGAGTGCGCGGCAAGAGCAAGCAAACCAACCGGGATTGGTCTTGGATCCCCGCGAGATCCGCATCGTACTTGTTTAGCGTGGGTCACTGGCCATCTGTTCACCGAGATGGCACCGCGAAACCCTTGAAAACAAGCGATCCGAGATGAGCAGAGATCCGGCTGAACGGGCCGATGTCCATGAAAGAGCTGAGTTTTGCTCGATGCGGCCTCGAAAAACACCATGTTTTCACGGGTTTGACTCGCTAAACAAGTACTCCGCATCTTGGATCTCGGATCCGGACAAATCCAAGTGGACGAGGTGCTTCAAGTGCTTGATGTTCTCGAAGCCGGCGGAAAGTGCCCCTTCTCCCACCCCGTGAAGCTCGATCTTTGTCAGCACGAAAGGCTTCTTCGGCAGCTGTGTCACCTGTTTCGCGTCCGTCACGTTCGGACCGCCAGGATCGTCCCATTGTTCCGGCGCATAGTCGGGAGGAATCGACGGCAGATCCCGCTCATCGACCATGCGAACGCGGCCTCCGAGCTTCAAAACCCATTCGGCGACCTTGCGATCCGCGTCCGTCACAGATGGAGGCCACGGCTTTTTTCCGTGGACTTCGGCTTGGGCCTTGGGATCGAGTTTCACAAGGACCGTGACCTTGCCGCCGTGGACCATCTTGAACTCCGGCGTGTCGACCTCGAGTCGGTCCGCTCCGACCACGCGGATACGGTAATCGCCGGGGCGCACGACCGTGTCGCCTTTGGCGATCGAAAGCGTGTACTTCTCTTTGCCGTCCGGCCCGAGCAATACGAGCTTGCCACCTTTGATCCGCGTTTCCACGCTTTCGTCGTTGATCTCGACGATGAGCGTTCCGTCCGCAGTGATGATGCGAATCACAAACACGGCCGCGGCCGCCATCGGCAGGAACAGTGCCAAGCATGCGTAGAGCATCCACGGGCGTGACCTATTGGCCTTGGGCGGCGGTTCGGCGGATGACGGCACCGCTATCTCCGTGGTGTCGATGGACGACCACGGATCATTCGGAAGGTAGGCAGGCGGCGCGAGAAACACTGGCACCAAGCCGGTGACGTTGAGTGCCATCTCGATTTCGCGCAGTTGCTCCACGACCCGTTCCGTCGAGTGCGGCCGCGATTCCGGGAACTTCTCGAGCAGCGACATGGTCAGTGCGGCGAGCGCTGGCGGGGCGTCGGGGCACATGCTCTCAAGCGGTGGCGGCATGTCGTTCACCACCGCGAGCAGCATGCCTGTCGCGTTCTTGGCGCGGAACGGATTGCGGCCGGTGATCAGCAGGTACATCACGGCACCCAAGCTGAACAGATCGCTGCGGAAGTCGAGCGTTTCGCCGCGAGCCTGTTCCGGGCTCATGTACGCCGGGGTGCCGATGGGCGTACCTTCTTGGGTCACGGTGTCAGCGTCTTCGCCGTCGGCGGCGCGGGCGAGGCCGAAGTCCAGAATCTTCACCCTGCGAGTCTTCTCTTCGAGCCAGATGTTGCCCGGCTTGATGTCGCGGTGCACGAGGTTTTTGGCATGGGCGGCGGCGAGGCCGGTGGCGATCTCGCGGGCGATGCGCACCGCTTCGGCGATCGGCACGTTCGGATTCGCCTTCAGCGAATCGGCCAGGCTTTGACCCTTGAGCAGCGGCATGGCGAGATACGGCACGCCGCGATCCAAGCCGACATCGAAGATCGCCGCGACATGATCGTGCTCGATTGCCGCTTGGGACCGCGCCTCGCGCAGAAACCGCGTGCGTGCCGCGTTCGATGTCGCATACTGCGGCAGCATCACCTTCAGCGCGACGCGGCGTTTGAGCCGCGGATCCTCGGCTTGGAAAACGATGCCCATCCCGCCGGAACCGAGCACCCCGAGCACACGATAATGCGCCAGCCAACCGAGTTCATCCGGTTTCTGGGGCGGCGCGAGGTACGGATGCGGGTTGAGAACCGACTGCTCTCCACTCGCTGGTTGGGTCGCGGCATGAACGGGAGTGCCGCTTTCCGCCGTCTCGAACACAACCGGAATGTCGGTTTGTGTCACGGAGCCGGGCGATTCCGCTTTCGGTTGATCGGACTGGTTTTCGAAAGTGATTTGTTCGCCGCACTCGGGACACTGAATCAGCGGCACATGGGGCGAAGGCAGCTTGAGTGTCACCTGACACGACGGGCATTTCGCAGTGTCGGTTAGCATCGACGACCTCGTGACGCGTCCGCGCACAGTTTACTGAATCACTTCGGCTCGCGGAGAGAACCCGCGATCTGCACCAACTTCGCTTCGAACAGCTCCCGGTCCGCCCACGAGCAACTGGCGAACACGACCACCGTGCGGTCGCCGATCTTCGCTGCGGAGACGACGAGCAACTTCGCGAAGCTGCTCGCACCCTGCACCGTCATCTGCATCCGCACCACGGGCGTCGGCGTGTCCACGGGGTTGGCCGGCGGGTCGCCGTCCGGCGTGCCGCTGCGTTCGATGAACCGCGGCTCGAACTTCGGGTCGGCTTCCTTGATGTGGGCCCGCATCTTGTCTTCGACGTACTTGCGACCCTGCGCCAGGGCGTCGCCGCCGGCGCCGTCCAGCAGGAGCGTCACGAGTGTGGCCTCCTCCGCGACATCCTTGCCCGGCAACTTCGCCTTTGCGATCAGCAGCAGGTCGCCCTTCGGGTCCTCTTCGGCCGGCGAGCGCGTCTTCGTGTCCGGCTCGGTCCACAGGTCGTCGCTGTCGAGCAGTTGGTACTGGACCGCATGGCCGCCGAACGTGCGGACGGGTAGTTCCTTCGGCGTCCAATTGTCGCGGCTATTGTTCAGTTTCAGCTTCGCGCGGATCCCTTCGAACACCGCCTCCTGGCCTTCCGCATCCTTCTCGCTGGCCCACGAGAGCGTCCAATAGCCGATGCCCTTCGAGTGGGCGGCGTGGCAGAAGCCCGCGACCGTGCTGCCGTCCGCCTTCATGGTTCCGGTGAACGAGAACGCCACCGTCGCCGGCTGGCCGAGCAGCGTCGCATCCGTCAGGTTCACTCGGACCACGTTCTCGAAGGTCTTGTCCAGAACCCGATCGACGGCGGTCTTCAATTCGCTCGGCCGAGGTTCGCGGCGGTCGAAGTCGCGGGCTCCCACGCAGAAGTACGCGTCCGGCCCCGTCCGCTTGAATCCGAGGATCATCGGCGGGCCGAGCTTCGCCCGCGTGTCGTCGTCGATCACCCACGGTTCACCGGGCGTTTCAAAACTCAGATTATGGGCGCGAAGCTGCTGACCGTTCTCGCCCTTCACCACTTCCGGCTTCGACGTGACCTTGAAGTACACGGCGACCGCGGCCCCCGCGATCAGCACGAAGCACATGAACGCGATGATGCCGGTCTGGTACGATCCCGCTTCGCCGGCCGCAGAGAGCGAACGCCGCATCGGCTGGCCGTCCGGGTCCGGGGCGTTCGGGTCCATGCCCTCGAAGCCGGTGGGCGGCGGTGGCGGAGAATCGAACTGTGCCTGCGGCGGGCTTGCGGCCGGAGCGGCCGGCACGGGTGGACCCAGCGTGAAGCGCATCCCGCACCGCGGGCACGTGAGCACCGCTCCCGCGGGAACACGCGACGGGTCGAAGAGGTACGGGCAACTCGGATTCGGGCATTTCAGCGCCGTGGACATGTCTTCAGTCTAGCGAGGAGGGGGCCGCGCCGCCTCGTGCTTGCCCGCCGCGGATTGCGGGTTTACACTGCATCTGTCCGTTCCCGCCAGGTTCCCATTCATGCTCCGCCTTCCGCTTGCACTCGCAGCCTTGCTCGGTCCCTCCGCTGCATACGCGGCCGAGAAGCCGCCCTCCTTCCTGAACGAAGTCGTGCCCCTGCTCACAAAGACCGGCTGCAACCAAGGTTCGTGCCACGGCAAGGGTGCCGGCCAAAACGGCTTCCGACTCTCGCTGCGCGGCTACGCCCCGGAACAGGATCATCTCTCGATCACGCGCGAGTTCGAGGGCCGCCGCCTGCTGCCCTCGAAGCCGGAGGAAAGCCTGTTCCTGCTGAAGGCCACGGGGCAGGCACCGCACGAAGGCGGCCGCCTGTTCGCCGTCGGCAGCCCCGAATACGCGATGCTCCTGAACTGGGTGAAGGCCGGATCTCCGGGACCGGACAAGAACGATCCGAAGGTGAGCAAGCTGGAACTGACGCCGAATGCGAAGGTGCTGCAACCCGGAACCGACGTGCAACTCGTCGCCACCGCCACATTCGCGGATGGCACCAAGAAGGACGTCACGTGGCTGACCAAGTTCGAAGCCAACGACGCGGCATCTGTCGATGTGTCGCCGGCGGGCAAGGCCAAGGCGTTGCGCCACGGTGCCTCCGCCATTCGCGCCATGTATCAGGTGGAAGTCGCCGTCGCGGCTTTCGACATGCCGTTCGACCGGCCCGTGGATGCCAAGCGATATGAATCGAAGAACAACTTCATCGACGAGCACGTCTTCGCGAAGCTGAAGGAACTCCGCATCGAACCGAGCGATCTCTGCACCGATGCCGAGTTCATCGCCGGGCCATGCTCGACGCGTGCGGCCAAGCTTCCGACTGCGGACGAAGTGAAGGCCTTCCCTCGCGGACAGCGACCCGAAGAAGCGCGAGCTGGTCGATTCACTGCCATGCCCCCGAGTTCGCGGACTTTTTGGACGCTGCAACTCTCCGACCTGCAGAACCACGCAAGGAACGCAATCACGATACTTGCGGCGTGAAGGGCGTGCGGCAATTCCACGCGTGGCTGCACGAGGGTGGCGGCGAACACGCCGTGGACGTGGTCGCACTGGCCCGCGAGGTGCTCATCGCGACGGCTCGAACATCGAGAACCCGCGGTGGGTTACTTCATCGTCACGGTCGGCGAGCAGCGGCACGGCGAGGAATTCGGAGATCGGCGAATCCGTGGCGCAGGCGTTCCTCGACACGCGGATCGGCTGCGCGGTGCCGCAATCACCCGCTCGAACTGCGCAGGACGATTTCTACCACTTCGCCGCGTATTTCAGCCGCATCAGTTTCGACCGCAAGGATCGAAGGCGGCCAGCCGATGCTCGCGAGGCCACCCGGACCAAGACCAGAACAAGAGCCCGGTGGGCGTGTCGCAGCCACTGGGCAAGTTCATGAAGGCGCAGCCGCTCGACCGCACGGCTGTGGACGCAGCCCCGGGCGACGATCCGCGAGCCCGTGCTCGCCGCATGGATCACCGACCCGAGCAACGAGTTCTTCGCCGGTGCGATGGTGAACCGCATCTGGCGGCACTATCTGAACGTCGGCCTCGACCCGGTCGATGATCTTCGCGCCACGAACCCGCCGACGAAGACCCGGCTCTCTGGGCGGCACTGAAGAAGGAATTCATCGGCCACAAGTACGACCTGCGGCACCTCCGCCGAGGTCATTCGCAACTCGCGCTTGTATCAACTCTCATCATCCACGCGGCCCAGGAATAGGCGGACGCGTTCTCTCGCACTACTACGCCCGCCCGCTTGCCCGCCGAAGTACTGCTGGATGCGATCTGCGACGCGACCAGCGTTCCCGAGTTCGACGGTGCCGCTCGGGATTCGTGCGGTCCCAGCTTCCCGATCCAGGCAGCGCGTCGGCGCTGCCGCTTTCGGCCGTTCGGACCGCGTGACCGCATGCGCCCTGCGAACGCGCAGGCGTCTGAACCCTGCCCAAGTGCTGCACCTGCGAATACGGCCCCATCGTGAACCAGGCGCCCGGACCCGTCCGGCCAGTTGTTCCTGCCGATCAAGTCCGAACCCGATGACACGCCAAACTGACGGACGCGATGTTCCTGCGGCAACACTCGCACTTCCGCCGACGGATGCTGGAGCGCGACGCGATCAGGCTGGAAGCCGGAAGGAAACAGGCGAGACCAGGCTTCTTCCGCGACCTGTCTACCGACCTGTTGAACAGCAGGGAGTTGTGTTCAACCGGTGAGCCGGGGTTCAGGGGCCGATCTGGCCGCGGACGACCATGACAGTCGACATGCCTGATTCCGACGGGAGATGTTGGAACGAGCACTCGTCGTCGAATGTCAGCTTCAATCGTGTGCATCTGCGTTCCTCCGCCTCCATCCTACGGCGTCTCCACGGTGGCCGCCATCACGATCGGGGCAGCACTGATCAGGCCTTCACGAACTCGATCGTCTTCACCACCGCGTCCGGCCGCTTCGGGTCCACCTTCAGATAGCGGATCTGCTGGTTCACCAGTTTGAACGCGAACTCGAGCCCGGCACGTCGAAGCGGCCGATGTAGTCCGCGAAGTGGACGCCATCCCGAAGTTGGTGGTCCTCCGTCTTGCCGTCGTCGTAGGTGAGGCGGATGATCATGCTGACCGGGCCCATTCGGCCGCGGCTGCATCGAGTTCCACCCCGCCCGCGCCGCTCAGCAGGTGGATCAGCTTCGCCTTGCCGTTGAACGGCAGGCTCACGCTCTTCGGCATCTTCGGCGGCACGTTCCCGTTCGGGCCGTTCAGCATCACCGCACGTTCTTCACCTGCTCGCCCTGCGGATCGACCGCACGAACGGCACGCCCAGCCAGATGCACTTCAGCTTCCAGTCCGGGAAGATAAACCGCTTTCCGCCAGGCCGTTGTTGTCGAAGAACATGTCCAGCTGTACTCACCACCGTCGCGACCTTGTCCAGCGGCAGCGGCGCAACGCCTTCTGCGTGAGAACTCAAGCGGATTCCGTCGGGTTCCTCAACTTCATCACCTTCTCAGCCCTCCGGCACATCAGCGACTTGTCCGTCTCCTTGAGCGAGGCGATGTCGTCCTTCGCAGGCGTGGCGGCTGACTTCGCCGTCGATGATCTCGACCGACGTGCCGGTGGTGGCGCCGGAATGCCGATGATCGTGCGGTCGTCCTGCGTCACCACGCGGTACGCCGCCAGGGTGCCCTCCACGCTGCGGCTCCAGGTCGATGATGTGGATCAGCAGTTCCTCCTTCGGGTGAACCGCCATGCCGGTGAGGTCGAGGCCGATGGCGGTTCCTTCGCCGGAGTGCTGGTGGCGCTTTCGCGCGGTCGCTGCGTCATCATCTTCTTGCCGTTGGCGGCGTCGCCGACGCCAACGGTCAGGATCGGCTTCAGTTCCTCGATCACCTTCCTGGCGGTCGGCGTTGGGCCAGTCCGCCGCCGAGGGCGAGGAGCTTCTTCGCCGCTCGGCCGCTTCCAGATACGCATGCGACGCGAGGGGGCCGTGCGGCGATCGAAGGGCGAGGAGATCGAAGCGGAGCGTGCCCTTCTCGACGGCGTCGAGGAAGGCGCAGGTCGAATCGGTCTTCGCGAGCACGAGCCGGATCGCGGCCGGCTTCACGGCCAGCGTCGATCCTTGAGCCGGGCCACGACCGCGGTACCGAGCGACTTCGCTTTCGATTGCGGCGATTCGAGGTCGCGTTGCCGAGCACGCCCAGGTCTGCGGCGTGATCGCGTCCAGGAGCTTGGCCGCGGCCTCGGCTCGCTGTCTGGCTGGAACTCGACGATCTGTTTGGCGGCTTCGATGCGGTCCGCATCGCGGCCTTGGTATTCGCCACGGTGGCGAACGCGGACTTGGTCCAGCTCCGCGAGTTGGGCATCGAGGCCGCTGACACCCCATGTGGACGCGAGCTTGATGAGTTTGCCGCGGGAGAGCAGCATCCCGACCCTTCTTCAACAGCAACCCGGTTTGCTCTTCGCCGAAGTTGGTGAAGTCCAGCACGCAGGTGAGCCCGCCTTTCGCCAAGCCGTCGGCGGAACCGAGAGCACTTCGTCGCGGCACGTCGAGAAGGTTCATGGCTCGATCAGGGTCCAGATCACCGAACCGCCTTCCACGCAGTCCTGCGAGACGAACGCCATGATGCCGGAGGCCTTCGTCGTCGGCGAAATCCTTGATCGCCAGGCAGTGCAGGGCCAGGATCGGCGCTTGCGCGATCGCGAGCGTCGTTGGCGGAACGATCTTCGCGCGACGAACAGCGGAGACGACCGCGGCAAGGCGGGGAACGCGGTACTGCTCGGGGAACCGCGACAGGGCGAGGTAGGCACGAAGGCGGACGAGCAGTTCGCATCGCCACGACGCCGTGGTAGAACTCGGTGGCTTGCGATTCGTCGGCATCCGCTGCACGCGGCCTGTCGCACGCTGAAGGATGCTTGAGCGGCGTTTTGATCTCGTCGAGAAGTTTCAGATTCAGCGTTTCGAGAAACTCGGCGTCGAGCGAAGCGAGCGATGAAGTGCGTGAACAACACCCGCGTTGAGCCCCGTCGTCGATGGAGATGTCGATCACCAACTTCGCCAATGCTTCCGCGACATCCGCCTTCTCGCGTTGGTCCACCAGCAGTCGCTGGGCATGCAGCCGCCGCGTCATGTTGTGATGCTTCAGCGTCTCGACCAGCTACTCCGGCGTCGCGTCCTTCAAGGTTCACGCGCACGGTTCGGGCTTCGCCTTCGTGTAGACCACGCGGTAGATGCGGCCGTGCGTCTTGTCGCACTTCGTCTCTGCTGCCCGTTGCCCTTGCCGGTCGTGAAGCCCGCGGGCTGCGGTTGTGCTGAACGATGAAGTTGTACCAGTCGATCACCCATGTGGCCGTCCGGGCCGACCTGCCGTCCCGTCGAGGCGACCCATTCGTCGTCGAAGGCGAGCAGGTTCCAGCCCATGCGGGCCTTGAAGGTCGCCTTGCGTCCGGCGAGCGCGAACGCGCCGTGAAGTAGCCCGTGGGTTCGGAGACAGCGCGACGCGGTTTCCAGTATTCCTTCGGGTACGTGCGGGCCGTGTAGATCGAGCAGTTGGACGCGGCCGTGAACCCGCCGGCGTTCACCGCTTCTCGGCAATGGGCTCCATGTGGTTGTCCGCGGCGATGTTCTGCAGCACCGTCGGCGTAGGGCTTGACCTTCTCGTAGTACCGGTTGGGGATGGGCATGTGGACGAGCGGGCAGCCGTTCGCGGTACTGCCGAAGGTTCGGCGGATTCGTCGAAGCAAGAGCCCCCACGTGTTGTTGGATGTGGAGCGGGAGAATTCGAGTTTGGTTACCAATGGCGAGCGACGCGTTAGCGGGCTGTTTCACCGGCAACACCCTGAACAGCGAGCATCGCCCGCCGCTCGCCAGTTGAATCTGTAGAACCCCTGCCGGAACGTCAACTTCTCGCCGTTCACCGTGCCGTTGAACCCCGCATGCCACCCCCATGCCGTAGATCAATTGTCGAACCCGCCAATGCGGGTTGCTCAGGCCGGCGTGGAGGTGTCGCCCGTGTTCCACCGGTGAACAGCACCGCACCGCACGTCCGCTTTGCCGTCGCCGTCGGTGTCCTTCAAGAAGAGCGTGTGCGGCGCTGGGTACAATGATGCCGCCGGCGTACGGCAGCAGGCTCGTCGCGATGCTCAGCTTGTCCGCGAACAGTGTCACCTTGTCCGCCGATACCACGCTCGCCGTCCGGTATGCGCAGATCACGATGCGGTCGCGGCCTTCGCCCTCGCGGCTGCGGTTCGTTCGGATAATCCATCGTGAGCGGGGCCGAAGCCGCCCCTGTTCGTCCCAGTTCATCGCGATCAGCTTGCCGCCGAGCCTCCTCCGTGACCGCGACACCTTCACTTCGAAACCGACCGGCACGCTGATGTGTTTCATGCTCTCCTCGACGGAGAGCGGCTTCTGCATCTTGGTGACGGGGTCGTGCTTGCCGCCGCCGGCGGGGCATAGAAAGGGATCTTCGCCGGCACGTACTCGAAGGGCTTGGCGTCCTTCGCGGTTTCATCATCTCCAGGCGGTCGAAATAGTCGCCCGCAATCGCCGGATCTGGCCGCAGCAACGGATGCCGCGTTCGATCAGGTTTTGGAAGCCGTCGTGCTCCCACGTGCGGTGGTCGTGGCCCCACGCGGTGTAGAACACGCGGCCCTTGCCCTGCGTGCGCACCACGTCCCACGGTTCAGCGAGGTCCCCCCTCGGCCCGCACTTCGAGCACCGGCCGCGGTCCTTCTCGTTGTTCGTGAACGTAGGTCTCGTCCAGCTCGCAGAACCCGCCGAAGCCCTTCATGATGGCGTGATCCGGCTTCATGTGTTCTCCATGCGGAAGGTGCCGCTGCCGTGGGTGCGGAACTGCCGCCCGTAGCTTCGTAGGCGTCCGAGTTGAGGAAACGATGGCTCGCGCAGTGGATCAAGGATGACCTTTGCCCATTCTCCACGAACTCCAGCAGCTCTCCTCGGCCGCGCCCGATCTTCACGTGGTTCACGCATAGATGGCGAGGCCGTCCGTGGCCGCGGTTCTTCGCGTTGAGTCTTCGACCTTGTCCGTGTCGCGGTGAGATCGATGCCGCGAGCGGCCAGCACGGCTGCAGGATTTTGAACCGCGTCTGCGGCTGGTGCCCGGCCGCGTCGCCGAGAAGAGCACCTTCAGCTTCGGTGCATCGGCAGCGGATGCGGGGGCAGCCAGCAGCGCGAGGAAACCTTGCCGTATCGCATGAGAACTCGGGTGGCCGGCCGAGTGAGTGGATGCCGTGGGAGTGGGTCGAAGCGTGCGCCCAGCACGAGGCCACCGTGGACGCTCACGGTGGGCCTCGTCCGCTGGCGCGGACTTCGACCCACCCTACTTTCGAGCAACGAGAATCCGTTTGCATCTCGAGTGAATCACTTCTTCAAATCGGGCTCGCGAAACACCAGTCGGGCGAACTGGTACAGGTCCGCCTTCCAAACCATGAAATCGTGCCCGCCGCCGGGAATGACGTTGTACCGGTGCGGCACCTTCTTCTCATCCAGCATTTTGTGAACATTCTCCGTGATGCGGAAGAGCGTGTCCTTGTCGCCGCAGGCGACGTAGAGCAGCCGCAGCTTCTTCGCGGCGTCGGTGCCGTCCTTGATCAGGTTCCCGGGCGGCTTCGTGTTCGGGGCGGAGGAGAACCCGCCGACCCACGCGAAGGTGTCCAAGTTGCCGAGGCCGAAGTTCAGCGATTGCCCGCCGCCCATCGAGAGCCCGGCGATCGCCCGCGATTCCCGATCCGACTTCGCCGGGTACTTCTTCTCGATGTACGGAATCAGGTCGTTCAGCAAGTCCTTCTCGAACGCGGCGAATGCGGGCGACTGCTTCGGTATCGGATCGCGTGCCGTGAGATCCTTGGACGCCCGGCCGTTTGGCATCACCACGATCATGGGTGCGGCCTTGCCGTCCGCGTACAAGTTGTCCAGAATCGTGTCCGGGGCGCCGCCGCGCGGCCATTCGTTCTCGTCGCCGCCGATCCCGTGCAGCAGGTACAGCACCGGATACTTCCGATCCGTGGTGAACCCCGGCGGAGTGTACACGCGTGCCTTCCGCTTGATGCCCACCGTGGTGGAATCGTACTCGATCAACTCCACTTTGCCGCGGGAGATGTTCGCGCGCTTCGTGTCGAAATCTTTCGGCGGCGCGGGGAACGACTCCGCCGGTTGAGCCAGAACGAGGGACACAAGCAGCACAGCCAGATTCATGATTGCACCTCCGAAGGGACGGCGTTCAAACACCCGGCAATGGCCTGTAACCCGCGGACGAGCGATTCCGCGCCGCCGGGCTCGAACGACTCCGTGATGCGGTCGCGAATCGGATCGCCCGCGGCCCAGAGCTGGCGGTAGAGCCGCCGCCCGTTCGCGGTGATCGTCACGGTTCGCGCCCGCGAATCGGTCGGGTGCGGCTCGCGTTCCACGAGGCCACGTTGTTCCAGAAGAACGAGCATGGCGTGAACGGTGCTCGGGTCGGACGACATCCGCTTGGCGAGTTCCCGCTGCGTGAGCGCGTTCCCGCGGGCGAGCGCGGCCAGAAGCACGAACTGATCCGCCGTGGCGCCGAACGGGGCGAATGCGGCGTCCGACTGGCGGTGGAGCGCGAGATAGGCGTTCCGCAGGGCGATCGCGATGTCGCTGCCGAGGGTCATGCGCGGCTCCGCCCGATTCGTGCGTATACGCATGAATTGTTCTAGGCTCTGTTTTAGAACAGTAAACGCAGTGCTCGCTTGATCATGGCGAGTTTCACCATGGCAAGGAAGTTGATGGCCAGCTTCTCGAATCGCGTCCCAATTCGACGGCACTCCTTCAGCCATCCGATGGTTTGCTCCACGATGCTGCGACGCTTGTAAGTCGCCTTGTCGAACTCCACCTCGGGATCGTGACGAGCCTTTTCGTTCTCCTTGTGCGGGATCACCGCCTCGATGCCGCGATCCTTGAGAACGTCCGGATCGGTTGGCCGCTGTACGCCTTGTCCCCCGCCAACCGCTTCGGGCGGCTCTTCGGACGTCCCTGCTTCGATGAACTCGACCCTTTTCAGAATCGGTTCGAGTGGCTGCGAGTCATGCGTTTGGCCCGCGGTCACCTCGACTTCGAGTGCGCCGTTGCCGTCGACGAGGATGTGGAACTTGCCGCCGAATCCCCCGCGTGGAACGGCCCAAGGCGTGGTCCGCGGGTTCGTCGGGGTGCGTCTTGACCTTGACGCCCGCTGCCGATCGCGAACCCCGTACCGACGTGCCGTCGAGGCACCGCCAGTTCCAGTCGATCTGGCCCGCCTGGTCCAACCGCACGTGCAGCACATCCAGGATCGCGTCGTAGAGCCCGGCCTTCCGCCAGTTGCGGAACGTGCCGTAGACTGTTCGCCACGGCCCGAAACGTTCGGGCAAATCCCGCCATCAGCACCCGTGCTGAGGATCCACAGCAGACTGCTGAGCATCTCCCGGCGGTCGCGAGCCGGACGCCCCAGTTTTCGCCGTCGGCTTCGGGATCACCGAATCGAGGACCGCCCATTCTTCGTCGCTGACTTCATGTCGCTTTCGCATCGCACAGCCTCCGTGGCCGTGCCCCATAGCGACTACATTCAAGTTTTCAAACAGAGCCTAGCAGCTTGGCCCGACTCTGTCTGCCGAAAAGCGCCGCGGATGCTGCTCGGGCGAATCCGTATCCTCACCCGTGATGCCAGCACCGACGCCATCCCCCGGGAAACGCCTCCGCGACGCATGGGCCGCCGCCCCGATCGCGATCCCCGGCGCGTTCAACCCGCTGGTCGCGAAGCTGGCCGAGCGCATCGGCTTCCAAGCCGTGTACCTCTCCGGCGGCGCCCTTTCCGCGGGCAACGGCGTGCCGGATATCGGCCTGCTCACGCTCACCGAGTTCGTGCAGCACGCCCAACTCACGGCCCAAGCCACGAGCCTGCCCGTGCTCTGCGATGCGGACACCGGCTTCGGCGAATCGCTGAACGTCGAACGCACCGTGCGATTGTTCGAAGCAGCGGGTGTGGCCGGGATTCATCTTGAAGACCAGGAGATGCCGAAACGCTGCGGGCACCTCAGCGGCAAGTCCATCGTGCCACCCGAAGTGATGGCCGCGAAGATCTCGCCGCGGTCGCGGCCTGTCGCGATCCGGACTTCGTCATCATCGCCCGCACCGATGCCCGCGGCGTCACCAACTTCGACGACGCCGTGGACCGGGCCAAGCTCTATCTCGATGCCGGTGCCGACGCGATCTTCCCCGAGGCGATGCAGGACGCGGACGAGCCCGCCCGCTTCGCGAAGGCCGTGCCGTGCCCGCTGCTCGCGAACATGACGGAGTTCGGCAAGTCGCCACTGATCGATGTGGAGCACGCCTGGGCGATTGGGCTACCGGATGATTCTTCCTGCTGACGTGGCGTTCCGCGCGGCGATGAAGGCCGCCGAGGCGACGCTGCTGGATGTGTTCAAGAACGGCACGCAGAAAATCTCCGTGCCGACGATGCAGACCCGCGCCGAACTTTATGATGTGCTCGGCTACGCGGGGTACGAGGAACGGATCGGCAATACTTTGGTTAGCCGCGACGCGAAGTCCGCGGAGCGGAGCCGCGTCATCACCGGAACTCACGCGCTCGGCTCCGCGGACTCCGCCTCTAACCGGTGAGGTTCAACCATGTCCACTTATTCCCCGGGGCTCGAAGGCGTCGTCGCCGGAGAGACCGCGATCTGCACCGTCGAGCACGGGCTCAGCTACCGCGGTTACTTCGTCGGCGATCTCGCCGAGCATTGCCTGTTCGACGAAGTCGCGCACCTGCTCTTGCACGGCGAACTGCCCACGGCCGCACAACTGAAAGCGTTCCAGGACCGCGTCGCCGCAAGCGCGGCGGGTGCTGCCGCTGTTCCGCGATCTGCTCGCCGCCCTGCCGAAATGGACCACGCCGCCTCGACGGCTCCGCACCGTCGTCAGCGGCCTGCACACTTCGACCCGGACGTGAACGACAACTCGCACGATGCGAACATCCGCGCGCGAGCGGCTGCTCGCGCAGGTCCTGCGGCGATCGCGGATCATTACGCCCTCAGCCGCGGGAATGCGCCGACTGCCGCCCGCCAGGATCTCGGCCACCCGCGAACTTCCTGTACATGCTCCGCGGCACCGAGCCGACGCCGGTCGAAGTGAAGGCGATGGACGTGTCGCTGATCCTGTACGCCGAGCACGAGTTCAACGCGAGCACGTTCGCGGCACGGGTCATCGTTTCGACCTTGGCCGATCTGCATGCCGGTGTCACCGGGGCGATCGGGGCACTCAAGGGGCCGCTGCACGGCGGGGCGAACGAGAAGGTCGCGGACATTCTCTCGCGCCGGCGGCACCGCGGAATCGGCGGCGAAGTGATCAAGGAGGCAAAGCCAAGCCCGCGCGAGCGGATCATGGGCTTCGGCCACCGCGTGTACAAGGCCGGAGACGTGCGGGCCGGCATTCTGAAGACCTTCTCGCGGGACATGGCGACGACGCCGGAACTGGTTCAACTTGAAGACGCTGCGGACGCCATCGAAGCGATCATGGCGTCCGAGAAGAACATGTTCCCGAACTTGGATTGGCCCGCGGGGCGGCTTTACAACGCGATGAAGCTCGAGATCCCGCTGTACACGCCGATCTTCGCGATGTCGCGGATCACGGGTTGGGCGGCTCACATCATCGAGCAGCTGACCACAACCGGCTCATCCGCCCGCGAGCCCTGTACAAGGGACCTGAGCGGCGAGCGGTGAAGCCTCTCGCGGAGAGGTAAGTTTACAGCAATTCTTGGATCGGCTTGCCGCTGGGAAGCACGGGGTGCGGGCGGCCGGTGTTGTCCGGGTAGCTCACGGCCGTGTCGATGCCGAGGTGCTGGTACACGGTGGCGAGCACGTCCTGCGGCGTCTTGGGTTCGCCTTCGGGAACGCGCCATGGGCGTCCGATTCGCCGACCACGCGGCCGCCCTTGATCGGGCCGCCGGCCAGCACGCCGCTGAACACGTTCGGATAGTGGTCGCGGCCCGCGTCGTTGTTCACACGCGGCGTGCGTCGAACTCGCCCCACGCGAGCACCAGCGTCGTGTCTAAGAGGCCGCGGCTGTCAAGGTCTTCCATCAGGCGGTGAAGGCTTTGTCCCAGCGGGGGAGAAAGCCGAGCCGCAGCGATTCGAAGCCCTTCACATGCGTGTCCCACCAGCGGAGGTCCACGGTCACGATGCGGACGCCGGCTTCGACCAAGCGGCGGGCCAGCAGCATGCGTTGCGCCCAGTTCGGAGCTCCGCAGCGGTTCGCAGCCTTGGGATCGAACGCGGGCTGCAAGCCGTATCGTTCGCGCACCTTGGCCGGTTCGCGGTCCAGATCGAAGGCTTCACGCGCGACCGGCGAGGTGAGCATGTCCCACGCCCGCACCTGGAAGCGGTCCATCGAATCGAGTTGGCCCGAAGTTTCGACGTCGCGGCGGAGTTTGTCGAAGTCCTTGAGCAGCGTCTTGCGATCGCCGACGTTCTCGGGGCTGACACCTTCCGCGAGCGTGAAGTTCGGCACCTTGAACGGCACGGGTTGGGCCGGGTCCGCCATCGTTTCAAAGGGCTTGTGCGCGACGCCGAGATACGCCGATCCCGAGCCGGGCAGTTGCTTCGGGATCATCACATACGCCGGCATCGTCGGGTTCAAATGGCCGATCTGTTTCGACACCACCGAGCCGATGGACGGGTGAATGTTCACATCCGGTGCGGGGCCGGTGTTGTACCCGGTGAAGCAAATCTGGTCGCCGGTGGAGTGGCCCGCGTCGTGGTGGTGCAGGCTGCGGACGATGCTCCATTTGTCCTGCATTTTCGCGGAGAGCGGCAGCCAGTCGCCGAGGCGGATGCCGGGCACGTTGGTGTTGATGGTGCCGAACTCGCCGCGATACTCGGCGGGCGCGTCCGGTTTCGGGTCCCACATGTCGATGTGGCTGGGGCCGCCGCGCATCCACAACAGGATCACGGTGTTGATGTTCGACAGCGACTTGGTGTTTCTCGCCTCCGCCCGAAGCAGGTTGGGCAGCGTGAGGCCGGCGGCGCCGAGCATCCCGGCGGCGACGAATCCGCGCCGCGAAATGCTCATCGTTTTGTGGAAGTCTTCGCACCCGATGCGATTGGGCTTCGCGGGCATGGACGAACTCCGACGGCGGGAACGCGAACGGCGTGCGGCTTGGCAGGTGGATTGAATGTAGCAAGGGTTCGACCGCGATGCCAGCACGAAGTTGGGCCGGGCGTTGCACCGCGCCCGCTGGCGGGGTAAGATTCACTTCCGCCGTTACCCGCCGTCCGAGTGTCTGCATGCTCACCCGCCGCGCCGCACTTCGACTCGCCTCCACGGGCGTTCTCGGTTGGTCGCTTCCGCAGTGCCTCGCCCTCGCGCAGAAGACCAGTGCGAAGGCCGCCGCCAAGAACGTGCTCGTGATCCTCGAACAGGGCGGGCTCTCGCACATCGATACGTGGGACCCGAAGCCCGAGGTCGTGGCCGAGCACCGCAGCCCGTACAAGCCGATCGCCACCGCCGCACCCGGCGTCCGCTTCACGGAACTGCTCACGCACACGGCGAAAGTCGCGGACAAACTCGCCGTCGTCCGGTCGTTCCACCACACTCGCAGCGGGGCGGACGGCCACCCGGACGGCACCCAATACGTGCTCTCCGGTTCGCACCCGGCCGGGGCCGCGCTCGAAATGCCGGACATCGGCGGCGTCGTGTCCAGCCTCATCGGCAGCGAGTGCAAATACCTCCCGCCGTACATCATGGTGCCGGGTAACAACGAACAAGCGTCCAGCACGCGGACCGGCTTCCTTCCCGCCAGCACCCGCGTCTTCAAGACCGGCGGCGGCGATGTCTCCGACCCGAAGTGGACCATCCAGGGCATCGTGCCGCAGAGCGAGAATCGCGGCCCGCGGCTCGATTCACGCCATGAACTTCGCGACCTGCTGGATCGAAACCAGACCCGCGGCCCGCGCGACCTCCAAGGAATGGACCGCTTCTACGATCAGGCCTTCGATCTGCTCACGAGCACGAAGGTCGCCGATGTGTTCAACCTGAACAAGGAGCCGGCGAAGATTCGCGAGGCGTACGGCACCGGCCACCGCGGCGCGTGCTACCTGATGGGTCGCAAGCTGATCGAGGCCGGCGTCCGCTTCGCCACCATCGACGTGCGCTGGCCGCACACCAAGGACCTGCCCGGCGGCTTCAACCTGAACTGGGACCATCACGACGCGATCTATGCGAACGGTTCCTGCGGCACGATCCGCGACAAGGCCGGCGGCGAGGGCCGCTACGGCATCGGTACGTGGGTGATGATGGGCAGCGTGGACCGCGCGTTCGCGGCCCTGATTGCAGACATGGATTCTCGCGGCCTGCTCGCTGAAACGCTCGTGTGCTTCGTCACGGAGTTCGGCCGCACGCCGCGCCTGAACAAGTTCCAGGGCCGCGACCACTGGACGAAGGCGTATTCGATGGTGTTCGCGGGGGCCGGCGTCCGCGGCGGGCAGATCATCGGCAAGAGCGACAAGGACGGCGGCTACGTTCAGGACCAACCGCACACGCCGGAGGATTACGCGTCCACCATTTACGAGAAGCTCGGCTTGGACCGCGGCAAGCCGATCTACACGAGCAGCCATCGCCCCGTGTTCTACGGCCAAGCGGGCGACCCGATTCCGCAGTTGATGTGAGGTTCGATGCAGGCGCCGCGCGTCCTCGACTCGTCGACGCCTGCAAGCCGCCCGAATCACTTCTTCAATTCGGCCCCGTACACCGCGTAGCTTCCCAGTTGTTCCTCGATGCGGAGCAACTGGTTGTACTTCGCAATGCGGTCCGTCCGGCTCGCGGATCCGGTCTTGATCTGGCCGCAATTCGTGGCCACCGCGAGGTCCGCGATGGTCGTGTCTTCCGTCTCTCCGCTGCGGTGGCTGAGGATGGCGGTGAACTTGTTCCGCTTCGCCATTTCCACGGATTCCAGCGTCTCGGTGAGGGTGCCGATCTGATTCACCTTCACGAGGATGCTGTTACCGCAGCCCTCCTTGATGCCGCGTTTCAGGCGTTCGGTGTTGGTCACGAAGAGATCGTCGCCGACGAGTTGAACCTTGCCGCCGAGCTTGGCCGTGAGCTTTTTCCAGCCGGCCCAGTCGTCTTCGGAAAGCCCGTCTTCCAGTGAGATGATCGGGTACTTCGCGCAGAGCCCGGCCCAGAAGTCGATCATCTCGTCGGAGGAGATCACCTTTTTCGGATCGCTCTTGAAGAAGCAGTAACCTTCCTTCTTGTGCTGGTGCTTGGCTTCCTCGTAAAGCTCCGTGCAGGCCGCGTCCATGGCGAAGGCGACCTGCTCGCCGAGTTTGTAACCCGCCTTCTCGATCGCGGAACTGATGGTGGCGAGGGCATCATCCGCGGAGGCGATGTTGGGAGCGAAGCCGCCCTCGTCGCCGACGGCTGTGTTCAGGCCCTTGTCGTGCAGCACCTTCTTCAAGCTGTGGAATACTTCCGCTCCCATGCGGAGCGCTTCCTTGAAGCTGCTCGCGCCGATCGGGGCGATCATGAACTCCTGGAAATCCACGGTGTTGTCCGCGTGCTTGCCGCCGTTGAGGATGTTCATGAGCGGCACGGGGAGCACGGTGGCGTTGGTGCCGCCGATGTAGCGGTAGAGCGGGGCGCGGCCGTGTTTCGCGGCGGCATGGGCCACCGCCATCGAGACGCCGAGGATCGCGTTCGCACCGAAGCGGCCTTTGTTCGGCGTGCCATCGAGTTCGATCATCTTGCGGTCAATGGCGACCTGCTGGTACACGCACATGCCCTTGAGCGCGGGTGCGATGGCGTCGTGAACGTTGCGCACGGCACCGAGCGTGCCCTTGCCGAGGTAGCGTTTCTTGTCGCCGTCGCGGAGTTCGACCGCTTCGTGGGCGCCGGTGCTGGCGCCGCTCGGTACTGCGGCGCGGCCCACCGTGCCGCATTCCAGGATCACGTCCACTTCGACGGTCGGGTTGCCGCGGCTGTCCAGGATTTCGCGGGCCTTGATGGTGCAGATCTTGCTCATGATCGGAGTCGGTTCCTGAGTGAAGTTACGCTGTTGAATTACGGCGCGCGGCTGCGGTTGGCTGTGCCTTGCGTCCGGGGTAGGATGCACGCATGAAGATCATTCTCGCCAATCCGCGCGGGTTCTGCGCCGGCGTCAACATGGCCATCGAGAGCCTCGAACGGGCGCTCCAACTGTTTGGAGCTCCGCTGTACGTCTACCACGAGATCGTCCACAACCGCCCGATCGTCGAGAAGTTCACCGAGCTGGGCGTCGTGTTCGTGAACGAGATCGCCGAAGTGCCCGACGGCGCGACTGTGCTTTACTCGGCACACGGCGTCTCGCCCGAGATTCGCGACCAATCGAAAAAGCGAAACCTCCGCGCCATCGACGCCACCTGCCCGCTCGTCACCAAGGTCCACATGGAGGCCGTGAAGTTCGCCAAGGAGGGCTACACCATCGTGCTGATCGGCCACGAAGGACACGACGAGGTGCTCGGCACGATGGGCGAGGCGCCGGGCAGCATGATCCTCGTCGAGGACGCGGACGACGTGGCGAAACTCGAACTCCCCTCGGGGGCGAAACTCGCTTTCCTGACGCAGACGACGCTGAGCGTGGACGAGGCACGTATCGTGATCGAGGCACTGCGCCAGAAGTATCCGCAGATCGTCGGGCCGAACAAGGACGACATCTGTTACGCGACGCAGAACCGCCAAGAGGCGGTGCGAGATCTCGTGCCCGAGGCGGATGTGGTGCTCGTGCTCGGCAGCCGGAACAGTTCCAACAGCCAGCGACTGGCCGAGATCGCAAAGGGGACCGGCCGGGCGGCTCACCTCATCGATCGCGCGAGCGAACTGCGGAACGAGTGGTTCCAACCCACGGATACGGTTCTCGTCACGGCCGGAGCCAGTGCTCCGGAAGAACACGTCCAAGCGTGTGTGGAGCGGTTGCGTGCGGAATTCGGGGCCGAGGTGGAGTCGCGAGTCGTGCGGGAGGAACACGTTGCGTTTCCGCTTCCACGGGAGTTGCGGGTGCTCCTGTGAGTTGAGCTCGCGCCCGGTTTTGTGGATTTCTTGCGTCGCACGGAATATTCCGCGCATGCGGGCTGAATGTGAACTACGAATTGGGTGTCGTTCACCCCGTTCGTGAGGAATCCATGGTCGCCGCCCCCGCTCCGGCCCCGGTTCAAACTGCGGTTTCCGCACCCGATCGCCGCATCGCCCACCGCCATCCCGCACTCGGCACCGTGTGCCGTCTCGACACCGAACCCGATCAACAATCCACTGCACTGGTGTGGAATATCTCGTCTTCCGGCGTCAGCATGCTGGTGCCGAAGCCGCTCGAACCCGGTTCCGGCGTGCACGGCGTGCTAGAAACGATCCGTGGGCGACACCCGCTCCCCGTGGACATGCACGTGGTCCATGTGAAGCAACTGGAAACCGGCGACTACTGGATGGGAGCGCACTTCGATCGCCCGCTCTCCGCCGCCGAGATGAAGCCGTTCGTCGGCTGAGCCGTCCGGCCTCCTTGAATCCGCGTCCCGACGGGCTTAAATTCACCTGTCGGGTCGGGCATTCTCCGCGGGGCCGTTCGCCATGCCGCTTACGCTCGAACAATACGTGGAACGGCTCGGCGAACGCACCGATCTGCCGTGGCCCACGGCCCCGAAGATCGACGCGCCTAAAGCCAAGCCGCACATCACGCAATTCCCCGTCCGCGCCGTGCTCTGGACCGTGTACGGCACCCTCGTCGCCGTGCCTCAGGGCGAATTGCTCGATGTCCACCCGCAGGACTTCGTGACGGATGCGGCACTGGACAAGCTTATCAAAGAGTTCAAGATGTGGAACTCGATGAGCCGCAAGCCCGGCGCGCCGGCGATGCATCTGAAAGAGTCGTACACGAAGGGGCTCTCGAACCTGCGCATGGCCGGCAGCGGTGGTGAGAAGCACCCCGAGGTGCAGGTCGAACGCGCGTGGGAAGAGATCGTCAAGAAACTCCGCGATTACAACTACGACGTGCTGCAGTACGGCTCGCAAGCGGACTTCGCCAAGAAGATCGCATACTTCTACCAAGCGAGCATCCAAGGCGCGGGCGCGTATCCCGGTGCGGCCGAGACGGTGACCGCGGTCGCCGGCGGCGGGCGAGTGCAGGGGTTGCTCGCGGATGGCCAGTGTTTCACTTTCGGCCAACTGCAGCGGTGCCTGAAGCAGCAGGATCCGGAGTTCGACGCGAACAGCGCGTTCCCGATCAACCTGCGGTTCATCTCGGCCGAGCGCAAGGCGAAGAAGCCTTCCGAGACGCTGTTCAAGGGCGCAGCCCAAGTGTGTGCGGCACAGGGCATCAAGCCGAACGAGGTTTTGCACGTCGGCTCCAGCCTCGCGCGGGACATCGCCCCCGCGAAGAAGCACGGCTTCCGCACCGCCCTGTTCGCGGGCGACAAGAACTCGCTGGCCGCCACCCCCGAACAACTCAAGGATCCCGCGTTCCGACCGGACGTGATGCTCACCGAACTCCCCCAACTGCTGGAAGTGCTTGCGTGAAGGACAGCGACGACAAACCGGATGAAGCCGAGGCGTTCGACATCTCGAAGCTCGACTTCTCTCAGCCGATCGCGGGCATCGAACGCATCCGCGAGATCCTCCCGCACCGCTTCGAGATGGAGATGCTCACCGGCATCGTCTTCCTCGATCCGGCCCGGCATCTCATCGTCGGCTTCAAGGATGTGCGGCCGGATGAATTCTGGGTGCGCGGTCACATGCCGGAGTTCCCGCTGCTGCCCGGCGTCCTGATGTGCGAAGCGTCCGCACAACTCTGCTGCATCCACAACATCCTCACCAAGGTGAACGGGCTCGACGTGCTGATGGGCCTCGGCGGCCTGGAGAACACGCGGTTCCTGCGGCCCGTCCGCCCCGGCGACCGCCTCGTGATCGTCGGCCACGGGCTGAAGGTGCATCGCCGGCTCACGAAGTTCCATGCCATCGGCAAAGTGAACGGCGAGAAGGTGTTCGAAACCACCGTGATCGGCGTGCCCATCGGCAAGTGGGAGGACCTGAAGGGTGCGTAAGGAGCGACGACTCACCCTGCAGGAACTCGCACCGTGGTGTTGGGAGCTTCCCAAGAGTGGTCCGCACGATCCCCGTGCGGCGTACCTCGATTGGTCCGAGTTCTTCGGCAACGATCATCCCGTTGAGATCGAAGTCGGCATGGGCAAGGGCCTGTTCCTGCTGACACAGGCTCTCGCACGGCCGGGTGTGAACTTCCTCGGCGTCGAAGTGGTTCGCAAGTGGCAATTGTACGTCGCGACACGCGTCGCGATCCGGAAACTGCCGAACGTCAAAACCTCGTGCGCGGATGCGAAGCGCGTGCTGCACGAGTTCGTTCCGCCGTCCAGCGTGTCCGCGATCCACGTGCTCTTCCCCGATCCGTGGTGGAAGATGAAGCATCGCAAGCGGCGCGTGTTCACCCCGGAGTTCGCCCTCGATGCGGCCCGCGCCCTGAGGCCCGGCGGCAGGCTGCACATCGCGTCGGATGTCGAGGAGTACTTCCGCGTGATTTCGGACATCGTGAAGTCGATGCCGGCGTTCCGCGTGCTGGACACGAATGAGAGCCGCGAGTCGCTCGAAGCGGCCGGCTTCCAAACGAACTTCGAACGCAAGGCCCGCGAGCAAGGCACTCCCGTATGGCGGGCCGTCTGCGAGCGAACGAATGCAGAAATGCATCCCGGCCCGGGGATGCCGAAGCCGGGATGACTCGATGGATGCTACTTCAACATCTCTTTCAGGCCGCCAAGCTTGTTAACGGCGTCCTTCACGCGGGGTTGGTCCGCAAGTTTGTTCGCGGTTGCGTCGCCGAGATCGTTCAAGGCCGACTCACGGATTTGGCTTTCAAACGCGGCACCGCGTCGGGCGAGGCCGGATGAATGTTGCGGTTCGCTTCATCCAGAGCGCACGACAGCGTCCTGATCACCGATTCCAAGTGGCCCGCGAGTTCGGTCGTTCGGTCGGCGGCCGTTCGCATCGGCGGCTTGCACCAAGGCCACGCCGAGCACGCGGGCGGTCCGCGGCAGGCTTCGGCACGGTCCACTGGTGGCTGGCAACCCCGAGATCGATGCCGCGGTCCACGAGTTCGCCAAGCAGACGCGATTTCCTCGCGCGGTGCAAACGAAGCTGTTCCGGCAGCCGAGAGCGAAGCCCGCGGCGGTGCTCGCGGCTCCGGCCCATGCCGCGAGTGCTACACGCCAGGGATGTGTACGCCAGCCGCTTCATGATCGGCACCGAGGATCGCCTGCAGCTTCGCTTGGCCATCCCGGGCCGTTTCCGAAATCGTCTTAAGGGCGGGTTGGGCGTGGGGCGGCGACTCCTTTCGCGGCATCGTCCGGGCCTGGTTGACCTGCGCCGTCCTGCAGCTTGTCCGAGAGCCGCTGGTAAAGATCCTTCTTCTGCGCCGGTGTGAGGGCGTGTTCGGGCAGCCGGCGAACCTGATCCACCATGCCGTCGTTCACCACCTTGTGGAACAGGCCCGCGAGTTCGCGGAGTTCGTCCGGGTTGGCGACCTGGAGAGGCCGCGGCCTCCGTCGAGAGATCGTCGGCCATGTGCCGAGCACGTCGAGTCGTTGGTCCGGGTGCGGGCCTGGGCGAGGGCGAGATCGCCAGCACGATGCGCCTGGAGGAACGCGTCGCGGGTTTCCTTCGCCTGAAGGGCCGGGCTGCCGGGCCGGGCGAAGCGCATGGCCCATCTGCCGACGGCGATCACCACCGCGGCCGCGATGCCAGAGAACGCAGATCGCGGGCAAGGCCCACAGGCTTCGCTTGCGGCAATGTCGGCATCGGGAGGATCACCGGGCCCGCGAGTTCTTCGAGAAGCTCGGACTTCTTGCCCGAAGGGGCGGGCGGCACCGGCAGCACGGCCAAGAGCCCTTCGAGTTTCGCGGCTTGTTGCCACCATGTCGCGGGTACACGCCGCACAAGACGCCGGCGTGCTCGCCCACCGACCGGGGCAACTCCCGGTCCGGCAGGCTCAGCACGATTTCGAAACGTCTGGCAGTTCATGACTCTCACCCGCACTTGGCGGCACACATCCGGCGACAGCACCTGCAACAGCTTCGACGCGCCTTGAACACCCGCCACCGCGCCGTTTCTTCCGTCGTCTTCAAAATGCGGGCCACGTCGCGGAACGACAGCCCTTCGTTCACCCGCAACATGAGGGCGGCGCGGAAGTCCGGGGGAAGCTCGGAGACCGCCGCGTTCACCGCTTCGAGCGCCTCGCGATTCTCGCTCCCCGCTTCCGCCTCGGCTCCGTCCCGCCCCGGCAAATCATCCGGCAGGCTGACCTTCACGCGCCGCTCGGACCGCTTCTGGTTCACGAAGTTGTTGTGGCCGATCTTGTACACCCATGCCCGGAAGTTGCTTCCCGCCCGGAACGATCCCAAGGCGGCGAGCGCCTTCAGGAACGTTTCTTGGGTCAGGTCTTCCGCGGCATGCCGGTCGCGAGTCAGTTGGTACAGCCAGCGGTACAGGCGGTCCCAGTAGCGTTCGACCAATCGGGCGAACGCGGCACGGTCGCCGGCCTGGGCGGCTCGAATCCACTCGGCCTCGTCCTCGCTCAACGGCGGGTCGAGGGGCTCGGGTACGAGCGACACGCGACGGCGGTCCAGCGCTGGGTGAAGGAGTTCCAAGATGGATTCTAACCGTTCCCCAACCGCTTGGCGGGTTCACAGATAGAACGCGGGGAGAGCCGATTCGTTGGTGCAGGGCGGGTCTCAGGTGCAAGTTGCTTCAAATTATCAGGTTGTGTCGAGGATCAAAAGCGCGTATCTCACATGTCGCGACAGGGAACGAACCTGTTGGCCACGGTTTGTCCTCGCCCCTGCGAGTAGAAGTGATAAGTTCGGAAGAGATCGGCATCGGAACGCGACCACTTCCATTTCTCATGCTGGGAGCACTTATGGCGAACAAGAAGTCCGGCGAGAACAAGGCCCAGTTCATCCGGGACATCTTGGCGGAGAATCCGAAGGCGGACTTCAAGACGGTTGAGGCTCGGGGCAAAGAACGCGGCCTCACGATCAGCTACTCGCATTACTACATCACGAGGGCGAAAGCCGGCATGGCCAAGCGCCGGGCCAAGCGAGAACGCGCGATCGCCGCCTCCGGAAGCATGAACGTGAAGAGCCCGATCGAGTTGCTCAAAAAGGTGAAGGGGTTGGCGGATGAGGTCGGCGGGATGAAGAACTTGCTCCAGATCGTTACGCTGCTCTCCGAGTAATCTGCCGCCGGTTCCGCGCGTCATCTTCTAAGCGAAGTCCCGTTGCCCGCAGCAACTCACGCAGCCATGCGGTCCATGGCGGCGAAAACGGACGCGTACTGGCGCTCCACAGTGCGCCGTTCCACCACGCCCAAGGCATGAATCACGCCGGGCACAAAGAGCAGCATGGTGAGTGCGGCGTTCTTCAACGCTTGAGAGCGCGAACCGGACGCGAGTACGGCCGCCGGCGGACACACGACTGCGAGCAAAGGCAACATGACGATCTCCCGTTTGCCGGGCCTCCATCCCCGCTGATAACACACTCTACCGGGCGAAGATTAACGGCGGCTGAATGCGTTCGTTGCGCGACCGTTACCGTTCATTCGTCCGGCGCATGCCTTCCTTTAGAATGACGACGAGAACGGCCCTCCGTTTCGTTTGGCTCCTCATTGCGAATTCATACTCGCCGTGCGGCGCGGCCCTTACAACGTGCAGGGATTCACACCCGCCATGAACGGACACTTGGTTTCAAACCACCCGGACCTCGCAGGTTTCCCCGTCGTTGTGGAACTGGACGTGGCGTGGGGGGAGATGGACGCGTACCAGCACGTGAACAACGTGGTGTACTTCCGCTACTTCGAGAACGCCCGCCTGCCTTGGCTGGGCCGCACCGGCTGGATCAAACTGCGGGAGGAACGCGGCCTCGGCCCTATTCTCGCGAGCACCAGCGCCCGCTACCGCCGGCCGCTCACGTATCCGGACCGAATCGCCGTGGGCGTTCGCGCGAAAGGGATGGAGTTCGACCGCGTCACGATCGAGTACCGGCTGGTGAGCGCGAAGTGGAACGCGATTGCGGCCGACGGCGAAGCCGTGATCGTGAGCTACGACTACTCCGCGAATCGGAAGTGCCCCATCCCGGATGACGTGAAGCTGTCGATCGGCGACTTATAGTTGTTGGCGACGGCCTTCGGGACGATGTTCGTGATAGTGGACTCCGGCTGGCGATCGTCCACTCGCGAGTCGCAAGTCGAGTTCGTAACGCGGGCGGGGTTTGTCCTTGTAGCCCCGCCGCCGAGTTGACAGAATCTCATAGTCCACCGTTCTCCGGAGCGAGAGCCGCCATGCACGCCAACCGCCTGCGATTCCTGTGGGCCGCCATACTCTTCGCCTCCATCGCCGGCATCACGGTTCAGGTCGATGCCGCCGGCGCGCTCCAACCGCTCGTCGCCCAACCGGTGCAACCCGGCGGGAAGAAGAAAGAAGATCCGAAGGACAAGGACAAGGACCTCCGGTTGGAGGAAGACTGGGACATCCCGTTCGCCCCGCCGTACGAACGCGACGCCACGAACCAACTGAAGGGCGCCCGCGATTACCTCGCATTCAAGGATCCGCCGTGGCGTACCATCGTGCCGCTGCTCCAGAACATCCTCAACGCCAAGAGCGACTCGTTCTTCAACATTCGCGACAAAGTGGGCGACAAGACCATCACGCGCCGCATCAGCGTGAAGACCGAAGCCAACCGCATCATCTCGGCCTTTCCCAAGGAAGGGCTCGAATTCTACCAGCAGTCGTACGGCCAGGACGCCGCCAATCTGCTGGATGAGGCCGTGAAGGCCAACTACGACATGTCGATGCTGTCGGACCTTTCGCAACGGTACTTCCACACGCGGGCGGGGGCGGAAGCCGCGGTGCTGCTCGGCTCGCTGTATCTCGAGCGAGGCAACTATCTCGAAGCGGCCTACGCCTTCGAACGGCTCATGACGCGGCCGAACACGGAGGAGGTGCTCACGGCCCGCACGCTGTTCAAGGCCGCGCTTGCGTTCAAGCGCAGTGGAGACCCGCGCCACGCCGACCTCGCCCGCAACGCCACGGACCAACTTCAGAAGGCCACCGTGCGGAACGGGCTCGCGATCGGTCGCAAGATGTACCCGTTCGAACAATTGAAAGCGGAACTCGAACGCCCCGTGACGTCGATTCGCCCCGCGTTCGCCGTGAACGAGTGGAACGGCCGCTACGGCAACGCCGAACGAAACGGCCTCGTGGACGGCGGCCCGCCGTTCCTCGTCCCCGCGTTCAAGCCCGTCGAGATGCTCGTCGAACGCACCGACAAGGACCGCGAGCCCAACGACTGGATCAAGGATCAACTGAACCTGCTCTTCGACCGCGACAACGCGAAGGCGATGAAGTCCCTGCCCTTGCCGGGCTTCTTCCCGATCACGACGGCGGACACGATGATCTACCGCTCGTACGACGGCGTCCATGCGGTGGCCACGCGCGATCACACGGCCATCGTCCGCGGCGAGCCGAAACTCGTTCGCGCCGGCGAAACCCGCTGGATCTCCAAGACCAACTTCGGAGTCCACCAACTCGTCACGCTCAACGGCCCGCAGTTCCTCGATCCGCAGGTGAACGATGCCGTGAAGCAGTGGTGGTCCACGTACAAGATGCCGGCGTACCAGGCGCAGTCGATGCTGTACGAGAACCCGCTCTTGGGTTCGATCTCGCACGACGGGCAGAACGTGTACTTCCTGGACGATCTGGCGCTCACGCCGCCGTTCCAGCAGAACGACCCGAACTTCGGATTCAATCCCGCGGCCCAAGCCCGCATCCCGGGCGAACTCGCGGACGCCCGCAACGAAGGCGAATTGGTCGCGGTGAATTTGCACTCGGGCGTTCAACAATGGACGCTCGGCCGCATCATCGGCAACCAGTTCTCCCGCCCGCCGGCCCTCAACCGCCTCACGGAAGAGGAAGCGGACAAGAGCACCAGCGCGTTTCACTTGTGCTTGCACGCCATCTTCCTCGGGCCGCCGCTGCCGCTGAACGGCCGGCTCTATGTGCTGATCGAACTGGACGGCGTGGCCCGCCTGCTCTGCCTCGATCCGAAGAATCTCGAAGCGGTGAAGGACTGGCATTTGAAGGCGCCGACGCTGCTCTGGTCGCAGAAACTCGGCCGTGCGAACAACATGCTGCCGGGCGATTCGATCCGCCGGTTCCAAGGCTCGTTCCTCGCCGCCGGCGAAGGCATCATCTTGTGCCCCACGAACTCGGGCATGGTGATCGGTGTGGACATCATGTCCCGCAGCCTGCTGTGGGCACACTCGTACCGGAAGCTCGATCCGCCCAAGCCGCCCCAGTACGACCCGATGACGGGAATGATGCGGCAACCGGGCGCGCAGTTGTCTGCCGAGCGGTGGCGCGGCGCGGCTCCGATCGTCTCCGGCGGGCGGGCCATTCTCGCCTCTTACGATTCGCCCACGCTCGATTGCATCGACGTCCGCAGCGGCAAACTGCTGTGGCGCATCCCCCGCCAGCCGGACTACCTCTACGTCGGCGGCATCGTGAACGACAAAGTGATCGTGGTCGGCACGCACAACATCCGCGCCTTCCATCTGAGTGGCGAAGCCGACGGCACGCCGAAGCTCGCGTGGGAAGGCAAGGCGACTCCGTTCAGCGGGGCCATGCCGACCGGCCACGGCATCGCCAGCAAGAACAGCTATTTCTTGCCGATGCGACCCGAGAACGCCGGCAAGGACAACGTGCCCGCCGCCGAGATCTGGGCGTTCAACGTCGAAACAGGCGCGATCCAATCGAAGACCGGCGCCCGCCTCCGCAAGGAAGGCGGCGGTGTCGAACTCGCCCGCTACGGTCTGGGCAACCTCGTGTTCCAGGACGGCTTGGTCATCGCACAGTCGCCTTACGAAGTCGCGGTCTATCCGCAACTCGAACTCAAGAAGGCCGAGATGGACCGCCTTCTTGCCGCCAACCCGAACGATCCCAAAGGCCTGTTCAATCGCGGCGAAATCAACTTGGACAAGGGTTTGCTGAGCGAAGCGATCGCGGACTTCAAACTCGCCGAGAAGAACAACCCGCCGGAGGAACTGAAGGCCGGGTTGCAGGACAAGCTGTACGTCGCGTACTCCGAACTCCTTCGCGAGAAGTTCGAGGACGGCGAGAAGTTCCTCAACGAATACAAGACGCTCTGCACGGTACCGATGGAAGCGGACTTGGAGCCGTTCGAGAAACGCCGCCGCGAGGATGAATCGCTCCGCCGCAAACGCAACTACCACTACCTGCTGGCCCGCGGCCGCGAGACGCAGAAGCGGCTCAGCGAAGCGTTCGACGAGTACCTCGTGCTCGCGAGCTTGGGCGAGGGCCGCAACCTCTTCGAGCCGCCGGACGAGCCGACCGTGAAGATGCGGCCGGACGTGTGGGCCCGCGGCCGCATCGAAGCCATGATCCGCCGCACGATCGACTCCGCCGCCCGCAAGTCCCTCGAGGACCGCGTGAACAAGGAATGGGAGAGCGTGCAGGCCGGGAACGACCGCAAGAAACTGCAAGAGTTCGTGGACGTGTTCGGCCCGTACTTCGCCAGCGGATCCCTCGCCCAATTGAAACTCGCGGAGATACTGCTCGCCACGGGCACCGAGGACGACACCCGCGAGGCGCAGGTTCACCTTTCCCAACTTCGCGCTGGCGCGGAAGACCCCGCGATCCGGGCCAAGGCCACCGAGGCCCTCGCCCGCATGATGATCAAGAACCAGCAGATGGAAGACGCGGTCGGCCTCCTGCTTCAACTCGGCCGCGAATACCCGACGGTCGTGATTCGCGACGGCAAGACCGGGGCGGACTATCTCACGGACCTGCTCACGGACCGCCGCCTGCTGCCGTACTTGGAGCCGAGCCGCTACCCGCTGCCGCCGAAGATGAAGGCTCAGTCCTTCCAAGGCCAGAACAACAATTACAACTTCCAAGGACAGTTCGACACGGATCCCGAGGGCGATCTCTTCCCGATGTACAAGCGGCTCCGGTTCACGTTCGACATCGTGTCGAGCGGGAACCAGACGTGGACGTTCCGCGCGTTCGATCGCGGCACCGGGGTGGAACGCGCGACCTTCCGCAACATCGCGCCGCCGATGCAATACAACCCCGGGAACTGGCAGTCCGCGAAGAACGTGATCGGCTCGGGCCATCTCGTGCTCGTGCAGGTCGGCAACTGGGTGTACTGCTACGACCTCGCCGAGAAGAAGGAACGCTGGAGCCGCAACCTGCTCGGCGAAGGAACCACCCTCCAGGCCAACCAGATCTGGGATCAAGGCGAAGGCGACGTGTCCATCAATTACATCGATGGCACGCGGCAACCGATCGGCGGCGTCACGCTGCTTCAACCCGGCTACGCGGCGATCATCACCCGAGACGGGCTTGAAGTGGTGGAGCCGAACACCCGCAAGACGCTGTGGATTCGCCGCAACACCACCCAGAATACGCGCATCCAAGGCGACTCGCGGTACATCATCGTCACCGAGTTGTCCGAAACCTCGCCCCGCACCCTGCAATCCATGCGGCTCATCCGCGCCGTGGACGGCATGACCGTGGACGGGTTCAAGGATCCGACCAACATCCTGAAGGCCGCGAAGTCGTACAAGTTCTACGGACGCACCGTGCTGCTGCATGAAGAGGTCGGCGACAAGAAAGTCCTGCGACTCATGGACCTCGCCGACGGCACCGACGTGTGGAAGCGCGAATACGATTCGAAGGCCGTGGCGATCAAGTCCCACCGGCCGGACTGGTGCGGCATGGTGAAGCCCAACGGCGAGGTGGACATCCTCGCAGTTGCCACCGGCAAGCCCGCCGTGAAGTTCGCCCTCGATCCGAAGTACGGCGCGGCTCATCTCGCGGGCGCGGTCGAGGCCCAGCTCTTCGGCGACACCGACCGCTTCTACCTCACTCTGGACCGCGCACCGAACGCCAACTCGATCAACATGCGCAACAATCTGCGCTACAACTACTCGTTGAAATCGGTGCTGGTGAACGGTCCGATGTACGCCTTCGACCAAGCCACGGGCAAGACCCACTGGTACGTGGACGGCGTACTGGACAACCAATGGCTGATCATGGAGCGGTTCGGCGACCTACCGGTGATCATCGCCGCCGCCCCGAACCTGGACCGCAACGGCAACATCCAGAACAACTACAAGGTGGCGGTGATCGAGAAGGACCAGGGCGCCGTGCGGTTCAACTCGCCGGTGATGAACCAGGGGCAGTATTTCCAATCCCTGAACGTGGACCTGAAGAACGGCGAGATCAACCTGCAGACGTACAACCTGCGTCTGAAGATCTCCCCCGCCGACGCGCCGAAGTGATCCGCCTTGCTTCTCGGTAGTTGGCCGGACGCGCCAGTGACATTCGTTATCCTTCGCGGGCGTGTTCGGCTACTGACAGTCAGGATTCCAATGACATTCTCGGAGGGCTACTTGCCCTCCACCTCTCCCCGTTGGGAGAGGCCGCCGTGCCGATGCGAATGCATCGGCACGCAGGTGAGGGGCGGTTCGACGTCACACCGGTCGCGTCAAACGCCCTCAACCGGTTCACGAACGGCATTCGCCGTTCGCGAACCACCCCTCTCCCCAACGGAGAAAGGGTGACAGATGCCTGCGGTCCGGCTGGTGTCTTTGCTTTCCCGACCATCAGTAACCTCTTAGCTTCAACACCTCCATCAACTCCGCGTCCGTCTCGCAGCGTTTCACTTCGTCGAAGCGGTCGAAGGTGCCCGCGGTCGCCGCCATCTTCAGCCATTGCTTCATCCGGCGAACGCCGTTCTCCGGTGGGGCCTCCACCAAGACCCGCGTCCAGTCCGTGAGCCGATCCAAGAGCCGCGGCCAGTTCCAATCGGTCGGACCATCGGCCGGGACGATGCCGAGTTCCGCCGCGACTCCGTGCGAGAGATCGGGATCGGCGAGCGCGCCGCGGCCGAGCATGAAGTGGATGCAACCGGTGGCCTCGCGGCAGCGGCGGAAATCATCCAAGGTGCGGATGTCGCCATTGGCGATCACCGGGATGCCGAGCGACTCGCGGATGCGGCCGATCGGTTCCCAGAACACCGGCGGCGCGTACCCGGCCACCCGCGTGCGGCCATGAATCGCGATCCAACTCGCGCCGCCCTCCGCGGCCATCGCAGCGTTTTCGCGGATCGGCTCGATCGAATCCCAGCCGAGCCGCATCTTGGCGGACACGGGTACGTTAGCGGGAACCGCGTCGCGCACGGCGCGGACAATGCCGCGGAGGCGGACGGGAAACTTCAGCAGCGTCGCACCGCCGTCGTGGCGGTTCACCGTGTTCGCGGGGCAGCCGAAGTTGAGGTCCACGGCGGTTGCCCCGCATTCCACGGCCCGCGCCGCCGCCTCGGCCATGCGCCCCGGGTCGCCGCCCAGCAACTGCACTTGCACGGGCAACCCCGTGCGTGTGCGGCACCCCGCCCGCAACTCCGGCACGTGCCGGAGGAAGACGTGCTTCGGCGGAACCTGCCCGGCCACGCGGAGGAACTCGGACACGGCATACGTGAACGCGCCGACTTCGCCCTGAAGCGCACGCATTGGCGCATCCGTGACGCCCTCCATCGGCGCAAGAATCACGGCGGGTCGGCGCGGGTCGAGCATCAGCGTTTGAAGTTCCAGTCGGGGTTCGCGTACTTTTCGGCGCGGATGGCGGCCGTGCGTTCGCGTTCGGCATCGGTCCAGTCGCCGGGCCTCGCCTCGAACTTCGCCGCCAGTCGCTCCGCCAAGCTGCGGGGTGTGATGGACGCACCTGTCAAGTCGTTGATGCCGGGGAGCATGGAGGCATGCTCGCTGCGCTCGAGCAGGATGCTGCCGTGCTGGAGCAACGCGCCGTGCCGCTTCCGTTGCGCGCTGCCGGCCACTTTCGAGCCGCGGATCAACAAATCGCCCGCGGTCTGGTGCAGGAAGCAGAGCGTCTCGCCGAGGCGTTGTTCTTCGCCGCAGAGCACGGCTCGCGATTCGATCCCGACTTCACCCAGCACGTCGCGCAGCAGATGGTGGAACCGGCACGTCCACGGCTCGCCCGCGGGCCGCCATTCCCTCCCGTTCGGCAGGGCGAGGCCGTACGTGAGTTCGCGGTGATGCACGATCGCGTCGCCACCCGTGGAGCGGCGGACCCATGGCAGGCCGGAAAGCGCGACCGCGGCGGGCTGGAAGTATCCGAGCGTGATAGTCGGTTCGCTCCACGCGTAGAAGCGGAGCGACGCGACGCCGAGTTCCGCGGATTCGAGCATCGCTTCATCCGCCGCCATGTTCGTCGGGCCGTCCGCACTCTCGAACGGGAGCAATCGGATCGCAGGCATGTCGGCATTGTACGGTGGTGCCGCGGGCCTACATTGACGAGGAATGATGAAGGGCGAGCGGATTCTGGTTCTCGGCGCGGGTGTGATCGGGCTCACGACGGCGTTGGTGCTGCGCCGCCGCGGTTGGAACGCGACCGTGCTCGCCGACCGGTTCGCCCCACAGATCACGTCGTCCGTCGCGGGGGCGCTCTGGGAGTTCCCCCCCGGCGTCTGCGGGAAGCACTTGGACCTCGAACGGGCCCGCCGCTGGGCCGCGGCCTCGCTCGATGCCTTTCTTCAACTCAGGGAACGATGCGACGCGGTGTTCGTCCGGCCCGTCACGTTCTACTTCCGACAGGAACTGAAGCACGACTCGTTCCAGCAGGAGAAGATGGCTCGCCTTCGTGAGTTGATTCCGGGGTTCCGCCACGATGCGGCATTGATACGCGAGAATGGTATCGGCCCGGTTCACGAATACCGCGACGCATATCGCCACACCGCGCCGATGATCGACACCGACCGGTACCTCGCGTGGCTCATCGATCGTGTACGCGAGGCCGGTTGCGAGGTGAAGATACGCCGCATCACGGCTACGCTCGCTGAAAACGTCCCCGGACTGCTGAGGGAGTTCGATGCGAAGGCGATCGTGAATTGCACCGGGTTCGGCTCGCGCGAACTGGCCGCAGATCGCGCCGTGTATCCGCTCCGCGGCGCGGTGCTCCGCATCGTGAACGACGGGGTCGCGATGCCGCGAGTCGAAGAGGCCCATTGCGTCTCGCACGACGGGACGAGCGCCGATCCGGGTTTCGTCTTCATCGTGCCGCGCGGCCGCGACCGCCTCGTGCTCGGCGGCTTCGCCCAACCGCACGAAGAGGATCTTGAGTTCGGCCCGGACCACCCGATGGTGAAGGCCGTGCTCGAGCGAGGCATCGAGTTCCTGCCCGCGCTTCGGAACGCGACGTTGGACGCGGCCGAACCGCTTCGCGCCGGCTTGCGGCCGGCACGGGAAGGAGGCGTTCGCCTCGAGTGGGACGCGGAACTGCCGGTGCTCCACAACTACGGCCACGGCGGATCCGGCGTCACCTATTCGTGGGGCTGCGCCGAGGAAGCGGCCGACACGCTGGAAGTAAAGCCGCTATGATCGGATGATGGGAGGCGTACCATGCCTGTCGTGAAGCCGCGTCACGAGAACATCGCCGAACTTCTCCACGAACTGGGGGATATCCCGCCGGACCGCGTCCGTCTTGATCCGCTTCCCGGCACCGCCACGAAGCGAGACTTGCTCCGGGTACACGATCGACACCGCTTGTGCGAACTGATCGACGGCACCTTGGTGGAGAAAGCGATGGGAACGCCCGAATCCTACATCGCCATCGAAATCGCATATGCCTTGCGAGTTTACCTGACGAATCACGACATCGGGTACGTTTACGGTGCGGACGGCCTCGTGCAGGTGCGACCTCGCCGAGTCCGCACGCCGGATGTGAGTTTCACCTCGTGGTTGAAGCGACCGGATCGCACGGTGCCGTCCAATCCGATCAACGACCTCGTCCCCGACTTGGCCGTCGAAGTGTTGAGCCGCTCGAACACGTCCCGCGAAATCGAGCGCAAGCTGGAGGATTACTTCAACAGTGGCGTAAGCTTGGTATGGATCATCGATCCGCAGTCTCGCACCGCCGAGATTCACAGCGGCCCGGATGAAGTGGAACCGATCGACGAAGCGGGCTCGCTGGACGGCCGCGACATACTGCCGGGGTTCACGATCTCGCTGGCGAAACTGTTCGAGCGACTGGAGAAGCCGAAGGGCCGGAAGAAACGCTGATCACTTCTTGCATTTACTGCAGCCCACACCCGTGTGCCAGAGGCCGCGTCCGTGATGAAGTTGCGGGTACGGCACGTAGGGGATCGGCGCCGGAAGATCATGGGCGGGCGGAACGAAGCGGTACGATTCGAGGAGCGTGATACCGGCTTCCGGCAGCGGGAACACCACGCCGCCCGAGAGTACGGGATCGAGGCGAACGGTTCTGCCTTCCCGCTTCACGAGGTAACCCGTGGCGGGGCTGCCCTCGGCGAGGCCTCCGGCGGTTGCGGACACGGCGGCCCCGTTCACGAACACGATCTGCGTGCCGTCCGCGTAGGTCAGCATCTTGCGACCGAGGCTCGGCGTGGCGGCACTCAGCCCCGGCTGCCCGAGAAGTTGCACCACCTTTTCGAGCTTGGTTCCAACCGCGATCGTCTCCGGTGGCGCTTCCGCGGCCTTCTCCTGGGCGGATGCCGTGCCGCCGACCGCGACGAGGACGCCACACGCGAGAATGCGGGAGATCGGCATCATGCGTCGTTCATCGGCACGACGCTGCGCCCGTGTTGAGCGGAAGTCACAACGTCGGGCCGATGGACCACGGCGCGAACTCCTCTTCGCCCACGCCGTTGATCTCGCTCTTCGTCTTCTCGCCGCTCGCGGTGGCGAGGATCTTCTCGAAGATCTCCTGGCCGACTTTCTCCACCGGCACGCCGTTGAGAATCTTGCCGGCGTCGATGTCCATGTCGCCGATCATGTGGTCGTAGAGTGGCGTGTTGGTGGCCACTTTGATGCTCGGGGCGGGCTTGCAGCCGAAGACGCTGCCGCGGCCGGTGGTGAACACGCAGACGTTCGCGCCGCCGGCTACGATGCCGGTCATGCTCACGGGGTCGTAGCCCGGGGTGTCCATCACCACGAAGCCCTTCGCGGTCACCGGCTCGGCATAGTGGTAGACATCGACCATCGCCGTGGTGCCGGCCTTGGCGATGGCACCGAGGCTCTTCTCGTAGATCGTGGTGAGCCCGCCCTCCTTGTTCCCGGGGCTCGGGTTGTTGTTGATCTCGGCCCCGAACATCCCGGTGTACCACTCCCACCACTTGATGCGTTCGACCAGCTTCTCGCCGACTTCCTTCGACACCGCGCGGCGGGTGAGGATGTGCTCCGCGCCGTAAATCTCGGGCGTTTCGCCGAGGATACTCGTGCCGCCTTGTTGCACGATGAGGTCCGACGCGACGCCGAGGGCGGGGTTGGCGGTGACACCGGAGTTGCCGTCCGACCCGCCGCAGTTCGTGCCGAGGATGATGTGCTTGGCGGAGATTTGTGTGCGGCGGATGTCGTTCACCCGCGGCAGAACGGACGCGACGGCTTCCACACCGGCGTCCACCGTCTTGCCGATGCCGCCGCACTCCTGAATCGAGAGCGCGAGCGGCGGCGACTTCTTGCCGTCCAGTTGAATCAGGTTGAGGTGCTCGTTCTCGATGAGGTGCGAAGCCTGGACGATCTCGCAACCGAGGCCGACGAGGATGTAAGCGGCGACGTTCGGGTGCCGGGCGAAGCCGGCGAGCGTGCGGTCCAGTTGCTTGTGGTCCGGGCCGTCGTACTGCATGGCACAGCCCATGCGGTGCACGATGGCGATCACGCCGTCCACGTTCGGGAACTGCTTGAGCAGCCCCTTCTCGCGGATGCGGTCGGTGATGTACTTGCTGGTGCTGGCCGAGCAGTTCACCGTGCTGATGACGGCGACGTAATTGCGCGTGCCGTAGCGAAGGTGATCGGGCTTGCTCGCGCCGCGGTCGAAGCCCATGAAACTGCGGTGTTCGGCGGGCGGCGGCAGCGGGGCGGGCACCTGCGTGGCGTACGCGTAGTCGCGATCGAATGAGCCGAGCTTCACGTTGTGAACATGGACGTGTTCGCCCGGTGCGAGGTTGCGAGAAGCGAAGCCGATCACTTGGCCGTACTTCGAGATCGCGTCGCCTTCCTTCACCGGGCGCACGGTGAACTTGTGCCCCATCTTGATGGGGGCCGCGAGCTTCACGGTGCCGCCGTCCACGGCGAGTTCCGCTCCCGCGGGAATGGGACGGCGGGCCACCGCGATATTGTCTTGCGGGCGGAGGTGAACGGCGTAATCGGAGAGCGGTACGGTCGGCATCGTCGCGGCGTCCTGGGTTTGAAGGATAGGTTCAAACTACCGGAAACGCCGCGGTGCGGGCAGTGCGGTCGCGTCAGCCTTGCGGCTTCGACAGGTCGATCACGATCTCGGTGTCCGGCGCCAAGTCTCGCTGGATCTGCGTCTTCTCCGACGAATACTTGCCGCCGAAGAGATCGGGCGCGCCCATCCCCGCGCTCGCGACCACGGCGATCTTGTACTTGCCCGGCACGAGCGAAACCGTGAACGCCCCCGTTTCCAACTCGACATTGGCAAACGCGGTGTCGCCACCGCCGGCCGGAATGAAGGAAACGGTCAGCGGCCGCGCCCCCGGCGGAAGGCTGGCACCCGGCGGCATCTTCAGTTTGGACGTATTCAACACGTACGGGGCGCCGCCCTCGACGAGCTTGCCCTTGAGTGTGACTTTCTTCGCGTCGGACCCCGAACATCCGATGGCGAAGAGGATCGTGGCGAAGAACCCGGCAAGGGAGAGAGAGCGAAACATCCGGTCCTCCATGTGCGCACAGACGCTCGACCCCGCCGAGGGGTCGAGCACTCAAGCGTAGCGGCTCAGAAGTTGGGGATCACCTGTCCGTCGTTTCGCTGGCCGAGAAGATAGAACGTGCTTTGACTGATGCTGTAGGACAGGCTGCGGACGGATCCATCCACCATGGCGACCACGAAGCCTCCGGTGTGCGAGGAACCGAACCGCAACTCGCCCCAGCCGGAGCCGTTGTTCGAGTCCGGCATCGGCTGGGAGTTGCCGTTACGGATCGTGTCGTGATCCCAGCCGGAGGTGTACCCTTCGTTGTCGTCACTCTGGTATTGGCCAAGGTACGTCCGGTCCATCCGCTTGTCGCCGAAGATGATGGTCTGCGAGGTTCCGTCGGTGAAGTCCGCCATTCTCGTGCCGTAATACCCGTAAGCGATCGCCCCGTTGCCTTCCGCGATGCCTCCGGCGTAATCCGTGGGGGCGTGGGCGAAGGTGCCGCTGGGCGGATACCAGTTGCCGGTCGGAGGCAAGGTGGTCGGAGCGCGACGCGACGGACAGAAGAACGTTTTCACGGGCGTGCTGATCGCTTGGATCTGAGCCGCGGCAATGGACCCGGTGCCGGAACCCCGCCAGACCGCGTCCTGTTCGATGTAGGGCAGCACTTGGAAGCCCCAGCCGCCTTCTTGGGCACCGAGACCGCCGGCCTGCGGTTGTCCGACTGCGATGTATGTCGGCGGCAACCACCAGCCGACTCCGCCCGACGGGAATCGGCCGTTTGCATCGTGATGGTTCTGGGCGGCAAGCGTGAGTTGCTTCAGATTGTTGGTGCACTGCGTGCGGGCCGCAGCTTCGCGCACCTTCTGCACCGCGGGCAGCAGAAGCCCGATCAGGATGGCGATGATCGCAATCACCACCAGAAGCTCGATCAGCGTGAATGCGACACGCCGCGGCTTCAAGCCGGAGAGAGTGGGCATGAAACACCTCGGACGAATGATGAAACGGAAGAGCCGGATGAAATGAGCCGGACCTTCACGATTCCATCATCGGTCAATCGCATGGACGATTCAAGAGGCAAGGCACCCGATTGGGGCGTTTGCCTGCTTCACAGCCCCAGCACGTCCGCCATCGTGTAGCGGCCGGCGGACTTCGTCGCCAAGAACTTCGCGGCGAGCAAGGCGCCGCGGGTGTAGCTGTCGCGGCTGTGCCCCTTGTGCACGAGTTCCAGGGTCTCGCCGAGTGTGGTGAAGATGATGGTGTGCTCGCCGACGTTGTCGCCGCCGCGGACGGCGTGCAGGCCGATTTCCTCCGCCTTGCGTTCCCCGACGATGCCTTCGCGACCGTGCACGAATTTGCCGCCGCCAAGCGAGTCCCGGATGATCTCCGCGAACTTCATCGCCGTGCCGCTCGGCGAATCGTGCTTGAATCGGTGGTGCCGCTCCACGATCTCGATGTCGAACCCTTTGCCCTTCAAGGCCTCCGTCGTTTCGCGAACCAGCTTGAACAGCAGGTTCACCACCAGGCTCATGCTCGGGGAGAAGAGCACGGCCGTGTCGTGGGCCGCGGATTCGATTTCGGCCTTCTGCTCCGCGGAGTGCCCGGTGGTGGCGACGACAACCGGGATTTTGCGGGCGGTGCAGGCGGGCAGAATCGCCATCGTACCGGCGGGCACGGAGAAATCGATCACGCAGTCGACGCGAGCACCGAGCGGCAACTCGCCGGTCACCGGCACACCGATGTTGCCGACGCCGGCCAGTTCGCCCGCGTCGCGGCCAACGAGCGGGTGCTTCGGCGAATCGACTGCGGCCACGACCTGCAGCGACTTGTCTTCCAGGGCCAGCGCGACGAGCCGCTGCCCCATGCGCCCGCAGGCGCCGTTGATGGCGATGTGAGTCTTCATTGGGGGTGATTCTACGCGCCGGGCCGCTTCGTGTGCCAATCCGTGGCCGATTCGTACATCCGGGCGATGCGGAAGAGCTTCTCTTCTTCGAAGGCCGGGCCGAGCAGTTGCAAGCCGATCGGCAAACCGGCCTTCGTGAACCCGCACGGCAGGCTGAGCCCCGGAAGCCCCGCCAAGTTGCAGGACACAGTGTAAACGTCCGAGAGGTACATCGCGAGCGGATCGTCCGACTTCGCACCGATGGGGAACGCGGCAGTCGGCGTTGTCGGACCCATGATCACGTCGCATTGTTCGAACGCGGTGTCGAAGTCCTGCTTCACGAGCCGCCGCACTTGCAACGCCTTCACGTAGTACGCATCCTTGTAACCGCTGGAGAGCACATAGGTGCCGATCATGATGCGGCGTTGCACTTCTTTCCCGAAACCTTCCGCACGGGATCGGCTGTAGGTGTGGATCAGGTCTGCTTTCTGCTTCGTGCGGTGGCCGTAGTGCATGCCGTCGAAGCGGGCGAGGTTGCTGGAGGCTTCCGCCGGGGCCACGATGTAGTACGCCGCCAAGGCGAACGGGCTGTGCGGCAACGAGACATCGACCAGTTTTGCACCAAGCTTCTCATATTCCTTCAACGCCGTCCGCACGGCGGCTTCCACTTCCGAATCCAGCCCCGCGCCGAAGAACTCTTTCGGAACTCCGATGCGAAGGCCGGTGACGGGCTGATTCACGGATTGCGTGTACGCTGGCACCGGGCGATCCACGCTGGTGCTGTCGCGCGGGTCGTGCCCGGCGGTCGATTCCAAAAGCAGGGCCGCATCCTCCACCGTGCGGGCGAACGGGCCGACTTGATCGAGCGAGGAGGCGAAAGCGATCAACCCATAACGGCTGACGCGACCGTACGTCGGCTTCATGCCGACGATTCCGCACAGGGCCGCGGGTTGACGGATGGAGCCCCCGGTGTCCGTGCCCAGAGCGAGAGGGGCTTCACTGCCCGCGACCGCGGCCGCGCTTCCGCCTGACGAACCGCCGGGAATGCACGCGGTGTTCCACGGGTTCCGCGTGACGCCGAACGCGCTGTTCTCCGTCGAGGAGCCCATCGCGAACTCGTCCATGTTCGTACGGCCGATCAGCACCGCGTCTTCGGCGAGCAACCGTTCGATGGCGTGTGCGTGGTACGGCGGAACGAAATTCTCCAGAATCTTGCTGCCGGCCGTGGTGCGAACACCTTTTGTGCAGAGCACATCCTTCACCGCGACAGGCACGCCGGCGAGTTTGCCGAGCGGTTCGCCCGCGGCACGCTTGGCATCGATCGCCTTCGCCCGCTCCCGCACCGCTGGTTCATCGACATGCAGAAAGGCGTGGAGTTTCGGCTCGCGTTGCCGGATGGACGCGAGAAACGCCTCGGCGATCTCGGCGGCCGAAGCCTGCCCGGCGGCCTGCATCGCGAGCAACTCGGTCGCGGTCTTTTCAATCATGGCTGAAGACGGCCGGGACGCCGAAGTAGTTGCCAAGCCGATTCGGAGCGTTGGCGAGTGCGTCGTCCACCGGAAGGGACGGGGCGGGTTCGTCGTCGCGGAAAGCGTTGGAAACCGGCAGCGGATGCGCGAGCGGCTCCACGCCGTCGGTCGGCAGCTGCTGCAACTGGTTCACATAGTCGAGGATGGCCGCGATTTGAGGCTGCAGGCGCGCGAGGTCGGCCTCGGCGAGTTCCAGTCGCGCCAGCCGCGCGACCTTCCGCACTTCATCGGCGTCGAGCGGCATGATCACACTTGGATGCTGGCGAAGGGCTGCCGCTTCACCGGGCGCTGGATCTTGCCGCTGCGGATGCACGCGACGCAGACGCGGGTGCGGACGGTTTCGCCGCCCTGGGCGATCTTCACATGCTGGAGATTCGGCTTGAAGCGGCGCTTGCTCGTGCCGGTGATCTTCTTGCCGACGCCGCCCAAGTACTTCGCCTTGCCGCGGTACGTCTTCTGGTTGCCGACGACGGGCTTCTTCCCGCACACCGAACACTGCATGCCCATGACAAACCTCACTCAATCTCGGAACAGCCAATATAGGGGCGGAGGCACTTCGGGCAAGCGTTTCGGGCGAGTTTGCCCCGAGCCGGCCAACCGGCCACCGGCCAAGCAGGCACACACTTGGCCGCCAACTGTCCAATCATGCTGCTGAGATTGCATTTCCCGCCCGGCGCGGCTATACCGCGGTCCCGCAGGGATGCGCCATGGCCGGGCTCCGCACCACGCCGACGTTCGATCGACTTGCCTTCGCCCGGGACGTGCTGCGCACCGAGGCCGAGGCCGTGCAATCCGCCGCCGAGCGGCTTGACCAATCCTTCAACCGCGTCGTACAGTCCGTCGCCGCGTGCCGGGGCCGCATCGCCGTCACCGGCATCGGCAAATCCGCGGACGTGGGCCAGAAGCTCGTCGGCACGCTGAATTCCACCGGCACCCGCGCGTACCTCCTGGATGCGGCCCGCGCCGTCCATGGCGACCTCGGCATGGTCCACGCCGAGGATGTCGCACTGATGCTCTCGCACAGCGGCGAATCGGAAGAGATCGTACGCCTGCTCGGCCCGCTGCGGAAACTCGCCGCCGGGTTGCTCGCCATCACGGGGAACGCGAACAGTTCGCTGGCCCGCAACGCGGATGCCGCCATCGTGTACGGCCCGATCCGCGAAGCGTGCCCGCTCGCGCTCGCGCCGAGCAGCAGCACCACGGTCATGCTTGCGATCGGCGACGCCATCGCCTTCACGCTGCTCGAAGAACGCCAGTTCACGGCGGACGACTTCGCGAAGTTCCACCCCGGCGGCAGCCTCGGCCGCAAACTCGCCACGGTCGAAGACACGATGCGCCGCGGGAACGAACTGCGCATCGCCCCACAATCGGAGAGCGTCCGCACCGTCTTCGCTCACGTGAAGCACGAAGGCCGCCGCACCGGCGCCATCATGCTCGTGGACGACGCCGGCCGCCTCTCCGGGCTGTTCACCGATTCGGACCTGGCCCGCCTCTTCGAGAAACATTCGGACGCGCTCTTCGACGCCCCCATCGCGGACGTCATGACGAAGCAGCCGGTCGTGGTGTCGCCCACCGCCCGCGTGTCGGATGCGCTGGAAATCCTGAAAGTGCGGAAGTTCAGCGAATTGCCGGTGGTGGATGCCGAAGGCCGGCCCGTCGACATGCTCGACATAACCGATCTCATCGGTCTGGAACCGGGTGCGAACGCGGGCCAATCGCGGCCGTCGCTCCGGCTTGCGGACCGTCTCAGCGCGTAGGATTCCATTCCGTGTCCGATTCCCTCTCTTCGCGCGCCGCCAAGATCGAACTGTTGCTGCTCGACGTGGACGGCGTGCTTACGGACGGCTCGATCCTCTATGGAGCGGAGGAGGAACTGAAGCGGTTCCACGTGCGGGACGGATCGGGGTTGAAGTTCTGGCGGGAGAGCGGTAAGCGGGCGGCGATTCTGTCCGGGCGTTCGTCGGCCGCGGTGCTGCGTCGCGCGGCCGAACTGGGGATCAGCCCTGTGATGCAGGGCCGCTCGGAGAAACTGCCCGCGTTTTGGGACCTGATCGCGAGCACCGGGTTGAGTCCGGACCGCATCTGTGCCGTGGGCGACGACCTGCCGGACGTGCCCGTGCTGCGCCGCTGCGGTGTGTCGATCGCGGTGGCGGACGCGTGTGCGGAGTTGAAGGCCGCCGCGGATTACGTGACGACGGCCCCCGGCGGCCGTGGCGCGGTCCGCGAAGCGATCGAGTGGCTGATGCAGTTGCAGGGAACGTGGGACGCCGTCGTGCAGCGGCATCAGTGATTCTTCACCCTCTCCCCGCCGGGGAGGGTGGTTTGTGGACTGCGAATGCAGTCCACAAACCAGGTGAGGGTTGGCTTCGTAGCCAGCAGCCCTTCACCCGCCGTTCCGATGCCTGCGTATCGGAACGGCGACCTCTCCCCGGCGGGGAGAGGTGGGGCCGAAGCGGCACTCCGTGAATGATCCGGAGTGTCTGACGAGAACGGAGATTCAACCGACTGTGTGGACGCCGAGGCGAGTCTTGCTGCTGCTCGGCGGCATCCTGCTCTTCGGCGGGGTGTACGGGTTCTACGCCCGCGTCCTCGGCTGGATGGACGGCCTGCCGCAGTTGCCCGCGAAGATGCTCGCCGTCGCCAGCAGCGACGCCAAGCCGCCGGAAGTCCGCACGTCGTCGCCCACCATCGAGCGCATCCGCGAGGCGTTCGGCCCCGACTGTCTCGAGCAGAAATCCGCGTTCTACCCGACCCAACTCGAGTTCCGCTCCGGCGCCACGTCCACGGTGCTGGCCTGCGGTTCACCGCCGTTCAACGGGACGAACCGCGTCGCGCTCGCCCCCTTCAGCGTGGCCCAGTTCGGCGCCCCGAAGCCGCCTCACCAACGGCAGGACGGCGAAGCCCAGGAAATCACCACGTTCCACGCGGACAAGGCGATCCTCGAATTCGACCGGCCCGTGAACGGGCCTACGGAGATGGGTAAGGCCAAGCTCCTCCGCATGGAACTGCTCAGCGAGCCGCCCGAGCCCGCGCAGGTGAAGCTCGATCGCCGCAGCGGCACGATCCACATCACGCACAACCAGCGGTCCAAGGATCCCGCGAAGTTCCTCGTGGTCCGCACCGTCGGCCCGATGTTCTACCGCGACCCGAAGCAGTTCGACCCGAAGAGCCATCCCGGCGGCCCGGACATCTGGACCGATGCGGCCATCGAGATCGTGGATCGCAACAACCTGCCGCGTCGGGTGAAGCCCGTTCCCGAGCAGTACCGCACCTTCGCTTTCGCGGATCGGGCCGAGACGGCACCGGCGCCGGCCAATCTCCTCCAAGCCCCGCAGGCCGTGTTCGAAGTGCTCGAAGGGATGCGCCTGCCGCCGCCCACCGCCACGGCCATCGGCTTGAAGGTGTTCCTCGACTCCGCGGACTCGCCGAAGAAAAACAACAACCCGCTCGGCAACGTGAAGCGAGTCGAACTTCTGGAGAAGGTGCTGCTCAATCTGTGGACGGAAGCGGATCAAGGGCTCGCGAACACGGGCGGCGCCAAGGCCGCGCCCGGAGTGAAACCCGCCGCCGCACCGACGCTCGCGGCCGTGGCACTCGGCGGGCCGTTCCTCGGTGTCGAAGCCATCCGCAAGCTCGACCGCTCCCTGCTGCAGATCGACACGCTCGGCCGCCTCGCTTACGACACCGAAAAGAACAGCGCCCGCTTCGACGTGCTGCCGGACGGCAACCCGGACCTGCCGAATGACGTGCAGGTCCACCGCGTGCCACCGCTCGGGCTCGGCACGCAGCGGCTCTTCAGCCAGATCCTCGAGATTGAATTCGGCGGCCCGCCGGTCGGCCCGCAGCAAGCCAGCGCCTCCACCGGACTCGGCTTCCGCCGGCTCCGTGCGTGGGTCGAACTGGCGAACCGCTTCGTCACGCTCGTCAGCGATGCGGATCATCTCGAAGCGTACGGCCAGTACCTTCTTCACGACAAGGACACGGAGACGACGACGCTGCGCGGCTTGCCGCTCACGGCCGTCCGCAAGAACGACCCGCAGCCGGGGAAGAAGACGGGCAGCCACATTCTCACGGCGGGGAGCAAGGAACGCCCCGCGATTCTGACCCTGAAGCCCGGCCCTGCCCCGGATCGCTCCATGACCGCGGCCGTGGACGGCGCCGGCCGCTTCGAACTGTTCGACTCCGCCGCGGGCGCCAACAACTTCCACGCGAGTTGGAAAGGCCGGATGACTGTGACGAAGGAGATCCTCGACCGCCGCCCGTTGGACGTGTTCACGTTCATCGACGAGGGCAAGTTCGAGGACAAGTCGTCCGGCTTCTGGTTGAAGGGCAAGGAACTGCGGCTGTGGATGGAGCCGAAGGATCTTTCCTCCGATCGCGGCCCGGCGTTCTCGGGGAAGATGCAGCCCGGCCGCCTGCAAGCGCTCGGCGACGTGACCAGCCGCTCCGCCGAACTCGAGATCGAACAATCGGATTCGCTCAACGTGCTGTTCCGCGACGGCATCGCCCCGCTGCAACCGATGGCGGTGGCAGCCGCGACGCCGGTCGCTGCCGCTCCGCAGCCCGGCCCGCCGATGCCGATGATCCCGGCCGTCACGCCCATCGAGCCGGTGAAGGCGAAACAACCGCTCAAGCTTCGCGCCCGCACCGTGGACACGTGGATGGTGCGGTATCCGGCGACCGCCGCACAAAGCGCGGACGGCGGCATGAAGTACGAGCTGGACAAGGCCCGCTGCGAAGGCAATGTCTTCGTCACGCAGGAACCGTCCGAGCCCGGCCCCGACAAACGCGGGCTCGAGGTGCGCGGTCACACCCTGCTCGCCGACCACACGCCGGACGGCTCCGTGCTCACCGTGAGCGGACTCGACGAGGCGAACCCGGGCCAAGTGCATCACGACGGCATGTCCATCATCGGCGCGAAGATCGTGCTGGACCAACTGCACAACACGGCGGACGTGGACGGCCGCGGCTCGCTCGTGCTGCCCGCCACGTCCAACCTCGCCGGCTCGGAGTTGAAGCAATCTTCGCCCGTGGTGATCCACTGGCGCGACTTCATGAAGTTCAAGGGGGCGGATCGCTGGGCCGAGTTCCAGGGGAAGGTTTCGGCCAAGCAGAACGAGTCGTTCGTGCTGTGCCACATCATGCAGGTGCGGACGGACAAGCCGGTGGATTTCAGCCGCCGCGCGAAGCCGGGCACGAAGAACGATGCGAAGATCGAATCGGTGCGCTGCTACCCGGCCCCGGAAGACCTCCGGGACGAACCGAAGGACGCGTACTGGGTGACGTACGAAGACGCCGCGTTCGACGAGACGGGCAAGGCCGTGAAGCGGCAGCGCATGGTGGCCCGCGAGTTGGAACTGACGGCGAAGGCGTTCGAGCCGGGCAACCGCGACCCGCATCAGCGCGTGGTCGCGGCCGGGCCCGGCACGATCCGCATCCTGCAAGCGGGAGTGAAGGACGAAGCCGCCCCGCAGCCGAAGGCGCCGGACCCCGCGGCGAAGGAGAAAGAGAAAGAGCAGGAGATGAAGTTGACGATCGTCCACTTCGCCGGGCGGATGATCGCGCGCGACTTCGGCAGCATCTATCAGGACGCGACATTCCAGGACTCGACGGACCTGATGCACGTGCCGGCGGACCACATCGACGCCGCCCCGGACCGCAACAAGCTGCCCGCGGGTTCGATGCGGCTCCAGTGTGCGGAACGCCTCGTCGTGTCGTCGCACAAGAAGCCCGGCCAGCCGACCGTGCAGCGGCTCGACGGCTACGGCAACGCGTACATCCGCTCGGACCAGTACGACGGCTGGGGCGAGTCCGTGTCGTCCGACGGGCCGCTCGTGACCCTCCGCGGCGGCATGAGCACGCTTGCCCTGATCACGAATCGCTACGACAACACGCGCACTTCCGGCCAAGTCCTTGTCTACAACCGCGTCACCGGCGCGTTCAACAACGCCGGCAGCGCGGGCGGCACCATTCAAACGAAGTAGCACAGCCCTACACTGAACCCGAGTGTCGCTTCGCGGCTGTTCCGTACGGGGTCGATTGCATGAAAGTCGCAGTGATCGGAACCGGGTACGTCGGGCTCGTCACGGGCACCTGCCTCGCCGAGAGCGGCAACGACGTGGTGTGCGTGGACAACAACGCGGCCAAAGTCGAAACGCTGAACGCGAACCGCATCCCGATCTACGAACCGGGCCTGCTCGAACTCGTGCTCCGCAACAAGGAAGACGGCCGGTTGCACTTCACCACCAACCTCGCGGAAGCGGTGCGGGCGGCGCGGCTCATCTTCATCGCGGTCGGCACGCCGCAGTCCGAAGCCGGCGACGCGGATCTCACCGCGGTCTTCGCCGTGGCGGATGCGATCGGTGAAGCGTTGAAGTCGCTTCCGCCCGGAGCACCCGGTTCGCGCGTGGTCGTGACGAAGAGCACCGTGCCGGTCGGCACCAACGCCAAGGTCGCGGAGCGGCTCGCGGTCAAGGGCTGCTCGCATGTCGATGTCGCCAGCAATCCCGAGTTTCTCAAAGAAGGCGCGGCGATCGACGACTTCATGAAGCCGGATCGCGTCGTGGTCGGCGTTCGCAAACCGGAAGTGGCCGAGGCGCTCCGCGAACTCTACCAGCCGTTCCTCCGCACCGAACGCCCGTTCCTCGTCATGACGCCCGAATCCGCGGAGATGACCAAGTACGCCGCCAACGCGATGCTCGCCACCAAGATCAGCTTCATCAACGAGATGGCGAACCTCTGCGACGCCCTGAACGCGGACATCAACGACGTGCGGAAGGGCATCGGCCACGATCAGCGCATCGGCTTCCAGTTCCTCTTCCCCGGCCCCGGCTACGGCGGGTCCTGCTTCCCGAAGGACATCGAAGCGATCATCGCGATGGGTCGCCGCCGCGACCTGCCGCTGAAACTGATGCAGGCCGTGGACGAAGTGAACGACGCCCAGAAGACCGTGCTGTTCTCGAAGATTCAGAAACACTACGGCTCGGAGTTGAAGGGCAAGACGATCGCCGTGTGGGGTCTGGCGTTCAAGCCGCGCACGGACGACATCCGCGAAGCTCCGGCGCTCAGGCTGATCGATTCGCTGCTGGCCGCCGGCGCGGCGGTCCGCACGCACGATCCGGAGGCCATGGACAACGTGAAGGCGATTTACGGCACGAAGTTGCACTACGCGGACCGCCCGTACGGAGCGCTCGAAGGGGCGGACGGGCTCGCGATCGTCACCGAGTGGCCGGAGTTCCGCAATCCGGATTTCGAGTTGATCAAGAAACTGCTGAAGGTCCCGGTGATCTTCGACGGTCGCAACATCTACGACGAGCGCACGATGTCCGCCGCCGGTTTCACGTACTACGGCATCGGTCGCGGCAAACGGTGATCCGCCTGTAGAATAAGCCGCAACGCGATCCGCGGAGTGCGGCCATGCAGGTCGGGCAGACCATCGGTTCCGGCAACCAGCGGTTCGTCGTGACGCGCGAACTCGGAAGCGGCGCCATGGGCACCGTGTTCCGCGCGGACTTCCACAACGACGGCGAAGTCGAGGACGTGGCGCTCAAGGTCGTGCTGCTCGGGCTCATCGGCAACGAAGGCGCCATGGCCCGCTTCCAGCGCGAAGCCGCCATCCTCAAGCAACTCAAGCACAAGCACATCGTCCGCCTCCGCGCCACCGGCACGTGGCGGAAGACGCCGTTCATCGCGATGGAATTCGTGGACGGCGAAGCGCTGGACCGCATCCTCGCCCGTCGCGGCAAGCTCGGTTGGGAGGAAGTCGTCACCTACGCCAAGCAACTCTGCGACGCCCTGCAATACGCCCACGAGAAGGGCATCATCCACCGCGACCTGAAGCCGTCCAACCTCATGCTCGCATCGGACGGCACGCTCAAGCTCACGGACTTCGGCATCGCCAAGGATCAGGACGTGACCGCGCTCACCGGAGCGAACAGCACCATCGGCACCGCCGCGTACATGTCGCCCGAACAGTGCAAAGGCGACAAGAACCTCACGAACAAGTCCGACCTGTACTCGCTCGGCGTCGTGCTGTTCGAACTGCTCACGGGCCGCAAGCCGTTCACCGCGGACAACACGGTGGACATGTTCCTGAAGCACGTGAACGAACCGCCGCCGAAACTCGGGCGCCTCGTGCCGGACCTGCCGCAGAAGTTCGAGTCGCTGATCCTGCAACTGCTGGAGAAGGAGAAGGAGAACCGCCCGGTGGATGCGGCGTGGGTGGCCCGCATCCTCGCGGAGGTGGAAGAGGACATCTTCGCCCGCAAGAGCGCGGGGCTGGATGCGGCCACGGCCCGAAAGGCGGACCGCCGCAGGGGCGACCGCGAGTTCAGCGAGGAGGACCGCGACGCGGCCCGCGCCCTGAAGGGGCTCAAGAAGAAGAAAAAGAAGGGGCCGAGCGAGCCGTGGCACCAGCGGAAGTGGGTGAAAGCGGCCGGGCTCGCGTCGCTGCTGCTGCTCATCGCGATCGGCACGGTGATCGCGTTGCTCCCGCCCTCGGCCGAGAAACTCGCCGCGGCCGTGGACCGCGCCGAGAGCGACGCGGACAAGCTCGAGGCGTCCCGGAAGTATCTCGAAGCGCATGGCGGGAAGCCTGGCGAAACGACGGACAAAGTGGCCCGCACGTTCCGCGAGGCGAAGGTGCGAGAACGCGAACGGCAACTCGCCAAGCGATTCGGCAACGCGAAGTACCGAACCGATCCCGAATCGGACGACCCCAAGGCCTATGAACTCGCCATGACCGCGATCCAAGCCGAAAAGGACGGCCGGCTCACGGATGCGATGAACTTCTGGAACCAGGCAAAGGCCGTGTTCCCCGAGGAAGCGAAGCTGCCGTACGCCTTCGAGGACGACAAACTCCGCAAGGCGCGGTGGGGCTGGGTGGCGGACAAGCGGGTGCGTGAGATCGAAGATGCTCGGAAGCGCGACGCGGACCTGACAACGGCCATCGCCGCGGACCGGAACAACGAGAAGCCGATTCCGTTCGATGCGTCGAGCGCGCGATCGCTCGCCGTTCGCGCCCGCCGCCTGGAGCAGTTCGGCGACCCCGAAAAGGCCGTGCGCACGTGGGACACGCTGATCGGCCTGCCGGACACGGACGAGAACGGCCCGTGGCAACTGATCGCGGCCGAGCATCGCGCGAAGATCAGGGAGTCGAAGACGAACGCCGCCGAGTTGGTGGCGAAGTGCAAGGCGTCGATGGCGAAGCTGCCCGAGTTGGAGAAGAAGACGGACGCGACCCCGCTCGATTGGAAGTTCCTCCGCGTGGAGTGCGCGAGATCATCGACCTGTACGGGGATGAGTCCGGGCAGGAGTGGGTAGTGAGTGCGGCGAAGAAGGTGTTGACCGGGCCGAGAAGAAGTAGTGACGACCAGGCGGGGACGTGAGTCCCCCGTGTGGTAAGAAGAGGCGTGCAAGGACTCACGTCCCCCGCTCGGAAAAGGACCACCGATGTTCCTGCCCGTGGCATGTTTGAGTGCGGCAAGCTGTTCCAGGTGTACCCGGAGGCGGCGGCGGGAACGGACGTGGCGTGCCCATTCTGCCAACCCACCGCCGCGGCTCCCCTGGCGGCGGCACCGTCGCTCCCCAACCGCGCTCTCGCTGGACGACGAACCGCCGGCACCCGTGGCGTCGCGCGGCAGCTGCTCTCGCGGCGCGCGGCTCGCCATGATCCTGGGTGTCGTCGCTGCCGGCACGCTCGGCTACCTGCGGTACGGCTCCGGCGAAATCGCACCCGCCTCGTGGGCCGAGTTCACTCTCCGCCGGACAAATCCTGTTCATCCAACTGCCCGGCGTTCCGTCCGAAGAACGAATCGAACCGAGCCCCGCGGACAGCATCACCCGCGGGCTGCATCTCTACATCTCGAGGAGTTGGTTGGTACTCCTTGCGCCCCAAGGTATGGTTTCGGCTGGCGCGATCTCGATCCCGCGCGGGTGAAGCAGGCAAGGAGGACCGCGACGGCGCATCGTGCTCACCGGCGAGATGACCCGCCGCCGCGACCAGGTGCGGCACGGTGACCAAGGAAGCCACCGTGAAGTTCCTGCAACATCTGGGATTGGAAGTGTGGATGGATACGCCGCGGGGTTGATCGAACGCTACATCATCGCGACGGACGGCCCGCGCAGCGCGCTGGGCGTGGAGGCCGAACACAACCGGACGGTCCCGCGGCCCAAAAGCTGTTCGCCTTCGTTCCGCATCGCCAAGGAATGATCGGCGGCTTCACGGACCGGTCGAGCTTACGGAGATGTTCCCGCGGCGGGGTGATTCCTACGCCCGCGATTGGCCTCCTGCCCAAAACCATCGGCACACGAGAAACGCCGTGTTGCGTCAACCGGATGCACGGTGAGCGTATACTGGTCTCCGAGGGCCGCAGTACCGTAGCGAGTTCCGCTGGGGCATTGAACGGACGCGATCGAGGTCTCTTCCAGTGGCCAGCGCACTGCGCCCTTCGCGCTCGCATTTCTCGCTGAGGGCATGGCGATGACGGCGACCTCGGACGAGGGCGTATTGGCGCAACACCGCCCTTTTTGTTGCGCTAAAAAGTACGGATTCACGCTCACCGACGAGTGGCTGAAGCGCGCCATGCTCGCCTCCGTGCGGCTGAACTCGGGCGGGTCCGGCGGGTTCAAGTCACTGCCCAGAAGGGTTGCTCGTCACCAACCATCATGTCGCAGCCGATTCGTGCAAAAGCTCGGCAAGGCCGGAACGGACATGCTCGCGGACGGGTTCTACGCTCCGACGCGCGACAAGGAACTGAAGTGCCCGGACCTCGAGATCAACGTGCTGCAGAGCATCGAGGATGTGACGAAAGACGTGAACGCGGTGGTGAAACCGGAGATGACGCCGGGCGCGGCCGCGATCGCTCGCCGCGCCGTGATGGCGGACATCGAGAAGAAATCACTCGACGCCACCGGCCTGCGTTCGGACGTCGTCACGCTCTACAACGGCGGGCAGTACCACCTCTACCGCTACAAGAAGTTCACGGACGTGCGGCTTGTGTTCGCCCCGGAAAGCGGCATCGCGGCGTTCGGAGGCGACGTGGACAACTTCGAGTATCCGCGGCACGGACTCGACGTGGCATTCTTCCGGGCCTACGAGAACGGCGAACCGGCCAAGACGCCGCACTTCTTCAAGTGGAACACCGAGGGGCCGAAGGAGAATGACCTCGCGTTCGTCACCGGGCATCCGGGCGTCACGCAGCGGCTGGAAACGCTCGCGAAGTTGAAGCATCGCCGCGATGTCACGCTGCCGTACACGCTGGCCCGGTTGCGGGCGCTCGAGGCGGCACTCAATCAATTCAGCGAGCAGAGCCCCGAGAAGAAGCGGCAGGCGGCGACGGACCTGCACAGTGCCGCGAACGCCCGCAAGGCGTTCTCCGGACAGTATCAGGGACTGCTCGATCCGGTGATTCTCAATCAGAAGAAGAAACTCGAACGCGACCTGCTCGATTCGGCGTACACGCAGCGGCACATGGCCCGCATGGGCGAGGGCTTCCAACCACCGAGCCGCCTCGAAGGTCCGGACCGCATCCAGGACGCGACCGAGACGATCGCCGCGATCCAAGGCCGCTTCGCGAAGTTCGAGAAGGAATGGAACCTGTTCGAGACCGGGCACGCGTTCTCCTCGCCGCTCTTCGGCATCGCGCGGCACTGCGTGCGCATGGCGGAGGAACTGCCGAAGAAATCCCCCGAGCGGCTTCGCGAGTACCGCGATTCCAATCTCGACTCGCTGAAGTTCGGCCTGTTCAGCCCCGCGCCGCTGTACCCGGAACTGGAACGCACCAAGCTGCAGACGTCGCTCACGTTCCTCGCCGAGCAACTCGGCGGCGAGCACGAACTGGTGAAACTCTCGCTCGCGGGGAAGAACCCGGCGCAGCGTGCGCAGGAACTCGTCGCCGGCACCACGCTCTTCGATCCCGAGGTGCGGAAGAAGTACGTCGCGGAGCCGGGCACCATTGCGAGCAGCACCGATCCGCTGATCGTGCTGGCACGGGCGATCGACGCCGAGTCGCGGAAGCTTCGCATCCGCTACGAAACGGAAGTGGAGGAACCCGAGCGGCAAGCCTATGCCGTGCTCGCCGAGCAACGCTTCGCGAACTTCGGAAACACCCAGGCGCCGGACGCGACCTTCACGCTGCGGCTCGCGTTCGGAACCGTGAAGGGCTACGAGGTCGGCGGCGAGAAGCTTCCGTTCCACACCACGTTCGGCAGCGCCTTCCAACGCCACGCGGACCTCGGCGGCAAGGAACCGTTCGCACTCCCGAAGCGGTGGACGGAGGGCCAGTCGAAGTTGGATCTCGCGACGCCGTTCAGCTTCGTCTCGACGGCGGACACGATCGGCCGCCGACTCGGGCAGCCCGGTGCTGGGCCGCCAAGGGCGAACTGATCGGCGTGAACTTCGATCGCAACCGCCACGGCTTGGTGCGGAACCGTGTACACCGATGTGCAGGCCAGCATCGCGGTGATGCCGGGCGGTGTTGGAAGCGGCGCCATGGCTCTGCCCGCGGAGTCGCTCGTCAACGAATTGACCGGGAAGTGAACATCACGGGCTGCTCTTCGCCTGCGCGTACAGCTGCGGTTTGCTTCTCCCACAGGGCCGCCATGTCGCGCAGCGGTCGGGGTGGTCTTCGCGGGGTTCTTCTCCTCCAGGCGATCCACGGAAAGTCGTAGAGTTCCCACGGGGCGTCCTTCCCGGCGGCGACAATCTTCCAGTCGCCGATGCGAAGCGCCCGGTTCCCCTCGTGCTGCCACCAGAGGAAATCTCGCTTCACCCTGCCGTCCGGCTTAAACAGCGGCACCAAGCTGACACCCGGTGCGGCCGGTGATTCCGGGTTCGCTCGACCGCCGGCCAAGTCCAACAGCGTGGGAACGATGTCGATCACGTGGCCCGGCGTGTGGCGAAGTTCGCCCTTCGCCGCGATGCCCTTCGGCCAGTGCACGATGAAGGGCGTACTGATGCCGCCTTCGTGCACCCACGTCTTGTGGCGCCTCAGCGGCGTGTTCGCCAAACTGGACCATCCCGGCCCGATGCTCAGGAACGTGGCCCCGGTGCCGCACTCGGCATGCGGGTCGTGGCCGTCGCCGCGAACCATGATCTCCGCACTCGCGCCGTTGTCCGAGAGGAAGAGCACGAGCGTGTCGTCCAGCGAACCCATGTCCTTCACCTGTTGCAGCACGCGGCCGATCTCGCGGTCCATGCGGTCCACCATCGCGGCGTGAACGGCCATTTTGCACGCCTGGAACTCGCGCTGCTCGGCGGTGAGTTCCTTCCACGGCAGCGGGCGGTTCACTTCGTTCGGGCCGAGTTTCTTGATGTCGTCCGGCCGCGGGTATGGCGGCCCCACTTCGCGTTCGATGGCTGCGAGCGTGGTGCCGCCGATCTTCAGCGCCTGCATGCGTTCCCATCGCTTCTCACGCATCGCATCCCACCCGGCGAGGTAAGTCTTGCGGTACTTCTCCACGTCTTCCTTGGGCGCTTGCACGGGGAAGTGCGGGGCCGTGAACGCGACGAACGAGAAGAACGGCTTCCCGCCGTGTTTTTCCCCGTGCTCCTTCAGGCACTTCACGGCGTGGTCCGCGATCGCGGTGCTGGAGTAATAACCGTCCTTCGCGGCGGGCAGCGGCTTGTCGTCCTCGGTGTGCTGCTTCGGGTTGAAGTGGCGGTCGTGGTCGTTCAGCGAATACGAGCGGTGGAAGCCGCCATCGAGCACCTTTCCATCGACGTGCCATTTGCCGGAGTGGTAGTTGCGGTAGCCCAGTGGAGCGAGCATCGCGGGGAGCAGTTTCGCCCAAGCAGGGCGGACGCCCTGGCTGCCGCTCTTCACGCCGGGCACGGTGTCGCGCCGCACTTGCTGCGCGTAGTACCCGGTGAGAATGGAGGCCCGCGACGGCCAGCACCGGGCGGTGTTGTAGAACTGCGTGAAGCGCAGCCCGTTCTTCGCAAGGCCGTCCAAGTTCGGCGTCGCGATTTCGCCGCCGTAGCAGCCCACGTCGGAGAAGCCGAGATCGTCAGCCACGACGAGCAACACATTTGGCTTGCGTTCTTCGGCGGTCGCGACCGGCGTGAACCCCAGGAACACAGCCAGCAGGCCGGCGATGCGGATGAGCATGAGAACCTCTCAGACCACGGGAGTTTGCTCCGCTTCCACTTTGCGGCGCAGTTGACCGCACGCCGCGTCGATCTCGGAACCCTTGCGCTTGCGGACTTTCACGCTCACGCCGGCTTTGCGAACCGTATCCACGAGGCCGCGCAGGTCTTCGTCGCGGGGGCGGGCGTACGGCAGGCCCTCCACGTCGTTCCACGGGATGAGGTTGACGTGCGCCTTGCGGCCGGTGAGCAATCCGGCCAGTTGCTTGGCGTGCTCCGGCTGATCGTTCAACCCGCCGAGGACCACGTACTCGTACGTCACTTGGCGGCCGGTCTTCTCGAAGAACTCGTCCGCGGCGGCGAGGATCGCGGGGATTCCGGTCTTGTCGTTGGTCGGCACGATGCGGGTGCGAAGCGCGTCGTTCGGGGCGTGCAACGACACCGCGAGGTGATACTGCTTGCCGCTCTCGGCGAGCTGGCGGATCTTCGCGGGCAGGCCGACCGTGGAAATGGTGACGTGCCTCGCTCCGATGCCGAGGCCGTTCTTGTCTCCTGCAATCGCGAGCGCTTGAAGCAGTGAATCGAGGTTCGCCAACGGTTCACCCATGCCCATGACGACGATGTTCGTCAGCCGCGGGGCACGCTCCGGGTTCGTGGTGTGTTCATCGGTGAGGTTGCGGAGCCGCACGAGTTGTTCGAGCATCTCGCCGACGGTGAGGTTGCGCACGACGCCGTTCAGGCCGCTGGCGCAGAACACGCAGCCCATTCCACAACCGACTTGCGTACTGATGCAGGCGGTGGCCCGGCCGTCGTCTTGAATCAGCACACACTCGATCATGCGGTCGTCGTGGAGCCGCAGCACGAGCTTGTGTGTGTCGTCGGTCGCCTTCAGGTGGCGCTCGACGCGTGTGGAGAAGACCGAGAACGATTCCGCGAGTTCGGCGCGGAGTCCCTTCGGCAGGTCGCTCATGGCCTCGAACGACTCCGCGCGGCCCGCGAGAATCTGGCGACGAATCTGGTTGGCCCGCATCGGCGGCTGCCCGCGTTCCGCGAGCCACGCACGCAGTTCGTCCGCCGGCACGTCGAGGATTCCGGGACGGATCGCGGTGGCGGCAGGCACAAGCGGCAGTTCGGCGGTCATATCCTGATTCTAACGACTGGAGCCTGCCATGCCTCGCTTCGCACTTCTCGCCGCGTTCGCGTTCGTATCGGCGCCCGCGTTCGCCGCCCCGCCGGAACTCGCGGAACTGCCCGGCCCGTTGGTGCTCACCGGAGCGGGACAGGCCGCCAAGGACGCGAAGCAGGCGTTCTTCGACCTCGCGGGGAAGGAGGACGCCAAAATCGTTCTGATCGCGGAATCCGACGCGGAGTTGGAGGCATGGAGCGGCTTCAAGCCGCAGTCCATCCGCGCGGTGAGTTCGCCGAAGGAAGCTGCGTTCGCGGATGCGACCGGCGTTTGGGTCGCGGACGCCCGTTCGGAGGCGCTCAAAGACAAGAACGCGATGGAGACGATCCGCAAGCTTCATGCGACCGGCAAGGTGATCGGCGGCGATGCGTTCCAACTCGGTCTGCTTCCCGGATTTCACTCCGGCGGCGAGTTCATGCCCGGATCCGTCGGCCTCACGCTCAACAAGGATTCGGCGGTCGTGATCCGCGGTCGCCAGATGCGCGTGATCGGCGACGGAGCGATCTCGCTTCACATCGCGAAGGGCGCGGGCAAGCCCGCCGCCACGCAGGAAGCGAAGGCCGGAGCGATCTTCGACCTGTGGCAACTTCGCCGTGCGGCCGCGAACCGCGCCGAGAAGGAACCGTTCCCGCCCGCGAAGCCCAAGGAGCCGGTCGTGCCGAAGGGCACGCTCGTGATCGTCGGCGGCGGCGGCACCACGCAAGAGATCATGGACACGTTCTTCGAGAAAGCCGGCGGCAAGGACAAGCTCATCGTCGTGATCCCGACCACGGAGAAGGACGGCCCCGGCGATTCGGGTTACTTGAAGCGATTCGGCGCGACCAACGTGCAGACGCTGTTCACCAAGGACCGCAAGCTCGCGAACGATCCGAAGTTCAGCGAGATGCTCACGAAGGCGGGCGGCGTGTGGTTCGGCGGCGGGCGGCAATGGAACTTCGTCGATTGCTTCGAAGGCACGCTCGTCGAGAAGCGGTGCCACGAGGTGCTGAGCCGCGGCGGCGTGATCGGCGGCTCCTCGGCTGGCGCCAGCATCCAGAGCGAGTACATGCCGCGCGGCCACCCGCTCGGCAACACCGTCATGGCCGCGGAAGGTTACGAGAAGGGATTCGGCTTCCTCCCCGGCTGCGCCGTGGACCAGCACTTCTTCGCCCGCAAGCGCACCGACGACATGACCGGCCTCATGAAGAAGTACCCGCAGTACCTCGGCATCGGCATCGACGAAACCACCGCCATCGTCGTGAGCGGCAACATCGCCCAAGTGCTCGGCAAATCGAAGGTCGCGTTCTACGACACGAAGAAGAAGCCCGATGGCGACAAGGATTACGAAGAACTCTTCCCGCGGCAGAAATATGACTTGGTGAAGCGGATGAAGATCAAGGAGTGATGGCGAATGCGGAGACCAATGATGGTTGAGGACACAATCGACCGACTGGACCGTTGGCTCGCTACGAACAGACCAGCTTACTACGCACTCCTTCAACCAAGTGCGACCGACGCGGAACTGGACGCCCTCGAGTTCAAGTTCTCGTTCAAGTTGCCGACTGCCTTTCGACTGCTGTACCGATGGCGAAATGGTCAAGACCCAATGTCTTCAGCTCCTATCCAAGGCAACCGTTCGTTCTGTACGCTGCAGGAGGTGGCCGACGCAAAGGAGTTGCGGGACGATCTGATCGGATCCGACTTCGATGACCCGAAGTACTGGCGGCGCGGGTGGGTGCCATTTCTGCACAACGGCGCGGGAAGTTACCTCTGCCTCGATCTCGCAGCCGAGGACGGAGGAACCTCAGGCCAGCTGATCGGGTTCTGGAGATCCGAGGCCGACCGGCCAATCGAGTACACAAGCGTCGAAGCGTGGTTGTTCGTTCTCGTCGAATCAATGGAAGCCGGTTCGTTGAAGTTGGACTCCAAAAATTGAGACTCTGGACCCCGAAGGGGTCACAGAGAATAGCCTGGGGCAAGCGAGGCTTTGCGAGCGCCGCCCCAGGATTGCGAAGCGAATGCGTATGACTTCCTGGAGCCCTGAAAGGGCGACCGTCTGCGCCCTTTCAGGGCTCAACCGGTGAATCACTGGAGTTTGTACCTGGGGCGGCGGTCGCTTAGCTCCCTTGCCCCAGGCTATTCTCTGTGACCCCTTCAGGGTCGAATACAGGTCATCTGGTCGACTCAGTTGCTCGCGATGGTCTGAAGTGAAGACACCATCCGGCTCACTTCGGAAACACAGGCTCCGGCACCTTCTCGCCGGCGTAGGCTTTGGCCAACTTCGCGGGGTCGGCCAGCGGGAGAAGCAACTTCACATCCGTGACGGGCTTGCCGTCGCCCTTCCACGCGGCCTTCTCGATCAAGCCGCTAGAAGCGGAGAAGAAGCCGTCCGAGAAGGCGAGCCACTCGTCGTTCGCGCCGCTCCAAAAGGTGGCCAGCAGTCGGGCGTCGGTTGCATCCCACACTTTGACGACGCCGTCCGCCGTGCCTGCGGCCATGCGCTTGCCCGCGGGATCGACCGCCAGCGCGAACACGGCCGAGCCGTTGGACACGGTCTTCCCGGCATTGCCGCTTGCGGGGTCGTAGGTGCGGACGGTTCCGTCGCCGCCTGCGACCGCGAAAACGGCACCCTTCGCATCGAAGGCCAGTTCGTGAGTCGCGATACCGGGACCGCCGGTGCGGCGGGTGCGTTCCGCAGTCTTGCCGTCCCACCAACTCACCGCGGTTTCGATTCCCGAAGTGACAATCTGGCCGCTCTCCGGCCGCACCGCGACGCAGAGCAGTTCGTCGTTCGCGCCGCTGAGCGTGCCGAGGCTCTTGCCGGTTGCGGTGTCGATGATGCGACCGGTGCGATCCTTGCTCGCGGTGGCGTACCATTCACCTTTCGGCGAGAAGGCCACGCTGTAGACGAAGTCCGAGTGGCCGGTGAAGGTGTGGAGCACGGCGCGGGTCTTGGCATCCCACAGCCGCACGGTCTTGTCGAAACTCGCGGAGGCGAGCTTCGCGTTGTCCGGGCTCCACGCAATGCCGGATACCGTGTCTTGGTGGCCGCCCAGCGTGCCGAGCAGTTTCCACTCCGTCGTGTCGAAGAGACGCAAATCACCGCGGGCGGACGGTTGGCCTCCCGCCACGGCCAGCGTCTTGCCGTCCGGCGAGAACTTGAGATCGTTCACCGCACCGAGCACCTGTGTGAGGATCTTCGCGGGCTTCGCCGTGGTCAGGTCCCACACGGTGACGCGGCCGTAGCTTCCCATCGCAAGCAGTTTGCCGTTCGGTGAGAATGCGACCGCGGCGACCGGCGGAAGCGGGCCGACCGGCAGCGTGGCCGTGATCGGAGCGGCGATCGGCGCCTTTCCCAGTGCGGTGGTGCGAGTGACGAACACCACCGGCAGTTTGCGCACCTTGCTCGGCACCGAGGGACCGGTCGCAACCGCGTCGTCGTCCTTCGGCTTGGTGCCGTCCTTCGCACCGCTCTCGACCCACCGGCGGATCACGGCGATATCCGAAGCCGGAATCGGGTCCGCATCCAGCGGCATCGCCCGCCGTTTATCCTTCGAGGAGAGCAACGTGACGATCAGCGAGTCGTCCGGCTTCCCGGCCACGAGAACTTTGCCCTTCTTGGTGCCCTTTGCGATGAGTTCGGGCTTGTCGAGCGCGAGCCCGGCGGAGACGTCGAGTTCGTCAAGCTTGCGTTCGGCGTGGCACACGGTGCAGTGCTTGCGGAGGATCGGGCGCACATCCTGCCAGTAGGTGGGATCTGCGGCGCGGGCGGTGGCGGGAACAAACACAAGTATCGCCGCGAGAAACTGCGGGCGGAGGCATGTCATGATGAGGTCCGACGGGCTTCGTTATTGTTCCGGCGAAGGATCGAAGGCGTGCTGCAGGCGGCTGCTGTTCACATCCAAGGCTTCGAGGATCTCGATCACCGGTTCCATCACGAGTTGCTTCTCGCGGGCCCAGTCCAGCACGTCGAGGTTTTCCTTGCCGACTTTGAGTTGATCGAGAATGGCGTCGAGGAGCGGTTGGCGGTCGTGGAACTTGCGTTTGAGAAGACCGAAGTCGCAGCCGTGGAGTTCGGACCAGAATTGCTGACCTTGGAGGTGCTCGACCCAACGGGCCCGAAGGAAACCGGTCCAGTGGAGTTGGACCCACTCGTTCACGGCCGCATCACCCCGGTCGTACCCCGCCGCCTTGCTCGTGTTCCACTTGTGCACCTGCACTTCCTGGTAACAGCGGCGATACAGGCTACGCTGCATGGGCGGCTCGCAGACTCCGGCACTCATGGCATCACCTTCCGCGTTCCCGAGGAGCCGGTGGAGACGGTCGGCCCACTCCGAACGCTTACAGGAATCTTAACACGATCCGCACGGCGCGTTCAAGTCGCCGCGCGACCTTTGTGAAGAACCCGACAAGGCACGAGCTCACGATCAGCGGGCCGTGTATCCCCCGTCCACGACCAGCACCTGCCCGGTGATATAGCTCCCCGCGTCGCTGCACAAGAGCAGGATGGGGCCGGCCAGTTCCCGCGGTTGCGCCCATCGTAATAGTGCCGTACGATCCGAGAACGCCTTCTTCTCCGCCTCCGAGAGCACGGACATCGGCATGTCCGTGAGGAACGGACCGGGCGCGATGCAGTTCACGGTCACGTTGAACGGTCCGAGGTCGAGCGCGCTCGCCATGGTCATGCCGTTCAACGCCGCCTTCGTGGCGGAGTACACGTTGCGCTTCTCCTTGGAGACGATGCTCATGATCGAAGAGATGTGTACGATGCGCCCCCAGCGTCGCTCTTTCATCGGCCCGGCGAGTTCCCGCGTCAGAGCCATGCATGAGGAAAGATTCACTTCCAGCACGCGGTCCCACGTTTCGTCCGTGATCGCATCGATGGCTTGCGGCGCGTTCATCCCCGCGTTGTTCACCAGAATGTCGATCTTGCCCATCTTCGCGATCGCTTCGTGCGCGAGTTTCTTCACGTCGTCGCGCTTGGACACGTCCGTGACGACGTAGTGCCCCTTGCGGCCGGTGCCGGCGAGGATCTCGCCCAGCGCGGATTGCAACTCGCCCTCATGGCGGCTGGCGATCACGATGTCCGCGCCGGCTTCCGCCAAGGCGCGGGCCATGGCCTTGCCGAGCCCTTTGTTCCCGCCCGTGACGAGCGCGGTGCGGCCGGTGAGATCGAACAGTGGTGTGGACATGCCGCCTCGCGAAGAGAAGTCGGAAGTGGCTTTATCCGCGGGAAACACGGACGCGGCAAGTGTGCAGGTGCGGCAGGCTCGGTGCGTCAGACGGAATCGTCGAACGACACGGCCGCGGTGCGATCCGAGGCGGACGCGCCGGACCACGGCGTGTGGTAGTCGTTCCAATCATCGCACACGCGGTACGAAGGCACGGGCAGGAACCCCGCTTCCCACAGGTCTTCGGATGTGGCGAACTCGCGGTAGGAGTGCATTCCGCCGCGGGCCTTGCCGAGCACGGGGCGGCCGAACGTGGGGCGGCCGGGGCGGCCGAACCGCGCCATCGGCGGCAGCAACTCCAACTGCACCGGTTCGCCGTGCGGGCCGTCCCCCGCCGGATCGCGGCCCAGGAACACGTAGATCGGTTGCCCGTCCTGCACATCCACCACGAGATAGAACAGGCTCTCGTCCGTCGCGATGCTCATAGTTCGATCTCCCGCGTGGCACCGGTGGGCGCCGGGGTCTCGGTGTTTGCGGAGAGGTAGGGCTCGGCGGCGGGCACGACGCGATTACGTCCGCCTCGCTTCGCTTCATACAGTCGACCGTCTGCGGTTTGCAGCAGATCTCCGCCGGGCAAGCCGGGCGCGAAGGCTGCCGCACCGATACTCACGGTCAGGGCGATCCCGGTGCCGTTGAACTCGAACGGCGTCACGGCCACGGCACGGCGGAAGCGATCCGCGGCGACCACCGCACCGGCCAAGTCCGTTTCCGGGAGCGCAATGGCAAACTCTTCGCCTCCGTACCGTGCGACCATGTCTTCGGCGCGGGCCACGTTTCGCAGTCGCGTCGCGAGCCCCTTCAACACGGCATCGCCACCGAGATGCCCGTGGCGATCATTCACCTGTTTGAAATGGTCCGCGTCGATCAGGATCACCGCGAACGGGCGGCTGTACCGGGCCGCGCGGTCCAGTTCGCGCTCCAAGAACTCCGCCAACGATCGCCGGTTGTGAGCCCCGGTGAGCGGATCGAGCAACGTAAGGCGGTGGATTTCGTCGTGGTAGCCGGCTTCGACATTACCGCCGGCGAGGAAGCGGAACACGCATTCGCCGAGTTGCACGTAGTCGCCGTCCTTCAGATCCGAACGCGAGATTCGGGTGCCGTTCACGAAACAGCCATTGCGGCTGTTCAAATCCGAGAGGCGATAGCCGCCGTCGTCGCGCGGCTCGATGTGTGCGTGAAGGCGGGAAACGCTGCCGTCCGCGATCGAGAAGGAACAGTGCGCGTCGCGCCCGAGCGTGACCGGCTTCAGGTCCAGCGCGAACCGACGACCGAGCCCGGGGCCGGACGGCCCGATCTGCACCAGGTTCGCCGTGTGCGGCAGCGAGACCGTACGCGTCTTCGGCACGGGTACGACATCCGTGTCGCCCTGCTTCGCCAGAGCTTGCAGCTGCTTCAGGCTCAGGGTTTCAACCGGTTCATCCGTCATCGTCACGTCCTGCATCACATCATGCGACGCGCGAATCTCGCTCGCGCAGTGGAACGGCGCCCGGTAGGGGAGAAGCGGCGACACTCGATGCTAGAACGGCGGGAGTGAAAAGCAAACGATTCGACGAATGACGGGAGCTATCGCAACGAACTGAGGAAGCCGTGGAGCAGCTGAAGCGTGCGCGATGCGTCCTGCCAATGGATCAGGTGGCCGATACCGGTGAGGTCCACGCGATGGCCGTCCGGGAGTGCTGCGGCCAAGGCTTCGGCTTCGGCCGGCGGCAACATGCCGCCCTTCGCGGGGTCCGAAGCGAGAAGCAATGCCGGGCACTTCACCTGTCGCGCGGCTTCGAACGGATCGTAGTTTCCGAGCCACCGCGCGGCCAACGGCAGCGTCAACGTGTCCGGGTCGAGATCGTGCAGGCAGTGGGCCATGAAGCGGAGCGAGGCCATGTCGCGGAGATCGCCGAAGCGCGCGGTCTCCTTGCCGTGGCCGGTGGGGATGCGAAGTTCGGCCAGTTCGCGGGCCACGGCACTCGGATTCTGCGCGGACCCCGCCAAGCGTTGCATCGCGGCCCACGTGATCGCGTACAGCGTGGTGTCGATGCGCGCGAGATAACCCGGGCCGGGCGGATCCAGCAGCACGACTCCCCGCACGCACGCGGGAGCGGCCGCGGCCGCACCCAAGGCCGCGAGCGCACCCAGCGAGTGGCCCACGAGCGAGACCGGCTCGCCCGCTTCCTTCACGAGGGCAGCCGCATCCGCAGCGTACTCGGCCACCGAGTAGCAACCCGGCGCGTGCGACGATTTGCCGTGCCCGCGATGATCCACCGCGCGAATCGTGTGCAACGCGGCGAGGCTGCCCAGCAGCGGCGAGAAGTCTTCCCACCGGCGGCCGAGCCCGTGGAAGAACCACACGGAACCGGCGCCCGCACGGAGGCCATGCGCCACGTTCAACCGCACGCCCGCCGCAGGCAAACTGTGTTCTGTGAACATGCGGGTATCCTATCCGCCGCCTGTGAGTGCGGACCACGCCGCGATCAATCGCCGCGTCGACGGGCCGGGAGAATCGAAGACGCGATCGCCGAGTCGCTTCACGCCGGCCAAGCCGAGGCCCGTGCCGCAGAGCATCAACTCGGTGAACGGGCCGTCCACGTAAATCGGTTCTTCGCGGAAGCCGATGCCGAGTTCGCCGCACAACTCGCGGGTCACCTTCAAGCTGATGCCGTGGAGCACGCGGTCCCGCGGCGGCGACACGACTGCGCCGCCGCTCACGGCCAACACGTTGGCGATGCTCGTCTCGTGAATCGCGCCGTCGATCACGTTCACCGCCAACGCGTGTGGCACGGCGGAGTCTCGCTTCGCGGTGTGGTCGGCGACATGCCAGTTCATCCGGCTGCGGTGCTTCACGGTCGGCAGCAGCACGGTCATGGGCACGGGAATCAGCACCGCACCCTCGGTGAAGAACGGCCGGTATCGCGATTCGGACACCGGGTACGTGACCATGCCGAGCGTGGGCGGGCCGTTGCCTTCACCGGTGTACACGCCGAGCGGGCCGGGCGTGGCGAACGTGACCACATGCACTTCACCCTGCGACGCATTGGCCTTCACCAACGTGTCCGCGGCTTCGCTCAACTCGGCGTCCGTCGCTTCGAGTGGAACGAAGCACGTCTCGCAATCGTGGCGGAACCGTGCGAGGTGCTCCGCCCAGCGGAACAGCTTTCGCGAGTACGTGCGGGCGTTGTCCACGACCGTGGCCCCGCTCACGAACCCCGCATCGTGCAGTGGCAACACCGCCTCATGGAACGGAACGAACCGACCGTTCAGCCACGCCAGTGGTGCGTTCACGATCGAGTCTCCATCGCATGCACCCAGCCGGTCGGTGCGAGCGGCTCGCCGTTCAACATCAATCCGGATTCGACGCACTCGCCGATCTTTGCGAAGTGCGCGAACTTCGGCCCGTCCGCAGGATCGACCGCGAAGAGCAGTTCGAAGTCTTCGCCGTCGCCAAGTGCGTGTTGCAGCGGCGTGCGGCCCGAAGTGCGACTCACTTTCACCGCATCGTCGGAGATCGGAATCGCGGCCGCGTCCAGGTTCGCGCCGCAGCCGCTCTCCTCGAGAATGTGCTGAAGATCCGCCGCGAGCCCGTCGCTGATGTCGATCATCGCGTGGATCGGAGCGGCTTCGTGGATCGCGAGTGCTTCACGCACGCGCGGCGTGAAGGTGAGGTGCTTGCCGAGGATGCTGCCGCCGAGCGGGCCGGTGACGAACAGCCAATCCCCAGGCTTCGCCCCCGAACGCAACACCGGGCCGCGCTCCGTCGCTTCGCCCAACATCGTGACGGAAATCGCCAGCGGATGATCCCACGTGTTCGTGTCGCCGCCGACGATCGACACATCGTAATCGTTCGCAATCTGGCTCAGCCCGCGGTGCAGCTCCTCAGCGAGTTCGCGCCCGCCGTGCTTCGGCAGCGCGACCGAGACCACGACCGCGATCGGCACGCCGGCCATCGCCGCAATGTCGCTCAGGTTCGCGGCCATCGCCTTGCGACCCGCCGCGAGGCCGCCCACGTCCTTCAGGATGAAGTCCGTGCCGTCCATGAGCATGTCGGTGGTCACGAGCAACGGTCGGCTCGCGGGCGCGAGCACGGCGGTGTCGTCGCCGGGGCCGACGATCACCCGCGGGCCGCCGGGCGTCCGTTCCCGCAGCCACCGGATGAACGCGAACTCACCGGTGTTCATCGCAGTTTCTGCGCCTTGAGCAAGGTCTCGATATACTCCGCGTTCGAATCGGAGAGCGGCACGTCCGGCGGCGGCGCGGCTTTGTAATCGATCTGCGATTGGAAGCTCCCGAGTTCGTAGGCGCGGGAGAATGTGGGTTGAAGGTCCAGGAGTGCATCGCGATCGTCCGGCGCGAGTGGCACCTTGAACTTCGGCAGCTTCTTCTGGAGCGTCGAGGTGTAAATCTCGTAGCGGTCCGGGGCGGTGCTGCGCGTCACCGTCACGGCGTAGTCGTATTCGGGCAACCCGTCGCGCGAGAAGGTGAGCGTCGGCTTCCCTTGCAGCACGAGATCGATCTCGACGATCGCGGCGCGTTGCTGGAGGGCCTCGCGGCGTTTCTCCAGGTACGCGTTGCGGCCCGCGGTCGTGGTCTTGTTCGTGGGGCTCACCACCTCGATGAGCGTGACGAGTTTGCCGTCCGCACGGTTCCGCACCTCGACGTATTCCTCGCTGTGCTCCTCGCGCACGATGGACGTGAACAGCGCCATCTCGGAGGTGTACGAGCGGGTGCCGACGCGGGCGCGGTAGCGATCCACGAGCCCCGGCAGGAGATTCTGATACAGGCACGCCAGTAGCTGGTGTTGGAACGGCGGCCAGAGCTTGGGGTGTTCGAGATACGGGTCCATCCCCGGAAACGGGCTGGGCATGGTCGGGCTCCGATTATGAAGTCGAGCCATCGGCTCGGATGAGTTTGCCCCACCATTCTAACCCGCACAACCGGACCGTGGGAAGTGTCGCGCATCGATCGCATCCGACTCCGGCCCGTGGGACCAAGTACCGAATGCGGGAATGTGCAGAGAGAATTGCCGAGCGATCTCAGGCCAGGATCTCTTCGATCGCTCGGCCGCCGGGAGCAACCGCTACGGGGCGGTTCGTGCGGTCCGGCACCATCGTGTGCGGGTCGATGCCGAGGCACTGGTATATCGTCGCACAGATGTCGGTCGTGCTTACGGGGCGGTCCTTCACATAGGCCGCTTGGGCGTCGGACGCGCCATACACGGTGCCGCCGCGGATGCCGGCTCCGGCGAGCACCACCGAGTAGCAGTACGTCCAGTGGTCGCGTCCGGCGTTGCCGTTGATCTTCGGCGTGCGACCCATCTCGCTCATGATCACCACGAGCGTTTCGTCCAGCACGCCGCTACGGTCCAAGTCTTCCATCAGTGCCGTGAAGGTCTGGTCGAAGTGCGGCAGCTTGTTCTCCTTCAGGATGCTGAAGTTCTTCGTGTGCGTGTCCCACGCGTCGTAGTCGATCTGGATGCGGTCCCAGAAGAGGTCCCACGTCACGTTCACGAAGCGGACGCCCTCTTCGATCAGCTTGCGGCCGATGAGCGTGCTTTGGCCGAAGAGCGTGCGGCCGTAACGATCCAGTTTCCGCGGGTCCTCCTTGGACAGGTCGAAGCACGACTTCAACCGCGACGAGGTGAGCAGATTGAACGCGCGCTGCTGCGTGCGGTCGTAACTCGCCGCGGTCTGGTCCAGCGTCCGCACTTTGTCATCGAACTGGTTCAGCAGGCTCTTGCGCGAGTTCAGTCGGTCCAACGTGAGGTCCGCGTCGAAGGCCGTGTTTGGAAGCAGCGGCTGCCCGCGAACAATGCTCGGCTTGCCGGGCACGGGCTTCTCGCCGGGATCCGCATACGGTTTGCACTCGGTGGTGAGCGCGTTGTACCGCTGCCCCAGGAACCCGGCGTACGGCCCGGAGCGTCGGAACGCCTGCCCCCAACCCAACCAGCACGGCATGTAGACGTAGTCCGGCAGGTCGCCGCGGCCGGCGCGGAGGTACTCGCACACCGAGCCCATGCTCGGCGGATCGGTGTCGCGCGGATGCTGGTCCGGCATCAGGCCTTCAAACCCCGTGTAGCTCGGCAGGCAATTGTGGCAGCCCGCCTTGTGATTCACGCTCCGCACGATGGCGGCCTTGTGCATCCACTTGGCCGTGAGCGGCAGGTGTTCGCCGATGCGGATGCCGGGCACGTTCGTGTCGATGGGCTTGAACTCGCCCCGCACCTCGGCCGGGGCGTCCGGCTTGAGATCCCACATGTCCTGCGTCGCGGCTCCGCCGAGCAGGTACAGCAGCATCACGTTCTTGGCCTTGCCGGGGCGTGCGGCGGAACTCTGTCGCGATTCCGCGGCCAGCAGGTTCGGCAGGGTGAACGCGGAGCCGAGCAGCGAGAGCGAACCGGCGGCGAGCGTTTCGCGGCGGGTGACGCCGTCGCAGGCACGACGCGGCGAACCGAGCATGGTCAACATCGGCGGCCCCCGGGGAGGGTGCGGACGGGGCAAGGCGGGATGAAAAGAGTCTACCCGACGACCGCGATGCGGGGCAAGCGTTGGAAACAGCGTGGCAGCGATTCGGCCGCGGGCGTAAGATGCCGAAAAGTTCCGCGGAGGCCGCTTCCATGTTTCGTGCCCTGTCCGTGCTGCTCCTCCTCGCCGGGACCGCGGCCATCGCCGCCGACCCGGTTGTCGACGCCAAGACATTGGACAAGACGGTCGCGGCCAGCCTGCGCGACGTCCACGACCGCGGGGCGGACCTTTACAACCAGTTGAAGGATTACTCCGGCGCGTACCGCTTGTATGAAGGGGCGTTGCTCGCGGTGAAGCCTTTGCTGGGGCACCGCCCGGAGGTTCAGAAGGCGATCGACGAAGGCCTCGCCGCCGCCAATAAGGAGCCGGAGTTGGCCCGCAAGGCGTTCCTGCTTCACGAGGCGATCGAGAAGACGCGAGCGGACTTGAAGGTGGCGGCTCCGACGCCGAAAGTGGAACCGAAACCCGAACCCAAGCCGGTGCCGATGCCGATGCCGCCGGTGAAGCCCAAGGAACCCGAACCGAAGCCGATGCCGCCGGCGAAGCCCAAGGAACCCGAGCCGAAGCCGAAAGAACCGGCCCCGCTGCCGAAGCCCAAGGAGCCGGCGAAGGATACGAGCGTGTCCGGCAAGGTGACCGTGAAGGGGCAACCGCTCACCGCGGGCACGGTGACCTTCGTGCTCCAGGGCGGCAAGGACGAGAAACTCGCGACCGGTGTTGTGAAGGACGGCGCGTTCACGGTGAAGGGATTGGCCCCCGGCAAGTATTCGATCGCGGTAATCGGCAAACCCGCGGCCAGCGTGCCGGCCAAGTTCGGCTCCGAGGAAACCTCCGGGCTCGTACTCACGGTGCTGACCGGGGCCAACGAGTTCAACATCGAACTGAAGTGATGCGATGGGCGGCCGGGCGATCCTCCTGTTCGACGGCGAATGTGCGTTCTGCCGCAAGGGCGTGGCCATTCTCAAGAAGCTGGACTGGCGGCACCGCGTGGAATGCCGCGACGCCCGCGATGTGGCGAACCTGCCACCGTGTGCCGAACCGCTGGTGCCCGCGAAACTCCTGGACGAGATGCACCTGGTGACGCCGGACGGCCGGCGATCCTATGCGGGGTACCGGGCGATCCGCTGGCTGTCGTGGCGTCTACCGCTGCTGTGGCCGCTGGCCCCGTTGATGTACCTGCCCGGCGCGCTGTGGCTCGGCACGCGCATGTACCGCTGGGTCGCCCGCAACCGCTTCAAGCTGGTGCCGTGCGAACACGGCGCATGCCGGGTGAATCTCCATGGACGCCGCTGAGAAACTTGCCGCGATTCTCGCCGCGGTGCAGGTCGATCCCGGCAACCGCGGCCTCGCGAACCTGTTCCATCACTTCCCGCACGACTTCGCGAACGCCTGCAAGAGCCTCACGGACACGCCGGACGCGGCCTGCCTGATCCACACCGGATTCTTCATTCCGTCCGCTGATCCGCCTGCGTTTGAAACCGACGGGCCGCTCGGAGTCGCGTTCTTGGCCCGTGCCTGTCATTCGCTCGGCATCGGCACTCGGATCTTGGCGGAGGACGCGATTCACGACGCAATCGGCGACTTCACCAACGCATCGTCCGAAGCCGTGACGCACTTTGTCGCGATCGAACGCGCGGGACCGGCCGCGGACGGGAAACACTACACGATGCGCGGCCGCGACACGTCCCCGTTCCTGTATCGCAACTTCTCACCTGATGGAATCGCGTCCATCGGCATCGGCGACGGCGGCAACGAGATTGGCATGGGCAAACTGCCGCACGCACTCGTCGCGGAGAATATCCCGAACGGCGACCTCATTCATTGCCGCGTACCGACGGATCATTTGATCGTGGCGGGTGTCAGCAATTGGGGCGCGTACGCGCTCGCGGCCGGCATCTTCGTGCTGCGCGGGGTGAAGCCCCCGAGCGATCTCTTCGACCCGGATCACGAACGCGCCATCCTCGAAGCGATGGTGAAGGCCGGGCCGCTCGTCGATGGCGTGACCGGAAAGCCGACCGCGACCGTGGACGGCCTGACGTGGGACGAGTACGCGAAGCCGCTGATCCGCATCCGCGAGATTCTGGAGACACCATGAACACGGGTGCGGAGGTACGGGCGGCGTGTCGCTCGGGTGCGATTGCGGGGCCGACGCCGGGGCTCGCGATGGGCTACGTCCAAGCCAACCTCGTGATCCTGCCGCGCGATTGGGCGTGGGACTTCCTGCTGTTCTGCCAGCGGAACCCGAAGCCGTGCCCGCTGCTCGACGTCACGGAACCCGGCGATGCCGAACCGCGGTTCATCGCCCCCGCTGCGGACCTGCGTACCGATCTGCCCGCGTACCGTGTGTGGGAGAACGGCACGCTCGTGGAAGAACCGACGGACATCACTCGATTCTGGCGAAGCGATCTGGTGTCGTTCCTGGTCGGCTGTTCGTTCACGTTCGAGAACGCGTTGTTGGCGTCCGGCGTGCCGGTGCGGCACATCGAGGAAGGCCGCAACGTCCCGATGTACCGCACGAACGTGGCGTGCCGGCCCGCGGGCCGCTTCCGCGGGCCGATGGTCGTCTCGATGCGCCCGCTCACCCCGGGCCAAGCCGTGACGGCGACGCGCATCTGTTCGCGCTTCCCGCGGGCCCACGGAGCACCGGTTCACATCGGCGACCCCGCCGCAATCGGCATCCGCGATGTGAACCAACCGGATTTCGGGGATGCGGTTTCCATCCGCCCCGGCGAAACGCCCGTGTTCTGGGCGTGCGGCGTGACACCGCAGGCGGCCGTGATGGAAGCGAAGCCGCCCTTTGCGATCACGCACAAACCGGGGCACATGTTCGTCAGCGATTTGAAGGATGCGGACCTGGACGGCCAATGAACGCCGGTCACTCCTTCACGATCTTCGCAACGTCGGCCGCAATCCGTTCCACATCCTTCGCCCCGAGCTTGCCCTTCTCGAACGCGAAACTCGACACCACTTTTCGGTCCCGGTACAGGATCACGGTCACATCCGCGGTCTTCTCGATGCGGTAGCGCGGCGGGCCGTCCGGCGAATCGATCGCGAGCACGATCTGCTTGTACTTCGCCTTGTCGGACTGCTGCTTGAGCGTGTCCGCGAGCTTGGCATCGTCGGAGAGATACACCACGAACGCGCCGAGTTCCGCCTTTTCGTGCTTCACCGCGGCGGCGTCCAACGCCGCGATCAGCTTCTGAAGCTGGGCGTCGTCCGCGGTGCGGGCGAAGACCGCGGCCACGGGGCTGTCCCCATGCTTGCAATAGAGGCATTGCTTGCGGCCCGCGTCGTCCCCGTTCACGTTGAACGGCTCGAACGGCCCCGGCACCTTGTCCCCCGGCTGCGGGCCGGACTTGAGATCCGCCGCGTGCGCGAGTGTTCCCAGAACCAACGCCAGCGAGGCGAGCAGGTATCGCATCATGGTTTCTCCTCGTTTGGATTCTACACCGAAACCGCGCCGCTTCGCGAGCGTCTTGGCAGTGTCCGGCCGCCGGGATAAGGTTCCCTCATGCTCTTCCTTCTCGCACAACAGAAGGCCGCGGGATCGCCGTTCGATCGCCCCGATTTCCTGTGGGGCATGGCGGGATTGGCCGCGGCACTGGTCGCCGGCGCGATCGCCATCGTGCTCGTGGACCGCTGGCGCAAACGCGCCGCGATGACGGACCTGCTCGCCGGCGAAGAACTGACGGACTACCGCGGGATGCTCGAACGCGGCGAGATCACCAAAGAGGAGTACGAGAAGCTGCGGCTGAAGGTGGCGAGGCGCGTGAAGCCGGAGGAGGCCACGCCTGCGAATCCGGACGCGCCAGCCAATCCCCCGCCGCCGGCCGCCGGGCCGTTTCCGCCCGGCTACTTCGACGACCCGCCGCCGGCTACTCCGAAGTGACTCCGCACGATGCCATCGTGGTGGGCTCGGGGCCGAACGGGCTCGCGGCCGCCATCGCGCTCGCCGAACGCGGCCGCAAGGTGCTCGTCGTCGAAGGGCACGAAACGGTCGGCGGCGGCGTGCGATCCGCGCCGCTCACACTTCCCGGCTTCACGCACGACGTCTGTTCTTCCGTTTATCCGATGGTGCTGGCCACGCCGTTCTTCAAGCGTCTGCCGTTGGACGTGGAATGGGTGCAACCTCCGAACCTTGCCGCCCACCCGTTCGACGATGGCACCGCGGTTGCATTGAAGCGATCCGTGGAGGAAACCGCGGAGGGGCTCGGTGTCGATGCCGAAGCTTATCGCAAGCGGTTCGCACCGCTCGTGGCGAAAGCCGACGCGTTGATGGCGGATCTGATCGGCCCGCTCCGCATTCCGAAGCATCCGCTACTCGCGATGAAGTTCGGCCTGCCCGCGCTGCGTTCCGGGCGCGGCTTCGCACGGGCGTATTTCCGCGGCGAACGGGCGCGGGCGCTGTGGGCCGGGCTCGCCGCGCATGCCGTGATCCCGCTCGACGCCCGCCCCGGTGCCGCAATCGCCATGATGCTCGCGATCGCGGGGCACGCCTGCGGTTGGCCGGTGGTGAAGGGCGGAGCGCAGAATCTTTCCGAAGCACTCGCCGCCCACTTCCGCTCACTCGGTGGTGAGATCGAAACCGGCGTTCGTGTCAGCTCCGTGGACGAACTTCCGCCTGCAAAGGCGATCCTGCTCGATGTCGCGCCGCGGAACGCGGTGAAGCTCGCGGGGCACCGCTGGCCGAAGCGATACGTGAACGCGATGATGCGATTCCGCCACGGGCCGGGCGTGTTCAAGGTGGATTGGGCGCTCGCGGGGCCGATCCCGTGGGCCGCGGCGGAATGCCGCACCGCCGGTACCGTTCACCTCGGCGGCACCCTGGATGAAGTCGCCGCGACGGAGCAGACCGCATTCGAGAGCCGCCACGCGGAGCGGCCCTTCGTTTTGCTCGTGCAACCGAGCCTGTTCGATCCGTCCCGTGCACCCGCGGGCCAGCACACCGCGTGGGGCTATTGCCACGTGCCGAACGGTTCCACGGAAGACATGACGGCGCGAATCGAGAATCAGGTGGAACGCTTCGCCCCGGGCTTCCGCGGGTTGATCCTCGCCCGGCACGTCACGAGCCCCGCTGCGATCGAACGCTACAACCCGAACTGCATCGGGGGCGACATCAGCGGCGGCATCGCGGACCTGCGGCAACTCTTCACGCGGCCCGTCGCCCGATTGAATCCGTACACCACGCCGGACCCGCGGATCTTCCTGTGCTCATCGTCCACACCACCGGGCGGCGGCGTGCACGGCATGTGCGGCTGGTTCGCGGCCCAAGCAGCGATGCGAAGCATGTGAATTGGTCATTGATGGCGGAAGAGCAAGGCCACCATCCGGAACGCAGACATTGTGACCCTCTCCCCGTCGGGGAGAGGGTGGTTCGCGACCGGCGAACGCCGTTCGCGAACCGGGTGAGGGTGAGGGTGTTTGACGTGACCGGTGTGACGTCGAACGTCCCTCATCCGCCGCAGCAGGGACGGGAACCACCGGCGCGTTTCGTGCGGCTGCGGACGAATGCCACCGCCGCCACCAGCACCACGGCCGCGAAGTAGTACCACACCACCTTCAAGTTGATCGGATATGCATCGAGTTGGGCCTGCTCTTCCGCCTTGCGGCGGGCCTCGATCGCGGCGAGCAAGACCCCCTTGTGCTCCATCAGAAGCCTGCGGTTCCCGAACTGCCGGCCCCACGTGCACTGGTAGAAGATCGTGTCCGCCTCCGTGAGTCGCCCGTCCGCGGCGTACAACTCGGCGAGCAGCCAATAGAGCCGCGTGTCCGACGGGAACCACAGCAAGAGTTGCTGCACGATGGCGATCGCGTCCGGCGGCAGCTTCGCCCGCTCCGCCGGCGCGAGGTTGCCAGGCTCGTACTCGCCGGCCTCGTTCACGAATCGCAGCGGTGACGCAGATTGGCCCTTCACCGGAAGCGGGAACAGCGGCGTCGGTTCGTCCCGGTCCGGCGGCAGCGGCAATTCCTTCTCCGCGAGGCGGATCTGCAGGTAGTGCCCGAGCCAATCCCGGTCCACCGCCTCGATCCAGTTCCGCTGTTGCGGACTCCAACCCTTCACGGTCGCGGGCAGTTTCAACTCGAAGAGCGAGTACACGTCGTCGTGCAGCATGGCGGCCTGCCGCACGTCGCCGCGGGCGAGGTGGACGTGCACGAGCGTCATCAGCAGGAAGTAATTCGGGTTTCGGTCGCGTGTGTGGGGCATCAACAGGTCGATGGCCTTGTCCAAGTACACGGGATCGCCGCCGCTGACGCGAAGCAGGTCCGCACCGTGGGCCGCGAGTTCGTCCGCGCTTCCGCCTTTGCGGAACGCCTTCACACGGTCCAGCACCCGCTCCCGGTCGCGGTTCGGCTCGCCTCTCTCCGTCGGTTTCGGGTTCGCGATGTTGGCCAGTGCGACGAACCGCGTTTGAAACTCGTCGAACGCGAGCGGTTCCGCCGCACCATCAGGCTTCACCGGAACGATGTTCGCCTCGGTGGGTTCGTACAGCGACGCGAGCGCCGGCACGGCGAGGAGCAAAACGATGGCGGCGGGCAGCGATCGCATCGCGTCATTCTATGCGAACTCGTACAAAGCCCGGACGCACGCACGAGGTGAAGCATGTCGCAAACGGGGGTTCCGCCGCGGGCTTGGGTCGTCACCGGGGCCGGCATGGTGGTGAACCTGTGCCTCGGCATCCTGTACGCGTGGAGTGTGTGGAAGAGCAACCTCGTGGCCCCGAAGGGAACCGAGCCCGGCTCGCCGATGACCGGCGCGAACGAAGGCTGGGCCTATCTCTCCGATTCGCAAGCGACGTGGGCGTATGCCATCTGCGGGTTCACGTTCGCGGCGTTCATGGTGCCCGGCGGGCGGTTGCAGGATCGCTTCGGCCCGCGTTCCGGGTGTACGTTGGCCGGGATCTGCCTCGGCGCCGGTTGCGTGATCGCGGGCCTGATGAAGAGTTACATCGGGTTGGTGCTCGGCTTCGGGATTCTCGGCGGCATCGGAATGGGGCTCGGGTACGCGGCGGCCACGCCCGCGGCTGTGCGCTGGTTCGGACCGCATCGCCGTGGACTGATCGCGGGGCTCGTGGTGGCCGGGTACGGCGGGGCCGCCATTTACATCGCTCCGCTGGCCCGCTTCCTCATCGCGGAGCACGGTCTCACGGGAAGCTTTGTCGCGCTCGGCGGGTTGTTCGCGGCGGTCATCATCGTCGCGGCGCAGTTCCTGAAGTTGCCTCAGGCCGGGTATGTGGCTCCGGCCGCTGCTTCCGCAACCGCGGCGAAGAGCGTCGCGACCGCGGATCGCACCGCCGGGCAGATGCTCGGCACCTGGCAGTACTTCGCATTGGTGTTCCTGTTCGTCGCCTCCGCACAGGCCGGATTGCTCGTGATCGGGAACGCGGCGTTGCTGTTGAAGGAAACATCGGCGGAAGCCGCGGCCTACGCGTGGATGCTCGCTTCGTTCGGCGGCTTGGTGAACGCCGCGGGCCGCGTGGGCACCGGGTTCTATTCGGATGCGATCGGTCGCACCAACGCCTTGGCACTGAACGGCCTCGCCGCCGCCGTATGTCTCTTCACGCTGCCGGGTGTCATTGCCTCCGGAAACGTGGTGCTGCTCTTCGTGCTGGTGGGGCTCGCGTTCTGGCAATACGGCGGCACGCTTTCGCTGATGCCCGCGTGGACCGCGGACTACTTCGGCTCGAAGAACCTCGGCCTGAATTACGGTTTGGTGTTCCTCGGGTGGGGCATCGCGTTCTTCGTGCCGCAGATCGCGGCGGAGATCAAGGACGTGACCGGCCGCCGCGACGAGGCCTTCTACCTCTCCGGCGCCCTGCTGCTGGCCGCGGTACTCGTCAGCCGCTTCGTGAAGAAACCGACCACCTGAATGGAATCGGAATGACATCCTCGGAGGGCCGCTTGCCCCCACCTCTCCCCGTTGGGGAGAGGTCGCCGTGCCGATGCGAATGCATCGGCACGGCGGGTGAGGGGCGGTTCGATGTCACACCGGTCACGTCAAACGCCCCTCACCCGTTTCGCGAACGGCATTCGCCGTTCACGAACCACCCTCTCCCCAACGGGGAGAGGGTCACGGATGCCTGCGGTCCGACTGGTGTCTTTGCTTTCCTGACAGTCAGTAACGCCCGTCGTTCTCAATAACGCAGTTCCAACCCGAGGCTGATGCCCTGCGCCCAGAAGCCGGTGCTCCGCGGGTTGAACGCCGGGACCGCCGGGCCGGTCGGGTTCGTGATCGGCGGCAGGTAGCTCGGGTTCACATTCGTGTCGATCTGGTCGCCGGCGCGGAGCACGTTGCTCATGTACAGGAAGTTGTATCCGGCGTAGACACGGAGGTTGTCGCCCAAGTTGCGGCCCACGCGGATGCCGACTTCCGGCACCACGGCGAACGCCGAGCGCGAATAGTGCCCGATGTTCGTGGGCTGGGCGAGCAACCCGCCGGCGTACGTGGTCGGGGTGCCGCCCGGCGGCGTGATCACCGTGCTGCCGCTGATGTCCACCGTTTGGCAGTTCACGCCGAGCGCGACCGATGCCCGGCCCGCGACGAACCACGCCCCGCGGTTCCGCTCCGCGGCCAAGCCGACGAGCCCGCCGTGGAAGTTGTTCGACGTCTGGAAGCGATCCGTGATCTGGTATGTGGTGCCGGGCGTCACGTTGCTCTGGCCCGCGAGCGCGGTCAGGTTCTCATTGATGCTGAGGTCGTCCGCCACGTTCCAGTAGCGGTAGCCGAGCAGCCAGTCGACGCGGCCGCAGGCGTCGCCACAGATGTTCTTCACCATGCTCACGCCCGCGCCGAGCGTGCTGTTCCGCGAATCGACCGTGAGCGAGCCGCCGACCGCGCCGGGGAACGAGATCAATTGCGAATCCGGCAGGCCGGTGAGGGCGTTGGTGAACGGGCGGGCGATGATCGCACTGCCGTCCGACGCCGCGGAGTAGCCTTGGCGGCTGTCGCCCAGGAAGAAGAAGTCGCCTTCGATTCCGCATTCGCGGCAATCGTCCAACCACCAGCCGGCATTCACGCGGTAGCCGTTGCGGAAGTCGGTGTTCGTGTTGTTGCCTCCACCGGTGATCACGGTGTTCGGCGTGCCGAGCACGCCGGCGAGGGCGCGATCCGTGCCGGCGGGCGAACCCGTGGCGAGCGGCGGCAGCGACTGACCGGAGGTGGCCCAGTAGAGCCATTCGCCGCGCACCCACATGCGGCCGGGAGCGCCGATACCGTCGTTCTCGTACTTGTACGTAGGGCAGGGGCCGTTGAATCCGGGCGGTGCGGCCGGGTTCGTCGACACCGGCGCGGGTGCGGGCTTCGCTTCCTCCGCGGCCACCGGCTTCAGCAGCGTCGCCAAGCGGATCCGCGATTTGGATTCCGCCGGAGCGGATGCGATCGCCGGCACCACCGTGGCGGGTTGCGGGCTCGCGAGCCGGGCCGGTTGTTGGGCGGACGCCAAACCCGTGCCGGCGGCGAGGGCGGCGGCGCCGAGAAGCGAGCGAACGAGCATGACGGTCCTCCGTGACCGTGCGGATGAATCGGTTCCGCGGATGGGCGGTTCGCTCGGAGTATCGGTTCGATCCGCGCCCCGCGGCGCAATCGGAACGGGCCCGGACGGCGGATTCGGCGCATTCGGCGCGGCGCGGTCGCTTCCCCCGCCAGCACCCGCGCCGCCGTCAGAATCGGCACAGATTGACATTCCGCCGAACGTCTGCGCCCCGGTTGTCCGGCTGCCGCGCACTCGCATATACTTTCCCTTTACGGCAACGCCCCCGGACCGCGTGGACGAACGACCGATGAGCAGCGAACGCGCTCTGCCTCTCCCGCGCTGCCGCACCCTGACCGGCATCCGCGTCGTCGGCACCGGGAAATACGTGCCGGACATGGTGGTCGGTAACGACCACCTGCACGCGCGGCTCGGCTTCGATTCCGACTGGATCGTGAAGCGGACCGGCATCCTCGAACGCCGCCATGCCGCCCCGAATCAAGCCACGTCCGACCTCTGCATCGAAGCCGCGAAAGATCTCTTCGCCAAGACCGGACTCGGCCCCAAGGATTGCGATCTGCTCGTGCTCGGCACCTTCACGCCGGACATGTCCTTTCCCAGCACCGCGTGCCTGGTGCAGGACAAGCTCGGCATGGTCGGCCCGGCCATCGAAGTGGAGGCGGCGTGCGCCGGCTTCATGTACGCTCTCATCACCGCCGCAGCCTATGTGAAGGCGGGGCTCTCCGACCGCGCCCTCGTGATCGGCGGCGACACCAACTCCCGCGTGCTGAACCCGGACGACATCAAGACGTACCCCCTCTTCGGCGACGGGGCGGGCGCGGTGTTCGTGGAACCCGGCCCGCCGGATCGCGGCATTCTCGCCTACAGCATGGGCTCGGAAGGCTCGGGCGGCCCGCTGCTGCAGCGCGAATCGGGCGGCAGCCGCAACCCGCCCACCGCGGCCCACCTTGCCGAAGGCAAGCAGTTCATGTTCATGGACGGCCGCGCCGTCTTCCGCTGGGCCGTGGACATCGTGTGCGACACGATCCAGGACGTGCTCACCGCCGCGGGGCTGAAGTCGTCCGACGTGAGCCTCTATGTGATGCATCAGGCGAACATCCGCATCATCAATGCGGCGGTGGACGTGCTGAGCATCCCGCGGTCCAAGGTGTTCAACAACTTGGAGAAGTACGGGAACACATCCGCCGGTTCGATTCCCATCGCGCTGGACGAGGCCGCGGCCGAAGGCCGCTTGAAAGAAGGGGAACTGGTGCTGCTCTGCGGTTTCGGCGCGGGCCTCGCGTGGGGCACTGCCGTGCTGCGGTGGTGACGGGAGCACCGTGGCGGAAGCCGTATGTTCGCCCGCACGATCACATCCCTGTTGCTCGCCACTTCCATGGGTCTCGCCGCCGATTGGCCGGGGTGGCGCGGCCCGACAGGAATGGGGCATTCCACGGAGGCGAACCTGCCGCTGAAGTGGGGCGGCAAGGAAAACGCGAACCTGCGGTGGAAAGTGCCGCTGCCCGGCGTCGAAGCCAAGGCCGCGCAGGATCAGAACCAGTCGAGCCCCATCGTTCACGGGAACAGACTCTTCCTCACGGCGAGCTACTGGCCTGGTGGCAAGGCCGACCCGAAAGTTCAACCCGAACATCACGTCGTGTGCCATTCCACCGCGGACGGCAAGCCGCTATGGGACACGCGGATCGAGCCCGGCCCGTGGCTCTTCTCCGATCTCCGCGGCGGGTACACGGCCCCCACGCCCGCGGCCGATGCCGAGCGCGTGTACGTCGTATTCGGTTCCTCCGTACTCGCGGCCCTGGACCACTCCGGCAAGCTCGTGTGGCGGAAGGACGTGAAGCCGTTCAAATTCGATGTCGCGCTCGCCGCCAGCCCGGTGCTCGCGAGCGGCACCGTGATCCTGCAATGCGATGAGACGAACAACGAGTCGCGGCTGATCGCGTTCGACTGCAAGACCGGCGACGTGAAGTGGGAAGAGAAGCGGCCGAAGGCGGGGTTCGGCCACAGCACGCCCGTGCTCGCGGCCGTGAACGGCAAGCCGCAACTGCTGCTGTCCGCATCCAACGCCTTGCAGGGCATCGACCCCGCGAACGGTTCCGTGATCTGGACGTGCGAGGCGAAGGGCGACACGGTGTCGCCCGTGTCCGGCGCGGGCATCGTGTACGTCGACACCGGCCGCGGCGGGCCGGCGATCGCCGTCGATCCCACCGGCACCGGCGACGTGACCAAGACGCACGTGAAGTGGCGGCTGAACGCGATGCCGGAGGGCTACGGTTCGCCGGTGATCGTCGGCGAACATCTGTACCGGCTGCACTCGCCCGAGACGCTGAAGTGCCTCAAGGCGGCGACCGGCGAAGTGGTGTACGCCGAGCGGCTGCCCGGCGTCGGCACCCTGAGCAGCCTGATCGCGGCCGGCGACCGCATCTACTGCGTGAGCGCGGGAAAGAGCTATGTGATCAAAGCCGGCCCTGCGTACGAGATTCTCGCGACCAACGACTTGGGCGACGGCAGCCCCGCGTCCGCGGCGGCGAGCGGCGGCCGGTTCTACTTCAAGGGCCGCAAGTCGCTGTTCTGCGTCGGCGAGAAGTGATCCCGCAGCGCGAGCCACATCCACGCCACCCCCGCGGCCCACTGCACGGTGCTGGCGATCAGATAGAGCCGGTGCAGCCCGTAGAACTCGTCCCGCCTCACGACGAAGGTGCGGTCGGCGTCCATGCGGGCGTCGAGTTCCGCGTGCAGATGGAAGAGCCAGGCTTGGATCGCCGCCATCACGAGCCACAGCACGAAGCGGGCGCGCCCGCGGCGAACCAGCGAATCCCACAGCATGAGTGCGAGCGCGACGACCCCGCAAAGGTTCAGCAATTCCGTGACGCGGGCAGTGATGCGACCCTGCCCTTCCGCCGAACCGAGCACGCGGGTGCCGACCGGCACGACGAACGACGTGTAGAACAGGAATCCGCCCTGCCACAGCATGAAGGCTTGGAACAGTAGGAATCGCCGCAGAAGGGTCATGGAAAGATCGGTGCCGTCTCGCGATGATGGTGGATACCGCGATTCTATCCGAGTCAACGATCATGATTGGTTCCGCCCCGCATCCGTTCATCGCCAATGCCGAGCGGCTGCGCCTCGTCGCGGATCGCGAGGGCCGCGAGCACTGGCGCAAATGGGGGCCGTATCTTTCCGATCGCCAGTGGGGCACGGTCCGCGAAGACTATTCCCCGAAGGGTGACGCGTGGGACTTCTTCCCGCACGATAACGCCCATGCCCGTGCTTACCGCTGGGGCGAGGACGGGCTCGCGGGCATCTCCGATCACGAACAGCGCCTCTGCCTCTCGCTCGCACTGTGGAACGGGCGCGACCCCATTCTCAAGGAACGGCTCTTCGGGCTCACCAACGCCGAAGGCAACCACGGCGAGGATGTGAAAGAGCTTTACTGGCATCTCGATGCCACGCCGTCGCACTCGTACCTGAAGTTCCTTTACAAGTACCCGCAGGGGCCGTTCCCGTACGAGAAGTTGCGGGAGGAAGGCCGTCGCCGCACGCAGCAGGATCTCGAGTTCGAACTGATCGACAGCGGCGCATTCGACCACGACCGCTACTTCGACGTGTTCGTGGAGTACGCGAAGAGCGGGCCGGATGAAGTGCTGATGCGGATCACGGCGCACAACCGCGGGCCGAGCGCGGCCGAGTTGCACATCCTGCCGACGGTGTGGTTCCGTAACACGTGGAGTTGGACCCCGGGGGCGGCGAAGCCGCTGATCGAAGCCGCCGGGCCGGATCTGCTTGTCATTTCACATCCGAAGTTGGGCACTTACAACTTCCACGTTCACGGCGAAGCGGACCTGCTGTTCACCGAGAACGAAACGAACCCGCGCCTGTTCGGCCCGGAGAAACCGGGTTTCTGGAAGGACGCGTTCCACGAGTACGTGGTGAAGGGCGACCGCGCCGCGGTTCATCACGAAAGCCGGGGCACCAAGGCCGCGGCGCACTTCCGCTTCGCCGTGCCCAGCGGCAAAAGCGTGACCGCCAAGGTGCGGCTCACGAACGCCCGCAACCCGTCCGCGTGCGGCACCGGCGCCCAGGGCGAGGCCTGCCCCGTCACCTTCTTCGACGACGTGTTCACCGAACGCATCCGCGAGGCGGACGCCTACTATGCGGACCTTCAGAAAGAGATGGGCTCCGACGATGCGAAGCTGGTGCAGCGGCAAGCCTATGCCGGGCTCATCTGGACGAAGCAGTTCTACCACTACGACGTGCCGCTCTGGCTTTCCGGCGATGCGAACCCGCCGCCGCCGCCGAACGATCGCAAGCGCGGCCGCAACCGCGACTGGCTCCATTTGAACAATGCCGACGTCATCTCGATGCCGGACAAGTGGGAGTACCCGTGGTACGCGGCGTGGGACCTCGCGTTCCACATGATCCCGTTCGCGAACATCGATCCGGACTTCGCGAAGGAACAATTGCTGCTCTTCACGCGCGAATGGTACATGCACCCGAACGGGCAACTGCCCGCGTACGAATGGGAGTTCGGCGATGTGAACCCGCCGGTACATGCGTGGGCGTGCTGGCGCGTGTTCCAGATCGATCGCAAGCACCCGCTCACGGGGCAGGGCCGCGGCCCGGGCGACCTCGCGTTCTTGGAGAAGGTGTTCCACAAGCTGATGCTGAACTTCACCTGGTGGGTGAACCGCAAGGACGCGCAGGGCCGGAACATCTTCCAGGGCGGCTTCCTCGGTTTGGACAACATCGGCGTCTTCGATCGCAGCAAGCCGCTGCCCACCGGCGGGTTCATCAACCAGGCGGACGGCACCGCGTGGATGGCGATGTACTGCCTCAACTTGATGCGCATCGCGCTCGAACTCGCCCTGCACAATCCGGTCTATCAGGATGTCGCGACCAAGTTCTTCGAGCACTTCCTCCACATCGCGGAAGCCATGACCGCGATGGGCAAGAAGCCGCTCGACGGCGACTGCACCGGCCTCTGGGATGAAGACGACCAGTTCTACTACGACGAGTTGAACCTTCCGGACGGCCGCGAGATTCCGTTGAAAGTGCGGTCGATGGTCGGCCTCATCCCGCTCTTCGCGGTGGAGACGATCGAGCCCGAGATGTTGGAGAAACTCCCCGATTTCGCCAAGCGCTTGAAGTGGTTCCTGAACCACCGGCCGGACTTGGCCCAACTCGTGTCCCGGTGGCACGAACCGGGCAAGGGCGACCGCCGGCTGCTTTCGCTGCTCCGCGGCAGCCGCATGAAGAAGCTGCTGAAACGCATGCTGGACGAAACCGAGTTCCTCTCCGACTACGGCGTGCGAGCTCTCTCGAAGTGCCATGAGAAACAACCGTTCGACGTATGGACCGACGGCACGCGGCTGCACGTGGAGTATCAACCGGGCGAGTCCGCGAACCGCGCGTTCGGCGGCAACTCCAACTGGCGCGGCCCGATTTGGTTCCCCGTGAACTACCTCATCCTCGAATCGCTCCAGAAGTTCCACCACTACTACGGGCCGGAGTTCCGCGTCGAGTGCCCCACCGGCAGCGGCCGGTACCTCAGCTTGGAAGATGTCGCCGCCGAGATCGCGAAGCGGCTCACGCGGCTCTTCCTGCAGGATGGGAATGGCCGCCGCGCCGTGTTCGGCACCTGCGAGAAGATGCAGACCGACCCGCACTTCAAGGATTACGTCCACTTCTACGAGTACTTCCACGGCGACACGGGCCGCGGCTTGGGCGCGAGCCACCAAACCGGTTGGACGGCACTCGTGGCGAAGTTGCTGCAAGTGCGCCTGCCCGATCCGTTCGCCTCTTCCGAACCGCCGGTGCGTTCATAAATCACGAAGGTCGGCGGATTGCCATGGGTTGTTAGCCGGACGCGCGCCAGCGACGGATGGATCCTGTCCGTCGCTGGCGCGTCCGGCTAACAACCCATGGCATTCCCCATCGTTGCGGGCTGCTCATGATCAGCGTCGCCAATCTGGTGAAGGACCACGGCACACACCGCATCCTGAACGGCGTGAGCGTCGCGTTCGGAAAGGGGCAGGTGGCCGGGATCGTCGGGCCGAGCGGCAGCGGCAAGAGCACGCTCCTGCGCTGCATCAACGGGCTGGAACGCTTCCACGCCGGTGAAGTGAGTGTCGGCAGCGTCAAGCTGGTCGGCGGGCCGCTTCCGCCGCCGAAGGACACGTTGATCCAGCTGCGTCGCACCGTCGGCATGGTGTTCCAATCGTTCAACCTGTTCCCGCACATGACCGCGCTGGCGAACGTGATGAGCGGCCCGATCCACTCGCTGGGCAAATCGCAGGGTGAAGCCGAGGCGACCGCCCGCAAACTGCTCGATCGCGTCGGCCTGGCGGCGAAGGCCGATTCGCGGCCAAGCCAGCTTTCCGGCGGGCAGCAGCAGCGTGTTGCCATCGCCCGCGCCCTTGCGGTTAACCCCGCAGCGATCCTGTTCGACGAACCGACCAGCGCGCTCGACCCGCGCATGTCCGCCGAGGTGATGAAAGTGATCGACGACCTCGCGGACGATGAACAACTTCAAACCACGATGGTGATCGTGACGCACGACACGGCCGCATTGAAACGCGTGGCCGATGTGGTGGTCGTGCTCGAAGCGGGTGTGGTGCGGTATTCCGGTTCAGTGGAAGCGGTGCCGCCCGGTTTTTTGGAATGATTCAACCGTAGGGCGGGTCGAGGCTTTGCGAGCCCTGCCGTGAGTCGAAGCGGGCGACGGCGGGGCTCGCAAAGCCTCGCCCCTACAAGAAGGAACCATGACACAACAAGTGATTCGCGTCGGGCACAGCCCCGATCCGGACGACGCCTTCATGTTCCACGCACTGGCGAACGACAAGATCGCCACCGGGAACCTCAAGTTCGTCCACGAACTGCAGGACATCGAGACGCTGAACCGGCGGGCGCTCAAAGGCGAACTCGAAGTCACGGCCGTGAGCATCCACGCGTACAGCTTCCTGTTGGACAAGTACGCGCTGCTGCCGTCCGGATGCAGCATGGGGGACAAGTACGGCCCGATGATCGTGGCGCGGAAGCCGTACTCGGTGAGCGACCTGCCGAAGCTCAAGCTCGCGGTGCCGGGCACGCTCACCACCGCGTTCCTCACGCTGAAGCTGCTTCTCGCCGGTCAGGAATTCCAATTTGATGTCATCCCGTTCGATGAGATCATTCCCGCGGTCGCGGCCGGGAAGTACGAAGCGGGGCTCATCATTCACGAAGGCCAACTCACGTTCCAGAACCAAGGGCTGCACTTGGTCACGGATCTCGGCGTGTGGTGGCAGGAGAAGACCGGCCTGCCGCTGCCGCTCGGCGGAAACGTGGTGCGGAAGGACCTCGGCCCGCCGCTCATGAAGGAGATCAGCCGCCTCATCAAGGAGAGCATCCGCTACGGGCTGGATCATCGCCGCGAAGCCCTGAACTACGCGCTGAAGTACGCCCGCGACATGGACGTGGACCTCGCGGACAAGTTCGTCGGCATGTATGTGAACGACTGGACGCTGGACTACGGCGACCGCGGCCGCGCCGCCATCCGCAAACTGCTCGACGAAGGCCACCGCGCCGGCATCATCCCCTCGCCGGTGGAAATCGAGTTTGTCGAGTGACCCCTTTTGGCGGCTTCCGCACGCGGTTGGCCGTTTCGGGGTGCTTCGCGATAATATCCCGGCCCGGGTTCCCGGGCCGTCCCACTCTCATCTCGGAGTCTCCCATGAAGAAGCTGCTGTGCAGTGCGGTGCTGTTCGCGGGCATGGCCGGTCTCGTGTCCACCGCCACGATCTCCACCGCCCCCGCCCAGGACAAGAAGGACACGACGAAGAAGGCGACCGCGGACACGCGGCCCGGCAAGGTGGAAGTGAGCGAAGGCAAGGACGGCAAATTCCGCTTCGTCGTGCGCGATGCGGACGGCAAGTACCTCGCCCAATCCGGTGCGTTCGAGAAGAAGGAAGACGCGTTGAAGGGAATCGAGACGCTGAAGGAAGCGCTGGCGAAGGCCACGATCACCGGCCCGGCCCCGAAGAAGCCCGCCGACAAAAGCGACAAGTGATTGGGACCGTCATGTGGAATCGCTCGCGCCGTAACATGACTCGACGGAGAACTTCCACATGACGAATCTGTTCGACCTTTCCGGTGAAGTGGCGGCGGTGATCGGCGGCACGGGCGTGCTCGGCGGTGCCATGGCCGAGGCGCTGGCCGGCGCCGGCGCCAAGATCGCCATCCTCGGCCGCAGCGCGGAACGCGGCGCCGACGCCGTCAAACGCATCGAGAAACTCGGCGGCACTGCGATCTTCCAAAGCGTGGACGCGATGGACAAGGCGTCCATCGCCGCGGCCCGCGACGCCATCATCCACAAGTTCGGCTCGGTCACCGTGCTGGTGAACGGTGCGGGCGGCAACAAGCCCGAAGGCACCGTCATGCCCGGCGGCGACTTCACCAAGCTCTCGTTCGACGGCTGGAAGGACGTGTTCGACTTGAACCTCGTCGGCGGGGCACTCTTCCCGTGCCAGGTGTTCGGCGAAACGATGCTGAAGCAGAAGAAGGGGAGCATCATCAACATCGCGTCGATCTCGTCCATCCTGCCGCTGTCGCGAGTCGTGGCATATTCGGCGTCGAAGGCCGCGGTGCTCAACTTCACGCAGTGGCTCGCGCGCGAATGGGCGACCACCGGCGTGCGCGTGAACGCGATCACGCCCGGCTTCTTCCCCGCGGAACAGAATCGCCGCATGCTGTTGAAGGACGACGGCACCTACACCGAACGCGGCCAAGCGATCGTGGGCCACACGCCGATGGGTCGCTTCGGCGACGCCCACGAACTCGGCGGCGCGACCGTGTGGCTCGCCTCGCCGAAGGCCGCCTCGTTCGTCACCGGCCAGAACATCGTCGTGGACGGTGGGTTTTCCTCCACGACGATCTGAGGAAAGCAAGTCCTGAAGAGATCGTCACTGCCAACCTCTCAACGGGCGACGCCTGAAGTCGCGGGCGGTCAAAGATGTTGATCGTTCTGGACAGCCGGTGTACTCTCATGCGTTCCGATTCACGAGGGAACGCTCATGTCAAGCTTCTTCAACGAGCAATCCGAACAGTCGAAGGTAAAGGCCACGATCGTCTCCAAGTATTTTTGGGCCCGGGGCCAAGGTGATAACCGCTTACCAGCAGCAGGTGAAGGAAAAGCCAAAGATCGCGTATATCGATCTCTTCGCCGGCCCAGGTCGCTACAAGGACGGCAGCAAGTCTACACCGATCATGATTCTGGAAAAGGCAATCGAAGATGACGTGCTCCGGGATGCGCTGGTCACGCTCTTCAACGACAAGGACGAGGAAAGCGTCAGCAGCCTGAAAGCCGCGATCAAGTCGCTTCCAGCCGTCAAGCGACTGAAGTATCCGCCTGACGTCGAGTGCAACGAGGTGGGCGAGGAGATCGTGAAGGAATTCGAGTCTTGGAAGCTGATCCCGACGCTGATGTTCGTTGACCCTTGGGGTTACAAGGGATTGTCGTTGCGGCTCATCAACTCGGTTCTGAAGCACTGGGCTTGCGAATGCATCTTCTTCTTCAATTACAACCGCGTCAGCATGGGCATTGCGAACAAAGCAGTCCGCGAACACATGGACGCTCTCTTCGGCGAGGACCAAGCCGCACGGATCGAAGAACGCCTTGACGGCATGAAGCCCGCCAGGCGAGAACTCACCATCGTTGAGGAACTTACGAAAGCCTTGCTGGATCTCGGTGGACGCTACGTTCTACCTTTCTGTTTCAAGAACGAAGAGGGGAGCCGAACAACGCATCACCTGATCTTCGTCAGCAAGCACTTTCGCGGCTACGAAATCATGAAGAACGTGATGGCGAAGGAAAGCAGCTACGACGACCAAGGTGTGGCCAGCTTCATGTACAACCCCGCTGAGGCCATCGATCGAGCGACACAGCCCACTCTATGGGGCTATTCCAGGCCGCTCGGCGACCTCGAAGACATGCTTCTGCAAGAGTTCGCAGGGAAAACGCTGACGATGAGAGAGATCTACGAGAGACACAACGTTGGCACGCCCTACATCGCCAAGAACTACAAGGACGTGCTGCTGAAACTGGAGTTGGCTGGTAAGGTGAAGGCGGTGAAGCCTCACACCGAGCGGAGGAAAGGAACCTTCGCGGATGGAACGACCGTAACATTTCCGTCACCCAGAGCCAAGAAAAAGACATGAGCGCCAATTCAACCATAGAGTGGACCGATGCAACTTGGAACCCGGTCCGCGGCTGCACAAAGATCAGTCCGGGATGCAAGAACTGCTACGCGAGCACGTTTGCGGAGCGGTTTCGCGGCGTCCCAGGCCATCCGTACGAACAGGGTTTTGATCTCCGAATCGTGCCGGAGAAGCTAGCGGATCCGTTGACGTGGCAGACACCGAAGACCATCTTCGTGAACTCGATGAGCGATCTGTTTCAAGATGGCGTGCCAGACGAATACATCGCCCGAGTCATGAAAGTGATGCAGCTTGCCGACTGGCACACGTACCAAGTGCTGACGAAACGCCCCGAGCGCATGATGAGTCTGCTGAACGGCTCTCTCTCGTTCGCGGGTGACCTGCCGCATGTGTGGTGGGGTGCGAGCGTAGAGAACCGCAAGCACGGCGTCCCTCGGATTGACTTGCTTCGCCGCACTCGCGCCCGTGTGCGATTTTTATCAGTCGAGCCTATGCTCGAGGACCTTGGCCGCCTGGACCTCAGCGGCATCCACTGGGTGATTGTTGGTGGAGAGAGCGGGGCCGGAGCTCGCGAGATTCGTGAAGAGTGGGTGACAAGTATCCGCGACCAGTGCCAGGCTGGCGCCGTACAGTTCTTCTTCAAACAATGGGGCGGAGTTCGGAAGTCGGAAACCGGCCGTGTGCTTCAAGGCCGGACACATGATGATATGCCGATTCGCGAACCACGGGTTGTTGCGAGCCGTCGAGTCCGGCTGACGATGGTTGAGGACGTGAAGGGCTGGTCTTCGCAAGCCTGAGTTGCACCTAGTGTAGGATCAGCCGTGTCCGCTTCCGTTCCTGCAACTGGATTCAAACCGGACCTGCCGCTCGAACGCGCCCGCACGATTCCCAATACGTGGTACACCTCGCCTGAGGTGTACCGGTTGGAGCGAGACGCCGTGTTCGCGCGGTCGTGGCAGATGGTTGGTCGGGCGGATCAGGTGAACGAACCCGGGTCGTTCCTCACCGCGAACATCGCAGGCGAACCGATCCTCGTCGTCCGCGGCGAGGACGGCGTGCTGCGCGGCATGTTCAACGTGTGCCGGCACCGCGCGGCCCCGATCCTGAACGAAGAGTGCGGTCACGCCACGAAGCTGCGCTGCCGGTATCACGGGTGGACGTACGATCTCGCGGGGCGGCTCAAGGGCACGCCCGAGTTCGACGGCGTCGAAGAGTTCTGCAAGGAGGAACAGGGGCTGCCGCCGGTCGCGGTCGGCGAATGGGGGCCGTTCATCTTCGTTCATCTCACGGAACCAACCGAGTCGCTCGCATCATTCCTGAAGCCGCTGCCCGAGTGGGCCGCGGGCCGGAACGCGTTCGCGAAGTTGACGTGGCAGGCCCGCAAGACGTACGACCTGAACTGCAATTGGAAGGTGTACGTCGACAACTATCTGGACGGCGGGTACCACGTGAACACCGTGCACCCCGCGCTCGCCGGGGTGCTGGATTACAAGGAATACCGCACGGTGTGCGAGGGCCGCACCGTGCTGCAATCGAGCCCGATGAAGCCCGCCGACGGCGCGGCCGGCCGCACCCGCACCGGCGACCTCGCCGCCTACTGGTGGCTCTGGCCGAACTTCATGATCAACTTCTATTCGGGCGTGATGGATTCGAACCTGGTGCTGCCGCTCGGGCCGGACCGCTGCCGCGTCGTGTTCGATTTCTATTTCGCGGAGGGCATCGATTTCAACTTCGTGAAAGAGAGCGTTGCGGTCGCCGACCAAGTGCAGGCGGAAGACATCGGCATCTGCGAGGACGTGCAGCGCGGGTTGAACTCCCGCAGCTACGCCACCGGCCGCTTCAGTGTGAAGCGCGAGAACGGCGGATATCACTTCCACCAGATGCTGGGAGCGGCGATCACGCCGCCCCCGGCAAGTTGAAGTCACGCTCCGTATTTGCCCAAGCGGCCGGCGTGGGCCATCGCAAGCAGCATCAAGTGCTGCGCCTGGAAGTGGCCGAGCCCGCCTCGCAGGCAACTCGATTCGTTGAAGTGCTTCACATCATCCGGGCGGCACGTGTCCGCAGCGATGAGCGTGGGCACCGGGTGCCACGAGTGGCTCTTCATCTTGCTCGGCGTGCTGTGGTCGCCGGTCACGATGAACACGTCCGGCTTCAACTTCTGAATGTCCGGGATCACGGCGTCCAGCTTTTCGATCATCTGCACCTTCGCGGGGAAGTTGCCGTCTTCGCCCGTGCTGTCCGTGTACTTGTAGTGCAGGAAGAAGAAGTCGTAATCGTTCCACACCTTGGCCAGCGTCTCGACTTGACCGTGCAGCGTCTGGCCGGGGTCGAGAATGTCCATGCCGACGAGCCGGGCCAGGCCCTTGTACATGGGGTAGACCGCGATCGCGGCCGCTTTCAGGCCGTACACGTCTTTGAAGGTCGCGATCTTCGGGAAGGTGGCGAAGCCGCGCAGGGTCACGCCGTTCACCGCGCCTTGGTCCTGTAGCGCCGCTACGGCCTTCGTCACGAACTGGTTCACGATGTCGGCGGTCTTCTTGCTCGCGTCGTCTTCGCCCTCGGCCTTGAGCGGCGGCACGCCGACGGCTTGCGGATCGGTGTCGTTCACGCGGTCGCCGAGCCCGTCCGCGCGGAACACGACCACGAAGCGGTGCTCGCGGACCGGCTCCACGAACACCTCGACGCCCGGGATCGAGATGGTGCGAAGCTTCGCCACGGCGGCGGCGTTCTTCTCGTTGCTCGGCCGCCCGGCGCGGCGATCGCTGATCTTGCCGTTCGCATCCAGCGTGCAGAAGTTCCCACGGATCGCCACGTCCTTGGAGCCGACTTCGAAGTTGATGCCGAGCGCTTCGAGGATGCCGCGGCCGATGCGGTATTCGAGCGGATCGTACCCGAAGAGCCCGAGGTGGCCGGGGCCACTGCCCGGCGTGATGCCGGGCAGCACCGGCGTGGAGAGCCCGCATACGCCGTCGCGAACGAGGGCGTCGAGATTGGGCGTGGACGCGGTTTCGAGTTCGGTGCGGCCGCCCGCTTCGAGCGGTAGCCCGCCGAGCCCGTCCGCCACGAGGAGCACGATCTTGGTCTTGGCCGGTTCGCGCAGTTCGCGAATGAGGTCGTGTGTGTTCATGCGATCATCTTAGGAATCGTAAACTGCCCGATATGTCCACGCTCGCACTCGCGCTGATCGCGTTCTCGGCCGCCGAACCGCGCAAATACGAAACCTACGACTACACCGACGCCGCGAAGAAGGCCAAACTGCGGCTCGTCATCCCGGACGGGCTCGCGGTCGTACGCGGCATCTTGGTCGTGCCGCCGTTCTCCGGAGGCGACACCCGCGAGTTCCATCAACAGGTGTGGTACCGCGAGTTCCTGCACTTTCACGGATTCGCGTTCCTCGGCGCGGATTGGGCCGGCTCCAACGAGGACCGCTACAAGGTGTTTCATGCCGCGCTCAAGCAGTTCGCTGCGGAGTCGAAGCACCCGGAACTGTTGGTCGCACCCTACGCCGCGACCGGCTTCTCGGCCGGCGGCGGCTTCTCCAGCAAGCTCGTTGCGGAAACGCCGGAGAAGGTGATCGCTGCTGTGATCGTCGGTTCGCGACTGAACCTGAACACGATCACGGACAAGCAGCGCGGCACACCGGTGTTCATCATCAACGGTGAGGACGAAGGCAACGGCATGGCGGCGCTCGTGGAACCGCAACTGGCCGCACACCGCCCGAAGGATGCCCTCTGGGGCTGGATGTCGCTGCAGGGCATCGGCCACGAGCGCGACGCGCAGGAAGTCTTCGCCATGCCGATGCTCGATGCGGCCGTGCGGCTCCGCTACCCGGCTGGTGCCGACGTGCGGAAGGGACCGGTGAAGCTGAAGCCGGTCGATCCCGCATCGGGTTGGGTCGCCGACAACACGACGTGGAAGAACGGTTTGACGAGCATCGCCTCCGCAAAGGAGTTCAAGGGCGACGTGAAGAAGTCGAGTTGGCTGCTGAACGAAGACCTCGCATTTGCATGCCGCGCGATGGCCACCTACGACAAGCCGCTGAAGATCACTTCGCCGCGGCACACGCCGGAGAACGCCCGCACACTGGTTTGGGACGCGGGCGACAGCGCGACCATCTCGGTGGACGACACCAAGTTCGCCGGGTGGAAGAAACTGGAGTTGTTCGACAACTCGAAGAAGGTGGCGGAGTTGACGAAAGAGCCGGCGACGTTCGCGGTGAAGGACTTGAAAGCGGGCTACCACGTCTTCACTGTGCTGGGCACGGATGCAAAGGGCGACTTGCGGACATCGGATGCGATACTGGTGACGGTGCGAAAGTGACCGACTCAGGCTTTGCGTTGAGTCGCCAACTGCTGCACGAACGCGGCGTGCTCCGGCGATGCGGTTCCGCGGGCGAGGGCGGCCAGCACCTTCGCCAAGTCACGGTTCACCAGTGCCATTGCATCCAGCCAAAGGCCGGGGAAGCCGTTGCTCTTGAACAGCCCGTCCGAAGGATCGGGTTCGAGGCGGACGAACTCCTCGTCGCGGAGCACGAACCAATCCAAGGCTTCGTCGTACGTCCGCCACACGACGTATTCGCGAACCTTGTTGCGACGGTACACCTCGAACTTGCGATTCAGATCGATGCCGGCGGAACTCCCGGCAACCTCGGCGACCAGCTCGGGAGCGCCGGCAATATACTTGCCACTCTTGCGAACCTGCCCGCCGAACTCAGGGCGGACGATCAGTGCCGCGTCCGGTTGCGGCTCGTTCTTGGGATCCAGCCGCACCGTCGCGTTGTCCGCTGCCGCCGTGCCTGGTGTGTGAGCCTTGTACGTGGCGAGCCAGCAGATGAGTTCCACTTGCTGCTCACCATGCGATTCCCAGCCGACGGGAGACCCCATGAACACTTCTCCCTCGATGAGTTCGGCCTTCTTCACATGCGGCATCGCCTTGTAGCGGCGTTCGAATTCCGCGCGCGTCAGCCGATCGCCGTTCTCCAGCGGCGGGACGCGTTTCTTGGCAGTCACCGTACTCATCGATCCTGTCTCACGGGTCTTTCTTCCAGCATACCTCAGGTCCGGCGCGAACGTCACGCCTTCTTCGACACGATCCTCAGCTTCACCTTGCTCGCGACGAACACCTTCTCGCCGGAGCTCGGGAAGCGGATCTTCACGCGTTTCATCGCACCGAAGCCGGTCACTTCGCCCACGGTGCCGATGCCGTACTCGTCGTGCATCACCACCACGCCGCGGGCCAATTCGTCAGCCTGGGAATCAGGGGGCTGACGCCCCGCGCTCGCCTCGCTGGTCGCGGCCCAGTCCGGGGTCGCGGGCGCGATGCGGGCGCGGTACTCCTCCGCCCCGCTCCGCGCGTAGTTCCGACTCATCGAAGCATCAATGCGTTCCACCGTGTCCGGCAGTTCGCGCAGGAAGCTGCTCTCCACGCTGTAACGCACTTGCCCGCGGAACTCGCGCATCCGAGCATGGCACAGGTACAGTTCCTTCATCGCCCGCGTCATGCCTACGAAGCAGAGCCGCCGTTCTTCTTCGAGTTCCTCCGGGCTCTCCGCGCTGCGTTGGTGCGGCAGCAAGCCCTCCTCCACCGCCAGCACATACACCACCGGGAACTCCAGCCCCTTGGACGAGTGCAGCGTCATCACCGAGACGCGGTCCGCGTCTTCGTCCCAGCCATCGACATCGGCGGCGAGCGCGACTTGTTCGAGGAAGTCGCCGAGGGTGCGGTCCGGATCCGCTTCGTAGAACTGCCGGGCGGCCGTGATCACTTCCTCCACGTTTGCGAGGCGGTCCACCTCGTCGTCGTCCTTGTTCGCGGCCAGCATCTTGCGGTAGCCAGACTTCTGGAGCACGGTTTCGATCAACTCGTGGGGTGGTTTGTCGAGTTGCGAGCGAAGCTCCGTGACGAGTTGGAAGAAGTCGCGCAGCCCGGTCGCGGCCTTGCCCTTGATCTCGGGGATCATCGCAACCTGCCCCGCGGCCGCGAACAGGCTGATCTCCATCTTCTCCGCGTAGGCCGAAAGCCGGTCCAGGCTCACCTTGCCGATGCCGCGGCCGGGTTCGTTCACCGCGCGGTGAAAGCTCACGGAGTCCTGCGGGTTCACGAGCAACCGCAGGTACGCGAGCACGTCCTTGTTCTCCTTGCGGTCGTAGAACGCGAGGCCCTTCACGATCTGGAACGGCACGCCGTGCTTCACGAACGCGGATTCGAGCGTGCGTGAAAGGGCATTGATGCGGAGGAAGATGGCGTGATCGCGGTACTTGAACTTGCCCGCGTCCACGGCCTGCTTGATCCGGATCACCGCGCCTTCGGCTTCGTCCAAGCCGTTGTCGAAGGTGATGATGCGGACCGGCTCGCCGTGCGGGTTGTCCGTCACGAGCCCCTTCTTCTTCCGTTGAGTGTTGCGGGCGATGAGCGTGCTGGCGGCGTGGAGAATGCCCTTGGTGCTGCGATAATTCCGGTCCAGCGTGATGACTTTCGCCGCGGGGTAGTCGCGCTCGAAGTCGAGGATGTTCTTGATGTCCGAGCCGCGCCACTTGTAGATGCTTTGGTCGGGGTCGCCCACCACGCAGAGGTTCGGGTGGTCCTGCGAGAGTCGCTTCGCGATCTCGTACTGGGCGAGGTTCGTGTCCTGGTATTCGTCGATCAGCACGTAGCGGAAGCGGGCGTCCAGGTCCTTGCGGAACTCCTCGTTCCGGATCAGGGCCATGGCCGGCAAATACAGCAGGTCGTCGAAGTCCATGCCGTTCGCGGCGCGGAGTCGCTTCTCGTATGCGGGATACACCTGGGCCACGACGCGCGACAGATAATCGTTCGCGGTCTTCTCGTACATCGGCGGCGTCAGCAACTGGTTCTTCGCCTTGCTGATCGCGCCGGAGAGCCGCTCGGGGGTGAACTTGTCCCCGAGATCGAGTGCGGCGATCGCATCGCGGATCAGGCGGTTGCGATCGTCCGTGTCGTAGACGGTGAAGTTCTTGTCCAGGTTCAGCCGGTCGGCGTATTGGCGCAGGAGGCGGGCACCCAAGCTGTGGAAGGTGCTCACCCACACGCGGTTGCCTGGCACGAGCGCTTCGACCCGCGCCCGCATTTCCCCCGCGGCTTTGTTCGTGAACGTGATCGCGAGAATGCTCCACGGCTTCACGCCCTGCCGCAACAGATACGCGACACGGCGCGTGATCACGCGCGTCTTGCCGGAGCCGGCCCCGGCGAGGATCAAGAGCGGCCCTTCACCATGAACCACCGCCGCACGCTGGTCGTCCGTCAGGTCCGCAAGCAGATCGTCGTCCGCAGCCATCGCGACTCCTTCACGCATCAACATTCCACAGGTTCTTTGTAATCGGTGGACATGCGGCCGCATCGGGCATACCGTCCTCTCTTTGGGGGAACCCGCCGTGTCCGCATCGCCGATCCGTTCCAGCGTCGATTACACGAAGCCCGGCAAGCAGCACGGGCACCTCTTCATTCCGTACTCGCACAACCTCGGCGGGTGGGCGAATCTCATGGTGCCGATCACCGTGGTCGGCAACGGGAACGGCCCGACCGCGCTCGTAATGGCCGGGAACCACGGCGACGAATATCCGGGACAAGTCGCGATCTTGCGGTTGCTTCGCGAGCTGAAGCCGGAGCAGGTGAACGGGCGCATCATCCTGATCCCCGCGTTGAACATCCCCGCGAGCAAAGCCGCCACGCGGCTCTCCCCGCTCGATGGCAAGAACTTCAACCGCAGCTTCCCCGGCAACCCGGCCGGCACGCAGTGCGAAGTGCTTGCCCACTACCTCACCACGGTGCTCTTCCCGCTCGCGGATCTCGTGATCGACATGCACACCGGCGGCCGCAGCACGGACTTCCTGCCCTGCGCCCACATGCACCTCGTGCCGCAAGGCCCGCAGCGGCAGAAGATGCTCGCCGGCACCGAAGCGTGGAACTCGGAGTTCTGCTTCCTCTATGCGGACATCGCGGGCACGGGCCTGCTGCCGGTCGAAGCCGAGAACCAAGGCAAGGTGGTGATCACGACGGAACTCGGCGGCAGCGAGAACGTGACGGCCGAGGTTCATCGCCTCACGCAGAGCGGCTTGCGGAACGTGCTGATCCAGTTCGGCGTGTTGAAGGGCGCGTTCGTGCCGCGCCCGAAGCCTCCGCGCTGGGTGCAGGCTTTGAACTGGGAGGACTACCGCTTCGCGCCGGAGTCCGGCATTTACGAGAACATGGTGCCGCTCGGCGAGGACGTGAAGGCGGGGCAACCGGTCGGCGCGATCCACTTCATCGAGAACCCGCAGCGCGAACCGGCGCTGGTCGTCGCCATGAGCGACGGCGTGCTCGTGGCCACGCGGGCGCCCTCGATCGTGGGCCAAGGCGACTGCGTGGCCTGCATCGCCCACGACGTCGATCCGCGGACATTGCCGTGATAGAATCAATACATGATCGCATCCGACACACCCGTGTTGAGCCGATTGCTCGCACCCATCGGTCGCATACTCACACCGGAGACCGCTCGCGGTCTCGTGGAATACCGGATCGATGCGAAGTCGCAGGCCCGTCTTGATCGCTTGGCCCGGAAGTGCAATGAGGGGAAGTTGACCGAAGCCGAGCGCCGGGAGTACGAGAGCTACGTCCGCACCATCGACTTCATCACCATCCTTCAAATCCAAGCTCGAGCATTCTTGAAGAATGGCGCGAAGTCCTGATGGCGAAGTCGCTGCGGGAGCGGGTGCGAAATCGTGCGGCAGGCCGCTGCGAGTATTGCCACATGCCGGAAGGGCTTGCTCGATATGCCGCATTCCGTTTGGAACACATCGTCGCCAAGCAGCACGGTGGCAAGGACGATCCCGAGAACCTGGCGTGGAGTTGCCAACGCTGCAATCTTCACAAGGGAACCAATCTCTCGGGTGTGGATCCCTTGACCGATCAAGTCGCCCTGCTGTTCAATCCCCGCCGGCAATCATGGAAACGTCACTTCGAGTGGTTCGGGCCCCTCTTGGCGGGACGCACCCGTACCGGTCGGGCGACCGTCGCAGTGCTCAAAATCAACGATCCACAATACGTGGAGGTGCGACAGGCTGCGATGGAAAATGATGAGTGGTCTGAGGACTAAAACAGCTCCGCCGGCTCCGCCGCGTGAACCTTCCGCACCGCGAGCAGGCCGGACGCCAAGCACATCGCGCACGTCATCACCAGTACCAAGACGGCGCGTTCGGCCGTCATCTCCGTCGGGATGCCGCCGACGGTGCGCGTGACGTGATACATCCCGAACGACGCCGCGAAGCCGGGCAGGAAGCCGAGCACGGCCAAGAGCAGCGCCTGCCACAACACGATCGACGTGAGGTAGAACGGGCGATACCCCAAGGCTTTCACCGTGGCGTACTCGGGCATCATCCCGCGGATGTCCGCCGCCATCATCTGGTACACGAAGATCGCCCCGACCACCACCGCCAGCACCACCGCGACGCCGAGAAACTGCCCCACGCTCGTGAGTTGCATCCAGTAGCGGCGTTCGTGCCCGCCGATCTCCTCCCGCGAGTACGCCCGCGAATCGGACGGCAGCAGGGCGTTCAACTGCCGCTTGACCTCGTTCGCATCCGCGCCCGGCTGGAGCGTCACGAGCCCGAACGTGACACGATCGCGCGAGCCGTGCGAGTAGTCCGCAAGCGTCTCCTCGCTACTCATGAGCATGCCGTTCCAACTGAACCCGCTGCCGAGGGTGAAGCCACCCACCACATTCGCGCGGCGGTCGTTGAGCCGCACCGCGTTCCGCACTTCGGGATGTTCCGGGTCCGCGTTCGGCGTCCCGTTCTCGGGCAAGCCGATCACATCCTCCAGCGAGCCGAATTCGGGCTTGGAGCGGGAATCGAAGAGCAAGGTTCCGCGGCGGGCGAGCCGTTCACCGAGGCGACGCGCTTCTTCGGGTGAGGCGAACACGCGACCGCGATCCACGGCGAACACGTCCGCAAGGCGGTCCGGCGGAACGCCCAGGATGCCGATGCTGCCGACACCGGCGGGGGGCACGCGGCCGAGCAGCGAATCATGCGCCGGCTTCTGCCATGTGGCGGTGCCGATCGTAACCGGCAACACCTCGACGACGCCGTCCGCGGCACGGGCTTGGGCCAGTCGCGATCGCGGCACGTCGCCCGGCCGCCCCACGTCGCCGTACTCCGTGGATGCGATGATGAGATCGAACTTGAGCCCGTCGAAGAGCATGGTGGCGGTGCGTTCCACGCCGCCGTACATGCCGAGTTCCATGAAGATGAGGGCGACCGCGAACGCGACGCCGGCGGAGGCCACGGCCGTGCGCGTCCGCTTGTGAACCAGGTTGTTCCACGCGAGGCCGAGCGGCGTCATTCCAGTGTCTTATCAGATGTCCACGATCGCTTCCGCCAGCCAGCCGTCGCCATCAGGAACGAGCTTGAGTTCGTGATATGTCACGGCCTTCACTTCGTGCGAAAGGGCGTGGCGGTCCGGGTCGTACGCTTCGCCCCGGATCGCGGCATCGAGGCCGTTCTCGCGCACGATCACGTCGAATCGCGAGAAGAGCATGCGGTCCTCTTCGAAGCGTCGGAGCAGGGCGTTCAGCCAATCGAAGAGCAAGTACTCGCGATCCGCGCCTTGGATCGCGATTCGCTCCTCGACATCGGGCCGCACCGCATCCGGGTCTTCCACCAGTGCGGCGAGCAGGCACGCGGCGATGTCCTGGAACGCGCCGGCGACCGTGGCGGCCTTCGCCCGCAAGCCGAGGTCCGCCGTGTGTTCGAAGAGTTCGTGCATGATCACGCCAATCGTCGAGTCGCGGCGCGGAAGAGACCGACAAACCCGCCGCGACGGTGGCACGCGATCGCACGCTGAACCGCATCCGCGATTCGCGCCCGCAGGGGCCGCACGGTGATCTGCCGGCCGGTGGTTCGCAGCGCGAACGAATCGTGGATCGGCTCGATGAGCGCAACCTTCTCCGGGGCGATGCGTTCCAGCACGCGAATCGCTTGGGCCTTCCGCACGGGCAGCATCGCGTCGAACCGCGGCGCGTCCCGCGCCAAGATCGCCGGGTCCGATTCGTAGACGGCTCCGGCCTCGGGGTGGTTCACGGAATTGCAGTGCTCGAACACCACATCCGGCAGCCACACCGTGCGGCGAACACCGACCGCGGCGAGCATGTCGAACGGATCCTGCAGGTGATCGTCGATGCGGTAGCGTTCGTACTCCGCGGGGCAGAACGAGCCGATGAGGTCGAGGTATTCACGGGACAGGATCGGAAACGTGCACAGGTGGTCGCGTATCAGCGTGTCGTTCACATGAACGAGCATAAGGCGATCCGGGAAGCGGCGGAATTGGCGGAGCACCGTGCGATCCCAGCCGCGGGTCCGCACGATCACGTCGTCGTTCAGCAGCATGATGAAGTCGCCGCACGACGCGGCGAAGCCCGCATTGTTCAGTTCGCCCATCGTGCGGCCGGGCGGTCCGGTTTCAACCCGCACTTGAAACGGCAACGGCGGCACCGTCGGCGGAGCATCATCGGAATCGACGACGAGGATGACTTCGAACTGCTGCGGGGCGCGAGCGGTGGCGGCAAGACTCTTCAGGAAGCGTGTAAGAAGCGCAGGCCGGCCACGCGTCGGAACGATCAGCGACAGTGCGGGCCGGCTCGCGGACATGCACCGAGGTAACACGCCCGCCGCGGCGGAATCAAGCCGGGTTCAGTTGACGCCGCCGAGCGTTTGGATGGCTTCGCTTGCGGAGTCGTACAGCGCCCAGTGGTTGTCCAAGTTCGTGATCCGCAGCAATTCGCGGATGTTGGGGTTCACGCCCGCGAGCACGAGGTCGCTGCCGCGTTCGTGCAGGAGGTTGTGGCAGCGCAGCAGGAACGTGATGAACGCGGAGCCGAAGAACTTCACTTCCGAGAGATCGATGATGATCTGGCTCGGCGGATCCTCGCGGAGCGGCGACAGCACCATCTGCGCGGCCGGCTCCAAGAGCGTGTCCGGAAGGTGCTCGACCTGCGGCGACGGAACAATCACGGCGATCTCGCCGTGCCGTTTCACCTGAAAGAACTCGTGGGCCAACGCCGCGTCGGAAGCCATCGAGCGACCCTTGGGGCGGATGTGTTCGCGTATCTGGATGTTAATCGGCGGCGGCGTCCGAATCAAGCAGCGGTACAGGCCGCGACGGCACTTCGAGATTTTCCCGATTTCGTGAGGGGTGGCAGCGACGGTTGCGGATGGCCTTTCAGAACGGCAACCCACCACACTCGAATCGGGAGAAACGGCCATGACCCTCGCGTACTACACGATGGATGAAGTAAATCGCTTTCTGGTGAGCCGCTGGGCGAAGAAGCTGAACCTCCGCACGGCGTTCCCGCGGGTTCAACCCGCCGCGGAGAGCCCGGAAGTCGTGCTGCTGGACATGGACCGCTTGCCGCCCGGCATCACGGTGGAAGCGTTCCTGAACCGCCCCGAGTGGGACCGCCCGCGGGTGATCGTGCACGGGCACAACATCGCGGACGGCGACGCGGCGAAGTGGCGGGCGAACGGCGTGCGGGTGTGCCGCGGTTGCGTGCGAAAGAGCCTGTTGCCGGGCTATCGCGGCCAATCGACCACGGGCAGCCCGGATTCGGTTTCGATCGCCAGCAGCCGGTTGTACTTGGCGAGCCGCTCCGAGTGCGTTACCGAGCCCACCTTGATCTGATCACCTGCCCAGCCGACGGCGAGGTCCGCGAGCCAGTCGTCCTCGGTTTCGCCGCTGCGGGCGCTGATGGTGACCTGCCACCCCGCGGCCCGTGCGAGCCGGTACGATTCGGCCGCCTCGCTCAGCGTGCCGATCTGGTTCACCTTGAGCAGCAGCCCGCTGGCGGCGCCGGCCGCGGCCGCACGGCGAACCCGCTCCGGATTCGTGCACAGGAAATCGTCGCCCACCACGGTGACACCGGCGCCCAGTGCCGCCCGCAATTTCGGCCAGTGATCCCAGTCGTCTTCCGCAAGCCCGTCCTCGAGGCTCACGATCGGGTACTTGCGGCACCACTCCGCAAGCACGCCGATCATCGCGTCGGAGGCGAGTGCCTCGCCATCGAGTTGGTAGCGGCCGCTCTCGAAGAAGTGCGTGGACGCGACATCCACGGCCAGCGCGACATCGCGGCCGGGCACGAATCCCGCCGCAGCGATCGACTCCACGGCATCCGCCAGCATCGCTTCAGTGGTCGGGAAGTTCGGCGCGAGGCCGCCTTCATCGGCGGTGAGGGCGCGGGCGGAATACTTCTTGCGGGTGAGGGCCGCGGCCGCCTGGTACACGGCGAACACGGCGGCGAGCCCGTCGTCGATCGTCTTCGCAAGCGGCACGAGCAGCACGTCTTGGATGCACACTTGCCCGCCGGCGTGCTTCCCGCCGCTGAAGAGGTTGATCGTGAGCCGCGGCAGCGTTCGCAGCGGCAGATCAAACTCATCCGAGAGATGGCGGTACAGCGGCACGCGTCGGCTCATGGCCTGCGCGCGGGCGAACGCCAGCGACACGGCGAGAATCGCGTTCGCCCCGAGCCGCGACTTGTTCGCCGTACCGTCCAAGGCGATCAACGCCGCGTCGAGTTCCGCATGGCGGGTGAAGGTGCGCCCGCGCAGCGAGTCGGCGATCGGGCCGTTCACGTTCGCCACGGCCCGGCGGCACCCGAGGCCGGCGTATCGCCTCGGGTCGCCGTCCCGGAGTTCCATCGCCTCGGCCGTGCCTGTGGACGCACCGGAGGGAACCGAGGCGACGCCGACCGAGCCGACGTCCAACTCGCATGTCGCGGACAGTGTCGGCCGCCCGCGGCTGTCCAGAATTTCCCGCGCCGTGATCTTCATTCCGCCTCCAAGCCCGCGAGAACCGCTGCGGCCAAATCGCTCACGCGATCCGGCGGTTGCTTCATCAGGAGCACCACCGCGTCCCGCTGTTTCTGCCTCGCATCCGCATCGAGATACTCGAGCGGGGAGCGGCCGGCGACGCGGGCCAGCATGCACCCGAGCGCGTGCCGCACCGCATGGGCTTCCACATCCGCCGCCCAAGGCACACATTCCAACTCGCTCCGATACGTGCCGAAGAATTCGGACGCGGCTTGGCCGAACTCGGCGCGAAGCGGCCGGACATGGCGCGCCTTGCTGAGCAGGTGCGTGAGGCCGAAGCCGAGATCGAACGCGGGATCGCCCCAGTGGATCACTTCAAAATCAAGCAGCACGAGCCGGCCGTCGTGGACGAGCACGTTCTTCGGGCTGAAGTCGCCATGGACCAGTGCGAGGCGGCGCGAACGGGTGGACGCGATCAGGTGCGTGAGGAAGCCCGCCGCCTGCGGCACCTGGCTCGCGGCGTACTGGTAGTACGGTTCGATGCGGAGCGATTCGAAGAACGAGCGGTCGTCGAAGCTGCTTCTCAGTTCGTCCCGCCGCCGCCACGATTCGCGGTGCACGGTGCCGAGCCAGCGGCCGAATTGGCGGACGTGATCGGATTCGAGCCGCCCCGCGAGCAGCAGCGATTTCCAATTCGCATGCGGCGGCCGGACTGCTTCCATGCCCACGACGTGCTCGTCGAAGTCCTCATGAACCGCGGCCGGCACGGTGCCGGGCGGTGCGAGTTCGCCAAGCGTGCGCAATCCCTGAGCCTCGCGGTGGACCCGCACCGGATCGCTGAACCAATCGACGGCCACCCGCAACTTCGCGAGCGCCTGCTTGAACACGAACCCGCGGCCGTCCGCAAGTTGAACCAGCACGGTGCGGCTGGAGACGCCGCCGGGCAAGGCCGTCATCGTGCACGGCTCACCTGCGGCGATCAGGCCCGAGCGGGCAAGATACCGGCGGAACGCGCCCGGCTCTTCGATGTCCAATGGTTCACTCATCGGTGTCATTGGTATAACGGCCCGGTCGCTTCTTGGAGGCCGGAGATGCGTGCATTCGTGCTTCTGCTGCTTGCCGCCCCGCTCGCGTTCGCGGCGCGACCGGACGACAAGGACCTTCCCAAGCCTCTGCCCGAAAAGGTGGTCCGGGCGTGGAAGGATGCCGGTGCCGTCGCGGGCTGGATGAAGGTGGATGAATCCGGGTTGCTGAAGTTCATCGAGAAGCCCGAGGCCGGCGCGATCCCCGCGTTCCGCTTCGCCAAGTGGAAGGACGGCGTCGTTCCGAAGTTGCCGGTTCCCGAGTCGAGCTTCGGAATCGACCTGTCGAAGACGGACGTGGACGACGCGGGACTCAAAGAGATATCCAAGTTGAAGACATTGACTTCGCTCACGCTCTGCGAAACGAAAGTGACGGACGCCGCCGTGGAGGCGCTGCGGAAGCTTCTGCCGAAGTGTTTCATCTTCCATTGCTGAGTTCCGAGGTTCTGTCGCGACACGCCCGGCTTGTGACTGACAATCCGGTTCCAATGAGATCCTCGGAGGGCCATTTGCCCCGCCTCTCCCCGTTGGAGGTCGCCGTGCCGATGCGAATGCATCGGCATCGGCGGGTGACGGTGCGGCTCGACGTCGCACCGGTCATGTCAAACGTCTCACCTGGTTCGCGAACGGCATTCGCCGTTCGCGAACCACCCTCTCCCCGACGGGGAGAGGGTCACAGATGCCTGCGGACCGGCAGGGTGTCGTCGCTTTCCTGACCATCGGCAACAACCAACGCTCCTTCCTAGAATCGCCTCGTTGGCCCGCATCCATTCTGGAGAACACCATGAAGACGATTCTCGCGGCGATGCTCACGCTCGGATCCGTCGCGATCGCGGCGGAGGACAAGGCGAACCCGGTCGGAACGTGGAAGTGCGAGTACAAGATCGGCGACCAGAAGCGGACCGCCGCGCTGACCATCAAGAAGGATGGCGACGCCCTCGCCGGCAACATGAGTTGGCCGGATCAGAAGGAGGCGAAGCTCAAGGATGTGAAGTGGAAGGACGGAACGCTGAGCTTCTCGGCCGTGCGAGAGTTCATGGGCAACAAGATCCCCATCGATTACACGTTCACTGTGGACGGCGACAAGCTGAAGGGCAAGGGTGCTTCGGACTTCGGCGGCAAGAAGCAGGAGTTCGACATCGAAGGCAAACGGGAGAAGTTGGAGAAGTGACCGCCGCGCGGCCCGGACTTGCCAGTTCGCCGCTCTATTCGATATAGTGCCTGTTCGGCCCTGCATCTTTGGAGCCGCCGGATCTCGCGCGCTCGGCCGACGCGCGGCAAGGCCCGGCCAACTGTTCGAGGTTCACCCCGTGACGGAACCGATGATCGATCTGCGCGCGTTGCTCGTCGAGCGTGAAGACTTCGAAGGCGGCATGGTCTCCAAGCTCCGCGAAGGGCTCGCCCAAGGCGGCCCCCAAGTCCGCAACCTCCGCGAAATCCTGGACATCCTCAACAAGCGGCTCGCAGTCGCCGCCGCACCCCAGCAGAAGAAGATCCACCTCAAACTGGGCATCGCCCACTACTTCCTCGGCCACATGAACTCGGCCGTGGAGAACCTCGAGAAGTCCGAAGGGCCGCTCGCCGCGTTCTACCTCGGGCAGGCACACGTGAATCGCCACGAGTTCAAGGAGGCGATGGCGTCGTTCGAGAAGGCGGAGAAGTCCGGGTACGCCGCCCAGCAGGTGCAACTGCAACGAGCCGGCGTCCATCGCCTGCAGGGACAACTCAGCGAAGCCAAGGCGCTGCTGTTGAAACTCAAGGACGCGGCCGCGCACAACGCCGAGTTCTACTACCAGGAAGGCGGCATCGCCGAGGCCGAGGGCGACGTGGCCCGCGCCGCCAAGCACTACGAGCGGTCGGTGGAACTGGAGCCGCGCCACGCCGGCGCCCTCTTCCGCCTCGGCTTCCTCAACGATCTCCAAGGCAACGACCACGAGGCCATCGGCTTCTACGAACGCTGCCTCAAATACCCGCCGATCGGCAAGGGCGTGCTCTACAACCTCGGCGTCCTCTACGAGGACAACGAGCAGTACGACAAGGCCACCGAGTGCTACCGCCGCCTCGCCAAGGCCGACGCGACCGACGAACGCGCCAAACTGTTCGTGAAGGACGCGGAAGCCTCGCTCTCGATGTACTACAGCCCCGAAGACGAGCAGATGAGCTCGCAGAACCGGCTCGTGATGGAAATCCCCATCACGGACTTCGAACTTTCGGTGCGCAGCCGCAATTGCCTCAAGCGGATGAACATCCGCACGCTCGGCGACCTCACCCGCGTGACGGAACCGCAACTGCTCGCGAGCAAGAACTTCGGCGAGACTTCGCTCGAAGAGATTCGCGCGATCATGAACGCGAAGCAGTTGCGGATCGGGCAATCGATGGAACAGGGCCAGCAGTACGAGTTCCGCTACCGCCCGCAGCAGAACCTCAGCCCCGAGGAACAGGCGACGCTGAACCGCCCGGTGAGCGACCTGAACCTTTCGGTTCGCGCCCGCAAGTGCATGAACCGCCTCGCCATCAGTTCGCTGGGCGAACTGTGCCAGCGGACCGCGGACGAACTGCTCGAGGCGAAGAACTTCGGCATGACCTCGCTCACCGAAGTGCGCGAGAAGCTCACGCAGCTGAACTTGAAGCTCCGCGGCGATTGATGTGCCGGCCGAGACCGGTCTGCTTCATGGCACCGCGAGAGCGGTGCCATCTTCATTTCCGAGTCGTACTGCTCATTTCTTCCATTCGGTCTTCGTGGCCCAAACCAATCCGTTCACCACGAGACGTTGGAAGTTCGGATCCTGGAAGTCGTCCTGCGTGCCGAGCGAGGTGTAGAACACGCGGCGGCCGTCCTTCTCCCGCACCCACGCCACAGGCTCGCTGCCTTCCGGAATCTTGCCGCGGAGCAGCACCGTCACGTCGTCGGACACCATCGGGTTCTTGTAAAGACCGCCCTTCGTCTTGAAGGGGGACACGCCCTTGAGCACGGGGTGGTCCTTGGCCTTGGGTTCGATGCTGATGTCGCACTCGATGTTCTGGCCGAAGTGGCCCTTGTAGTCGCCTCCGAGCACGAGCTTGTCGAACTCCAGCCAGTTCTGGAAGCCGTGGCTCGCGGTGCGGATGCCGACGATCGGCTTCTTCGATTCGACGTACTTCTTCACCAGCGCGAGTGCGTCGCCGTCGGACTGCAGGCGGCGGGTGAAGAAGATCGCCACATCGCATTTGTCGAGTTGTTCGAGGCCGGGGAAGTCCTTGTCCTTGTCGTTCTTGGCAAATGCGCGCAGGCATTCGACCGGGTAGTTCGCTTCGAGGAACTTCTGGAACCCTTCCAGCGACTCCGCGGACTTGTACTCGAAGGAGCCCGAAATGAGCAGCACCTTGAGTTTCTTGGTCGCGTCCGAGCCGGGGGCGGGAGACCCCGGTGTCTTGTTCGGGGCGGCATCACTTCCGAGATACGCGAACAGGTCCGCGATCTCGGCATAGCTCAGCGTGTCGAGCAGTTTCTCCGGCATGAGCGACACCGACGAGGGCACCATCGTTTCGATGTCGGCCTTGGCCAGCGTCTTCGTTTCGGGTTTGTCGTTCACGATGTTCGTGAGCGTGATCATGCCGCCGGCCTCGGTCGCGATGCCGGAGAGCTTGCGGTCGTCCACGGTCGTCACGTTCTGCACGACGTATTCCGGGCGGATGTAGCCGCTCGGGTCCACGATGTTGGCGAGCAGGTAACCGCGGCTCTTGCGATCCGCGGTGGTCAGGTCCGGGCCGACCTTGCCGCCTTCACCGTGCAGTTGGTGGCACGCGGCACAGTGCTTCGTGAAGAGGGCCTTGCCCTTCACGATGTCGCCGGGCTTCTCGCGGCTGAGTTGGGCGTTCAGCCACGTGATGCGGGCCTGCTTCTCGCCGGCGGTCGCGGGGGCGAGCTTGCCGAAGTGCTTTTCCACGGCCGCGGTGACGGCCTTGTCCTCGAGCTTCACCGCGACCTTGGCGTGCTCGATGGTGAAGTCCGCTTTGGGGAACGTACCCTTGTCGAATTTTTGGAGCAGCGCGAGGGCCCACGCCGGGCGGGCGAGCAGCGTTTGCACGGCCCGCTTCTTCACCGCGGGCGAGTACGAGGAATACGCCGCCAGCAGCCTCGCGCCGATGGCCGGTTCATCGAACGCCTCCAGCCCGCCGAGCAAGCCGATCTTCACAGCATCACTCTTCTCCGCTTCCAACTGCGTGAGAAACGCTTCCTTCGCGTTTTGATCGCGGACCTGTTTCAGCAGATCGATCGCCTTCAAGCGGACGGCGTCGGGTTCCTTGGCGTCGCGGGCCAGGGCCAAGAGGTGCGTGCGAACACCCGCATGGTTCATCCGCGCCATCGCTTCCAGCACGAGGAAGTCCTTCGGCTTCTCCTTGAACATCCCTTCGAGTTGCGCGCGGATGCCCTCCGGCACCGCGTCGAGCGGCTTCGTTTGCAGGGCGGTGTTCATGCCGCGGAGGACCGGCTCCATCTTCGACCGGGCACTGACGACCAGGGCGAAGAGCGTGCCGATACGTTCGTAGCCGTTGATGTCGCCGGCCATGAGCCGCCGGGCCACGCGTTCGTTGAAGAAGTCCGCCATCGCCGGGTTCGGGAAGGTGAACCGCACCGTGCCGGACTTGTCCCGCGTGTTCGCGGATTCCATCGCCCACCACACGAGCAGCGGCAGTTGCGGGTCCGATTCGAGCAACCTGTTCTCCAAGAGTGCCGAGACGAGTTCGTAGCCCTGTTCGGGCGGCAATTTCTTTGCAGTGCATGCGATCTGCGCGGCCACGACCGGGCTCTTTTCACTGCGGGCCATCTCTTCCAATTGCGGGAAGATGAACCCGGACACGGTTTGCTCTTCATCGCCGAGGTAGCGTACGGCCCACGCCCGGACGTGCTCGTTCTCATGCTCGCCGATCTGGTCGAAGTCGCGATCGGACCATCCGCCGGACACATACAGCGTCCACAGTGCTTCGAGCGCGAGATCGCCCTTCTCGGAGAGCACCATCTGCCGCAGCTTCGGGTGAACGCTCTTGTCCTGCCGTTCGGCGAGCAACCGCCGCGCTTCGTTCCGCCACCACTTGTTGGGATGCTTCAGCAGTTCGACCAGTTCCGCACTCGTCTTCTTGCGGAGGTCGAAGGAGTCGAGCTTCGGCGTGCCCTTGTATTCGAGCTTGTACACGCGGCCATTCGTCTTGTCCCAGTTGTCCACGGGGTCCAAGTGAGCCGCGCGCGGATCGTAGAAGTCCACGATGTATACGGAGCCGTCCGGCCCCTGGAAGCAATCGATGGGGCGGAACCACGGGTCGTTCGAGACGATGAGTTCGCCGCCGTGCGTGGCCTTGAACGACGAACCGGCCCGCTCCATCTTGTGCCAATAGATGTCGTTCGAGAGTACGTTGGCCGCGATGTACTGGTTGCGGTACTCCGGTGGGTACGCGTCCGCCTGGTACACGATGCCGCCGCACGTGACGTGTCCGCCTTTGAAGTTCGTGTACGGCACGTGGTCGAAGTAACCGTAGGTGTGCGGGTTGTGCAGCGGGCCGTGCTTCGAGAATCCCTTCACGTAGTACGCACCCTGCATCTGGTGGAGCATCGCGAACCCGCCGTAGTTCGTGCCCGCGATCGCCTGCCCGTTCTTGTCGAAGTCCAGCCCGTAGGTGTTGCCGCCGCCCTCGGAGAAGAGTTCGAAACGCTTCGTCTTCGGGTGGTACCGCCACAGCCCCTGTTGAAACTCGATCACGTCTTTCGGGTTGGCGGGGTTGGCGATCTTGCAGGTGCTGGTACTGCCGGCCGCGCCGTAGAGCCAGCCGTCCGGCCCCCACTGGAGCGAGTTGGCAAGCGAGTGCGTGTCGTCCATGCCGAAGCCGCTGAGAAGCACTTCGGGGTCGCCGTCCGGCACGTCGTCCTGGTTCTTGTCCGGGTAGAAGAGGAGGTACGGCGGCTGCACGACGTACACGCCGCCGTGCCCGATGCAGAACCCGCTGGCGATGTTCAGCCCGGTCACGAAATCCTTGCTCTTCGTGAACACGCCGTTCGCGTCGGGCTCATAACAGATCGTGATGCGGTCGAGCCCTTTCGGCCCCTTCGGCGGCGGCTCGGGGAATTTGTCCCAGATCGTGCGCAGGTACTGGTCCTGCTTGACGGGCTTCAAACCCGCGTAGTTCGGGTATTGGAGGTATTGCAGCACCCACATGCGACCGCGGTCGTCGAACGAGATGCTCGTCGGCTGCCGGATCATCGGCTCGCTGGCCACGGCCCGCACGCTGAACCCCGGCGGCAGCTTCATCTTCTTCGCGGCGTCGTCCGGCTTGAGGCCGTCCGCGACGGCGAGAGTGGGGAAGAAGAATGCGGCGAGAATTGGAAGAAGGCGGCGAAGCATGGAGTGGCTCCGGTGGGGAAGGTCAGTGTAAACCGGATAGCAACCCGGAGAAAGGGTCAGGCTGCCAGACTGCCACATTGCCACACACTTACTTTGGACTGGTAGAACAGGCGGGTACCTATGAACATCGCGAAGCATGTCTGGGACACGCCGACTAGGCCGTGTCGCTTTTCGCTGTGCCTTCAGGATGCCTGCGTCTTTGCCGACTTCGATGTCAACTGGGATGGAGAGGTGTACTTGGTGCGAATCTCGTTTGACGGGTACGGCTGCTGCACGACTGAAAGATACGCGTCGAGAATGGCCGTAGACGAATCTCGCGCACTGTTGAACTTCGTCGATGCCGATGATGTGGACCGCGACGAGGTGCGAGAGATCCTATATCGCTACTTCGCTGCGAACCAAGACGTGATCTGGCGTGACGCTCTTGTGGAGAATGGCCTTGTGGAGTCGAAGAATGGAACCATCGCCGACTGACGTGATCAAAGCCATCCGCGACAAGCTGTCTGCGGAGGCCGGCTACGACATCCACCGTATCGCCGAGGAAACTCGGCGACGGCAACGCGAATCTGGTGAAGTCTACATCACGCTCCCGCCGCGTCCTCCGCAACCTGAGGATGAATCGGACCCGCCACTGTTGGTACAGCTACAGCCCGACACAACTCCGCACGGGTGATGCCTTACAATGTTTGAGTCCGCTTACCCGTGAGTTTACCCCATGCATCGCTTCGCCATCTGTCTCGTCGCATTCACCGCACCACTTCTCCAGGCCGCGGATGAATCCAACCTGCGCATCGGCGTCGCGAAGGTGGACATCACGCCGCCGGCGGGCACCAAGGTCGTCGGGCATGTTCGCGAAGTCGATGGCGTCCGCGACCGGCTGCACGCCGTGACGTTGCTCCTCGACGACGGCAAGACACGCGCCGCGATTGTCACGTTGGATCTGGTGAACTGCCCGAACGAGATGGCGGCCGCGCTGCGCGAGTCGGTCGGGTCCGCGACCGAAACGCCGGCCGCCAACATCATGATCGCCGTGTCGCACAACCACTCGGGGCCGGGTTGGGCCGCGAACCCCGAGTGGAATCGCAAGGCCGCCAAGGATCTCGGCACGGCCACCGCCGCGGCCGCCAAGTCCATGAAGCCCGTGAGCGTCGGCTACGGCGAAGGCCGCATTGATTTCAACATCCAACGCCGCAAGGTGATCGAAGGCCGGGCCGTGGTGCGGCTCAATCCGGACGGCCCGTGCGACCACCGCGCCAAAGTGCTCCGCTTCGACGACGGCAAATCGGACGATCCGGTCGCGGTGATGATGCACGCCGCCTGCCACCCGTGCGTGTTCACATGGGGCGACAAGTGGACCACGCCGTTCCCGAACGGCTACCCGAAGATGACGGCGGACTTCCCCGGCGAAGCGAAGTTGCTGGTCGAGAAGGTGTACGGCCCCGGCACCACCGCGCTCTTCCTACAAGGATGCGCCGGCGATATCCGCCCGAACCTGCCCGGCCACCCGTACCGCTGCGGCGACGAAGCCGACATCCGCTGGGCCGGCCGCGACCTCGGCTGCGCCGCGATCAAAGCCGCGGACCGCTCCTTCGTGCGTGAGGAGTTCGCGAAACGGCCCAAGGTGTACCCGATCCGCTGCGCCAGCAAGATGGTCACGCTGCCGAGCAGCAAGAAGGGCGAGACCGTGACATGCGAGTTGCAGGCGATGAAGGTGGGGCCGTACCTGTTCCTCACGCTGCCGGGCGAGCCGTTCGTGGAGTACGGCTTCCGTCTGGAGAAGGCGATCGCGGACCGCGCGATTCCGATCGTGGTCGGCTACGCGAACGGCGACATCGGCTACATCTGCACGGCGAAGTCGTTCAAGGAAGGCGGCTACGAGCCGAACAACTCGCAATCCGGCCCGGAAGCGGAAGAGATTCTCATCGCAGAATCGCTGAAACTCGCCGACCGCGTCATCGGCGACGTGTTCGAGTCGTTCTCGCCGCCGGGTGCCGCCGGCCGTGTGGACAAGAAGTAGTTCCGGTTTCTCGCACGGCGGCGGTAAGATGAATACCGACCATTGATGCTGTGAGGTCGGTTGATGCTCCGCCTGCTCTCCCCGTTTGCCGCGGTCTTCCTCGCGTTTCCGGCTGCAGCCGCGGACTTCGACCGCGACGTGCGGCCGATCTTCGCCAAGCACTGCTCCTCCTGCCACGGCGAGAAGAACCAGAAGGGCGGGCTGCGGCTCGACCTCAAGAAGGACGCACTCGCCGGCGGCGACTCCGGCCCGGTCATCGTGCCGAAGAAGCCCGGCGACAGCCCGCTGCTGCACCGCATCACCTCCAAGGAGGAATCCGAGCGGATGCCGCCGAAGGGTATGGGCCTCTCCGCCGCCGAGATCGCGACGCTGAAGGCGTGGATCGAACAGGGGGCTCCGTGGCCCGACGCCGCCGTCGCGATCGCGGACGAACATTGGTCCTTCAAGCCGGTGGTGCGACCCGCGGTTCCCGGCACCACGAAGAACCCGATCGATGCGTTCATTCGGGCGAAGCTCGGTGCGGCGGATCTGAAGCCGAACCCGGAGGCCGATCGGCGCACGCTCATCCGCCGGCTCAAGTTCGACTTGCTCGGGTTGCCGCCGACACCCGAAGAAGTTGAAGCGTTCGAAAAGGATCCATCGGCGGATGCGTACGAGAAACTGGTGGACAGATATCTCGCGTCGCCGCAGTTCGGTGAGCGGTGGGCGCGGCACTGGCTCGATGTCGTCCGCTTCGCCGAGAGCCACGGCTTCGAGATGAACCACGAGCGGCCCAACGCGTGGCCGTACCGCGACTGGGTGATTCAATCGCTCAACGACGACAAGCCGTACGACCGCTTCGTGAAGGAGCAGATCGCGGGCGATTCGCTCGGCGCGGAGGCGGCCACCGGCTTCCTCGTGGGCGGCCCGTGGGACCAAGTGAAGAGCCCGGACCCCGGCCTCACCGCGAACCAGCGGGCGGACGAACTGCACGACATCCTCGGCACCACCGGATCCGCGTTCCTCGGCCTCACGGTGGGCTGCGCCCGCTGCCACAACCACAAGTTCGATCCGGTTTCGCAAGTCGATTATTACCGGCTCAAGGCGGTGTTCGCCGGCGTGCGGCACGGCGAACGGGCGTGGAAAAACGACGACAAAAAAGCCGAGCGGGAGAAGCTCGCGGCGGAACTCGCAAAAGCGGACGCGGCACTCGCGGCACTCGAGCCGCTGGCCGATCCGAAGGCGAAGACACCGCGGCGGATGCCGATCAACTCGCGGATGAACGTGGACCCCTTCGCATCGGTGAAAGCGCTCGCGGTGCGATTCGTGATCCTCGCGACGAACCAAGGCGAGCCGTGCCTCGACGAAATCGAGGTGTTCGCCGGTTCCCGCCGCATCGACACGGCGGGGGCGAAGCCGCGTTCCTCCGGCGACTATCCCGGCGCCATGATTCACAAGCTGGAACACATCCACGACGGCAAGTTCGGGAACAGCCGCAGTTGGATCTCGAACGAATCAGGCCGCGGCTGGGTGGAACTCGAGTGGAAGCAACCCGTCGAGTTCGACCGCATCCAGTGGGGCCGCGATCGCGAAGGGGCCTTCACGGACCGCACGCCGACCCGCTACCGCATCGACGTGTGGACGCCGGGTTTCGAGTGGATCACGGTGTCGAGTTCGGACGACCGCGCGGCGATCGGTTCGTCGTTGGTTTCCCCCTCCGCGGACCAGGCGAAGTTGCAGGGCCGACGAGCCGAGCTTCAGGCCAGCCTCGCGAAACTGGAACGCAGCGGCATGGTGTACGCGGGAACGTTCGCGTCGCCGGAGCCGACATTCCGCATGCACCGCGGCGACGCGATGCAACCGCGCGAGCCGGTCGGCCCCGGCACGCTGACGGCACTCGGCTCGAAGTTGGACATCCCCGCGACTGCGACCGACTCCGAACGCCGACTCGCGCTCGCAAAGTGGATCACGGATGCGAACAACCCGCTGACCGCCCGCGTGATCGTGAACCGACTCTGGCAGGGGCACTTCGGCACGGGCCTCGTGGATACGCCAAGCGACTTCGGCAAGAACGGCGGTAAACCGAGCCACCCGGAGTTGCTCGATTGGCTGGCGGCGGAACTGACGGCCAACAAGTGGTCCTTGAAGCGCATCCACAAGTTGATCGTCACCAGCGACACTTACAAGCAATCCTCCCGTTCCACGCCGCTCGGCTTGGAGAAGGACGCGCAATCGCGATTGCTGTGGCGTTACCCGCCGCGGCGGCTCGAAGCCGAAGCCATCCGCGATTCGATCCTCTTCGTGTCCGGCAAGCTCGACCTCACGCCCGGCGGCCCCGGTTTCAGCCTCTTCGAGCCGAACGGGAACTACGTCCGCGTGTACAAGCCGAAGGAAACCTTCGGGCCGGAGGAGTTCCGCCGCATGATCTACATGCATAAGACGCGGATGCACGGCGACGGCACGTTCGCCGTGTTCGATTGCCCGGACGGTGGCCAGATCGCCCCGAAGCGGAATGCTTCCACCACGCCGCTGCAGTCCCTGAACCTGCTCAACGGCGCGTTCCTCCTTCAGCAGGCGGAGTTTCTCGCTGCCCGTGCGAAGCCGAGTGACAGACCGGTGTCACAGGTGTTCCGGCTGGCGTTCCAACGCTTGCCGAGCATGGCCGAGGAAGCTGCCGCGGTGAAACTGGTGGGGGAGCACGGCTTGGCCGCGCTGTGCCGTGCTGTGCTGAACGCGAACGAATTCCTGTACGTGGATTGATCGGGTAGGATAAGAGCGAGGTGAAACCATGACTGCAACCGAACCGCTGACGATCCAAGTTCCTACGCCCGTGGCGAAAGCTTATCGCGAGGCAGATGAAGAGGAACAGCGGAAGCTCGAACTCATCTTCGGGTTTCAGCTTCAGTCCGCCATGAAAGACACCCGCACGCTTCAAGAAGTGATGCGCGATATCAGCCGGAAGGCGATCGAACGCGGGATGACTCCGGAAATCCTGGAGAGCATTCTCAATGACGACGAGTGACCGCTGGGTCGTCGACGCAAACGTCGTCATCAGCGCCATGATCTTCGCGGGCTCCGTGCCGGATCAAGTGATCCAGCATCTGTTTCAAGAGGGCACCGTGCTGCAGTCTTCGGACTCACTGCAGGAAGTGATCAAGACCGCCAACCGCGAGAAGTTCGACAAATATGTCACGTCGGATGACCGAGCCGCATTTCTCCGCCGCTTCGTTCTCTCCTGCAAGTTGGTGAAGACGGACGAACGAATCACGGAATGCCGCGATCCCGAGGATAACCGCTACCTTGAACTCGCTGTAGCCGGTCAAGCAGCGGGCATCATCACCGGTGACGAAGACCTGCTCGTGCTCCATCCGTTCCGAGGCATCGCGATCCTGACGCCGGCCCAATACCTCGCGGAACATGACTCATGATCCTGGCCGGGCGACAGGTGCGGCTCGAACCGCTCGCGGAGGAGCACCGCGAACCGCTGCGCCTCGCCGCGGACGACGACCGCATCTGGGAACACATGACGATCCTCGCCCGCGGGCCGGGGTTCGACGAATGGTTCGACACGGCGATCCGCCAGCACCGCGAGAACAAACGCGTGCCGTGGGCCGTGCGACGGATCGCGGATGAGGCGTTGATCGGCAGCACGAGCTTTCTCGATCCGGTGTCCGAGCACAGGCGCGTCGAGATCGGCGCGACGTGGTACCGGCCGGACACGTGGGCCACGACCGTGAACCCCGAGTGCAAGTTGCTCCTGATGACGCATGCGTTCGAGACGCTCGGCTGGAACCGCGTGCAGTATGTGACGGACATCCGCAACGAGCGGTCGCAGGCCGCGATCGCGAAACTCGGAGCAAAGCGCGAAGGCGTGCTGCGGTCGCACATGATTACTCGCGGCGGCCGCATCCGCGACTCCGTGGTGTTTGCGATCACGAAGGACGAATGGCCGCAGGTGAAAGAAGGGCTACTGACGCGACTGTCGAGAACTTGAACTCCATGCACTCCCATGCTCGCGCGGTCGAACGCACACCGTCTCACGACGTCGTCGTGGCGGGTATCGCACACTTTTCGGCCGGCTTGTTGATGAGTTGGATTGCGGTCTTCACAGTTCCGGTACTTGTTTAGCGCCCACCAAACTGGCGCAGCTGAGCCCCGTCTGAGTCGATAACATCGGGTCATGGGCGAACCCGCTTGCCTTGGCTGCGTGGCACTCCGAAAGGAAGTGGACGCACTCCGCGCGCGGGTCGCCGATCTGACGCGGAAGCGCGAAGACGCCCTGCGCGCCGGGAAGCGTCAGGCCGCGCCGTTCCGCAAGGGTCCGCCCAAGTTCAAACCCAAGACGCCCGGCCGCAAGCCCGGCGAGCAACACGGCGCCCACGGCCATCGGCCGCCGCCACCGCCCGACCAGATTCACGAACGCCACGAGGCGAAACTTCCCGACGCCTGCCCGCATTGTCACGAGAAGACGCTCGTCGAAACCGGCACCGCCGAACAGTTCCAAACCGAAATCCCGCGGACGCCGATCCACCGCCGGTTCACCGTGCACCTCGGTCGCTGCCGATGCTGCGGCAAGACCGTTCAAGGCCGGCATCCGCTGCAAACCTCGGACGCCCTCGGCGCCGCCGCCAGCCAACTCGGAGGCGACGCCCAAGCCGCCGCCACCGAACTGCATACGCGATTTGGGCTGTCGCACGGCAAGGTCGCGATCGTTTTCGACTCGCTCTTCGGCATCAAGCTCACCCGCGGCGCCTCGTGTCAGATCGGCCTGCGGATGGCGGCGAAACTCGAACCCGATTACAAGCTCATCCTCGACGACCTCAAGGCGTCGACGATGATCGTGCCGGACGAAACGGGGTGGCGGATCGGAGGACAACCCGCCTGGCTCCACGTCGGGGTCGGTGACCGGGTCACGGCCTACACCATCGACTCACAACGCAGTGCCGAAGTCCTCGAACGCATCATCGGTGCGGACTGGTCCGGCATTCTCACCCACGACGGCTTCGCCTCCTACGACCGGTTCGAGCAGGCGATCCATCAACAGTGCGTCGGCCACGTGCTCCGCCGCGCCCGCGACCTGCTCGCGACGGCCGCCCGCGGCGCCGTCCACTTCCCCCAACGCGTGATCGCCCTCTTCACCGAGGCGGTCCACCTGCGCAACGAGTATCACCGCGGCCACGCAACGCTCGAACACCTGGAGAATCAACGCGAGGTGTTCGATGACCGACTGCGGAAACTGGCGAGCGTTCCGCGTGCGGTGCCGGCGTATCAGACGTTCGCCAACCACCTGATGAATCATTTCGAGCAGTGGTTCGCGTTCGTGGTCGAGCCAAAGATCGAGCCGACCAATTGGAAAGCCGAGCAGGCGATTCGTCCGGCGGTGGTGAATCGCAAGGTCTGGGGCGGCAACCGCACCGCAGCCGGTGCGAAGGCCCAGAGTGTCCTGATGAGCGTGATCGAAACCGCCCGCCGCCACACCCGCTCCGTGATCGACCACTTCGCTGAAACCCTCCGCAACTTCGGGAACACCCTCGTGCCCCGACCCGTGCTGCTACCAGTGCGCTAAACAAGTACCAGTTCCGCTCGTATTCGGCTTGATTGCCGCTGTTTCCCACATGTTCGTCTTGTACTATTCGCCATCGCGGATCAGTTGGCGAGGAATTGCTATCGGATTTGTGTCGGCCTGGGTCTGTTTCACCGCATTTGTCATCGGGCTGTTTCAAATATGATCCACCGTCGTTCGTTCTTCGATGATGCCGCATCAGGCCTCTCCGCGATCGCGCTGGCGTCGTTGGTCGCGGAGGCGGCCGAGCCGTGGCGGCCGAGCATCAAGCCGGATGCGCCGCTCGCGCCGCGGCCGCCGCACTTCGCTGCCAAGGCCAAGCGCTGCCTCGTCATCTTCTGTTCGGGGGCGGTCAGCCACCTGGACACGTTCGACTACAAGCCCGAACTCGTGAAGCGCGATGGCCAGCCGCTTCCGGGCGGGAAACTCGTCACGTTCCAGGGCGAACAGGGAAACCTCGTCGCGCCGATCTGGAAGTTCAAGCCGCGCGGGCAGAGCGGCAAGATGGTGTCGGACCTGCTGCCGAACCTCGCCGAACTCGCGGATGAGATGTGCTTCATCCACTCGATGACGGCGAAGAGCAACACGCACGGGCCCGCCGAAAACCAGATGAGCACGGGCTTCACGCTGGACGGCTTCCCGAGCGCGGGGGCGTGGGCGAGCTACGCCCTCGGCAGTGAGAACCGCGATCTGCCGGCGTTCGTCGCGATCCCCGATCCGCGCGGCAATCCGCAGGTCGGCCCGAACAACTGGGGCAGCGCGTTCCTCCCCGCCGTGTTCCAGGGCACCGCGTTCAACGCGGACAAACCGATCCCGCACCTCGCCCGGCCCGCGTCCATCGGCGCGAAGCAGGACGCGGACACGCGGGACTTCCTCAAGATGCTCAACGAGGAACACCTGAAGCAGCGGCCCGGCGACACCGAACTCGCGGCCCGCATCGCGAGCCACGAACTCGCCGGCCGCATGCAGTTGAAGGCGTCCGAAGTGTCCGACTTGAGCAAGGAGAACGCGAAGGTTCACACGGAGTACGGAACGGGCGACGCGAATAAGGTGAAGGCCGGCTTCGCGCGGAACTGCCTGCTCGCCCGGCGACTCCTCGAACGCGACGTGCGCTTCGTCCAACTCTTCAACGGGGCCTACGCCATGGGCGAGGGAGTCGGCAACTGGGACGGCCACAAGACGATCAAGGCGCAGTACGATGTGCACGGCCCGATCCTCGATCAGCCGCTGGCAGCACTGCTTCGCGATCTGAAACGCACCGGACTGTTGAAGGACACGCTGGTGGTGTGGGTCACGGAGTTCGGGCGGATGCCGACGTTCCAGAAGGGGGCGAGCGGCCGCGACCACAACCCGAGCGGCTTCACGGTGTGGCTCGCCGGCGCCGGCGTGAAGCGAGGCTTCAACTACGGCTCAACAGATGAGTTCGGCCACAAGGCCGTTGAACAGGTGAGTTCCATCTACGACCTGCACGCCACGATGCTGCATCTCTTGGGATTGGATCACGAGCGGCTCTCGTTCTACCACAACGGCATCGAACGCCGCCTCACGGATGTGCATGGACATGTCTTGAAGGATGTCTTGAGCTAGCCGTGCGGATGGAGTTCCGGCAGTCGATCGTTCTCGCCATGTGGAGAGACAATCGATGATTCGGGGCTTCACGCGGATTCACCCGTACTTCTTCACTTCCGCGGCGAACAGTGCCGCGAGTTTGGCGGCCTGCTGGTCGTAGGCCGCCTTGTCCGCCCACGCGTCGCGGGGTTGCAGCACGCGATCCGGCACGCCCTCGCACTTCGTCGGCACTGCGAGGCCGAACACCGAGTCGGGAACGAACGACACATCTTTCAACGCCCCGGTGAGCACCGCCTTCAACAATGCCCGCGTGTGGCCCAGTTCCATGCGACGGCCGACGCCGAACGGCCCGCCCGTCCAGCCGGTGTTCACCAGCCACACCGGGGCGGAGTGATGTTCGAGCCGGTCCTTCAGCATCGCGGCGTAACGCTTCGGCGGCAGCGGCAGGAACGGCTTCGCGAAGCAGGTGCTGAACTCGGGCGTCGGTTCCTTCACGCCCGCCTCCGTGCCCGCCACTTTCGCCGTGTACCCACAGAGGAAATACTCGAGTGCCTGCTGCGAGGTGAGCCGGGCGAGCGGAGGCAGCACGCCGAACGCGTCGCACGTCAGGAAGAACACATTCTTCGGGTGCCCGCCGACGCCGCTCACCTCGCAGTTCGGAATGTAATCCACGGGGTACGCCGCTCGCGTGTTCTCCGTCAGCGCTTGGCTGTTGAAGTCCGGTTTGCGGCTGATCGGGTCGAGCGGCACGTTCTCGAGCACGCAGCCGAAGCGGATCGCGTTCCAGATTTGCGGTTCGCCCGCGGCCGAGAGCTTGATCGTCTTCGCGTAGCAGCCGCCTTCGATGTTGAAGACGCCGTCCTCGCTCCAACCGTGTTCGTCGTCGCCGATGAGGCGGCGATCCGGGTCCGCGCTCAGCGTCGTCTTTCCGGTGCCGGAGAGGCCGAAGAACAGGGCCGTGTCGCCGGCGGCGCCCACGTTCGCCGAGCAGTGCATCGGGAAGACGCCCTTCTGCGGCAGCAGGTAGTTCAGCACGCTGAAGATCGCTTTCTTGATTTCGCCGGCATAGTGCGTGCCGCCGGCGACGACGAGCCGCTGCTCGAAGCTGATCGCGACCACGACTTCGGAGTTGGTGCCGTCCAGGCTCGGCGTGGCGTGGAAGTCCGCGGCGTGAAGCACAGTCCATTCGGGAACGAAGCCGGTGAGTTCCTCGGGCTTCGGCCGCAGGAACAGGCATCGGGCGAAGAGGCTGTGCCACGCCTTCTCGGTGACGACCCGCAGCGAGAGACGATAACGCGGATCGGCCCCGGCGTAGCCGTCGAACACGAACAAGTCGCGGGATTGCAGATACGCCCGAACGAGATCGCGGAGGCGGGAGAACGTGGCGGCATCGAGCGGTTGGTTCGCAGTCCAGTCCACGCGCTCCGCGGCATCGCCTTCCTTCACCGTGAACTTATCTTTCGGGGAACGCCCGGTGCGGCTACCGGTGACGGCCGTGAGCGCGCCCATGTCCGAGAGTTCGGCTTCGCCGCGCTGAATGGCGAGTTCGGTGAGCGCGGCCGCCGAGTAGTTCGCGAAGATGCGGCCGGGATGGGCGATGCCCAGCCGCGACGTGTCGAAGTGGGCCGCGTCGCCGGTGTCGGTCGGTGTTCCTGCCATTCAGCGATTGTATCCCCTCGCTTCCGCTCGGGCTCGGATGTGTCATTCGTCCGAGCCCGAGCGGAAGCGAGAATCGAGATCTGGATACACCGCCATCGGCTCGCCTTGTCGGTACAGCGTGTAATGCGTCGCGGCTTCCACAGCGTCCGCATCCCACTTGTACTTCGTGCTGCCATGCTCCGTCCAACGTTTCCGATCCGGATGGTCGAAGCCGGCGTCGTTGAGCCACCGGCTCGCTCTCGACTTGCAAACCTTCATCACGAACTCCGGATCCCGATCCGCGGTCACCACCAAATGCACATGATTGGTTCGCACATGCAACGCGTGAATCCGCCAACCGCGAAATTGGCACGCCTCGACGATCGCGTCGCGCACCACGGTTCGGCGCGGTTCATCGAGAAGATACGGCTCCTGGGCCATGCGACCGATCATCGCCGAGAGTCGCTCCGGATCGGGTGGGAGGAAGGGCGTGCCCGGCGTGTTGTGGTCGCGGTCCACGGAGCCGGGTGAATCGCCGTGCAGCCACGTGCCATAGGTGGTGAAGGTGATGAAGTACGCGAGCGGTTCGTCCGGCATGATGCCACCTCACGATATGAAACCCGTCCGAGCCCGAGCGGAAGCGAGGGCCAACTCTCGCCCGTCGCTTGCGCTCGGGCTCGGATTTCTTGAACCCCCGTCGTCCGGAGTCGTACTATTCCCGCATGAACGAATGGCATCTCGCCCGCGGGTATCGGTACGCCGGGATCGTCGGCAAGCTTCGCACGGAGCCGGATCGCCGCGACATCGGCGTCATCCTGAGCGACACGCCGGCCGCGGCCGCAGGTGTCTTCACGCAGAACCGCGTGTGTGCGGCCCCGGTGCAAATCAGCCGCGAGCGGTTGCCGCAGGCCGGCGTCCGCGGCATCGTGTGCTGCTCGGGCAACGCCAACGCCTGCACCGGCGACCAAGGCCTGGCCGACGCCCGCCGCATGACGCAACTCGTCGCCAACGGCATGCAGGTGATGCCGGAGCAGATCCTCGTCGCCAGCACCGGCGTGATCGGGCGGCCGCTGCCGATGCCGATCCTGGAAGCGGGCATTCCGAAGGCCGTGCGAGAGGCGAACGGCGGTCGGGACTCCGCCAATCACTTCGCGCACTCCATTCTCACGACCGACACCGGCCCGAAGGTCGCCACCCGCACCTTGGGCGACATCACGATCACGGGCTTCGCCAAGGGCGCCGCCATGATCGGCCCGAACATGGCGACCATGCTCGGCTTCATCCTCACCGATGCGGCCGTGGATGAGAAAGACCTGCACCACATCCTTAAGGCGTCGGTGGAGGTCAGCTTCAACTGCGTGAGTGTGGAAGGGCACACGAGCACGAACGACACGGTCTTCCTGCTCGCGAACGGCACCGGCCCGAAACTGGCGGGCCACGACCTCGCCACCTTTCAGGAAGCGGTCCGCTCTGTGTGCGTGGAACTGGCCCGGAAGATCGCCATCGACGCCGAAGGCGCCGAGCACCTGATCACGATCGATGTGGAAGGATGCCGCACGGACGCCGAGGCGAAGCAGATCGCCAAGACGATCGCCGAGAGCGCCTTGGTGAAGACGGCGGTGTTCGGCGCGGATCCGAACTGGGGCCGCGTCGTCTCCGCGGCCGGCTACTCGGGCGTGATGTTCGAGGAGAAGGATCTGTCGCTGTGGATGGGGGACATGCTGCTGTACCGAAGCGGCACACCGTTGCCGTTCGATGCCGCCGCCGCGTCCGCGTACTTGAAGCACAACCGCGAAGTGCACTTCAAACTGAAGTACACGCTCGGCTCCGGCCGCTGCACCTTCCACACCTGCGACCTGACGTACGAGTACGTCAAACTGAACGCGGACTACACGACGTGACGGTTCACGGGGCGCCGGTGAACCAGCCGTCTTTCAGTTTCCCGTCGCGGGCGGTGTAGAACTTCAGCGGCAGGAAGCTGGCGTAGTCCTTGTGGTTCAGCACGAAGGCCACGTCCTCGGCCCGCAGCGTTTCCCACGAGTGCAGGCCCACCAAGATGTCGCCCTTCTGCAGGCCCGCGGTGGCGGCCGCACTGCCCGCCGCAACTTCCGTCACCATCAACCCGCCGTGCAGTTGGGGGTTCGCCTTGGCCACGGCTTCCGCCCCGACCGGCGCGGTCTTCAGGCCCAGCCGCTTCCACGCGAGTTCGGCGGGGGCGGCTGACGCGACCTTCGCCGGTGCCGCCAGTTCGAGTTCCACGTTCACCTTTTCACCGGCCCGCGACACTTTCACCGGCACCTTCACCGGGGCGTCCAGGAGGCCGCGTTCGACATCGATCGAGGTTTGAATCGCCGTGTCGTTCACGCGGTCGATCACGTCCCCGACCTTGAATCCGGCTTCGGCCGCGGGCGACCCCGTTTCCACGGATTCGACGCGAACGATCCGGCGGGCCGCGCTCTCCGTCTGCTCGCGGATCACTTCGTTCTTGAGCACCAGGCCGTGCTTCGAGCCGCCACGCTTGCGGCTCACCATCTCGGCGGAGCGGGTGACCACGAAATCGATCGGCAGGGCGAAGCCGATGTTCTGGGCACCGGCGCGAATGGCGACGTTCACGCCGACGAGTTCGCCGAGCACGTTCAGCAGCGGCCCGCCGGAGTTGCCGGGGTTGATCGCCGCGCTCGTCTGGATGAGGTTCTTGTACCCCACGTCCTTGTTGAGCGAAACATCGCGGCCCTTGAACGAGACGCGGCCGTGCGTGACGGTGTGCTCGTAGCCGTAGGCGTTGCCGATCGCAATCACCGGTTCGCCCACCATGAGATCGTTCGAGGTGCCGAAGCCCATGACCGGCAGCGGCTTCGTCGGGTCGATCTTGATCAAGGCGAGATCGGCTTCCTTGTCGGTGACCAGGACGCGGGCGGTGTAGCCGGCGCCGTCGTGGAGCCGCACGCGGAGCAGCGTCACGTCGTCCACCACGTGGAAGTTGGTGATGGCGTAGCCGCGGGCATCGATGATGATGCCGGTGCCCATGCCGTTCACCTGTTGCGGGCGAACCGGCGAGCGGTTGAACGGGTCGTCGTTCGGGGCGTTCACCGTGCGCTCGGAGTGGATGTTCACGACGGCGGCCTTCGCCTTCTCGTAAACATCGACGACTTCGTCGCGGCGTTTGCCGGGCGTGAGTTGCCGCACGGCCGAGGCCGCTTCGATCGCGGGCGGGTTCTCGGCGGAGATCGAGTGCGTGGTGAAGGCCGGGGCGGCGAGTGCGACGCCGACCGCTGACGCGAGACCCGCCGGGAGCAGCAACCGCTTGCGAATCCAGCGAACGAGTTGGGAAGCGGGGAGTGAAACGCTCGCCGATCGCATGGAGCCCCCGATCTGCGGCAGCGGGGCGCGGCGAGGTGCCGGCGATCCGTGCCGTTCAACGCCCCTTCTTTTCGGACTGCGGAGTGCGAATGCTGGACGGGTTCGGCGACAGGATGCCCGCTGGAATGCGGCCCGGCGTGCGGCTGCGCCGAACCCGCCGAACGGTGCGCCATCGCGGGTCGGACGGGTGGAACGGCTCGTGCCGGTTGCTCCGGTTGGCCGCGCGAATAGGGTGAAGGATGTGCCGGTTGTGCCGATTGTGCGGGCGGAGGGGCTATGCCGAAGACTGCGCGGATGGAGCGGATCGAAGCCATGCTCGCCGAGGAACCGGACGACGCATTCCTCCGTTACGGGTTGGCCATGGAACATGCCAGCGCGGGCGACGACGCCGCCTGTGTGGAGGTGCTTCGCGATCTCATCACCCGCAGCACGGCGGGCCCGTACATCCCTGCGTTCCTCCAAGCGGGCCAAGCCTTGGTCCGACTCGACCGCATCGCCGAAGCCTGCGACATGCTGAAAGCCGGAATCGAAACGGCGACCGGTGTCGGCAGTGCGGACGCGCTGCACGCCCGCGGCGAGATGCAGGGGTTGCTTTCCAGCATCGAATGAAGCGAAACGGCGGCCGACCAGTGGCGTCTATCATGATGCCATGCCCGCGGATCGCGACTCATCCCCCGTCGCCGACGTCGTCTTCACCGCCGTCAGCCCCGTCCTCATCATGCTGATGGTCGGCAGCCTCGTCTTCTTCCTCATCACGGTGTTGCCCACAGGGGATTACAAGGAACGGCTCCTCTACACGTCGTTCTTCTTCGTGTTCGGCGCGGTGCTCGTCGCCCGGATCGCCATCCAGTACGATGCGGCCCGCGCCTCGATGTACGGCTTGGGCCTCGCGGTCGTCACATTTCTCGCCATGTCCGCGTATGTGGAATACCCGTCCGGCATGAAGTCGTTCGGGTGGGCGTTCAACCTCGGGCTCATGGGCCTGATCTGGTGGAGTGCGAACAAGCTCACGTGGGATTGCACCCATGTGGACACCAACCGCGACACGTCGGGCCGCGGGCTGCTCGCAGCTTCAAGCGATCCGTTCACCGCGGAGCCGGGCAAGATTCGCAAGAGGAAGAAGAAAGAATCCGCGTTCACGGCGTGGGTCGGGGCGTTCCGCGCGTGGCGCGAGGCGAACAAGGACAAGCCGCACACGCCGGGCGTGTGGGTGCTGTACTTCTCGGTGGCTGCGCTGCCGCTCTTCGCCATCGGCCAATCGCTGATCCCAACCGACGACGAAAGCCGCCGCCAGTCCGCATTCCTGCAAATGTGCGTGTACGTGGGCAGCGGGCTCGGGCTGCTCGCCACCACCAGCCTGCTTGGGCTCCGTCGCTATCTCTTGCAACGGAAAGCGAAGATTCCCGCGAGCCTGACCGCGGGTTGGCTCGGCCTCGGGGCGGTGCTCATCGCTGTGTTCCTGGTGGTGGGCGCCTTCCTGCCGCGGCCATACTCCGAGGTGCCGTGGTTCGGCCTGCCGCAGGCGGGCAAGTCGAAACGGGACGCATCCAAGTACGCCCTGCTGAAGGACTCCGCGGGCAAGGGCGACGGTGCGACCGGGAACGTCCGCGAGTTCGGCAAGGACGGCAAGCAGGGCGTGAACAAGAACGGGAAGGGCAAAGGCGAGCCGAGTTCCGGACGGAAGTCCGGCGAGCCCAATGGAGGCGAGAAAGACGATCCGAGCCCCGGACGGAAGTCCGGGGAGTCCAAGCGAGACGAGCAGAAGGACGGCCCGAATGCGAAGTCCGGCGACGGCGACGATTCGGGCTCCGAGGAGGAGAACACGAAGGACGGCAAGGACGGCAACGAATCGCGGCGTTCGCCGGACACCAAGCTCGGTGCCGTGGCTGAGAAGATCGCAAAGATCGCGAAGTGGATCGTCTTCGCGCTCGTGGCGCTGCTCATCATCGGCGTGCTGTTTTTCGGCGTGTTGAAGTACTTGTCGCCGTTCACGGCGTGGGCTCGGAACCTGCTCGACGCGATCCGCAACTGGTGGGCGAATCTCTTCGGCAGTTCAACCGCGCTGAAAGCGAGGGAAGCCTTCGCCGAGCCACCGCGCGGGCCGCTGCGGCCGCCCCCGTTCAGCGAGTATTCCAATCCGTTCGCCGACGGCAGTGCCGGCAACCGCTCCGCGGACGAACTCACGGCGTACACGTTCGAGGCACTCGATGCTTGGGCGTGGGACCGCGGATTGGGTCGGAAGCTGACCGAGACCCCGCTCGAATTCGCGGCTCGGCTCGGCGTCGAACAGCCGGATATGGAGAAGGAGTTCCGCCGCTCGGCGAGCTTGTACGCCCGAGCGGCTTACGCGACCGGCCCGCTGCCGACCGAAACGAAAGCGTTCTTGGAGCATTTTTGGGAGTCACTGATTCACGGAGCAGCGGTCTCTGTGTGATTCCGATCCGGCAACGCGGCCGCCATCGCCAGCGCGATCCCCGCCAGGCACACTGTCACGAAACTGAGCAGCAAGCTCACCAGATGCCACGGGCCGAAGTCCGCCTTCGCGGCCGCCGCGACGACGGGATTGACATCGAACCGCATCACCCGCAGATCGCTGACGTGCAGACTGACCGGAATCGAGATCGCAACCACGAGCATCGCCGCAATCAGCACCCAAATTCGAACGCGATTCACGCGACCAGGCCGGTTCCGCCAACTGAACGCGGTGACCAGCGCCACCGCGCACCCGACCATTTGCAGCCCGAAGTAGAAGGGGAAGATCGGCCCGACGGCCGCGCCCGCGAGCGCCGAGCCGAGCGTCTTTTTCTCATCGTCGTTCATGCCCCTAGCGATGTCGAAGTGCGCGGTGCGGTCGGACGGGCCGCCCCTGGCCACCGCGTCGAACGACTGAAAGATCTTGGGAGCAGCGACGAAGTTGAAGAACCCCGCACCGCCGAACCACAACCCCAGGGCCAGCACGTGCAGCCCGCGAACGAGTGTTTCCCGCATGGCGAAGTCCCTCAGTCGGCTCTCGGTGCCGGCCCGCAGGCGGCCGATGTTCGAACGATGCTTCACGACCACCACCGCGGCACCGAGCAGCAGGAAGAGCGTGATCGGCCGTTCGGCTTCAGAGAAGGGCGAGGGTTGCAGCAGGCGCGTGAGTGCGAGCACGCCGACTGCCGCGAGCGAAGCGATGGACACGGTGCGGCTCGCGAGCACCACGACGATCCAAACGCCGATGGCACAGGCGGCGGGAATCGGAGCGAGCACCAGCACGGTGCCCGCCCCGGTGGCCACGCCCTTCCCGCCGCGGAAGCCGAGATAGATCGGGAACAGGTGGCCGAGGAACGCCAACGCCGCGACCCCGGCCCGCACCGCGTTCGGCGATTCCACTTCAAACAGGCTCACGGCCGCGACCGGCACCGCACCCTTCAACAGGTCCAGCACGAAGACCAGGATGCCGAACTTGCGGCCGAGCACGCGGCCGGCGTTGGTCGCGCCGATGTTTCCGCTGCCGGCCTGGAAGAGATCCACGCCGCGGGCCCGGCCGATGAGCCAGCCGAACGGGATCGCGCCGCTCAGGTATGCGGCAAGGAGCAGCAGCGGGGCGGTCATGCGAGAAATCGGTCGAGGAAGGCCTTCGCGCGGCGGGCGGTGTTCACGGCGTCGTAGCTGTGGCGACTCAGTTCAACGTACAGGCCGCCGGTGTAGTTCGCCTCTCGGAGCGCGGCGAACGCGTCGTCGAAATCGAGTTCCCCCTCGCCGAACATCACGTGATCGTGCACGCCTCGCTTCATGTCTTCGATATGCACGTTCCAGAGCACGTGCTTCCACGCCGCGATGTGCCGGCTGATCGGCAGTTCGCCTTGGCATACGAGGTGGCCCAGATCCAGCGTGAGGCCGAACGCCGGGTGGTTCACCTTCGCGTGGAGTTCGGCGAACTTGTCCATCGTGTCGATGAACATGCCGGGCTCGGGTTCGAAGGCGAGCCGCACATCCTTGGCCGCGGCAAGATCGGCGAGCCGCTTGCAGTGCTCCACGAGGCGCGTCATCAGGATGCGATGCGAGGCGTCGTCCGTCGCCGCACCGGACCAGAAGCTGAGCACCTTGGCACCGACGCCGACCGCGAGCGAAAGGCAGTCGATGAGGAAACCGAATCGATATTCGCGTTCGTCGTGCTCGGGTGAAATCAGAGTGGGTTGGTGCTTGCGACGCGGGTCGAGCAGGAATCGCGATCCCGTTTCGATCACGCACGCGAGGGAATGAACCTGCAAGTCGTTCCGCACGCACCCGACTCGGAAGGGCAAGTCATCGTCGCCGAATTCGGATTTCACGAACGGATCCAGGTGGTTCACATCCGGAGTGAGGGCGATGCCGCGGTAGCCGAGTTCGGCGAGGATCGCGACGGCGTCTTCGAGGCGGTGGTGCGCGAAGCCGTTCGTGTTGTACCCGAGGAACATGCCGCCATCTTAGCGTTGGGCGAAGAGGCCGAGGTACGGTTCGCGGAGGGGATCGGCGGGCGGCGGGCCCCAAGCCGGCCCCCGCGATGCGATCTCGTGGCGGACTTCGCCCACGAGTTGCTGGCTGTACAGCACCACGCTCGCGAGCATGGCACAGCCGTACACGGCGAGCAGGGCCGCGACCCGCTTCTTGCGTGTGGCCACATAACCGACGGTGCCGACGAACACGAGCACGAGCGCGGCCTTGAACGCGGCGAGCCCGCCCCAGCCGTGTCGGTCCAGACACGCGGCGGCAATCGGGTTCGATTCGTAGGCGATGCCGTCACTCAGTTGGAGCAGAGCGTAGGTGAGCGCGAAGTCCGCGACGCTGAGTGCGACGTACGCGCCGAGCCCGAACAGGCAGAAAAGTTTCACGACCACGAGTCACCGCGGGCGGAGCCCGATCGGAGGTGGACGGCAGTTATCGATCGCCCGCATCGCATTCAAGTGAATTCGTGCGAGACACTCGCTTTCTTCACAGTTACCACACAATTCGTGGCGAAGCGAGCCCATTCCGCGGCAGTCGGGGCAATCTTCACAATTCGGGGCATGGTTCGCGACGGCGGGCGGCTCGCGCAACTTCGATTCAGATCGTGCGACCAGCCCTCTCATGCACCCTTCATGGCGGCGGGGTAGAGTGAAAGCAAGACCCCTGTGCCGGAGGGTGGTTCGTGCGTGTCCTGCTCGTGGAAGACCATCAACCGCTACTCCGCGCCCTTCGCCAAGGGCTCGAAGAGGAGGGCTTCGCCGTCGACACCGCGGTGGACGGCGAAGAGGCGGACGTGAAGTGCCGCACCACCGGGTACGATGTCGTCGTGCTCGACATCATGCTGCCGAAGGTGGACGGGCTCACGCTGCTCAAGAAGTGGCGGGCGGACAAGATCAACACGCACGTGCTGATGCTCACCGCCCGCGGCACGATCCACGACAAGGTCGCGGGGCTCGACACCGGCGCGGACGATTACCTGACCAAGCCCGTGGACCTGGACGAATTCTTCGCCCGCATCCGCGCCTTGGTCCGCCGCGGGCACCATCAGAAGGATCCGGTGCTCCGCTGCTACGATCTCGAGATCGACACCGCGGCGCGGACCGTTCGCCGGGCCGGGCAGGTGATCCATCTCACGCCGCGCGAGTACGCCCTGCTCGAGTTCCTCGCCTACCACCGCGGCAAGGTCGTGACCCGGAGCATGATCTGGGAACACCTGTATGATGAATACGACGAGAACACTTCGAACGTCGTGGACGTGTACATCCGGTATTTGCGGAACAAGGTGGACAAGGGCTTCGAGCCGCAGTTGATCCTCACCCGCTGGGGCGAAGGTTACATGCTGCGTGCGGACGACGACCCGCCGCCGAAGAAAGGCAAGTGACCGCGGATGCGTTCGATCCGGCGATCGCTGATCGGCTACTTCATGCTGCTGCTCGCGCTGTCGCTCGGCGCGATGGCGGTGCTGGTGAATCGCTTCGCCGAAGAGGCGATCAAGGACCGCGAAGCTGCGGAAGCGCGGCGCATCGAGAAGGCCTACGAGGTGCGGCAGCAGGAAGCGAAGGCCAAGTTCGACGCCGAGGTGCTGAGCGAGACCAAGTCCCTCGCGCGGGAACTCCAAGCGAAGCTTCAAGCGATGTTCGGCGGGCGCCCGCCGGGCGGCGGCGGACCGGGGCCGGGCGGCATCATTCCGCGACCGCCCGAGGCCGGCCCGCGCCCCATGGGCGTCGATCCCTCGCTGCAAGCGGGCGTGAAGATCGACACGGATCCGGCGAAGGGGTCCGCCGAGCAGTTCCGCCTCCGCCTCACGATGCTGGAGTTCGCGGCGTCGCCGTGGTCGCGCGTGGCCACCACGTACGCCATCGAGCCGCCGCTCTTCATCACCCGCCAGCCCGGCAGTGCCCGCAACGAGTCGTACCGCCTGCTCACGCCGCTGTGGGTGGCCTACGATTCGATCCGCTCGATGCATCGCATCCAGGACGCGATCCGCGAACTGTTCAAGGACGACGAACACCTCGGGCTCTGCCAGTTGAACATCCGCATCGGCAACGGCTTCTTGACCCCCCCGCGCGGTGCGTTCGTCGTGCGATCTCCGAAGTTGGAACACGAACTGCCCGCTCCCGCGGAGACGGTCGAACGCGGTTCGGATGTCGAGTACCTGTTCGAGGACGTGGAGAGCCCGCAGGGGAGGCTGCGCCGCGTGGTGAAAGTCGGCGGCCGGCCCGGGCTTTGGTTCTGGGCCCAAGTGCCGCTGCCTGCCGGGATCGCCCCGAACCGCATGCTCCCGCGGCAGGGCGAGTACGTTGCGGTGACGCTGAGCCACGCCCGCCCGTACTCCGAACTCGAGGGGAGGCTTCTCCAGGAACAGCACAACGGGGACGCGGAACTCGCCAAAGTGCGCGACGATACGCAGCGCGAACTGGCGACGCTCCGCGCCCGCCTCACCGCGATCGGGCTCGGCTCGTTCCTCGCGCTCGTGGCTGGCGGCTGGTTCATCGTGGCCCGCGGGCTCGCTCCGATCCGCAAACTCTCCGATGCCGTGAGCCGCGTGTCCGAAAAGGACTTCCGCCTGCCGGTGGAGCAGGGCGACATGAGCCGCGAGATGCTGCCCATCATCGCAGGCCTCCGGCAGACCCTCGATTCGCTCCGTGCGGCGTTCGAACGGGAGAAGCAGGCCGTGGGCGACATCTCGCACGAACTCCGCACGCCGATCGCCTCCATGCTCGCGACGCTGGACGTGGCGCTGCGCAAGCCCCGCACCGCGGAGCAATATCGCACCACATTGGAAGACTGCCGCGAGATCGCGAAGCAACTCGGCGGCTTGGTCGAGCGCATCATGTCGCTTGCCTCGCTGGACGCCGGCGCGGTCCGCGATTCCATCCAGTTCATCGATGCCGCCAATCTCGCGACCGAGTGTTCCGCGGTGATCCGCCCGCTCGCCGAGGCTCATGGCTTGACGTTCACGCTGCGGACGGATCGCCCGCTGGAACTGGAGACGGACGCGGACAAGCTGCGTGAAGTGCTCATGAACCTGTTGCACAACGCGGTGGAGTACAACCGCGAAGGCGGCTCGGTGACGCTCACGGTGCAGCGTGACGGGCCGCACCTCGCCTTCGAGGTGCGGGACACAGGCATCGGCATGACGCCGTCGATCCGCGAGAAGATCTTCGAACGGTTCTTCCGCGCCGATCCGTCGCGGCACGCCACCGGCGTGCATGCCGGGCTCGGCCTCGCTATCGTGAAGGAGTACGTGGCCCGTCTCGGCGGCACGATCGCGGTCGAAAGCGAACCGGATGTCGGCACCGTATTCCGCGTTCTGCTGCCGGCCGCCCCGCCCGCGGGAGAAGACCAACCGGACGAACCCGCCGACTTCGCCGAACCCGCCCTCCCGGACTTCCGTCCTCGCGCCCGCGCCGCCCCCGCCGGTTCCTGAATGGACGGTACATCTTCCCTTCGGCTACAACAGCAATCGTTAGCCGGACGCGCCAGCGACGGAAGAAGTCGACCGTCGCTGGCGCGTCCGGCTAACGTCCCGCTGCCAAATCGGATGGCCGGAGGATTGTCATGTTCCGCGTGTTCGCCTGCGTACTTCCCCTGATCCTGATCGGTTGCGGCGGCGACGAAAAGCAGTTGCCGACGGACGTCGTCGCACCCGGAAAGTCGGACGAACCGGAGGCGGTCGTGCCGAAGGAGTCCGAGCCCGAGGCGAAGAAGTTCGTGGAGAAGTGCATCGCCGCCGCCACCGCGAACCACCCCGAGCGGCTCGAAAAGCTGAAGGTGAACCGGCTCTCCGAATCCGGCCGGCAGTTGCAGGGCACCTCATTCGTGCCGACCACCCGCAAGATCGCCGCCACCTGGCCGGACCGCTTCCTTTTCACCGACGAATCCACCGTGAACGGCCCGGTGAAACTGTCCATCGGCTTGAAGCAACTCGTGCTCTCGTTCCGCCGCAACGACGAGCCGTTCGACCCCGGCATGCCCAAGGGCTACGAACAGGTGCTGTTCGTGGATAGCGTCGGCCTCCACTGGATGCTCACCTTGGTGCCGCTGGCCGACTCGAAGACGGTGGTGTTCAACGCGAAGAAGCAGTCGGCCGGCAACCAAATGGCGGACACGGTGCAGGCCGCGGTACCGGGCTGCCCGCCGTTCACGCTGTGGTTCGACGAGAAGACGAGCCTGCTCGGCCTGGTGACCTACCAGCACCTGGAGGGCGGCGTGTCGAAACTGTACAAGCGGCAGGCGTCCGCGGAGCACAAGGACTTCGGGGGCGTGCTGCTGCCGACGAAGCTGGAATTCGAACGCAGCGGCGTCACCGTGGAGAACTGGACGATCTCGAAGTGGGAGTTCCCCGATAAGATCGAAGACGCGGTGTTCGACCAGAAGAAGTGATGATCGCAATTTCGTGCAGCCGGTCGCGTTGTGTCACACCGCTTCCCCATGTATCCTGACGCGGGATGGCGATCACCGATGTGATTCACGAGGCCGTGCTCGGATGCAAGTCGATCGGGCTTGATGAACATGCCGTGAAGCGGATGGCGGAGCGTGGCGTGTCCGAAATGGAGATCTTGGATGTGCTGCGGTCGCCGGATCGAACGGGCTGCCGACACAGGATGGCCGATACCGTTATCGCAAGCACATCGCGGGCCGGAATGTGGACGTGGTCTTCGAACCCGACCCGACTCAGATCGTCGTGATCACGGTCATCGCGAGGTGAAGTTTATGGTTTCGCGATTCGGCCTCGATGTGTCATTCAGCGAATCGACGGGGGAGCCGGTTGCGGCGTACCTTCGCATCCGCGACGGTCAAGTGGCGACGACCGAGGAGGTCGCCGAGGGGGTCGCCTTCGCCGACTACGCAGCCGACGGAATGCTGTTGGGGATCGAACTGTTGGCACCGTGCACCCTGGAAGTCATGGACCGGTTGGCTGCAAACGAACCCGAGCCGGTTCGACGGTTTCTTCGCGGCGGGGCTCCTCGCGAACTCATTCTCGCTTGACGAATTCAGACGGGTGAAACGTGTTGAACACTGCCTTGCGTGATGCCGTGATGCGGGTGCTGCCGCGGGTGAAGACGCCCGCCCAGTACACCGGCGGCGAACTCCACTCCGTGGCCAAGGATCACCGGCAGGTGCGCGGCAAGCTCTGCCTCGCGTTCCCGGACGCGTACACCCTCGGCATGAGCCACCACGGCTTCCAGGTGCTGTACACGATCATGAACCGCGATCCGCAGTGGGCTTGCGAACGCGCCTTCTGCCCGTGGCTGGACTTCGAAGCCGAACTGCGCAGGAACCGGCTGCCGCTGTACGGCCTCGAATCGTTCACGCCGCTCCGCGAGTTCGATCTCGTCGGCTTCTCGCTGCAATACGAGGTGTGCTACACGAATCTGCTCACGATGCTGGACCTCGGCGGCATCCCGCACTTCAGTGACGATCGCCGGGTGAACGATCCGCTGATCGTCGCCGGCGGGCCCGGAGCGCAGAACCCGGAACTCCTCGCGCCTTTCGTCGATCTGTTCGTGATCGGCGACGGCGAAGAGAGCCTGCCGTGGGTCACGGACAAATGGATGACGCTGAAGGAAGCCGCGATCCGCGACGGCGACCTGACCCACGCCCGCCGCATGGCCATGCTCGCGGAACTCGTGGCCAGCACCGCGTGGGCGTACGCTCCCGCCTTCTACGAGTTCGATTACCACGCGGACGGCACGATCGCCTCCGTGTCGCGAACGCGATCTGATGTGCCGATGCAGATCGAATCGTGCACCATCGAGCAGGATCTGGACGCGATTCCGCTGCCGACCAAGCCTGTGGTGCCGTTCATCCAGACGCCGCACGATCGCATTGCGATCGAGATCATGCGCGGCTGCCCGTGGCAGTGCCGCTTCTGCCAGAGCACGGTGATCAAGCGGCCGCTGCGGGTGCGCTCGGTCGAGACCATTGTGCAGGCCGCGCTCGAGAGCTACCGCAACACCGGCACCAACGAGATCAGCCTGCTCTCGCTTTCGAGCAGCGACTATCCGCACTTCGAGGAACTCGTGAAGCGGATGCACGAGGTGTTCATGCCGCTGGGCGTGAACGTGTCGCTGCCGAGCCTCCGCGTGAACCACCAGCTTCGCTCGGTGCCGCAACTCATGAACGGCTGGCGCAAGGCGGGCCTGACGCTCGCTCCCGAAGTGGCCCGCGACGACATGCGCGAACAGATCCGCAAGAAGATCAAGAACGAGGACCTGTACGAAGGCTGCCGCGAGGCGTTCAAGAACGGCATGAGCCACGTGAAGCTGTACTTCCTCTGCGGGCTGCCGGGCGAACGCACCGTGGACCTGGACGGCATCATCGACATGGCCGAGACGATCTCGGACATCGGGCGGCAGGTGAGCGGGCGGTACAAGGAAGTGATCGCGAGCGTGTCCAACTTCGTGCCGAAGCCGCACACGCCGTACCAGTGGAACGGCATGCAGAGCCGCGAGTACTTCCGCTGGGCCGGGGACTATTTGCATCGCCGCAAGCGGAACAAGAACGTGAAGGTGAAGCAGCACGACATCGAGACGAGCCTGCTCGAAGGCATCCTGACGCGCGGCGACCGCCGCGTCGCCCCCGCCCTGTACGAGGCATGGAAGCGCGGCGCACGCCTGGACGGCTGGAAGGAGTGCTTCAACGCGGACCTGTGGTGGAGCGCGTTCCGCGATTTGAACATCGACGTGGACTTCTATCGCAGCCGCCAGCGTCCGATGAGCGAGAAGCTGCCGTGGGATCACGTCAACGTGAAGAAGGGCCGCGCGTACCTGGAGAAGGAGCAGGAACGCAGCGTGATCCAACTCAAGGTGATGGCCGACGCAGTTGAAGGAAGTGGTTGCGGCGGGTGAAATTTGCAGTTCGGGCTCGGTGCTGTTGGAATCTCATCATGATCGCGAAGTTGAACGCGTTGCCGGGGCCGTACTGCTTCAGCCGGGATGAGTATTACCGGCTGGGCCAACTGGACTTCTTCGGCGACTCCAAAGTCGAACTCATCGGCGGGCAGATCCGATCCGTGCCGCCACAAAGCAACTGGCATGCGAACGGGATCGAAGCGCTGGCCGAGTTCTTCCGGCAGGCGTTCGGTTTGAACTGCTGGGTGCGGGTGCAGATGCCGCTGGACCTAAGCCCGAACTCGGTGCCGGACCCGGACGTGGCCGTGATCGACGGGGCGCGAGCCACACATCGCACGAAGCGGAATCCGACGACAGCCTTGATCGTGGCCGAAGTCAGCGAATCGACGCTTCGCGACGACCAGACCCGCAAGATGAGCCTTTACGCCGCTTCCGGAATCCCGGAATACTGGATCGTGAACTTGGTGAAGCGGCAACTCGAGGTGTATCGCGATCCCGTGCCCGACGCGAGCCAACCGTTCGGGTTCCGGTATGCGTCGACTGTCGAACACCAAACGGGCTCGCAGGTCGCACCACTCGCCCGGCCGAAAGAGATGCTGGACGTGTCGAGCCTATTGATCTGATGGTCAATCCGCTGCCGCGAGTTCATTTCCTTTCACTTTCCAACAACTCGCGAAGCACAGTCGGGTAGCCGCTCCATGCAGTCTGGTAGGTCTCTTCCAAGGGCAGCTTCACGCGGTATTCGTCAGTCAAGTGCAGCGGCATCGTGGGGAGCGGGTCGCCGACGCCCACCGGTTCCACAAACGCGCTGTACGTGTCGGCGCCCAGCGCGGCATAGGACGCCACGGTCAGCGGCTTGTCCTTGCGGAGCTCGAAAGATTTCCCGGTGAGTTCCCGCCACACGGCGGCATGAATGCCGCGTGGATCGCGGGACGTCGGCGGGAACGGATCGATCAGCAGCACATGGGTGCCTTGGCGGAGAAGTTGAACCGTCTTTTCGATCAGGTCCGCGAACTCGGATTTCCGCGCCTTGTTGCTCGGCGAAACGATCTCGATCACGGCCACGATCTGCCGGCTGCGTGCGTGTTGGATCGCGACTCGGCGACGACCTGCGGCCCGTCGCTTGCGGCCGGACGCGGTCGCGACGATCGCCGTCGGTGAATCCAGGACGGCGACGCCGCCGCTGTCGTCCTTGGCGAACGGCGACGGAGAGTTGTCCGGCAGGGTCAAGGTGACGACATCGGGGATGATCGGCAGTGTGGTGTGTTCCGCGAGCGCAAAGTACCCTTGTGGCAAGAGCCCGCCGTTGAGCGAGTCCGCGATCGCGAAGATCCACCGGCCGTGGAAGTGGTGGTAATCGTTGGGGTCGATTCGCGTCCAGTCGTGCATGGTACACCTCCTCGGATTCTACCAGCCGCCCCCGGCATCGAAAGATAAGATTGCACGCAACTCGCCGCCGGAGCCGTGCATGCCCGCGACCATCGACGACACGTACGCCGAAGCGTTCCGCAGCATCTATGCCTCCGTGCTGATCACCGCGCGGGACCGCTACTGGCTCGATCGTGCGGTCGCCGCCTGCACCGGGCACGCCAGTTCCACCATCCTCTGCGATTGCGAAGCGGGCTTGGATCGCTACCTCGAACCGTCCGCCACGCCGGACGGCCGGCTCGGTGCGATCGTGCAGTTCCACATCCCGCGCTTCCACAAGGACCGCGAGCAGCGGCTCGAAAAGACCGTGCTCCACCGTGTGTGCCAGAACGTGCTCACGTGCCCGACCACGGCGTGCTTCAACGTGCTGCCCGCCGAGGAGAAGTGGTTCCCGCTCGGCCGCAAGCTGTCGTACTTCGGCGACGGCCACCAATACACCGCGGAACGCTTCGGCCGCCGCTGCTGGATCGTGCCGATCCTCAGCGGCGAGTTCGCGTGCGAACGGCGCTGCGGTTGGTCCGACGGGCTGATGGGCGGCAACCTCTGGTTCTTCGGGGCCACCGCGGATGCGGCCCTGGAGGGGGCCATGCGAGCGGCCGATGCCGCGAGCGCGGTGCCCGGTGTCATTCTGCCGTTCCCCGGCGGCATCGCGTCCAGCGGCTCCAAGGCCGGCAGCCGATACAAGTTCATGATCGCGAGCACGTACGCCGAGTTCTGCCCCACGCTCCGCGACAAGCCGGGCATCCAATCGAAGCTTCCGCTCGGCGTCGCCAGCGTGCAGGAGATCATCATCAACGGGTCGGACCTGCCCACGATCGTGAAGGCGACCCAAGCCGCGATCGCGGCCGCGAAGGACACGCCCGGCCTGCTCACGATTTCGGCCGGGAACTACGGTGGCAGACTGGGCAAGAGCTTCATCTACCTCGACCCCGCGAAGCAGCCTGCCGTTTGACCGGGTCTCCTTGCTTGCACGTCGGTCTTGAACAATTCCGGAACCGATTCACGTTTTCGCCGCCGCGTGCCGATAAAGACTGCGGGTTGTTCCGTTCGCGAGGCGCGACCGTGGCCGAGACACCGACAAACGCATTCGCCGAAATCGCTTCCGCCAAGGCCGAGGCGGAGCGCATCCGTCGCGAGGCGGCCCGCGAGCGGGAGCATGTGAAGAAACTTGCGGCGCGGTACGCCCGGCAGGCCAAGCACAAACTGGATGCGATTCGCGCTCACCTGGAGACCCAGCAATCGCAATTGGACGAGGCCCGCGGACAATTCTCCGCCGAACTCGTGCGTTTCGATCACGCCCGGCAGGAATTCGCCCGCCAGTGCCAGGACGAGCGCGCGAAGCAGATGCAGGCGTGGGCCGAACTCGAGAGCCAGCGGGCGCGATTGAACGCGAGCCGCACCGAGATGCAACAGCAGGCCGCGAAGCAGGACGCGGCTCTCGCCGCGCGGGCGGCCGAACTCGGCGAGCGTGAGAAGCACCTCGGACGCCTGAAGGCCAAGCTCGAAGCCGAGACCGCAAGCCTGCGGCAGGAAGCGGCCGGGCTTGAGGTGCGAGCAACGCACGCCCGCGCCGTGGTCGAGGAGTTGGAGCAGAAGCGGGACGAACTGCGGGCCGAGATTCTCGCGACGATGGCGAAGCCGCAGGCCGAACCGAAGGGCGAGTACTTCGTGCCGCTCGACCGCAAAGCGGATCGCGATCTGGCGCAATGGACCGCGGACCTCGACGCCCAGGAACGCCGCCAGACGGAAGAGAAGGCCGCGCTCGCGAAGTTGAAGGCGGCGTTGGAACGGGAGGCGATCGCGGTCGCGGACCAACGCAAGGTGCTGGCCGAGCAGTTCGCGCTGCTCGGGGCCGCACGGGCTGAGTGGCAGGAACAGGAAGGCCGCACGGTCGCGGAGTTGGAAGACTTGGCGCGGGCGATGCGGCAGCGCGAAGAGGATCTCGCCGCCCGCGAGGAGCGACTTCACCTCCAAGCTGCAGGGCGTCGCGAAGACGCCGGCGAACTTGAACAGCAACGCGCGCGTTTGGACGAATGGCAGGCCAAGTTCATCCACGTCTCGCAACTGTGGCACGCGGAGCGGGAACGGCGCGAGGCGGAATTGACGGAACGCGCGCGCGAACTGTCCGCACGAGAAGCGGCTCTCGCCGCCTCTCCCTTCCGATTCGCGGAGGAGCAACTCCCGCTGGCGGAGGAAGAATCCGCGGACGTGCTGCCCTTCGCGTTCAAGCGGGCCGCGTGAGGTGGTATCATGCCACCATGCCGCGGGAGGGTTGAGCCGTGCCGGTCGCCATGGAGCTTCGTCGCATCATCATCAGCGAAGTGGACGAACACCAAGTCGTGATCCTGAAGGAAGTCGACGGCGATCGCAGTTTCCCGATCGTGATCGGGATCTTCGAGGCCACGAGCATCCGGCGCAGGGTGCGGCGTGAGGAATCACCGCGACCGCTCACACACGACCTCATCGCCGGCGTCATCGAACTGATGGGCGGCGACATCCAGGACATCGTGATCAACGAATTGCAGGAGCACACGTACTTCGCGAAGCTGCGCATCCGCAAGGACGGCGTACTGATCGAAGTGGATTGCCGGCCGAGCGACGCGATCGCGATCGCGGTCACGGCGAAGGTACCGATCTACGTCGCCGAGGATGTGCTCGGCGAAGCGCTGGAAGAAGAGTGACCCGGTTCAATTGGTCGGTGCGTTCAGGGGCGGAGCCGGTTCGCTCGGAGCCGCCTGACGCGGCGGTTGCACTTGCGGTTCCTGCTTGATCAAGTCTTCCTGTTCCCGTGCCTTGCGCAGGATTTCATCCGTGTCGCGCTTGGCGTCGATGAGCCGCACGATGCCGGGCCCGGCGAGAATCAGGCCGGCCGCGGTGAGCAAGCACAACACCGTCGGGAAAATCATGTAGAAGTTGGCGCGGTTCGCCGCGGCTTCGGCCCGCTGGCGTCCGTTCACCTGCAAGCTGGACGACAACTCCCACAGGCCGCGCGTGATGTCGGTGCCCAAGCGATCCGATTGACCAAGCAGGTACACGAAGCTGCCGAGTTCCGGAAGCGGCTGGCGGTCCTTCCAACGGTCCAAGGCGTGGCCGAGGCTGCGCATGCGGCCGTGGGCCACGACCACGCGCACTTCACGGGAGAGTTCCGGATTGCCACGCTGGATCGCTTCGCCGGAGCGGGCGAGGCCCGCGGGAAGGCTCGCACCGGTGGAGAGCGTGAGGCCGAGCGTATCCATCAGCATCGGCAACCCGCGGCGGATCTGTTCGCTCCGCTGATTCGCCATCGAGCCGAGCATCAACCGCGGCACGGCGAACCCGAGCAACCCGAGCACGATGCCGCTGATGAAGAACACGGTGGCGAGCGGCACCGGCACGACTGCGGCGAAGATGAAGCACGTGAGCAGCGGGAAGTACGTGGCCACGCTGCGGAGTGCGAGGAAATTCACCAGTGCGACCGGCTCGAAGAACCCGGCGCGAAGCAGATCCTTTTGGATGGCGAGCCGCGCGTCGGCACTCACGGGCAGGAAGCCGGCGATGACGGGCGTGAGCGGGCCGAACACGCGGGGAGCGGGTTCGATCGCGGTCTCGTCCGCGTCGCGCTGGAACACCGTGAGCGCGGACAGCCCCAGGAACGCCAACGCGGCGGTCACGGTGAAGAACAGGGCGTACAGTGCGATTTCGTTCATTGCATCGTGGACCTTGTAGGGTGGGCCGGACCGCGGCACATCGCGAGGCGATGGGCGCGGGAGGCCCCCGCGGCGCACCCACCGAC
>JAXMBB010000011.1:0-208122 GCA_046350135.1 Gemmataceae bacterium
GCGCGAAGGGAGCCCGCGAAACGTGGCTCAAACGGTGCTCGCGTTCTGGGAGAACGACTTCATCACCGGCGCGTGCCTGCCCGTGGACGGCGGTCGCACCGTGTTCGCGCCGTAATCAATGCTTCGCGCGATAGATGCGGAGCATCTCCAACGCGCGGCGGATGTCCGGGGCGAGCGGCGCCTCCACTTCGATCCAATCGTTCGTCCGCGGGTGCTGGAAGCGCAGGCGGAACGCGTGCAGAGCCTGCCGGCCGATCAACACCTCGTCCGATTCCTTCGGCGTGTTCGGCACCAAGTCCGACATGAGAAAGCGGTCGCGGCCGGAGTAGTGCTTGTCCGCGAGCACGGGGCAACCGACGTGCAGCAGGTGCACGCGAATCTGGTGTGTGCGGCCGGTGCGAGGCTGCACCTTCACCAGCGTGTGCCCGCGGAAGCGTTCCAGCACCTCGTAGTAACTCAAGGCGTGCTTCGCGTCCGGGTCCGTCGGGTCGGTGGCGATCGCCATCTTCTCGCGGTCGTGCGGATGGTGCCGGATCGCGGCTTCGACGTAATCGGAATCGCGGTCCAGTTCGCCGACCGTGAGCGCGACGTACTCTTTGAACACCTTGCGCGTCTCGAACTGCATCGCGCACGCCCGGTGCGTGATGTCGTCCTTCGCCACGAGGATCGCACCGGAAGTGTCCTTGTCCAGCCGATGCACGATGCCGGGGCGGTTCGCTCCGTTCTCGCGGCTGAGGTGTTCGTGGAAGAGGAACTGCAGGGCGTTCACGAGCGTGCCGGACCAGTTGCCCTTCGCCGGATGAACGACCATGTTCGCGGGCTTGTTGATGACCGCGAGGTATTCATCCTGATAGAGCACGTCCAGCGGGATGTCTTCGGGCACGGGCAGGTCGTGCTCGGGCGCGGGCATGCAGACACGCAGCCGATCCTCGTTGCGAACCTTGTAGCCGGGCTTGGTCGGCTTCTCGTTGACGGTGACGCCGCCGGATTCGATCGCACGCTGGAGTTGGGAGCGGCTGTAGTCCGCGAGGTGCATGTGGAGGTATTGATCGAGCCGCATCGGATCGTGCCGGATGCGCACGACGAGATCGACGGGCTCCTTCGACCGGCGAACCGGAACCTCGGCGGGCGTCGGTTCCAGTTCGTCGTCTTCCATGTCTGAACCGGTTCTCGATTCGGCTGTGATGTAGCAGCAAACCTATTCGATATCCCAGATCCTAACGGTGCGATCCCTGCTTGCAGAGGCCAACTGCTTTCCACTTGGAGAGAACGCCACGCTGTTCACCAAATCCGAGTGCGCGGTGAGCCATCCGATGTTTTCGCCGTTCAAGTGATTCCAGAGGCCAATACGATTATCCCAACCGCCCGAAGCCAAGACTGTACCATTCGGGGAGAATGCAACGGACCACACACGCTGTGTGTGCCCTTTGATCGTTCGGATCTCCTCTGCCTTCTCCACGCTCCAGAGTTTGATCGTCGAGTCGTAACTACCGGACGCAAGGAAGGCACAGTCGGGGGAAAATGCAATGGACTTCACCTGTGAATGATGCCGTTTGAGTGTTGCTCGTGGCACCTCACTGCCCAACTCCCATAGCTCGATCTGCGACCCGCGCGCCGATGCCCATGTGTTTCCATCAGGTGAAAACGCGACTCCTTCACTCGCCCCAGAACGTTTCTTGGTGGCCCATCGCTCCGTGAGAGTCTCAGCGTCCCAGAGCTTCGCGAATCTGCCTGATCCGCTGACAAACGAACCACCATCCGGCGAGGCGGCAACGGAGTACACCCAACTAAAGTCAGCTTGGACGGATTTCATCAAAGTGCATGAGGGAACGTCCCAAATGCGGACCGATTGAAACCCACACGAGAGAAGGCGACGACCACTCGGCAGGAATTGCACGCAAGTCTCGTCGCGATCTGATCCCGAGAGCATCTTCCGTGGAGAGTCGGAGCCAGTGTCCCACAAGTAAATGGCCGCCGGTCTTTCATTGGCGGCGGCAATCGCTCCGTCGGGTGAGAACGCGACGGAGGATAGAGGTGAGTCGGCCTTTAGTACTCGAGAAAGGGTTGTGTTCATAGAAGACACTACGCAGCCGAACTACTTCTTGGGGGGCTCCGGTGCCTTCGGAGTCTCATCCTTCTTAGGCGGCTCCGGTGCCTTCGGAGTCTCATCCTTCTTAGGCGGCTCCGGTGCCTTCGGAGTCTCATCCTTCTTCGGCGGCTCCGGTGTCTTCGGAGTCTCATCCTTCTTGGGCGGCTTCGGGTCGCCGCCGGGCAGTCCGGGGATCGGATCCACGGGGTTGGTCGGCGGCTTCGGGCCGTCGCCGGCGCCGGGCAGCACGCTCAGAGTGTACAGGCTGCGCTGCACATTCACGAACTCCTCTTTCGCCTTCCCACCGGACTTGAGCGAGTTGGACATCTTCTTGGCCTCGTCCGCCCACGGCGTGCCGTCCGCGGCCTCGGCGAGCTTGTCCAGCCACTCGATCAACTTCTCGACCGTCCCCATCGATTCAAACGTGCCCGGCTTATTCAGTCCGATGAACGCCGCCTCGGACTTCGCCAAGCCCACGAGGCACTGCACCCGCATGATCGGCTGATCCTTGAACGCGTCCAGCAGTTTCGTGAACAGTTCGCGGGACTTCGAGATGTTCTCGACCGCCGTCTTGCGTTCGGCTTCGTCGCGCGAGGTCGGCAGTTTGTCGATGCCTTCCGGACCGAGCAGGAAGCGGGCGAGATCCAGTTCCGCGACATGCCCGGCCACCGTGTTCGGGTTCTTCTCCGCGAACTCGGCCAACCCCGAACGCGTGTTCGCGTTCTCGAGTTCGATCCAAAGCTTGGAGCGTTCCGCGGCCTTTTCCGAGAGGATGTAGATGAGCAGGAAGACCGCCGCAATGGCGATCAGGATGATGCCCATCCACTTGTAGCTGATGAGTTGTCCGGCCTTGAACTTCTGCCAGCTGGTGACGAGCGCGTCGCCCAGCGCGTTGGTTTCGAGCTTCTCTTTGTGGTGATGCGGCTGGGCTGCGGGGGCTTCGGCCGGCTTCTGTTCCGTACTCATTGGACTGGCGGGACTCCCTGCCGCGGAGAATGGCCGGGCCTCGACCCGACGGATGTGAAGAATCTTACGCGGCAGGCGGTTGCGGTCAACCGCCGTGCATCTGCGGAATGCGGGCGTGGCAATCAACCCGATTGTTTCAGCCACTTCTGCATCTCGGTGAGTTCGTTCTGCCACTCGCTGCCGAACCGGCGTTGGCAGAACGCGTCGTACAGCAGGTCGAAGGACTCCAGCAAGCTGCGAATCTGAGAGGCGCGTTCGTCGAGCCGGGCCCGCGCGTCGGTCACATCGTCCGGCATCGGCGGCAGCTTCGCCCCGGAGATGGCGAGCGTCTCGGCTTGCACCGCGAACTCGTACTGTTGGTCGTGTCGCACCAAGGTGACGCCGGCCTTGCGGGGCAACTTGCCACTCTGGATCGCGCGTCGCGCTTCCGGCAACCGTGTCGGCCCTTCGTGACTGATCGTTTCGTGCCCCGTCTGCCCGCGCGGGCATTCCAGCGTCAGCGATCGCGCCAGCATGATGGTCGCTTCCGAATCATCGGCCAGTTTCAGCGTGTCGGTGTCGGTCTCGGTCACATACCAGAGCCACAAGAGAAACTCGTTCCCCAAGAAGTCGCGGTTGGTTTCATCCGCGATCCACGCCACATCCTTGGTCGAAGTGCCGGGCAGAAAGCTGGACGGCGAACTGTCGTCCACCTGCCGCGTACGGCCGTGAACTTCCGCGAGGTGGAACGCCCGCGGCCCTGCCGTCATGCACGTGAGATCCTTCTGAAAGGTCTGCTCGAACAGGCTGCACAAGCGATCCACCTGGGCGATGCTGGTGGCCCCGAACAGCACCTCGTTCGAGAGTTTGTCCCAGAGCACGGGCACGGTCTTGCGTTTCTTGAATCGGCCGTCCCGCGCCTCTTCTTCGAGCCGTTCGCGGGCGGCCTCCTTGGCCTCCCGCTTCTGCCGTGCGCTGGGGAAGCCGCTCGGGTTGTCCTTCGTGAGCGCCTTGAGTTCGACCGCGTAGTACGCCCGCATCAGGTCCGACGGCAGCTTATCCACGTCGATGCGAAGCTCGAAGTGCAGCGTGTCGTTGATGATGTTCTTTTCGAGGTTGAATTCGGTGTCGAGGATGTGATCCCCGGCGGACCATCCGGCTTCGACGCCGTCCGCGGAAGCGAGCCGCTGGCGGCCGGCCATGCGGTCCGCGAGGCGATCGATGTGCTCCTCGGAGAAGGACCGCGGCGCCTCGCCGGCCACTTGGAAGCGCAGGCACGTCACCCGGCCGGAGAAGAAACCCATGGGTGTGATCCAATGAAGAAGGCGCGTCCCACCGCGAGGGTTGGGGACGCGCCCGGCGTGTCCTGACGGGTGTGGGCGAACTCAGCCGACGAGAACGGCATCGCTCGTTTCGCCGTCCTTGCGCCGCATCTCCTCGTGAACGATGGGATGCCAGGCGCGATCGCGTTGCGAGGGGGGCACGTAGTTCTCCCGCGCCCACCGGCGGAGCCGAAACTCCTCGATCGGATCCACGTCCAAAAGTCCGGTGCCCATGATCCACCCTGCCCTGCATTCCTCCGCACGATACTGGCGGAGAGGAGAGGTGCCGCCGACTGTCCGGCAGCACCCATCTTTTATAGCGGAGCACGGATTATCGACAAGAATCGCCGAGGAATTGCGGCCATTCGGAGGAAATGCCTGTGAAGTTGGAACGATTACGCGGCGAGGCGCGGCCGCTCGGCCCAGCCGCACTTCCGCACGGCATCCGCCAGGTTGCTCGCCACCAGCTCCAACTGCAATTCGGTGCGGTCCAACGCGGTGATGTCCGTGCCGGCGCCGTACCCGGTGCGGACGAGAATCGTCCGCGTTCCTGCGGCGGCCCCCGCAGCCAAATCCGATTCGCGGTCGCCGATCATCCAGGAATTCGCGAGGTCGAGGCCGAGTTCGGCGGCGGCTTGCTTCAACATGCCGGGTTGCGGCTTCCGGCACCCGCATGCCGTGCGGTACTCGGGCACCTCGGCCGCCGGATGGTGCGGGCAGAAGTAGAAGGCTTCGATGCGGGCGGCGTAGCCCGCGAGTTGCTCCGCGATGTGCTGATGAACCGCATGCACCGCATCGAGCGGAAACAGCCCGCGGCCCACGCCCGCCTGGTTTGTCACGACCACGACGGGCCAGCCGGCGCGGTTCAGGGCCGCGATTGCATCCGCGGAACCGGGCACGAACCGCACTTGGCTCGGCGACGCGAGATAATGCGTGTCCTCGATCACGACGCCGTCGCGGTCGAGGAAAATGGCGGGACGGAGGTTCATGGGACGAAATGATGCCACAGCCGCGGAATGCGTTGCAAGCCGAACCGCGGCCGCCGGTCAGTCGTCGCTCGGTTGCGCCAGCGGGAAGCTGCCCAGTACGGACACCGAGTCGCAGTAATCTTCGATGCCGCCCTGATCGCCTTCTTCACCTTCGCATCTTCGCGGTGGCCCTCGAAGTCCACGAAGAACACGTAGTGCCCCTTCGCCTCGCGGTACGGGAACGACTCCACCCACGTCAGGTTGATCTTGTTCGACTTGAAGATGCTCAAGGCGTCCACGAGCGCTGCCGGGGCTGTGCGGCACTTGGAACATGAGTGCGGTCTTGTCGTTGCCGGTGCGGGCCGAGTCCGAGTTGCCGATCACGGCGAGCCGCGTCTCGTTGAACGGCGAATCTTCGATGTTGCTGTACAGGACGCGGATGCCGTACTGCACGGCGGCCTGCTGCTCCGCGACCGCCGCCACGTTCGGCTCCGTGGTCACCAGCGTCGCCGCGTGGGCCGTGCTGGAGACTTCGTGCAGCGACGCGTGCGGCAGGTTCTTGCTCAGCCAGTTGCGGCACTGGCTCAAGGCTTGCGCCTGGAATAAAACCCGCCGAATCTCCGTCTGCTCGCAGTTCGCCAAGAGATGATGATGCACGCGCAGGCGAATCTCGGAGCAGATCCTGATCTGCGGCATCTGGATGAACATGTCCAGCGTGTCCGTGATGCGGCCGTCCGTGCTGTTCTCCAGCGGCACGACGCCGAAATCGGCGTTTGCGGCCCACTTCCTCGAACACGGCCGCGATCGTGCCGGTCCGCGAGTAGCTCACCGCCTCGCCGAACCGTTCGTCGCGCCGCGGCGGCCGTAACTGCACCCGGCCCGAGGAACGCGATCTTCTGCACCTTCTGCAGCCGCCCGCGAACCGCTGATCAATTCGCGGAACACCGCCTTGATCGTCACTTCCTCCAGCGGGCCCTTGCTTGCCTTCAGCACGTTCGCGAGCACTTCCTCCTCGCGGGCCGCGTTGAACACTTCCACGCCGCCGTGTTCGGCCTTCACCTTGCCGATCTGCCCGGCGATACTCGCCCGCTTGTTCAACAACCCGACGATCTCGACATCGAGTTTGTCGATTTGAACGCGGAGTGCTTTCTGACCTGACGCGGCTTCTTTTTCGGGTGAAGGGGCGTCGGGCTTGCGGCTCATGTCGGCGGACCGGGAAAAGGCGGAGTCGGATGTTCGAGTGAATGTACCGCGGAAACGGGTCGTCAACAAGTGGAAGCAGGACCGGGACTTGAGTCCGAACCGCAGCCGCACACGCCGCCTGCCATTTCGGCACATCCCGTTGCCGGCCAACCGGCCACCGGCCGGCCCACCCACGCTTGGCCGGCAGCCAATCCAATGCACAAGACCAATCAATCAATAGACTTGCGACACAATCGACACTAGAATCCGGCCAAACGGTGGCGAGATTTGGCCAACTCGCCGACCGGTACGGATGTTGCTGTGATTCCGCGAATCAATCGCGGTCTTGGGTAATCGAATCGGTAGTCCGTTTTCGCACGGCAATGTGGCCCGCGCCGCTGAACCATAAAACACAAGCACTTACAAACAGGAGCCCGACCATGGCGGAAGAAAAAAATCATCGGCATCGACCTTGGCACCACCAACTCCGTTGTCGCGGTCATGGAAGGCGGCGTCAAAGTCATCCCCAACCAGAAGGCAACCGCATCACGCCCTCCGTGGTCGCGTTCACGGACAAGGGCGAGCGGCTCGTCGGCGAGCAAGGCCAGCCGCCAGGCCGCGCTCAACCCTGGGCCGCACGATCTACTCCATCAAGCGATTCATGGGCCGGCGGCACAACGAGGTGGAGAGCTGAAGAAAAGCTCGTGCCATACAAGATCAGCGGCGGCCCCGCGGACCCGTGAAGGTGGACATCGACGGCAAGCAGTTCACCCCGCCCGAAATCTCGGCTGTTGATCCGGTGCAAGCCAAGGAATGGCGGAAGCGTACCTTGGGCACGCCGTCCGCAAGGCCGTCATCACCGTGCCCGCGTACTTCAACGACGCGCAGCGGCAGGCCACCATCGACGCCGCGGCCATCGCCGGCTTCGACACCGAGTACGAGATCCGCGGCAAGGACGGCAAAGTCAACAAGCAGCGGATGCGCATCATCAACGAGCCCACCGCCGGCGCCGTGGCCTACGCTGGACAAGAAGAAAGACCAGAAGATCGCCGTGTCTTCGACCTCGGCGGCGGCACCTTCGACATCTCGATCCTCGACGTCGGCGAAGACGGCGTGTTCCAGGTGCTCAGCACCAACGGCGACACCCACCTCGGCGGCGACGTTCTCGACGAGGCGATCATCGATCACCTCGCCGACGAGTTCAAGAGCGAGCACGGCATCGACCTCCGCAAGGACGCCACCGGCCATGCAGCGGCTCAAGGAAGCCGCCGAACGCGCCAAGAAGGACCTCAGCCAGACGGCGAACGCGGACATCACCCGTTCATCACCATGGACCAGAACCGCAACCCGCTGCACCTCGTGAAAGCCATCACGCGGAACCAGTTGGAGCGAATGGTGGAGCACCTGATCGAGCGGTGCAAGAAGCCCGTCCTCACCGCGCTGACGGACGCACGCTTGAAGCTCCGCCCAGATCGACGAAGTCGTGATGGTCGGCGGCATGACCCGCATGCCCCGCGTGCAGGCTCTCGTGAAGGAGATCTTCGGCAAGGAAGGCCACCGCGGCGTGAACCCGGATGAAGTCGCTGCACGGGCGCGGCCATCCAAGGGGCCCAGCTTCTGCTCGGCGCCGCGGCGGACATCCAGCTTCTGGACGTCACTCCGCTCTCGCTCGGGGCCAACGCTTGGCGGGCGGTGCCCACGGTCATGATCCCGAAGAACACGACCATCCCGAGCCGCAAGACGGAGATCTTCACCACGGCCGCGGACAACCAGCCGTCCGTCGAGGTGCAGGTGTTCCAGGGCGAGCGGCCGATGGCCAAAGACAACAAGCAGATCGGCAGCTTCCACCTGACGGCATCGCCTGCCCTGCGGCAGACGCCGAAGATCGAAGTCGCCTTCGACCTCGACGCCAACGGCGTGCTCAGCGTCACCGCCAAGGACATGGGCACCGGCAGCAGCAGCAGATCCGCATCGAAGGCTCCTCCTCGGGCTTGTCGAAGGACGAGGTCGAAAAGATGAAGCGGGACGCGGAACTGCACGCGGACGAGGAGCAAGAAGAGCGCGAGTTCGCGGACGCCCGCAACGAAGCCGAGGGCCGCATCTTCTCCATCGAGAAGACCCTAAAGGACGCGGGGGACAAGGACAAGGTGACGGACGCGGACAAGGCCCCGGTGGAGGCGGCGATCGCGAAGGTGCGCGAGCGCTGAAGGCACGGATTTGGCCGCACTCAAGTCGGCGTCGTCCGAACTCGAACAGGTGAGCAATGCGGATAGCGCAGCACTTGTACTCGAAGGCGGGGCCGCCGCAGGGCGATGCCGGCCCGACCACCCCGGCGGCACCCAGAAGCCCGCGGGCGACGACGTGATCGACGCCGAGTACGAAGTGAAGAAGTGAGCCCGACGCGCAAGCAAAGGTCACTGACGAGCCGCGAGGTGAACCCTCGCGGCTCGCTTCATGTATCTTGGACGCCACCGCCGGAATAGGATGAGTTGAAGCGGAGGGCGCCGCCAATTCATGCAGTCCGTGATTGCAGACGCTGGCGATTCGCGAGCGGGAAGGGAAGCGGCTCGTGCCGGAGAACAAGTGCGTGAAGAGCCCGCTCGCTGAGTAACCTGGCAAGTGCCGTTAGTGGAATGGTTTGCGAAGCTTGCGGCCGGAATTTCCGGCCGAAGGCGTGATAGTGAACAACGTTAACCGGTGCGGAGCCGGTTAAAGGATCACCCGTGTTGGTTTGCCTACTGGCAAGTTAATCAATGGTTCGGCCCCGGAGGGCCTATCGATGGGCGAGCCGTCCGCCGACCTCGGCCCGCTGATCGACCGTGTGGCGGCGTTTCCTCGTCGGGGTTCTGGAACTGGACCCCGCGTGCCCGTGGACCGACGGGTTCCGCGACTGGTTGGCCGAGGCTCAGGCTGACTGCCCGGCCGCTTCCCGGGACGACGCGGTTGGGCGGGCGGCCGCGGCCATGCGGCTGTTCGCGGGCGGTGCAGGCGGGTTCAACGACTACGTCCCTCAGCGAGCCGGGGCGGTGCTGCCGGGCCGGCCGGGTCCACGAGTTGGGCGGCGAGGTGTTCGCGGCGGCGTTAGCGGTCCGGGCCGTGGGCAGCGTCCCGGACGCCGAACCGCTTTATGGCCAATCCGACTTGAATAAAAACGACGAGTCCTCCCACCTTGCCTGACAAGTTAAGGCGTCGCGGTTATTCAAGCCACAAACGTTCGCACGTCACCGACTTTGTCGCAGCACCGGGATGGTTCGGGTTCGTGCCTCCGCCCGGCCGCGCCGGTGCGGTGCCAAACAGTTTGATGAGGTCCGGCCGCCAATGCCTTCCGGCCCGCGGCTGCCGCGGTTCACCCGCGACGCCTCAGAAACCTCTCCGTTCCGACGAACCGGCGATTCAAATCGGCGAACTCGATCCCCAGGTGGCAGCCGGAGTCTCCGAGGGGAGGTCGAGGACGGTCTGGCCGGTGTGCTCGAGGACGTGGGTGTACAGGCTTCTGGCGTGGAGATCGACGCCGCAGTTAAGCTTCCACGCATTGGGACCGGCTTCGGCCGCGATGCCGTTCTACTTGCGACCGGCTCCGACCCGTCACCCCCGCGGCCATGAGAAGTATCCAGGCGCTGCAGACTGAGCGTCTCACGACGTTCGGTCGCTTGACACGGAAGTGGCCCCCACGACAATGGGATTTGTTATTCAGGGGGCTCCATGGCGCTGACCGACGTGCTGACCGACGCTCGCGCGCTGCCTCGTGCGGAGCAGCTCCGGTTGATTCAGGAACTGGCTGCCGCGCTGCTACGCGACGAAACGCCCCCGCTCATCGAGCCGGGTCGGGAGTATCCGGTGTGGTCCCCCGATGCCGCGTTCGGGGCCGCCGCCGTCCTCCTCCGGTCACTCGGCGACGACCGAGGGCAATGATGAGCAAAAAGCGAGAGCGGTTCCCGTTCGTGGCGCGGGACGCCGCGGCCGGGCCGGCGAGCCTGGCACCGATGCTCCCGCTGCGGTTGCGGCTTGGCGGCCGCGAAGAAGTCGTGTCGGGGTTGATCGATACGGGGGCAGCGGTGAACGTCCTGCCGTGGTCGGTGGGCGGGCGGCTTGGTGGGGACTGGGATTCTGCGTATCCGGTGACCCTGACGGGCAATCTTGCCGCGGTCGAGGCGCGCGTGCTGGTCTGTGAGGGGCTGGTCGGTGGGTTCAGCCCGCGGCGGTTGGCGTTCGCGTGGTCGCGGTCGGATGCGGTGCCGGTTCTTCTCGGCCAAGTCAACTTCCTGATCGAGTTCGATGTCTGCCTCTCGCGTTCGGGCCAGTGGTTCGAGGTCGCGGAGCCGGCGTGAGGCCCAGCCGCCGAACAGCTCTAAGGCCATTCCGACTTGAATCAAAACGACGAGTCTTCCCACCTTGCCTGACGAAGTAAGGCGTCGCGGTTATTCAAGCCACAACGTTCGCACGTCACCGACTTTGTCGCAGCACCGGGATGGTCCGGGTTCGTGCCTCCGCCCGGCCGCCCGTGCCTCTTCCGTCTCGCACGCTGCGGGAATCCCGTTGAACTTGCAGAGGTCCGCGGCGAGAATCGTGGTGGCCATGCGATGCCTTCGAAGGGGAAAGGGGAACCATCACGTTCACCCACCCGCGGCATGCATGGATTCTTTCGGCTGCAGAAGCCGGTCACATCGTGGAGAGACGTTATGGTGCGTGCGTGTGCGTTCTTGGCGATTGTCGCGCTGTTGATCTCGTGGAGTGGAGTGTGCCGGGCCGAGGACAAAATCATCGGGGCCATCTGGCAAGTGAACTACAAGAACGACCAAGGCAAATATGTGAGCTTCGGGCTGATCCGATGCACGGTCGATGGGAAGGTGTTCATCGACGGGAAGGAAGTCGGGACGCACAAAAACACGGGCTTCGAGATGGTCGAACTCGAGATCACGAATTCGCCCATCCCTGGCGTCAACGGCAAATCGAAGGCGACCAAAGTGAAGAAGGACGGCACCGTTTGGGAGGGTGTGCATAAGCGTGCCGACGGCAAAGAGGTTCCGATTCGGATGTTTCTCAAGAAGGACTGAGTGCTGGCGCCGAACCACTTGATGGCCAATCCGACTTGAATCAAAACGACGAGCCCTCCCACCTGGCCTGACGAAGTCAGGCGTCGCGGTGATTCAAGCCACGAACGTTCGCACATCACCGACTCCCCCACGCACGAGCCGCGTTCATCCGATAGGATCGAAGTGCGGCCTTTCCCCCCGTCACTCGCGGATCCGCTCCCATGGAGATCGTCGGCCTCGGTTCGCAGATCGTGGAGTGCGCCAAGGTGCGGAAGCTCATCGACCAGCACGGCGAAGCGTTCCTGATGCAGGTGTACACGGAACGCGAGATCCGCTTCTGCAACGGCCGCACCCACGTGACCGAACACTACACGTCGATCTGGGCGGCGAAGGAAGCCGTGCTGCGGAGCCTCGGCGCGAAGTGGCGGCGCGGCATGGATTGGAAGGAAATCGAAGTGCTCCGCAAGGCCGGCGACACACCGGTGGCGAGACTGACCGGCCTGCTGGAAGAAATGATGATCGAACGCGGGGCCGTGAAGTGCCTGCTGACGATGGCCCACTGCCGCAACTTCGCCACGGCCACGTGCATCGCGGTGAAATGAAGACGAGCCCGACGCTCGCGTCGGGCTCGTTCGGAATCTTAGAACTGGTCCAGCCAGAAGTGGTTCCCGCGGTAGTACTTCATCGGGTTCCACAGTTCGTAGCGCCAGCCCGGTTCGAGGAACGCGGGGTACGCTTGATACGCCGGGGGCCGCATGTACGGGTGGCCCTTCGGCTCCGGCCACTGCGGGCTGTTCGCCGGCCAGTAGCTGTGCGGGTAGTACTGGTAGGGGTAGTAGTGGAAGCGGGTGAGCGGCGGGTCGTTCGCGGCCTGGGCCTGCGAGCCGGCCCCGAGCCACATCGCCGCCAGCGCGAAGAGCGGTAGCGCCTTCCGAAGCATCGTCGTCCTCCTTGCGACAGATTCGAGCCCGCCCGTGCGGACGGTCCCTCGGTGAACCCTACCCGACGTTCGGAACGCGGGCGGTGCGGTTCGGCCGGGTGATAGCGGAAATCGTAAAACGAACTGCGTTCTGTGCCGGAATGGCGAGCGGGGGGCGTCAGTCCCCTGATGCGATGCCGGAACGCACCCGACTCTCAAATCCGTCCGGGAATTCCTCAAGTCCATGAACGACGTGTACGACAACCCGCTGATCGGCCGGTACTGCTCGAAGGAAATGGCGGAACGGTGGGGGCCGCTGCGGAAGTTCCGCACGTGGCGGCGGCTGTGGCTCGCGCTGGCCGAAGCCGAAAGCGAACTCGGCCTTCTCGCGGACGACGGCAAGTCTGCCCGCATCCGCCCCGAGGCGCTCGCCGAGTTGAAAGCCCATCTGGACGACGTGGACCTGAAGCGGGCCGCGGAGCACGAGAAGCGGCTCCGCCACGACGTGATGGCCCACATCCACGCGCTCGGCGACGTGGCCCCCGGCTGCCGCGACATCGTGCACCTCGGTGCGACCTCGTGCTTCGTCACGGACAACGCCGACCTCATCCTGATGCGGGAGAGTTTGAACCAACTCTGCGGGTCGCTCGCCGCCGCGATCGATGCGTTGGCGAAGTTCGCGGTGCAGTGGAAGGACGAACCCGCGCTCGGCTTCACGCACTTCCAACCGGCCCAACTCACGACCGTGGGCAAGCGCGCGACGCTCTGGCTCTTCGACTTCGTGCTGGATCTGCAGGAACTCGAACGCCGGCGGGACGAACTGCCGTTCCGCGGGGCGAAGGGCACCACGGGCACGCAGGCCAGCTTCCTCGCCCTGTTCAACGGCGACCATGCGAAGGTGAAGCAACTCGACGCACTGGTCGCGAAGAAGATGGGCTTCGCGAACGTATTCCCGGTCACGGGCCAGACATACTCGCGGAAGATCGACACGCAGATTCTCGATGCCCTCTCCGGGCTTGCGCAATCGGCTCACAAATGGGGCACGGACCTGCGGCTGCTCGCGCACCGGCAGGAAGTGGATGAACCGTTCGAGGCTGAGCAGGTGGGTTCGTCCGCGATGGCGTACAAGCGGAACCCGATGCGGGCGGAACGGATGTGCTCGCTCTCGCGCTTCGTGATGGGTCTTCCCGCGATGGCCGCGAACACGGCTGCGACGCAATGGTTCGAGCGGACGCTGGACGACAGCGCGTGCCGCCGGCTGTACATCCCGCAGGCGTTCCTCGCGGCGGACGCCGTGCTGCGGATCGCTTTGAACCTCGCGAACGGCCTCGTGGTGAACCGCCCGGTGATCGCGAAGAACGTCCGCGATTACCTGCCGTACATGGCCACCGAGAACCTGATGATGGCGGCTGTGCAAGCGGGCGGCGACCGCCAGGAGGTTCACGAAACGGTTCGCACGCACAGCCACGCCGTGACCGCGAGGATCAAGGACGGCACCGGTTCCTCTTCGGAACTGCTCGATCGCCTGAAGTCGGAGCCGGCGTTCGCGAAGGTCGATTTCGAGAAGTTGCTCGACCCGCGCGGCTTCACCGGCCGCTCCGCCGAGCAAGTCGCCGAGTTCGCGGCCGAACATATCGCTCCGATCCGCGAGCGGTATCGGAGCGTCTTGGGAATGCGCGCGGAGTTGAGCGTTTAGGGTTTCTTGCGACCTTCGATCTCCACCGCCACGGGGAGGGCGGGGTACGACACCGGCACGCGGGCGTTGTTGTTCCCGCCCTTCGGTGCGGCCGCACCGGCGACACCGCGCAGCACCAGCGTGTGCGAACCGGGCTGTACGTTCTGCGGCAGGTCGAGCGTCAGTTTGACTTCGTCCTTGTCGGCCGGGATGGTGCCGGCGACCGGCGCGGGCTGGCCACCCTGTTGTCGCGGGCCGAATCCGTTCGACGCGTACACCTGCACGGCGTCCTTGAATTTCGCATCGCGCTTCACCTTCACCGTCACCGCGACCTTGCCGCCGGGCGGCACCGGGATCGGCCCCTTCTCCACAATCGCCAAGGAGAACGGTGCCTCGCCGCGGACGGCGAGCGCGAGCCCGCCGCCGCGGTCCATGCGGGTGATCATCGGCGTGTTCGGTGCGGGCGCGCCGGAGCCGAGATTGGGAATCGGCCACACCACGGAGAACGGACGCGCCGCCGTCTCGAATTCCCCGTCCGGCAGGTTCGCCCGGCCGACGATGTTCACCGAACCGGCCCAGTCCGCAGCGTCCGACGCGGCGGTGAGCACGAGCGTGCCGCGCACTTGGTTCGCGCCGATGGTCTGAGGCGGGCACGTCACGCCCTTCGGCAGGTTGGTGGCCCCGAGCGTGATCGGCCCGGTGAAGCCGTCCATCCGCCAGACGTAAACATTGAACATCGCCGCACCGCCTTTCGGCAGCGTGCCCGCGTCCAGGTAGTGCGTGCCAGCCGGCATCACCGCGAGGCGGAAGTCCGGCTTCTCCTTCGCGATGCGCAGCACGTACTGGTCGCGGACGCCGAACTGCACCGCGGCTTCGCGCGTGGACACCATCACCTTGTAGGTGCCGTCCGCGGGCACGGAGAAGCGGTATCGACCGGGATCGTCCGACTTCGTGTAAAGTTGATTGGGGCTGAGCGTATCCGGGCCGTCGTCCTGCTCGACGATCAGTTTGCCCTTCTCGTCCATGAGTTGGTAGTAGGCATCGACCGGGGAGCCGATCCGGTCCGCGAACACTTCGAGCGTCCACACGTCGCCCTTCTTCGCGTTGAAGCCGTACCAGTGGCGTGCGCCTTTCTTCTCGATGCGGCCCGCGACATCGCACGGGACGGTAATGCTCTGGGCGGTGGCGGCGGTGTGGTTCTTTTCGCTATCCAGGATCACGTTTGATTGTGCGGCGAGGAGCAAGTTGCCGTCTGTTCCCGCAAAGCGGTCTTGCACGTCGAGCATTCCTGCGCTCGGCAACATCGAACGAAACACGAATCCTTTGGACGAGAACGGAGGCATCGAAGTCTTCCCGTTCCGCACCGCGAGAGCCCAATCGGCCTTGCCCGGCGTGGCGGTCAGCGGCGGGAACGCGGCGTCCACCCATGCCCCGGTGCTCACCGTGAGCCGATAGAAGTGATCCGGGCCGCCGGTGGTGTAGGCGAACTGCGAGACGCGGATCAGGTAGTCGCCATCGGTTGCCGGGGTGAAGTCAAGCACAGCGTCGCCGTCGCGGTAGCCTCGGTTCGCGGCCACGGTGCGGCCGTCCGGCGCGATCACCGTCACTTCCGCCTGCATCTTGCTGTCGAGTGTCGTGGTCAGGCAGTACACCACGAGACTCTGCTTGGCCTTGGCCTTCACGAGGAAGTAATCCACATCGGTGTTCGCGCCGATGGTTCCGCTTATGGTGGAATCCACGGGCAGCGACTGGGCCTCGGGCACGTCGTTGTTCGGTTCCTTCTCGTTCACCTCGTTCAGCGTGCCGACCACAAACGCCCGCGGATTCGTGAGCCCGCCTTGGCACACGAGCCGCACATCCACGATGCCTTCGGCGTCCTTCGGCGCGGTCACTTTGAACTTCGCGGTGGTGGGCGGCGCTTGGCCCGGTTGTCCGCCCTTCTTCGGCGGCACGGTGGCGCCGGGCACCAATTCGCCCTTCACCTTGGGATCGCTGAACAGCAGTTTCTCGTCGCCATCGAAGCCCGTGCCGACGAGCGTGACCTCGACCGTTTCGCCAGCCTTTACGCCGGGCGGAAACACGGTGAGGAGCGTCGGCCCCGGATCGGCGGAGGCGAGTGATGCGAGTGCGAAGAGAAGTGCAACGGCGGCAAGTGTGCGGAACATGGCAGCGTTCCTCGGGTGCGGTGAGTTGAGCCTAATGCCGTGCGGTGGCGCGGGCAAGCCGATACTCGCCCGAATGCGTACCGTAGCGGCATGGGAAACCGGCGATATGTCGAACAACTCCGCGACGGCGACGAACTCGAAGACGTCTACCTCGTGGCGGACAAGCAACTCCGCGTGAACCGCAACGGGAACTCGTACCTCTCGATCGAACTCCGCGACCGCACCGGCGGCATCAACGGCCGCCTGTGGAACGCCGGCGAACAGACCGCCCGCGAGTTCGCCATCGGCGACTTCCTTTACACCTGCGGCAAAGTGCAACTCTTCCAAGGTTCGCTGCAGGTCATCCTCAGCACGATCGAACGCGTGGAATCGCAGAAGGTCGATCTCGGGGATTTCCTGCCGCACACCGAGAAGAGCATCCCCAAGCTGATGGAGTCGCTGAAGACGTACCTGATGCGCATGAACAGCCCGCACCTGCGGGCACTCGCCGAAGTGTTCCTCATGGACGAAGAGTTCGTGCGGCTCTTCACCACCTGCCCCGCGGGCGTGAAACTGCACCACGCGTACATCGGAGGCCTGCTGGAACATGTCGTCTCGATGATGGACGCGGCGGACAAGCTCGTGCCGCTCTACCCCGGCACCGACCGCGACCTGCTGCTCATGGGCGTGTTCCTGCACGATTCCGGCAAGATCCGCGAACTGACGTACAACCGCGCGTTCGGCTACTCGGACGAGGGCCAACTGGTCGGTCACTTGAACATCGGCGTGGAACTGCTCGAAGCGATGGCCGCGAAGGTGCCCGACCTCACCGGCGAACCGGTGCCGCGCGAAGCGATGCTGCGGCTGAAGCACATGATCCTCAGCCACCACGGCACGCTCGAGTGGGGCAGCCCGAAGGTGCCGATGACGCCCGAAGCGATGCTGCTCCACTGCATCGACATGATGGACACGCGGATGCACCAGTTGGCCCGCGAGGTGCGCGAGGACCGCAACAACCCCACCGCGTGGACGCCGTATAACCACAACCTCGGCCGCCGCTTCTACAAGGGCGGCGCGAACGGCGACCTCTACGGCGAAGGCGGCGGCGGATACGATTGATTCACCAACCGCGGACGACCATTCCCATGAATGCCACGCTTCGTTCGGCGGCCACCCTTCTGCTGATTGCCGCACCGGCCGCACTCGCGCAGCCGCCGAAGTACGATCCGAAGGACCCCGCCGGCATCTGGGAAGGGCCGCTCAAAGCCGGTGCGATCGAACTCCGGATCGCGTTCAAGATCGCGAAGGACAAGGACGGCAAACTGACCGCGACACTGGACAGCATCGACCAAGGCGCCAAGGATGTGCCCTGCACCGAAGTTTCCTTCGCGGAGGGAAAGCTGAGCGTCGAGATCGCGAAGGGCAAGGCGAAGTACGCGGGCAAGATGTCGGACGACGGCAGCACCATCAAAGGGCACTTTGAACAGGGCGGGGCGAAGCTCGAACTCGATCTCAAACGCGTCGAGAAGCTCTCGACCGTGAACCGGCCGCAACATCCGAAGAAACCGTATCCGTACGAAGAGGCACAGGTCGAGTTCGAGAACGCCGCCGGCAAGTTCAAGCTGGCGGGCACGCTCACGCTTCCAAAAGGCGACGGGCCGTATCCCGCGGTCGTGCTCGTGAGCGGTTCCGGACCGCAGGACCGCGACGAGACGCTGCTCGGGCACAAACCGTTCCTCGTCATCGCGGACCACCTCACCCGCAAGGGTTTCGCCGTGCTGCGCTACGACGACCGCGGCGTCGGCAAGTCCGGCGGCAAGCACGACACGGCCACCTCCGCAGACTTCGCCACCGACGCGTTCGCCGCCGTGCAGTACCTCGGCATGCGGAAAGAGATCGACGCGAAGCGCATCGGCGTGATGGGCCATTCGGAGGGCGGGCTCATCGCGCCGATTGTCGCCGCGGAGCATCCGAAGGACGTGGCGTTCATCGTGCTGCTGGCCGGCCCCGGCGTTCCGGGGGACGAAGTTCTCCTTCTCCAGCAACAGGTGATTTCCAAGACAATGGGCGCGAAGCCGGAAGCCATGAAGCTCTCCGAGAACCTGATGAAAGCGATCCTGCCCGCGGCGAAGGAACCCGGCCCGGCCGACGAGCGGAAGAAGAAGATCGAGAAGGCCGCCGCCGAGTTCTTCGAAAAGCTCCCGGCCGAGGACAAGAAGCGGCTCGGCGACGACGTGAAGAACGCGCAGGCCGGCGTCGCCACTCTTTCCAGCATCTGGATGCAGTACTTCCTCGCCTTCGACCCGCGGCCGACGCTGGCCAAGGTGAAGTGCCCGGTGCTCGCGATCAACGGCGAACTCGACCTGCAGGTGGTTCCCGATCAAAACGTGGCCGCGATCGAGAAGGCGGTCAAGGCCGGCGGGAACGACCGCGTCACCACGAAGGTCTTCCCCAAGCTGAACCACCTGTTCCAGAAGTCCAAGACCGGCGCGCCGAACGAGTACGGCCAGATCGAGGAGACGTTCTCGCCCGAGGCGTTGGAGTTCATCGCGGAGTGGTTGTTGAAGTTGAAGTGACGGGAACGGCCTCTACAATCTCCGCACGGACCCCGGCCCACAACCCACCGTTCACACCATGCGGACTTGGCTGCGGAATGTGCGGCTCGCCACAGTGACGATCGTCCGCGGCATGTACGTCACGCTGTGGTACTTCGTGCAGTCGTTCCGCAAGCGGACGTTCACCGAGCACTTCGCGTATCCCGAGAAGCCGGTGCCGATCCGGCCGCGTTACCGCGGCTTCCACCGCTACGACCTCACGACGTGCATCGGCTGCGACAAGTGCGCCCGCGCCTGCCCCGTCGATTGCATCTACATCGCGAAGGAAAAGGCGGCCCCGCCCCTGAAGGGCTTCGTCGTCACGGGCTTCGCCATCGACTACACGAAGTGCATGTTCTGCGCCCTGTGCGTGGACCCGTGCCCCGTCGATTGCATCTTCATGGGGTCGAACTACGACATCAGCACCTACACGCGGGACGGCTGCGTGGTGGATTACGCGAAGCTTCCGCTCGAGGTGGCGTGGGGTGAAGACACGCTGAACCCGACCGCGATCCAGGAATCGAAGCGGATCAGCTTGCCGGTGTGGAAGAAGGAGCCGCCGCCGGCCGCGCCGGCACCCGCGCCCGCCGCGCCCGCACCGGAGGGGAACAAGGCATGACCGACCTCGTCCTCTTCCTCCTGATCTTCCTCGGGGCCGGCGGCGCGGTGCTCGCGGGGAACCTGTTCCTCGGCAAGCTGCTTCGCCCGAACAAGCCCAGTCCCGAAAAGGGCACCATCTACGAGTGCGGCGAACCGACCATCGGTTCCGCGTGGATCCAGTTCGATCTGCGATTCTATGTGGTGGCGTTGCTGTTCGTCATTTTCGACGTGGAACTCGCGTTCTTCTTCCCGTGGGCGGTGGTGTTCGGCAGCGCAAACCGGGCGGCGGATCCGACGAATGTCGCGGAACAACGCCTGGCGGCGGAAGCGATCCAACCGGTCGCCGCGAGCGGAACGACCGCCGCCATCGACCCCGTCGCGATGAACCAACTCGCATGGCTGGCCTTCGCGGACATCATGGTCTTCTTCGCGGTGCTGCTCGTGGGCTTCGCGTATCTCTGGCGCCGCGGGGACTTGAACTGGGTGCGCAGCACCGCGGCCCAGGAGCCGCCTGCACCTCCGGCCGTGGTACAATGACGGCACGCCCGAGGGAGCTGCGTCATGCCTGAAACGATCAACGCAGTTTACGAGAACGGCGTGTTCCGGCCGGAGGTGCCGCCGGACCTTCCGGACGGTTCGGCCGTGCGTCTCTCCATCGTTACCCCCCCGCCGGAGCCGAAGACTCCGCTCACCGGTCCGGAGCTTCTCGCATTGATCAGCAAGTCGTGGAAGAAGTTCAATCCGAACACGGATCGGCCGCAGGTCACAAGCGAGAACGTCGATCAGATCCTCTACGGTTCCGGCGGATCGGGAGGTCCCGGTGACGTTCGTTGATTCCTCGGGGTGGTTCGCACTCTACGTGATGAAAGACCCCAACCATGCCGAAGCGTGTCAGTGGATGCTCGAGAATCGGTCGATCCTCCTGACCACCGACTATGTGATCGACGAGACGCTGACGCTGCTGCGGGCACGCGGTCAACGAAGCATCGCATTGGAGTTCGGTCGCGACATGTTTGAACTCGGTGCCGCGAAGGTGCACTTCGTCGGCAAGCCGGAGGCGACGGCCGCGTTGGCGATCTTCCAAGTTTTCGATGACAAGGACTGGAGTTTCACCGACTGCACCAGCAAGGTCGTGATCGACCAACTCGGAATCCGAACCGCCTTCGCCTTCGATCACCACTTCCGGCAGTTCGGAACCGTGGCGGTCGTGCCCTGATTCAACCGGAGTTTCCGCCGATGGGAATGCTTGAAGGCTCGTTCGAGGACGGCTTCATCGTCACGAACCTCGAATGGGCGATCAACTGGGGACGCGAGTCGAGCCTGTGGCCGATGACGTTCGGCCTCGCGTGCTGCGCCATCGAGATGATGGCCACCGGCGCCAGCCGCTACGACATCGACCGCTTCGGCGCCGGAGCCTTCCGCGCCACGCCGCGCCAGGCCGATCTCATGATCGTCGCCGGCACCGTGAACCTGAAGATGGCGGACCGCGTGCGCCGGCTCTACAACCAGATGCCGGACCCGAAGTTCGTGATCGCCATGGGCGCGTGCACCTGCGGCGGCGGTCCCTACTACAAATACGGCTACAACGTGGCGAAGGGCGTGGACCTCGTGGTGCCCGTGGACGTGTACGTGCCCGGCTGCCCGCCCCGGCCCGAAGCCCTGCTCGAAGGGCTCATGCGGATCCAGGACAAGATCAAGAAGATGAAGGAGTACCACAAGGGGCAGCCCGTCGAAGTGCCGGTCCCGAAGCGGACCGGCTCCGTGCTGCTGCCCGATGAACTGGCGACGCCCGAACTCGCGATCAACTTCGCCAAGGACAACAAGGAACGCGCCAAGCCCGCGAAGTGACTTGAGTCCATTTGAGAGAGATTGATGGACCCGAATTCGCCATCCACTTCCCACACGCTGCTCGAACAACTCCGCCACCCGGGCCACTCCGGCGCTTGGCAGCGGTTCGCGCACCTCTACACGCCGCTCCTCCGTTCGTGGGCCAAACGCCGCGGCTTCCAGGAGGCGGACGCCGCGGACCTCGCCCAAGACGTACTCGTCAAACTCATGGACGCGCTTCCCAAGTACGAGCGGCGACCCGGCCAATCTTTCCGCGGGTGGCTCCACCGCGTCACCACAAACCAATGCCGCGACTTCCGCCGCCGCACCGCCACCCGGCCGATGCCCGGGCCGGACGGGCTCCTCAGTGCCGAGGCTCTCGATGCAATCGGCGAATGGGACGAACGCGAGCATCGCAGCGTGCTCGTCGATCGGGGGCTCGATCTCGTTCGCCCCGAGTTCAGCGAACAGACGTGGACCGCCTTCCACCGCATGATGGTGCAAGGCCACGCCGTGCCCGCGATCGCCGCCGATCTCGGCGTCACGGAGAACGCCGTCTTTCATGCACGGCATCGAGTGCTCACCCGACTGCGCCGCGAAATCGGCCAATTCCTGGAATAATCCCGATTTCGCGGAAGTGCGGCCCGCCTCGGTGCGTTAGTCGGGTGTCCCCCTGCCCCGAACCGGATGGCCCCATGCCGCGCCCCGCCACACCGCCCGACGACGCATCCCTGCGCAACTACCTGCTCGGCACGTTGAACCCGGACGAATCCGAACGCATCGCCCGTTGGGCGGAGCAGGACGCATCCGCTTCAAGCCGCTTGGCCGGGATCGACGCCCGCGATCCCGTCACGGACACCATCCGCGAATCGCTGTACGCCACCGAAGGCACCTCGATGCTGTTGCAGCCGACGAAGATCGCGGAGAACGAACGTTCGACCGCACCGGATCGCCCGATGCCGGCCGCGATCGGCGGGTACCGCGTGATCCGGGAGCTCGGCCGCGGCGGGATGGGCGTGGTGTACGAAGCCGAAGATGCGCGGCTCGGCCGCCGCGTCGCGATCAAACTCGTGGCCCGCGGGCACTCGTCGGATGATCCGGCCGCCGCCGAACGGTTCTTGCGCGAAGCCCGCGCCGTCGCCCGCATCGAACACGACAACGTCGTGCCGATCCTTCACGTGGATGAGGACGACGGCCGTTTGTACATCGTCATGCCGCTGCTCAAGGGCGAGACGTTGGATTCCCGGTTGAAGCGCGAATCGCCCCTGCCCGTGGACGAATTGCTTCGCATCGCCCGCGGTGCGGCTTCCGGCTTGGCCGCCGCCCACGCCGCCGGGCTCGTCCACCGCGACGTGAAGCCCGCGAACATCTGGCTCGAAGCCGGCACCGGTCGCGTCCGGCTCCTCGATTTCGGATTGGTGAAGGCCGCGACGGCGGAAGACGGCGAGTTCCGCACGGAAGCCGGGTCGGTTATGGGCACGCCGTCGTACATGGCGCCGGAACAGGCCGACGGCAAGCCCGTGGACGCCCGCACCGATCTCTTCAGCCTCGGTGCGGTGCTCTACCACGCGGCCACCGGTCGCCGCGCGTTCCAAGGTGAAACCAAGCTCGCCATCCTGCTCTCCGTGATCAGCGATTCACCGCCGCGGGCCGAGCAACTGAATGCGAATCTGCCTCCGGATCTGACCGGTCTGATCCACGCCTGCCTTCAGAAGCAACCCGAAGCCCGCCCCGCTTCGGCGGCGGAGGCGTTGCGCCTGCTGCAACCCGAGATCGAATCTCCACCGCCGGGTCGTCGCCCGCGGTGGGCGGTGGCCGCCGCCGCACTCGCGGCCATCGCCGCGCTCGCCGCCGTGGTGGTGATCATCCGCGACAAGAACGGGAAAGAGGTGGCGCGGCGCGAGATTCCGGACGGGGGAAGCGCCACCATCGGCACAGGAAGTGCCCCCCCCCCCGCTGAGACTACCGAAGTCGATGTCGACCGCGAAATCGCGACATGGCTGTTAGGCCGCAAGGACATTTTGGTTGAAGCACTCGATGTGCAATTGACCGGGGCCTCTGGTACCCGATCGCTCGTCGGACAAGGCAAGGTGCCGTCCGAGAAGTTCGTGATCACGAACTTGTGGCTGAGTGGCGACGGATTGTCGGACGCGGACATCAAACGAGTTTCGCGACTGAAATCGATCACTTACCTGAACATCAACCATTCGTCGATTGTCACGGACGAGTCACTTCAAAGCGTCAGCGAAATGAGACTCGAGCATTTCGACGCTACGAGTGTTCGCATCACGGGCGCCGGTCTGAGTCATCTCAAGAACATGCCGACACTCAAAGGCATGCGACTCTACGAGACGCGAATCACGGACTTGGATCTCGAAATCCTTTCGAGCTTCCCGTCACTCCAGAAAATCGGAATCGACAGCGATCTCCTGAGCCAGCGCGGGCTCGCCTTCTTGGCGAAGATTCCCGGGCTGGTCGATGTTGCACTCGCACATGGCCGCAAAGGCGTCGTCGATGCCCAACTCGCGTACTTGGCAGCGGCTTGCCCCAAGCTTACGTCGGTCGCATTCGCGAACGATGTCGAGATATCCGATGCGGGGTTGCGGGCAATCGCCACACTTCCGCTGGATTCGCTCTTCCTCGACCGTGCTCCGGATGTCACGGATGCCGGCCTCGCCGCCCTTCAGACCTGCAAGACTCTCAACCGAGCGACGCTTCAGAAGACGCAAGTCACTCCGGAGGGCGTCAAGAAGTTCAATGCGGTGCTTCCGAACTGCACCATCACACTGCGGTGAGAGAGAGACGAATGCTTCGGAAACGTGCCTTCACGCTGATCGAACTGCTCGTCGTGATCGCGATCATCGCCCTCCTGATCGGCCTGCTGTTGCCGGCCGTGCAGCGGGTGCGCGAGGCGGCCAACCGCGCCAAGTGCCAGAACAACCTCAAGCAGATCGCACTAGCGGCGAACCACTGCCACGATTCCCACGGGAAGTTGCCGCCGGTGTTCGGGTTTTATCCGGCCCCACACCCGTGGCTGAACCCGCCGATCCCGGATGGCTCGGCGTTCGGCATGCCCTTCTTCCACCTGCTGCCCCACATCGAGCAGGACACCCTGTACCGCAGCAGCTACCGCGTCAATCATCTTCAACCCACGAACCCGAACCTCACCTATACCGGCTACTTCACGGAAGAAGTGATCAAGGAGGTGGTGCCGGCGTACGTGTGCCCGTCCGATCCGAGCGTGAACGCGAGGCGACCGCAACTGAGCAACAAGATCTACGGGGCCAGCAGCTACGGGGCGAACTTCCAAGTGTTCGGTGAGCCGCGGCTGCCATATCCGTTGAGTTGGCACACGACCTTCGCCCGCATTCCGGCTTCCATTCCGGACGGGACCTCCTCCACGATCCTGTTCGCGGAGAAGTACGGCGGATGCGAGCGGGGCTGTTCGACCCACAACGGCTCGCTCTGGGGCAACAACAGCGAGGATTGCAACTCACCGCTGTTCGCCGTGACGTCGATCGGCGCGGGCTACGATCACTTGCTCCCGGCCCCGGCCATGTTCCAATCGCGGCCGAGCCCGTGGGAGTCGAACTGCGATTCGGTGCAAGCCATCACGCCGCACACGACCATGAACGTCGCATTCGCGGACGGGAGCGTGCGCTCCCTTTCGCCGTCGATCGATCCGTCTCGCACGTGGTGGCCGCTGGTCACCCCGGCATCCGGCGACATCCCTTTCGAGTAGCCCGACCGCTTGACGGTTTCCCGTCTCATCGCATTCTCAAGTCTCCGGATTATGATGACCGCGTGAAGAGCCCGTGAAGCTCCTTCTCGCAGGTCCATCATGAACCGTTTGCTCGCCCTCGCCGCGATCTTCGCCGGTCCGTGCTCCGCCTTCGGACAGGACGAGGTGTTCCGCATCGACAAGATGTGGCCGATCCACATCGAGATGACGGCGAAGGAATACGACGCGATGCAGCCGCCGCCGAACATGGGCGGCGGATTCGGGTTCGGCCCGCCGATGCCTCCGCCCAAACAACCCGAGAAGAAGCCCGGCGAACGCGAAGTGCATCGCAGCGTCTTCGGCACGGACTTCCCCGTGGCCCATGCCACCATCCGTAGCGGCGACCAAACCGCGAACCACGTGGCGATCCGCTACAAGGGCAACTCGACGTACCTCGCCGCGGCCCGCGGGCTGAAGCGGTCGATGAAGATCGATGTGAACGAATTCGAGCCGTCGCAGAAGTTCTTGGGCGTGAAGACGCTCAACCTGCACAGCGGCGTCCACGACCCGAGCAAAGTGCGCGAAGCGGTGACATACGAGATCTTCCGCGCCGTCGGCGTGCCCGCGCCGCGAACCGCCTTCGCCGAAGTGACGCTCACCGTGCCCGGCAAATACGACAAGGAACTCGTCGGCTTCTACACGCTCACCGAACCGGTGAACAAGCCGTTCCTTGTGCGGCATTACAAGACGGACAAGGGGCTGCTGATGAAGCCGGAGCGCATCCGCGGGCTGGACTACCTCGGCGACACTTGGGAGCCGCTGAAGGCCGCGTACCAACCGAAACGCGATGCGACCAAGGACGAACAGGACCGCGTGCTGGCGTTCCTGAAACTGGTGAACCGCAGTTCCGCCGCCGAGTTCGAGAAGCGGATCGGCGAGTTTCTCGACATCGACGCGTTCCTGAAATTCCTCGCAGTCCACTCGCTCACGGCCAATCTGGACTGCTTCTTCACCAACGGGCACAACTTTTACCTGTACCTGCATCCGGAGACGAAGAAGTTCCACTTCATCCCGTGGGACACGGACCTCTCGCTCGGCAATTTCGCCTTCTTCGGCACGCCCGAGCAGCAGATGGACCTGAGCATCACCAAGCCGTACGTGGAGTGCAAACTGGCGGACAAGCTGATGGCGATGCCGGAAGTGAAGGTAAAGTACATGAGCATCGTGAAGGAACTGGCGACCACGGCGATGAACGCCGAGCGCGTGATGAAGGTGGTGGCGAGCGTCGAGTCGGTCGCGGCGCCCGCGATGAAGCGGGACGAGGCGGCGGCCAAGTCCCGGCGCGAGCCCGGTGCGTTTCCCGCCTTCGGCGCGAAGCCGCCGGAGTTGAAGGCGTTCTTCGAGAAGCGGGCCGAGTCGATCGCGGCTCAACTCGCGGGCAAGAGCAAAGGCTACGAACCGAAGATGCCGGCGTTCGGCGGGTTCGGCCCGCCCCCGCCCGCGGGCGGCTTCGGCCCCGGCGCCCAACTGGCCAAGCCCCTTCTCGATGCGATCGATGCCAACCGCGACGGAAAGGCCACCGAGGAGGAGTTCACCGCCGCAATGAAGCGACTCTTCACCGAATGGGACACGAACAAGGACGGCTCATTAAGCCAGCAGGAGATCGCGGCGGGCCTTCAGAAGCTGAACCAGAAGAAGTGAGTCTCACCATTCGCTTGCGTGTTCGCGACGCGAACACGCAAGCGGGATGCGATCAGTCCTCGCGCCGCCCAATGTCACGGGGATCTTGTACACGTCGTTCAACCGGGCGTGGGCTTGGCTGCCTTCGCTCGTCTTCGGGTGCTTGTCGCAGATCAGCTTCAGCGTCTTGATCGCGTCTTCCTTCTTGCCCGCCTCTTCCTGAGTGTACGCGATCTGCAGGAGCGACCACGACGCATGTGCCGCGGAGCCGGCCATGATCTGCCGGTACAGCGTGATCGCTTCGTCGTACTTCTTCAACTGGCGGTTGGCATACGCCATGTGCTGGTAGTTGGTGGGAAAGTTCGTGGTGCCGCGATACGAGGTGATGCAATCGGCCCAGCGGCCCGCTTCATAGTATGTGTAGGCGATGAGGTTGGCGTAGGTGTCCGCGGCCTTCGCATCGCTCACCACCAGTTCGCGATAGATGGCGACGGCCTGGTCCGGCTTGCCGCCGGTGCGGTAGGCCTGGGCCGCGGCTCCGAGCCACTTCGGCGCGGTCTTCGCGTCCGACGCGAGGCTGCGGTAGATCGCCACCGCCTTGTCCGTCTGCTTCTCCTCCACCCAGCTGTACGCGATCTGGCCCTGGCCTTCGGCCTGGTCCTTGTACTTGGCGTAGGTGCTGCGGGCGGCGTCACGCTGCTTGTTGTCCTTGTACCACTGGGCGAGGTAACTCAGGCTCGTGTCTTCCGGGCCGTACGCGGCGATGATCTCTTCGTAGGCCGCCTTCTGCTTGTCCGACTGTTTCGCGGCGCGGCGGAGGTCGCCGATCGAATATAGGGCATTCATGCCGATCTGTTTGGTCTTCGCATCTTGCGCGAACTTGTTCCCGGTGATCTTGAGCCACGCCGCTCCCGCGTCCGTGAGCTTCTCGCCGAGCTTTTTCGTCGGCTCGTCCATCGAACCGGTCAACTCCGCGACGATGTTCGGGAGGTTGCCGTACGGGTTGCCGATCACGAGGTGGTGCGGCAGGTCCGTCTCGCCGCAGGTGGTGGCCAGCGCCTTGATGCCTTCGTCAAAGTTCCCCTGCCGGAAGACGAGTTGCGTGTACTGCCGGGCCGCGACGACGCACGGTTCGATCGTGGCCCCTTCCCGCTTCACGTCGAAGGTCAGTTCGCGAAGCAGCGTGGCTTTCGCGGTGGCGTCCATTTCCTTGTCGGCGATGTCCACGAGATCGAGCCGAGCCATCACGGAGGCGAAGTGCTTCGGGTGCGCCTGGATCGTCTTGGAGTAGGCCTTCTTGGCGGGCTTGAGGTCGCCGATGTCGCGGTAGGTGCGGCCGATGAGCAGACCGGCGATCGGTGCTTCCGGCGAATCCGGGTAGTAATCGAGCAGAGACTGGTAGCCGTCCTTGATGGCGGCGTTCTGCTTGCGGAGGCTCACGAGGCAGTGCGAATACTTGAGTTGGGCGTACGGAGCACCTTCGCTCTTCTCGTACAGCTTGAGGAACTTCTCGTATTCGTCCGCGGCGGCCTTCCACTGGCTCTCGCGGTAGAGCCGCTCCGCGGCGTTGAGTTGGAAACGCTCCGCCTCCTTGAGCTTGGCCCAACGCTCGAGGGACATCTCATCCAGCGGGCCTGCCGCGAGCCCGGTCGCCAACATGAGCGCGACGAAGAAGCCCAAGGACGGCCTTCCTTGGGCTTTTAGGGCTGCTGCGAACGACGCCATGTGTCGTGCTCCCGGTGGGCGTACGAGACGATGTTCAATCCGAGTTGGTAGCAACTGTCGGCGATGGCTTTCTTGATGCCGGCGCGGTCGTCGCGCCAGGCGTCGCTCAGCGCGCCGGGGTGGTAGTAGCCGGCCCAGCGGCCGTCGATCTTCCAACCGTACGGCGTGGTGCCGCCGTGCGCGACCACGATCGGCAGTTGCGGAATCTCGAACGGCCGCTTGTGGATCGCGTCGTCGCGCGGGATCGGCACCGGTTGCACGCCGGTGATCTCGGTCATCGCGGCGATGAACCCGCCGTGGAAGCCCGGCCCGAGGCTGTCCCCCAAAATCATGCCGTGGCGTTCCAGCACATACTGCTTGAGAATGCGCTTGTCCGCCGCGGACGGGTTGAAGCTGTTCCCGCCGATGTAGATCAGCGGGGGGGCGGCCTTCTCCTTGAAAAGCCCGAGGCCCACACAGTCCACGTTCTCGCTCTCCTCGCCGACGCGGCCCTTCATCTTGGGGAATCGCACTTCGAGTTCGAGGAGCAAGTTGCGGTCGCCGCCGATGCCGTAGTTCTTGTCCCAGCCCTTGTCCGCGTGGCGGAGTCGGATCCAGCGGATCTTGCCCTTGCTGGTGCCGCTGCCGAAGCCGCCGCCCTCGCCGTCGCCTTGGCCGAGCCCGCCGTCGCCTTGGCCCACCTGGTAGCGATTCGCGGTCTCGGCTTCGAGGTTCACCTGCACGTTGTCGATGGGCGGCGGCGCGGCGAACAGGATCGAACTGTACGGATTCACGACGTACTTCTTGCGGATGATCTTCTGCACCTTCACGGACATGGCTTGCGGGGAATCGTTGCCGCCGCCGGAGGGCAGGTCGTATTCGCTCTCTTCGCCGCCGGGGCCGAAGCGGATGTGGGCGAGGAAGTACACCAGCATGAAGAGCAAGGAGTACGCCGCGAGCGTGGCGAAGCTCTGCCGCAGTTTCTGCGACGTGCGGCCGTAGAGCTTGGATGCGGGATCGAACGGGTTCCAGCCGCCACGACGAGCCGACGCGAGTTCGCCGCCGACCACGACCTTCGGACGCGTCGAGTGTTCGGTGGTGCGAAACTTCGCTTCGATCCGGCGGGCGGTGCGTTCGACATACCACACGGCCCAACCCAAGCCGATGAGGTAGAACACGGCCCACCCCGCCGTGTTGAGGAAGTCGATGTCGAAAATGAACGACACCGCGCACCAAACGACGGCATAAATGCCGGTCGCGATGGCGGCGGTGCGGGCGGTGAAGCGGAGTCGTCGCATGGCGGGGTGAAGACCTTACTTGATGTCCTTCAGCAGGTCGTCGTCCTTTTTGTCCAGCGGATTCACCTTCGGTGAGGCGGTCTTGGTGCCGTTCTCGCCGAGTTTGTTCAGGATGTCGTCGCCCTTGTTGCCCTTCGGGCTCGCGGGCGTCGGCGTCTTGGCGGTGGCTTCGGGGCCGGGCTTGGACGGCTGCTCGTTCTTCGGCGTCTCACCGGGCACAGCTTCGGGCTTCTCCGGGATCGGCGGCGGGCCCTTCGCTTCCGCACTCTTCGGCGGGTCGACGAAGTACGGAACCACGGTGAGCAGCGCGAGCAGGATCAGGCTCGCGGCCGCGGCTTGCAGGAACGGTTTCATGAGGCCGCTGCCCGCGGCCAAGCCCAGCGATTCCGCCGGCGTCTGGTTCCGCAGTCGCTTCAGCGTCTCGGTGAGCACCGGCGAATCGTTCGCGGCCGGACGCGATGCCGTCGGTTGGCCGTTCGACGAGTTGTTCTTCATGGGTGCGAAGGTGGTATCGGGCGGGAGGGATACGGTACGCTTCAAATGGTACTCGGGAACGCGGCCCGGCTCAAGCCGTTTGACGCAGTCCGGAGTTGCAAGGTTCCCCCTTCCGAACGCCCCGCGAGGATTTCACATGACGCGGTCTTGGGCCCACGTGCGGCAGCGGCCGGTAAAGTACTCCTTGTACGGTTCCGTCGTGGCGTTATGGATCGTTTCCGGATCGAACGCGGTGTTCACCAAACGCAGCAGCGTGACGGCGGCTCCATCCGGGTAGCCGACATTCGTGAGTTCGAGTGCGTCGCCGTTCACATCGATGATGTGGATGCGGTCGCGGTGGACGTGAACCTTGCGCAGTTGGCGAAGATCCCAGCGGGCGCGTTTCAGGAATTCGTACGCCGCCTCGGGCGGTGCGGCGGCGTAATCGTGCGTGGCGATGATGTCCGGCATGGAATGGATTTTAGGGATCAGTAGCGGCCGCCGCCGCCCCCGTACCCGCCGCCATAGCCGCCTCCTCCGTAGCCTCCGCCCCCGCCACCATAACCGCCGCGTCCTCCGCCGCCGCCCCGGCCGCCGCCATATCCCCCGCGACCGCCGCCGCCCACCTCGCGCGGCTTGGCGATGTTCACCGTCAGCGGTCGGCCGTTCATCTCGAAGTTGTTCAACGCCGCGATCGCGGCATCCGCTCCGGCCTGGTCCGCCATTTCGACGAACCCGAACCCGCGCGAGCGGCCGGTCTCGCGATCCTGCACCACTTGGGCCTTCACCACGGTTCCATATTGCTGGAACATCGCGTGGAGGTCGTCCGTGGTGGTGGCCCACGGAAGGTTGCCGACATAGATGTTGATGGCCATTCAACGCTCCACACGAGGTGCGGGCCGGTCGGATCCCGACCCGTTGGTGGCATGATAAACCCGTGGAATTCCGCCCTGCAAGGAATTTCCCGATCGCGTTACGCTCGGGAATGCGTTGCCGCGGCGGGGCGGGTTTCTAGATTAACCAGCCACCGAAATCGGGAATCACGGGAGCGGCGCGTCATGAAGAAGGGCATTCATCCGAACTATCGGCCGGTCGTGTTCCAGGACGCGGCCGCCAACTTCGCATTCCTCACGCAGTCCACCGTCGAGTGCGATGCGACCATCCAGTGGACGGACGGCGCCGAGTACCCGCTGTACAAGCTGGACATCTCGAGCGCGAGCCACCCGTTCTTCACCGGCAAGATGAAGTTCCTCGACACGACGGGCCGCGTCGAGAAGTTCAAGAAGAAGTACCAGAAGACGGGGATCGGCAAGCAGGCGGCCGCCGAAGAGCCGAAGGCCTGAGCTACGTCAGCAGCCAGCGGCCGAGGTTGAAGTAGAGCAGCAGCGTGACCATGTCCGCGGCGGCGAGGGCGATCGGGCCGCTCGCCACCTGCGGATCGCGACGGGCCAGGCGGATCAAGAACGGCAACGCAATGCCGACCGCGGCGGACGCCGCCACCCCGCCCGTGATTCCCAAGCACAGGCTCAGCCCCGCCTTCGCACTTCCCTTCCACGCCCACGACACCAAGCCCACCACGCTGCCGCACGCCGCACCGAGCAGCAGGCCCACCAGCATCTCGCGTCCGAGCTTCTTCCCGATCGCGTTCCACGTGGGCCGCCGCCCGTGCAGCGTTTGCAGTGCCAAACTCACGGATTGGATCGCCACGCCCTCCGCCATGCCGGTGACCAGCGCGATGAACGGCGTGACCAGTGCGAGTGTCGCGACATCCTCGTAAGCGTCCGCGATCACCGCCGCGATCATCCCGCCCACCACGTTGCAGAGCAGCCACGGAAACCGCTTCCTCGCGGCGAACACGATGCGACGCTGTTCGCGCTCCGTAAGGTGCACACCCACCAATTGGAACAGGTCTTCGTCCTCCTGCCGGCGTTCGAGGTCCGCCAATTCATCCGTGTACAGGTCCACGTCCACGAGGCCGATGAGCTTCCGCTCGCCATCCACCACGGGGAAGGCGAGCAGCTTGTGCATCGTGAAAAACTCGCACGCCTCGAGCACCGTGGCCGTGTGCGGCACGGTGATGACGGGTGCGATCATGACGTCCGTGATCGGCGCGGCGGGCGAACCGCGCAGCAACCGCCGCGTCGGCACGACCCCGAGCAGGCGGTCGTCGTCGTCCACCACGTAGAAGTACACGACACGGCCGCCGATTTCGTGCGTGCGAATGTACTCCAGGGCCGCGGCCACGGTGGCCCCGCTGCGGATGCGTGTCGCATCCGTGCGCATGTGTTGCGTCACGGGGTCGGTGAGGATTTGCTGGGTGCTCGACATGCCGGCGTCCGATCCGGGCGATTCGGTAGAATGCCTTGATACGTTGGACAATCGGCGGTGAACACCATGTGGCCGGTGATGGAGCAGAAACTCGCGCGCTACCGCGAGTTGGAATCGCAAATGGCCGATCCGGCCGTCGCGGTGGACCACGCGCGGTACACCGCCGTGGCCAAGGAACTCGGCGCCCTCGGCAAGATCGTGCGGCCCTACCTGGAGTTTCAACAGCTTGAGGCGGCGATCCGCGGCGCGGAGGAACTGCTGGGCGGCGACGCCGAGATGAAAGCGATGGCGGAGGAGGAACTCGCCGAGCTTCGCCCCCGCCGAGACGCCCTGCACACGCAGATCGAGGATCAACTGCTCGTCGATCCGAGCGAGGACTTCTCGAAGCTCATCGTCGAAATCCGCGCCGGCGAAGGCGGCGACGAAGCGGCCCTGTTCGCCGGCGACCTCTACCAGATGTACCAGAAGTACGCCCGCACCAAGGGCTGGACCGCGGAAGAGATCTCGTACAGCCCCGGCGAAGCGGGCGGCTTCAAGGAAGTGACGTTCGGGCTCAGCGGCGAGAACATCTACCAGTTCCTGCGGTACGAATCGGGCGGGCACCGCGTGCAGCGAGTTCCGGCCACCGAGACGCAAGGCCGCATCCACACGTCGCTCGCCACCGTGGCGGTGCTTCCGGAACCGGACGAAGTGCAGGTCGAGATCGACCCCAAAGATCTGGAGTTCGAGACGATGCGGGCCGGCGGTGCGGGCGGCCAGCACGTGAACAAGACCGAGTCCGCCGTCCGCATCTGGTACAAGAAGGGCACGCCGGATCAACTTGAAGTGAAGTGTCAGGACGAGCGCAGCCAGCACAAGAACCGCGACCGCGCGATGCGCATCTTGCGCACCCGCGTGTTCGAGCGGCAGCAGGAGCGTCTGCACCAAGGGCGGGCGGACATGCGCAAGAACCAAGTCGGCAGCGGCGAACGCGGCGCGAAAGTGCGGACGTACCACTTCAAAGAGAACCGCGTCACCGATCACCGCATCGGGGTGACCGTGTACAAGCTGGACGCGATCGCCAACGGCGACTTGGACCTGATCATCGGCCCGATGCGACAGCACGTCCGCGCGGAGCGATTGCGCGAAGCTCAGGCCTGAGAGGCGAAACCCGCGATTCCGAGTGCGGGTAAGTTCTTGCGACACCAGCGCGTCGTAGGGTGGGCCGGACCGTGATGGCCGCGAATGCGGCCGTCACGGGAGGCCCACGCGGGGCAGCCAACCGGTTCCGCACGTGGGCCTCCCGCAACCGTTCGCTGCGCGAACCATTGCGGTCCGGCCCACCCTACGAGCTTTACTTGAGGTTCATCGTGAAACACATCATCACCGTGGCACTGGTCGCGCTTCTGCTTGCTCCGCCCGTATCGGCCGCGCCCGTCGCGGATTTCAAGCTCGTGGATGCGAACGGCCAGCCGTGGTCGCTGCACGCGAAGAAGATTAAGGCCACGGTGGTCGTATTCCTCGCGGCCGAGTGCCCGATGTCCAACGGATACCTGCCCGCGCTCGCGGACGTGGCCAAGAAGTACGCGGAGAAGGGCGTGCAAATCGTCGGTGTGTTCCCCGATGCGGACGCGACGCCGAAACAACTCGCGGCCCACGCCAAGGAATACAAGCTGCCGTTCACATTGCTCTGGGACGAATCGCACGCCGCGGTGAAGGCACTCGGTGCGAAGACCACGCCGGAAGCGTTCGTGCTCGATGACGCGTTAACCGTTCGCTACCGCGGCCGGATCGACGACGGCTTCTCCGCCCGGCTCAAAGCGAAGCCCGGCACCGCCCGGCAGGATCTCACCATCGCCTTGGACGAACTCTTGGCCGGGAAGCCGGTGAGTGTCGCGGACACGAAGGCGTTCGGCTGCCCGATCGGCGACCCGGCGAAGAAGGCGGCGGTGGCCGGTCCCGCAGTCACATTCCACAAGGATGTGCTGCCCGTGCTTCAAGCCCACTGCCAAAGCTGCCACCGGCCGGGGCAGGTGGGGCCGTTCGCGCTCACGAGTTACAAGCAGGCCGCGAAGTGGGCGGACGCATGCTTGGAAGAGGTGAAGGCGAAGAAGATGCCGCCGTGGAAGGCGGAGAAGAACGACATCCTCGGCGCGGGCCGGTCACTGCCCCCGGAGGCGATCGCGACGCTGGAGAAGTGGGTGGAGCAAGGCCTGCCCGAAGGCGACCCGAGGGACGCGCCGCCGCCCGTGAAATTCACGGACGGTTGGTCCCTCGGCGAGCCGGACCTCATCCTCGAAGCGAACGAGGACACGATCGTGGGGCCGAACGGCCGCGATCTCTTCCGCGTGCTCGTGTTCCCCACGAACCTCCCGGAAGACAAGTACATCACGGCGATGGAGGTGAAGCCCGGCAACGCTCGCGTCGTTCACCACACGCTCCAGATGATCGACACCTCGGGCACCGCACGACGGCTTCAAGCGGATGCCCAGAAGAAAGCCAAGCCGACGGACGCGGATCGCGGACCAGGCTACTCCGTGAGCATGGGTTGGGGCTTCCTGCCGAACCCCGGAAACATGCTCGGCGGGTGGGCGCCCGGGCTGCTTCCCAAGCGTCTCCCCGACGGCATCGGCCAGACGCTGCCGAAGGGGGCGGACATGTGCGTGCAGTTCCACTACCACCGCACCGGCAAGGAAGAAAAGGACCGCACGAAGATCGGCCTGTACTTCGCGAAGGGGCCGATCGAGCAGAAGTACCGGTCCATCGCCGCCACGGGTTTGTTCAAGCAGATGCCGGCGGGGGCGAAGAACTTCGTCGTGGAGAACACGTGGCGCCTCACGGACGACGTGACGCTCTACCGACTCGTGCCGCACATGCATCTCTTGGGCAAGGACATCGAACTGCGGGCGACGCTGCCGGGCGAGAAGGAACGCTCGCTCATCCGCATCCCCGAGTGGGATTACAACTGGCAGGAACAGTACGAACTGAAGGAACCCATGAAGCTGCCGAAGGGCACGATCCTGAAAGTGCGGGCGACGTACGACAACTCGGCGGACAACCCCAACAACCCGTCCAGCCCGCCGAAGCCGGTTCACATCGGCGAGCAGACCACGGATGAAATGTGCTTCGTGTTTCTCGGCGTGGCGAGCAAGAGCGCCATCTGGAAGCTCGTGGTGCCGGAAGGGCCGTTATTCAAGAATTGAGCCCGGAGCGGAACCCGGCGGAGGTCTCCGCCCGTCCACTCCGCGCAACCGTTCCACTCCACCCGCAACGGGCCGGAATCCGCGATTCCGGGGCAAACAGATTCACGTCCCCGCTTCCGAGCCGACCTATGATGGTTCGCAAGGAGGCGAAATGCGGGTACTCAAAGCGGAGTTCGGGGAAGTGACGGGGCTGGCTTTCAGCCCGGACGGCCGGGCTCTGGCCGCCGCCGTTGAGGACCAGGGCGTGTTCCTCTGGAACCTCGACACGAACGACCCGCCGCTTCAGTTGGACCCCTCCGCCCGCCGCAAAACCCAAACGCTCTACTTCACGCCGGACAGCCGGGCCGTGGGTTGGGCCGGCAGCACCGGCTGGAAGGTGTTCGATCGCAGCCGCAAACGCGTGGCCCAACTCAGCCTCGAAGCCGGCGGCAACCTCACCTGGATGGCCCAGACGCCGGACGGCTCGCGTGTCGTTTCCGACCACAGTTTTCCGGAATCGTCGCTCATCGCGTGGAAGTCGGTCGACGGCGGCGGCTGGGAACAGGAATGGTCCGTGTCCAAGGCGGATCTCGGCTTCCACAGCACCACGGTGTGCCCGACCGGCCGCCGCGTGGCGACTGTGGCCCGCAGCGCGACCGGCACGCACCGCTGGACCACACCCTTCCGCCTGCAATTGCGCTCCGGCGAATCCGGCCGCGTCGAATCCTCGTGCCCGTACTCGCACAGCAACTATCCGGGGCAATTGCTCTTCTCCCCGTGCGGCGAGCGGCTCGTCGGCGTTCACGACATGACGATCATGATCTGGCCGGTGCCCGAACTCGGAGAGCCGAAGCTGGTGCGGAACGACAGCCGTCAGCACTTCACCGCGGCCACGTTCCACCCGAGCGGGCAGTACCTCTTCGCTTCCAGCAACGACACGACGGTTCACATCTTCGACACGCACCATTGGGAGCGGATGGCGCGGTTCAAGTGGAAGCTCGGCCGGTTGCGATCGATCGCGGTGAGCCCGGACGGCACGCTCGCCGCCGCCGGCGGCGACAACGGCGAAGTTCTCGTTTGGGATGTCGAGTTGTAAGCGACCGCGAGATCCCGAGCGTTCTCGCGCCACCCGGTCCGTTCTCAGTCCGTATCGGACACCTGCTCGTTGTTGTTCAAGTCCGTGATGATGTCCTTCGTCGCGCCGGCGTCGGTGTTGGCGAGGAACCAATCCGAGCCAGAGGAACCGGTGAGGCTGTCCACCGCCCCGTCGTCGTGCACCGTGATCCCGCTGCCGTCGACGATCAACTTGTACGCGAAGCCGCCGGTCTTGAGGTCGCTCACGCGGGACGCATAGCTGCCCGAGCCGTTCCACTTGCTGAGGATCGCGTTGAGCGCGACGGCGTTCGTGTCGTAGTCCGTGGTTCCGCCGATGAGGATGTCGTCCGCGGCGTTGCCGAGCAGCGTGTCCTTGCCGAACCCGCCGATGAGCAGGTCGTTGCCGGCTCCGCCGATGAGCAGATCGTTGCCGGCCCCGCCCACGAGGATGTCCGCACCGGATCCTCCGTCGAGGCTGTCATCCCCGTCGCCGCCGTCGAGGTAGTCCGATCCGGATCCGCCGACGAGCGAGTCGTTGCCGGCTCCCCCGTACAGCGTGTCCGCCCCGCTGCCGGCGCGGAGCGTGTCGTTTCCGTCGCCGCCGCAGAGCGTGTCGCCGCCGGACCCGCCCGTGAGCAGATCGTTGCCCGCTCCACCATCCAAGAGGTCGCATCCGCCACCGCCTTGGAGCGTATCGTCGCCGTCGCCGCCGAGGAGGGTGTCGCCGCCGGATCCGCCGCGGAGGGAATCATTCCCCGCTCCGCCGTCGAGGAGATCGTAGCCGCCGCCACCTTGGAGCGTGTCGTCGCCGTCGCCGCCGAGGAGCGTGTCCGAACCGCCGGAGGCGACGAGCGAGTCGTCTCCCGCACCGCCGTCGAGCAAATCGTTCCCGGATCCGCCGCGGAGGGTGTCGCGGCCGTCCCCGCCGAGGAGAGTATCGTTGCCGCCGGAGGCGACAAGCGAATCGTTGCCGAGGCCGCCGTCCAAGGTGTCGTTGCCGCCGCCGCCGACGAGCGTGTCGTTGCCCGCTCCGCCGGAGAGGAGCGCGGGACGCGTGATGGAAGAGGACACTGTGATCGTGTCGTTGCCGTCCAGGCCGTTCACGGCGATCGTGCCCGTCACGGTGAACGGCCCGTACGAAGCGCCGTTGATGGAGACGACGACCTTCGCTCCGGATGCGGTGAGGGCGATCGTGTCGTTGCCCGCGGTGCCGTTCACGACGAGGTTGCCGTTGCCATCGACATATGCCGGCCCGCCGCTGGCAGCCGTGATCGTGAAATTCGCACCAACGTAGGTGATCGCGTAGTTCACGCCAAGAGTCAGCGTGCCTTGGAGGATCGCGTAGGTGCCGACAACTTCGCCGCTCACCCGGGCGAGCGAACCGCTGAAAACGTCGCCGTTCACGAGCGAGCCCGACGTGACTTGATACGTCAACGCCGGATCGGCCGTGCCAGCCACCTTCGTCTTCGGATCCGCTGTGACGGTGATCGCCCGCGGGGTGATCGCGAGCGTACCGTTCACGAACGCGAAATCGTAGTTGGCCGCGCTCAAGGTGCCCAAGGCGGCGGTGATCGTGTAGCTGCCCACGCCGCTGGCCGACGTCGCGGAGGTGGCCAACGCCGCACTCCCGCTGACGACACCGGCCGTGTCGCCGTTCACGAAGCCGCTCAACGTGCTGGTGAGTGGCGGATTCGCACTGCCGTACACCTTCGTCTTCCCATCCGCGGTCACGGTCAGCGTCGCGCGGTTCACGTGGATCGTCGTGCTGTACTGGGTATAGCCGCCGTCCTTGTCGTAGATGCGGGCGTAAACCGTGTGATCTCCGGCACTCAGGCCCGCGATCGCGTATGTCGCCTCGGTGCCGCTGTTTGCGTAACCGATACCGTCGAAACCGTTCGCACTTGCCGAGTAGGCGTAGTGGAATCCGGTCGCGGCATCGGCCACGACATCGGCTTGGTCGCTGAACGCGACCGTCGCCACTTGGCCGTACACGATCGTTCCGCCGTTGCCGAACGTCGCGGTAGGATTGAGGTTGAGAGCCGTGAGGTTCGCGGCCACGGTGGCCGTGGTCGCGCCGGCAACGTTCTTCGTGAGGCTCAGCGAAACGACGTACTCGCCGTCGTCCGGCGGGGTGAACGTGTAACTCAGGGTCGCGGCGCCATTGGTGTCGCCGCTCGAAGTCGCGACCACATCCATGCCGCGGGTCACTTCCCAAACGAAGTGATAGCTCTCATCGGCGGTTCCCGCGAGCGGGCTGGTGAAGGTGACGGCGGCGCCCTCGCTCACCGGGCCGGCCGGCACGCCTTGCAGCGGTTGCAGCACGGAACGCACGACCGTGTGCGTCCCGGGGACCGCGGACGTGTCGAAGTTCGGGTTGGCCGCCACGTCCAGCACGCTGCCCGACGAGGGGAGCGTCACGGCGTTCGCGGTCGCGTCCGGCGGAATCACGACAAGATCCGGCCCGATGCCGCCGACGATCGTGTCGGCTCCGCTCGAGCCGATCAGCGTGTCGCCGAGCCGGATCGCGTTCGGCGGCAGGCTGTCCACCGCGGCGAAGGCGTACAGGAACAGTTCGTACTGCCCGCCCTGCCCGGCGACCGCCGCCGACACTTCGATGAAGTACGTGCCATCCGCGGGCAGTTGGAAGTCCAGCACCTGCGAATCGGTCGATTCGATGTCGTTGTTGTTGAAGCGGAGGACGTTCCCCTGTGCGTCGAGGATGCGCACCCGGGTGTCGAACGAATCCGTGCCGTAGCGGCGGAGCGTGCGCGACATCACTTCGAAGGTGAACGTCTGCCCGGCCGCACCGCTGAACGAGTACACGTCCGCCTCGCCGGCGGCGAGGCGGGCCGTGACGGACGCAGCCCGCACATCGAAGGACTTGCCGTAGTTCTCTTGCCCGTGGCGGAGAGCGTTCGGGACGTAGAGCGCGGGCAGGTTGCCGAGAGCCATCGCGCTGGTGATCGTGCCGTGCGGCAGCGACGTTTCAAGCAGCGACTCGCCGCCTTGCGCGAACGCGATCTTGATCGCTTCGCGCTCGCCGATCGACGGGGCATTCAGGGCGTCCGCCACCGACACACCCACGGAGTCCGGCGACGCGATGACGTGGCCCGCCGTTTCGGAGTACGCGTTCCCGATGTTCGGCGGGCCGTAGGCGTCGGCGTGCCGCGCCCCGAGCAAGTGTTCGACCTCGTGCGAGGCAATGGAAATCGAGAGTCGCTTCACCTTCTCGGCGCGGCTGAGTTCCACACCGTCTTCGGTGTAGCCATCGACCTTTGTCAGCAGGTCGTACACGTTCACACGGGCGACGCCGCCGGGCACGAGGTTGCGGAAATCGATCTCGTCCGAGGAGCCGCCCGCCGGGCCGTCGTTGAAGTAGACCGTGATGTACGCTCCGCCGACGGGCCGGGCCTTCTCGGCGGCGATCGCGGCGTCTTGCGTCACCTCGATGCCGAACGGCGAGAACAGCCGCTGCATCTCCGACGTGATGTCGATCCGATCCGCCGCGAGGTAGATGCGATCGCTTTCGCTCTCACTCGTACGGCTGTCGAAGTCGAGGTAAACGACCTGCGTGAACCCGCCCTGCACGTAGTCGTTGCCCGCGCCGCCGCGGATCACGTCGCGGCCGCCGCCGCCCAAGAGTTTGTTCGCGGACGCGTTGCCGATGATCGTGTCGGCGTACCCGGAGCCGAGCACGTTCTCGAAATCGCCCTCCATCACCAGCCGGCTACCGGCGGCGTCCAGCGTTTGCGACTGGCCGCTCGGAACCGAGAGATCCACGGCGATGCCGGCGAGCGCGGTGGAGAAGTCCAGAGTGTCTTCGCCTTCGGCGTCGATCAAAAGATCGGAGTAGCCGGTGGTCATCACGTAGCGGTCGTCGCCGGTTCCGCCGTCGAGGGTGTCGTTGCCAGCGCCGCCGTCCACGGTGTCGTCGCCAGCGAGGGCCACGATGGAATCGTTGCCCGCGCCGCCGCGGAGGTAATCGTTCCCGGCCGTACCGATGATGGTGTCGTCGAACCGCGTGCCGACAACGCCGTGGACGCCGGTTCCGCCCGCGATCGTGAAAGTGCGGGCCGCCAGCGGTTGGGCGGTCGAGACGCCAAGGTTCACGCTCACGCCCGCCGGCTGGTACGAGAAGTCGATCGTATCGCGATCGCTGCCATCCACCGCGTCCGCGTCGTCGATCGTGTCCGAGCCCGCGGCGATGCCGGAAAGCAGGAACACGTCGTCGCCCGTTCCGCCGATCAGGAGGTTGTTCCCTTCGCCGCCGGCGAGCGTGTCGTTGCCGGCAGCGCCTTCCAGCGTGTCGTCTCCGGCGTTGCCGATGAGGATGTTGTCCGCCGCGTTGCCGATGAGGTGGTCGTTGCCGGAACCGCCGATCGCGTGTTCGAACGTGCCGAAGAGCACCAGTTTCAAATTGTGGGTCACGTCCTGGATCGTGCCGGGCTCCACGCTCTGCCGCGCGACGTTGCTCAGATCGAGCACGAGGTCGGTGGTGAAGGAGGAGAAATTCAGCACGTCGTTCCCGAACTCGGGCACGTCGGTGATCGGCGGTGGCACGTCGGCCTGCAGCGTGGACAAGTTCGAATCGAGCGGGGTGGCGACGGCCGCGGGGTCCGGCCGGCCGTACTTGCGGACCTCGTCGAACGTGAGTTGGACGGGCGTGCCCGGCACCGCCACCTCGTACCAGTCGTTGCCTTCTTCCCCGTACAGCGAATCGTCGGCGAGGCCGCCGGCGCGGAGGTAATCCGATCCGGTGCCGCCCCAGAACGACGTCATGCCGTTGGCGAGGCTGTAGAGCGAGTCGTCGCCCGAACCGCCGATGAGCACGGCCGCCGGCTTGCCGGACGGTTGCGTGCCGGACCGCGAGACGTCGCTCACGAGCCGGTCGCTGTCCGCCCCGCCGACCAGCACGAGCGCCGCGTCGCCCGCTGCGACAGTGCTTCGCGCCTCCAAGAAGTCGTTCCCGGCTTCGCCATAGAGCGTGATGCCGGCGCCGGCCCCGACGAAGAGTGTGTCGTTGCCGATGCCGCCGAGCAGCACGGCGTTCGTGGCCGTGCCCGGCCCCGCGATCGTCGGCGTCACGGTACCGTTGAAGAGGAGGACTGGATCGGTGGCGTTCGCGAGCAGCGTGTCGTTGCCGTCCGCCCCGTAGAGCGTGGGCGCGGCTCCGGCCGCGACGGCGAGCAGGTCGTTTCCGATACCACCGAGGATGACCGGAGCGATCGGCCCGGTACCGATGACCACGGTTCCCGCGCCGCCCGGCAGCGTCGTCGTGCCGGTGCCGGCGGTCGCGATGATCGTGTCGTCGCCTTCCGCTCCGTAGAGCGTGGGGAAGAGCCCGCCGAAGGCCGTGATGAGGTCCGAACCGAAGCCGCCGTTGAGGAACGCGCCGGGAGCCGGAACGGTCGTGGGAACCGTCGTCGGTGTCGGATCGGCGAGCAGCGTGAGCGTGTCGTCGCCCTCGCCGCCGTAGAGCGTGGGGGCCACGACCGTGGCGGCGGCGATGAGCACGTCCTGGCCGATGCCGCCGAGCAGGAGCGGGGCCGTGCCGCTGGCGGCGATGAGAAGGTCGTCGCCGTCCGCGCCGTAGAGCGTGCCGCCGGGCGAACCGGCCAGCGGCGGAAGCACCTCGGTCGGAAGCTCGGGCAGGGTGATCGCAGGGCCCGCGCCGGTGCCCGCGATCAGCGTGTCGTTGCCATCGCCGCCGTACAGCGTGCCGCGGCTCAGCGGCGTGACGCTCAACAGCAGATCGTTGCCGAAGTCGCCGACCAACAAGCCGCCGTTCGCGGACACGTTCACGAGGGTGTCGTTGCCGTCGCCGCCGTACAGCGTGGGGTTGAGCACCGCGCCCGTCACCACCGGCACCACGATGCTCGTTCCCGGAATGGTGAACACGGTCCCGGCTCCGGCCCCGGCGACGAGCGTATCGTTGCCGTCCGCTCCGTAAAGAGTCGGTGCGTTGCCCACGGCCGCGAGAATCGAATCGTTGCCGAGTCCGCCGACCAGCACGGCGCCGGCACCGACCGGTGTGTCCGGGCTCTCGCCGAGCAGTTGAATGGTGTCGTTCCCGTCGCCGCCGTACAGCGTGGGTGCGATCACGGTTCCGAAGGCGATGAGCGTGTCGTTATCCGACGGGCCGCCGGGGAGCGTGGCGTTCGCCCCGCCGACCAGGACGAGGCCGGTGCCGCCGCCCGCGAGCAGGGTGTCGTTTCCGTCCGCACCATACAGCGTGGCCCCGTTGACGACACCGGCGACCAGGCCCGTGAGGAGGCTTGCGGGCGGCACATCGAGGACGTTACCGAGCAGAGCGCCGGGTGTCGGCACGATGAGCGTGTCGTTGCCATCGGCCCCGTAGAGCGTGGGCAAGGTCCCGGCAAGCACGACGAGCGTGTCGGCACCGCCGCCGCCGATCAGGGCGGGCTGCACCGGGCCGGCGGTCCCCGTTCCGGTTCCGCCGGGAAGGGTCGCATTCGCGGCCGCGCCGATGAGCGTGTCGTTGCCGTCGCCGCCGTAGAGCGTGGGTTGGAACACGTTCCCGAACACGATGAGCGTGTTGTTGTCGGTCGGCCCGCCCGGAAGCACGGGGCCGGTCCCGCCGACCAGCACCGGCGCGATGCCGCCGGCCGCGATCAGCGTGTCGTCGCCTTCCGCACCGTACAGCGTCGCCCCGGCGATGGTGCCGGCCGCCAGCGCGCCGAGCGGATCGCCGAAAGGCAGGTTCAACACGCCGCCGAGCGTGGCACCCGGCGCGGGAAGCACGAGCGTGTCGTTGCCATCCGCCCCGTAGAGCGTGGGGGCGGTGCCGGCGAGCAGCACGAGCGTGTCACTGCCGCCGCCGCCCATCAGCACGGGAGCGGTGGGTGCGGCAGGGTCTGCGGTGCCGCCGGGCAGCAAGGTCGTACCCGCCGCACCGATGAGCGTGTCGTTGCCATCGCCGCCGTACAACGTGGGTTGGAACACGTTGCCGAACACGATGAGCGTGTTGTTGTCGGTCGGCCCGCCCGGAAGCACGGGGCCGGTTCCGCCGACGAGCACCGGCGCGATGCCGCCGGCCGCGATCAGCGTGTCGTCACCCTCCGCACCGTACAGCGTCGCCCCGGCGATGGTGCCGGCCGTGAGCGTGCCGAGCGGATCGCCGGAAGGCAGGTTCAACACGCCGCCGAGCGTGGCACCCGGCGCGGGAAGCACGAGCGTGTCATTGCCGTCCGCACCGTACAGCGTGGGGGCGGTGCCGGCGAGAACCACGAGCGTGTCGTTGCCGCCGCCGCCCGTGAGTGCGGGGAAGACGGGGGCGACCGGGCCGGTTACCGTGGCACCGTTGGGAAGCGTCAGCGTTCCCGTGCCGCCCACGAGCGTGTCGTTGCCGTCGCCGCCGTACAGCGACGGATTGATCCCGCCGAGCGTGAGCAGCAGATCGTTGCCGATGCCGCCCAAGATCACGGGCGCAACCGGCGTGCTGGTGGTGGTGAACGGAGTAGTGCCGATCGTTGCAGGCGCGAGCGTGCCGGTGCCGACGATGAGCGTATCGTTGCCGTCCGCCCCGTAGAGCGTGGGCGCGGCTTGGCCGCCGCCGAGCACGAGCAGCGTGTCGTTCCCCAAGTCGCCGACGAGCAACCCGCCGGGCGAACCGACCGGGGCGTCGGCGACGGCCATCTGCAGTGTGTCGTCCCCCGCCCCGCCGTACAGGGTCGGAGCCACGACCGAGCCGATCGCGATGAGCAGGTCGCGATCGCTGTCGTTCGGCAGCAGCGTCGGAGCGCCGCCAACCAGCAGCGGGCTCGTTCCACTGGCCGCGATCAGCGTGTCGTTGCCATCCGCACCGTAGAGCGTGCCGCCGAGCGAACCGGCGAGCAACTCGGGGGCGACGAGCGTTCCCCCGTCGATCGTCGCGCCGGGGATCATGGTACCGGGGGCGGGCAGGATCAGCGTGTCGTTGCCGTCCGCCCCGTACAGCGTGCCGCGGTCGAGTGCGGTCATGCTGATGAGCGTGTCGTTGCCGCCGTCGCCGACGAGCAGGCCGCCGTTGCCGGACACGTTGATGATCGTGTCCGCGCCGTCGCCGCCGTACAGCGTCGGGCCCGTCGGAATCAGGGTCGGGATCAACGTCAGTTCGATCGGCGAAAGCAGGACCGGCGGCGAGACCGTAGGAGTTGAATCGGGCGGCACGGTATTCGTGGCGGTGGGAACGGTGATCGTGGTGGTCGCACCCAAGCCGCCGAGCAGCGTGTCGTTGCCGTCCGCACCGTACAAGGTTCCGCCGGTGCCGCCCGCGAACAGGATCTTGTCGTTGCCGAGTCCGCCAAGCAGCACCGGGTTCGTGCCGCCGCTCGTGATCAGCGTGTCGTCGCCTTCCGCACCGTAGAGCGTGGGGCTCGCGCTGACTCCGGCGAAGAGGAAGTCGGCGCCGCCCCCGCCGAGAAGTTGGACATTCGTGGCGGGCGACGTGGACACCGGGATCGTGATGCCGGGCAGCACGGGAATCGGAACGAGGGTGGAGGGGTTGGCGAGCAGCACGTCGTCGCCGTCGCCGCCGTAGAGCGTGGGGCGGTCGCCGCCGGTTGCGATGAGGATGTCGGCTCCGGTGCCGCCGCTGAGGGCGGGACCTTGCGCGCCGGGGAGCGTCGGCGTCGCGCCGCCGGTGAGGAAGAGCGTGTCGTTGCCGTCGCCGCCGTACAGGCTCGGAGCGATCGACGAGCCGCCGGCGATGAGCAGATCGACGCCGAGTCCGCCGAAGAGTTGGCCACCGGTGCCGCCGGTGCCGACGAGCGTATCGTTGCCGTCGCCGGCGAGCAGCGTGTTCTGGCTGCCACCGGTGAGGATGAGCGTGTCGTTGCCGGCCGCGCCATAAAGTGTCGGCGCGAGCACGCCGCCGATGATTCCCAAGACGGCGTCGCCGCCGATGATCATCTGGTTGCTGCCGCCGGGCACGGTGATCGTGTCTTGGCCGCTGCCGCCGAGCACGACGCCGCCGGTCGCCGAAGTGGTGATGAGGTCGTCGCCGCCGGCTCCGTACAGGGTCGGCAGGATGACGCCGGCGCCGAGCATGATCGTGTCGTTGCCGGCTCCGCCGAAGATCGACGGTGTCGTGGTGAGGCCCGAACCCGGAACCGTGTTCACGTAGATTTCGTTGCCGCCGTCCGCCCCGTAGAGCGTGGGCGGGGCCGCGCCGTTGAGCAACGCGTCGCCGCCGATGATGAGCTGGTTCGTGCCGCCGCCCGCGACGGTGATCACGTCCCGTCCGGCCCCGCCCACGATGGCGCCGCCGCCGGTGGAATTGACGGTGATGATGTCGTCGCCGCCGGCCCCGTACAGCGTCGGCGAGATGACGTTCGCGCCCAGCAGGATCGTATCCGTGCCCGCTCCGCCGAACACGAGCGTGTTCACGGACGGCGTGCCCGTCGGCGGCAGGATCGTGATGTCGTTGCCGCCGTCCGCCCCGTACAGCGTGGGCAGGGCGGTGCCGTTGAACAGCGTGTTGAGGTCCGCGGGCAGCACGGCGTCGCCGCCGATGACGACTTGGTTGACGCCGCCGCCGGTGACGAGGATTGTGTCCACGCCGTCCGACCCGTACAGCGTGGGAATGGCCAGCAGCGGGCCGAAGAGGACGCTCGTGCCGCCGAGCACGATCTGGTTGCTGCCTCCGCCCACGGTGATGGCATCGCTGCCCGAACCGCCGACCGCGACCGAGCCGGTCCCGGCGGTGGTCAGGCTGTCATTGCCATCCGCCCCGTACAGCGTGGCCCCGCTGCCGCCGATGAACGCGTCGTTCTGCTGCGTGCCGAGGAGTGCTTCATAGGTGCCTCGCAGTTCCAGCGAGCTTTGGCCGCCGTTCTGCAACTGCACGGAGTACTGCCGCGTGAGGTCGAGCGTGACGCCGAACGGCACGCCGCCGAGATCGATGGTGTCGATGCCGCCGGCATCGACGAGCACCACGTCGCTGAAGTGAACCCGGACGTAGTCGTTGTCCAAGCCGCTGTCGAGGTAGTCGCTGCCCGCGCCGTCGAGGGTGTCGTTGCCGGCGCCGCCGAAGAGCGAGTTGCGGCCGCCATCGCCCGCGCCGCCGGGGAGCGTGGGCCCGGCGATAAGCAGGTCGTCGCCCGATCCGCCGCGGAGCGTGTCGTCGCCCATGCCGCCATCCAGGATCACCGGGATGGTCGCCGCGCTCGCGTCGATGACGTCGTCGCCGTCCAACCCGAACACGACCACCGTCGCCGCCTGCTGCAAGGCGATCGGCGCGCCGCCGTCGATCCGCACCTCCGAATCCGTGACCGTGATCTGGTTCTTGGCGGACGAACCGACGATGACCTGGCTAATCACTTCGTCCGTGCCGTCCGACACGGTGAGGGTGATCGCGCACGCCGAACCCGTCGGCACGGTGAACGACGGGGTCGAAGCGACCGGGACGCCGTTCACGCGCCATGTGTACGTGAGCGGATCGAACGCGCCGGGGTCCGAGGCGCGGGCGTTCAGCGTCACCGGCGAAGTCCCGGTCCCGGCTTCGATTCGCACCTTCGGAGCGACGTTGCGGGCAGTGACGACGCGGGTCGTCGTGACGCCCGGTTCGTTGAACGGCGTGTCGTCGTCCCGCACCGTGACCGAGACCGTGTACTCGCCGTCGTTCGGCAGCACGAAGCTGAGGTCGGGGCCGAAGCCGGGCGCGGCGACCGGCGACGGGCCGGACACCGACCAGGAATACGTGAAGGTGTCCGCCGAACCGGGATCCGAAACCGCGGCGGAGAACGCGACCGTGTCGCCCTCGTTGCCTTCCGAGGGGCCGGAGAGTTGCACCGCCGGGGCCGCGTTCGCCACCGTATAGGTCGCCTCGCCTTCGCCGACCTTCACGCCGCGATCGGTCGCCACGACCCGCACGCGGTACGTGCCGTTGTCGTCCGGCGTGAAGTGGAAGGTCGGGCCGTTCGACGCGTCGGTTCCGTACGCGAAGAGTTCCCCGTTCTTGAACACCGACCACTCGTAGGCGGTCGGCACGGTGCCGGTCGGCGGGGTCGCCGTCAAGCCGATCGTCGATCCTTCCACGAGCGAACCGCTTCGCACGATCTGCACTGCGTCGTTTGCCGCGGCCCGGGCGGCGATGGTGATCGCGATCGACTGCGTCTCCCCGTTCACCGTCGCTTGAACGAGGTAATCGCCGGCGGACTGCGGTGTGAAGGTGAACACCGGCAGGCTCGGATCGCTCACGTTGGTGGGCGGGGCGTCGCCGAACGAACTCAGCGTCCAGTGGTAGGACGGCGGGCCGGGCAGGTTCGGATCGGCCGGGGCGGCCGTGAGCGTGACCGGAACGCCGATACTCGGGCTCGCCGAATGTGCGACGCGGACAATGGAACTCGACCCCGCCGCAGGCACGTTCGGAGCGGCAGGCGGAGTGTACGCCGGTGCGGTCGGCGCCGTGAACGATGGAGCGGTCGGAGCCGTGAACGACGGAGCGGTCGGCGAAGTGTAACTCGGCCCCTGCGGGGCGGCGACCGTCGAGCTTCCCACGGTGATCGCGGCAACCCCGCTGCCGATTCCGCCGTCGTCGTCCGACACGGTCACCGCGATGATCACCAAGCCGTTCGCAATGGCGGTGTAATCGAACTGCGGTGCGGTCGCACCGGGCACCGCCGCCCCGTTGACCGACCACTGATACGTGAGGCCGGGCACGTCCGCCGCCCCGGCATCGTTCGCCGTCGCGCCGAGGTGCAGGGTCTGGCCGATCGTCAGGGTTGTGGGCAGCGGCATGCCGGGGTGGTCGCGGTCCGTCACATCCACCACCGGCGCGGCGTTCGTCACCACGATGGTGCCGGTTGCGAAGGTCGCCGTGATGCCGTTCGTGATGTCCGTGACCGTGAGCACCGCGAGGTAGTTGCCGTCGTCCGTCGGCGTGAACTCGAACGTGGCGTCGGTGCCCGGGAAGTACGGTGCGCCGTTCTTCCACGCCATCCAGGAGAACTCGAGCACCGCGTCCGGATTGTTGGAGCGCATCTGCGCCGTGACGGCGACCGGCGTCCCTTCGCGCACGCTCGCCGGGGCGGTGAGATTCGCTTCGAGCGCGGTCTGCGCGGCGGCCGCGAAGGAGATCACGGACGTGCTGCCGTCCGGCGAGGTCGTCATGCCGACCACGGAGCGCCCGGACGCGACGTACACGCCGAGGAGTGTGGTGTCGAACTGGCTGATGCCCGTGGCCAACACAGGAACCGACAGGCTGCCGAGATACCGGCGGCTCTCGGCCGTGGCGCCCGCCTGCTCGTAGAAGTCGATCGTGACAGTCGTGAACGGTGCGGCGGTGATGGAACCGATCACGCGGAGGCCGGCGGGGTTGTTCACCGCGCGGTCCACGTACGGCGTGTCCGGGGCGGCCGGCGTCGTGTTCACCGTGATGTTGAAGCCGGTGTTGTCGTACGCCTCGTTGAAGCGGATCGTGTTGCCGGTCGCAGTGACGAGAATGCCGCCGCCGGAGTTGCGGGCCACCACGTTGCCCAGCGCGGGATTCGTGTCCGCGGGCGAGCCGCCGATCGTGTTGTTCTGGGAGTTCACCACGATGCCGGCGCCGGTGTTGCCGAGCGGCGTGGTTCCGTCCGCCGCAACACCCACACGATTGCCGGATACTGCGATTCCGGTTGCGGTGGTTCCTGTGACCAGGATGCCGTGCGAGCCGTTGCCGCTCACAAGGTTGTCCAAGACTTTTGCGCCGGCCTCCTCGACTTGGATGCCGACGGTGGCGTTGCCGAAGTCCAACATGCCGGTGATGTCGGTTCCGACGCGATTGCCTTGGATGACGACGTTCGGCGATGCGAGGTAGGTGGTGGGCCCGAAGGCGTGGATCAGCGCGATGCCGACGCCGATGCCGCCGGACGCGGCGACGAGGTTGCCGTCGTAGGTGCCGGTGCCGCCGATGCGGGTGTTGCCGGCCGCATCCAGAATTGCGATGCCGACGGAGGCGTTGCCGATGGCGGCAGTGCCGTCTGCGTTCGTACCGATCCGGTTGCCCGCCACGATGCTCCCGCTCGCATGGTGTGCGATGAGCAGGGCGATGTCGCCGCTCGAGGAAATGACATTGCCTTCGATGCTGTCAGCCTTGCCGTCCGAGTTCGTGCCGATCCGCGTCCGCTGGCTGGCGTCGATATTGATGCCGTAGCTCGCGTTGGCAATCCCCGCTGTTCCCGCCGCGTTGAGGCCGACGTAGTTGCCTGCGACGGCGTTGTCGTCCGACGACTGGATGAAGATGCCGTAACTCGCGTGGCCGGCGATCACATTCCGCTCGGACGCGTTGAAATCGTCTGCGGAGCCGTCCGTACCGATGCGGTTGAAGTTCGAGCCGGAGAAGACGCGGATGCCGCGTCCGCGATTCACGATCGCCGCCGTGCCCGCGGCGTTCAACCCGATGTAATTCCCGGCGACGGTGTTGTAACTGCTCCCGACGATATTGATGTTGGCGTTGAAACTCGAGTTCGAATTGCCGGAGATCACGTTTCGTTCGCCCGCATCGTTGATGCCGTCGCCGTCCGTTCCGATCCGGTTGTCGTGCGTACCCGACGTGAGAAGAACCCCGTTGAGAGCATTCGCGAGGCGGGTCGTGCCGGTGGAATCCAAGCCGATGTAATTGCCGGCCACGACGTTGCTCGATGCGGTCCCGGTGATTTGGATTCCGTTGCCCGAGTTGCCACTGATGATGTTGCGATCGCCGACGGTGCCGCCGCCGATCGTGTTGTTCGAGGCGCCGTTCTCGATCTGCACGCCGGAGCCGCTGTTTCCGAGATCGGCCGGAATCGAATCGAACTGCAACACCGCGATGCCCGCGAACGACTGCGAAGCCGTGGCCGCGCCCGGCGTGCCGGAGATGCTCCAAATCCCGGGCAGACCTTGGGCGTCGATGCGGTAGGTGACGTTCGGACCGCCGACTGTTTGAAGATCGTAGAGCAGGTTGCCATTCGCCGGGTTGTACAGGAACGGCGTCGTGAGGACGACGATTTCGTCGAAGTCCTTCGGCCCGCCGCTCGGCCCGGTGAACGCGGTCGTCAGCGAGAGCGCGCCGTCGTACACGGTCACCATGTCGGAACCGGTGTTGGCCGCGTAGTTCGTGGACAGCGACCCGCCCGATTGCGAAGTCGTGGAGAGGCGGACGCGGTAGTTCGCGTAGTTGATCGATTGGGCGGAACCAAGGAGGCCGTCCGGACGGACGCGGATGGCGGTGATGAGCACCGGCCCGGAGAAGTCCGCGCTGGAGACGACCTGCTGGAAGTGGAACGAAATGCCCGCGCCGAGGGTGAAGGAATTATCACCTTCGACGGCCGCCAAGTTGTTCGTCACGTCGTGGACCGACTGGTCCGTCGTCCCGATGAAGTTGCCGCGAACTGTATTGAACGCGGAGCCGACGCCGGACACCTGAACACCGGTCGTGTTTCCGCTGAGGATGTTCCCGCCGCTGATGATGTTGCCGCCGGCGTTGTCGAGCAGGATGCCTGCGGCATTCGTGCCGAGCACCGCCGTGCCGTCGTTGCCGATCGCGTTGCCCGTGAGGACGCTGCCGCCGCCCTTGCCGTAACCCCGCATCGTGAACAGTGCGTTGATCTCGGTGGCGGAGAGGGCGCGGCCGTAGAAGCTCATCTCATCCATCACGCCCGTGAAGTACGATCCGTCGAACGAACTCGCGCGGCCGATGAACACATCCGAGGCGGCCGGCGTGTAGCCCCCGGCGAGCGCGGCACTGCCCGCTAGCACGCCGTTGACGTAGATGCGGATCGTCGTGCCGTCGTAACTGCCGACGACGTGCGTCCATTGGCCGACGGGCACCGAGCCGGCGGGTGCGACGGCTTGGTGTGCGGCACCGCCGACTTGCAAGTTCACGCGGCCGTCCGGCGAGTACCCGAGGCTCCACCCCGTCACACCGACGGCCTTGCTCGCAATGACGCCGGCCGGCGCGCCGCTCGCGGGATTCACCCACGCTTCGAAACTGAACGCGGTCGGGTCCAACGACGGGGCGTTCGCGACGGTCAGGTAGCCGGTGGTTCCATTGAAGACGACGCCGTATTCCACGATGCCGGCGGGGTTCCAAGTCTCGATCCCGCCGTGCGGAGCGATGAAGTGATTCCGCATCTCCTCGAAGACGCCGATCTCCTGCGGGTTCACCCAGAACAGCGTGTCATCAATCGCGCCGCTGCTCGTCACCTTGACGTTCGCGACGGTATGCCCGGCGATGATGTTGTCCTGAACCGCGTTGTCGCCCGTCATCTGCAGGAGGACGCCGATCGGCGAAGCGATGGTCCCGATGCCGGCCGCGTTCAGCCCGATGCGGTTGCCGACGATCGCGTTGTCCACGGTAGTGGGGTTGACGATGCGGATGTTTGCGACGTCGTTGCCGCTGATGAGATTGCCGGCCCCGGACGTGACGCCGCCGACGGTGTTGCCGTGGACGCTGTTCTCGAGATCGACGCCGACGAAACTGTTCCCCAAATCGAGCGTGCCGCTCCAATCGGTGCCGATATAGTTCCCGGCGATCGTGTTCCCGGTGGACAGTCGGCCGTCCAACCAGATGCCGGTGCTGTTGCCGGAGATGACGTTCCGCAGGTCAGCCGTGGCTCCACCGACCGTGCTCCCGGTCACGTTGGTGAACCCGATGCCGGTGCCGCTGCCCGCTCCGTTCAGGTTGCCGAGCGCCGCGGTCCCGGTGATGTCCAAGCCGATGAAGTTGCCTTGGATCGTATTGTTGCCGCCGTCCATGACGCGGATGCCACCGGTATTGCCGCTGATGACGTTGCCCGCACCGGCGAGCTTGCCGCCGGCGTAGGTGCTGGACCCGCCGATCAGGTTGTCGTGGGCTTGGCCGTAGAACACGATCCCCGCGCCTTGGTTCGCGATCGCGGCCGTGCCGGTTCGGTCCGTGCCGATGAGGTTGCCCTGCACCGTGGCGTGGTGGCCGGAGATGTAGATGTTCCCGGCGAGATAGCCCGACGGGTTCGAGTTACCGGAGATGAGGTTGCCCTCGCCCGCTCCCGAGCCGCCGATGACATTGCCGACGCTGCCGACGGTACTGGTGAGGACCGAGACTCCGGACGTGGAATTGCCCAGCGAAAGCATGCCGCTGACGTCGGTGCCGAGGTAGTTGCCCTGAATCCGGTTGTTCGCCGTGGAGAGATATCCGCCGTCGTAGATGGCGATGCCGACGCCCGAGATGTAATCGGACGTGTCCGAACGCTGGCCGGACACGAGGTTGCGGGCCGCGGGCGTGTCCCCGCCCACCAGGTTGTTGCTTCCCTGGATCATGATTCCACTCAGGTCGTTGCCGACGGCGGCGGTGCCCGTGATGTCCGTGCCGACGTAGTTCCCGCGGATCACGGCGGAACTGCCGTTCACATCGATGCCGTAGCCGGAGTTGCCGCTGATCACGTTTCGTTCGGCGGCGGTGAGGCCGCCGATGCTCGCATTGAGGCCGTAAACGTGGATACCGGTGCCCGCGTTGCCGACGGCGTGGGTGCCGCTCGAATCCAACCCGACGATGTTGCCCGAGACCGTGTTGGCGCCGGTCACGATGATGCCGTCGAGCCGGTTGCCGGACACGACGTTGCCGGCGCCGGCCGTGGCGCCGCCGATCAGGTTGCCCGCCGAAGCGACATCGAGGCCGTAGGCGTTGCCGAAGGCACCGAGCCCGGCCGAGCCCGCCGCGTGGATCGCCGCGATCTCACTCGGCGAGATCGCCATTCTGTACACGCCGAGTTCGTCGATGATGCCGTGGAAGGTGTTCGTGTACGGGGCCGCGCGGCCGATCGTCAAAGGCCCGTTCGTCGACTCGAATGAGTATTCCTGCGTCACCGTGTTCAGCGCGACGCCGTCCACGAAGAAGCGGATCGACTTGGCGTTCGAAGTGACCGCCACGTGATGGAACGAGCCGACGGTCAGGTTCGCTCCCGTGGAAGACACTTGGCGGAAGCCGTTGGAGTACCACTCGAACATCAGTTCGAGGGACGCGCCGGTGTTGCGGATGTAGAGGCCGTAGTCCTCGCTGGTCGTCGTGAGCCCCTTGGTGAGAACGACGAACGGGGCACCGACGGCCGGCGCGGACGCCAAGTTGATCCAGGCCTCGATGGTGACCCGCGTGGTCTCGAGTGCGGCGGTGGAGGGAAGCGAAACCGATTCCGCCGTGTCGTTATGGAACTCGAAGCCTTGGCCGACCTTGCCGGGAACGAACGAGACGCCGCCGGTCACGGTCGCCGTCACGCCCGAAATCGAGTTGATGGCGTTCCCCCCGCCGGGGAGCAAGGCCGCGATCCCGCCCGAACGACCCTGCCCGTTCGCATCCGTACCGATGAGATTCCCGGCCACGACGTTGGCGGCGCTCCCGCCCGTGATCGTGACGCCGGTCCCGACGTTGCCCGAGATGAGGTTGCCCGCACCCGGTGCGGTTCCGCCGAGCACGTTGTCGTGCGCGCCGTTCTCGATGTCCACGCCGGCGTTGTTGGCGAGCACGGCCATGCCCGTGATGTCGGTGCCGATGGAGTTGCCGGCCACCGTGTTCCCGTACGCTCCGGAGCCGCTGATCGCGATGCCGATGCCGGAGTTTCCGGAGATGATGTTGCGATCCGCCGCCGTGATTCCGCCGATGGTGTTGCCGCTGGAGTCGATGATCGAAATGCCGACCGGATTGGCGAGCGCGATGGTGCCCGCGGCATTCGTGCCGATGAGGTTGCCGGCCACCGTGTTGTTGGTCGCGTAGTTGAAGATGAGCACGCCCGCGCCGTTCCCGCTTCCGGCGATCACGTTTCCTTCGCCGGCCCCGCTCCCTCCGACCGTGGTGCTGTGCGAGCCGTTGGCGATGGCGATCCCATTGTGACGGTTGCCCCGGCTCAGCGTCCCGGTTGCGTCCAAGCCGATGTAGTTGCCGACGATGAGAGTGTTTGCCGACCCGAGATCGACGAGCAGCCCGTCGAGCGCGTTTCCGCTGATGACGTTTCTCTCCGTCGCCGTCGTGCCGCCGACCCTCGCATTGTCGGTGGCGCTGATGCTGAGTCCCTCGTCGTTTCCGAGAGGTGTGGCTCCGTCCGCGGCAAGGCCGATGAGGTTGCCGGCGATCTTCGTGCCGCTTCCCGCGTGGTCGAGCAATACGCCCTGGTGGACGTTCCCGCTGATGACGTTGCCGGAGGCGATGATGCTGCCGCTCGCGCCGGAGTCGATGCGGACACCCACTTGGTTGCCGAACGAGTTGATCGCACCGTACAGGCGGTACTCGTCGAACGCGTTCTGCGTCCCGGCTTCCTTCGCCTGATAGATGATGCCCGGCGTGCCGAGTATCTGGAAATTGAACAGGGCGTTGATCTTCCGCGTGGCGATCGACGGCACCTCGCCCGGCGTCGGATTCACGTACAGTTCAAAGATGTCGTTCACACCGTCGTGGATGCCGCCCACGATCTTCACATGCCCGACCACATAGGTGACCTGACCCGGAGTGTAGGCCGAGCCGGCGATCGTGGTTCCGCTGGTCGCGCTGTCGCCGCCGAACAGGATGGTGCCGTGGTTGAACTCGATCCGGTCCAGTTCGTTGATGCCGCCGCCGCCGCTGAACGGATTGATCTGGAGCACGCCGGTGGTGCTCACGAGGAACGAGAACCAGTACTCGCCGCTGGAAACCAGCGTGGAATACGTGCTCGCGTTGTAAGCCCGGCGGTTACCGTCGTTGGAGGCGAACACGGTGTTCTCGACCGCCGCCGAGCCGCCAGCGCCCACCCCGGCGTACGTGAGGCCGGCGCCGGTGCTCCAACCCGGATCGGGATTGGTGCTGAACCCGGACCACGCCGAGGCCCAGCCCGTGCCGCCGTTGTTCCCCGACACGTTTCCGCCCGCGGCGTAGTCGAACGACTCACTGATGACGGGAGTTCCACCGCGGATGTCGGTGCCGATGTAGTTGCCGAGGACCTCGTTGCCGCCCGTTCCCGTGCCGGTGATGCGGACCCCGTCTCCGGCGTTGCCGGAGATCACGTTGCCGTAGGCCAGGATGCCTTCTCCGGTCGCATAAAGTTCGGCCACGTCATCGTCGGTCAGGGCTCTTCGGTAGAAGCGCAGGTCGTCGATCCCGCCATTGAAGGAGTAAGGTGTCGGGTTGCCCGGCGCGAAGGCGGCGCCGACGTAGAACGGAGCGGCACTCGCGGCGAGGGTGAGCCCATCCTTCACGTCTTCCAGCATCCCGTCCACGTACAGCCGTGCGGTGCCGGCCCCGGCCCCGGTTTGCGTGACCGTGAGCAAGTGCCATTGGCCGTCGTCGATGCGGCTGGTGCCGATCAGGTCGTTCGCTCCGAAGGTGGAGTACTGGAAGAACGCGCGGCCGACGGGAGCGGATCCCACGCTGCCGGCCACACCCAGGACGAAGTCGTCGCCGCCGTCCCAAGTCGCGCCGCGTGAGAACACGTGCTCGCTGACAGCGCGCCCGCCGACGGTTTTCACCCAGACCGAGAAGGTGAACGGCCCGGAGCCCATGTTAAATGGCGACGAGTCGGCGACCGTCGCATATTGGTTCACCCCGTCCAAGCTCAACGCCGATCCGAACTTGCCGACCGAATACCCCGCGCCCGTTCATCAAGGTCAGGTCTACGTTACCGCCGATCGGTCAGGGCGACCCGTTCGAGATGCTCTTTCCACGATGCCGACGCCCGCGGTATGGCGGCGCCGATCGTATTGTCGTGCGCGTTCTCGATCAGCAGCCGCCGTTGTTGCCGATCACGCCGCCCCCGAGGCGCGGTTCCGATGTAATTGCCGATCACCGCGTTGTCGTGCGCGGAGCCGGTGATGACGATGCCGTGGTTGGAGTGGCCGGAAGCCGGCCGTTCCGTTTCTCCAGCCAGTGCGCCGCCGATGGTGACCGCGAAGAACTGTCCAGATCGATGCCGAAGTCGCCGCCCGTGATCGCGGTGTCGCCCGCGGCGTTCAAGCCGATGATGTTCCCGGCGATGAACGTGCCGTTGGCGTGGGCGAGCCGGATGTTGTTGAAGCTGTTGCCGCTGATCACGTTCCCCGCCGTACGGCGACGGACCCGCCGATGATCGTTCCGCTCGTGTTGGACACGACCACGCCGTAGCCGCCGTTGCCGGTCGCGGCTTCACCGTCTTGGTCCGTGCCGATGTAGTTCCCGCGAATCACGACACCTGAGGTGCCGGAACCGGAGACATGGATGCCACTGCCGGAGTTTCCGGAGATGATGTTCCGATCATTCGCAACCGTGCCACCGATGGTGGTGGTGTCGGCGCCGTTCTCGATCCGCACGCCGTCGCCCGCGTTCGGCAACGCGAGGTAGGCGTCGCTCGCCAGGCCGATCACATTGCCGGTGACGATCGTTCCGGACGTGCCCGCATCCGTGATTTGGATGCCGGACAGGCTGTTCCCGGAGAGCACGTTTCCGCGAACGAGAGTGCCCACCACGCCGCCGCCGATGCTCACGCCGTTGACGTTCGGGATTGCGGTGTAGCCGTCGTAATCGGAGCCGATGAGGTTGAACAGGATCGACACGGTGTTGCCGCCGCCGTAGACGCGGACGCCGTTCTCGGTGTTGCCCGAAACGACGTTGGACGTGACATCGACGATGCCGGCCGCGTCGAGGTAGATGCCGTGGGAGCCGTTGCCGAGGCCGACGGCCCCGGTCTTGTCCACGCCGATGAAGTTGAACGCGATCGTGGTGGTGTCCGTCGGACCTTGGTTGTCCACACGGATGCCGACCGCCCCGTTCCCGGAGATGATGTTGCGGCCGGCGTTCGGCTGTCCGATGACAGTGCCGCTGGAATTCCCGGTGACGTAGATGCCGTTTTCAGTGTTGCCCAAAGCCGTAGCACCATCGGCCGCAACACCGATGAGATTGCTTGCCAGGATGTTCCCGGATGTGCCGCTGCCTTCCAACCGCACGCCGGACCCGGTGTTGCCACTGATTACGTTTCCCGAGCCCGCAGTCGTCCCGCCGATCGTGTTGGCATTGCTGCCGAGTTGGATGAAGACGCCGTTTTCGGCATTCGCGAGTTGCGACATGCCGTCGATCGCGACGCCGATGTAATTGCCTTGCACGATGTTGTCGTGAGAAGCCGCTCCGAAAGACGTCAGCCAAACACCAAAGTGATCGTTGCCCGAAATGATGTTGCGGGAGGCGACAACACCGTCCAGCGCTCCGTCGTCGTCGTCGTCGCCGCCGATGATGTTGTCGTGGGCGCCGTCCCAGATGGCGACGCCGGAGTAGCCACCCAGTGCGACCGTTCCGGTGACGTCCGTGCCGAGCAAGTTGCCGACTACGCGATTGCCCGTCGTGGTCGGGTTCACGATCACAACATTGTGAACGGCGTTCCCACTGATGACGTTGCCCGACCCTGCCGTTGTTCCTCCAATCGTGTTGAAACTCGCCCCGGAGTCGACCACGATGCCATGGTAGAGGTTGGGTATCGCGGCCGTGCCATCGTGATTCGTTCCGATGAAGTTTCCGAGAATGTTGTTCCCGGTCACACCTGCGCCGCCGAGATGCGCGCCAAAGAAGGTGTTGCCGCTGAGCACGTTGCGTTCTGCTACGCGAGTGCCTCCGATCGTATTGCCGGAAGCTCCGCCGAGGATGGCCACGCCGTCCAATGCGTTTCCAAGCGCCGCGTCGCCGGTAACGTCCGTTCCGATGTAGTTTCCCGCCAGAATGTTTCCGCTCGTCCCGGCATCGGACAGGAAAACGCCCCAGTACGACTTGCTGGCAGCGATGATGTTTCTCTCGAAGTTGTCCGATGTTCCGTCGGCGTCGGTGCCGATGCGATTATTGCTCGCTCCATTCAGAATGAGGATGTTGCTGTTCTGGTTGCCGAGTGCTGAGAGTCCGTCCGCGGTTGTGCCGATGAAGTTTCCGGCGACCACGTTGTCGCTCGTGCCGAAGTCGAAAATTCCGATACCGTCCAAGCCGTTGGCGGAAATGACGTTGCCTTCAGAGCCGTCATCGACACCATCGCCGTCAGTTCCAATGACGTTGTGAGTTGCACCAGCGAGCAAGACCACGCCCGTGCCTGCGTTCGCCAAGGGGGCCATGCCCGAGAAGTCCGTGCCGATGTAATTTCCTGCGACCTGATTGTTCGAGCTCTCGATCCAAACACCCTCGTGAGTGTTTCCGGAGATGATGTTGCGTGCGTCCCCAGTCGCGCCGCCGACTCGGTTGTCGTTCGCTCCGGCGCGGATGACGACGCCGTAAAGATTCGCCGAAGCCGCCGTGCCGGCTGCATTCGTGCCGATGTAGTTGCCCTCGAACACACCGGACGAGCCGAATGTTTCGATGGCGTAATAGGAGAACCGATTGATGACGAAGCCACGGATTCCCACGCCGCTGCCGGTGATCGTGAATCCGACGGCGTTGGCTCCAGCCGAGTCCCCGCGCAACTCCACCAACGGGGTTCCCGAGTAGCCCGATTGCGTGGTTGCATCGAGGTTCACTGTGCCGGTAATGGCCGGGAGCGGGGTATTGGGCTGGATGGTGTGGATGCCGCTGCCGGGGATTGCGAAGACGATGGTGTCCGCCCCGGCGTTCGCGTTCGCGTCTTGAATGGCCTTCCGCAGGCTGCCGGTCGAGCTGTCGTTGGTGTTGGACACGACGTACGCCGTGCCGCCGAACGTGTAGACGGACGCGCCCTTGCTCGTAACGGAGTAATCCGGCAGGTTCTTGGTGGTGAAGTCGCCGGTTACGCTGCCGTAGGTGAGGAAACCGAGCGGGGTCTCGCTCTTGGACAGTACGAAGCCGTTCAAGTACGTCACGGTGAGCGTGCCGCTCAACGACGCCGTCCCGGACACCAGGATTCGATCGAAGTCCGGTGTCGACGAATTAGTCCCCTGCACCTCGATCTGGACTTCGCTGGAGCTGTTCAGCGTCAGGTCGCCGGTGATGGTCAGGATGCCGGGCGAGAAGCCGGGGGAAATCAAGGCGGCATTCGTGCTCACGTTGCCTTGGATGGTTCCGGTTCCGATCAGTTGGCTGCGAGAAAGTGCAAGCCCGCCCGCGGCCGCATCCACCGTACCGCCGCCCAGGCTGAGCGTGCCGTTGCCATTGATCGCCAGCGATTGGCCACCGCCCATCCGCAGCACCGTGCCGGAACCGTCCACCGAAATGCTGCCGTTGACTCCCAGGCTGCTCGCGGGAGTGAACGTGACGTCCGCCCCGCCGGCCAAGGCCAATGCGCCTTGGATATTCTCCAGGTTGGCGATCGCCGGAATCTTGCCAGTGGCCCCCGTGATTTCCACGGTGGTGCCGCTGTCGATGGCGAGGATGTTGGTGCCGCCGGGGAAGTTGATGATTCCCTCGTATGCCCGCCACGCGCCGCCACTCAGGAAGTTCGTGGCTCCGTTGTACTGGCTGACCGCACCCGTCAGGTTGAGGGTGGCGCCGGTGAACGCCCAAACCGTGCCGGTGTTGGACAGCGGGGCCAAGACGGTGCCGGTGATTCCGTCCTGGACAATGAGGCCACCGTCGTTCACCACCTGGGGGGTGACGGCCGTCCCGCTGATCGTGCTCCCCCCGTAGAACCGGATCGTGCCCCCCGCCGTATTGGTGAGCCGCCCGGTCGATCCCATCTCGATGGTGGCGCTCCCGGTCAGCAACAGTCCGCCCGTGCTCGCGTTCGTGAAGTTCGCGGACAGTGTGAGGGAACCGGAGACGGGGACGGTCATGTTGCTCGCATTCAGCACCGTGCCGCTGCCGACGAAGCCGCCGCCGGACCAAATGCTGGATTGAGCGAGGGTGAGCGTCTTGCCGCTCGACACGGTGATCGAGTTGCCGACAAGCGACAAGTGCGACACGGACACGTCGGCGGTCACGGACAGGTCGGCGACGACGGACAAGTAGCCGGCCCCGACCACGCTCGCCCCGGTGCCGAAGGTCGGGTTGCCGCCGAGTTGGATCGTCGCGCCGCTGGCGATATCGTACTTGCCCTGGCTCGTCGCGTTGCCCGGCGTCCCCGGTCCGAGCACGACCGTGCCCTGCAACACTTGGACGGTGCCGCCGGTCTGGTTCGCCACCGGGCCCAAGGTGTTCGTTCCGGCCAAGTCGACGCGCAGCGTTCCGGCGTTGAGGAACTGGCTCACGGACTGATTGATCGGGGTGGCCGTGGACGCGCCCGTGATGCTGTAAGAGCTTCCGCTCTGATTGGTGAACGTGCCGCCCGACAGAGTGAGTTGGCCGCCGGTTTGGTTGAGCGTGCCGATGTTCAAGAAAGTACCGCCGGTGACGGCGACGTTGCCCGTGAGAGTGGTGGGGCCGAAGCTCGAAACGTTCCCCGATCCGCTGAACGTGGCCCCGGCTAAGTTGACCGATCCGATCAAGCTGAAAGTCACACCGGGAGACACCGAAACAACAGCCGATGTCGAGTTGAACTTCACACCGTCGAACGCGGCCGAGCCCAGCGTCACGTTGTAGTTGCCGGCTTCCACCTTCACGGTGCCGATGTTCGCGCCGGTCGAATCACCAAGGCTCACCCCGTTCCATGTCATCGTGCCGGCCCCGCCGGTCAGGGCGAGAGTCGAGCCGACGTCGGCTGCGAACGTGCCGACGTGGGTACCAGTCACCGGAACGGAAAAAGTGTACCCCGGCGACGCGGCCCGGAAAAAGGCGCTGGAGGTGGAGGAGTAATTGGTGATGCCAAGGGTGACGTCGTTTGCAGCCGTCGCCCGGACGAGTCCGCTGTTGGCCAAGGTGCCGCCGCCGGACACCGTTCCCGTGCCGGCCAGAGAGACGGTGCCCCCGAAGTTGTTGGTGAAGACCTTCGAGGCCGAGATGGTCAATGCGCCGCTACCGGTGAGTTGGACGGTGCCGCCGAACGCGTTGGTCAGGTTTCCGGCGGCCGTGAACGCGGTGCCGAGGTTGAAGGTGCCCTGAACCGTATCCAAATTAGTCAACTTGCTGAAGGCACCCGCCAAGGTGACCGTGGCGCCCGAACCGATGGTCGTGATGTTCGACCCGGAGGTGATGCTCAAGTTTCCGCTCGAATCCACCTGCCACGTGCCGCCGGTGAGCGTGGAACCGCTCATCTGGGCCACCACCCCGGAGACCGTGAGAGTGAAACCGCTGGCGACGGTCAGGCTGCCGCTGTTCGAGAGCCGGGAACTGATCGTGGGGTTGCCCCCGCTCACCACGAAGCTGCCTTGGTTGAGCAACTGATCGGTTCCCGCCGATCCGCTCACGGTGGCCGCCGCGTGGAGGTACATCGTGCCGCCGGCTTCATTGGTCACGATTCCGGTCGCACCGAGCGGTAGCGTGACGGCGGTGGACAGATCCAGAACGCCGGCATTCGCCAATCGACCGCTCAGCGTGCGGGTGCCCGTGCCGCTCACGGTGAGGGTGCCGGTGTTCCGCACCGTCGCTCCGGCGATCGTCGTGCCGGCCGACCACTGGTTGCTGGCCCCGCTCAGGGTCAACGTTTTGCCGCTCGTGATGTTGACCGTGCCGAAGTCGCTGGCGAAGGACGTGTTCACCGAACTGGTGACATTGTCCGTCACGTTGAAGGTGCCGTTCAGGAACTGCACCTCGCCGCCGCCGGCGAATGCGGCCCCGGTGCCGAACGTGTGGGTGAAGCCGTTGCCGAACGCCACGATGCCGCCGCTGTTGGCCGTGACGGTACCGGTGACGTTGGCCGGAGTGTTGATCGCGAACGTGCCGGTCTTGCCCAAGATGGCTCCGGCCCCGCTGTAGGGGATGCTCAGGGTGGCGGTGCCGGCTCCGACCGAACGCTGGACGGTGCCGGCGTTCGTCAGTGAGCCGAGATTGCCGGAGCCGAACGTGGTGTTGGCTTGGAGGTCAAGTGTCGCGCCGGAATCGTTCTGGAAGACGGCCGGAGTGCTCTGGCTGAGCCCGCCCGAGCCGGTGACGGTGACGGTGCCGGAGTTCTGGAAGGTGCCCTTGCTGATGCTCAGCGTGCCGGTGAGCGAGACGCTCCCGGTGTTCTTCATGGTGCCGGCGGTGACGCCGCCGCTGTTCAGACCGATGCCGGTGATCGTGTTCGAGCCGCTGAGTGTGAACGTGACGCCGTTGGAGATGTTCACCCCCGCCGAGCCGGAGACGAAGCTGACGCCGCCGGCGGCGGTGGTCGCCGAGGTCACGTTGTAGGTGCCGGAGTTCACTTGTACGGTGCCGCCGCCGGCCGCCTCGCCGAGGGTGGCCCCGGCCAGCGTCATCGTGCCGTTCTGGATGTTGAGGGTGGCCCCGCTGAGCGCCGTGAACTTCCCGCTGTGAGTCCCGGAAGCCGGGACGTTCAGCGTGCGACCGCTGACACCGGCGCGGAACTCGCCCGTGGATGTCGAGTTCACCGTGGTGACCGAAACCGTCTGATCGTTCCCGGCGGCGGAAGAGATCACGAGCCCGCTGTTGTCGAGTTGGCCGCCGCCGGTGACACCCGGGTTGGCCGTGCTCCCCAACGTCAGAGTACCGCCGTTGTTGTTGGTGAACACGCCGGGCGAGTTCACGCTCAGTTGGCCGGCGCTCACGGTGAACGATCCCGAGTTGGTCACGTTTCCGCTGAACGTGGTGCTGATGCTCAAGGTGGACGTGCCCGAGAGCACCAAGCTGCCGGTGCCGCTGCTGGTCACGGTGCCGCCGCTGAAGGTGGCCGTGCCGCTCACGGTGAGGGTCCGCCCGGTGCTGACGGACAGCGTGATGCCGCCGGTGGTGGAGATGTTCGGCACCGTCATCGTCGCGTTGGCCGTCACGCTGCCGCTGAGCTTGAGCGTGCCGGTGCCCGTGACGGACGCGCCGGTGTTGAACGTGGTCGTGCCGCCGACCAGTTCCAAGGTCGAGCCGCTCGCGATGTTCAATGTTCCCGAATGAGTGCCGCCGCCGGGCAATTGAAACGTGCCCTGCTGCACGTCGACCTTGGCGTTCGTGAGGTTGTTGAACGTGCCGCCGAGGCCGCTCGTGCCGGCGATGTTCGCGGTGAAGGTTCCGCTGTTATCGAAGCTGCCGCTGGAGGTAGTGATCGCCGGATTGGTCAACGCTCCCGTCAGGTTGTACGTCGAGCCGTTCATCGCCGTGAACGTGCTGGTGTTGATGACGAGTTGGCCGTTGGTCTGGTTCACGGTGCCGAGATTCGTGAACGTCGCGTTCTGTAAGTTCCGCGACGACGCCCCGCTGAAGGTGAGCGTGCCCTGGTTGATGAACTGAAGGCTCTGGCTCGTGGAGCCGAGTTGCCCGCCACTCCACGTGCTCGTCCCTTGGGCCGTGATCATGCCGCTGCCCGTGAACGTTCCGCCGGACAGGTTCAGACCGGCGAGCAGAGTCGATTGATCGGCGCCCGACGAACCGACGGTGAAGGTGCCGGCCGTCACCGCGAGCACTTCATTCGAGGTGATCGACCTCACCGCCGTCGTGGCGGACACGGTGATCGTCTGAACGCCCGTGAGATCAGGGATCAGCGCGTCATCCGACGCGGTCGGCACGACGCCGCCGACCCAGTTCGATCCGACATTCCAACTCCCGCCCGTGGCGCTGGCCCATGCGATGGTCGCGGGCACGGTGCGCGGTTCCAGTTCCTCCAGTTGGCGGCGGAAGTGGAACACGCGATCGAGCAGCGCCCAACGGACCGGGCGGCGGGTGCGCGGCCGCGGCGTGAAGGAGCGGCGAAGCGACTCGACTACTTTGCGAATGAAGCGAATGGACATGGCTCACCGGTGCGATGCAGAGTGCGGGCGGGACGAACCGCGAACGTGTCGTGTTCGCGGAGACGGAGACGTCAAAAATGCGGATCGTCAGGGTGTGTCCGGAACCGGACGCGAGCGATGATCGATGTACAGCGAGGCGAAGAACGGGGGCATGGCAGTCTCACGGGGCAGGTGGACGCACCGGCGGGGGACGCCGGATGTTCAGCCATTCGTCTAAACGACGGTCGCCAAACGTGGTACAGCCTAAAGAACCGCCGCGCAAGTGCAAGAGGATTTTTCCGATTGTGACGATTAAAACGGCACACATTTCATGCGCCGCCTGAATGTGTTGCCGGCGATTTGTGAGCTGGGCTTACGGTTTCTTCTTCTCGAGTTTCTGAACCACCGCTTGGAAACGAGGCAGCGGGCGGACGAAGTCCAAGTCCGGGTCAGTCTTCAACTGCACGACATCGGAGTAGCCGAGTGCGACGAGTTGCTCGAGCAGCGACAGGGCGCGATCGGTGTACTGCTCGCGGAGTTTCTTCTCGGCCGCCGTGAGCTTGTCGTCCGGGCGACCGGCCTGCACCGCGTCCGCGCACAGCGCGATGTTGAACGCCGCCTGCCGCACGACGTACCGATCCGTGGGGTACTTCGTCGCCATCGCATCCATGGACTTGAACGCGTCGGCGTGCAGCCCGCAGCGGGCTTGTGCGTTCGCGACGATGATCGGCTGCCGTGCATCCTTCGGCCTCGCCTCGGCGACGGTGAGGCGCAAGTCGAGGCACTTGCGGTACAGCGCTTCGGCCGCCGCGCGGTTGCCCTTCTTGAGTGCGAGCGTGGCCGAGCGGTAGTACACGTCCGCGAGTTCGGCTTGCACGAGCACCAATTCGGGAATCTGCAGCATCCCGCGCGTGAGCCCGAGATCGAGTTCGTGCGGCGGGGTCGCGATGTCGAGCTTGTTCCGCATCAGCAGGAAGTCGCCGTATTCGCGGGCGGCGCGGGCCGTGAGGCCGACCTGCGTGACGTTGGACGGGGCGGCATCGAGCAGCTTCTTGTGGCCCTCCATCGCCGCCGCCAATGACTTCTCCGCCGGTTCGTCGCGATCGAGCGAAGCAAGGATGCGGCCGAGCAGCAGCCGGGCCTCGGCCAACGCTTGCGGTACGGATGCGGTGTAGGGAGTCTTCGGCGCGGCCACGGCTTCGCTCAGCAGCTTGATGGCTTCCTGTGCCGGCGGTTCGGCTTGAGCGAAGACGCCGGCCCGGCGATACAGATCGGCGGCATCCATCAGCGTGCTCGCCAGCGACATCTGCGCCTCGGCCTTCGGAATCTCGTTCGTCTCGGGCTTGTCCAGCACTTCGCGCTGCAGCTTGATCGCTTCGCCGTAGCGTTTGAGTGCGTCGGCCGCTCCGTCGCGGCGCGAGTCCCGCTCGAGGTTGCCGAGCTTGCGCAGCATGAGTGCGTGATTGCCCTTCGCCTTGTCCTTCTCCGTCTTCTCCGACTGCATCAGGCGTGCGGTGATGGCGAGTGCGGCCTCGTACTGCTTCCGGGCTTCGGGCACCTTGCCGCGGCGGAACGCGAGGTCGCCCATCTTCATGTGGAAGTTGAGCATCGCGCGATCCGGCAGTCCGCGCGTCAGCGCGAGAGTGAGTTGCTTCTCGAGCATCGAGCCGAGGGCTTCGAGCACGAGCTGTTCCGCGCCGCGGGCGAACACGGCCTGCTGCAATGCCGTGGGAATCTCATCGAGCGCGACGAAGACCGTTTCGCGCGTCAGCGTGTAGCCTTGCGCTTCGGCATCCCGTGCGACCTTCTCGTTGGCGAGTGCCGTGCTCTTCTCATTCAGCGCCTTGGTCTCGGCTTCGAGCGCCTTCTGCGTCTCGTTGCGGGCGTCGATCGCTTCGCGCTTCTGCTTGTCGAAGATGATGGCGGCACCGGTGCCGCCCAAGCCGAGCACGAGCAGGAGCACGGCGACCATGGCGCCGAGCCCGGCGACGCGCGGATTTCGCTTCGCCCACCGCCACGCCTTCTCCGGCAGGCTCACGGGCCGGGCCGAAATCGGGCGGCCGTCCAAGTACGCTTGCAGGTCGTCCGCCAACGCTTCGCACGTGGCATAGCGTTTGGCCGGTTCCTTCTGCATCGCCTTGAGACAGATCGTTTCCAGATCCTTCGGGCAACTCGGAATCAACTGCACGGGGGGAACCGGCTCGCGGGTGCACACCTGGTCCAGCGTGTCCATGATGCTGGTGCCTTGGAACGGCGGGCGGCCAGTGAGCAGTTCGTACAGCGTGGCACCGAGGCTGTACTGGTCGGACGCGGGGCCGACTTCTTTCGTCTTGCCGAGCGCTTGTTCGGGGGCCATGTAGCTCGGGGTGCCGAGCACGCTGCCGGTGCGGGTGTTGCCGTCCGCGTCGTCCAGTTCGCGGGCCAGGCCGAAGTCCGTGATCTTGGCGGCGCCGTCCGCATCGAGCAGCACGTTGGCGGGTTTCAAGTCGCGGTGGATGACGCCGGCCGTGTGGGCGGCGAACATCGCCCGCGCCAGTTGCACCATCATCGCGGCGGCGGCTCGGGGCGGTTGCGGCTCGTGCTTCGTCTTGCGGTCCAAACTGCCGCCGGGGCAGAACTCCAGCGAGAAGTACGGCAGCCCGTCGTGTTCGCCGATCTCGTAAATCTGCACGATGCCGGGATGCTTGATGAGGGCGACGGCGCGGGCTTCGGCCGAGAACCGCGACAGCTGCATGGCGCTCGCGTGCTCGCCCGAAAGAATCATCTTGAGCGCGACCGTGCGCTTCAAACCGGTCTGCACGGCCTTGTACACCACGCCCATGCCGCCGCGGCCGAGGATGCCGGTGATCTCGTACCCCGGCACCGTCGGCGGCCGTCGGCTTGCCTTCTCCGCGCTCGGCTGCGAATCGGGAACCGGTTCCACGTCGGAGGAGAAATCCCCGGTTTGGTCGATCGTCGGCGTCTTGCCCAGCGGTTGATCCGTGGCCGGAGCGGAACCGGCGGCGAGCGAACCGAACGACGCCTCGCGGCTCACCTCACCCGTCATCGCGGACGGGTCGGCGGCCAAACCGTGTTCCGAGGTGCGGGCCGGATCGTATGCCGCTGGTTGCGGCGTCCCGATCACACGAACACCCGGCCGAGGTGTCGCGCCGGACGAATGCGCGATCGACTCCAATTCCTGCCGGCCGACCTGTTTGATCAGCCCGGCGATCTCGTTCAGGATCGCGTCCACATCCACGTTCGCGCCCGGCTGCGAGCCGGAACGCACGGACGATTCGAATTGCGCCTTCGCTTCCGCCCAGCGGCGCGACACGACTTCCGAAAGCTGGGGCATGGGCGATCTCCGTCAGCGGTGAGTGCGGGGCCGGGCCAGGGCGTCGTCGCAGAGGCGCAGAAACTTCGGGAACGAGACATCGAGGCTGTACTTCTCGCGAACCATCTTCGCGGCGGCGCGGCCGAGTTCCGCGTGGCCCGCGGGATCGGCCAGCACCTTCATCGCAGATTCGACAAAGGCATCGACGTCGAAGAACGGCGCGAGCAAGCCCGTGCGGCCGTGCTCCACCACTTCCTTCACCGGCGGCGTGTCCGACGCCAGCACCGTCGCCCCGCACGACATCGCGTTCAGCAGCGACCACGACAGCACAAATGGCACGGTGAAGTAGATGTGCAGGTCCGTGATCGCGAACAGCTTGGCGAGGTCCGCCTCGGTCATCAGGCCGGTGAACAGGAACCGCGACAAGTCGTACTGGTCCTGCGACAGCACCCATTCCTTGAACGACTTTCCGCCGGTGAAGCGTTCGTCGCCGCCGTAGCACACGCGATCCGAGCCGACGACGACGAACAGCACGTCGCGTCGGCGGTCGCAGATGCGCTTGGCGGTCTTCATGAAGAGATCGAAGCCGCGCATCGCCTCCATGCCGCGGGCCACGTACGTCACGATCTTCGCCCCCGGCGCGATCGGCCGTCCGGCGATGATGCGCGGAGCGGTGCGATCCGCCTTCCACAAATCCGTGTCCACGCCGTCGAAGAGCGTGCGCAGCTTCGCGTCGTACTCCGCCGGCATCCGCGACCGCTGCCACTCGGTGGGGCAGTAGCCGAGATCGCAGTTGTCGAGGTCCAAGAGAATCATCGCATTGCGGGCGCGGGCGCGGAGCCGATCGATCGGGCGGGCCGGAAAGTCCGGGCGGAAGTCCAAGTCCGCCCCGGTCACGCGGTAGAAGTACTCGAAGAGGTTGACGATCGGCACGCCGGGGTACAGGTCGCGGAGGAAGATCGTGGAGCCGAAGCCGCTGTGGGCGAGAATGATGTCCGGGCGGATGTCCGGAGCGGCGGCGAGCGCGTCGTGTACGCCGCTCGCGTGCCACACGCCGTTCTCGAAGGTGCGGCTGCAGAAGTGCGTGGCCTCGACCGCGCCGCCGCGCGTCTCGTACTTCAGGCAGCGCACGCCGCGGTACGTGCCGTCCAGTTTCTGCGTGACGAACGTGCAGCGGTTCCCCGGCGACTGCGCCAAGCGGAACGCGAACGGCCCGAACTGAGCCGGGAAATTCTGATGGACGAACAACGCGTGCATGACGAACCGGCAATCGCTTGAATGATCGGAGTGTAAGAAACGGGGCCGGGAATACAAGCGAAAAGGCGGGATGCGGCGTTCTACTTGCCGAGACGCTTCTGCAGGTATGCGGCCAGATCGTGGCCCAAGTCCGCGTCCGTCCGCAGTCGCACGTAGTCGATCTCCATACCGCGACAGCCATCTTGGATCGCTGCGGAATGTTCCTCGAACGCCTTCAAGTAACTCTCGCGCACGCCGATCGGGTCCGTGAGAATCTCCGGCATCTCCTCCAAGCCGCGGAACAGCGTCATGTGGCGGAACGGGAAGTCCACCTCCGCACCGTCCACGGTGTGAAACAGCACCACATCGTGCTTCTGGTAGCGGATGTGCTGCAGCCCGGTGAGGATCTCCGGAACGTCGTCCAACAAATCGGAGAAGATGAAGACGATGCCGCGGCGGCCGGTGCGGCCGGCAAGTTCATGCAGGTTCCGGCCGAGATTGGCCGGGCCGGTGTACGGGCCGTCGGCCAAGGCGCGGCATGCTTCGCGGAGTTGGTTCATGCCGCCCGAGCCGCGCAAGAATGCGCGGATGCCGCCGGCGAGTGTCGCGAGGCCGAGGCTGTCCGCCTGCTGCAGCACGAGGAAGCCGAGGGCCGCGGCCGCGATGCACGCGAGGTCGTACTTCGACCGCCCCGCCGAGGCGTACTTCATGGAGTCGCTGGCATCGACCAGCAACCACGCGACGAGATTGGTTTCCTGTTCGTACTGCTTCAAGTGGAAGCGTTCGGTGCGGCCGTAGACTTTCCAATCGATGTGCTTGATGTCGTCGCCGGGGGCGTACTCGCGGTGTTGGGCGAACTCGACGGCGAACCCGTGCCGCGGGCTGCGGTGCCGCCCCGCGAGGTACCCTTCGACGAACTGCCTCGCCTCGAGTTCGAGGCGATCCACGCGAGCCAGCACCTGAGGATCGGGAAGCGGCATGGAGGCATTCTACATCGCACGCCACTGCCGAACGATACTCACACGGCACTGAGCAGATGTGGCGATCTTGTATCCGGCACCGCCAGCGAGAGTGGTCCGGCAAGGTCCGGGTGGCTCTCGCGAAGTAGGCGGTCGATCAACGACCAACGCGTCGCTTTGATGATGCCCTGATCGTAAACTCCGGTCTGCACGGCGACGATTGCAGTGTCGTTCGGCGACCAATGTTCGAATGACAATCCGTCGTAGTGAAGTTGCCAGACGCTGCACCCGCTGATTCCGCGCAGGCACTTGGGCGACTCCACGGCCGCACCCGTCCCGAGATCAAAGCCGTTCGGCGAGTTGGTCAGCAGTAGATGCCACTTCGGGTCCGTGTCCTCGGGTGCAGCACCCTCGAACAATCCGGTCGCGGCGGTGTACGCACCGATGCTCAGTCGATGGTCAGGATGCTCCTCGAGTCCGACTTCAGGGTAGCCGTGGATCAGGAAAATGCCGTTCGGCGGTCGCCGATTGAGGCGATCCGCTTGGTGGACGCTTAAGTATCGGCGGTTCGGCGCGGAGTGGACGAACGCTTCATCCAGACGCGCGATCGCAACATCCGCCGGGTCCGAATACGTCTCGAAGTCGCAGGGGATCGGAATCGCTTGGCCTTGATCGGTGTTGTCGAAGGTCAGCAGTCGCAGCTTGAGCCTGGCCGCATCCTGAACCACGTGTTCCGCTGTCACGAGAAAACGGGAATCGGCGACTTGGAAAAGCGTACCCGTGCCGAGTTGATGCAGTCGGCCCTGTTCCTTCACCAACAGCGGAACCACGGACGCTTGGAGCACGGGCATCATCGCCGCGACGGCGTGCTGCAGGAAGCGATTACGCTCGATTTCGGATGTTCCGCCTGCTGTTTTCTCTAACCCCTGCTTCGCGAACCGCTGCGCGTACTTCCCCCGTACTCCGCCCTTGAGTTGCGACAAGTCGTACTCGGGACGCAGGTCATCGTTCATTTCAGGGGAAGGTTCCATCTTCATACCCCTTCTGCTCGCGGCGGCTGGCCTCGCGGGCACTGATGATTCGGATGCGGTTGTCGCGGTCCGTGTGCGACACAATCAACGTCCGCCCGCTTGCTGCAACCCCGATGATCAGGAATCGTTCCTCTTCCATCGAGTGATCCGGGTCGGGCCATACCACGGCCATCGGATCGGCGAACGCCGTGGCGGCTTCGCCGAACGTCACGCCGTGCTTGTGGAAGTTCGAGTGTGCTTTCGCATCATCCCACTCGAAGTTGTCGTCCTGCATCGGCCCTCCGGGCGAGCGTTCCCGGAAAGTTCAAAGGACAACCCGAACTATATCACGATTCGTCTTCGGTGTCACTTGCCCAGCAAGTTCAGCAGTGCCATGCACTCGGTGCGCACGCCGGTGCGGAGGCTCGGCTCCGGGATCGGGGCGTACGCGTCGGTGTGCATGCCGGGCAGCTTCGGGCCGTCGAGCTTCAATGAGGCGTCGTACTTCTCCTTCGGGATCGTGCCGAGAAAGAAGATGAACGCCGGGATCGCGCCGTTCTGGCCGTAGCGGCCGAAGTCTTCCGCGCCCATCATCGGCGGGCGGCTCTTCACGTTCGCCTCGCCGAGCACTTGCTTGAACACCTCGCCGGTGCGGCGGGCGAGCGGCACGTCGTTCAGGGTCGCCGGCGTGTATTCGTCCAGGTTCACGCTCATCACGGGCTCGGGAGCCTGCGCTCCGATGGCGGCCGCCTTCGCGATGCGGTCGATGGCCTTGAGTACGCGGTCGCGCGTCTCCGTCTTCGTGGTCCGCACCGTGAGTTGCATCTTCACTTCGTTCGGGATGATGTTGTGCTTCGTGCCGCCGTGGATCGAACCGACCGTGACCACGACCGGATCGAGCGGGTTGGTCTCGCGGCTCACGATGGTTTGCAAATCAAGGATGATCCGCGCCGAGAGCACGATCGGGTCGATGGTGGCGTGCGGGGCCGCGCCGTGGCCGCCCTTTCCCTTCACGAGCAGATCGACCGTGTCCGCGTTGGCCAGAGCCAAGCCCTCGGTGAAGCTGACGACGCCGGCGGGTTGCAGCGGGTCCGCGTGCAGGGCGACGGCGTAGTCCGGTTTCGGGAATCGCTTGTAGAGTCCGTCTTCGAGCATCATGCGGGCGCCGGCACCGATCTCTTCCGCGGGCTGGGCAATGAGCACGAGCGTGCCGCTCCACTTGTCCTTCAGCGAACTCATGACGCGGGCGGTGCCGACCCACGAGGTCATGTGGATGTCGTGGCCGCAGGCGTGCATCACGCCGACCTCGACGCCGAGCCGGTCCTTCATCCGCACCTTGCTGGCGTAAGGCACGCCGGTTTGTTCCGTGATCGGCAGAGCGTCGATGTCCGTGCGGAGGAGCACGACCGGGCCGGGGCCGTTCTTCAGCACGCCGACGACGCCGTTGCCGCCGACCTTTTCGGTGACGTCGAAGCCGAGTTTCTTGAGCTCTTCGGCGAGCCGGGCGGCGGTCTTCACTTCCATGAGCGAGAGCTCAGGATTCGCATGGAAATGCTGGTACACGGCGACGAGGTTTTTCGCCTCCACATCCACCTTCTCGTCCACTTCGGCGAGTCGGGCCTTCACCCACTCCGGCGAGCGGGCGGGGGGGGCAGGCTTGGCCTCGTCCACTCCCGAACCGAAGAGGGGAAAAGCGGTTAGGAGAACTGCAACGGCCAACGCCTGGCGTGCGTGCATGGCAACCTCTTTGGAGTCTTCGGGTTCGTGCGAGGAACGCGACGGGGCCGGGGTGAAACCGCGAATTTTGCCCATTTTCTCGCCGAAGATGCGGCTCTTGCGTGCGTATAGTAAATGAGACGATTCTCTTTTCACCCCTGCGGAGCGACACCCATGCCTTCCAAAGGCTTGACAGTACAGGAGCGCAAGTCCATTTTCCATGCCCTGGTTTCGGCGCAGGATCTGGGTGGCGTCACGGTTGTGGAATCGAAGAAGCAAGTGGCCGCCGAATACCACATCACGAAGGAACAACTCGACCTGATCGAGCGTGAAGGGGTGGACAAGGACTGGCCGCCGCTCGACGACTGACGAGCGGTGCGACGAACCAAACGACGGGCGGCTTCGGCCGCCCGTTCGCGTTTTTCACTTCCCCTTGGCGAGGAAGGTCAGGTTCGAGCGCGGAGATGTGCCGAGCCGGCACAATTGATCGAAGCCGTGCAGCTTCATCAGGCGGATCACGGCGTCGCCCTCCTCCGCGCTGCCCACGTCGAAGACATGCCGGCCGCGTTCGGTGATGCTCCAACCCGCCGCGGATTGCGTCACCTTCAACCCGGTGAGATCGAGCCGGCGCCCCTGCACGAACAGCGGCAGCCGCAGCGGCACGTTCCCGTTCGCCAGGAAGAAGTTCGCTCCCTCCGGCCCGACGCGGCCGAACTCGGTGAACCGACCGTCCTGGATCATGCGGAGCGAATCGCGGGCGGCGTTCTGATCATGGCCGAACTTCGCGATGATGTCGTTGCCGCTCGCCAGCACCCACTCGGTGCCTTCGCGTCGCACGTCCGCCCGCTTCCAATCGATCTTCACGATCTCGCCGATATAGCCGACGCCCGGCACCGGAATGCCCGTGCGCAGCAGGTTCTGTTCCTGCAATGCGGCGGCGAGCGGGCTCTTCGCCGGCTTCGCGCCTTCGGGTTCGAGCGCGACGAAGAAGTACGTCATGGCCGGAGCCGCCGTGTCGCCGAGGATGCCGATGCGATTGAATCCGTACTTGCGAATGACGCCGAGAACTTGCTCCGCGTCCGCCTTGTTCAGCCCGCAGTTGAAGAGGATGTTGGCGTCGTCGCGGACGCACCACACGCCGCGGAGAGCGTCCAACCTGACGGTAGCGAGGTCGATCGGCACGATGCCGCGCGGCAGGCCGGTGCTCGCACAAGGCTTGCCGTTCATCAGGCCGTACTCGACGATCGGCCGCGGCGATCCGATCGCGACCCAGTCCGTGGGCCGCTGGTCTTGGAGCAGCCGCACGATGTCCTTGGCCCCGGTCTCATCCGTGCCCACGCTGCGGACGGGCCGCTGCCCCATCCAGATCTGCCACACGTCGTTGATCTTCTTCGCGGAGATCGTGGTGGCGTCGATTGCGAACTTGGCTTCCTCGCGCGGCAACGGCCCCTCGACCCGCACCGCGGGCACGACGGACCCGTCCGGCTGCACGGTCGGTGCGGGACGTGCCGCCGGCGGCTGCATCATCGGCCGCGGCTGCGGCGTGAACGGTGCAGGTTGCTTGGGCGGCGGGAACTGCGCGGACGCCGACGCGGACACAAGCAGAACGACGGCACTCGACAGAATCCACCCGCGCATGATCGCACCCTCCGGGCCGCAAAGCGGTCCATCGGGTTGTATCGGTTGTGAGGGTCGGGCAACTTGGGGGAATTCGCGACAATCCGTCACTTCAAGATGAGCTTGCGCACGGCCTCGTTGAGCGGGTCGGCATCGCTGAGGACGCTCACGATGATCGAGATGTGGTTGCGCGCGTCCACTTTGACGAGGCTCGCCGAGACGCGGGCTTTCTCCAACGCCGAGTGGAAGTCGATCGCCATCTTGTCGAACCCCGGATAGTCGTTCTCCGCGTAGGCGATCACGAACGGCGGGTGTTTGCCTTTCACGTACGTGAGCGGCGAGGCCTTGCGGCACTCCTCCGCGTCCGCACCGAACGCCGGCAAGTACAGGTCCGCACCGGGTTCGATCTGGTACACTCCACTCACCGCGATGACGCCGCGGATGTGGCTCGGGTCGAGCTTTTCCGCCTTGAGGTAGCTCGGATCCAAAGCCAAGAGGGCGGCGAGGTGGCCCCCCGCGGAGTGGCCCATGACCGAGATGTTGTCCGGGTCCCCGCCGTGCTTGGCGATGTTGGCCCGCACCCATGCGAACGCCTTGGCGACGTCTTCCATGTGCCCGGGGTGCTTCACGCGCGGCGAGAGGCGGTAGTTGATGACCGCGACGCCGATGCCATGGCGGGCGAACGTGCGGCCGAGGCCGATGTAGAGCAGCTTGCTGCCGGATTTCCACGCCCCGCCGTGGATGTAGATCATCACCGGGTAGTTCTTCGCGCCGGTCGGGATGTAGAGGTCCAGTTTGTGACGGACGTCCGCATCCGGCCCGGACGCGTACTCGATGTCCGCGTGGCGTTCGACTTCGTATTCGGTCACACGGGCCTCCGCGGCCACGGGTTTCTCCCGGGCCGGGGCCACCCCCGCCGCGAGCGACAGGGCGGCCACCAACGCGAATCGCACTGCTCGGCCCGGCGACATTCCCGGCGTCCTTCTTGAGGATTGAATCGAATCGTCTGACAACTCGTAGTGCGCGGCAGCGGCACAACTTGCATGCGAGGCAAGGTCGGCGGGGGAAGCGGCGGAACGGGCGGCGTCAGGATCGGAACAACCGGAACGGACGGGAGAATCGGATGCGCTGGTTCATCTTGCTGATCCTGCCGCTGGCGGGCGTGCTCGGCCAAGAGTCAAAGAAAGCGGAGGAGCCGGTGAGCATTCAGAAAGGCACGCTGCCGATCATCATCTCCGCGCCGCACGGCGGGAAGAACCCGCTGACCGATGTGCCGCTGCGGGTCGGCAAGGATGTGAAGATGTTCGCCATCGTGCGCGATGCGAACACGGATCTGCTCGCGGAGAAGTTCGTGGCGGACATCGAGAGGCAACTCGGCGGCAAAGTGTGGTTCGTCATCGCCCGCTGCGAACGGAAATACGTGGACTTCAACCGCCCCCGGGAAGGCGCGTACGAAAGCGAGAAGGCGAAGCCGGCGTACGACGCGTACCACGCGGCCTTGGACGCGGCGTGCAAGGCGGTGAAGGAGACGCACGGGGCCGGGTTGCTGCTGGACATCCACGGTCAGGGATCGTTCGAGGGGCAGATTTGCCGCGGCACTCAAAACGGAAAGTCTGTCACGCTCATGCTGCAACGGCACGGGCGGGCCGCGCTCACGGGCAAGAACAGCGTGCTCGGGCAAATGGAGAAGGCGGGCTACAAGGTGCTGCCGCCGTGCGACGCGAAAGACGATGCGAAAGAAGAGTCCAAGTTCAACGGCGGGTTCATGGTGCAGAACTACGGCAGCCACACCGGTTACGGCATCGACGTGCTTCAACTGGAGTTCGGCACGCACCTGCGGGAAAAGGCCGCGTACCCCAAAACAGCCGCGGCCTTGGCCGACGCCGTCGCCGCCTACCACGACGCGTACTTGAAGAGGTGAGAAAGCATCCGAGCAAACTCGGGAGGGCGAGGCTCCTGCCGAGACGCGCTGAAGAACTCCTTGCGTCGGTGCAGGAACCGGTGAGCTTAGAGGGCGGGCCGTGCAACAACAGGATCACTTACCCGGCTCGGCAGGAGCCGGTGGTGATGATCACTCAATGACAAAGAGCCGGTGCAATGCACCGGCTCCCCGAAGAATCCAGAAACCCCGCCTAGTCACGCCTTCGGCAGCTTCCACGGCCCGCGCATCTCGCGGCTGAGCATCTTGTTCCCGGCCTCCGCGTTCTCGCCGGTGAACGTGTTCTTCTTCGCGTCCCAGTGCAACTTCAGCCCGCTGCGGAGGGCGATCGTGCCGAGGTGGCACACGATCACCGAGCCGGCGCCGACGTCCACATTGCAGATCGGCTCTTCGCGGCTCTTCACGCAATCGAGGAAGTTGCCCATGTGGTTGGGCGGACGCGTGCCGTAGAGCTTCGGGTCGCTCGCACCGAGCGGCTCCGAAAGGATCTTCGGATCGCTGGCGACCACCATGCCGCGGTTGACAAACACGGTGCCGGTTTCACCGAACACCATGACGCCGTTCTCGCTGCCCGAGATGCCGTCGAGTTGCTCCTCCTTGCCTTTCACCTTCTTGGTGAGCGGCTTGCCGTCGGCGCGGTAGAGTTCCTTCACGCCGGTGCCGCGGCCGTCCATGGCGATCACCTTGGCTCCGTTGCCGTAGGTGTACTGCACCTTGAACGTCTTGTGGCAGTTGTAGCCGTCGCCGCTGGCGAGCGGTTTCTCGGCTTCGAGCGTCTCGACGGCCACGGGGCCGTTGTTGTCCATGCCGAGGCACCATTGGGCGATGTCGATGTGGTGCGCGCCCCAATCGGTCATCTTGCCGCCCGAGTACTCGTACCACCAGCGGAACTCGTAGTGGCAGTTCGTCTTGCCGCCGTCCTGCCGGTAAACGGCCTTCGGCGCCGGCCCGAGCCACATGTCCCAGTCCAGGCCTTCGGGCACCGGGGCTTCCTTGATCGGGCCGCTCACCGGGTTCTCGCCGATGCGGCACTCGATGCTCTTGATCTTGCCGATGCGGCCGGCGCGGATCACGTCCGCGGCGAGGCGGAACTGCGTCATCTCGCTGCGCTGCTGGCTGCCGGTCTGGAGCACGCGCTTGGTGTCCTTCACCGCCTGCTTCAACGCGAGGGCTTCCTCCACGGTCAGCGTCAGCGGCTTCTCGCAGTACACGTCCTTGCCCTGCTTGAGGGCTTCGATCGCCACCAGCGCGTGCCAGTGGTCCGGGATCGCGATGATCACCGCGTCCACGTCCTTGCTGGCCATCACCTCACGGTAGTCCTTGTATCCTTTGACGTCGAAGCCGTCCTTCTTCATCTGCGCCACGGAGGCGTTCAGGTGCCGGGCGTCCACATCGCACACGGCGGTGAAGTTCACGTGCTTGAAGCGGCGGGCTTCGCCGATGAGGGCGTTCGAGCGTCGGGCCGAATTCGGACCGACGCCGATGACGGCGACGTTCAGTTTGTCATTGGCGGCGACGCCGACGTTCGCCTCGGAGGCGCGGGCGGCCGCGCCGAACATGTCCCGGGCGTACCACAGGGGCAGGCCGGCGGCGGCCATCGCGCCGACCGATCGCCGCATGAACCCGCGGCGGGAGAGGTTTCCGCGCTCCAACATGACAGTGCCTCGCGAATGTGGAAAGGTGCGGAGACCATCATACTCGGGCGGCGTGAAGTGTGCGACCGAAAGAACACGCACGGGGGTTTTTCGCGGATTGCCACGCCCGGTCCTGCGTCCCATCGGCACTTCCGGTTGACCTCGCGGCCGCGTCACGCTATTCGCCCGAACATGGGGACGGAATCCGACCGCCGTGGGAGGGGGTGCGCGGTGAAACGCGCGATCGCAATCGCTGCCGTGGCCGCGGCCCTGCCCGGGCTCGCCGGCTGCGCCGGCACTTGGGACACCATCAGCAGCCGCAACTTCCGCAAGGCGCCGCTCGACACCACGTACCGGATGATCGTGCCGGAAGATCCGATGGTGGTGCTGCGGGCCAACCCGCCGCGCGACGGCGACGAACGGGCCAAGGCCATGCGTCGGCTCAAGGAACCCCTCGCCGCCGGACTCGCCCAGCAAGACCAGGATGAAATGCTGGACCTGCTCGCCCGCACGGCCACCGCGGATTCCAGCCCCGTGCTGCGCATCGCGGCGATCGAAGCGCTCGGCCGCTTCACCGATCCGCGAGCCGCGGGCGTTCTCCAGATCGCCTACACGAAGGCCCACGGCCGTGCGGACGGCACGCCCGATCCGTTGTCCGCCGAGGCGGGGATTCAACTGGCCGGGGCGAGCAACCGCGCGACGAGCCGCGCCTCGCTGGTGCCTCTGAGCGGGCCGGTCGGCTTCGCGCCCGACGTGGTGGAAGCGATCCGCTGCCGGGCACTCGAATCCTTGGGGAAGACGAACCATCCGGATGCGGTGCCCTTCCTGAGCGCGGTCGCGGCAGGCCCGGTGTCGCCGCAATCGCCCGAAGGGTGCGACGATCGCGAAGTGCGGTTGGCGGCGGTCCGCGGCCTCACGGCGTGCCGGCAGCCGGATTCGGTCGCGGCACTCTCCCGCGTGTTGGCGGCGGAGCGAGGCAAGGACTCCGCACTCACCGGACGCGCACACGACGGCCTGATCAACCTCACCGGGAAGCGACTGCCGCCCGATCCGAAGCAGTGGAACGACGTGGTGCAAGCGGGTGCCGTCATTGCACCGGAACCGAGCTGGGTGGAGCAAGCGATCGGCCGCGTGGCCAAGTAGAAATGAAATCGGGGGCAGCATTCGCCGCCCCCCGTGTCGCCTTCGTTCACTCAGTCGACTTCGTCTTCTTCCTCGTCCTCTTCATCCTCGTCGTCGTCGTCGTCATCATCATCGTCGAAGTCGTCGTCATCGTCGAAATCGTCGTCATCGAAATCGTCGTCGAGCTCGTCATCGTCGAAGTCGTCGTCCTCGAGATCGTCATCGTCGAGGTCGTCGTCCTCGAGATCATCGTCGTCGTCGTCGTCCTCCTCTTCGTCCGCGTCTTCCTCGTCGTCGGCCATGACGATGAAGGATTCGGGAACGGGGGACCCGAGAAGCCACGGCGACACGTCCTCGGCCGTGGCAAGTCCCGGCAAGGTCAGCAGTGTGCGACCGGGCATGCGGCAATCCTCGCGATCAAGGGAAAACTCAACGGGAACCGGTTTCCCGTGTGCTATCGGCGTCTGTCGATGCGAAATCCACTTGGAATCCAGCGTCATCAGAATCGACTTCCACCGCTTCTTAGTAACCACTGAAACAGCGTCAAGCGGCATCGAGGGAAAATAATCCGTTCCGCAACTCCACTCCCATTCAGGCCTTGTGCCGCGGGCAGAGCAGGTCCTAAAACAGGAATCCGCCCGTCGATGCGAGCCGCCATGTCCGACACCACCGCCGCCGAACCCGATCTTGCGATGCTGGCGAATGCCGAGCTGCGCGATCGCGGCCCGCGATACACCGAAACGCCGGCCGATCCTTACGCGGCGGATGCCCCGTTCATCGCTGAACCGTGGAACGCGGTCACCGCGTCGTTCTTCGTGTTCATCGCCGTGGCGTGGCTGTGGCGGCTCCGCGGCCGCTATCGCGAATCTCCGTTCCTCGTGGCCTGCCTGCCGATCCTGCTCGCGGGCGGCATCGGCGGCACGCTGTATCACGGCCTCCGCACCGAGCGGGCGTATTTCCTCCTGGACGTGATCCCGATCCAACTGCTCGCCCTCGCCGGCTCCGTGTTCATCGCCATCAAACTGTGGAAGCGCCGCGGCTGGTTGTATCTGGCCGGGGCGATCGCGATCTACATCGGCGTCTCCGCCTTGCTCTTCAAGCTGCTTCTGCCGACGAGCCGGCAATTGGCGGTGAACCTGAACTACGCCGCGCTCGCCACGATGGTGGTGCTGCCGATCGCGATCCGGTTGATCGCCACGAAGTTCCGCCACGGATCGTGGTTCGTCGCCGGTCTCGTCGCGTTCGCCATCGCGTGGTTCTTCCGGCTTGTGGACGAACGCGTCGGAGTGTACTTGCCGATCGGCACGCACTGGCTGTGGCACACCTTCGGTGCGATCAGCACCGCCCTGGTGATCGAGTACTTTCACCGCGTGGAAAGCGAACCGTCGCAAGAGCCGCCCGTGTAGAATGGCGGAAACCCGGAGCCACTCATGATCTCCGCCCTCGTCGCCGGCTTGTGCTTCGCGCTCAGTCAGAACGTCGATCGCGTCGTGGTCGGCCAGTCCAAATCCCCCGCGGCCGCGTTCGCCGCGCGATCCGCCGGCGCGTCCGAGTTCAAAATCCTGCCCGCCAACGCGGAACTCCACTCCGGCGATCTGCTGCTTACGCTGCCGGGAGCCTCGCTCGTATCGGCGAACGGCGCCGTCGCAGTGAAGTCGCTGGCGGATTACGACGGCAAGTCGCCGCTGCCCGCGCTCGAAACCGCGTTCACCCTGCATGAATCGAAAGACGCCGATCTCGAACTGACGCTCGATCGCGGCCGCGCGGATCTGACGTGCCTCAAAGACTCGGCGAAGGTGCGACTCAAATTCCAGGATCAGACGTGGGTGATCTCCTTGGAAGGCAAGGGCACGCGCGTCGCACTCGAACTGTGCGGCCGGTGGCCGGCCGGGGCGCGTTTCAAGCCCGGCGCCAAGGCGGAACCGGCGGCCTCCCTCGTGCTGCTCGTGGTGAGCGGCTCGGCCTCATTGGACATCGGCGGGTTCGCTCTCGGCTTGAAGGCGCCGCCCGGCCCCGCGCTCGTGGAGTGGGACAGCCTCGCCGGTGCCCGACCGCAACCGCAGAAGCTGGAGAAGCTCCCCGATTGGGCCGAACCCGACGCCGCACTCTCACCGGAAGGAAAGAAGACAGCGGCCGCCATGGAGAAGTTTCGTGCCGCCCGCGAGGTGAATCCCGGAGCAGCGATCCGGGCGTTCCTCGACTCCAGCGATCCGATCGAGCAGCGGATCGCACTCGTCACGCTGGCTGCGACCGACGATTTGGAGCCGCTCGGCAAAGCGCTCGCTTCGGCCCGCAACGCCGAACAGTGGGACTTCGGCATCACCATCGTGCGGCACTGGCTCGGCCGCGCCGCCGGCCACGACCAGAAGCTCTACGAGCTTCTTACATCCGCGACGCAGGGCTACTCGCCGGCGAATGCCAAGACGATCCTCCAGCTTCTCTTCGGCTTCACCGCGGAAGACTTGATGCAACCCGAGACGTTCGAGGTGTTGATCGAGTACCTGAGGCACGAACAGCGTGCGGTGCGGAACTTGGCGGCGTGGCACCTCGTGCGGCTTGATCCGCGGGGCAAGGCGATCGGCTTCACACCGAATGCCACGCCCGAGGAAACCGAAGCGACGTACAAGGCGTGGAAGAAGCGGATTCCCTCCGGCACCCTTCCGCAACCGGCGAAGAAAGAGTAGGATCAAGCAGCGGTATTTGTCAGCAACGAACTTCCGCGTGCGAGGCATCCATGAAACGGCTTCTGCTCACCGGCTTGCTTGGATGCGCCGCCGCGACCGCGTTCCCAGCCCCCGCCTCCGCCCAGATCTTCGTCGGCGGCGGCGTCCGGGTGCCCGGCGTGCCCACGTACGGCAACATGAACTTCCAGTACCAACGTACCGGGTTCGTTTCGGTCGGGGGCATCTCCTTCGGCTACAACTTCGCCGGCCCCGTGGGGTACGGCATCTACAACAACCGCTTCCGCAACAACTACTCGCAGCCGGGGTTCCTCGCTCCGAGTTCGAGCGGATACTTGGCGGGCGGCGTACGCGCGAACAACGCCGCCGCTCGCGACTTCGGCATGGCCCAGCAACAGGCCGCCGCGATGCGGAACGCCCCGGCCGCCCGTACCGCCATCTACGACCAATGGGCGTACGAGAAACTCGGCGTCGTCGGCGTGCCCGGAATCAAACCCGGCGAAGACGCACCTGCGGCCTTGCTCAAGGCTCTGAACGGAGCCAGCGAGGCCGAAATCGCTTCCGGCGAGGCCTTGAATCACATCGTGGTCGGGATCGTGGCGGCCGAGAAGAAGGGCAAGGCGGCGTCGGCATTCCTACCGCCCAATCTCTTGGCCCAACTGCGGTTCGCGGGATCGAACGCGGCCGACGCGGTGAATCTGCTTCGCCAAGTGGGCAACTTGCAACTGCCGGCGGCATTTGATGCGGACGCGTTCGCGAAGTTGAAGCCCGAGTTGGAGAAGGACTTGGCGGCGGCCGCGGCCCCGGTGCTGCTCGGCAAGCCGGCGGACTTCAACAAAGTGGCGAAGCTCGAAGCGGATGCCGCGAAGGCGCGGGCCGCGCTGGACCCGATCACCCGCACGCTCGAGTTCGAGGACGCGACCGCCGCCCGCCGCTTCCTCAATCAGTTGGATGCGGCCGTGGCCGCGCTCAAAGCGCCGAACACGTCGGGCTTGATCGAACCGAAGTGGAACACGGAAGGGACCAGCGTGGCGGACTTGGTGAAGTACGTGGTGAAGAACAAGTTGCTGTTCGGCCCGGCCCCGAAGGGCGAAGAGGACGCGTACGCCGCGCTGCATCGCGGACTCGCAACGTACTTGGTCGGCCTGAACGAAAGCGCCAAGCCCGCTCCGAAGAAGTGACGGATTCACGTCTCTTTTGCAGAACGCGCGAGAACGGCGCGTTCTCCTTTTTCCCTCTGGCTTCCCGCCGGGCCGCTCGCTAGTCTGATAGTTCCTGCCAACCACGGCACCAGACACGGGAGGACGAATGGGTTTGCGCATGCGGGTTCACGACCGGGAGCCCATCGGGGCCGCTCTCCGCCGGTTCAAGAAGCTGATCGAACGCAGCGGCATGAAGGCCGAACTGCGGGCGCACGAGTACTACGAGAAGCCGTGCGAACAACGCCGCCGGGCGCAGATCCGGAAGATCAACGCCGCCCGCAAGGCCGCCCGCCTTCGCGGCACCCCTTGAACATCGACTCCACCGAACACACCTTCACCGCGCGGCACACCGCCGCGCGGTGTTGCGTTTCCGCGTCTTGAAAACCGCCCTGCGAGTCCGATTTTAACCTGTGGCAACCCCGCGCCGGCCTTCGCGATTCCTTCATCCTCTCCCGCGAGCCGCCGCCAACTTCATCGAGAGCACGCACCGCCATGGCCACCAATAACGCCCGCAAGCTCGCCATCGTCGTCGGCGGCGGCCCCGCCCCCGGCATCAACGGCGTCATCTCCTCCGTCACCATCGAAGCCATCAACGAAGGGTTCGAGGTCTACGGCATTCTCGACGGTTTCAAGAACCTCGTGTCGTCCGGCTTCGACCCGAAGAACCGCGACCACGTCCGTCCGTTGGACATCCCGAGCGTCACGCCGCACTACACGAGCGGCGGCTCGATCCTCCGCACCAGTCGCACGAACCCCGCGAAGCCGGTGAAGGAACTCGGCCGCGATCGTATGCCGGAAGTGCTCGCCGGCCTCGAGAAGCTCGGCGTGAAATACCTCGTCACGATCGGCGGCGACGACACCGCCTTCAGCGGCAGCCAAGTCTACGCCCGCGCCGGCGGCAAAATCAAAGTCGCCCACGTGCCCAAGACCATCGACAACGACCTTCCGCTGCCCCCCGGCATCCCGACGTTCGGGTTCGAGACCGCCCGGCAGATCGGCGTCGAGATCGCGCGGGCGTTGAAGGAAGATGCCCGCACTACGACGCGGTGGTACCTGCTCGTGAGCATGGGCCGCGCCGCCGGGCATCTCGCGCTCGGCGTCGGCAAGGCCTCCGCCGCCACCGTCACGATCATCGCCGAGGAGTTCAAGGGCAAGAAAGTCACGCTCGATCTCATCTGCGACATCCTGATCGGCTCCATGATCAAACGGATGAGCCTGGGCCGGAACTTCGGCCTCGCCGTGCTTGCGGAAGGGTTGCTCGAATCGCTCGGCGAAGAGCAACTGAAGGCCGTGATGGACGAGAACCCCGGCGAGTTCGGCACCATCGAACTGGACGACTTCGGCCACATCCGGCTCGGCGAGATCGAATTCGGCCGAATGATCCGCAAGTCCCTGAAGACGCGGCTCAAAGCGCTCGGGCTCAAGGTGGACATGGTGGACAAGGATCTCGGGTACGAACTGCGTTGTGCGGACCCGGTGCCGTTCGACGCCGAGTACACCCGCAACCTCGGCTACGGGGCCGTGAAGTTCCTCATGTCCCCGGAGTCGGACAAGACGGGTGCGGTGGTGAGCTTCGTCGGCGAGAAGTTGGTGCCGCTGCCGTTCCAGAAGATCATCGACAAGAAGACGAAGAAGATGCGGCCGCGGCTGGTGGATGTGAAGAGCCAGTCTTACGAGTGCGCCCGCGCGTACATGATCCGCCTCGAGCCCGAGGACTTCGCGACGCCGGACAAGTTGAAGAAGCTCGCCGCGACCGTGAAACTCACGCCGGACGAGTTCCGCAAGCGCTTCGAGTATCTCGTGAAGTGAGTGCGGCCGGGCCGCCGATCACGGGCGCGTGATGGTCGGCGGCTCGACGGTCAGCTTGAAGTTCCCCTTCTTGATCGAATCCCAGATGGCTCCGGGAATCTCTTCGACCACGCGCATCGTGCCTTCGACGATCGCCTGGCTGAAGACCGTGGCGGCGCGGTTCCTCAACGGGCCGCGCAGTCGGGGCACGGGCGGCAGCGGTTGCTGCATCGCCAGGGCCGGCTTCTGCGGCGGCGTGACGATGACGACGCGGTTCGCCGGAGGCTTGGTCGGCGCCTTGTCCGTCGGCGGCCCCCATTCCTTGCCGTCGAATGCGCGGTAGTGCTTGGCCGAGTAGCACCACCCGCCCACCTGCTTGCCGTCCTGATACAGATAGATCCGGTCGAGATCGTCCGGGAGCGTGCGCCAGGTGTATTCGGGTTCGGCCGCCGCGGCCGGGGACGCCAGCAACAGGGCGAGGATCGTCATTCGCATTGTTCCGCTCCAGCAGGTGGAGGCCAATGTAGGGAGGCTCGGAAACGGTTGTCAACTTGTTCTCCGCGGGAGAACCTCCGGCTGGTACAATGCACGCAAACGCGAGGCGGCGAAGGGGCGGGCGATGAAGTGCCAGCGATGTCCGAAGCAGGCCACCCTGCACATCACGGACGTGTTCGGCGACGAGCGGTTCGAGGAAGCGCACCTCTGCGAGGATTGCGCGAAGAAGCACCTCTACGAACCGCAACAGTCGAAGAAGCCGGCGTTCGCGAAGGGCGGCGATGCCGTGGTCGAGGGCGGCGACGCCGACGCGATCGGCGGCAAACACTGCGACGTGTGCGGGTTGAAGTTCGTCGAGTTCCGCAACCACGGGCGACTCGGCTGCCCGCACGATTACGACTCGTTCAAGGACGATCTGATGCCGCTTCTGGAGAGCGTGCATGGCGAGACGAAGCACGCGGGCAAATCCCCGCGGAAGTTGCCGCCCCCGCCCGGTTTTCAACGCGAACTCGCCCAGTTGAAGAAGCAACTGGCCCAGTTCGTCGCGGACGAGAAGTACGAGGACGCGGCGCGTGTACGAGACCGCATCAAGCAACTGGAGCCGAACCGAGAGTGACGAATCGCCGGAGGAAGAAGACACGGGAGGCAGCCATGGCGGATGAACGCGAATTGGAATCGCTTCGACAGGAAAACGCGGCACTGCGTGAACAGTTGGCTCGCGCAACACTGGCAGCCGAGCTGTATCGCGACTCGACGAACGCTTTGATGGCACAAGTCGATCCGTATGTGCCTCCCACCGAAGAGGAGCTTCGGGAAATGATGGAACCGGACGAAGGGGAGTCGCTGGCGGAGATCGTGGCCCGGTATCGTCGCGAACTTGCAGGGCAGTCGTAATGTCGCCCGAGCGGTTTCTCATTTCATGCTCGAAGGCAAAAAAAGCCGAGTTCCGTAGTGTCGTCGAAGCAGCGAGGGCGGACGGGCGGTTCGAGGCGGCCGTGCGAGCGGGCGAATGGATGCTGGAAGAGGTTGCTCGTACGCCGTTGGAGTTTGGTGAATCCCGCGGCGAACTGCCTCATCTCGAACTTGAACTACGGTTCGCGTATGTTCGACCGATCGCGATGCAGTTCGCCGTCCACGAATCGAGTCGGAAGGTCTTCATCCGGAGTTTCCGTTACCGGCCGTGAGTCCCCGAGATCCGGACCCATGAACTGTCAATTCTGCAAGAGCCCGGCCACGGTGCATCTCACGAAGATCGTGAAGGGGACGCCGCGCAAACAGGAACTGCACCTGTGCGAGAAGTGCGCGAGGAAGAACAACCTCATCCCGGACCAAGCCACGCCGCATGTGGACCTCAAGGCGCTGCTCGGCCTTCTACTCGGGCCGTTGCCGCAGGTGCCGGGGCAGTCGCAATCCCCCGCCGATCCCGCCGCGTTGACCTGCCCGACGTGCGGCCTAAAGTATGAGCAATTCCGCGCGGAAGGCCGCCTCGGCTGCCCGGACGATTACGCCGCCTTCCAATCCGCGCTCGAACCGCTGTTGGAACGCATCCACCGGGCGCAGTCGCACTTGGGCAAGTTGCCGCTCGCCATCCGCCGCGGCAACCGCGAAGCCGAGTTGAAGGAACTCAGGAAGCGGATGAAGGCCGCGGCCAAGGCCGAGAACTACGAAGAAGCCGCCCGCCTGCGTGACGCGATCCGCCAGAAGGAAGCCTCGGAATGAACCTCGACAGCCTGCTTCCGAACCTCGGCGAATGGCTTCGCGGCACCGGCCCCGAGTCGGACGTGGTCGTGTCCACGCGCATCCGCCTCGCCCGCAACATCGTCAACTTTCCGTTCACCAACCGCGCCTCGCATAAGCAGAAGAACGAGATCTTGGAGAAGGCCCGCGAAGCGCTCACGCTGGCGGAATTGCCTGATACCCTGCAGTTCGTCGAAGTCACGAATCTCACCGCGCTCGACCGCCAGTTCCTCGTCGAGCGGCAACTCATCAGCCGCGAACTCTCGACGGCCCTCGACGGCCCCCGCGGCGTCGCCTTCGACCAGAAGGAATCCGTCAGCGTCATGGTGAACGAAGAGGACCACCTGCGATTGCAGGTGCTCCGTTCCGGCTTCGCCTTGGACGAAGCGTGGCAGGACATCGACCGCGTGGACGACGCGATCGAGACACGCCTCAGCTACGCGTTCCACCCGCAGTTCGGCTACCTCACCGCGTGCCCCACGAACGTCGGCACGGGGTTGCGCGGTTCCGTGATGCTGCACCTGCCCGCGCTCGGCGTCACCAAGCAGATCGACAAAGTGTTCCGCGCCCTGCAGAAGATCAACCTCGCCGTCCGCGGCTTGCACGGCGAAGGGAGCCGCGCGTTCGGCGACTTGTACCAGATCTCCAACCAAGTGACGCTCGGCAAGAGCGAGCCGAAGATCCTGAACGAGATCCGCGAGGTGATCCAGACGATCCTGCAATACGAACGGCAGGCCCGTGCGGCGCTGCTCAAGGAACGGCGCCAAGACGAACAGAACCGCGTGGCCCGCGCCATCGGCACGCTCTCCAGTGCGACCATGATCACATCCGAAGAAACGATGGAACTCCTTTCCACCGTGCGACTCGGCATTCACCTCCGGTTGCTGGACGATCTTCCGGCCACGACGGTGAACCAGCTCTTCATTCACACCCAGGCCGCGCACCTGCAGAAGTTGATGGGGCAGCCGCTGGACGGCGAGGAACGCAACGCCGCCCGGGCGAAGTATCTCAAATCGAAACTGCGCGAGCTCGGCTCCATGCGCTGACCGTTGGCGAATTAGGAAAGACGTAGCGATTCCCGCGGCGCGATGGCGGCCAGAACTGTTCACCGACCCGTGGTTCGCGCTCCCGTCCGCCCGCCGCCGCGATGCAATGGCGATGCCCCTTCACCGAGGCCGCCATGCGCCAGATCGCCGCCGTGCTCATCCTCATCGCACTCTTCATCCTTCTCGTCGGCACACGGTTCCAGCCGTCCGACGGGGACAAACTCGCTTCCGTGAGCCGCCTCGCCCTCGGCAAGGTGCGCGACGCACTGCCTCCGGCCGCGCGCATGGCCGGACCCCTGCAACTGCTCCGCCGCGGCATCCCGGAACGCATCGAGGACAAGGTGAAGGCCCGGCTCGAAGCCGACGACCGCCTCGCGGGGGTGAACTTCGATGTGCAGGCGAACGGCGGCGAAATCACGCTTCGCGGCATGATGCCCAACGCGAAGTCCCGACGCACCGCGGTGGCGATCGCCGAGCACACGGTCGGCGTGGAAAAGGTGGTGGACGAGTTGGCCGTGCCCGAGTGACCCGTCACCGGTTCTGGTGGCCGGTGAACGGTGTGCCCTCGAGCAGAGGGCCGTACAGGTCCGGGCGGCGCCAGTTCACGCGATCGATCTCGTAGGTGCCGGCGCACGTCACCACGCGCTTCTGCCGCGCCGCAGCGGGATCCACGTCGAAAGTGAAGATCGCTTCCTCGTTCTCCGGCGCCCAGTGGATCATCTTGCCGAGGTAGTCCGCGGCCGAACTCTTCCCGATGTACGTGAAGCCGCTCTCGACTCCGACGCGGTTCACGGCCAGGTAGTAAATGTGGTTCTCCCACGCCCGCGCGGCCGAGACCAGACTCGCCATCGTCATGGCGTTCGTCGCCCAGTTCGTCGGCAGCACCACGAGGTCGGCACCGAGCATCGTCAGGATGCGGGACGATTCCGGGAAGCTGCCGTCGAAGCAGATGTTCATGCCGATCTTCAACCCGCCGATGTCGTGGACGGCGAACGGGCGGTCGCCGGGATCGGTGAAGCGATCCGCCCCCAAGCAGGGCAGGTGCATCTTGCGGTACGACGCGACATACCCCTGCGGCCCGACCAAGGCGCACGCGTTGAACAGTTTGCTTCCGGCGACTTCGAACAGCCCGAACACGACATGCACGCCGAACTTCGCGCACACTTTGGCGATCGCGTCGGTCGCGGGTCCGGGCAGCGTCTCCGCCGCACGGGCGACTTCGGCCCGGCTTTCGAAGCCGTAGCCAGCATGGATGCACTCGGGGAACACGACCAGCTTCGCCCCGCGATCCGCCGCGACGGCGATTCGCTCCGCCATCGCTCGCAGGTTCGCGGTCGGGTCCGCGAGCTTGCAATCCATCTGTACGCCAGCCACCGTCCAACGATTGCTCATGTCTCGCCTTCCTTCTTTGCAGCGATCAGTAGCGGTCCCACAGCGTGTCGTCGGTGCCGATGTCGAAGACATTCTCTTTATCGCGGAGTTGCTGCTCCGCAGGTGACGCCGTGGACGGGTTCCGCACCTTGTCCGTCCAGCCTTCCACGTGGCCGTCCGCGAAGCAGACGTTCGCCGTCGTTGGAAAGAATCGGAAGTGGACGCTCGGGTCGCGGACGCTCGGCGGGTCCATCACGGCGGTTTCGATGAGGCTCGGCCCGGGCGAGATCGGCGTGCCGGCCGGCGTGCTCCACACGGCGGTCGCGAAGCAGATCGTCTGGCTGGTGCTGGCGATGTGCTCGACGCGGGCGGGGAGCCATGTTTCGCCCGGGAAGCCGCTGGTGGGCAGTTGCCCGGCCGCGGCCGGCATGATCGGTGCGAGCGTACGGTAGTTGTAGCCGTAGCCGCCGGTGCCGCCGTCGAACGCGAGCCACACCTTGCCCGGCGCCTTGGCCGGGTTGCGGAACATGCCTTGGTTGTTCTCCAAGTACGGCATCAAGTGACCGCGTGTGAAATCGATCTGCGTGCCGTCCGGCTTGCAGAGCGCGAACCACCAACGGACGTCGCCGTTGGGTTCGATGGTGCGGGCGGGCGGAAACTGGCTGTTGTTCGCGGTCGTGAAGTTGTGAACGGCCAAGCCGAGTTGCTTGAGGTTGTTCTGGTCGCGGAGGCGGTTCGCCGCCGCCCGCACCTTCTGCACCGCCGGCAGCAGCAGGCCGATCAGGATCGCAATGATGGCGATCACGACGATGAGTTCGATGAGCGTGAACGCGGGGCGGCGCACGGTGAGCACCACGGGTGACTCTTCCATCATGTCAAGTCCGGGCCGCGAGGGGAAGCGCGGCCCGGAACCAGGCGACGACTTCGTCGAGGGAATCCACCACCGGTCGCGGTTGCACGCTGAGTTCCGCCAAGCTGCGGCTGGCGTCGAAGTGCATGCGGCGGCGCGTGAGTTTCACGCCGGTCACGGTCGCGGCCGGGATCGCACCCGTCGCCACATCCGCGAACAATTCGCTGACATAGGCCGCGGTCAACGCCACCGGATACGGCACGCGCCACTTCGGCTCCGGCAGACCGGTGAGCTTCGCGAGATGGTTGAACACCGATCGGATGCTCCAATTCTCCGCGCCGAGCAGATAGCGAACGCCGATGCGGCCGCGTTCCACGGCGCGGATCATTCCGGCGGCCACGTCGCGCACATCGATCAGGTTCAACTCGGCGTCCAGGTACGCGGATCGCTTCCCGCGGCAGAAGTCGAGCATCATCTGCGTGGGCGGCGAGCGGCCCCAATCCCCGGGGCCGACCGGCAGCGTCGGGTTCACGATCAGCACCGGAGCCCCGCCACGGGCCAAGTGGAACGCGTACCGCTCGGCGCGGAACTTCGAGCGGCAATACGGCCCGATCACGTCCGAACTTGGAACGTCCTGATCCTCGGCGATGGGCGCGGTCTGCTTCGCGCGAGTGAGGATGCTCTCGGTGCTGGTGTGCAGGATGCGTTCGACGCCGGCGTTCATCGCGGCGGAAAGCACGTTCACCGTGCCGAGGTAATTCACTTGGTGGAAGTGCCCGCGGCGGCGCGTCCAGAGTTGCGGGTTTGCGGCGAGGTGGTACACGAAGTGGCAGCCGCGAACCGCATGCTTCACGGCGGCCGCATCGCGTATGTCCGCTTCCACGATCTCGATGCTCGTCGGGAGGTGATCGCGCTTCGCACCGGGGCGGTCCAGCACGCGCACCGCGTCCCCGCGCTCGACCAGTTGCCGAACCAAGTGCGAACCGATGAACCCGGCTCCGCCGGTGACGAGTGTCAACGCCATGCGGACATGTTACAATCAGAGTAAGCCGGCGCCGCGCGGCCGGTATCTCCGGTCGCCCGCCTCCCTCCCGCCCGGCACCGAAATGATTCCAGCCGCACGCCTGTTAACGTTCCTCGTCGCATCGGTTTCGCTCGCCGGCTGCGTGAAGCCGCCCGCGCCGAGCGTGAAGGCGCCCGATCCGGATGTACTCTTCGAGATCGCCGAATCCCGCCCCGTCACCGATTACGAGGACTTCACCGGCCGCACCGAGGCGTTCAAAGTCGTGGACGTGCGGCCCGAAGTGACCGGCCGGCTCAAACGGGTTCACTTCAAGGACGGCGAGTTCGTCTCCGCCGGGGCTCCGCTCTTCGAAATCGACGACGTGCTGTTCCAGGCCTCCGTGAAGAAGGCCGAGGCGGATGTCGAGAAGTCCAATGCGGACATTGCGAACTGGAAGGCCCAGATCGCACTGGCGACCGCCGAACTGAAGCGAGTCGAGATCGCGTTCCGCGACACGGCCGCGTCGCAGACGGATCTCGACAAGGCGAAGGCGACGCTGAATGTGAACAGCGCCCAACTCAGTGCCGCGACCGCGAGCCTCGACTCGGCCAAGGCCACGCTCAAGACGGCCCAGACCATGCTGGGCTACACCGCGATCACCGCGCCGTACGCCGGCCGGATCAGCCGCCGGATGGTGGACGAAGGCAACATCGTGAAGGAGAACGAGACGATCCTCACCCGGCTTGTGATGCTCGATCCGATTTACATCTCGTTCGACATCGACGAGCGCACCGTGCTGATGTTCCGCAAACTGATCGGCAAGGGCATGATCACGTCGTCCCGCGACCGCAAGCTGATGGTGAAGGTGGGTTTGGCGGATGAAGAAGACTTCCCGCGCGAGGCGGTGCTCACCTTCGCGGACAACCAACTGGACCTGAACACCGGTACGTTGCGGTTCCGGGCGGAGATGGAGAACAAGGCGCTGCAGTTCGGCCCGCTGCCCGCACTCGTCGGCGAAGCCGCGGCCTACGCGGTGGAACAGAAGGGGCTCCGGTTGCTCTCCCCCGGCATGTTCGTCCGCGTGCGGCTCCCCGTGGGCGGCGAGCACCCCGGCGTCCGCATTCCCGAGGAAGCCCTCGGATCGGACCAAGGCCAGCGGTTCGTGTACGTGCTGAACGGGAACAACGAGGCGGAGATGCGCCGGGTGAAAGTCGGCCCGCAGGACGGCAAGTTCCGCGTGATCGACGAAGGGCTGACGGCGGGTGAGAAGATCATCGTCAGCGGTCTGCAGCGCGTCCGCCCCGGCGCGAAGGTGAATCCCAAGCCGCGCGGCCAGAAGAAGTGACATGATTCCCCGCTTCTTCATCGACCGGCCCATCTTCGCCACCGTGCTCTCGCTTGCGGTCACCTTGGCGGGCGCGCTCTCGGTGCGCTCGCTGCCGATCGCTCAGTATCCGCAAGTCACACCGCCCACGGTGCAGGTCGATTGCAACTTCCCCGGCGCGGATTCGCAGACCGTCTCGGACACCATCGCATCCCCGATCGAGCAGCAGGTGAACGGCGTCGAGGACATGATGTACATGACCTCGCAGTGCACCAACGAAGGCAGCTACACGCTGACGGTGACGTTCCGGCCGGGCGCCGACCTGAACATGTGCCAGGTGCGGGTGCTGAATCGCGTGGCGCTGGCGATGCCGCAACTCCCGCCCGAGGTGCGCCAGACCGGGCTCACCACGCGGAAGCGGTCTCCCGAACTGCTGATGACGATCAGCTTGAACAGCCCGGAGCGGCCGGGGCACGCGGCGGTCGCCGGCGCGGCGGTCGCCTTCGGCCCGCCGAACGGGCCCGCCAATTCCCCGTACGACCAGCTCTACCTCAGCAACTACGCGTCGCTGCACCTCAAGGAGGAGATGCAGCGGCTGCCCGGCATCTCGGATGTCACCATCTTCGGCCAGCGGGACTACTCGATGCGGCTGTGGGTGAACCCCGAGAAGCTCGCCAATCTGAAGCTCACGCCCGGCGATGTGGTGAACGCCGTCCGCGGGCAGAACGATCAGATCGTGGCGGGGCAACTCGGACAGCCGCCGACTTCGGACGAGCAGGTGTTCCAGTTCACGCTCAGCGGCATCGGCCGGCTCGTGAGCGAAGAGCAGTTCGCGGACATCGTGTTGAAGGTGGGCGACGACGGGCAGCTCGTTCGTGTGAAGGACGTGGGCCGCGTCGAACTCGGCGCCAAGAACGCGGATGTGAATTCCCGCTTCGACCGCAAACCGACCACCGGCCTCGGCATCTTCCTGCTCTCGAACGCGAACTCGGTGGAAACCTCGGCCGCGGTGCGGGCCAAGATGGACGAACTCTCGAAGAAGTTCCCGCCGGGCGTGCGTTGGGAACTCGGCTACGACACCGCTCCGTTCATCATCGAATCCATCCAAGAGGTGTTCAAATCGCTTCGCGACGCGATCGCGCTCGTGGCCTTGGTCGTGCTTGTGTTCCTGGGTTCGTGGCGGGCGGCGATCATTCCCTTGGCGGCGGTGCCGGTGGCGATCGTCGGCACGTTCGCCGCGATGTACGTGGCCGGTTTCAGCGTGAACAACCTCACGCTGTTCGGCCTCGTGCTCGCCGTCGGCATCGTGGTGGACGACGCGATCGTGGTGGTGGAGGCGGTGCAGCACAAGCTGGACCTCGGCCTCGCTCCGCGCGAAGCGACCATCCGTGCGATGGAAGACGTGGCCGGGCCGGTCGTCGCGGTCGGCGTCGTGCTCTCCGCGGTGTTCATCCCGTGCGCGTTCCTCTCGGGTTTGGTCGGCTCGTTCTTCCGGCAGTTCGCGCTCACGATCGCCGTCTCGACGATGATCTCGACGCTGAACTCGCTGACGCTGAGCCCCGCGCTCGCGGCTCTGCTCCTGAAGCCGCGCCAAGCCAAGGCTTCACCGCGCGGCCTGCTCGGCCGCCTCACCGCGATCCTGTTCCTGCCCTTCACCCTCTTCGAGAAGCTGTTCGAGCGGGCGTTTTCCTGGACGGGCCGGATGTACGTCCGCATCGTGGGATTCGGCCTGCGCGTGCCGCTGCTCGTGCTTGCGGGCTACGTCGGGCTCCTCGTCGCCGGCGGGTACGGCTACCGGCAGATCCCCACGGGCTTCATCCCGCAGCAGGACAAGGGCTATCTCATCGCCAGCATCCAGCTTCCGGATTCGGCATCCACCGAACGGACGGTCGAAGCCTTGCAGCAACTCGCAGCAGCGGCCTTGGACTACGAAGTGGAGATCCCCGCGAGCCCCGATGAAGACGGAGCCGTACAGGTCGAGAAGGACGGTGCGACCACGTGGGTGCGGAAGGTGAAGCCCGTCGAACACACGAATGCGATCGGCGGCAACTCGTTCGTGCTCTCCGCGTACGGCTCGAACTTCGGCTCGATGTTCATCATCCTCAAGGACTTCCCCGAGCGGCGGCACCCGGACCTGTACGCGGCCAAGGTGATCCAAGCGTTGCAACGGCGGTTCGCGGCCCGCGTGCCCGGCGCGCAGGTGAACGTCTTCGGCGCACCCGCCGTGTCCGGACTCGGCCGCGCCGGCGGGTTCCGCATCATGATCGAAGACCGTGGCGACGCCGGCCCCGCCGTACTCGAACAGCAGACGCGCAACTTCCTGGACAAGGCGAACCGACTCCCGCAGGCCGGCGGCATGTTCACCGTGTACAAGACGAACTCGCCGCAAGTGTACCTGGACATCGATCGGGCGGCGTGCATGGCCCGCGGCGTGGAGGTGACCGATGTGTCTTCGTGCCTGCAGGGCAGCATGGGCAGCAAGTACGTCAACGACTTCAACCGCTTCGGCCGCACGTGGCAGGTGAACGTTCAGGCCGATCAGAACTTCCGCGACTCGGTGGACGATATCCGCAAGATCAAGGTGAGGAACAAGCATGGTGACATGGTGCCGCTCGCGGCCGTGACGAAAGTGCGGGAACGCGGCACGCCGCAGGTGATCACGCGGTACAACACGTACCCCGCCGCGGCCATCAACGGGAACGTGGCCCCCGGCGTGAGCAACGGCGACCTGCGCATCGCGATGGAGCAACTCGCGGAACGCGAACTGCCGCCGCAGGTGATCGGCTACGAGTGGACGGAACTGACATACCTCGAAGAGAAGGCCGGCAAATCCGAACTGCGCCTGCCCGGCGGCAAGACTTTCCGCGGCGATACCACCGTAATGGTCTTCGGCCTCTCGGTCGCGTTCGTGTTCCTGATCCTCGCCGCGCTGTATGAATCGTGGGCGTTCCCGCTCGCGGTGATCCTCGTGGTGCCGGTGTGCGTGGCGGCCGCGCTCGCCGCCGTATGGGTCACGGACCCCGGCTCCGCGGTCGAAACGCTGAAGTCGTTCGGTGTCGATTCGCCGCGCTGGCTGGAATACGCAGGCTGGTTCGATCGCGAAGTGCTGGGCGAGACCGGCGCCGCGGTCGCCCGCGCCGGAATCTTCAAGCAGGACATCAACATCTTCACTCAGGTGGGTTTCGTGGTGCTGATCGGCCTGGCGTGCAAGAACGCGATCCTCATCGTGGAGTTTGCGAAGATCGCCCGCGACGGCGGCGCGGATGTCCGCACCGCGGTACTCGAAGCGTGCAAGCTCCGCTTCCGCCCGATCATGATGACGAGCGTCGCGTTCATCCTCGGAGTGGCGCCGCTCGCGATGGCCACGGGCGCGGGGGCGGAGATGCGGCAGGCTCTCGGCATCGCCGTGCTCGGCGGCATGGTCGGCGTCACGCTCTTCGGGATCTTCCTCACGCCGGTGTTCTTCGCGATCGTGGACCGCGCCACGAACAGCCGCTACTTCTCGCATCCGTGGGTGCTCGCGGTCTCGGCCGCCGCGATGTCCGTGCTGCGATTCCGCTTCGTGCCGCCGCTCGCATCGATGGTCCAGGCGAAAGTGCGAAAGCTGTTGAAGAATCGCCCGATGGGGTGAATGTTCCGCTCCGCGATGCGTGGCGAACATTACGGCGCGATCTTCTTGCGTCCGGTCGGGTGCGGCCCTATATTCATTATTCCCGCCACCGCCGCTCCAACTTCACTCGATGATCCGGCCGCCGCGACTCCCGATGCCCGCTCTGCGATCGTTGATCGCGGTTGCGCTTGTGTTCGCCCAAGCCGTCGCATCGTTCGGCTTCCCGGTGGTTCAGACACGGTACACGGTGAAGGCGTGCGGCTGTATCACGCCGTGCGGGGCCGATTCCGCGAACTGCTGCTGTGCCAAGCCCAAGCCGGAACCGAAGAAGCCCCGCTGCCCGAAGTGCATCGAACGCGAAGACACCCTGCCGCATGCCGAGCCCGCGGTGAAGTGGATCGCGGCATTTCAATCGAAGCAGTGCCGCGGCGAAACTACGGCCAGCGTGGTGGCCGAGCTTCCCGCGGTACCGCCCGCGGATGCCGAAACCGGCCGCGACTTCACCCGCACTCTCCACACGGTTTCCCCGATCGAATCGGTTCTGATCTCCCACATCTCCGCGATTCAGGATCCGCCACCCAGACGGTCCTGAACTCCTCGCTGCGTCTCCTTCTTTCCATCATCACCGGACTCGGGCCGCGCCCGTCGTCCGCTTTCATCTGGGATCATCCATGCGCCGCACCCGTGGCTTCACGTTGATCGAACTGCTCGTCGTCATCGCCATCATCGCCGTGCTCATCGGCTTGCTGCTGCCCGCCGTGCAAAAGGTTCGCGAGGCGGCGTCCCGCATGAAGTGCGGGAACAACCTCAAGCAACTCGGCACGGCCCTGCACAATTACGAAGGCGCGAACAAGGCCTTCCCGCAATCCCGCAACCCGTACCCGCTGGTTCACTCGGGGCTCTCGCGGTTGCTGCCGTATGTGGAGCAAGAGAACCTGCAGCGGCTTTGCGATTACACCACGCCGCCGACCAGCCCCACGAATGTCGCCGCCTCGCAAACGAAGGTGCCGCTGTTCCTCTGCCCGAGCGACAGCCTCAACGGCCAAGTGCCGGGGCAACCGGACTACGGCACGAACTATGTGGCGAACAACGGCAGCGGCACCATCGGCTACGGGCTCATCGCCTCCGGCGACGGTCTCTTCACACAGACGCCGATCCGGCCCGCGGACATCGGCGACGGCCTCTCGAACACCGCCGCGTTCAGCGAGAGCGTGATGGGCACGGGAGTGGTTCCCAGCGGGCTTCCGACGGACCCGCGGGTGATCGCCACCGTGGTCCTGGAAGTGCCGGGTGGAAACGACCCGACACCGGGCGCGTGCGATTCCGGCGCGGGGGCATGGTCCGCCAAGCGTGGAGCGAAGTGGATCGACGGGCACTACGGCAACAGCCTTTACAACCACTACTACACGCCGAACCCGCGGACGTGGGATTGCGGCAACGGCAGCCACAACAAGGGCCTGTCCACCGCCCGCAGTTGGCACACCGGCGGCGTAAACGTGGCGATGGCGGACGGCAGCGTGCGATTCGTGCGCGATGCGGTCTCGCTGCCGACGTGGCGAGCCCTCGCCACCCGCGACGCCGGTGAAGTACTCGGCAACGATTGGTGATCACTTCACCGTCGGAATCGCAGGTGTCACATCGCTCGGGGCCGCGCTGCCGATGCCGGCGCGCGGGCCGACCGGTTCCGTCGCGGTCGCCGCTTCCACGGGTGATTCCGCGATCGCGCCGGCCAAGCACTGCGCCGGGTGGCCAAGCGCGCGATAGAGCCGGAACTGGGCGCGGTTGTAATCGGACACCGCGGTGAAGAAGTCCGCATTCGCCTGTCCGAGCGCCTGCACCGCGGCCACCGCCTCCTGCGGCCGCACCACGAGCAGCACCGCATCCCCGGCCCGTCGCGTCTGCCCCAATCCTTCCAAAGACTTGTTCACAAGATCGATCGCCTCCCGCAGTGCGGGCTCGGCTTGGCCCAACCGCTCGGCCGCGGAGCGCACTTCGGCGAACGCCTTGGCCACCTCCGCCGCGATGCGGTCCTGCGTGCGGAAGAGTTCGAGCGTGGCGATCTCGTGCTCGGCCCGCCGTTCCTGCATCCGGGCGCGATTGCCGAAACCGAGCGACTGGAATTCCCAGAGCAGTTGCACGTCGATGTCGAAGCGCGGGGCGAAGTGGTCGAGCCGGTCGTTCGGGCCGCCGCCGAAGGCGCCGTAGCCGAGCGAACCGCTCGGGTTCGTGGATACGCTGCGGAGTGCGAGGCTCGGCACCAGCGGCCGGATCTTCTCCTGCTTCAAGCGGGCGAGCGCGGCCTGCACCACGGCTTGGTGCCCCGCGAGTTCGGGCCGCGAGCCGAGCGCGATGGGAATCAGCGTGTCCAGGCTCACGTGAGAATCGATCACGGTGACCGGCAGGAACGCGGGTTCGATCGGTTCGAGCGTCGCGTTCGGATCGAGGCGGAGCAACCGCGCCAGTTCCGCGCTCGCCACCCGCCAGCGTTCCCGCGCCGTCTGCACGAGTTGGCGGCGGCGGGCGAGTTCCACCTTGGCGCGGTTTTCGTCCGCCGGCGGAGCCAATCCCTTCGCCAGTTCCGCGGCGCGGCGGGCGAGTTCGGTCGCATGCTTCTCCGCGAGCAGGGCCCCGGCCAGTTCGCCCCGCGCCTGCTGCACGCCGAAGTACGCTTCGGCCACTTGCAGGCTCGTGTCGTTGATCGAGGCCTGCTGATGGAATTGCCGGGCCCGCAAGTCCTGCCGTGCGGCGAGCGGGGCGTACACGGCGTCGGAGAACGAGAAGACGACGTTCGGCCCGAACCCGGCCATGAACGTGTCGCGATTGGATTTGAGGATTTCGCCGGCAAAGTTCTGCTGCGGCCCGGTGTGTGCGAAGTAATCAGTGCCGAGCACGAGGTTGGGCACCCAGAGCAGGCGGGCGCGGTCGTACTGTGCGGCGGCGGCTTCGACCTGCCGCCCGGCGATTTGCACGTCCAACGGCCGGGCGCCGGCCAGTTGCAACGCGGTGGCGAAGTTGATCGGCAGCGGCGATTCATTCGGCTCGAGCGCGGGCTTCGTCGCCGGAAGCGGGCCGCGACCTTCGAGCAACGCCGCGGGCGGCGGTGCGACATCGAGCGGCGAACGCACCGGCCCCTGCGACCGCGCGACGCTGTCACGCGCATCGCCGATGCAGCCGGCGCCGCACGCCAGCCCCGCGGCCACGAGCATCGCCCGCCGGAGCATGAAGAGAATCCCCCGATTCCGCCTCCGGCCATAGCGACTCAGCCGCTGCGACACAATGGCACTCCGTGATCGCGCGGGTCGTGTGTCCGACTCTCGAACACTCGCCCGCGGCACGTCTCACTCCTTGAGCGGCTTGCCGTTCACCGTCTTGATCTTGGAACGGTCCACCGACACGATGCGATAGCGGAAGCCGGGCCGCAGATCCTTCGTGCCTGCGGCTTGAATCGTGAGGTCGCCCGCGTCGCTCACCTTCGGCACGAGCTTGAACTGGCTCCCGCGCCAGGTGCCGACCACGAGCAGTTCCTTGGTGAAGTCCACCTTCGGCGCCTTCTCGATGTTCCAGGCCTTGGCCAGCGACTCCCACTCCTTCTGAGTGGAGACCACACCGTTGGCCGGTGTCGCTTCCTTGAGCTTTTCATCCGCGACGGATGCGAACAGGTCCACGGTCGGCTTGTCCTCCGCGCGTGCGGCGGGGGAAAAGGCGACGAGCAAAATCAACGCAGCGAATCGGATCATGACGGCTCCCGGTGTGATTGAGAACTTACTTCTTCAAACTCTTCACCCATTCCTTCATCAGCGCCAGCCCCTTCTCATCGATGCGGCTGGTGCTGATCGGCGGCATCTGGCCGGTGTTCAACCCGCGCTGCGAGAGGCGGTGGATCATCACGCTTTTCTCGGGGCTGCCGGGTGAAATCAGCTTCGCATCGGCGATGTTGAACGACTGATGCACCGGGTTCGTGTCGACGATCCGCATGTTCTTCAACTCGGTGCCGAACTCGAGTTCCATGGCGGCGTTGCCGCCGCCCGCCTCCACATGGCACGACGAGCAGTTCGCGTGGAGCCACGACTTGGCCCGCGCCGTGAGGTCCTCCTTCGGGTCGTACGGGTCCACGAGCTTCTTCAGGTTCGCGGGGAAGCTGCTGGTGAACAGGCCGGAGGGCGGCACGCCGCGCTGGTCGGGCTGCGGCACATTGACGGGATCCTTCACGCGGCTCTTCACGTCCGCGTACCAATCCGTCTTGAACATGCCGAGTCGCTCGAACACGCGGAGTTGGTTCTCGACCTTCCCGTTGCCATAGTCCACGTCCTTGTTGAGTTGCAGTTCGCACAGGCCGAGCACGTAGTTCTGGGCGCGGCTGTGGCACACCATGCACTCCGCGCGGCCGGGGTAGTGCCACGCCTGATCACCGAACGTCTTGTCCTTGCCTTCCGCACCCACGAGCACGGCGTCGGTGCCGGCATCGTTCCATTCGTAACTGTAGCCGTACCACTCGCCTCCTTGCTTGGTGAGGAAACGCGTCTCGATCCACTGGCGGCCCGCGGCCGAATCGAATGCGAAGCTCTTAACGATCACGGTCTTGTCCGGGAAGTCCCAGCCGCGGCCGCGCATCGTCATGCCTTCGCCCGGCGGCAGCCCGATGTACCGTTCCTTGTGCGCGCCGTCCGACCAAAACGATGCGTTCACTTCGTACGGCACGAGGCTCGGCTTGATCTTGTGGCCCTTCACCGAGTCGAAGAGCCCGCTGGCCGAGAGCGTCTTGGGGAAGCCGGTGTCCTTCGGGGCCGGGTTCGGCTCGAAAGTGTAGAAGCCGCCCTCGCCCGCCTTCGAGTGGTCCGTGATGAGCAGTTCACCCTTGGAATCCGTGGAGAACGACGTGATCTTCAGCGGCGTGATGGCGATCTTCTTGTGCCAGAGCAGCTTCTCGTCGTCGTGCTTCGCGGCCCAGATGTGGCCGGTGGAGTAGTCGCCGTAGATGTACGCGCCCTTCAGATCGGGGTAGCGCTCGCCATGGTAGACGATGCCGCCGGTGAGCGAGCGTGCCTCCGAGTGATGGTGCTCGAGCGTGTGCTTCACGATGGGGGTCGGTCCGGCTTTGCGTTCGAGGTAGAACGGGTGGTTGCCTTCCATCACGCTCCAGCCGTAGTTGTCCCCCTTGCGGACGAACATGGCCGACTCCCACAAATCCTGCCCGTTCTGGCCCACCCAGATGTGGCCGGTCTTGGCATCGGTGCACATGCGCCACGGGTTGCGGAGGCCGTACGCCCACGTCTCCGGCACGAATCGCTTGTCGTTCACGAACGGGTTGTCCTTCGGCACCGAGTAGTTCTTCCCGGGGGCGGGGTGGTCCACATCCACGCGCAGCACCTTGGCCAGATAGAGGTCGGTGCGTTGCCCCGTGACGTTCGTGTCCGAATCGGAGGTGCCGTCGCCGCTGGTGAAGTACAGCGTGCCGTCCAGGCCGAAGGTCACGGCGCAGCCGTTATGCCCGTTCGATTCCCACGCGAGGATGTGCGTCGCGCTCGACTCATCGAGCTTGAACGGCGGCTTCGTCTGCATCGTGTAGCGGGTGATGAAACAGTGTTTCCGCGGATCGAACCAGTACTTCCGGCCGCTCCAGCCGACGTACACGTAGCCGTTCTCCTTGAACTTCGGATGGAACGTGAAGTCCGTCGCGGTGCCGCCGGTCGGCGTGATCATCACCGGCGTGATCTCCTTCGGGTTCGCTTCCGAGATCATCTCGAGCCGCGTGCCGGCGTAGGCCTTCGGCTGGGTGATGACCATGAGCCGATCCGTGCCGGGGATGTTCTTCGACATGATCGGGAAGTCCGGGCGGTAGTCCGGAATTGCCCGCACGACACGGTACGGCGGTGGCGGATCGGGGAACCCGACCACGGTCGAGGTCGTCATCGGGTCCCGCTTCGCGATGCCGTTCCGCGCCGGTCCCTCGAACGTGAGCGTGCAATAGTCCTCGTACTGGTGGAAGAACGACGACACCTTCGGCTTCGCGATCGGGGCAATGCACGAAAGTTCGGGATCTTTCCACACCTTGTGGTAGTCGTAGCGGCAGAGGTTGAGGCCCCACTGTTCGCCGGGGTTCGGGCGGCCGCCGGTGCGGAGCAAGTCCGTCCATGGGATGCGGCCCTCCACCGACCAGCCCTTGTCCTCGTCGTCGCGTTTGTTCAGCGTGCCGCGGAGCTTCACCTTCGCATCGATGTGAAAGTCCCCGGCCTTCTTCTGCTGGTCGAAGTTGTCGAAGACACGTTTCGGCATGAACGAGTCGAACTTGGTGCCGGCGGCGTTCACCTGGAACTCGTAGTAACCGGTCTTCGTGCGGTCCGGATGCAGGAAGATCTCGAAGACGTCGTTCTCCCACGTGTTGCCGTCGTGCTCCTTCACGTCCGCGAAGAGGTCGGAGTCTTCCATGTCCGCGAAGAAGTAGAAGTATTCGCGATCCCAGAGCAGGCGGGCTTTGGTGGCGGTGCGGGCAAGGCGGGCCTTGCCTTCGCCGAGCCACGCGAGGTGGAACGTGTCGATGACCGGCGCGTCCTTCCAGGCCGCGTCCGTGGCGTCGCCGTCGATGGTGATGGGCGTCTCGGCGAAGCGACATTCGAACTTGGTGTTCGGAGACTGCTTCAGCGGCGGAGGCACGGGATGCTCACCGAGCGGGGGGCGGAAGCCCCCCGTGACGACGGCAACGAGCGTGGCGAGGCCGAGTGCGGCGAGAAGCGAACGCATGTGGATGCTCGCGGAGGCGGGGTTCGGCAGAACATCATGCTACCCAACGACCGGCTGACGTTCCACCAGCAGCACGCGCCGTAAGACAGCATTGTCATGCCGCCGCGATACCACCCCGCCCGAAGCGCTCACCGAGATCGTCCGCGACATGCGTTGCCTTCACAGTCGATTCTGCAATCGGGGGTCGTCATCCGCGGCAAAGTGGCGGACACCGATCACGACAATACCGACGTCTTCGACCCGGAAATAGATCTTGTACTTGGAACGGTGCATCATTGCGACCCGACTACGATCCGACACCGGGCAGCAGATGTCGGGATACTCGCGAATGGCGAGGAGGCGGTGGTGGAACTCTTCGATGAACTCGTCGCCACGACCCGGTTCCTGGTTCTCGTACCAATTCCAAGCGTTGTCGATGTGCAACCGGGCGAGCGGCGTGATGAGGTAATCCAACATCACTTCTTCCGCTTGATGTGGGCCACCACTTCTTCCAAGGTGTATAGCTCGGTCGGGTTCGCTTCGTAGGCCGCCTCGCACTCCGCGAGGAACTTCCGCTCCTCTTCCGTCAGCTCGACGCGTTCCGAAACCGGCGGTGTCACTGCTTTGGGAGACGCGAGTTCCTGTGGAGTGTTTTGCATTTGCATCATCTTTCTCCCCTCGAGTAGCCGCTGCCATGATACCGGATCGGGCGGCCGGACGTAAGAAGACCGTGTCATGCCGCCGCGATACCACGCCACGCCGCGCGAAGCGCTCACCGAGATCGTCCGCGACACCGTGTACATCGGCGACGCCACGTTCCTCATCGACCGCCCCACGGACTGGGACAAACTGCTCGATCATCCGTGGGTACGTTCCGCCTATGCGGCGGACGACTACGTGCCGTACTGGGCGCAACTGTGGCCCGCGGCGCGGATGCTCGCCAAAGTGATGACGCGCGAAGATTGGGGTCCGAATCCCGGCTCGCGGCCCGTGCTCGAAGTGGGATGCGGGCTCGGCCTCGCCGGGATCGCCGCCCTCGCCCGCGGCCTGCCGGTCACCTTCTCGGACGTGGATGAAACCGCAGTCGACTTCGCCGCGAAGAACGCCCGGCTCAACGGGTTCACGTCGTTCCGCACCATGCTCCTGGACTTCCGCGCCCCGCCGACCGATCGCAAGTATCCGGTCGTGATCGGTTCCGATCTCATGTACGAAGAGCGGCTCGTGGAACCGCTGATCGGGTTGCTCGAGGCGGTGCTCGCGCCCGGCGGCATCTGCCTGATCACGGATCCGGATCGCTCCCCGGCGCGGCACTTCCGCTGGAAGCTTGCGGAAGCGGGATACGAGGTGAAGCCGGAACTGGTCCGCGCCGGCGAACCGGGCGGCGAGCGCACCAAGGGCACGCTTTACCGCATCACGCATGCATGACGGCGATCCACGCACGCACCGGTCTCGTCGATTCCGTCCGCAGCGCGGCCACTTCCAGCAATGGGATTGCGAAGCCCGCCTCGGCGGCGGTGCGGGCGAGGTAGCCGCGCGAATGGGCGTAACGGCGGACTGCCTGAAGTTGCAAGTCGTCTCCTTCCGAATCCATCACTTCGGCCGTGAACGCGAGCAGTCCATCGGGACGCAGCACGCGGCGGGCGGCGGCGAACACCGGCGCGAGCCCGCCCACATAGATGAAGACATCCGCCGCGAGAATCAGATCGTATCGCTCGGATGTTCGAACGAGGTGCTCCACGACATCGGCTTGCGCCAAAGACTCGTACACGCGCTTCGCCGCCGCCCGTTCCAACATCTTCGAGGAGAGATCGACTCCGTCCAAGCGGCGGGCGGCGGCGCGGAACACCTCGCCGGCCAAACCGGTGCCGCACCCCAAATCGAGGACGTCGAGGTCGCGGGGCGACTCGCCATGCACGCGTGTCACGGCCTCGAGCAGCAACTCGGGGCCGCGGTACGCGAGGTCGTGCTTCAGCAGGGTTTCAAAGCGTTCCGCGGCGTCGTCGAAGAGTTTCGTCACGAACGTCGCGGGGGCGGTGGCCGGCGTCTTGCCGGCGCGGCCCGCGGCCGCGAGGAATCGCTGCACCGCCGCAGGGTCTTCGTACTTGGCCGCTTCCGCTCGGGCCGCCTCGGCGATCGCCGCCTCTGATTCTTCGACACGGCCGAGTCGGCGGAGCAGCAGGGCGAGCCCGTTCCAAGCGGCGAGGTGACCCGGCTCCCGGCGAAGAAACTCGCGGTAGGCTTCGACCGCTTCCGCGTTTCGGCCACGGGAAAGCAGCGACTGGACATCCTGCATCGTCACCGGCTTCGCCATCGCCATCACTTCTTCAGATGCGTGTCGAGGAACTCGTACGCGGTCTTGCGCGCGTCCGGCGGAAACGAGTGGTTTGCTTGCGGGTAGTTCGCGGCGAGGTTGCCCGGCACGCCGAGAAGCTTGTAGATCGCAGCCGCTTCCTTCACCACATCGCGGACGCCGCAGACGTCGAAGTCATCGTCTTTCTCCGCGGCGCTGGCCAGGAACGCCCGCGGTGCGATGCCCGCCACCAACTCTTGGAAATCGAACGGCACCTTCTTCGCGTCGTTGCCGAACTCGCTCTTGATCCGCGGCATGTACGTCGGCCCCGTCCAACTCGGCATATCGTCCTTCTGGAAGGTGGTGAACCCGCAGTTTGACACGACCGCCTTCAGACGCGGATCGTGGAACGCGGTAAAGATCGCGTTGTGCCCGCCGAGCGAGTGGCCGATCACGCCGATGCGGTCCGCGTCCACTTCGGGCAGCGTTTCAAGCAGGTCCACGGCGCGGATGTTGTCCCACACGGCCTTCATGCTGCCGCTTGCGTAGCCGCTCTTGGCGAAGTCGTACTCGTGCTCGCCGAAGTTCGGGTAGTCCGGGACGATCACGACGTACCCGCGCCGGGCGAGTTCGAGCCCGTACGACATGTCCTTGTTGCCGAGGCCGGCCGGTTCGTCCTTGCCGATGCGGGTCGTCTGGTGCAAAGCGAGAATCGCGGGCAACTTCGTAGTTGGCTGGCGCGATGGCGTGAAGAGGTAAGCCGGCACGCGCTTGGTGCCGTCCGATTGGAATGTGACTTTCTTGCGAATCAAGTTGCCGACCGCGATGGATTCGATTTCCTTCACGTCGAGCGGGACGCGTTTCAACGGGCTCGGCAGCGGCCCCATCACGCGAGCCACACTCCGCACGGTATGCTCGCGGCGAAGGTGCCAATCCTCCACGGTCCGGATCGGTTTCTTGTTCCCAATCGCATCTAAAACGTAGCTCAGGTCCGTATGGGTCGGATACTCCGGCAGAGGCGGCACGGGTTCGAACCGCCCCACGGGATATCCCTCGTCGTACGAGATGACGAACGCTCCGTTCGAGGTGCGATAGCGGATGTCCTGCTTGCGTTCGAAGTCGCTCGGGCCGTCCCGCTGCGATCGCTCGGAGAGGCAATCCTTCGCCACACGGTCCACGATCTCGGTGCGGTTGCCGAGGGCATGCCCGCTGCTGGTGAACACCTTGCCGTCCAAGTCTTTCTTCGCGATCCACACCGGGGTGAAGTCCAGCTTCGCCCGCCTCATCCAGAAGGCCATCTCTTCCGCGTCCGCGAAGGGGCAGGTCACGTCATCGACACCGTGCACGGAGAGGATCTTCGCGTTGCATCCAAGCCGCTTCATCTCGGCGAGGTGGTCCGGGTTCCCGACGAACCGGAGTTCCTGATGGTCCAGGCTGAGGAAGTTCGCGTGCTTCGGGTCGCGGGACCAGCGGGCGTTCAGGTCGCTGCCGTTCGGCTGGTTGAAGGCGATGTCGTCGGACAGTTTCTTCATGCCGCAGAGATCGACCACGCAGGCGAAGGTGCGTGGGGCGAGCTTGTCGGCCATGAGCGAGACGTTGCCACCGCCCGAGCCGCCGGTGCAGTACGTGCGCCGCGGCTGGAACGGCTTTCCGCGCTTCGTGAGGCCGCTCTCCAGCCAGTGCAGCGCCCGCAGCGCATCCAAAGCCTGCAAGTATCCGAAGTCGTACGCTTCCGGTCCGTCGATCGAATCGGCTTTGCCGCTCTGCAGATAGTTCACGCACAGGGCGACGACGTTGTACCGCTCGGCGAGCGTCTTCGGGTCCGCGGTGCCGACGCAATCGGTGCCGCCCCAGTTGTGCAGCGTGAGCATGAGCCCGGTGGTCGCGTTCACGCTCTCCAGAGCGCCCTTGGGGTAGTGGACGAGCACGCGGATGCTTCGCGGCCCCGGCCGCAGCGGCCACTCCTGCGCCGCGAGCTCCACCGGCCCGTTCCGAGTCGGCAGCGCGGGCTGAGCGAGAGCCGGAGCCGCGAACAGAATGATGCTCAGAACGGCGAAGCAGCGGTTCATCGGTTCACGCTCCGGTTCGATTCGCCTATCGTATCACCCTTCCGAACGAGGCTGACATGAGCGCCGAACTTTCCGCCGAAGCTTGGGCCGCGCTCGGGCGCGTGCCGTCCGGGTTGTTCATCCTCACCGTGCGTCACGGAGACGAATCCACCGGCATGCTCGCCTCGTGGGTGCAGCAGTGTTCCTTCGATCCGCCGCAGGTGGTGGCCGCGTTCGCCAAGGAACGATGGGTGTTAAAGGGGTTGCGGCCGCACGCCGCATTCGCGGTGAACGTCTTGGCCGAAGGGCAGAAGCACCTCATGGGCCACTTCGGGAAGGGCTTCGCCCCGGAGGACGACGCGTTCCAAGGGCTCGACGTGATCTGCGGCGAGCACGCGGCCCCGGTGCTGGCCGACGCGCACGCGTGGCTCGATTGCCGCGTCGTGGAGAAGATCGACGCCGGAGATCATGTTCTCGTCGTCGGCAAGGTGCTGAACGGGGCGGTGCAAAGCGAGGCCCGCCCGGCCACGCACGTCCGCAAGAGCGGCAAGCACTACTGAGATGCGATGCGGCTTCTAGCATGAGGGCATGCTTGGAGCCGTGATCCTGATTGGAGTCGCACTTCTGTTCGCGTGGGTGGGTCACGCCTGCATCTGGACCACGCTGTTGAACTACGTCTATGCGAGGCCCTATCCGAAGCCCATTCTCAAACCGTGGCGGCTCTTCACCGGCGTCGTGATTCTCGCGTTTCCGTTCCTCCCGCAGTACATCGTTCCGCCGGAACACCGTGCATCCCTTCCATCGCAGAACGACGAGTGGTTCAACGGCACGACCGGCGGAGTGATCTTTGCGTACGTCTGCATCTGCCTGTTCTTCGGCTTGATCGTGTTTCCGATCATCACGGTGCGCCGGTGTCTGCGGAAGCCGCCATCCGTCTTGAAGAACGAAACGACGCACACGCTCGACTTGATGAAGGAACTCGGCCCCGAAGTGATCGGCGATGGCATAGGCCGCTTCGCCGCGAAACTGCCGTTCAACGACGTGTTCAAGATGGACTTCACCGAACTCACGCTCGCGCTGGCGAACTTGCCGCCGGAACTGGACGGTCTCACGATTCTGCACCTCACCGATGTTCACTACCACGGCACACCGAGCCGCTCGTTCCACGAACGCGTGCTTCAGGAAATCCAAACCCGCTGGCCGAAGCCGGACCTCGTCTGTCTCACCGGCGACTACGTGGACACGGACGAACACCACACGTGGATCGGGCCGATGCTCGGCCGCTTCCGCGGCCCGGACGGCAACTTCGCGATCCTCGGCAACCACGACCAGCTGCACCACCCGGACCAAGTGCGCGAGAGCTTGGCCGCGGCCGGATACACGGTGATCGGCAACGGCAGCACGCTTGCGACCGTGCGCGGCGTGCCGGTGCTGTTCACGGGGAACGAAGGACCGTGGTTCCGCCCGGAGCCGGATGCACCAAAGGCGGACGCGTCCTTCCGCATCTGCCTGAGCCACTCGCCGGACCAGTTCTATTGGGCGAAGCGGAACGGGATGGATCTCGTGTTGAGCGGGCACGTCCACGGCGGGCAGATCCGCGTGCCGGTGATCGGCTCGATTTTCGTGCCGAGCGTGTACGGCCGTCGCTTCGACATGGGCGTGTTCTTCGAGGATCGCACGGCGATGGTGGTGGGCCGCGGCCTCAGCGGCAAGGAGCCGCTGCGCTTTTGCTGCCACCCGCAGGTGATCCTGGTGAAGTTGGTCGTGGCGTAGGGCGGGTCGAGGCTTTGCGAGCTCCGCTGTGCTAAACGCAATGACTCACGGCGGGGCTCGCGTCGCAAAGCCTCCGCTCGACCCGCCCTACGGCCACCGCGTTACTTAAGGGATCCCGCGGACGATCGGCGGGCCGAGAAGTTGCGTCAGCTTCACAGGCAGCTTCTGCCACAGGCGGATGGCTCGCTCGTAGCGCGGGTTGTCCGGGCGGAGGTTCGGCGTTTCACCGTCTTTCACCGCGTACTGCCATGTCGCGGGGTGCGGCACCGCGCCCCACTGCTTCTTGTAGCGGAAGGTGTTGCCGTCCGTGGTCGAGCGGCCGAAGTCGAACTGCCGTTGGCCGCGTTCGATGCTCCGTTGCAGCAGCCGCCAGTACATCATCATGTTGGCGCAACTTGGATTGTAACTCTTCAGCGAAGCGGCGGTCGGCACTTCGGTCGTGCCCCAGCCGTGCAGCAGCAGAGCGCCGGCGATCGGCTTCGGGCCGTCCTTCACGAGGCAGATCTCGGCTTGGCCGGGGAACGTGGCGAGGATCTCGGCGAAGAATCGCTTCGCGTACACCGGGGTGCCGAGATCTCGCATGTTCTCGCTCAGCACTTCGTAGAAGTCCGCGAGCGCGTCCGCGCCGCCCCACGTCACGGTGAAGTTCTGCTTGTCCCCTTTCCGCACCTGGTTCCGCACCTTGGCGTCGAGGTTCTTCCAAAGCTTCTCCGAGGTGCGCGGCAGGTCGAGCCGCATGTGGACTTTGGTCGTGAGTTCGGCGGTGAGGTCCGCCTGTTCCACCGGCTTCTCGTGCCGCAGTTCCAGATAGCGGACGTCGAGTTCCTCCGCGAGCACCACGGCCCGCTCGATCAACTTCACCTGCACGTCCGACGAGAGCGCGATCGCACCGTTCGAGTTCAGATACGGCAGGCTCACGAGGAAGCGGCCGAAGAGCAGGCTGCGGACGTGGGCGAGCGGCAGGAAGCCGAACGTTTGCCCGGCGAGCACCGCTTCCAGTGCGAAGACTTCGTGCCCCATCGCGGATTGGAAGATGCGGAGCCACGCGGGGTGTTTCCCGAGCGGCACGAGGTTTCCGGAGGCTTGGACGAACTTGGCGAGGGCGGGCAGACGGGCTTCAATCGCCGCGCGAGGATGCACCACAATGTGAAGATCGCGGGCCGGTGTGGAAGACAACATGCGAATCATCGGCGGCCCGCTCTCCATTGGGACGTGATACTCTAGCACCGGTTCCGGGGAAATGCGGGGCGGGAAGAGCGCCCGGATTGTGCAGTTTCTCGCACGAACCAAGCTTCGCACATCGTGCGAACTTGAAGCATTTTCGCGCCGCAGCCCATTTTTCGTCGGAATTCACCGCTCCAGCCGTCAAAGTCCCTCAATTCCGGTTCGTTTCGGGTCGATACCTAGCCCTGATGCCCCGCCGTGGCCCTCGCGCGAGCGTTGGCATCGGGATGGCGTCGATGGGGAACACTATGAGCCGGAACCGCTGGGTCGATCGGGTTCTTCGCGGTAGCGTGATGCTCGCGCTGGCCGGGCTCGTCGGGTGCAAACAGCAGCTTTACATCAATGAAGCCGATTTGCAGCAGGCGGTGACGGCGAACCTGCCGCCGCGCCTCGAGACGAACCCGCACGCCGCGATCACGCCGCCGGTCGTCACCACGCTGGGCAAGAAGCCCTCCGACGTGTTGGACCCGACCCGCCCGGCCCGCAACGTGACGCTGAAAGAATGTATCGCCGTCGCGCTCGAGCAGGGCAACACCGGCAGCCTGTCCCCGTTCCAATTCGGCACGAAGAATGAACTGGCGTCGAACGGCAACGGCGCGAGCGGCCCGGATGCGATCCGGGCCTTCGCCCTCGACCCCGCGAGCGCTTCGGCCAGCATCGAGCGGGCCTTGTCGCGGTTCGACGCCCGCTGGGTCACGCAAATGATCTGGCAGAAGGTGGATCAGCCGGTCGCGGCCCAGTTCCTCTCGTTCCAGCAACAGCGGGACGGGGCGTCGTTCTCGACGCGGTTGGACAAGCCGTTGCCGAGCGGCGGTTTGGCCGGCATCACGTTCAACGTCGATTACTCGAAGTTCGCCCAGATCCCGCAGAACCAAGCGAACGGGTTCGTGAACCCGAACTACACGCCGCGGCTCACGTTCAGCTTCCAACAACCGTTGCTCCGCCAGTTCGGCGTCGAAGTCAACCAGTTGAACGACTTCCACCCCGGTCGTGGCGACGGTGCGGACTTCAACTTCCCGGTCGGCGCGTCGCCTTTCGCGAGCAACCTGCCCGGCCAAGCCAGCATCCTTGTCACCCGCATTCGCCGCGACCAATCGATGGTCACGTTCGAATCGCAGGTGAACTCGTTGCTGGTGAACGTCGAGACGGCGTACTGGAACTTGTACTCGGCGTACTACAACCTGTACGCCCAGGAAGAAGGCTTGCGGCAGTCGTACGACGGCTACCGTTACGTGGAAGCCCGCGTGAAGATCGGGTCCGACCCGGCCCGGCAACTGGACCAAGCCCGCGCCCAGTTGGAACTCTTCCGCGCCCAAGTGTACCAAGCCCGCGATCAGGTTCTGGACAGCGAGCGGCAACTCCGCGGCTTCATGGGCCTCCGTTCGGACGACGGCCAACGCCTCGTGCCCGTGGACGAACCGAACGTCGCCCCGTTCCAGCCGGACTTCTACGAGGCGGCCAACGAGGCGATGGCGTACAAGCCCGAACTCATGATCCTGCGGCAGGAAGTGAAGGTCTCTCAATTGCAACTGCGGCTCGCCCGCAACCTCCGCCAGCCGGACCTCCGCCTCATCGCAAACTACGACGTGGCCGGCCTCGGCACGAAGCTGGACGGCTCGGAACTGATCGGGGCGGACGGCACGACGCCGGGCAACGCCCTCGCCAGCTTCGGCAACAACCAGTTCAACAGCTGGGACGTCCGCCTGCGGCTCGACGTGCCCATCGGCTTCCGCGACCTGAACGCCCAAGTGCGCCAGGCGCAATTGCAACTCACCCGCAACTACATCCAACTGCGGGACGCGGAGTTGAAGTCGCTCGAATACCTCACGCAGCAGTACCGCCGTGTGGTTGTAACGCATGCGGTGATCCCGCCGCTGCGGGCCCGCCGCGAAGCCCTGCAGGCCTTCCTGTACCGGTTCCGCGTGTTGATCGAGAGCGGTGGCTACCGCCCGGAAGAATACCTGAACTTCCTCACCGCGAGCCGCGACTTGGCGGACGCGATCCGGCAGGAGTACGCCGCCATCGCCCAGTACAACTCGGCCCTCGCCCAGTTCGAGTTCGCGAAGGGCACGATTCAGCGTTACAACAACGTGTCGATGCAGGAAGGCCCGCTGCCCGCGGGCGTGCTGAAGCGAGCGGTGGACCACGAACGTGAGCGGAGCGCGGCATTGAAGCTGCGGGAACGCCCCTCGTTCGACACGGCTCCGCTCAGCCCGCCGGGTGAAGTCGGGCCGGTGGGTGGCTCGCCGACTCTGCCCAAGATCGGCGACCTGCCGCCCGCCCCGATGGTCGATCCGGGCCAGCCGAAGAAGGACGTGCCGCCGGCCCCCGCGCCGAACCCGGTGCCCAATGCGAACCCGAAGCCGGTGATCGAGATTCCGGCCAACCCGGTGGGAACGACGCTTCCGCCCGCGAGTGTGGCCCCGCCTGTGGTCTCGGTTCCGCCGGAGACGGTGTTCCAGCCGACCGGCGAAACCGTGACGACGCCGCGGTTCCAACCCGTGAACCGTGGCACGGGCGGCGGCGTGGAATCGCCCAAGCCGCTGACTCCGGTTCCGTCGCCGGCCCCCGCTCCGGGCATCCCGGCGACCCTGCCGCAGACGCCCCCGATGTGATCGGAACGCTGCACGGATTCCACTCACGGGACGGCCGGGACATATATCGGTCCTAGCCGTCCCGCTGCGTTCCACACCGTGGTGCACCCGTGATCCGCACTCTCCTCGCCTTGCTTCTCATCCCCGCCGCCGCCATCGCACAAGACGTGCCAGTCTCCGCCGATCCACGACTCGAAGTGAAACTCTTCGCCGCCGCTCCGGACATCGTGCAACCCATCGCCATGGACTTCGACGCGAAGGGGCGGTTGCTCGTCGTCGAAAGCCACACGCACTTCCGCCCTGCGAAGTACGACGGCCCGAAGACCGACCGCATCCGCGTCCTCGAAGACACCGATGGCGACGGCAAGGCCGACAAGTTCTCCACGTTCTTCGAAGGCACGACCGCCACCATGGATGTCGCCGTGCATCACGACGGCTCGGTGTACATCGCCACGCGGAACGAAATCCTGCGACTCCGGGACACCGACGGCGACGGCAAGGCCGACGAGAAGACCCGCATCGCGTTCCTCGAAACAGCCGGCAACTACCCGCACAACGGGCTCGCGGGGTTGGCCTTCAACTTCAAGGGCGACCTGTTCTTCGGCATGGGTGAGAATCTCGGCGCGGATTACAAGCTGATCGGCTCCGGTGGCACCGTGCTCACCGGCGGCGGTGAGGGCGGCGGCGTCTTCACCTGCACCGCGGACGGCAAGAAGCTTCGCCGTATCGCCACCGGCTTCTGGAATCCGTTCGGCGCGGGGTTCGACATCTTCGGCCGGCTCTTCGTGGTGGACAACGACCCGGACTCGTCGCCGCCGTGCCGCATGGTGCGGGTCGTGGACGGCGGCGACTACGGCTTCCAGTTCCGCTACGGCCGCGCGGGGCGGCACGCCTTCCAGTCGTGGAACGGCGAACTGCCGGGCACTCTGCCGTACGTCGCAGGCACCGGCGAATCGCCCTGCGAGGTGATCAGCTACGAGTCGGATGGCTTGCCTTCGGAGTACCGCGGCCAATTGCTCGTCCCCGCATGGGCGGATCACCGTGTCGAGCGTTACGAACCGAAACTCCGCGGCGCGGGTGTGTTCGCAGAGCGCAAGCCGTTCATCCAAGGCGGCAGGAACTTCTATCCGTCCGGGCTCGGTGTCGCGCCGGACGGATCGCTGTTCGTCAGCGACTGGGGTTCGAAGAGCTACGAACTGCACGGCAAAGGCGCGGTGTGGCAGATCCGGAAGAAAGACGCAAAGCAGGTGAAGCGAATCGACGGCATGCAGAATCCGGATCGAAAGCTGCGCGAAGCCGCGGCCCGCGATCGGATCAAGAGCGAGGGCGGCATCGATGAACTCCGCAAACTCGCAATCGGCTCCGATGTCCGGGTTCGAGCCACCGCGGTGATGGCGTTGATCGAGGCGAAAGACGAGAAACTGGACCTGCTCGGCCTCGCTCGGAACGACGAGGAGCCCGGCATCCGCGAGATGGCGGTGCGGGCCCTGATCGCGCGGCGGAAACCGGTGCAGGAGTTCGCGGACGCGAAGCAGCCCGCATCCGTGCGGGCCGAAGCGATCGCGGGGCTCGGCGCCACCGTCGCGGGCAAGATGCTTCCGCCGCTGCTCGACGATCCGGACCCGTTCATCCGCCACGCCGCGATCCGCCGGCTCGCACTCTCGCCCGCCATCCGCTCCGAGATCGCCATCGAGAAACTGAGCCCCGGCCAGCGTGCGGGCTACCTTCTCGCCCTCCGCGACTCCGGCGACGACCTCGCCCTCCAAGAACTCAAGATCTTCCTGACCGACAAGGATCCCGATGTTCGCTTCCTCGCCGTGAAGTGGGTCTCGGACGCGAAGCTGACCGCGTTTCGTCCGCACCTCGCGGAACGGCTCGACGACCCGAAGCTTGATCCGCGCGGGTTCATCGCATTGACCACGGCCTTGGGCCGCCTCGACGACAAACCCGTGAACGACGACGGCCTCGCGGACTACTTCGTGGGCAAGTTGATCGACAAATCCGCTCCGCTGCCGGTGCGGTTGATGGCGCTGCGCTCCGTGAACGCCACCGGCAACAAGTTGAAGACGGAACTGCTCGCGGCACTGCTGAAGGACCCGGACACCACGGTTCGCGTGGAGGCGTTGCGTGCCCTGAAAGATCGCGGCGACGCGAAGACGGCCCCGCTCGCCGCAGCGATGGCCAAAGACGACACGCTGCCGACCGCCGTTCGCGCCCAAGCCGTGCTCACGTGGTCCGCACTGGGAACGATCGACGATGCGAGCCGGAAATCACTTGTGGAAAGCGGTTTCCCCGAGATCGCGGCCGAGGCGATGCGAACCGACGCGAACCGCCCCTTTCCCACCGACAAGCGACCGGCGCCGACCGACACCGCCGCATGGCTCAAGCTTCTCGAAGGCGAGTTCGATCTGGACGCGGGCCGGCGCATCTTCGAGGGCAAGCTGGCGAACTGCTCCGCATGCCACCGCGTGGACGGCCGTGGTGCGAACGTCGGGCCCGATCTCAGCTTGATCGGCCGCACCGAGCGCAAGTGGATCGTCGAATCGATCCTTCAGCCGAGCGCGGTGATCGCGCCCCATTTCCAGAACTGGAGAATCGAGACCGTGGACGGCAAGTCTTTCACCGGCGTGCTCGTTCGCACCTATTTGGACGAATCGGAGTATCTGAACGAGAAGGGCCAGCGGGTCAAGGTGCTGGCCACGGACGTGGCCGACGCAATCCCGTTGAAGACGTCCATCATGCCGGAGAAACTTCTGGACCGCCTCACGGTGCAGGAGATCCGCGACCTCGTGGCGTACTTGTCGAGCCGGCGCTGAGTGCCGGCCACTACCATGACGGAATGAAGCCACTCTTCTCCTTCGGCCTCGCGTTCCTCCTCGCCACCGCGGCCCGCGCGGACAAACTCGTGCTCGTCGCCGGAGGCGGCACCGGCGGCGACGGTTCACCCGCGGCCGAAGCCAAACTCATCCAGCCGTTCGGCGTCGACTTCCACGACAAAGGAATCGTGCTGGTCGAGATGGCGAAGGGCGAACGCGTCCGGCTCATTTCACCAGACGGCACGCTGTCCACGCTTGCGGGCAAGCTCGGCGAGAAGGGCGATGCCGGCGACGGCAAACCCGGTGCGGACGCCCGCTTCAACGGGATGCACAGCCTCGCCATCGGCCCGGACGGGCGAGCCTACCTCGCGGACACGTGGAACAACCGCGTCCGTGTTCTCGATCTGAGTACGGGGACCGTGTCCGCGTTCGCGGGCACCGGCGAGAAGGGCTTCTCCGGCGACGGCGGCCCCGCGGCCCAGGCCAAGTTCGGCGGTTGCTTCTGCGTGTCGTTCGACCCCGCCGGCAAGAATTGCTTCATCACCGACTTGGACAACAAACGCATCCGCAAGGTGGAACTCGCAAGCGGGATCGTCACCACCGTGGCGGGGAACGGAAAAGGCGGCGTGCCGAAGGACGGCGAACCGGCGACGGAGCAACCGCTGGTTGATCCGCGGGCGCATGCGGTGGACGCGAAGGGCAACTTGTACATCCTGGAACGCGGCGGGCACGCACTCCGTGTCGTCGATGCCGCCGGCCGCCTCCGCACGGTCGCGGGCACCGGCAAGGCCGGCATGGGAACCGGCCCCGCGCTCCAATCCGCATTCAACGGCCCGAAGCATCTCTGCATCGATCTCGACGGCTCCGTGCTGATCGCAGACACGGAGAACCACCGCATCGTGCGGTTCGTGCCGAGTGAAGCGAAGATCGTGGCGGTCGCGGGCACCGGCAAGAAGGGAGCGGCCGGCGTCGGCGGCGATCCGTTGAAAGCCGAGTTCAACCAACCGCACGGCGTGATCGTTCACCCGAAAACGAAAGACATTTACATCTCGGACGCGTCCGGCGGCCGCATCCTGAAGATCGTTCGGTGATATACTGACAGACCCGCCTTCCGAGGTCGGTCGTGCGATGACGGTCTCGCCGCTTCAGAACATCACGCATGCGTGTTTCGGGCTGAGCTACCTGCTCGCGCTCGGGTTGGAGTTGGCACGCATGTGGAGGCCGTCGCCGGGGTTGCGGTTCGCCTCCCTGATCGCCGGCGCGGCCGGGCTGTTCGCCCACACCACGTTCATCGCCTACCACCGGCCCACGCCGGCCGAGCCGTACGGTTCGTTCCTGTACCTCGCGTGGGTGCTCGCGCTCTTCTACTTCATCGGCAGCATCCAGAAGGACGCCCGCAACGCGTGGGCCGTCTTCGCCTTGCCGGTCGTGATCGCACTCGTCGGCCTTTCGCTGCTTCTCGCCGGCGCGACGGAATCGGACGTGCCCGCTTGGGCCGGCGGCGACCGCTTCTGGGGCCCCGCTCACGGCATCCTCATTCTCGCCGCATCCATCGGCGTCTCGATCGGCTTTCTCGCCAGCCTCATGTATCTGGTTCAGGCCCGTCGCATCAAGAACCGAGTGAACCCGAGCCGCGTCACGCCGTTGCTCAGCCTCGAACGGCTCGAGCGAATGAATCGGCACGCGGTGAACTGGTCGTTCCCGCTGCTCACGGCGGGGTTGCTCGTCGGCACGCTGCTCCTGCGGACCGAGAGCGCCGAGAACCTGCTCTCCGTGAAGGTGCTGAGCACGGCCGGGCTGTGGGTCGTGTTCCTCGTCCTGCTCTACCTGCGGTACGCCACGAGCGTGCCCGCCCGGCGGCTCGCCGCGCTCTCGATCATCGCCTTCGGATTGCTTCTGATCGCACTCGTCGCCTCGCACCCGTTCCTCGCCGGAGGAAACTCCGGATGAATCTGCGTGCGATCGGCTGCAATGTGTCGTCGGCTCCCGTCGAACTGCGCGAGAAGCTTGCGTTCGATGAAGCGAAGACGCGCTTCGCGCTGGCCGAACTCACGGCACGGTACGGCGTCGAGGCCGCGATCCTCGGCACGTGCAACCGCGTGGAGTTGTACTTGGCCCGACCCGAGACCGGCGCCCCGGTCCACGCCCCGCTGGTGGCCGAGTTCCTCGCCGAACTTCACGGCGTGCGGCCGGACGCGATTCACCCGCACTTGTATGAACACGCGGACGCCGAAGCCGTGCGGCATCTCTTCCGAGTGACAGGCGGGCTGGACAGCGTCGTGCTGGGTGAAGACCAGATTGCGGCACAGGTGAAAGCGGCGTTCGAATCCGCGCAGAAGTTCGAGTCGGCGGGCTCGCTGCTCAACGCACTCTTCCCTGCGGCGTTGCGAGCGTCCAAACGCATCCGCAGTGAAACGGGCCTGGCCGCGGGGCAGGTGTCGGTCGCGAGTGCGGCCATCGCCTACCTGCGGGAGATCTTCGAGACGTTCACGGACAAGACGGTGCTCGTGATCGGCGCGGGCGAGATGGCCCAACTCACGCTCACGCACTTGAAGGAACTCGAACCGGCGGGCGTGCTCGTGACCAACCGCACCGCGGAGAAGGCGGTCGCCCTCGCGGCGGAGTGCGGCGGCCAAGCCGTGCCGTGGGATCAACTGGACGACGCGCTGGCGAAGGCGGACATCGTGCTGAGCACGACGGGGGCGCCCGAGTACATCGTGCCGTACCGTCGCTTCAAGGAGAAGGTGCGGCCGAAGCGCGGGCGTCGCAAGATGGTCGTGTTCGACATGGCCGTGCCGCGCGACTTCGAGCCGCGCATCGACGACGGCGACCGCGTCAGCATCTTCAACGTGGACGATCTGAATCGCGTCCGCGACCAGCAACTGGCCGAACGGCGGACGCACGTCGGAGCCGCGGAAGCGATCGTGGCCGCCGAGGTCTCGAAGTTCGTGCAGGATTGGAACCGCCGCAAGGACGGCCCGGTGATCGGCAAGCTCACGGACGAAGTGGACCGCATCCGCGAGACGGTGCTGGAACCGCTGCTCGCGAAACTGAACGGCAAACTGTCGGACGCGGACAAGGCGTACATCGAGGGTGCGTTCCGATTGTTTCAAAGCCGCCTGCTGCACGGCCCGATCGCGGCGTTGCGCGACTCCGGCGGCGAACCCCACGGCGTCACGCTGCGGGAAGCGTTGATGAAGTTGTTCGGCTTGAAGGGTTGATCGTGCATTTCACGACGCCCGTGTTCCTGTGGCTGCTTCCGCTCGGCATGGTGCTGCCGTGGTGGTGGTTGCGTCGGCCGCGGGCCGCGTTGCGCTATTCGGATGCATCGCTGTTCGCGGGATTGCCGTCGAGTCGCGCCGTTCGCGCAAGGTGGGGCGGGGCATTGCTTCGCTCCCTCGCCCTGAGCGCACTTGTCATCGCGTGTGCCGGGCCGCGGCGGCCCGATCTGCAAACGCGGCTCCCGGCCGAAGGCATCTCCATCGTGCTGGCGCTGGATGTCAGCGGCAGCATGGCGGAGAAGGACGCCGTGTGGTCGCCGGCGTTGCCGCCGCTGTCGCGGCTCGAAGTCGCGAAGCGGTCCTTCGCACTGTTCATCCGCGGTGGTGACGCCCCGGACGGTTCCCGGTTCGAGCCTCGCGAATCGGACCAAGTCGGGCTTGTCACCTTTGCAGCGATACCGGACACGGTTTGCCCGCTCACGTTGAACCACTCCGTGCTGCTCCGCGTGGCGGACGGCCTGGAGCCGAAGTCCGGCATCGACGCGGGCACGAACGTGGGCGATGCGATCGCCGAGGCGTTGATCCGTTTGGAGAAAGGGGCCGGCGACCGCCGCAAGGTGCTGATCCTGCTCAGCGACGGCGAGCACAACATCAGCAAGGACGGCCCGAGCGACCCGCTCAAGCCGAGGCAGGCGGCCCAACTCGCGGCCAACCTCGGCATCCGTGTCTACACCATCGACGCGGGCGGCGAGCCGACCGCGGCCATGACCGACGAACAGCGTGAGCAACGCAAGCTCGGCCGCGAGACGCTGCAAGCCGTCTCGCAACTCACCGGCGGCCGCTCCTTCTCCGCGACGAACGGCAGCGAACTCTTGGCTGCGTACCGCGAGATCAGCATGCTGGAGAAATCCGCGGTGGAAAGCTACCAGTATCGCCGCTGGTTCGAATACTACCCGTGGTTCGCAGCCGTCGCGGTCGCCTTCCTGCTGACGGCCCATTTGCTGGAACGCACCTGCTGGCGCACGGTCCCGGCATGAACCTTCCCGTACTGCCGTCCGGATTGGGCGGTTTGGTCACCGACGCCCGCGAGTTTCTCGCGGCGGTCCGTCTTGCGCACCCGGAGTGGCTCGCACTGTTCGTCCTGTTCCCGCTTTTCGCGTTCGCGAATCGCCATGGCGCGAGGCAACGCAAACGGGCGGCCGAAGCCATCGGACAGATCCATCCGTTGAACACGCGGCCGCATGCACGCCGCCGGTGGCTCGGCCTCGCGTATCCGTTCGCGTGGGCCGCGCTCATTCTCGGAGTCGCGGGGCCTCGCTGGGGCAAGAGCGATGAGCCGGGTGTCGCCGTCGGCCGCGACCTCGTGATCGTCGTGGATCTCAGCCAATCCATGCAGGCGAACGACATGTCTTCCGCGGAGGCGAAGACGCGCTGGGAAGCGGCGCGGGCCGGCCTCCAGGATCTGATGACGACCGTGTCGCGGCGCGGCGGGCACCGCGTCGCCATCGTGTACTTCGCCGCGCGGGCGAAGTTGATCCTGCCGCTCACCACGGACTACGACCATATCCGCGCGGTGATCGCCGAGATCGACGCGAACTGGCCGCCCCCGGAGATCCGCCCCGGTGCGGATCCGAATGTCGTGTCCGGCACGCGAATCGGAGCCGCGTTGCAACTCGCGGTAGAAACGCACGACCCGCGCTTCCCCGGTTCACAGGACATCATTCTGCTCTCCGATGGCGACGACCCGGTCGACGATCGCGAATGGGCGAAGGGGGCCGCCGCGGCCCGCGCCGCCGGCATTCCCGTTCATGCGGTCGGCCTCGGCAGTCCGGACGCGACCACGCTCCTGACGTTCGGCGACGAGTTCGTGAACACCAAGCTCGAAGAGGACGTCTTGAAACAGATCGCGGCCGAGACGCGCGGCGAATACCTCGCCGCCCGCCGCGACGTGCCGCGCCTCGGCGAATTCTTCCGCTCGCGGATCGAACCGCACCCCACGCGAGAAGTGAGCGACGACGCCATTCCGCAGCCGAAGGAACGCTACGCGTGGTTCCTCGGCACGGCCCTCGTTCTGTTCGCCATCGGCTGGCTGCGCGGCAAGTGACGGGTGTATGATGAATCCGATGCGTCGTTGCCTTCCAGCCCTGTTCGCCGCGCTCGCACTGATCGCGGCCGCGCCGACCGACGCGCCGGAGGACCTCATCCGCCGTGCGAACGCGGCCTTTCTCGCTGGCGACTCCGAGACCGCGGAATCGCTCTACGGCCAAGCCGAGGAACGCACCGGCGATCCGGGGCTCGTCGCATTCAACCGGGCGGCCGTGCAGTTCCAAAGAGGCGAGTTCTTCGCCGCCGAATCGAACTATGCCCGCACGCTGGAAGATGCGGCGTGCCCGTCGGCGCGGGCGGCCAAGGCGTGGTTCAATCGCGGCACGTGCCTGCTGCGTCGCGGCGCGAGCGCGGCCGTGTATCGTTCCGCCGTCGCGTGCTTCGACCGCTGCCTGGATTCGCCCGGCGCGGACGCCCCGCTCAAGGCGGATGCGCGGAAGAATCTCGAACTCGCGAAATTGCTTTGGATCGAAGCGAACAAGAAGGCCGCGAAGCCGGATGCTCCGAACGAGCCCGCCCCGGAGGAAAGCCGACCGGATCCTCCGGCCGGCTCGAAGGACGGGAACGACCCGAAGAGCGATCCCGGGGGCGGTTCGGGGACGAAGAAGGATGTGCGGCCGATGCCCGTGCCAGCGCCGGACAAAAACGCGAAGGGCGGCAACGACACGATGCCCGGCAACGGCGCGGTTCTGCAACCGATCGCGGACGACGGCGTGCCGCAGAAACTCAGCCCCGAAGACACGCGCGAGTACCTCCGCCGTGCCGAGCAGCGATTGCGAGACGAACGCCGCGGCTTATTTAAGACGCTGTACGGTACGCCCCGCCCCGGCATCCGCGATTGGTGAACCGGATGCGACGCGCGATCATCACCCTCCTGCTCTTGGCACTGAGTCCTGCCGTCGCAAACGCGCAACCGGCGTTCTTCGAGCCGCCTGCGGGGTTCTACAAGGCCCGCGGCCCGGCCGTGAAAGCGGCATGGTCCGTCGATCGCACATCGCTTCGCGAAAATGAAACGTTGACCGCCACGTTGACGATCCGCGGAGCGACCAATCCCGCGGACGTGGTGCGGCCCAACCTCGCGAAGATCCGCGCATTCGCGGACCGCTTTCAGATCGAGGACGTTCCGGGCGAATCGCCGATCTTCGTGTACAAGCTGCGGCCGCGGAACGCACAGGTGAACCGCCTGCCGTCGCTCGATTTCTTCTACGACTCCGGCGTGAAGGTCGGCGATCCGTTCAAGAACGCACGGGCGACGGGGATCGACCTCACGGTGATTCCTGCGGAGAAACCCGCTTCGCAGCCAACCCCGCTGATCGCACCCGAACGACTGTTCCGGCTGGAAACCGGCCCACAGGTGCTGGAGCGGAGCCCGTTCGCCGCCGGCTGGTTGCACTGGCTCGGGATGTTCCTGCTCGGAGTGCTCGCGGCCGGCGGGTGGTACGCGGCGTGGCGGCGAATCTATCCGGACGGTGCGCGGTTGGCGAAGCTGCGCCGCAATCGCGCGATGCGCCGCGCCACCGACGCGCTCGCACGGGCCGGATCCGCGGCCGATGTCGCCGCCGCCGTGATCGGCTATGTGCGATCCCGGTGCCCGCTGCCCGCGGGTTGCGAGACACCCTCGGAAACCGACGCGGCCCTGCGTTCCGCCGGCATTCCCGGCGCGGAATCGGCCGAAGCCCTGCTCCGCCGCTGCGACGCGGCCCGCTTCTCCCCGTCGAGTGACAATGCGGTGTCACTCGCGGCCGAGGCGAGAGAACTGCTCGCGACACTGGAGGCCGCCGGATGACGGCCCTGCTCGCCCTCATCGGATTGAGCTTGGCCCCGAGCCCGCCGCAAGCGATGGCCGAGGCGGAGCGGCAATATGCGGCCGGTGTCGCCGCCCGCGAGAACGGGGAGGTCGCGAGAACCCACTTCGCCGAAGCGGCACGCTTGTTCGATTCCATGTGGGCGAACGGCATCCGCAATCCCGACGTGGCGAAGAACCGCGCTCGTTCCCACCGCTTGGCCGGGAACCTGCCCGCGGCAATCTCCTCGCTGCACGACGGGCTGGCGATCGCACGTTACGACCGCGAGTTGCAAGTGGAGTTGGAGGAGGCTCGTGATGCCGTGGAGTACGCTCATGCGGACATGGCCGCCGCGTGCCGCCCGGCACCGCTTCGCGGCATCGGCACCCGCATGTCGCCGCTCGAAGCGTTCCTGATCTCCGGCGGGTTGTGGTTCGCCGCGTGCCTCTGCGCCGCCCGGTACGCCATGACGCGCGTGCCGGGTTGGTGGATGGCTGCGGTGGCGAGCGCGTCCGCACTGGCGCTTCTGGGAACGCTGCTGGCGCTGGATCACCGGCGGCGGGCCGCCGCGGAGGAACGGCCGCTCGTCATTGTGAATCGGGAGCAGTTGCTGAAATCCGGCAACGGGGACTCGTGGCCGGACCGCTTGAAGTGGAAACTGCCCGCCGGGGCCGAGGCCCACGAACTGGGTCGCCGCGGCGGGTGGATTCAGATCGAACTGGCGAACGGAGCGGCCGGCTGGATTCCCGAGTCGGCCGCGATCCGCTGATCACTTCTCGATCGCGACGAACTTCACGCACACGGGCGAGCCGACGTTCACCGTGCTGCCCGTCTCCTTCGCACCACCCGTCTTCGCATCGATTTCCCACACACCCACCTTGTGCCCGTCCTGGCTGGCGATCAACATCCACTTGCCGCTCGGGTCGATGTTGAAGTTGCGGGGGATCTTGATGTCGCCGGTGATGTGCCCGGCGGCGGTGAGCTTGTGATCTTCGCCGACCTTGAACACCGCGATGCTGTTGTGCCCGCGATTCGAGACGTAGACGAACTTGCCATTCGGCGACAGGATGCACTCGGCCGTGCTGTTGCCCGGCGTCGGCTCCGGCAGCGTGGACAGGCTCTGCACCACCTTGTGATCTTCGAAAACGTTCACAGTGGAATCGAGTTCGCCGCACACGTACGCGAACTTTCCGCCGCGAACGAGTGCGATGTGCCGCGGGCCGCTGCCCGGAGGTGCGATCATGTCCGACTTCGGACTCTCGACGAGCCCTTTCACCGGGTCGATCTTGAAGACCTTCACCTTGTCGATTCCGAGATCCACGGTGACGACGTATTCGCCGGTGGGGTTGAAGGCGCAGCAGTGGGCGTGCGGCTCCTTTTGGCGGCCGGGATTGACGCTGTTGCCCTGGTGCTGCACGAAGCCGACGCGATCGCCGAGTTTGCCGTCCGCACCGAGGGTGAAGAGGGCGGTGCTGCCGCCGCCGTAGTTGGCGACCGCGGCGTGCGTGCCCTTCGGGCTCACCACGATGTGGCAGGGCCCGGGGCCGCCGCTCTTGCCTTCATTCAGTTTCGTGAGTTCGCCCGTCTTCGCATCGAGGCTGAAGGCGACGACCGCGCCGCCGTCCTTGCCCTGGCCTTCGCCCACCGCGTACAGGAACTTGCCGTTCGGGTGGATCGTCACGAACGACGGGCTGCCCATCTCGGCGGCGACCGCGACGTCGCTCAGCTTGCCGGTCTTGGCGTCGAACTTGGCGCGGTGGATGCCTTTGCTGCCGCCCTTGCCGCCGGTGTAGGTGCCGAAGTACACCCAGTACGCGTCCGGGGCGGGTTCATCGGCGGCGGGGGCGGGATCGCCGGCTCCCGGTGTCAGCATGAGGATCGCGGCAAACAGTGCGAGGCGCTTCATGATGCGGCTCCGTGGGAAAGGAACTTCTCGGGCGGTTGCGGGTTGATGATACGGGTGCATTGCCGTACCGAGAAAAGAAATCGGAGCCCGAATATGCGAGTCGCCGCCCTGCTGTTCGCCATCGCGATGACATCCTCGACACCGGGAGCCGACGCCCCCGGGGAGTGGATCGATCTCATGAAGCCGGACGCGTGGAAGAAGTACGACGCGGCTTGGATCGTCGCCGACGAGGTGAAACTCGACGGCGAGAAGAACAACAAGCTGAAGTCGGTGAAGAAGGACGGCGGATCCGCGTGGGTGAACGGTGAGAAGGGCCGCCTCCCGGATTTGATCACGAAACAGAATTACGGCGATTGCGAAGTGCATGTCGAATTCCTGATCGCGAAGAACTCCAACGCCGGGATCAAGTTCCACGCCGTGTACGAGATCCAGATCCTCGACAGTTTCGGCTCCAAGAAGGAACTCAGCGGCGACAGCATGGGCGGCATCTACCCGCGGGCCGACGACAAAATGGGCTACAAGCACATCGACAACGGCATCCCGCCGAAGGTGAACGCAGCCAAGCCGCCGGGCGAATGGCAGACGCTCGACGTGACGTGGAAGAGCCCGCGGTTCAACGACAAAGGCGAGAAGACCGCCAACGCGATGATCGTGAAGGCGGTGCTGAACGGCCAGGTGATTCACGAGAACCAAGAGTTGAAGACACCGACCGGCGCGAACTGGGTGAAGAAGGAAACCGCGAGCGGCCCGTTCATGCTGCAAGCGGATCACGGCCCCGTCGCCTTCCGCAACGTGAAGATCCGCCCGATGAAATAAGCCAGCCGCCACAGGCGTGCCAGGCTCACGAGTTTGGCACGCAAGCTGCAACTCTCTTCTCCGGTGCACGGTTCACGTCCGCACCATGCTTCCCGTTCGAAGCCGAGCGACGAACGATTCGACGCCTTCGAACCACGCGAGGATGACCGATGACTCTGCATCTCACGCTGAAATCGGCGCCGTGCCGCGCCGACGATTTGGAATGCCGCCTGGCGCGATTGGCCGGCGGCGGAACGGAAGCCATCGACGCCCGGTTGGCCGAACTCGAGGGGGAATGGAGCGCCGGTCGCGCGGCGAAGGGTTTCCTCTCCGTGTGCATCCTGGCGGGCACCGTTCTCACCGCAGCCGCAGGGGGATGGTGGATCCTGATGCCTGCGATCGCCGGGCTGTTCCTCTTCGAGTACCTCTTCACCCGGACATCCGTCTTGGTGCGGGCCATTCACGGCCTCGGCTTCCGGATGCGGCCCGAGATCGAACAGGAGAAATTCGCCCTGCGCACGCTTCGCGGCGACTTCCGCACCCTGCCCACCGTATTCGACATCGAGGACGCGGACGACATCGCGCGACTCGAGGGCGAAGGCGGCTTGGTGGTCGAAGACGACGTTCGGAAGGTGGATTCGAAGGAAGCCGTGAAGGAAGTGCTCCACGCAGCGCAGACTCAGGACAAGTCGTGAACGCCGGGGCTCCCGCGCGCACAGCGGCGCGGGAGCCGTTCCCATCCCGCAGCGATCAGATGGACGTGTCGATCACCAGATCCGCGTTCTCGGCGAGGCTCGCGGCCAGGGAGATCGACAGATTCGCGTCGTTGCCGGCGGCATCCACCAGCGTCGCCCCGCCGAGCAGGCTCAGCGATACGGAATTGAGATCGGGGCTGGAGTCGCCGGCGCGAACGGTGTAAGTGCCAACGTAGCGCGCCGGGTCGTTGGTGTCTTGCGTCAGGTCCACGGTCGCACCCGTGTCCAGCAGAAGTTGGAAGGTGCCGCCGGCCAGCGTCGCCGCCTCGGACAACGTTACGGCGATGTCGATGTGGTCGCCTTCCACGTGCGTACCCGTGTTCGGCGTCGCGGTGATGGACGAGACGGTCGGCGCCGTGGTGTCGATCACAAGCGACCCGGTTCCCGGCGTCGAGCCGACGTTGCCGGCGGCATCCGTCGCCGTGACAGCCACGTCGTAAGTGCCTTCGCCGAGCGGTGTCGGAACCGTCGCCCTCCACGTCTGCCCCGTCACCACGGCCGCGAACGTCTGCCCGTCCACGGTCACACTCACTGCGACACCGGGCTCGTCCACCGTTCCGGTGAGCGTCGGCATCGTCAGGTTGGTCGTCAGCGGGTCCACCGTCGCATGCGGTGCGACCGTGTCGTAAACGATCGTGACGGTGTTCGAGGCCGTGCTGGGGTTCCCGGCCGGGTCGTGACCCGCGCCCGCGGGCAGCGATACGATCATCGCCCCCTGGCCGTTCGGAGTCACTTGGAAGGTGTAGCTCGCGCCCGCGCCCGTGAAGGCGGACACGGTTCCATTGATCGCCGAGACCTTCGACTCGGTGAATCCCGCCACCGCTTCCGAGAAGAGGACGTTGAACGCGATCGGCGAGGCGTTCGTCGCTGCTCCCGCCCCGGAGGACAATTCCACGCTCGGAACGACTGTGTCGATCGAGAGTCCGTTCGCCCCGGTCACGGTCCCGGTGTTCGACATCGGGTCCGTCGCATGCACTTCGATATCGTAGGTTCCGTCCGCCAGCGGTGTCGTCAGAGTGGCGGACCACGCGTTCCCCGTCACCACCGCCGTCACCGTCTCTCCGTTCACGGTCACGGTGACCGTCGCGGTGGAATCGCTTACCGTGCCGGTGAGAGTCGGTGTCGAATCGTTCGTCGTGAGCGGATTGACTGTCAGGGCGATGTCTCCGGTGTCGAAGTTGACCGAGAGCGGGTCGGAGGCGGTGTTCGCGTTGCCAGCGATGTCGTTGGCGCGACCCGCCGCGACGGACACCGTCACCACGCCTTCGGCCGTCGGCGTCACCGTGATGTCGTAGACCGAGGCGCTCACCGCGATGAAGTTCGCGATCGAACCGTTCACCACCGTGATGTCGCCGGCCACGAAACCCGTCACGGCCTCTCCGAAGTCGATGCGGAAGGGGATCGGCGTCGTGGACGTGGTCGGACCGGCGGTCGAAGTGACGGTCGGAACCGGGGCCGTGGTGTCGATCGCGAGGCTGGCGGTGGCCGTACCGGCGTTCCCGAGCGTGTCGGTGGCCGTCACCGTCACCGTGTACGTGCCTTCGGCCAACGCCACGGGCACGGTCGCGCTCCACGTCGTGCCGGACACGGTCGCCGGGATCGTTTGCCCGTCCACGCTCACGGACACGGTCGCGGTCGATTCGCCCACCGTGCCGGTGAGCGTCGGCGTCGTGTCGTTCGTCGTGACGTTATTCATGCCGACCGTCGGCGGCGTGCCGTCGAACGTGACGCTGCTCGCCGTGGAGGCCGTGTTCTTGTTGCCGGCGGCGTCGAAGGCCGCGTTCGCCGCCACAATCACGCTCACCGCGCCGTCGGCGGTCGGCGTCACGCTGAACGTGTACGTCTTCGCGTTCACGCGCGTCACCGCGCCGGCCGTGCCGTTCGTCACCGTCAGACCTGCGGCGGTGAAGCCGTTCACCGCCTCGCTGAACGTCGCGGTGAAGGGGATCGGGTTGCCCGCCGTCGGGTTGGTCGCGGTGGTGGAGAGCGTCGCGGTCGGAGCTTTGGTGTCGTACGCGGTGGTGATCGGAAGGCCGGGCAGCAGCGTGGCCGTGATCTGCGCCGTGGTGGCGGCGTCGAACGCCTTCGGGTCGGGCGGGTTGTTCGGGCCGTTGGTGGTGGCCAAGTCCAAGTTGCCGGTGCCGTTCGCGTTGTACGCTACGGCGAACGTGCCGTCGCGGAGATTGGAATCGTAGGCGAAGAAGTTCGCGGTCACGGTGCCGTTCAATCCGCTGTACACGGAGACGCGCGGGCCGCCGAGCGTGGAGGCCGCCACGATGATGTCCGCCTTGCCGTCCGCGTTCACATCGCCGGCCGCGACGTAGACGCCGCCGAGGAACGTGGATTCGAACGGGTTGAAGGAGCGGAGAATGGATCCGTCCGCGCCGCTGTAGGCGACGACCGCCGAGGCGACTCCCGCGCCGCTCCCGGCGATCAGGTCCGGGGTGCCGTCGCCGTTCACATCGCCGCTGGCGACCGTGACGCTGGCCGCGCCGGAGAACGGGGTGAATCCACGGATTTGCGAGAGGTCGCTGAAACGGAGCGCCTGCACGAGCGGTTGCCCGGCGTTCATCGAACCGGTGATGATGTCCGCGCGGCCGTCCTGGTCGATGTCGCCGGCCGCGACGCTGACGCCCGCGCGGGAGGCGGGATCGCCGGCGACGAACGTCTTCAGGAAGGTGCCGTTGGTGCCGTCGTACACGTTCACGATCGGGCCGCCGCCCGCACCCGCGCCCACGATGATGTCCACCGTGCCGTCGCCGTTCACATCGCCGAGCGCGACGTTGACTCCGCCCGTGAATCCGGGGAAGGGGCTGAGGGTGTATTGCTGGGTCTTTGTCTCCGCGTCGTAAACGGTGACCAGCGCCGGAGTGCCGGGTTGCGAGCCGACGGCGGCGAGGCCCGCGGGGGCCAACCGATCTTCGACATTTTCCAGCCTGAGGATCGTTCGCGGGTTCCGGACGGTGTTGCGGATCCACTTTCGCCACAGGAATGAGATCACGGTGCCACTCCAAGCAAGCGCGGGCGACGATACCCTTTTATGACGGAAACGGGCGCAAAGTGGATTCCACGACGGCCTCTGTGAGCCACTTCTCATCTTTCCCAGACGGCAGAATCGATACCGGGCATCTTCTTCTTCTCCCGGTATGATGAAATTGCTCTATCCTTGTACAGCTGTCCGATTTCTGCACACCTCCTGGGAGTTGCTCCATGATGCGCTTCGCTGCCGCGGCCGCACTCGCCGGCCTGTTGTTCACCACGGCCTTCGCCAAGGATGACACCACGCTGAAGGTGAAGGCCGGCGACAAGTTCCCCGTGATCGAACTCAAGGCCGCCCAGATCGACAAGATCAAGGCGGACGCCAAGACCGTGTCCATCGCGGACCTCAAGGGCAAGGTCGCCGTCGTGTTCTTCTACCCGAAGGCGGACACGCCGGGCTGCACCGTGGAATCGTGCGGCTTCCGCGACAAGGCCAAGGAGTTTCCGGAGAACGTGGTGCTCGTCGGCGCCAGCACGGACGACGTGATCGCCCAGCAGGCGTTCATCGAGAAGTTCAAGCTGCCGATGGCGCTGCTCGCGGACACGGACTCGAAACTGGTGAAGGAACTCGGCATCCTGAACGCGAAGAACTCGCGGGCCCAACGCATCACGTTCGTCGTGAAGGCGGACGGCACCATCGCGAAAATCTATGACAAGGTGACGCCGAAGGAACACCCGGCCGAAGTGCTGGAGTTCGTCAAGAGCCTGAAGTGAACACGGGTTCGCCGCCGATCCACGTTTGCGTCACGTTCAACTCGGGATCGAGCAGTACGAAGTCGGCACGCTTGCCGACTTCGACGCTGCCGATCTCCCGCTCCAATCCCAGAATCCGCGCCGGTGTGAGGCTGGCCATGCGAATGGCTTCCGGCAGCGGCACGCCCGCGATGCGATGCATCGTCCGCACCGCTTGATCCATGCCCGTCACGCCTGACGCCAAGGCCGTGCCGTCGAGCGTGACGCCGACGCCGTCCATCTTGCGGACGCGTTCGCCGTGTCCGTCCGGCCCGAACCAGTATTCGCCATCCGGCAGATCGACGGCCCGCATGGAATCGGTGACGAGTGCGAGCCGATCCGACCCTTTCACCTTGTAGGCAAGCCGCAGCAACTCCGGCGTGAGGTGCTTGCCGTCCGCGATCACTTCGGTCGTGAGTTCATCGAAGAACAGCGTGGCTTCCATGACGCCGCCACGCATCGGGTACGTCTGTGCTTGCCGCAAGCGAGCGCGGTCGGACATCGCACAGAACAGGTGATCGACATGCCGCACGCCCCAGTCCACGGCCGCTTCCATCTGCGGAAAGGTGGCGAAGCTGTGGCCGGCGTTGAAGCGCACGCCGCGTTCGGTGTACGTCCGCACCAGCCACTCGGCGTTGTCGATTTCCGGTGCCACGGTGACGACGAAAGGCATGGTGCCCGCGAGCCGCATCAGCGACTTCGAGTTCGCTTGATCCGGAGTCAGGAAGTCTTCATCCGGGTGGCAGCCGCGAGCGGGTCGGGCGAAGTACGGCCCGTAGAAGTGCGACCCGACGATGCGGGCGCCGCCGGGCACGTTGCCGATCAGTTCGCCGCACAACTCCAAGAAGCGTTCGTAATCCGCCATTCGCGCGACCGTGCTGGTCGGCGTGAGGCTCGTGGTGCCGTGGCGGGCGTGGCAGCGGCACACGGTGCGGAACGCCTCCGCGGTGCCGTCCATGAAGTCCGCACCGTCCCCGCCGTGGACATGGAGATCGACAAAGCCGGGGGCGAGATACGCTCCGCGGAGATTCACGCCGTCGCTCGGCAGATACTTGTACTGTCTGCCCGCAGGATGAATCGACGCAATTCGGCCGTTCGCGAGTTCCACATCGTGATCGGGCAGAAGCCGGTCCGGCAGTACAACCGTTGCATTCGCGAGAAGCCGAATCGCCATCGCCGTTCCCCTCCGCGTGCACGGCTCATGTTATCGCGGGGTCCGCGGTCGATTGGTAAAACAACTGCATGGCTCGTCGCAATCTGAATGGTCTCCGCGTGTTGGTCACGGGTGCGTCGCAAGGCATCGGCCGCGCGCTGTGCGTGGTCGCGGCCAAGAAGGGTTGCAAGGTTCTCGCCGCGGCTCGCTCGCAGCCGCTGCTCGATGAACTCGCCGCCGAAATCCGCGCGGCCGGCGGCACCGTCGCCACCGTGGTCGCGGATGTCACCAAGCCGGACGACCGCGCCGCGATGGTGGCCTCCGCCCAGCAGCATTTCGGCGGGCTGGACGTGCTCATCAACAACGCCGGCATCGGCGCCACCGGGCACTTCATGGATTCCGAACCCGAAGTGCTCCGCTCCATCTTTGAAACGAACTTCTTCGGCCTCACCGAGACCACGCGAGTCTTCCTGCCGCTGCTCAAAGCCGGTGTCACGCCGGCGATCGTGAACATCTCGTCCGTCGTGGGCAAGCGAGCGTTGCCGGCGCGGAGCCTCTATTCGTCCAGCAAGTTCGCCGTGGCCGGGTTCAGCGAAGCGATCCGCGCCGAACTCGCGAAGGACGGCATCGACGTGCTCGTGGTCAGCCCCGGCCTCACGCAGACGAACTTCTCGAAGAACATGCTCGAGCAGAAGGCCCGCATGCAGATGGATCACATGCGCGGCATGACGAGCGAGGAAGTGGCCGAAGCGACGCTCGCCGCGATCGCGAAGGGCAAAGTGGATACGACACTCACCTTCCGCGGAAAGTTGCTCGTGCTCGTGAACCGTTTCTTCCCGTGGGTCGTGGACTTCTTCTCGAAGAAGAAGGTGCGGGAACTCTTCGCGGACGAGATCGCCGAGCGCCGCAAGAAGCGTGCGGAAGCGACGAAATAGTTCCCGTCAACTCCCCGGCTCCTCGTTACACGCCGGCAACTCGTAGGGCGGCGCGGCGGGCAGGTCGAGCAACTTTCGCGATTCCAGCGTTTGGTTCATCAGCAGGAATCGCGTCGCAAGGTGGTGCGAGAGCGTCTCGCGATCCACGACGATCGGCGACGGTACGGCGACGCGGATCGGCCGGCGGAAATCCCGCCGCTTGTTCTTCGTCGGCGGCCCGTTGAAGTACGACGTGTAGCTGCCCCACGCCCCTTCGATCCAACAGCAGAACACCGGCGTGTCCGGCCGGGCCGCGAGAATCTGCCAGATGCCGCGGCCGAACCGGCGAAGCAGACGCTCCTCGGTGCGCTGGAGGAATCCTTCCGGGAACAGCACCAGGCATTCACCGCGATCCAATGCCGCGATCGCCTCGCGAATCTCCTCGGGCGTTTCTTCCTTCTTGTAGTGGTGGTCCGGCACGCGGATGGTGTGGAACACGTGCCGCAGGAGCGGCCGCAGGACGGGCAGGTCGTAGAACCGCGAGATCATCATCGCCGTGATCGGCCGCGGCAGCACCTTCACGAGAAACAGCGGATCGAACCAGCACGCGTGGTTGGCGATCACGATGCACGGCCCGCGTTGCGGAATCTGCGATACGCCCGGCCCGGAGGCGCGGACGCGGTACATCAGCCACAGCAGTGGTTCGCAAGCGAACTCGAACGCGGGCCGGAAGAAGGCGGCGACTGCGAACAGTGTCAGAATGCCGGTGATGATCGGCATCCACAGGAAGTGATGCGGCAGCACCCAACGACCCAAGCCGCGGTACTCGCCGAACGTCAGGATCGAGGCCCCGCCCAGGATTCCGATCACACACAGCGTCCCGACCAAGATGCCGACTCCGGGCCGACGCCCGCTACGCGAGTGATCGAAGAAGATCGCCAGTCGCGTGAAGGCAACACTCAGCCCGACGGCGGCGAATGCCATCGGCCATTCCCAACTCCCGCTCGCCGCGGCCGCCAGCGACACAAGAAACGTTCCGAACAACGCGAATGCAGCCAGCCCGAGCCCGCGATACGGGTGCCAGTATCGAACACCCACGAACGCAAATGCTGCACCAGCACAAACGACTTGCCATTCGAACAGCAATTGGTTCATCGCACGCAACGCTCCAAACGCGAACGCGGTGAGTGGAAGCAGGAGAGCGGTCGCGATCCGGAGCGGCATGCCGGTGTTCTACAATTCCTCGATGCCACTTCGCGATGATGCTCGTGCGATCTGGGATGCGGCGGTGGATGCGGCGAGGCCCGGGCCCCTTCTCGCGCGGTTTTTCGCACACGATCCGCTCGCCGAAGCAATCCGGTCCGCACCGCGTGTGATCGTGGTCGGCGCGGGCAAGGCCGGACGCGGCATGGCGGAAGGCCTCGCGGCCGCACTCCCGAATGCCGAAGGGCTTGTGAACGTACCCGCGGGAATGGACGGAACCGCGGGCCGCATTCGTCTGCACGCCGCGCGACCGCAGGGCGTGAACGAGCCGACCGCCGCCGGCGTGCAGGGCGTGGAAGACATGCTGCGACTGCTGCAGAGTGCGGAGCCGGATGATGTCGCGGCGTGCCTGTTGTCCGGCGGCGGGTCCGCGCTGCTGCCCGCCCCCGCGGACGGCATCACGCTCGAAGAGAAACTCGCCGTCACCAAACTGCTTCACCGCTGCGGCGCGACCATCGACGAGATGAACTGCGTTCGCAAACACCTCTCGCAGGTGAAAGGCGGCCGCCTTGCCGAATCGTTTCGCGGGAAGTTGCTTGCCTCGCTCATCGTGTCGGACGTCGTGGGCGACCCGCTCGACGTGATCGCGTCCGGCCCGACCGCACCGGATCCCACCACTTACGCCGACGCGATCGCCATCCTGCGCCGCTTCGAGTTGCTCGATGCCGTGCCGCCGGGGGTGAAGCAGCACCTTGAACGCGGCTCGCTCGGCGAACTTCCCGAGACGCCCAAATCGATTCCCGCGAATGTCGTGAACCGCGTGATCGGCAGCAACCGCGTCTCACTCGATGCCGCGAAATGCATGGCCGAGTCGCGCGGCTACCGCGTGCTCGATCTCGGCTCCTTCGTGGAAGGCGACACGACCGCGGTGGCGACGGCCGTGGCCGGCCTCGTGCGGAGCGTCCGCCGCGATGCGATGCCGCTTGCCGCCCCCGCCTGCATCCTGATCGGTGGTGAAACGACCGTGACGCTCGGCACCGCCTCCGGGAAGGGCGGCCGCAACCAAGAGTTCGTTCTCGCGTTGCTCGCGAAGTTGGGCCGCGCCGGTATGGAAGGCGTGTGCGTGCTCAGCGGCGGCACCGATGGCGAGGACGGGCCCACCGATGCGGCCGGCGCGATGGCCGATGCATCCACCCTCGACCGCGCCACGCTCCCGCTCGAAGAGCATCTCCGCCGGCACGACGCGTATCCGTTCTTCGATCAAACCGGGGACTTGATCCGCTGCGGGCTCACCGGCACCAACGTGATGGATGTGCGAGTGGTTCTCGTGAAGTGATTGCCGGTAGTTCCTGCCCGGGGACTTGTAAAAGCTACACGGTCCCGGAATTCCGCATGTGAAATCGCTTGGAATGCAGCGTTTTTCGCGAGTGGCACGCAGCTTGCTTTTGTTCGGGTGTTCGGTGCCACGATGTGGGGCCGGCGAGAAGAGGCGAGGCTGCGGGCCGGAACCCGCGACCTCATTCATGGGACGGTGAGGCCGCAGCGGCCTTTCCGTCCCATGAGTCATTTCCCGCGGCACTTCGCCCGCTACCCTGAATGCATGTCGACGATTCTCGATGAGATTGTGGCGGCGAAGCGGGTCACGATCGAGGCCGCGAAAGCGGAGCGATCCGAGGCGGACTTGGTGCGGGCGATCGCGAACCTGCCGCCGACGCGGGACTTCACCGCCGCGGTCGGCCAACCGGGCCGCGTCAACGTGATCGCGGAGGTGAAGAAAGCGTCGCCGTCCGCCGGCATCATCCGCGAGGACTTCAACCCGGTGCTGATCGCCACCGCGTACGAAGAGCACGGCGCGGCCGCGATCAGCGTGCTCACGGACGAACCGTTCTTCCAAGGCCGGCTGAAGTATCTCACGGCGATTCATGCCGCGGTGGCCGTGCCCGTGCTGCGGAAGGACTTCATCCTCGAGCGATATCAATTGCTTGAAGCGCGGGCCGCGGGCGCGGATGCGGCTCTGCTCATCGCCGAGTGCCTCCCGGGGGATGAACTCGCGAAGTTGCAGCGGGCGGCGGACGAGATCGGCCTGCACACCCTCGTGGAACTGCACGACGCGGATCAGTTGCCCCGCGTGCTGAACTGCGGCGCGAAGGTGATCGGCATCAACAACCGCGACTTGCGCACGTTCGTGACGCGGCTGGAACACACGATCGAATTGGCGGCAAAGATCCCTGAAGACCGCATCGTGGTCGGCGAGAGCGGCATCCGCACGCACGCGGACTTGGTGAAGTTGCAGTCCGGCGGCGTGCACGCGGTGCTGGTGGGCGAGTCGCTGATGAAGTCGCCGGACATCGGTGCCGCACTCGACGCCCTTCGCGGCGCGTGATTCGTCACCCGCTCCCCGTCGGGGAGAGGTGAAGAGCCGCTCATCAATTCCTGGCCAAGGCGAACTTCGCAGCGTCCACGCAGGCTGCGTCGTCGTGGTCGTCCAACGCCGCGAACCGCTCCTTGATGCGGCGAAACGCCATCTTCAGGAAGTAGTGCCCGGCCGGCGCGTCGGGGTCGTTCGCCGGCAGCGAATCCAGCCGACTCAGCACGCAACTCGAGACGTAAAGATCGATCGCGATGTCCGCGATGCGTTCGTGAATCAGTTGCGCCTGCACGAACTTCGCTTCATCCTTCAGATCCAGGAACACGTGCGGCAGCTTGAGCCCGAACTCGCGCACAAGCTTGCCCAAGGCGGCGGCTTCGTCGCGAAGGGATGCGGATTTCACGGGCACGTCCGGTGTGCCCGTGGTGGCCCACGGCACGACCAAACTCGCCCCGACGCCGAGGGCCGCGCCGAGTTTGCGGAAGCTCCACCGCCCGCCGAGCATGTCGTCCCGCAGGCCCTTCAGATACTCGCCCGGCCCGCGGCACCCCACCACCGCGACGAACGCCTTGAGAACGTCGTTCGCGCCTTCGCCGATCGTGTTGATTCGCGCGTCCCGCATCCAGCGCTCCAGAGGCTGGTCGCAGAAGTAGCCTTTGCCGCCCCACACCTGGATCGTGTCGTTCACGATCGTCCAAAGGTGCTCGGTGGCGAACACTTTGAGGATTGCGGTCTCGAGCATGTAATCTTCGAAGCCGCGGTCGATGAACGCGGCGCACTGCGCGGTCGCGGCTTCCATCGCGAACGTGTGGGCCGCCGCGAATGCGATCTTCTTCTGAACGAGTTGGAACTCGGCCAGCGGCTGTTGAAACTGCACGCGGCGCTTTGCGTGGTCGATCATCGCTTTCAGGCATGCCTTCGCGTGGCCCGTGCAACTCGCGCCGAACGTGGTGCGGCCGAAGTCCAATACCGTGAGCGCGACCTTGAGCCCCTTGCCCACCGGGCCGAGCACGTTCTCCTTGGGTACGCGCATGTTGGTGAATCGCAACTTGCCGGTGGCGGTGCCGCGGATGCCGCATTTCTCCGCGCGAGCTTCCACCACTTCGAAGCCTTCCATCTGCGGAGTCACGAGGAACGCGGTGATCTTGGTTGCGTCCGGTTTCTCCGGTGTGGGCGCGGGCGTGCGGGCCATCACGGTGAGCACGTCCGCGATGCCGCCGTTCGTGATGTAGTGCTTGGTGCCGTTCAGGATGTAGCCCGAGCCGTCGGCCGCGGGTGTCGCCATCGTCTGCACATTCCCCGCGTCCGATCCTGCGTCCGGTTCCGTGAGCGCAAACGCGCACAGTTTCGTGCCGTCGAGCAGACCGGGCAGCCATTTCGCTTGCTGTTCCTTGGTGCCGAAGAGAAGCAGGGCGCGGGCGCCGATCGAATGGTGCGCGTTCACGAACACCGCGACGCTGGAATCGTGACCGCCGAGCACTTCCATCGTCTTCAGGTACATCTGCTGGTTGAAGCCGAGCCCGCCGAACTCGGTGGGAATCGTGAGCCGGTACACGTCCAACTTGGCGAGGCCCGCGATCACGTCGTCCGGGATGAGCGCTTCGCGGTCGATCTTCGCGGCGTCGATGTGCTGCTCGGCGTACGCCCTCACCTTGGCCGCCTGCTCGGCCGCGCGGGCGGCCTCCGCCTGCGGCAAAGCGGGATACGGGAACAGCAGTTCGCCCTTGAACTTGCCGAAGAACAACGCCTTCGCAAAGCCGACGTCCGATCCGGCGATCAGTTCCTCGACCTGCTTCTTCTGCTCGGCGACCTGAGCGGCAGTGAGCGCCATGCCTGCACCCCGGAGAGATGACTGGGGAACGACACTGTATTGTACCGGTGGAGGGTGCGATGAATTCGACCGGCCGGCCGCGCCCTCGCTTGTTACTGATCGCGCTCGCGTACGTCGGCTTCGTGAGCCTCGGAATGCCGGACGCGGTGCTCGGCGTGGCGTGGCCGTCCGTGCGGGATCGCTTCGACCTGCCGCAGGGCGCGATCGGGCTGGCGTTCGCCGCCGCCGGAACGGGCTACTTCCTCACCAGTTTCTTCGCCGGAACGCTGACCCGCATTTTGGGAATCGGGCTGCTGCTCGCCGGAAGCACGGCCGTGGTCGCGGCCGCGCAACTCGGTTTCGCCTTCGCGCCGTTCTGGATTCTTTTCGTGGCTTGCGAATTGTTCCACGGGTTCGGCTCCGGCGCGATCGATGCCGGCCTCAACAGCTACGCCGCGCATCACATGTCCGCCCGGCACATGAACTGGCTGCACGCGTGCTATTGCTTCGGGGCCATGCTCGGTCCTCTGCTCATGACTGGCATCCTCACCACCGGTCACCCCTACGGAACGGGATACGCTTCGGTCGGCATCGCGATGCTGGCCTTGGCCACGGTGTTCCTGGCCACGCGGCCGATGTGGGGCGAAGCGGACCAGGACGACACCGCCACGACCGCGCCGCTGCGCATGCGCGACGCGATGCGGCACGCAGGCGTTCTACTCCACATGCTCGTCTTCTTCGTTTATTGCGGAGTGGAAACGGCGCTGAGCCAATGGACGTTCACCGTGCTCACGGAATCGCGAGGCGTAAGCGCCGGTGCGGCCGGGGTCGCGGTCGGTGTCTATTGGGGAAGCATCGGCGCCGGCCGGATCGGTTTCGGGTTCGTGGCCGAACGGATCGGCCTGGATCGACTGCTGCGGCTCTGCCTGCTGGCGGCGGTCGGCGGTGCCGTGCTGTTCGCTCTGCCGCTGCCGCCCGTTGCCTCCTTCGCGGGCTTGGTCTTGGTCGGAATCGGATTCGCGCCGGTGTATCCGTGCCTCATGACGCGGACGCCGCAGCGATTGGGGACTGCTTTGTCCGCCCACGCGATCGGCTTCCAAGTGGGGGCCGCAATGATCGGCGCGGCCGCGATTCCGGGCCTGCTCGGATTGCTCGCCCAAGCCGCGGGGTTGGAAGCCCTCACACTCGGAACCGCGGCTTTGGCAGTGGTGTTGTGGCTGGTCCACGAACTACTGGTGCGAATGGATCGGCGCTGAACCGATCCGTATCATCCCGATGCCCGCCTCCGCCGAGCGCGACATGCCACTGCCCACTCGCCGCGAATCGATTCTGTCCTTGGCCGCACTCGGCTCGGCGAGCCTGTTCGCCACGGAGCCGAAACCCAAACGGGTGGCCGCGATCATCACCGAGTATCAGTCGGGGTCGCACGCCGACGTGCTGGTCGGCAAGATCCTCGAAGGGTGGAAGCAGGACGGCGGCGCGGGCCCCGCGCTCAGGCTGGCGTCCATGTATGTGGACCAGTTCATCGGCGGCGGGAAAGATCGCGCCCGACCGATGGCCGATAAGCACAAGGTGCCGATCTTCGATAGCATCGCGAAGGCGATCACCCTCGGCGGCGACACCGTCGCGGTGGACGGCGTCATCAGCATCGGGGAACACGGCGAGTACCCTTGGAATGAACTCGGCCAGCACCTGTATCCGCGACGCCGCTTCTTCACCGAGATCGCGGCGACCATCGAAAAATCGAAGAAGCCGATCCCCGTGTTCAACGACAAACACCTCGGGCCGGCGTGGACGGATGCGAAGTGGATGTACGACCGCGCGAAGGAACTGAAGATCCCGTTCATGGCGGGGTCGTCGCTGCCCGTGAGTTTCCGCCAGCCGGATGCCGCGATCCCGTTCGGGGCGGAAGTCGAAGCCGCGGTCGGCATCGGCTACGACGGACTGGACATCTACGGCAGCCACGCCTTGGAATGTTTCCAATGCATGGTCGAACGGCGGAAGGGCGGCGAGACCGGTGTGAAGTCCGTGCAGTGTCTCAAGGGCGACGCGATGTGGAAGGCGATCGACGGCGGCGTCGTGAACAAGGAATTGTTCCGAGCCGCGTTCGCCCGCATCCAAGTGAAGCCGGGTGCGAACGTACGCACGGACAAGGACGCGGCATTGTTCCTCTTCGAGTATGCGGATGGTTTTCTGGGCGCGGTCGTGATGCTCGGCTTCTCCACGGTGGGGAATGCGGTCGCGTGGAAGGTGAAGGGCGAAAAGCCGCAGGCGACTCGGTTCGAGGAACGCCCGGAGCCGCATTACCCGCACTTCGCGTATCTGCTGAAGGGCATCGAGCGGATGATGCACACGGGGACGCCGGCGTACCCGGTGGAACGGACGCTGCTCACCAGCGGCATTCTCGATCGCGCGATCACGTCGCTGAGCCGGGGGCAGAAGAAACTCGACACGCCGGAGTTGATGATCCGCTATCAACCCGTCGATTACCCGCACGCTCCGAAGCCGGACCTCACGACACCGCCGGGCAAGCCGTGATATGCTCCACCATCTCCGGCGCGAGTCGCACGCGGCCGGAGGCGGTGTCCAGTTCCACGTCGTCGAACGTGAGGCGAACGAGCGTGCCGCTCAGTCGCGAACCGTCCGAGCGTTCGACTTCCACCTCGCGATCCATCAGCCCGGTGCGGGCCCGCCACTTCTCCTCGACACGAGCGCGATCGGCGAGAAGTGACTGATATTCCTCATCGAGCGAACGCAGCACGGCCTCCGCGGCGGCTTTCAACTCCACGTCGGCTCCGGACAGTGAAGCGAGCGACGCGGCCATCGGCAGTCCGGCGGCATCGAACTCCTCACGCGTCTGGTTCAGGTTCAAGCCGATGCCGACGACCGTGGCCGCGCTTTGTTCAATGAGGATGCCGCAAATCTTGTGACCGCTCACGAGCAGATCGTTGGGCCACTTGATGGCGGCATCCAGCCCGCTGATCCGCTGCACGGCCTCCGCGACCGCGACCGCGGCCCACACGGTGAGCACGCTCGGCCGCCGCAGTTCCGCAGGCGGCTGAAACGCCACCGAGAGCAAGAGTGCGGAACCGGGTCGGCTCCGCCACACGCGACCGAACCGCCCGCGGCCCGCCGTTTGATGCAGTGCGACGATCGACGCGGGCGGCTCGAGGCGGCTCGCCGTGTCGTTGGTGCTCTCCAGTTCATCGAACACGAGAACGAGGCGGCCGATGTGCCGCGTGTCGAAGTGCCATTCCTCGCGCGGTTCCGGCATCACAGCGAAGCGAAGTTCTTCAACATCGCCATGCCGACATCCTGGCTCTTCTCCGGGTGGAATTGCGTCGCGAAGACGTTGTCCTTCCACACGGCGGCACAGAACGGATCCGGATACTCGGCTTCGGCCGAAACGATGCTGCGATCCTTCGGCACGGCGAAGTACGAATGAACGAAGTACACCGCGGGGTCGGGCGGCAGGTTGGCGAAGAGCGGGCACGGGTTCGCGCCGAGCTTCAGCGTGTTCCACCCCATGTGTGGCACCTTGAGGCCCGGAATGTGCGGGAAGCGGACCACGTCGCCGGCGAACAGTTCGAGCCCCGCGTGCTCGCCGTCTTCGAGGCTCCGGCTGAAGAGCATCTGCATGCCGAGGCAGATGCCGAGGAACGGGCGGCCGGTGTGGATGAAGTCCAAGATGGTGCGGTCGAGGTGCGTTTCGCGGAGGCGGGCGATCGCGTCGCGAAACGCGCCGACGCCGGGCAGCACGAGCTTCTTCGCGGCGGAAATGATCGCGGGGTCGGACGTGATCTCGGCCGCGAATCCGACGCGTTCGAAGGCCTTCTGCACGCTCCGCAGGTTGGCCATGCCGTAATCGACGATCGCGATGTCCACGTGGGCTCCTCGCCGGGGATGTTCAAAGTAGCAGGCGCTTGGCGGGAGTCCAACGGAGGAGTCAGCGGCGGATCGGGTTCGCGCCCGGTGCCACGGTCGCTGCGGCGGTGGTGTTCGCTTGCACGGTGTGGTCCGCCTTGAAGTCCATCCACGCGAGGTAGCCGAGCGAACCGAGGATCAGGTAGCAGAGGGTCGTGGCGGGCATCGAGGGCGAGATGAACTTCACCGCCGTTCCCGCGGACGATTTCAGCTTCACCTTCATGCCGCGGAAGTCCACGGAGTAGATCTCATCCAGCACGAGGTGCGAGAGGAAGCCGATCATGACGCCGCCGGCAAGGAGCAGGCGCAACCGCACGTCCGGACTGTGGTAGCCGAGGTACACCACCAGGCCGGAGATCAGCAGTGCGGGGATGCTGTGGAACATCCCGCGGTGCACCGTGAAGTGCTTGAACAGCTTCGCCACCGGGTAGCGGATCACGAGGTAGCCGAAGAGCAGCGTCGCGAGAATCGCTTCCTGCGAGAGATGCAGGTGCAACAACTTCGGAATGAGCGTGAGCGGCAGCACCACGGCGGCGAGTCCGAACATCTCGCGGATGGGGATGCCGGAGTCCGAGTCCAGATCCGGAAGCATGCCGCCGACAGCGGTGAGCCCGGCGGCCAGGATCGCGGCATCGGTGCCGAACCCGAGCGGCTGCACCGCCGCGGCTCCGACCCCGACGCCGAGCACCGTCGAAACCGTGATGTGCATGCGGAAGCCGGCCATCGGGAATTCCTGCTGCTGAGATTGTGAACCTCCCGCCGGCGTGCTTCACTCAATACATGAGGAGCCCCGTCGCGGCAGGAGGACGAGCCATGACCAACCTCGACATCGCGAACCGGTTGCGGGAGCGGGCGCGCGAACTCGCCGGAAACGGCGACAACTTGTACCGTGTCCGGGCGTTCCGTCAAGCCGCGTTCGCCGTGATGGGTCTGGAAACGGACGTGAGCCAACTCGTGAACACCGGCGGGCCGAAGGCCTTGGAACGCGTGCCCGGCATCGGAAAGAGCCTGTCCGAGACCATCGCACAGATCGCCCGGAACTGACCTCACCGCGAAACGCCTTGTGGAAAGCGATGTTGCAGGGCGGTTTGCATCCACGGCGACACGCCGAGCGGCACCGTGAGCGTTCGCAGGCTGCGAAGATGCTGCGAGTCGAGGAAGCCGCGGAAGCCGGGGTCGTTCACCGGGTTGTTCGCCAAGTCGAGGGCGACCAGCTTGTTCAAAACCGGCGCTTGGGCGAGCAAGCGTGCGGCGTCGTCCGTAATGCCGCAACCGGCCAAGCGAAGCACCTGCACATCTTTCAAGGAACGGCACTCGACCAGCACGCGGGCTCCGGCCTCACCCAGTTCGTTATGGCTGAGGTCGAGTTCGCGCAGCCTCACGGCTTCGTTCGCCGCGCGGTTCAGGATTGCCTTCAGTCCATTGGGCCCGAGTTGGTTCCCGGTGAGGTCCAGGCACGGGATGCGGAGCAAGTCCGAGGTTCGGTGCAGGGCGTGGAGCCGCGGCACGCCGAGGCCCGCGCCGCCGAGGCCGAGATACTCCAGGGATGTGAGTCGTTCGGATCCGCTGAGCGCTTCCGCGCCGCCGGGACCGAGCGGATTGTGACGCAGTTCCAACCGTTTCACGTTGCCCAGCGTCAGGGATGCGGCCAAGTTCCGTCCGCCGGACTCGGACAGCTCGTTTTCCGAAAGATCCAGTTCGACGAGGTTGGTGAGATGCGGCGAGCCGGCGAGATGGCTCGCCGCGTCGTCCTCGAGCCGGTTGCGGCCGAGGTTCAGGTATTGAAGCCCCGCGAGATGCGGGCAACGGGCGATGCCGCGGGCAAGAGCTTCTCCCGCGTGCTGGGCGAAGACCGTGAGCGCGGTGAGCCGCCCGAGGAACGGCGACTCCGTCACGGCATCGAGGGCGTGGCCGACATCGAGCAGGTGAATGTGACGGATCGGCCCGGCCGCAAAGAGTTCATCCGCGTGCCGCAGAAACTGCTTGGCGGCAACCTTCACTTCTTCCACAAACCCGCGCCGGAAGACGGGCCCGGTGCCAAGCCCGCGCACCGGGGCTTCCCAATCCGCACGATGGGCGTCGAGCAGGTCCCGCTCGGCGACGAGCAAACCGGGGCGGCGTACGTCATCCGCCGGAAGCGAAGCGAGAGCGACTTGGATGCGGATGAACGCGGCGCGATCCGATTCGCGCCCGCCTTGTTCGTCCAGCCAGTCCGCATAGATGAGACGCGGGGCATCGTCGTCCGGGAAGGCGCGAATCCGTTGCAGGAATGGTTCGGCGTCGGACGGCATGAGTGCAGCTTAGAGCGGATTCGGGCTTTCGAGTGAAAGATGGCCTCCCGCGAGCCGATTGATATAGTAAATTGAGAAACTAAGTGATGTTTATGCCCCGTTTTCGTTCGTGGGGATAACTCCATGTGGGCCAGAGTGTTACTGATCGGGCTCGGCCTCTATCTGATTGCGGCCGCGGTTTGGGTCGTGGCTTCGGGCGTGCAGGCGGAGTCCACCGGCGTCGAAATTTTGAATGTGGCTTGCGACCCGACCCGCGAACTCTGGCGCGAGATGAACGCGGCCTTCATCCGCGATCAGGAAGCCCGCCAGAACGCGAAGCCGACCATTCGCATGTCGCACGGCGGTTCCGGCAGCCAGGCCCGTGCCATTGTGGACGGATTGGACGCGGATGTCGCCACGCTCGCGCTCTTCACCGACACGGACATGATCCGCAAAGCCAAGCTCATGGACGACGGCTGGGAATCCAAGCTGCCCAACCGATCGCTGCCGTACATCTCCACCATCGTGATGGTGGTGCGGCAGGGGAACCCGAAGAACATCCGCGATTGGTCCGACCTCGCCCGCGAGGACGTGGCCGTCATCACGCCGAATCCGAAGACGTCCGGCAACGGCAAGTGGAGCTTCCTCGCGCTGTGGGGTTCCGTCACATGGCGCGGCGGCAGCGAGGAGCAGGCCCGCGAGTTCGTGAAGGGTGTGTTCACGCACGTACCCGTGCTCGACGCCGCAGCCCGCGGCGCAACCATGACCTTCGCCAACAAGAACATCGGCGACGTTCACCTTACTTGGGAGAACGAAGCCCATCTCGAAGTGCAAGAGTCCGGCGGGAAACTGGAGATCGTGTATCCGAAGCAGAGCATCCTCGCCGAGCCGCACGTCGCGATCGTGGAGAAGAACGTGGACCGAAAGGGCACCCGTGCCGTGGCCGAGGCGTACATGAAGTTCTTGTACACGGAGCCGGCGCAGGAGATCATCGCGAAGAACTTCCACCGGCCGACCGACCCGAAGGTCTTCGCCCGGCACCGCGCCACGTTCCCGGACATGGACCTGCGCCGCGCGATCGACATGGTGCCGTCGAAGAAGTGGGACGACGTTCAGAAGCGGTTCTTCGCCGAGGGCGGAGAGTTCGATCGAATCTATTCCAAGAAATGAGTGTTGACCGTAGTGGGTCGAAATGTGCGCAGCACATGAGGCCCACCGTGAACGTGCTCGGTGGGCCTCGCGTGCTGCGCACGCTTCGACCCACCCTACTGCGGAGTTCCGATGTCCGGTGTCAGTCGACGCGCACTACCCGGGTTCCGTTTGGGGCTCGGGTACACCGTGTTCTACCTCTCGGTGCTCGTGCTCATCCCGCTGGCGGCGTGCGCGCTGAAGGCGTCGTCGTTGTCGTGGAGCGAATTCGTCGCGGCCGTTTGGAACGAACGCGCGGTGGCCGCGTACAAGCTCACGTTCGGCGTCGCGTTCGTCGCCGCACTGGCGAACGTGTTCCTCGGCCTCGTCGTGGCGTGGACGCTTGTTCGCTACGAGTTCCCGCTCAAGCGCTTCGTGGATGCGCTGGTCGATGTGCCGCTCGCGCTGCCGACCGCGGTCGCGGGGTTGGTGTACGCCAGCCTGTATGTGGAGAACGGCTGGCTCGGCCAGTTCCTCGTGCCGCTCGGCATTGAAGCGGCGTACACGCGGCTCGGCATCATCCTTGTGTTGGTGTTCACCGGCTTTCCGTTTGTCGTCCGCACGGTGCAACCGGTGCTGGCCGATCTGGATGAAGAGGTGGAGGAAGCGGCGGCGGTGCTCGGCGCGAACCGCTGGCAGACGTTCCGCCGCGTGCTGCTGCCGACGCTGATTCCGCCCGCACTCACCGGCTTCGCGCTGGCCTTCGCCCGCGGGCTCGGCGAGTACGGCTCGGTGATCTTCATCTCGAGCAACATGCCGTTCAAGACGGAGATCGCCGCGGTGCTGATCGTGTCGCGGCTCGAGGAGTACGCGTACGCCGAGGCCGCGGCCATCGCCGTGGTACTGCTCGCGATCTCATTCCTGCTGCTGGCCCTGATCAACCGCTTGGAACGATGGAGCCAACGCCATGGGTAAACGTTCCGATCCGTGGCCCGTCCGCTTCGCGCTCACGGGCTTCACCTACGCCATCGTCGGTGTGTTGGTCGCGATCCCGCTCGTGGCCGTATTCCACTACGCATTCTCGCGCGGGCTCGGCACGTACTTCGACAACCTGTTCAACAACGCGGACACGCGCCACGCGGTGTTTCTCACAATGGTGGTGGCACCGCTCGCGGTGGCGATGAACGTGGTGTTCGGCATCGCCGCCGCGTGGGCGATCGCTCGCTTCCGCTTCCCCGGCCGGGGCATCCTCGTCACTCTGATCGACCTGCCGTTTTCCGTGTCGCCCGTCGTCGCGGGGTTGCTCTTCGTGCTGATCTTCGGCGTAAACGCACCGCTGGGAGAATGGCTGAAGGAGCACGGGTACAAGGTGATCTTCGCGCCGCCGGGGCTCGTGCTGGCCACGGCGTTCGTCACGTTCCCGTTCGTGGCCCGCGAACTGATTCCGGTGATGGAGGCGATCGGGCCCGAAGAGGAACTGGCGGCCCGCAGCCTCGGCGCAAGCGGCCTGCAACTCTTCTGGCGTGTCACGCTGCCGAACATCAAGTGGGGCCTGCTGTACGGCGTGATCCTGTGCAACGCCCGCGCGATGGGCGAGTTCGGCGCCGTGTACGTGGTGTCCGGCCGTATCGGCGGCCAGACGGATACGATCCCGATTCAGGTGCAGAAACTGTTCGACACACCGGGCGAGAACGGCATCCCGGCCGCGTTCGCACTCGCCTCCGTGCTCACGCTGCTCGCGCTGGTTACGCTCGTAGCGAAAGTGTTGATCGAACCGAAGTTGCGAGAGACGGAGAAGCCCGCGGCTCAAGAAGAGGCATAGCTCAACCGATGGAGCGGTTTCGTGCTTGTGGAGCGTATTTGTGTGGAAGTCGTGCGACTTCCGTGTCTGGCCACGACGGAAGTCGCACGACTTCCACTACAAGGCTGTTCAGAAGATGTTGAAGAATTCGCTTGGAGTGATGAAGACCCAGCACCACCAAGCGACCATGCCGATCGCCAGCATCACGAAGGCGACCCAAGCCTGCTGCCGCGCCCGGTTCCCAAGCCGGCCTTCGGAGAAGGCCACATTCTGCAGCAGATAGATCGCGTAGAAGAGAATGATCGGCACCACGAGGCCGAACAGTGCCGCGAGAAAGGCGCGGCGAGCGCACTGCTCGCGTTCGGTTCGGGAATCCTCAGTCTCCTCCGGCACGGGGATGACGGAGGGCTTCTCGCGGTAGGCCTGCTCGGCCGGAGAAACGTCTTCGAGTTCGGACTCGAGCGCCTCCCGCGCCAAAGCCTCGGGGTCCACCGGTTCGAGCTTTTCTCCGTGTTCGCCAAACGTCCGTTCGAGTTCCGCCACGGCCCGCTCGGCGTCTTCCTCCAAGACTTGAACCTTGATCCACCCGATGGCGTTGCCGAGGAGCCAATCCATGGCGACAGTGGCCTCGTCGGCCACTGCCGCGCGAATGCCCGCTTCCGCGAGCGTGTTCTGGGCGAGCCGCGCCTTGGCCGCTTGGTCGAACGTCGCGATCGTGACCAAGTTCTGGTTCATGCCGGACCATTGTGGCCGCGACTGCGTCCGCACGCCATTCACTCTTCCAACAATTTGCGGAAGTCGGTCTGGTGGCAGGTGGTGTTGCCGTTGCCGAGGAAGAGGTCGCGGCCGCCCCTGCTGAACGCCAACGACTGCACCGGCGAATCGAACTCGCGTACGACCAGGAGCCGCCCGCTCAGCACATCCCAGACGCGAACCGTGCCGTCGTCGCCCCCGCTGACGAGATAGCTGCCGCTCGGATCGAACGCGACCGCGTTCACCTTTTGCTGGTGCCCTTCGAGTTGGAACACGACTTCCTGAGTTTCCAAATCCCACAGATAGATGCTGTCGTTGAGGCCGGCCCCGGCGAGGTAGCGGCCCGCGGGGTCGCACGCCACGGCGTACACACCCGTGTCCAGCGTGAAAACCTTCTTCTTGGTCGCGAGGTCCCACACGGCCACGGCTCCGTCGCGTTCGCCGGTGGAGAGATAATCGATGCCGCCGCAGAAGACCCATTCGCCGCTCGGGTGCCAGCACACGTCTTCGAGCGTGCAGCCATCCGCCGCTTCGATCAGGATGAGGTCCGGTTCGCCGGTGGCGCAGTTCCAGATCCACACGAGGCCGTCCGCCGGGCTCGTGTGGGCGAGACGGGTCGAATCCGGCGAGAATGCGACCGCGCTGATCGGCGGCTTGGTCGCTTCGAATGACGCGACGAGCACGCCGTCCTTCGCGTTCCAGAGTTGCGTGAAATGATCCGTGCCGCCGATGGCGAGCCATTGGCCGTTCGGGCTGGCCGCGACCGAGAACGCGGCACACAAGCCGGTCGGCGCTTCCTCTTCACCCGATTCCACGTCCCAGACGCGAACCGTGGGAGCTCCGGTGCTGGCGAGCCGCGTCCGTTCGCCGGGGATCACGGCGATGGAGTGCTTGCCCTTCGGGTTCGGGCCGGCCACGAGTTTGCCGTCGCGGACATCCCAAATGTGAATCACGCGGTCGGCGCCGGCGCTGGCCAGCTTCGTGCCGTCCGCGTTGAACGCGAGCGTGCGGATCTCATCGTTGTGGCCCCGGAGCACGTGCCCGACCTTCGCCGTGGCGGCGTCGGACCACAAGTAGATGTCGAAGTCCGAATCGGCGCAAGCGAGAAACTTGCCGTCCGGGCTGTAAGCCAGGGTGTGAACTTGGTCCGCGTGGCTGTTCAGCAGCATCAGCGGTTCCGTCTGCGAAGACTGCCACACGCGGGCGGAGGTGTCCCACCCGGCGGACACGAGCAGGCCGCCGTCCGGGCTCCACGCGAGGGACGGGATTCGATCGGTGTGGCTCGTGAGATTGGCCCGTTGCTTGTGGGAGTAAGCGTCCCACACGCGGACGGTGCGGTCTTCGCCGGCGGTGGCGAGCACGTCGCCGGCCGGGGCGAACGCGATCGCCGAGATGCTCTTCGGATGAGCCGTGATTTCACCGAGCAACTTCTGGGTGGCGGCGTCCCAGAATCGGACCGTGCCGTCGTCGTGCCCGCTGGCGAGGGTGCGGCCGTCGTGGCTGAACGCGAGGGCCGTCACCCACGAATCCTGTTCGAGGCGGCGGAGCAATTGGCCGGTGCCCGCGTCCCAGAGAAGCAGGTCGTCGTTCCCGCTGGCGAGGAGCTTGGCATTCGGGCCGAAGCACCAGAGCGTCTCCAGATCGGAAAGGAAGTGCCGGGCGAGCAGCTTGCCGTCCGCGGCCCAATGCCGAAGGATTCCCGCCTCGTCGATGGACCGGAGCGAGCCATCCACGGCGAAGGCGATGGCCGCGATGTCGCCATCGGTATGGAAGCGTGGTTCACCGAAAGTTTTCGCAACCAGCGGCGGGAGAACGGTTTCGGGAGCAGCGGTCGGCACGGGTGTGGCCATGAGCCAACGTTCCTTATGGGCAAAGGCGGCAGGATCGGTACAGACGCCACATCGAGTGTAGGTCACATTTTCGGCCGTGGCGAGAAATTCCGGCCGTCTGCGTGGAAAATCCGCCCCAACAGGAAAATCAGGCGTGAGATGAATTCTCGGCAGAAGCAGACGCAGTCATTCGTCCACATCCCAGACCATGATGCGGCCGGTGTCGCTTCCCGCAGCGGCGAGCAGTCCGTCCGGCGAGAACGCGATGCTCCGCAACCGACCGATGTTCCATGAGTAGGTGCGGGCGAGTTGCCAAGTGGCGGTGTCGTACAGCTTCACGGTGGTGTCATTGCTCGTGGCGGCAAGGAAGCGACCGGACGGGTGGTAGGCGATGGAGGTGTAGCTCGGCCGTCCGGTGTTCTTCACGATGGTGGGTTGCGTGAACGCCGTTGATGTCGGATACACGCTGATCCGGGTCATGCGGAAGGTTGCCAGCCATTCACCATCGGGCGAAAGCACACCGTCGTCGTCGTGCTCTTCCGCGAGCAAGTCGGACCGCCGGATCTCCTTGCCGGTCGAGAGCGAGAACGTCTCGAACCAGAACTCGGTCGGAAACGGATGACCGTTCTGAACCATGCAATGGACCTCGTCCCGGCCTTCGTGGAGAAGCACGCGCTTGATCCAACTGCGGTCCAAGGCCTGGTGCCAAACCGGACTGGCCGGATCCGAGCAGGATCGTAACGACACGTATCCGAGGTTCTTCGGGTCGCTGGGTTGGCCGATCACGAACTGTCTCGCATCGCGAGTGCCGGCGATGCGTGCCATCCGGGTTGTGGCGAGTCGAAACTTGCGCACGGCTCCCGTCGCCAAGTCGATGCTTCTCAGGCCTCCGTGCTCCGGCAGGAACAGCGTTCGATCCGCGTCGGCGATCTCCATGTCCGCATAGCAGTACTGGTCGATCTTCTGCGGCTTGCTCCGATCCAGCGTGCGGAAGAAGGCGATGCCGTTGTCGATGGCGGCGACCAGCGCCGTACCAGTGGAGCAGAACACAATTTTTCGGACCTGCCCGGCAGGCCCGCGCAAAATCAACACGACGACACTCGGCGGTGGAACTCACTCCACATCCTGATCGCTCCCGCGAGGCGTTCCAAGTTCACCGAAACAGTTCCGAAACCTTGCACCGGAAGCCCGGTAACTCCGTGCCGCCGTCGAGTTCATCGCGGACATCGAGCGCCAAGGCCTCATCGTCCGGGCGATGCACGATCACGGTGCGCGAATACGGGTTGATCACCCACACGAGCGGTACGCCGCACTCGAGATACTCCTCGACCCGCTCCGCGATTTCCTCGGTCGTGTCGTAGGGCGAGTTGATCTCGGCGATCATCAGCGCCGGGCCTTCGACCAAGCTCGGGTTCGGCGAACGTCGATCCGCCTGCGCCGCCGAAATGATCGCGACATCGACGCCCGCCGTGATCGAACCCGGATCGTGACGCAACAGAAAGCCTGCTTCGCCGCACACGACTTCGCCGCGCGGCTTCGGCTGGGTTTCCACCCAGTTGCCGAGAATTCGAGCCACGCGGGCCTCGGTGATCGAATGCGACTTGTTGCGCATCGTCATGTCGGTGTCCCGCTTCTCGCGCAGTTCCCCCCCGATCAGCCACCGTTCGACTCCGTCGTCCGGCAGCGCGAGGAACTCCTCCGCCGTCATGAGCTTCGGTGCGGTCACCACACTCATCGCCGTCTCCTTGTAACTCCGGCATCCTACCATGGGCCGCACTTGTTGTCTGCCGCGGGCCGCCGTACCTCAACCGCATGAACTTGTGGACTCCGCCTGCCGGCACGCGCGGCCTCATCTTCGATTGCGACGGCACGCTCGCGGACACAATGCCCGTGCATTACGTCGCGTGGACCGCGATGCTCACACGCCACGGCATTCCATTCCCCGAATCCCGCTTCTACGAACTCGGCGGCGTCCCCACCGCGCAGATCATCCGCATCCTCTCGAAGGAGCACGGCGTACCGGTGACCGACGTGAACGCCATGGTGATCGAGAAGGAGAACGCGTTCCTGGTGAACATGCACGCGGTCAAGCCGATGCCCAAAGTGATTGCCGTGGCCGAACGGCACCGCGGCGTCCTGCCGATCGCCGTCGCCAGCGGCGGCTACCGCGAAACCGTCACCCGCACCTTGGACGCTTTGAGGATCCGCGAGTGGTTCGATGCGATGGTGACGGCCGAGGACACGGAGCGGCACAAACCGGAGCCGGATGTGTTTCTCGAAGCTGCGAAACGGCTCGGCGTACCGGCGGAAGCGTGCGTCGTGTTCGAGGACACGGACATCGGCCTGCTCGCCGCGAAGCGGGCCGGCATGGTCGGAGTCGATGTGCGTACCGATTGGTGAAGGCACGTCCGATCAACGCCGCGAGCGGACGATCAACCCCACGGCCGGACCGACGCGGTAGGCCCGCACTTCCGCCTCGGGCGATGCCAGCGATTGGACGACCAAGCCCGCCAGCGCTTCGGTCGGCCGCTCTACCGGCAGCCACCCGCCGGAGGTTCGCACGCTCAATGAGAGCGTAGTCGCGTCGGAGGCGCGTTGGAACAGGCACTCGAGCACTTGCTCCCCCGCGTCCCATGCAGCGGCTTCCAGCGGCGCCGGCTCGGGCGGAACGCCCGCGGCGGCCCGAACCGCCCCTCGCGACTCCGGATCGAATAGCAGCGCCGGGAACTGCGTCCGTTCGTCGAACTCGGCCCCGGTCAGGTTCGCATACTTCATCTGGGAATTGGAAAGATCCGCCCCTTGCAGCCTTGCTCGAGACAACTCCGCGCCGATCAGGCTGGCCCCGTCCAACACGACATCCGAAAGATCGGCTTCCTCCAATCCGGAGTGGGCCAAATCGGCTTCGGCGAGCTTCGCCCCTCGCAGGTCCGCCCCGCGCAGATTCGCCCCGATCAAGGAAGCACCGGTCAAGTTCGCATCGCGCAGGTTGCAACCGGCCAAGTTCGCGCCGGCGAGCCCGGCCGCAGACAGATCGGCTCCTCGGAGGTCGGCCCGTTGGAGATCCTGCCCGCCGAGATCGGCGGCCGACAACGCTGCGCCGGAAAGCTTCGCTCCGACCAGCGATTCCTGCGGAACGACGAGCAGGACTTCTTCCGTGAAGAGGTGCTTGATCTCGATCACTCGTCGGCTCCCGCGAGAAGGTGGTGGAGATTATGGTCGCCGGGGTCTGCGAATGCAACTCGTCACCCGCGGCTTCGGTATGTTATTCCGCAGCCATGGACGACGCCTTTCTCAACTTCGTGATCGAAGCGCTGAACGTGATGAATCCGCGGTTCGCGGCCGCGAACCCGGTTCTCGAGTTCTACCACCAGTTCCGCCGCCTGTGGGACAAAGCACTGCCCGTGCAGATGGGCCTCGGGCATCTCGTGATCCAACCGGAGCCGAACCCGCCGCCCGGCCCGCAGCCGGATTTGCTCGTGTGGCAACTCGAACCGGAACGCCGCCTCGCGGCGATCAAGTTCGGCGCCACCGAACCGCTGGTGAACTTCGACATTTATCCGGTGCGGGTGTGCATCGGTTACGGTGCGGAGCCGCCGGAGGCGGTAGACCTCGCGCGAATCCATTACGACACAACTCGCCGGGTCGCGAGATTGCTCGGATAACTCGTGGAGTTCCTTATGATTCGTTTTCTGCTCGCTCTCCCCTTTCTGGGAGTCGTCATGGCCGTGCCCGCCGCCGACCCGCCGAAGAACCCGGCGGATGCCAAACTCGCCAAAGTCTTCCTCCAGATGCTCGAGGAGGATTTCCAGCGGCATCCGGTCTACGCCACGCAACAGGGCAACCACGATTACGACGACCGCATGGACGACCTTTCGCCCGCCGCCCGCAAGAAGGATCGGCAGCGGACGGAAGATCTGCTCGGCGACCTTCCAAATGCCGCCAAGTCGTTCGGCGTTCTCTCCACCGACGGAAAGATCGATCTTGCGATTTGGAAGCACTCCATGGAGTACTCGCTTTGGGCAGACGCGAATGACAATCGCTTCGAGTACGATCCGCGCGTGTACGGCGAGTACATCTCGGACAGCGTGTTCGTGTTGTTCACGCAATCGACGTTGCCGCGCGAACGGAACGTGCAGAATGCGGCGAAGCGGATCGCCGCCATCCCCAAGGTGATCGACGCCGCCAAGGCGAGCTTGAAGAACCCGCCGAAGATCCTCACCGAGATCGCCATCAAACGCAACCTCGGCGCGATCGCGTTCTACGAGAAGGACATCTGGGAGTTCGCGAAAGAGACGCCCGGCAGCGAGCCGCTCGCCACGCCGTGCAAAGAGGTGGTGAAAGCTCTCAAGGAGTACGGCACGTGGCTCGAGAAGGAACTTCTGCCCAAGTCCACCGGCGAGTGGCGGCTCGGCAAGGAGAAGTTCGCCAAGAAGCTCGAACTGGAACTGGACGCGGGCCTGACGGCGGACGAAGTGGTGAAGATCGCCGAGGCGGAAGCCGACCGGGTCGAGCGGGAGATGTACTACGTGGCGAAGCAACTCTGGTCGAAACTCTTCCCCGGCAAGCCGCTTCCACCCGAAGATGCCGAAGGCCGGCGTACCACGATCGCGAACGTACTCGCCGAACTCGGCAAGGATCACGGCCGACCCGACACGCTGGTGGACGACGCGAAGAAGACCGTCGACAAGATCAAGGCGTTCATCCGTGAGAAGAAGATCCTCACGCTGCCGGACCCGGACACCTGCAAGATCATCCCGATGCCCGAGTTCCAGCGCGGCTTCTCGGCGGCGTACCTGAACCCGGCCCCGCCGCTCGACCCGAAGGCGGACAGCCTCTACGCGGTGGCACCGCCGCCCGCGGACTGGAGTGCTGAACGCCGCGAAACGTTCTTCCGCGAGTACAACTCGGCGATGCTCCAAATCCTCACCATCCACGAGGCGTATCCGGGGCACTACGTGCAACTCGCGTACTCGAACCGCTGCCCGAGCCTCGTACGCAAGGTGCTGTGGAGCGGAACGTTCGCGGAAGGATGGGCGGTGTACACGGAGCAAATGATGCTCGACCAAGGATATGGAGACGGCGACCTCTCGCTGCGATTGCACCAATTGAAGTTCTACATCCGCGCGGTGCTCAACGCGATCCTCGACCACCGCATGCACTGCGACAACATGACGGACGAGGACGCGATGAAGTTGCTGGTCGGCCGCGGCTTCCAGACCGAGGCGGAAGCTGTCGGCAAGATCGCCCGCGCGAAACAGAGCAGCACGCAACTCTCGACGTACTTCGTCGGCCGCACCGCGTTCTACCGCCTCCGCCAGGACGTGCAGCGGAAGCAGGGCGACAAGTTCGACTTGGGCAAGTTCCACGAGGCCGTCCTGAGCCACGGCACACTCCCGGTGAAGTACCTGCCCGAATTGGTGAAGTGAGGGGTATGCGATGGTGTAAAATTGGCGGAAGGAGAATCCGATGCCGCTCCGCGATCACTTTCGTTCGCCCCTGAATCGCCGCCCTAAATGGGAAACAGTACATGGAGCATGGCCGGCGACGATCGCATTCCGGTTGAACTCCATACTCCCACCCCACTACCGGGGCGAAGTGTCGGTTCATCTTGGCACGCTGGTGGAGGTTGATATCGCGGCCTTTCAACGCGACGACTCTGTGGGAGACTCGACGAAAGGTTGCTTTGAGGAGACTGGTGCCGCGTGGGCCTCGGACTCGCCCACCCTTCTTCTCGAAACCGAAGAATTGACTCCCGCCGAATACGAGGTTCGAGTCTATGACCAAGGCGAGACCCTCGTCGCCGCCATCGAACTGGTCAGCCCGAGCAACAAGGACCGCCCGCAGTGCCGCCACGCTTTTGTGGACAATTGCCATGCCATGCTCCAGCAGAACGTCTGCGTCGTAATTGTTGATACGGTGACGAACCTCAAGCCGAACTTGTATGCGGAACTGGCCGAACGATTGGGCGCGAAGGAGCCGGCCATCGCGGACAGCTCGATCTACGCCGTCACCTGCCGCACGCGGCCGGGCCGACGCGGCGTGCGTGTGGAGGCTTGGGAGCATCGGTTAGCCGTCGGATCACCGTTGCCAACGTTGCCGCTTTACCTCAACGAAGAGTTGAGGGTGCCGCTGGAGCTGGAAGCGACCTACGAGGACACCTGCCGTGGATTGCGGATCGCTTGACGACCGCGGTTGCTGCTGAGCGTGGTCCGCGGTTATCATCAGCCCACACTTCGCCCATGGAGATCAACATGCTTCGCTTCGCCGCCGCCGGGCTGATGCTGGCCTTGGCCGCACGCGCGTTTGCCGCTCCGATGCCGGTCGCCGCCAAGGGCAACGACGCCATGGCCGCCGCCCGCAAAGCCTTGGACGATACCGCGGACTTCACCTACCAGGGACGCTCGCTCAACGACGTGGTCAACGACCTCAAGGCGAAGACGAAGTCCGCCATCATCGTGGACAACACGCTGATGCAGTTCGGGCTGAACCCGGACATGCCGGTCGTGAACGTATCGCAGAAGGATGTGAAGGTGCGAGACGGGCTGAAGGCCGTGCTCGCTCCGATGAACCTTCGCTTCGGCCTCATCCGCGAGGGGCTGTTCATCTCCACCGAAGACGGCCTCATCGCGAAACAGTTGAAGCAGCGGGTGACCGTGGACTGCGACGGGACGCCGTTCGCCACCATGATGAAGCAACTCGCCGGAGAGACGGGGGCCAACATCGTCGTCGATCCGCGACTGAAAGAGAAGGCGACCGCCGGTGTCACACTCAAGCTCGAAGACGTGCCCTTGGAGACGGCGGTGCGGTTGCTCGCGGAAGTGGCGGACCTCAAGGCCGTACGCATGAGCAACGTTCTGTTCGTCACCACCGTGGAGCGGGCGGACAAGTTGCGGCCGGACGCGGACGGCCCGCTTCCGGGAGCCCAGCCGAACATGTTCTTCCCCGGAATCCACCCGCAACCGGTGCCGGCGTTCGGGTTCGGCGGCGGCGTGCAGGTGTTGCCCGCGGCACCGGCCGTCGATCTGCCGGCCCCCGCTCCGGCGGAGAAGAAGGCCGAGCCCGCTCCCGAGAAGAAGTGAACACGCCAGCGAACTTTCGTAATCAATAGGGCACATGGGTCGTGTGCGACTCATGTGTCCTATTGCATTCTCCGAGCCACCGCATGCCCGCTCTCTCTCCGTTCACCATCGGCGTCGGCGACCGCTTCGCCCACCAAGCCAAGGCCCAACTGCAGGCCTGCATCCTCGCCGCGAAACACGGCGTCGATGTCATCCCCGTCTGGAACAAGTCCAACCGCGAACACACGATCATCGGCTCGGAGCCGGGCACGGTGCGAATCGCGGCCGACGCCGCCGTGAAAGAACTCGGCTGGACCAAGCCCTACCACCTGGATGCGGACCACATCCGCTTGGACACCGTGGATCGCTTCCTTTCGGCGTGCGACTTCTACACGATCGACGTGGCGGATTCGATCGGCCAGCCCGCGGATGCGAAGGCCGTGCAGGCGTTCGCCGACCGCGCCGCGGACCTCACCGGCTCCGTCAGCATCCCCGGCATCGACGAGGCGTTCACCATCAGCCGCGCGGATGTGGAACGGATCGCGGCCAAGTATCTGAAGGCGGTGCAGGACGCAGGCGAGATCTACCGCAAGATCGTGGCGGCAAAGGGCCGCGAGAATGTGATCGCCGAAGTGAGCATGGATGAAACCGATTCGCCGCAGACGCCGCCGGAACTGCTCCTGATCCTCGCGATGCTGGCGGGCGAAGGCGTCCCGGTGCAGACCATCGCTCCGAAGTTCACCGGCCGCTTCAACAAAGGCGTGGACTACGTCGGCGACTTGGTCCAGTTCGAGAAGGAGTTCCGGCAGGATCTCGCGGTCATCGCGTTCGCGGTCCGCATGTTCGGCCTGCCCGCCGATCTCAAGCTCAGCGTGCACTCCGGGTCGGACAAGTTCTCGCTGTACCCCATCATGCGGAAGGCGATCCGCGAGACGGGCGCGGGGCTGCACCTGAAAACGGCCGGCACCACGTGGCTGGAGGAAGTGATCGGCCTGGCCGAAGCCGGCGGCGACGGCTTGGCGATGGCCAAGGAGATTTACGCCAGCGCGCTCGCAAAGAAGGACGAACTCTGCGTACCATACGCCGCAGTGATCGACATCGACGCCGCGAAGTTGCCCGCCGCGGAAGCGGTGAACGGCTGGTCGTCCGAGCAGTTCGTCTCCGCGCTGCGGCACGATCCGAAGAATCCCGCGTTCAACCCGTCGCTGCGGCAACTCGTCCACGTCGGCTTCAAGGTCGCGGCCAAGATGGGAACCCGCTACCTGGACATGCTCGTGAAATGCGAAGCGAGCATCAGCCGCAACGTGACCGGCAATCTCTTCGACCGCCACATCCGCCCGCTCTTCCTGGCGTGAGGCAACCGATGGACCAGCAACTTCTGGAACTGTTCGACCGCTTCGCCGGGCTCGCCTACGACCGCCAGCAGCGGTTCGCCGAGTTCACGGCAAAGAAGGCGCCCGGTGCGAAGAAACACCTGGACGAAGCCGAGGGCGTTCTGAGCTTCGGTCCGAAATTGCAGTTCGAGGCCCTGCTCGCCGGCGTACATGCGGAGCACAACGATTCGTGGATGTGGACGTGGGCGAATCGCACGATCAAGCTCTCGCTCACGAATCGCGCCCTCGGCGACACGATCCGCGCTTTGGCGCACAAGGCGATGACGCCGACGTTCGCGAAGTCGGCGTTCCCGCTCGAAATGGTCCTCGGCGCGGAACTCGTGCCGCACGCGGTCGCGGTGTTCGGTACGATCCTGCTCGGCGAGTTGGACTACGACGCCTATGTGGCAGCCAAGCACGAGGGCAACCCGGCGCTCTATCTCGTGAAGGACGAACGACTGCGAGCCACGGAGAAGCACCCGCTCGCCCGCATGCTCGCGCTCTTCCCGAAGGCGTTGAAGGCCTTGCCGGTGAGCGATCACCGCGCGGCGTTCGAGAGCTACGTTCACGGCTACGGCTACACGCCGGCGGGCGAGGGCGACACGGCGAAGGTGGTGGCAGGCAAGTCGGAGTTGATCGCAACGTTTGACGAACGCGGCAAGTTGAAGAAGCTCGCCAGAGTGAACGTAGCACCCGCCAAGAAGCCGACGGCAAAGTCGAAGCCGGCCGCGAAAGAAAAGCCCAAAGCGATGGCCAAGCCGGCGGCAAAGGCGAATCCCAAGGCGAAGACGAAAACCAAGCTGAAGCGGAATTGATTTGCGGGGCGGGTCTCGCAAGTCTCGACCCGCCCCTGCAGGAACTCCAGGAACATCACCCGACAAACACGCCGCCGAGGTAACCGGCGAAGGCGTCGAACTCGGAGGCCGGAGTGCCGGTGGCGATCACCGCGCCGTAGTACGTGCGAACGGTGCCCGTCGCTCCGCCGCCCGCGATCAAGTCCGCACGGCCGTCGCCGTCCAAGTCCTGCACCGCGATCGGCACTCCGTCCCGTCGCGAAGCATCGCCCGAGAAGAAGTTCGCCAGTGGCGTCAGCACGCCGTTCTGCGTGAGTGCGGAGCCCGAGAAGACGCTGACGCGCGGGCCGCCGCCCGCCGCCGCGGCCACGAACAACTCGGCGAAGCCATCCAGGTTCACATCACCCACGGCCACGTAGACGCCGTCGCGGAGCGTCGGGTCGTACACGAAGAAGTCGTTCACGAGCCGCGCGGTGTATTCGCCGCCGGAGAGCGACTTGCCGTCGAAGATGGAGACACGGGGCCCGCCGCCGGGGCCGGCGGTCACGACCAAGTCGTTCACGCCGTCGTTGTTGATGTCGCCCACCGCGGCCCGCGCACCGCCACGGAAGCCGGAATCGGCGATGCCGAAGAAGTTCACGAACGGCACGTAATCGGTGGTGCGGTACACAGTGACCCGCGGGCCGCCGCCCAGGTCGGCACTGATCACGATGTCGGCCCGGCCGTCGCCGCTCAGGTCGCCCGTCGTCACGAACAAGCCGCCGGTGAAGCCCTCGAACGGCACGAACGACGTGATCTTCGATCCGCTCACGCCGTCGAACACGGCGACGGTGCCGAGCGCGCCGGGGCCTGTGGCCACGATCAAGTCCGGATGGTTGTCCCCGTTCACATCCGCGGAAGCGACGCGAAGCCCGCCGGGGACCGAGGCCGCGAACGGCGTGACGCGAAGCTTCACGGTGCCGTCGATGTACATGATGCGGGCTTCGTTCGGCGGCGTGATCGTGGTAGCCACCGTGGTGCCCTGCACCGTAATCACGGTCGGCGGCGCCGTGACGCCGAAGTTCTTGGGCGCGCCCGGTACCACGGCGACGGACGGAGTGGGTGCCGGGGGAGGCGGGGGAGGCGGGGGCGGAGGTGGAGGCGGAATGAGCGGCGGCAGCGGCGCCTGGGCCGGCAACGCCGGATCGACGCCGCTGCGGAACTCCGCCGCTCCGATATCCGCGAACGTTCCGGAGATTCGGCCGAGGCCACGTTCGTCGGTCGTGATGCGGGTCGCGGCGGGGGTGCCGGCCGCGTTCAATAGCGGGCTGCCGGCCGTGGGCAACCGCGTCAGCGTGATGCCGGTCACGCCGCCGTAATCGCCCAGCACCGACAGCAGCGGATTGAGTTCGGCTCCGGGCGTGCCGTAGAGGTCGCCGGAGAACGTCGGATATGTGGCCGGTGCCACCCCGATGAGGTTGAAGCGGTTGTTGCGGATCTGGGCGGCCTTCAGGTCCACGTTCGGACTGGTCGGATCCGCTACGCGGTTTCCGGCCACCACGCTGGCGTACACGTCGATGATGTTCGTATCCGCGGACACGCCCGCCACATCGCCCGAGGTCGCCCGATTGTTCGTGACCGTGGAGAATGACAACACGACTTGGCCGATCGGCGCGGACACCGCGGCCGATCCGCCGGTGTTGTTGTGAACCGTGGAGTTGAGCAACTCGACCGCGCGGCCCTGGCCCTGCCCCACGACCGCGCCGCCCGTCACGGAACTGTTCTGTGCGATGGTGCTGTTGAACACGACGAGTTGGTTGCCGGTCGCAATCACGGCCGCGGGCCCCGCGCCGCTTGCCGAGTTGAACTGGAAGAGCGACCGGTCCATCGTCACGATATCCGAACTGATGCCGCCGACGGCGCCACGGTTGTTCTTCACCGCGGTGCGGAGCAGGGTGGTTTCCGTCCCGACGCCGTTGATCGCCCCCGCGCCGGTGAGCGAGATGTTGCCGTCGAAGGTGCTGTCAACGATGTTCAGTGTGGTATAGATGACGTTGTTGCCGGCGACGGCGATGGCGCCGCCCACGGAGCCCGCGTAATTCCCTTGGAAAGTCGCGTTCGTGAATGAACTGCTGTTGACGAATGCCAAAGAGCCGAAGGCGATGGCGCCGCCTCCGAACGTCGATGTGTTGTTGAAGAACCCGACGTTCGAGGCATTGACCGTGGCACTGTCGATCCGAATCGCGCCTCCCGTCAGGTTCCCGTCTGCGAAGACGGGTGGCGACACCACGCGGTTCGCCGCGCGGAGGTCGAAGACGTTGCCGCCGGTGAAGTCGAGATCGTTGAGTGTCAGCGTCGGTCCGGTGGTTCCCGTTCCGACGGCCCGCAGGAAGCGGAACGAGGGAGCACCGGGCGGGCGGTAGAACGTCGCACCGTTGCCGTTCACCGTGAGCGACTCGTTGACAGTGTCGATCACCGGCAACGCGGTGCCGCCGTCCAAGTCCTCAAAGGCGTGGTTGAAGGTGTAGGTGCCGCCGGCCCACAGGTTGATGATGTCGATCTGGGCGTTGTTGCTGTTCGCGGCGGCGAAGAATCCGATGATCTCGTTCACCGCGGCCGCGTTGTTCACCTGCGGATCGATGCTGGCGTTGAAGACGGCCGTGATCGCGGGCGGCGGCGGCGGCACGGTCGAGGGCGGCGGCTGGGCCGGCAACGCGGGATCGTTCGCTTGCAATTCCGCAGCGCCGATGTCCGCGAAGGCACCGACCACGCGGGCCAGGCCGCGTTGATCCGTGGTGAGCCGTGCGGCCAGAGGCGTGCCCCCGGCGTTCAGAAGCGGGCTGCCGGCCGTCGGCAACCGCACCGGCGTAATTCCGCCGTAGTAGCCCAGTTCCGAAAGCTTCGGATCGAGTTCGAGGCCCACAAAGCCGACGTGGTCCGTCGGGCCGGCGGGGAACGACGTGGGCGCGATGCCGATCAGGTTGTAGCCGTCGTTGCGGACTTGGTTCGTCTTGATGTCCGCGTTCGGGCTCGTGGTGGTCGCGGCCCGGTTGCCGGCGATCACGCTGCCGTAGGTGGTGAGGAAGTTCGCGGGCACGGCCACGCCGGCGACATCGCCCGTGCCCGCCCGGTTGTTCGTAATCGTGGAGAACGTGACGACCACTTCTCCGACCGGAGCGGACACGGCAGCCGCGCCGCCGGAATTGTCGTGGATGGTCGAGTTCAAAATCTCGACCGCACGCCCTTGGCCCTGCCCCACCACCGCGCCCGCGGACGACGACGTGTTCTTGGTGATCGTCGAGTTGTAAATGCGGAGCATGTTCCCGGTGGCGATCACGGCGGCGGGGCCGTTGCCCGTCGCGACGTTCTCTTGGAACAAGGACGACTCGAGATGCACGATGGACGCGCTGACGCCGCCGACTTCGCCCCGGTTCTCGCGCACGACGGTGCGGGTGAAGTCGAAGAACACGGGGTCGCCGTGGGCCGCACCGCCGCCGGTGAGCGAGACGTTCGCCTTCAGCGTGGAATCGGTGAAAGTGAAGACGGTGTAGATCGTGGGGCTGCGATCCGGTTGAAGTGCGGAGACACCGCCGCCGAGGAGCCCGGCGAAGTTGTCCTCGAACACGGTGTTGTTGAACTGGGAGCGGCCGTTGAATCCGTAGCGGGCGTTGAGGGCCACCGCACCGCCGTTGTCCGCAGAAGTGTTGTGGAAGAACGTGACGTTGTTCGTGATGAGGTCCGCGTTGTCCAATCGTACGGCGCCGCCGTCGAGCACCGGGAACGCGCGATCGATGCCGTTCGCATAAGTGTAATCGAAGACGTTTGCGCCGCTGAGCGTCAGGTCGTTCAGCCGCAACTTGGGGCCGATCGCACTCGCCGGCGCGGCGATCGGATTGTCCGGGTCGACGTAACCGATGGAGCGCAAGAAGCGGAACGACTCGGCGCCCGGCGGGCGGAGGAACGTGGAGTTGAACCCGTTGATGGTGACGTCGTCGTCGTCCACGTCGAGCACCGGCAGCGCGGTGCCGCCGTCGTGCAGGTCGTAGGCGTAATTGAAGACGTATTTGGAGTTCGGGTACAGGTTGATGACGTCCGGCTCGTTGCCATTCGCGTTGGCTTGATTGAAGAAGCCGATGATCTCATTGATGGCGGCGGTCGGTGATGCGGCTGGATCGATCGTGGCCGTGAACGTGGCGGGTACGCAGCGGTCTTCGAGAAGCTGAGGCCCGGCCAGAACTTGGCGGCGGCGGTTTTTCACGGTCATGGAAGGCGGTCCGGGTTGAAGGTATGAACGCGGCCCAAGCCTACTCCGCGAATTCAGGCGCGTCCAGAATTATCCGCATTACCCAGATTACCGATACAACCCGAACTGACGAGACATTCCAAATAATCAGCAACCTCCCGATCTGCGAGGACAGCAATCGCCTCAGCCACGAAGTGAATGCCTCCCGAGTTTCTTCGAAGCCAAGTGAAGTGGATTCGGAAACCGGGCCGATTCTTCACTTCCCGCGGGTCTGCTTCACCTGCTGCGTCACTTCCTCCACGATCAGGTCTTCCACCTTCTCACCCCACACGGAGGGGAGCCCGTAATAGATCATCGAACTGGCGCCCTCGTACCCGCCTTCCTTCAGCACCCGCACAGATGGGATGTACGCCATGACGTCGTTGGCGTAGCCCATCACCCACAGGTGGCCGCCAAGGTCCTTCTTGAGCCGCAGCGAGTAATCGACCACGACTTCGCCGCCGAGCGTGACGAGTGAGAGATCCTTGCCGAGCCGCCATGATTGGATCGGGTACGGGTAGGTGGCGGGAATGTCCTTCCCGGAGTCGAGTTGCTTCAGGAGAATTTTCGCCCGCGCGGCGATGTACTTGTCCTTGCTCTCCGCCTGCTTCATGAACTCCTCGCGGGTCGGCACTTCCTTCAGCGGCAGTGCGATCTCGCGGTATGCGGCGGCGGATTCGGCCGCGAGCGGCGTCATCGGCTTCGCAAGCACTGCGTTCACGGAGTCGGCGAGCATGCCGCCGTACTTCTTGGCGAGCGCGACCTCGCGGCGCGGCAACGGGTTCTGGTCCGCCCCGCAACCGGCGAAGAACACCGCGGTCGCACCGGGGTTCGCCTTCTCCACGTCGAGCATCGCGAAGCCGGGGTAGTCGCCGGACCACTTCATGTAGCTCATCACGGTGGCATGGCACGCGTAGCCGAAGATCACACCCGTGAGCTTGCCCTTGGAATCGCGGGCGGCCAACACCGGCACGTCGTGATCGACCGGCCCCTTGAGCATTCCTTTCTCGCGAAGCATCGGCACATCCGCTTCCTTGTTCTCGCGGCGATTCACGGCGAAGCCCGAGGTGCCGATCGCCCACGAGAGTTCGACCGGTTGCGAGGCGGCGACCGCGGCATCGACCGCCTTCAGCACCAAACCGGGAAGTGCATCGGTGTACGCGTCCACGAGCTTCTGCTGGGCATCGCCGTAGAAGTACATCGAACTCAGATTCCGGCCGACGACCGGGCCGCAGTGTGTGTGCGACGTGGAGAGCGCGATGTTCTCGCGCGGCAACTTGTGCTTGTCCATGATCGCCTTGCAGATGGCGAGCGAGGTGTCGCGATCGATGCCGACGAGATCGAGCGACACCAGCAGGAGCGGCTTGCCGTTCGCCGGCTGGAGAAGTGCGGTCTTCGTCCACAGCTCGATCTCGGTGCCTTCGGCCGGGCCGGTGCGCGAGGCGTAGCCGGACATCCACATCGGCTGCGGCGGCGTGATCTTCACCGCGCCGAACCCGGCCTTCCAACCGGGCTCGGCGGCGAAGAGCGGTGTGGCGAATGTGAGCGCGAGCAGCGCGAGACCAGTGCGGATCATGATGGAGCTTCGCAGGTGGGAGGGATTGCGAAGCCTATTGAACCGGAACCGCGCGGCAGGTTCAAGCGGCGGATTTGCGTTCCGCGTCGTGCTCGGCTTTCAGGAACGCCCAGTCGTACCAGAAGGTGCCGGCGGGGATGATCGACACGATGAACCCGCGGAGGGCTTCCTTCGCGGGCCACTTCCGCGAGGCCATCGCTTGGAACCCCGCGATCGCGTACAGGACGTACAGCACCCCGTGGACCATGCCCGTGTAGCGAACCGGAGCCGGATTGTCCCCGATGTACTTGATCGGCATCGCGATCAGCAGCAGGGCGAGGTAGGAGAGGCCTTCCACGAACGCGATCGCGCGGAACCGGCCGACAGGCGTTGCGAACAAAGCAGAGTCTCCCGAAGTTTCAGATCCGATCACTTCACCTGTTTCCGAATCTCGTCGCCTCGCAACCCGCCGAGTTTGTGGAGAGCGTCGAGCATGTCCCAATCGCCGTTCCGAAAGGCAACGTCACAAGGCGTCTCTCCCTGAACTGAGATCGCGTTGACGTTCGCCCCGGATTGAACCAATGAGTCGAGAAACTCGATCCGTCTCCAGTTGGCCGCAATGTGTAGCACCGTCCAGTTCCCCTCGTCAGTGCTGACCAGGTTCCAAGTCGCATTCACATTCGCGCCCCGTGCGAGGAGTGCTTTCGCGGCGTCGAGCTGCCCTTTCATCACCGCGGTCAGCAGAGGTGTGCAATCGAGCCGATTGCGATTCTCGATCCACTCGGGGTGATGATCGAGAATGGACTCCAGTTCGCGGATGTCGCCCTTCGTTGCCGCCCAGTGCAGCGACTCCTTTTGCATGATGCTGAACAACAGGTATCCGAGTGCGGCCAGTAACGTGAGCCCGACGACGAAGCAAAGCACGAGCAGGAGGACAACCGGCTTTTGTACGCGTTGTGTCGCTGACATGGTGTTTCTCACCAGTGTGCGATGGGGCCGGAGGGCACCGCAACTTGGGCTTGCTGGGCGTCCCACTCGCTCCAGCCGGGCGGCGGGCCGGATTCGACGAACGGGGCGAGTGCGTCGTCGAACTGCTTCACGCTGCCGAGCATCACCATGGTTTGCTGCACCTTCTTCGGCATACGCAGTGCCTTCGTGTACCACGTCGCCACTTTGCGGAACTGCACGCAGCCGTACTTCTCTTCGCGCTTCCACTCGATGAGCCGCATGAGGTGCAACCGCATGAAGGCGAGGCGTTCGGCGTAGGTGCCGCGCGGGCCGGGGTCGCCGGTCTCGATCCAGTTGTTGAGTTGCCGGAAGATCCACGGGTTGGCGAGCGCGCCGCGGCCGATGGCGATTCCGGCGCAACCGGTGTCCTCGATCATGCGGGCGGCGTCCGCGATGCTCCGCACATCGCCGTTGCCGAACACTGGAATGCGATGGACGGCATCGACCACGCGGCGGATGCCGTCGTGATTCACGCCGCCGGCGAAGCCCTGCTCACGCGTTCGGCCGTGGATCGTGACTGCTGCTACGCCGACTTTCTCGAACTCGCGGGCGAACTGCGGAGCGGACAAGCTATCGTCGTCCCAACCGAGCCGCATCTTCACCGTGACCGGCACCGGCACCGCCTCCACGACTTGCCGCACGAGATCGATCGTGCTTCCCGTCGTGTCACACATCAGCGAGGAGCCGCCGCCGACCTTCACGACCTTGCGGACGGGGCACCCCATGTTGATGTCCACGCTCTCGGCGATGCCGCGTTCGACGAGCCACTTCGCGGCACCGGCCATCTCCGCGGGCTTGGAACCGAAGATCTGCACGGCGAGGGGCCGTTCGCCGGGCGCGGTCGCGAGCAGGTCCATCGTCTTCTTGATGGATTCGAGAATGGCCCGGGCGTTCACGAGATCGGTGGTGCAGAGGCCGACGCCACCGAGTTCGCGGATGGAAAGCCGGAACGGGAGGTTGGTGTACCCGGCGAGCGGCGCGAGGTTGAAGCGCGACGCGAGTCGGATCGAACCGAGCGAGATCGGTTCACGGTAGAAGGCAGGCGGCGGTGGAAGGACTTCATCGACGACAATCATTGAGTCATTCTACCTCTGCCCGCACCCATGCTCCCGCCTCGCTTGCGTGTTCGCGATACTGTCGAGACTGCCATCGCGAACACGCAAGCGAGGATCACTCCTTTATCGCTTCCGCTCGGTCTTCTTCGCCTTCTCCAGGCCGGCCTTCTCCATCAAGGACTGGCTGAAGACGTCTTCTTCCTCGTGGTACACCTCTTCAAACGAGGCGCCGGCCGCGGGGAGGTACTGGATGGTGTACTTGTGATTGGCGATAGCGACTTCATCGCCCGGCCGCAGCGGGCGGTTCAGGGTGCGTTCGCCGTTCACCTTCACGCCGTTGGTGCTGCCCTTGTCCTTGATGTGCCACCAGCCGTTGCGGAAGGAGAGTTCCGCGTGGGTGCCGGAGATGTTTGCGAAGTCCAACTGGATGTCGCAGCTTTGACGCCGGCCGATGGTCATGATGTCCTGGATGAGCGGAATCGCGTCGCCGCCGCCGACCGGAACGAGTTCGCCGAGTTGTTCCTGTGCCATGGATGAACCCCGGAAACGAATGAACGCACGCGGGTTGGAATGAATGACTCCCCCCCGTGCGGTTCCATGTTAGCGGGGATGCAGCGAAGTGCAAATCGAATGCAGAGCCCGGATTCAACGCAACGGGACACACGGGTCCGATACGACCCATATGTCCCGTCGAGGTTCGCGTGAACCGGCCGCGATCACTGGCCGAAGCCGAACCCGCCGGGGGCGGGCACGCCGGCCGGAGCCGGGCCGCCGGGGATCGGGCCGTACTGGCCGGCCGGGGCCGGGAAGTACGGGTTCACCGGGAAGTTGCCGCCCACGGGCGGGGCGTAGAACGGCGCGTGAACCGGAGCCGGCGTCTGGAAGTGGGCATCGTAGGGCCAGTACAGGTACCACGGAGCCGCCTGGTACACGGGCAACGCCGGCTGGTTGTGGCTCTTCCAGATGTACGAGTGCAGCGTGCTATACCGCGGCGGCGTGCCTTGGTTGCAGAACGGGCCGTTGCAGTTCGGCCGGAATTGGGCGGACGCGACCGACGCGTCCACCGCCAGCGCCGCCAGCGCGAAGGCCGCGGCATAGGCCATCTTCTTGAGCGAAATCATCTCGGTGTCCTCCTGTGTTTGAAATCGGGCCACGGGTCAGGGGCCTCGGCGCACATCCTTGCGGGTACACCGAGCGAACGGTTGTCGCGGTCACCGGCCGGGGAAGCCGACGGTGATGATCTGCGCCGAATCGGCGTAAAAGGCTTGCGTATGGGCCGGCGTGCCGACGCCGGTGAAGCGATCGACGGCGTTGCCGGACGTCACGACCTGCTCGGCGGCCGCGCCGCACGAGGAGCAACCGCTGGAGCGATTGCGGTGGAACACGCCGCCGCCGTTGAGCACGGGGTGCGGGAAGCCGCCGCCGAAGGTGTGCGGGGTCGGCCCGTGAATCCAGCCGTACGAACCTTGGCCCTGCCCCGGCGGAATCGGGTTCGGGCCGGTGTATTGCAGATACGAGTTCCACCAGCCGTACGGCTCGAAGGGCGGATAGCCGTAGTACGGCCCGTAGTTGAACAGCGGGCCGTGCTGGTGAATCTTCGGGAACAGCCGCAACGTGCAGCCCCAGTGGCCGAGCCCGTAGCTGCACGGGTTGTCGTTGGCGGAGGCGGTGCTCGGTGTGAGGTACCCGAGTGCGGCCAGAACGGCCGCGAGGGTGAAGCGTCTCATCGGCGCGGATCCTTGCGGTGACGCCCGAATCGGAGCCATGCTGCGGCCCCTCCGTGATCCGAGCGAACAACCCTTCCCCCGGATCGCAGCGGAGGCCAGCGAAAAGCCGCGGGAATGAACGGGGCCGCTTCGCTACATGCGGCACGGCCCGCAAGGTGGATGAACCGCGTTTCGCCTGCACAAACTCTGCCGATTCCGCACACTGAACCGGATGCGTGTCTTCGTCTACGAACACCTCACGGCACTGGGCTTGGGCCGCGATCCCGGCGATCCGCTCCACGCGATGTACCGCGAAGGCCTCGCCATGCGCGACGCCGTGGCCGCTGACTTTCGCGCGATCCCCGGTGTGACTGTGACGTTTCGGGAAGATGAACCGCGCGACCGCGTCCTCGGCATCGCGCCGGAGACGGACGGGGTGCTGCTCTCGCTCTCGAAGCGATTCGCGGACGGCTGGCTGGGCTGCTCACCCGAAGCGATCGCCCTCACGACGGACAAGCTCGCCATGTTCGAGCATTGGCGCAAGCACGGCGTCCGCACACCCGCCACCACCGACAGGGAACCGACTCGGTGCGAAGCTTTTCCGGTCGTGTGGAAGCCGCGGGACGGTTGTGGTTCCACGGACACGTTCCTCTTGAAGGATGCGTTCGATCTGGCGAAGGCGAAGGCGCTGGCGCGCGGGCCGATGATCCTCCAGGAGTTCGTTCCCGGTCTCGCCGCGAGCGTGGCGTTTATCCACGGCACACCGCTGATCCCGTGCTGGCAGCATCTCTCGAACGACGGACGCTTCAGTTATCTGGGTGGCGAGTTGCCGATGCCCCCGGATCTGGCGGAACGTGCGATCGCCATTGCGAGTCGCGCTGTGAATTGCGTGGAGGGTTTGCACGGATACGCGGGTGTGGACGTGGTGCTCGGCGAGGCGGACGACTACGCCATCGAAATCAACCCGCGGCTGACCACGTCGTATGTCGGGCTGCGGCGGATGCTGGACTTCAACATGGCGGAGCGGATGCTGCAGCCTGCCGGCTCGCGAACGCCGCCTGGTGTGCGTACTCCGCAGGGGCATCGCCTCCGATTCACATGCACCGGCGAGGTGCATGAAGTGACAAAACCCGGAGTTACCACCGGGTTTTACGCGAGTGGAGGCGAGGCGGGGGAACTCCTGACCTCTTGAATCCCCTCCAGCGGTGGGGGGATTCCTACGAAGCGGACGTGAAAAAACCCGGCGAGTGAACTCGCCGGGTCGGAACGGGTCAGTTTACTTCTTGCCGCCGCCGTTGCGGAACGGGTTCTTGCTATCGCGGTCGGAGCGGTCTTTCTCGGAGCCCTTGTCCGAGCCTTTGTCTTTGCCGCCGCCACTGGGCGGCCACCCGCCGCTCTTGGAGTTGCCACCGGACGGCCAACCGCCGCCGGCACCGCCGCTTCCGAAGCTCGGCCGACCGGAACTTCCGGATTTGCTCCCGGTGCCGCTGCCGCCGATCTCTTCTTCCGCGGCGATGGCCTTGGCCTGCTCGGCGCTCAGCACGTTGTAGCGGAGCCACTCCTGCGGTGCGAGTACGCCGTCGTGATCGAGGTCCATCTTCTGGAACTCTTTCATGTCGCGGCCGTCCTGCCGCCATTCATAAAGCCCGATTTGGCCGTCCTTGTCGCTGTCGAGCGAGTCCCACCAGGAAGGCAATCCGGCGGGCAGCTTGCCGTAGCGGATGGCGATGACGGGTTGCTCCTCGGCCTTGCCGCGCGGGTCGCGGGAGTCGCGTCCGTAGTTGCCGTTGCCGGCGTAGCTGCCGTAGCTGCCGGCGTTCGGATCGCTGCCGTCGCCGCCGAACCGCGCCGCGATGTACGCCTTGTACTCGTTGAGGTCGATGGAGCCGTCCTTGTTCGTGTCCGATTCCTGGAACGCGGCCTTGAGCGGGCTGCGATCGGAAACTTCGTCGAACGCGAGCTTGCCGTCCTTGTTCACATCGGACTCTTGGAAGCGGCGTTCGATGTCTTGATCGGTCATGCGGAAGGTGGTGGGCGCGCTCATCTTTTCGCGTTCGGAACTGCCACCATCGCGGCTCATGCCCGGCCCGCCGTAGGACATGCTCGTACCGCCGCCCTGCCAGTTGTTGTTCCCGCCGCCCCAATTGCCGCTTCCGCCCTGCCAGTTGCTGTTTCCGAAGCCCGGCCCGCCGGGGCCGCTCGGCGGACCGCCAAAGCCGCGGCCGCGATCCCCGCCGCCGAAGGACATGGTCACGCTCGGCGGGCCGCCCGGTTGGGGCGAGCCACCCGGTGAGATGCCCTTGGCCGCTTGCGCGCGGTTGTAGCCGTCGATGAATTGGGCCTTGGTGACGACCGTGTTGTCGCTCGGGGCCGGCATGCCCGCGCGCTCGAACGCGCTGCGGGCGAAGGCCTTCATGTTCGGATCCATGCGGGAGAAGTCGATGGTGTCCTTCCCTTGGGAGAGGAATCCGAAGGTGCGTTCGGCTCGATCGCCGCCACCTCCGAACCCGCCACCGCCGCCGGGCGGCTGACCGAATCCACCCCCGCCGGGCGGCTGACCGAATCCACCCCCGCCGGGGGGCTGACCGAATCCACCCCCGCCGGGGGGCTGACCGAACCCGCCACCGCCTCTGCCGAAGCCGCCGCCCTTGCCGACCCCGCCGCCGCCACCGGGTTGGCCGGAAGTGTACTGCGGGTCCAGCATGAGAACGCCGAGCGCGCCGCAGGCGAAGAGCCCCGCGCAAGCCATCCGACGAAGTAACATGACGGACCCTCCCCGCAGACGTGGATACCGCGATCCTACCCTGTCCACACGCGTCTGACCATCCGCAGTTCCGCCAAGTCTCATCCTGCTATCAGAATGGGGCGAACAGCCCGCAGAATCGTCGTCTACGCTGCAGGAAGGGATTTCCCCAGTTTCGCCAGCAATCGGCCGAGTTGATCCGCCGAGAGACGCGGGTCGTCCGTGAGGATCGTCCCGAGCTCGGTGAGCACGAATTCCTGGAGGTCGTCGCCGGCCCAGCCTTCCGCCACCAGCCGCGTGCCGATATGTTCCATCGCGCGGTCGCGCAGCTTGTCCGACCGCCGGGAAATGCTGCCTTCGTGCAGGCCGTACAGGCTCGCCACTTCGCGCTGGCTCAGTCGATACCGCCAGCGCAGGCCGAGCAGCAGGCGTTCGTCGTCGTCCAGCGAACCGAGCCACTCGCGGGCCGCGAGCGCAAACGCATCGTGCCAGCGGTCGTTGGCGGGCTTCGGCCCGCTTTCGAGCGGCAGCGCGATGTCGTCGTCCGGCAACGCCACCACGCCGCTGTGATGCCGCAACTTCGAGAGATGCCAGTTCTGGAACACGCGGATGAGCCACGGGGCGAGCGGTCGTTGGCCGTCGAACCGTGCGAGGATCGGCAGCGAGTCGTCCGTCTCGGGTGCGATCAAGTTGCTCCAGAACTCCGCGACGGCGGTGTCCTGCTTCTCCTCGTTGCGGGGGTAAAGCCGTGCGGCACGGGCGCGGAGCGCGTCCACGAGCAGGCAATCGCTGCGGCCGGTGCGGGCGTTGAACAACGTCTCCCACGCCGGTTCCGAACCCTGCAGGCAGCCGATGCACACATGCCAATCGAGTGCGTACAGCCCCTCCAAGTACGCGGCCCAGGTGCATCCGGGAGCTTTGGGCGAGTACAAGTCGAAGGTGCGGCCGAGGTGCGCGAGGAAGTCCGATTCCTTCAACGGGATCGCGGGGAACTGCAGGCGCGTGAAGTGGTACAGGAGCGTGGTGCGAAGCCGATCCGCGTCTGAAAGGGATTCCGCCACGAAGTTGTTCCATGCGGCAAAGTGAACCCGGCTTCCGAAGCGAAACCGGGTTTCAATCCGTCACGGGGTGAACAGCAGCACCTGCAGGTTGCTCGGCGGCAGCGTCTCCTTCTCCACCACCGGCGACGGGTTCATCCCCATCCCCAGCGGCGTCATCTTCCGCCGCGTCGTCCATCCCAGTTTATGGACCCCCAACCCCTTCAGGTATTCGACCACGACCTCGCTCTGCTTCTTCGTCGTCTCCAGCGCCGACGCCGCGGTCTGGTCCGGGTCGTTGGGATCGCAGAAGGCCACGACCACGACCTCGGCCTTGTCCGAGTGGCCGCCGCGCAGCCACTCCGCGACGCATGCCAGGTGCTTGTGGCCGTCGTCGCTCACATGGGCCGTCTTGCCCACGAACAGGTCCGCCGTGTTGTACGTCATCCGCTCTTTGTGGTGCGTCGGCTTCACGAGCAACCCGTTCGCGTCGGACACATAGCTGCGGATCACAGGCAACTTCGCCACCGCGTCCGTGCTCTGCTTCACGGATCGCAGCGTCTCGCGGCCGTCGCTCACAAAGCCCTTCAAGTTCGCCATCTCGCTCTCGACCGTACTCACGGCCCGGTCCGTCCGCTTCACCAAGCCCTTGGCGTCGGTCGTGATCTCCTTCAAGTCGCGGTAGAGTTCGTCATCCTTCACCAGCTTGGCGAACGTGCCGTCCGATTCACGCACGTCCTGGATGAGGCCGCGGGCTTGCGCCGAAGTCGCCTTCACATCTGCGGCGAGTCGCTTCACCTCGCCCGCCGTGTCCCGCAGTTCGGCCACGGCGTCGGCGAGGTCGAACGCCTTGATCCCTTTCAAGCGGCCGGCCGCGAGCGGCCCCGCGCCCGGCGTGCCCGGTTGGATTGCGATCACTTTCGACCCGAACACGCCGCTGCCGTGCACCGTGGCCGTGGCGTCCGCATAAAGCCGCGACGCATACTTGGCGTTCAGCTTCATGCGAACCAGCACTTCGGCGGCGGGGCCGTCGTGGTCCGGGTATTCAATCGCGACCACCTGCCCGGCATCGACGCCGCGGATCCGCACCGGCGTGCCGGGAGCGAGGTCGTGGGCCTCGGCGAAGCCGACGGTCGCTTCCGTCGACTCCGCCCACAAACCCTGTTTGTCCGCGATGCGGGCGAGGCCGTAGCCGCCGAGCACCAGGGCGGCGATCACCGCGAACCCGAGCAAGGCCGATTGGCGGCGCGTCAGGGCATGCGTCATGGGGCGGCTCCGGGAGAAACGCGGAATTATACCCCGCGTACACGAGGTGATTCGCCGCAGAACGCGGGGATTGGCAAGAAATGAAGCGGTTCCGCAAGCGAACCTCCCGCTGCGTGCCGCTGTCACCTTCACACCGGGTTGACGTTCTGGGCCGCAACCGATACCTTCTTCTTTCGCGGGGGGTGTAGCTCAGTTGGTAGAGCGCTTGAATGGCATTCAAGAGGTCAGGAGTTCAACTCTCCTCACCTCCACTCGCGAAAAACCCGGTGGAAACACCGGGTTTTGTCATTTGATCGCAGCCGACTTTACCGGTGAATTTCATCTGTCGATACGCATCGCGTCAGATGCTCAGCTTTCCTTCACCCGACGAAAACACCATTGCCGAACCCAGCAAAGGAATCGAAATCGAGCGTAGTCGGGGGCGTCCCGGTCGCGGCCAGCGTGACGCCGAGGTAAGCCGTGACACGCGAACCGGCCCCCGTTCCAGAACCGACGACCAAGTCCGCTTTGGAATCGACATCGAGGTCCTTCACGGTGAGCCTGATGCCACCGCGGCTGTTGGGGTCGCCACCGAAGAAATTCGCGAGGTGCACGTATTCGTTGCTCAAGAGGCTCGCGCCGTCGAAGACGAGGACGCGCGGCCCGCCGCCGGGGCCGCCGCCGGCGACGAGATCGGCGATGCCGTCCCCGTTCAAATCTCCGGCCGCCACGAAGATGCCGTTTCGCAGCGACTGCTCGAATGCGAAGAAGTCATTGAAAACCTTTCGCCGGACACCCGTGAGCGTCGTTCCATCATAAGCCGAAACGCGAGGCCCGCCTCCGAAACCAGCGACGACGATAAGATCGCCCCGTCCGTCGCCGGTGATGTCGGCGATGCTCGCACGCGCCCCCCCGCGGAAACTCGCGTCGTCGATGCCGAAGAAACTGACGAGCCGGCTGAAGTTGCCACCGCTGTAAATGTCGACGCGCGGACCACCGCCTTCATCGGGAGTGATTGCAAGATCGGGCACGCCATCGCCATTCACATCGCCCGTGGCGACGTAGACCCCGCCCGTGAAACTCGGCTCAAATGGATCGACCGTGAACAGTGCCTGTTGCGTGACCCCGTCGAACACGATCACACGCGTCGCACGGCCGGGGCCGGTGCCGACGACGACATCGGCGACGCCGTCACCCGTGAAATCGGCCGCGGCCGTTCGGACACCGCCGGTGAAACCGGGGAACGGATTGAGACTGAATCGCGCTGAGCCGTCCGGATTGTAGGCGGTTGCTTGCGAGCCCCCGACATCCGCACCGGCCACGAACTGCGGGTAGCCGACGAGAACCGCCGGGGCGCGCTCGACCGTGACGGTCAGCCGGTCTGTCGACGTCAAACCCTGGGGGTCGGTGACTGTGAGCGTGATCGTCGCGATCCCGACCCGACCCGGCGCCGGGTTGATCGTCAGGGTGCGATTCGCCCCGGAACCTCCCAGAAAAATGTTCCCGTCGGGGATGATTGTCGTGTCGCTGGATACGGCTGAAACCACCAAATCGGCGGGAAGCGATTCCAGATCGTCGACGGCAACTGCGATCGGCCCGAGCGCGACTCCCGCGATGGTGGACTGATCCACGACATCCGAGATCGTGGGGGCAGTGAACAAGGGAACGTCGTTGGCGAACACATCGTTGTTGTTGTTCGTGTCGGTGAACCCGAGCGTCTGATACGAGAAGAAGGCGACCTTGCGGCCGTTGGCCGAGATATAGGGCTTGTTGAAATCATTCCCGACGCCAAACGCCGTCGTTCCGGACAGGTCCGTGTTCATGGCGAAGACCAGGCCGGTCAGTCGGTCGAACACGAATTGGCTGTTCCCTTGCAGCACCTGCACGCCCGGCACCATGTCCGTCGCCCCACTGGCGAAGGCGATGAAGCGGCCGTCATGGCTGATCGAAGGCAGGACGCCATCCCGTCGCTGGCCGGCGGGGCTGCGACTCGCCAGTGTGAACTGTGAAGTGGCGATCTCGCAAACGTAGACAGCCCTGCCCGATCCTTGGTTCGTCAGTGCAACATCTGTCTGGAGGACGGCAAATTTGCCGTCGCCGCTGATGAAGCACCCACTGCCATCCACCCCGGTGATGGCCCCGGACGGCAGACGTGAGAGAACCGAGGTTTCGCTGACGGACAGATCGTGCAGGTACAGCACCTCTCCGAACACGCCGTTCGGAACGAGTTGATCCGAGTTGGCGGAGAACAGGACTTTCGTGCCGCTCGAGTCAACGTCGTGGAAGAACACCTTCGTTCCCCGCAACGCGCCGCCGGCCGCCGCCGATGCATCGGCCTTGATGGTGAGCAGTTTAACCTCGCCGGTCGCAACGTCGTACGTGAACAAGTCGTTGTCGCCGTTCGTGTCGGGTACGCCCGTCAGATTGGACGCATTGGAAACGAACACAACGGTTCGACCGTTCCCGCTGATGATCGGCCGCACCGACGCGCCGTTGCCGGATATCCCGCCGGCGGTATGGCTGACGAGCTTGGTCGTCCCGGCGACCAAGTCGCGGATGAACACATCGGGCTGGCCATTCGTGTCCCCAGCGACCAGATCGTCGCGTGAGTAAGCGAAGACAACGTAGCGGCCGTCGTCGCTCATGTCGAAATGAACTCCCCCGGAGCCGGAAAGCAACCCGCCGCCGCCGCCGAGACCGTCCTCCCGCGCCGTCACCACCCCGGTCGTGTCGTTCCACAGGTCGCGCCGGTAGAGATGGGCCTCACCATAATTCACCGGCCCGAACGAACCACTCGGCACGAGCCCGTCCGGCCCCTCGCTCCGACCGGCATTGAAGAGCACGTATCGGCCGTCCGCCGAAATGCGTTGGCCGAATCCCGCGCCGCCTTCCGCCTCGTTCTGCGTCCGCGAGACGAGTTCCGTGGTGCGGGCGACCGTGTCCCGCACGTACACGTCGAAACCGAACTCGCCATTGTCCGGCTCCGGCGTCAGGTCTCGGGCGAGCGTATGAAACACGACGTATCGGCCATCCGCGCTCATCTGCTGATCGTTGACATCGACACCGATGGTCGATCGGCCGTCCCCTGCCGCACCGGCAGGGTTGATGCTGATCAGATCGATCGCCGGAGCCAATCGGTCTTCGAGTTGTTGAAGATGCAGGCGACGACGGGCGGTCATGGGAGGTCTCGGGTTTGGAAAGGGTCCCGAGCAGTACGACAAACCGGATCACGATCTGTCACGATCTCGCCACTTTTTCCACGATGCACCGGCGAGTAGACTGTAACCACTCCCATGGATTCAACTTCCGCGACCTCCCTGTCTGCAACACTTCTCGAACTTGTGCGGCGCGTATCGCGCGCGAGTTTTTCGGAGACTCCTGTGCGAAGCGATTGAATGCGTTGAAGTTGCGTCGATTCGGTCGATACGAAAAAGTCTCGACCTCGAATCCCTCTCGCAAGCCCTTCTCAACACTCCTCGAACCTCGCGCTCGCGCCAGCTGTTAACTGCCGGGGATCACAAAGTTCATCGGGTTACTCTTCCACCCGTCGCTTAACAGCCCGCGCGAGTGCGCGACATTCCGCCGTTCCCGAGCGAGCCGAAACTTGCGGCTCGGCAGTCGTCTCCGGCGGGGTACAAATATCATGTCATCCCACCGCAATCCTCGGCAAAACGCGATGGATCGCCCATGCGACTGCTCAACCCGCTGTTCGCCCTGCTCGCAGCATCCACTGACGCCCAACTCGCCCGTATGGTCGAGTACCTCAAGGCCGAGAATCGCATCCTCCGCGACAAGCTGCCGCGCCGGCTGACCATCACGAAGCAGGAACGCAACCGACTGGTCAAACTCGGCCGCGGCCTCGGCAGTGCCCTCAAGGATGTCATCACGATCGTTTCGCCACGGACGTTCGCCCGCTGGGTCGCCGGTGACAAACAACCGGCCGCGAAGAACACCAACAGCAAACCTGGCCGACCGAAGACCGCCGAGGACATCCGCAAACTCGTCCTGCGGCTCGCGAACGAAAACGGTTGGGGATACACCCGCATCCTCGGCGAACTTAAGAAACTCGGCCACGGCTCGGTCTGCCGATCCACGGTGGTCAACATCCTGAAAGAAGCCGGGCTCGATCCGGGGCCGAAGCGCGGCGAAGGAACGTGGTCCGACTTCCTTAAACGGCATTCCGCCACGCTCTGGGCCGCCGACTTCCTCTCCGTCAAGTCGTTCACCGCCGGCGGCGTGGTCGATCTCTACCTGCTGTTCTTCATCCACATCGGCACGCGACGCGTCATCATCTCGAACCCGACCGTGCATCCGAACGGGGAGTGGGTCGCCCAGCAGGCCCGCAACGCCTCGATGCAGATGGACGACTGGACGCTGCCGATCACCCATCTCATCATCGATCACGACACCAAGTTCACCGACCGCTTCGACGCCGTGTTCAAGGCGGAGGGTGCCGAGATCATACGAGTCGGCCCGATGGCCCCGAACATGAACGCCTACGCCGAACGCTTCGTGCAAACGCTCCGCACCGAATGCCTCGATCACTTCGTCATCTGCGGCGACAAGCATCTTAGCCATCTCGTGAAAGAGTTCGTCGCCCACTATCACGAGGAGCGACCGCACCAAGGCCGCGGCAACGTGCCGCTCTCGGTGCCCGATCCCGAGAACCCGCCGACCGTGCCGTTTTCCAAGGGCGAGGTCGTCTGCCGAGAACGACTCGGCGGGTTGCTCAAGCACTACTCCCACGCCGCGGCCTGATTCATCTTCACGGTCATCCCACGTCGGTCTCCGGCGTCGACCCGCCACGCACTCACCTCGCTGCCACGCTCATCCGGCTCGTTCACCGCCGCCTCCGGGATTGAACTCGGCCGTCCAACCGATGACATCGCCCACTGCCCGACCCCGATCCAAGTGCCGATCGACTCCCGATTTCGGCATGACAGAGTTTTTGCACAGGTAGCCGACGCCATGAAGGACTTCCTCCTCCGCGAACTCGACCGCGTCGGGCTCCCCCACAACACCTTCACACCGCCCGCCGCCGATCTCCTCGTCCGCGCCGCCGACGGCGTCCTCCGACGCGCCCGAAACCTCGCCGTCGGTTGCCTCGTCGAAGCCGTCCGCGCCGCCACACGCACCGTCGACATCGACACCGTCAACCGCGTCCTCATGCAGCCCCACTGGCAGAAAGACGCCGACCTCGCCGAATACTGACGGAGCCGGTCATGATCCCCGCCGAACTCCTCCGCCGCATCCGCAACGACCTCCCCATGGCCGTCACCATCGCGGCCCTCGGCCGCGACGGACCGCCGTCGAAGCTCCGCGACGGACGATTCTGCTTCCTCTGCCCCCGCTGCCGCGAAATGCTCGCTTACGTCAACCCGCGCAACAACCTCGCCCACTGCTTCGCCTGCCACGCCAACTTCAACAATATCGACCTCCTCCGCGCCGCCGGCTACCGCTTCCCCGACGCCGTCGCACGCCTCGAACACTGGCTCAATCACCACCAGACCCATCAACCCCGTCACGATCCGGCATGATGACGCCATCTCGCCAGCGGCGTCGGAGCTTCGCGGATGGCTTCTCCAGAAATCACCACAATTCGGCAATCGGCCCGCTCCGGCTCCCGGATTCCTACAGCCACAATTCGGCTACGAATGCGACCACAATTTGGACCGGGGCAACTACTTGGCCTCCACGATTGAATACACAAAGTGCCTCCGATTGTCCGAAACAACCAATCGAGTGCAGTCCTTGCTAAAGCGAACTTGGGATACCGATCGCAGGCCGCCCAAACGGTGGATCACACGCATCGAATTGTAATCGTAGATTGCGACCTCGGATGAATCCACCGGATCAGTTGCACTCTTCTTGTGATACGCTACCGCGAGCCAAGTTTTCTTGTGTCCGCACGACACAACTGATGCGGTATAGCCAAGGGTTAGCAATTCCTTGGAGGCAGGCGATGCGTCCGCAATGGACCACGATCGAAGATCGCCTTTGCCAAAGGAGGTTGTGGTAACATCATGTTGACCGACTGAAAACAAGCTCTTTCCGTCCCTAGAGAAATCTAAGGACGGAACACCGCTTTTGTGGCCGCGCAGCTGCTTCCAAGGTCTCTTGGTCGCAAGATCCCATAGTACGATTTCCGAAGGGGCAGACATGTTGTCTTCGACACTCTCTGCCGACACGGCGAGTTTGCTTCCGTCTGGTGAGAACTTCACACATCTAAGATCAGTGCGATCGTCAGATAGGGCCGCACTGCGCTCAAAAGTCCGCAAATCGTATACACCGACATGCGATTTCGGGTAAGGCGGCTTCCCAGGCTTCTTGCCACATGACGCGGCAAGCCACTTGCCACCCGAATCGATGTCAATTGACAGCACTGGCCCGGTCCACCCTCTCAAGGTTGTGAGGAGCTTGCCCGATTTCATATCCCACAAGCAGACAGTGTCATCGCCCCCAGAGGCAAGTACATTTCCGTCAGGGCTGAATGCCAATGCCCATACACAATCAGCATGGGCTCTGAAAGTATGGATGAACCGCTTGTCGGCAACCGACCAGATCATTACACCGCCTCGGGAAAAACCACCCTTCACAGGGTTCGAGCCGCAACCTATTGCAACACGGCTTCCGTCGGGGCTAATCGTGCAATCCCCTGCAGGGTCAAGCCCAGTCGCTTCAGGAACCTCTGCAAGCAACTCCAATCTGAGGCGATCGTCAGCCGCCAACCGTAAAGCACCACAATTCAGCCACATGACTTGTGCAACTGCAAGAATCGCACTGTTTATGATTCTCATCATGGACTCCGCTGAGCGATTATTTGGTAAGCGGCAGACCGGTTACTCCCAAAATGCCAGTGGAAAACGACTGAAACTGATTGAATGTGTCGTAATTGGCATCAAGCCGATACTTGGAATCGTACGTTGAGAAGAACGACAGGAAGCTAAAGACGTTTTCTATCGGCACTTGGTGCTCAATTACACTAACGCTCGTCGCTGGCGAAACAGTAGAATCCCATGACACTACCAACTTGCGGTATACGCCATTCGAGAACACCGGGCTTCCTTTCATGAGCTTATTGTTCCAATACGTTGTCCACTCGGGCGATGGCTTCGTAACGCAGGTGGCGCTTGAGAAGTTATTTGCCATTAGCCCTCCTGCCCCTGTGCGTCTTGCAACGTCACGAGACAAGTCGTACTTCTTGGCAACATCCGCCTCAGCCGGTCGCACAGCGATTAAAACCGCAAAACCCTCGATCGCCCACGACCCTCCCGTAGCCAGTGGAGGCTTGCCGTTCGCGGTTGGCTGCGGCGGGGACAGGCCGAAGATGTCGTGCCCGGTCACGCCGCCGCCTACGGGGAACTGAGTTAATTCGCTTTGGACAAAGCCATTCTTGTCAATTGCGTCGACGAACCACGCCTCTGCGTAGTTAGCGTATTTGTTGCTAAGCGCCGGCGGTGCACCGGGGGCCATCTGCGAAAGCGAATACGCCAGCCTTGCTTTGCCCTGCACGTCAACATGCCAAGCATTGGTTGTAATCTTGACGAATTGGACAATCATTCCTCGTCCTTCGCCAACCTTATTCACTTTGGGCGTGTTGGGATCTACCTTCCACTGAACAACCCAAGAGGCTACGCCGTTGTTCTGAACGCCCTTCGCATTCGGACCACTGACACTGAGCTTTGTCACGGCATCGAGTGTTAGAGGAGCGCACCCGCTTGGATCGACATGTCCAGTCGTGCCGTTGTTTATGTAGCGATAGTGGTTGGAAGCATCCATTGTTATCGGATCTTCGCCGTACCACGCCCCCGTCCCGCGCATGCGGGCCCGGTAGTACCACAGCCCCATCACGGTGTCCCATTCGCGTCCGGTGTACAGGTACCGATCGCTGCTGGCGGGTGTGCTATTGCTGAGCACTTGGCCCCACGCGTCGTAGGTGATCGTCGTCAGTGGCGTGCCGTCGCCGTTGGTCACGCCGCGCACATTGCCCAAGTGATCGGTGAGGTACCATCCGACGGCGCCTCCAGCCGATTGCCTCGCCGTGATCTCATCGAATCCGGGCGCATACATCCGGCGGGTCACCAAGGCATTGCTGCCGTCGAGATCGGCCCAAGTGTCGTACTGCTCGAACCCCACCGGCGTCGGCTTGGCGGGATCCCAGCCGTCCAGGCCGAAGCGTTCCACGGTCGCGGTACTGCCGTCCCACGCATTCCGTTCGATCCGATTGCCAATCGCGTCGTACACGTACGTCACGCGTTGGGTCGCGGTGCCACCGTCGGTGGCGGCGAAGGCCGCGGTCGTCATCTGGTTGCGGTGATCGTAGCCGTAGGTCCACGTGTCCGACGCCGCGCCCTTCGACTTCTTGCTCACATTGCCTTCGGCGTCATACGTGTACGTCCACGTGCCATCATTCGACATGCGGTTGCCGGTCCCGGTGGCGTAGCCGCTCATCGTGCGGTTGCCGTTGGCGTCGTAGCTGTACGGCGTGCCCGCGTCGGCCGTGAGTTGATCGGTGTGGTCGTAAGTGTAGGTCCGCTGCGAGCCGTTGATCGTCTCGCTCGTCAGACGGTCGGCGGCGTCGTAGGCGTAGGCGTAGCTCGCCAACGCCGTCATCATCCCGTCCTTGTGCGTGATCCCGGTCAGCCGCCCCGCCGCGTCGTACGCGTGGGTCGTGGACCCCACGCTCGTCCACATCAGCGACGACTTGTACCGCGTCGTCGTGTCCAACCGGCCGGCGTCGGTATACGTGCGCGTCTCCCGGATCGGCGTCACGCCCGTGCCGCCGAGTTCCTCCGCCGTCTGCAGGTTCCGCGCGTCGAACGTCATCGTCGCCCGCCCGCCCTTCGAGTCCACCACGCTCGTCCGGTTGCCCACTGCATCATAACCGAAGGTCAGCACCAGGCTGAAGGGCTCCTGCACCGACGACACCCGCCCGGCCGCGTCGTAGGCCAGCGTGTACGTCCCATCCGGATCCTGGGCCGTCAGCATCCGCCCGGCCGCATCGTAGGTCCACGTCTGCGTCTGGCTCAAGCTTCCGCCCGAGGCGTACCACTTCTCGGTGGACTTGCGGCCCGCATCGTCGAAGGCGTAGTCGACCCGCCGGCCGAGGCGGTCCGTCGTGGACCGCAAGTAGCCGGCCGCATCGTAGGCGAAGGTCGAGTTCTGATTGAGCGGATCGGTCTCGGTCGTCACCCGGTTGGCGGCATCGTAGACCCACGTCGTCCGGTTGCCGACCGGATCGGTCAGGCTGGTGCGGTTGCCGACGGCGTCGTAGCCGTAGCTGGTCACGCCGTTGAGCGCATCGGTGTTGGTCAGCACGCGGCCGATGGCATCGTAAGCCGTCGTCGCGCGGTGGCCGAGCGGATCGACCGTCGCGATCATCCGGCCCGCCGCATCGTAGACCGAGGTCGTGCGGTTGCCCAAGGCGTTCACCACGGCGATGGCGTGGTTGGCATCGTCGTAGACGGTGGTGGTGCGGTTGCCGAGCGGGTCGACGGTGGCGATCGCGTTGCCGGCGTTGTCGTAGGCGGTCTGCCAGGTCTTCTCCAAGCCGTCGAGGCGGCTCGTGAGCCGACCGGCCGCGTCGTAGTTGAACGTGGTGCGGTGGTTCAGTGCGTCGATCTGCGCCAGCGTGCGGCCGGCGGCGTCGTAAGTCGTCGTCGAGCGGTTGTTCAGCGGGTCGATGGTCGCGCTGACGCGGTTCAGCGTGTCGTACACGAACGTCGTGCGGTTGGCGAGCGCGTCGATCGAGGCGGTTCGGTTGCCCGCGGCGTCGTACACCGAAGTGGCACGGTTGCCGAGCGGGTCGATGGTCGCCAACACATGGCCAGCATCGTCGTAGACCGAGGTCGTGGTGCGGTTGAGGGCATCGGTCCACTCGGTCATGCGCCCGGCGGCGTCGTAACCCGAGGTGGTGCGGTTGCCGAGTGCGTCGACCGACGCGATGCCGCGGTTCAGCGCGTCGTAGACCGTCGTGGACCGGCGGTTGAGCGCGTCGACCGCGGCCACCGCGTTCCCGGCCGCGTCGTACACCGTGGTCGAACGCTGGCTCAGGGCGTCGATGGATTCGCTCACCCGGCCCGCGGCGTCGTAAACGGTGGTGGAGCGGTTGCCGAGCGGATCGACCGTGGCGATCGTCCGGCCCGCGGTGTCGAAGACGGACGTGGTGCGAGAACCGAGCGGGTCGATGGTCGCGACGACGCGGCCGGCGGTGTCATACACCGAGGTGGTCCGGTTCCCCAAAGCATCGATGGAGGCAACCGTCCGCCCCGCCGCGTCGTACACCGTGGTGCTGCGGTTACCCAGCGGGTCGATGGAGGCGCTGAAGCGGCCCGACGAATCGTAGACGGTGGTGGACCGGTTGCCGAGCGGATCGATCGAGGCGATCGTCCGCCCCGACGCATCGTACACCGTGGTCGACGTGTGGTTCAGCGGATCGGTCGAGGCGACGAGACGCCCCGCGACATCGTACGTGTTCGTCGTCCGCTTCCCGAACGCATCCTCCGTCGCCCAGACCCGGCCGGCCGCATCGTAGACCGTGGTCGTGCGGTTGCCCAGCGGATCGATGGTGGCGAGGACCCGACCCGCCGTGTCGTATACCGTGGTCGACCGGTTGCCGAGCGGATCGATGGTGGCACTGACCCGGCCGGCCGCATCGTACACCGTGGTGCTGCGGTTGCCGAGCGGATCGACCGATGCGACCACCCGGCCCGCGGAGTCGTACACGGTGGTGGCGATGTTCCCGAGCGGATCGGTGACCGAGACCCGTCGGCCTTCGCGGTCGTAACCGTACTTCGTCACGCGGCCCAAAGCGTCCGCCGACTCCACGACGTTCCCGCTCACGTCGTATCGCGTCCGCGACACGTTCCCGAGCGGGTCCGTCACCGCGACCACCCGCCCCGCGCCGTCGTACGTGTTCGTCGTCCGGTCCCCGAACGGATCCACGGTCGCCAGCACGCGGCCCGCCGCGTCGTACACCGTCGTCGTGCGTTCCTCCGACCCCGACCCGAAGCCGCGGATCACCGCCGTCTGCCGGCCCGCCCCGTCGTACGCGTAGCTCGTCGTCACCCCCGCCGCGTCCGTCGTCGAGAGCGTCCACCCGCTCCCCCGGTCGTACACCGTCGTCGTCCGCGTCCCGTCCGGCAGGATCGTGTTCACCGGCCGCCCGAGCGCGTCGTTCACCACCGTCGTCCGCTGCCCGGTCGGATCGATCGACCCCGCCTGGTAGCCGAACGCGTCGTACTGCACCGTCCCCGTCTGCTCGCCGCCCCGGAGCGTTTGGATCAGCCGCCGGTGGGCGTCGTACACCGCCGTCACCCGCTGGCCGAGCGGATCGACCACCGACTCCAGCAAGCCGTTGCTCCACGTCAGCGTGGTCACCCCGCCCGACGGATCGGTCACCGTCCGCAGTTGCGAACCGCTGTACGTGTACGTCGTCGTCTCGTTCAGTTCGTTCGTCGACGTGAGCAGCAGGTGCGGGCTCGAATTGTACGTGTACGTCCGCAACCCGCCGTCCGGCAGTTCCTCGGTCGTCACAAACCCCGAACCGTCCAGCGTGAACGTGGTGGTGCGGCCCGAGGGGTCCGTCTGGCTCGTGACCCGGCCGTCCCCGTCCCGCACGTACCGGGTCATGCCACCGTCCGCCGCGAACACCAACAGCGGATTGCCCGAGGCGTCCACCTGCGTCCGGGTCGTGTTGCCCGCGGGATCCACCGAAGTGCCCCACAGATACCCGCTGACCCCGGACGTCAGACCCTGCCCCATCACCGGCGTCAGCGTCTGGGGCGAGCCGCCCCCCTGCGTGATCGACGACGCCATCCCGTTCGTGTACCCGTACGACACGCTCTCCGGGCCGTCCGCCTGCGACGTGAGGTTGTGGTAACTGCCGTACGTCAGTGTGTGGACGCCGCCGACCGGATCGATCACCTGGACCAGGTCGGTCCCCGAATACGTCAGCGTCGAGACTTGGTTCCCCGGCGAGACGATCGTCGCCACCCGACCCGACGAATAGTTGAACGTCGCCACCCCGCCGTCGATCCCCGTCAGCGTCGTGACGTTGCCGCCGCCGTCGTACGTGTACGTGACGATCTCCGTCGCGTCCGCCGACCGCCACGACGTCATCCGGCCCGACGAATCGAACACCCGCTTCGAGCCCGACGGATACGCGTACTCGTAGCCGCCGCCCGTGCTCGTCAGCACTCCCGCGTCGCCCGGCGGGCTGAGGAAGACGCCCGCCGAACTCTCGTAGAACGACCACTGGCTGTCGCCCGTGATGCGGAGCTTCCCCGCCGGATCACTCCCCGACGCCGAAATGTCCACCAGACGGTCCAGGCTCGCCAGCGACCAACCCGAGCCGAACACGCTGTTCGTCAGGTCGATCACGAACGTCGAACTCGACAGCGACTTGTTCTTGTCGTTGGCCGTCCCCGTGTAGTCGATGAACAGGTCGACCGTATAGGTGTGGCGTCCCGTCGCCGAAGCCGGCGGTTGGAAATTGAACGTCCAGTTCGCGCCCGGCGTCAGACCCGTGTTGCCGAAGTTCGTCGAACCCGCGACCGCACCGTCCCACGTCAGCGTCCCGATCACCTGCGACGGCTGGCCCAGCGTGTTGTCCGACGCGATGTTCACCTGGACCTTGTTCGGCGGCACGCCCGGAGAAGCCGGTTGCACCGAGTTGGAATTGTAATTCCCGACCAGGGGCTGGCAGCCGCACTCGGTCGTCGTCACCGACAGGATGTCCACCGTCGCGGTCACCGCCCCGCCGAAGATCGACGCGATGTTGTCCAGCCCGCCGCCGATGGTCACCGTGGTGGTCGTCGGCGTCACCGGCCCCGGATCGCCCGTCCCCGGCGACGTCGGGATCACGATCACGGTCGGCGTCGTCGTCACCGTGTTCGACGCCGAATCCGCCACCGTGAACTGGATTCCCACCGTCGTTCCCGGCGTGAAATACGGATAACTCGTAAACGCCGCGAACCCGTTCGAGATCGTCGCCGTCGCGTAACCCGCCTCCCCCGGATCCGTGAAGTCGCCATCGTTGTTCAGGTCCGCATCCAGCGTCACTGTCCCCGTCGCCGGCAGCCCGCCCATCACGTTGTCCGACGCCTGCACCACCAGCAGCGGCATCGTGTCGTACGTCAGCGTCGGAGCCACCACGTTGGCCGTCGGCACCGTCGTGTCGACCGTCACGTAGTACGGAGCCGATGCCGTCAGCGGAGACGAAACAGGGTTCGTGCTTGACGGCATCGCCACGAACTCGTGCGTCCCGTCCGCCAGCGGAGTCGCGTACGTGATCGTCCACAACCCCCCGGCGGTCGCCGTCGTGTTCCCAATCTGAGCCAAGGAAGCCGACGTCGTCAAACGCTCGTACAGGTACACCGAACTGCTCGCCGGAGCCGTCCCGAACACCGTCAACGTGTTGTCGCTCGTGACCCCGTCGTTCGCCGAACCCGTGTCGTCGTTGAACCCGGTGACGGCGAGCGTCGAGGGCGCACTCTCATCGTCGAGGATGTTCACTGTGGCGATGCCCGATCCACCGATCGTGTAATTCACGCTCGTCTGAAGTGTGATGACAACCGTCTCTGTTCCCTCATTCAGGGCGTCGTCAACCGGCACGACAGCGATGTCGACGCTCGACTTCCCCGTCATGAACACCGTAGCGCCCGACATGAGCCAGTGATCCGTCCCGGCTGTAGCTGTTCCGCTGATCGTGAAGTTGACGGAGAGCGGGTCGGAGATCGTGTCACGGCTCAACCGGAAATACCCCGTCGTGCTTGGTTCGGCCGCGTCCGAGATCCACTCGACCGTTACCACCGTCGGATCGTTGCTCGCCGCGACCGCGACGCCGCCGGTCACGCTGCCGAACGGTTCGTACTCGCCGAGCGGCGATGCCAACTGCTCCCCGGTCAGGCCCGAGAACACCCGCACCGTCCCGACCATACCGGGGCCGCTTCCGACCACGATGTCCGCCCGGTCGTCATCGTCCACATAGGCCAACGCGGTCCGCGCCCCGCCCGTGAACGAACCGAACGGCGAGAACTCCAGCAGCGTCTTGCCGCTCGAACCGCTGTACACCTTCACCGCCGACGCCGTTCCCGGACCCGCGCTCACCGCCAAGTCCGGCACCTGGTCCCCGTCCACGTCACCCGCCAACCCGTCCGCGCCGACAAACACCCCGCCCCGGAAGTTCTCGTCGAACGCGAAGAACGAACCGAGCGGCCCGGCCAAGGGTTGCAGCGTCGCTCCGTCGTAGACGCGAACACGCGGCCCACCGCCTTCCCCGGCCCCGATCGCCAACTCCGCCTTCCCGTCGCCGTTCAGATCCGCCGCCGCGATGCTGATCCCGCCCCGGAAGTCCGGATCGAGCGCGTAGAAGTTCGCGATCACATGCCCGTCCGCGCCCGACAACACCCGTACCCGCGGGCCGCCGCCGATCCCCGCCGCCAAGATCACATCGGGAATCGTGTCCCCGTCCACATCCGCCGCCGCGACGTTGACACCGCCGTTGAACCACGGCTCGTACCCGTAGAAGCTCCCGAGCGGACCCACGATCGGGTTGCCCGACTTCCCGTCCAGGACTTGAATGTGCGGCGCGCCGCCGGGGCCGGGACCGACCAGCAGATCGGGATACCCGTCGCGGTTGAAATCCGCCGCCGCCACCCGCACCCCGCCCGTGAACGACTCCTCGTACACCAGACGCGAAAACTTCTCCTCCCCCGTGTCCGCCGCATACGCCACGATCGCCGGCGTCGAGCCCCCCCCGGCCCCCGCGAAGATCACCGGGTACGGGGGCGGTCTCGCATCCATCAACCAACGCAGTTCCAGCGGCGTCAGTTCCGGTTTGAACGTCGCCGCACGCTTCGGCGTCGCGAGTGATTGGAGATCGAGCAACTCAACCAAATAGCCGCGGAGGGTGAAGGGTTTGGCGGGGCCGAACGGCCGGAGGTGCAACAGGTGACTGAAGTACTGGTGGAGGCGGTCCAACGCCGACCACACATCGACCCGATACCACGGGCGACGCGAATCGCGGGAACGATGAGAACGCGGGCGAGGCATGGAGCACCGTCGGGGATACCGGTGGATCCAACAACCACAACCACACTCGACAAACCGCAACGGTCATAGAGGCCGTCGCGTCGGGGCCGAATCGACACGCCCCGGACCAGAACGCGGGCATTGGAGCCGACGTTGGCGATCCTGTCAAACACATTCACAGAAAAATCCGACCGCTTACACCGCAGTGCCGCTATGCAGCGGAGAAAACTCAAGCAAATGCCGGGATTTCATACTGAGCTGCCGGGAGACAGATTCTTGGAATGACCGACCATCCCCGAAAGTTCACTTCGATGCTTTAAGATGCGCCGAATCGGCCAGACCGTGGAATCCACGACTGCCAAAAGAATGAACAAAGAGATCGCGACAACAAGCCAACTTGTAGCCGGCTTCCCGACACTTTCGGCTGATCGCCTCCGGATCGAAGAAGTGGAGCGGAGCGCCTTGAATCGGACCGATCGTGTTCAACGCGGACTTGCGGATCAGTACGCAACCTCCGCCCAGTCGCTCTTCCTCCGACCATTTTCCGCGATTGCGTTCCCGCCATTCAATGGCGAACGAGTTCACCGCCTTGATTCGCTCCTGAATGGCGGCATGGTCGAACGCGCGGCTTGAATCGGCACCGAGTTGATAAGTGACCGGCCAAACGACTTGGCCGCCGGGTCCGTAGGTCGTCATCGGGGCGACCATCGCGAGCGATGGATTCGTCCCGATGAGCGAGACAAGTTGCATCAGCCATCCATCCGGAACCACCGTGTCATTGTTCAACAGGGCGATGAACTCGCCGTTCGCGTGCCCCAAACCCTGCGCCAGGGCCGTGGGAAGTTCCTCATCAGACGGGGCTCGGACCAGATCGACGCGCACGGATGCGGATGCTTGGACGCCCAGCCAGTATTCTGCGGTTCCGTCAAGAGAACCCGCATCAATGGCGATGATCTCAAACGATTGGCGTGTGTGCCGTATCAGGCTCGGCACGCACAGACGCGTGAGTTCCAACTGTCCGCAGCACGGCACGACAACGGAAACGAGCGGATCGGATGGCATTTCACTTCCCTCGTTCAACGTTCAGGGGCGGAGCAACGGACTCAGGCCCGAGCGAGCGGGGGGCGTAGTTGATGCGATTCAACAGCGTCCTGTGTTCCTGTCCGGTACGGCGGGCGAGATCGCCGAGGATCCCTGATTGTTTTTGAAGCAGACGATCGCGAAACGCGCCGGTGCGATCCCGAGCGAGTCCTTCTGCAATCATCGTCAGCGCGGCCAGGTGCTCTCTCCGTTGCAAGTACACCCACGAAAGATTGAATCGGGACTGAACATCCTCCGGATTGATCGCGATCGCCCGCTCGAAGGCAAGTTTGGCGGGAGCGAAGCGGCCGAGCGCGAAGGCGGCGTCTCCATAGGCATTCCACAAGTCCGCGGAGCAACCGGGATTCAACTCCAATCCGGCGCGAGCCACCTCCAACGCAGTCTGCGGATCTTGCAAAGCGAAGTTGAGGAAGTTGGCGATCTCACCGAGAAGCAGCCAGTTCCAAGGTTGTTCCACCAACGCCGCACGATATTGCGAGAGGGCCAACTCCACTCGCCCTTGGGAAGAGACGGTCTTGGCGGCTTGCACCGGTTGATCGAGCCTGTCCCAGACCGGTTTGCTGAAACGGTTGGCGAACTGTTCGACGACAGCGGTCTGCAAATCGTGGCCGAGCAAGCGGGAATAGATCCGCCCGCTGTCCTCGACGGGTGCAACCCAGCGTTTGCACTCCGATGAACCCAGCTTGGTCGTGAAGTACGCCTCAAGGAGGGAGAAGTTCACACCGACGAAAGTGCTGCCCGTGTATCGCTGATGCTCGAACTCCTGTTCGGAACCTGATGAGGAACCATAGTCGTTCATCAGGATGAAGCCCGACGGGTCCAGTAAGTCGAGCAACTCCTCGAGCGACCGGATCGCACCATGGCTGTGGACGACGGTGCCTGGCGATTGCCGAGACAACCAACCCTGCGCAAACTCGCCGTAAGGCAGTTCGGCGGCATCGACAGGTTGATACTCGTACTCGGACGTGAAGAGCCCGAACAATTCAAGAAGGTCTTCTCGGTCCGACGGGCGAGGCGAGCTTGCCAAACGGAGCAGATCGTCTGTTGTGAGGTCCGTGTACTCGCGGAGTTCGACCCCTCGGGCGAGACACGTCTGGACACACAGTTGTTTCAGGCTCCCGGAACTCGCGGGTAAGGGGTCCGTTCGCAGAACCGCTGCAGGCAGGCAATCCAGCAGGTAGTTCAGGAAGACGGCTGAGATCGGCGAACGGAGGTCGCTGAACAGCGGATCGGCTCGGATCGCAGAAGCAGGATCCATCGCATCAATCACACGCAAACAATATCGGCCCGAGTGATTGGCAAAGGTGCCGTGCCGCACCGCGTCCAACAGCATCCGCTCGGAACGGTCGGCCGCGATGTAAAGAAGCCGATCGTAGTAGTCGGAACCTCGGGAGCGACAGAGTTCGCGGAACGAATCCAGAAAGTAACGAGCGAATAGCCCCAAGCCGATTCCGAGTTCTAGCGCGACGATTCGACCGCTGGGTCGAGAGGCCTCCAAGGAGGTGAACAACAACTCCGAAGCTTGACGCGAGAGGAATCCCGAGTTGTTCACCGCGTAGGGAACCGGAACAGGGTCGGAGAGGAATGCTTGGCTTCCCCGCTTGGCCAAGTATCGAGCGCCAAGCTCCCATTCGAGACTGGATGCGAGAGGAGTATAGCCCTGCAAGACTGTTCGGTTGCGACCGGGCGTGCCCAATCGAGTGAGGACCGAGGGCGACATGGAATCGTCACTCAGGGTTGGTTTGCCATCGCTTGGATCGGTCACACGTCGCGGTATTGGACTCTGCGGATGGTCCCGAGTCAAACAGATTCCAGAATTGCCGGATCGACGAGAAAGCGATTCTCTCGACGGCTTCGGAAAGACTACCGCGTCGTGGAAATTGCCGACAGTCGGCAACGGACTGCTTCCAATACAACCCGGTTCGCTTCCGAGGATTCGTCCATCCCCTTCGCTGCAAACTCGGCAGCTTGGTGCGCTGCCATCGATTCGACGAGGCGAAGGAAGGTCCATCGGTCGAACCCCGGTAGCACGCGCGTCCAGAGGTCGGCCAGCCGGAGGTATTCACGGAGGTTGTCGCCGGTCCGCTTCACCTTGGCGGTGTCCTGCGCGGCGAAGACGCGGTAGGCGGCGAGCGGCCGGTTGATGCAGAGGCCACCGCACGCCGCGACGACCCGCACCCACATCTCCCAGTCGGCGACGTGGCTCAACGATTCCTCGAAGAGCCCCACGCGTGTGTAAGCCGAACGGCGGACGACGACGGACGGGGTGACGAGCGGATTGCCGTGGCCGATGAGCGGCCGAACGTCGCGGGACGGCGACTCGAACGAGGGAAGCCGGCCGGTCAGGGTGTCGATCTCGCCGGCTTCATCCACGACGAAGGCACGCGTGCAGATCAATCCCGCATCGGGGAAACGGTCGGCTGCGTCGAGGACGACGCGGTGGAAGCCGGGCAGCACGAAGTCGTCGCCGTGGAGGATGTGAATCAGGTCGCCCTTGGCCTGCCGCACGCAGGCATTGAAGTTCCGCGCGATGCCGACATTCCGTTCATGGCGCAGGAACCGCACCCGGCCGCTGCCGAGTTGCTTCACGACGGCTTCGGGATCATCCGCCGTCGAACAGTCGTCCACGACTGCAATGTCGAGTCGCTCCGGCGGCAGATCCTGCTCCAGCACGCTGCGCAACGTGTCGCCGAGCAACCGGGCGCAGTTGAATGTGGGAATGGCGACCGAGATCGTGGTCATGCGCGGAGTCCGAACTCGTCCTGCGCGGTCTTCATCGCCGCGCCGATCACCTGATGCATGTCGAAGTAGGAGTACCGGGCGAGGCGGCCCAGGAAGATCGTGTCGCCCCGCTGGTCCGCCGCCTCCCGATAGCGGCGGTAGAGCGCGGCGTTGCGGTCGTCGTTCACCGGGTAGTACGGCTCGCGCGCGTCCGGGTCGGCGACCGGGTGTTCCCAAGTCACGATGGTCCGGGCGGACGAGATCCCGGTGAAGTGCTTGTGTTCGACCACCCGCGTGTACGGCACGTCGAGATCGGGATGGTTCACGATCGCGGTGCCTTGGAAGTCGGGCGTTTCGAGCGTTCGCTGTTCAAAGCGAAGCGAACGGTATTCCAGTCTGCCGAACGCAAACTCGAAGAAACGGTCGATCGGTCCGGTGTACACGGTCTTGCGGGCGCGGAAGCGGCCGGGGTTCGCGTGATAATCGACGCCGAGTTCGAGCGGAATCCCGTCGAGCATCCGCTCGACGAGCGCGGTGTAGCCGTCCGCCGGGATGCCTTGGTAGGCATCCGAGAACCACGCATCGTCGGGCGTGAACTTCACCGGGATGCGTTTGAGGATCGAGGCCGGCAGGTCGCGCGGCTCGCGTCCCCACTGCTTGGTCGTGTAACCGTGGATGAAGAGGCGATAGAGCCGTTCGCCGATCCGGCTGAGCGCGTACTCCTCCAAGTTGGCGGGGGATTCGATCGGAACGCGCTCTGCGGCGAGCGTCGCTTCGGCTTCCGCCGGCGTGGTGACGCGGAAGACCTGATTCAGCGTGAGCAGATTGATCGGGAACGGATAGAGGGTTCCACCGACACGCGAGCGGCCGCGGTGGCGGTACGGCAGGAATGTTCCGAAACGGGTGATGAACTCCCACACGTCGCGGTCGTTGGTGTGAAAGATGTGCGGGCCGTAGCGATGCACGTCGATGCCGTCGATCCGCTCGGTGAAGGCGTTGCCGGCGATGTGCGGTCGGCGGTCGATCACCACGACCCGCTTGCCGGCGCGGGCCGCGAAGTGCGCGAAGGTCGCCCCGGAGAGGCCGGCTCCCACGACGAGGTAGTCGATCATCGCGGCCCCCGGTCGGGCTCGTTGATGAACCGCTGCCGCGGCCGGCACAGCGTGAGTCCGTGGCGGAACGGCAACGGCGGCGCGGGCGTTGGTGCATGGAACGAGACGCACTCGTAGCCGAGATCCTGGAACGCGTTCGCCATCGCGCGTTCGGCGGGCTGGTGGATGAAGCCGCCGTCGCCGGGGTACGACCACGGAACGATGAACGCGGGATGGGTGCCGGTGTCGTGCAGGGCGAGCGTGGTCGAGCGGGTGATGACGCCGGACTCCGAGAGGGTGCGGAACGCCGCCATCTGCTGGAAGAAATCGTGGCAGTCGAAGAACACGAGGTCGAGCGGCCGCCGGTCGAAGTCTTCGGGCCGGACATCCTTCGCCAGCTTGGGGATGAGAACGTGCTCGGGCGCGAGCTTCGGGACCGGTGCGGGATCGACGGTGTAGACCACGGACTCGGCGAAGCCGCGGACGGCGGCGAGGACGTTGCGAGCCGAGTAGCCGGTCTGGCCGCCGAACTCGGCGATCCGCCGGGCGCAGCACACCCGGCATACGGCGAAGAGCAGGAGCGCCTCGTCGTCCTGGATCGGGCCGATCACATCTTGCGCCGGCGACTGCGTCAGGTGGGTGAGATCGTACGGCATGGCGGACAAGCTAACCGATTCGCGAGCGTGATGCGCGGAAGAATGCTGGCGAAACCGCGCGGGGCGTGTATGCTGGGGCGGCACCACCGGGACGACCACCCATGAACTGGCTGAGGCGCGAAGGCACCGGCCGCTACCTCAACGAGGCCGGCCTCACCGGCGTCGGGTTGATCGTCGGCGCGACGCCGCCTCACTTTCTGAGCGCTTTGCTCGCAACATGGCGCGGTCGCGAACTGTTACACACCACATCGCCGCCGGTCACGCACCCGACCATTCGCCTTCGGCTGATGGAACCGATCGACAATGCGCCGCTGGACTTCGCTTATCTCGGTGAGAGCGAACTCACGTCCGAATCGCTGTCCCGTTGGTCGGGCCGGGTGAAGCCGGGCGGGTTGGTCGGCGGATCCGGCTACGTCGGCGTGGTGAAGCAACGGGTTGATGCCCACTTCCCGGAGCGCGCCGTGGGATTCACCGCACTCGATCCCGATGCTCCGGACTGGTTCATCCGAATGCCCCACGGATCGCCGCCCGCTGCGGATCGCATCACGATGGTGACGGCGTACGATCCCGGCTTCGCGCCCTTCGGCGACATCAGCAAGCCGAACAAGGAGGCTTACTGCCGGCGGCACGGCTATCGCTTCATCTGCCGCACGGACGGCTTTGATCCGGCTCGTCCCGTGTCGTGGAGCAAGCTCCGCTTCGTCCGCGATGCATTGCAAGACGCCGAGTGGGTGTTCTGGACCGACGCCGATTCGCTCGTGATGAACAGCGCGGTGCCTCTGTCTCGATTCTGCTGGGACTGTTACGATCTCGTGTTGTCGGGCGACCCGTACCACGCCATGAACCTCGGCTGCTGGTTCGCCCGCCGCACCGACTGGACGTTCGACTTCTTCGACCGCCTCGAAGCGATGACCGAGTGCCTCGACCACAACTGGTGGGAGAACGGGGCGGTACTGTCGCGGTACGCCGGCGATCCCCTGGTCCGCAGCCGGATCGGACTGCTGCCGAACAAACTCTTCAACGCTTACCCCTATCCCGGCGGCGGCTACGAAGCCGGCGATTTCCTGATCCATTTCCCCGGCTTGGACCGTGTCCGTCGCGAAGCCGCGATGCGGGAATACGCCGGCCGCGCCGTTTGATTCGTCCGAGGTTCCCATGTCGAGTCCACCTCGTTTCCTGTTCGGCCCGATCGACGATCCGGACCTGCTCGACCGCACCGCCGCGCCGCGGGTGACGGCGGGCCGCTGGTCGGTCTTCCCGGCCGCCTGTCCGAGCTACTCGGCCGCGGCCGCATGGTTCGGACCCGGCGAGGAACCGGCCGCGATCCTCTGGTGGCCCGGCTACTCCTCGATGCCGGCGTGGCTGCCCGCGGCACCCATCCCGCTCATCGCGGTCGCGCATGATCCCAACCTGCTCTGGCACCAGTACCGCGAGCAACTCGCGATCGCCGATCTCGTGTTGACCGACCTGCCCTCGGCGGAACGCTTCCGCCGCGCGGGGTTCGAGCACGTCCGTCTCGCCAACCTCTACGGGCTCGACCGCCACTTCATTGCCGAACTCGACCAACCGGAAGGCGAACGCGACATCGACATCCTGTTCGTCGGCAACCTCAACCCCGCGGTGCAGGGCGAGCGTCTGCCGTGGCTGGGGCGGATCGCGCAACTCGCGGATCGCTGGCGCGTCCGCATCGCAACCGGGGTCCGCGGTGCGGAATATCGCGCGCTGCTGAGGCGGGCGAAGGTCTGCTTCAATCGATCGATCCGCGGCGAGTTCAACCTGCGGGCCTTCGAGGCCGCCGCGTCGGGATGCGTGCTGTTCCAGGAGAACGACAACGCCGAGATCCCTTACTACCTGAGCCTTGGCATCGAATTCGTGTCCTACGGCGAAGACGATTTGGAGGAGCGGCTCGAACGCATCCTGGGAGACGCGGCCGAGAGAACGCGGATCGCCGGCCGCGCGAAACGCCGCTGCGTCGACTTCGCGACGCTTGTGGAATCGGCCGCCGGTGTCGGCGGTTCGGGCTGGCCGCGGGTGCTCGAACGCGCGGCGAAGCGGATCGCCCACCCGCCGAGCCTGTCCCTCGCGACGCGGACATGGCAGCGGGTCAGCCTGGCTGGTTCGGATGCGGACCGCACGCTCGCCGAGGATCTCGCACGGGCGGGCGAGCATCACGCGATCGGGCTGCTGGCGGGCGAGCCGGCCCAGGCCGAATCGCATCTTCGCCAAGCAGCGCAGTCCGGGAACCGCGTCAGTCGGATCGCCCATGCCACCGCGCTCGCGGAACTCGGTCGTCGCGACGAATCCGTCGATCATCTGCGTGCCGTGCTGCGAGACTTGCTGGCCGAGCCGCTGACGGACGCGGAGCGTGCGACGTGCCCCTATCCGGCGAAGTTCGACCCGCTCCGCGTGCGCTGGGACCGGGCCGGGTGGGATCATCCCGACGATGCGGCCGCCGAGTCCGCGGTGAAACGCCGCCTCCTGGTCTGCAAGGCCCACTCCGTGCTCGCCGAACAAACCGGCGACTTGGACGATTACTGCGCGGCAGCCGAAGCGTGCCCCGAGATTCCCACGGTGCGGGCCGCGTGCGGTTGCGCCTTGGCTCGCGCCGGCCGATTCACCGACGCCGAGGAACACCTTCAGGCGGCCGTCGCCGCCAACCCGTTCGACGAGCAAGCCGCCCGCGCACTCCTGGGCACACTGCTCGAACTCGGGCGAACCGAAGATGCCGAACGGTTCCGAAAGGAGCGGCAACGACTCGCCCGCGCGCTCGGTCACGCCGCGACACCACCCCCGCCCGCACCGAATCCGCCGACCTCCTCCGACCGGACGGTGACGCTGACGCGGGAAGCGTTCACTCAGCGGTACGGCGCGTCAGACACGTCCGCGGCGTTGTGCGGGTTCACTTCCGCGGACGATACGCACGTCGTTCTCACGCTGGTCGCGCATCTGAAGCCGCGGCGGATCCTGGAAATCGGCACGGCATCGGGGCAGATGACCGCCAATCTCACCGCATGGTCGCCGGCCGACGCCCGAATCGTCTCGCTCGGCATCGTCGCCGGCGCGACTTCGGGAGCGGCGGAACAGGGTTATGAGATTCCGCCGCGATCGGAGTACGCCCGCCACGCCGACCGATTCGGCACCGCCCACAAGGCGTTCTTCATCACGGCCGACTCGCGAGGCTACGACTTCGCCCGCCTCGCACCGCTCGACTTCGCGTTCGTCGACGGCGGCCACGACTTCGCCACCGTCCGCAGCGATTCGGTCCAGTGCTATGAGTCGCTCCGCACCGGCGGCTGCCTGGTCTGGCACGACTACGGCAGTGCCGTTCCGTGGGTGAAGGTGAAGGAGGCGATCGAATCGCTCGGCTTCCCGGAGCCGCTGCACCATGTCGCCGGCACCGAGGTCGCGTTCCTGTTCAAGGGGAACGGCTTAGGAGCGGTCGCCGGCCCGGACCTGCCCAAGGTCGTGGTCGCGTGGGACGGCGAGTTCACGCCCGTGCATTCGCTGGCCGCCGTCAACCGCGCGATCTGCGGCGAACTGCTCGCCCGCGGGCAGGACGTGACGCTCTTGCACGCTCCGAGTCGCACACCGGCGGGTTCGCACGTGGATCTCGATCCCCGGCTCGTCGCGGCGTTCGGTCGCGATGTGCGGCCCGCCGCGGTCGTGCGTCACCGCTGGCCGCCGGATTTCACCGCGCCCGCCGGGAACGAATCGCTGGTGCTGATGCAGCCGTGGGAGTTCGGCCGCATCCCGCGCGACTGGGTCGAGCCGATCCTCGAGCGCATCGATGAAGTGTGGGCCTACACCCGGTCCGTGGAACGCGCTTACCTCGCGTCCGGCATTCCCGCCGACCGCGTGCAGGTGGTGCCGCCCGGCGTCGATCCCGACCGGTTCCGCCCCGGTCTCGATCCGCTCCCGCTCGCGACGAAGAAGGCCGTGAAGTTCCTCTTCGTCGGCGGCACGATCCCGCGGAAGGGAATCGATGTCCTGCTCGCCGCCTACCGCGCGGCGTTCACCGCGGCCGACGACGTGTGCCTGGTGGTGAAGGAATTCGGGGCCGGCACGTTCTACCGCGGCAACACGGCCGAAGCCCGTCTGGCCGCACATCGCGCCGATCCGAACGCGCCCGCGATCGAATACCTCACCGCCGACCTGAGCGAGGACGACCTGCCGCGGCTCTATGCCGCGTGCGACGTGTTCGTGTCGTCGTACCGGGGCGAAGGGTTCGCGCTGCCGGTGCTCGAAGCGATGGCGTGCGGCAAGCCCGTCGTCGTGACCGCCGGCGGACCGACCGACGAGTTCGTGCCGCCGGCCGCCGGTTGGCGGATCCCCGCGCGCATCTCCTATCTCGACGAGGGCGGCGTCGGAATGCCGACCGTCGGCCGCGCCTGGTGGCTCGAGCCGGACACCGGTGCATTGGCCGCGATCCTGAAAGCCGCCGCCGCCGATCACGCCGAACGAAGCCGTCGCGGGGCCGCGGCTCGATCAGCCGCGTTCGGCTGGACATGGGCACGGACCGCCGCCGTCGTCGAGGACCGCCTTCGCACGCTCCGCAACCGGACGCCGGTGCGGTTCCTCCATCCCGCTCCGGCCGCTCCGCCGGTCCCGCCGCCTCCGCCCGACGATGCCGTGAAGCCGTTCATCGTCACCAGCGACGCCCTGGTGTCGCTGCCGGCCGTGCCCCGCGGCAAGCCGCGTGTCTCGCTCACCATGATCGTCAAGAACGAGGAGGCGAACCTCGCCGCGTGCCTCACGCCGCTCCGCGGCCTCGTGGACGAAATGATCGTCGTCGACACCGGCTCGACCGACCGCACCCGCGACATCGCGCGGTCCTTCGGTGCACAGGTCTCCGAGTTCGCCTGGGTGGACAGCTTCTCGGCCGGGCGCAACGCCACTCTCGACCGCGCCACCGGCGATTGGATCTACTGGATGGACGGCGACGACCGGCTCGATTCCGCCAACGCCGCCAAACTGAAGGCACTGCTGAGCACCCTCACGCACGAGAACGCCGCATACGTCATGAAATGCGTCTGCGTGTCGGACGGCCCCGGCGGCACGGCCACCGCTGTCGATCATGTGCGGCTGTTCCGTCGCGATCCGCGGCACCGCTGGAAGTACCGCGTCCACGAACAGATCCTGCCGTCCCTTCGCCAAACCGGTGCGACCGTCCGCTGGTCCGATGTGGCGGTCCACCACGTCGGCTACATCGATGCCGAACTCCGCAAGCGGAAACTCGCCCGTGATCTTCGTCTGCTGGAATTGGAGCAAGTCGAGCAGCCGGACGACCCGTTCACGTTGTTCAACCTGGGCTCGGTCTACAACGAACTCGGCGACGGACCCGCCGCCATCGCGGCCCTCGACGCCAGCCTGGCCCGTTCGCATCCGAAGGACTCGATCGTCCGCAAGCTGTACGCGCTGTTGACCCAGTGCCAACGCCGCACCGGCGACTTGAAGGGCGCGCTCGAACGCTGCCGGGCCGGCCGGGCGATTTACCCCGACGACGCCGAGCTTCTCTTCATCGAAAGCAATCTGCTCAAGGACAATAAGGACGTGCGCGGCGCGGAGGAACTCATGCTGCGTCTGATCCGCGGCCGCGAGGAGGAGCACTTCGGTTCCGTGGACACCGGCCTGCGCGGCCACAAGGCCCGCCACAACCTCGCGTGCCTCTACTACGAGACCGGACGCTACAACGAGGCCGAGTCCCAGTGGCGGGCCGCCCTCGTCGACGACCCGGCGTTCGTCCCCGCACACTTGGGCCTGGGCGAACTCTACTTGCGCCAAAAGAATTGGTCCGCGCTCGACCGGACCGCCGCCGACCTGCGCCAATTCGGGCCCTTGGGAGAAGCGGAAGCCGAGTCGCTGACCGGGCGGAGTTTCACGGCCCGCGGCGAGCACGCCACCGCCCGCGACATCCTCGAATCCGCCGTGGCTCGTTTCCCGCGATCGGTTCCGATTCGCGCCGCCTATTCCTACGCGCTTCTCGAAGGCGGGTTCGATCCGCTCGACGCCGAAACGGCGCTTCGCGACGTGCTCAAACTCGACCCGGAGAACGCCCAGGCAAAGCGCAATCTCGAAGCCCTGTACCGCAACACCGGCCGTTGGGTGGAGGGGATGCTCGACGCGGACGGAGCGAAGCTCGAGTGAACGCGGCCGATGATGCGCAGATCGGAACTGCAGCGGGAAGTGTCGAGAGAAAGCATGTTTACAGGCAGTTTCAGGCGGCATCCAACTGCGATGCGAAATCGGATTCCGCGTCCCTCCCGGCACGGGAATATCAGCTGGGAAACGTGACAACCTGATGCCATTCGCAGGCGAACTGGCGGATGCGTCCGCTGCGGAGGTCCGTCGCGCCCATGATGGCCGCTTCGAAAGACTTCGTGAGGCTCAAGCCCGTGCGGTGCGGGGCACCGCCTTGTCCGAAGCGCCGCCCACCGACTCCGGCGACGGCAGAACGAGCGGATCGACCTGCATCAGTACCTCGCCAAGATCGACCAGATCAACGCCCGACAGTCGGTCCGGCCATCGTTCCAGTAGCGGGCGCAAGAGTTCGTGGTGAACGCATCCCGACCTTCATCGGCATGACGGACTTCAAGGATTCACCGGCTCGTCCCGACTCGGGAGAGATTCTCCCGACAGATTGCACTTCTCAGGCAGATTCCAAGCGTTTCGCACATCCGGCATCGATCAGGTCAAAGGCGGCCTGCTCCGAATCAGTCCTCGGAGCGTGTTCACGATCGTGTGCTAACCGGGCTCCATCTTGATGACTGGTCAGGAAGTGCGGGGCGGCCGACCGGGTGTAGCGTTCCCGGACGCCCGACACCAAGCGGCATTCGGCAACTCGCAACCAACCTCGCCCTTCGCGACTGGTGCCGTGCCGGCAAGCGCATGAGGCGTCAGTCGGCGGAGCCGATGAGGAGCAATTGATGTGATAACCGGATATCGCGTTACCGCGATCGGATTGAGGACGCGAACATCTACTTCTACCGCGACTCCGAAGAGGTCCGGAAGTACACGCGAATGCCCAAGGGCGACGACATTCCCTTCCACGAGGCCGCCGCGGCCTACCTTCAACTCTCCGCCACCTGTCTCAAGGTCGCCATCGACTACGAAGCCGCCGCAGTCCGGGAACACGACCTGTTCACGAAACTGATGCGGGACGGACCCGAGGAGACGCCCCTCGTCCCCGTCGCCGCCGGCGGTTCGGAAGACGGGGACGACGTGCTCGACGAAGACGACGAATAAGCCCGTGCAGGGGTTCTGAGAACTGCAACGGACAGGTCCAGACCGGTATCGACGCAACTCGGGCACCTATCGACACGCCCGTGCAGGGGCTTCAAGAACTGAAACAAGGTGGAACAGAGACATACCGACACGCCCGTGCAGGGGCTCCGAGAACTGTAACGAGGGGATTGAAGTGTGGCCCTGGCACCTACCAACACGGCCGCGCAGGGTCTTTCTCAACTGCGACCAGCAGGTCGAAGACACTACTTCGGGCACGCCCGTGCAGGGGCTCTGAGAACTGCAACGAATGGGATAGGGGCACAGTCCGGACACCCACCGACACGCCCGTGCAGGCGTTCTGAGAACTGCAACTTCAGAGAAATAGGACCAATCGTCATCGCATCAGTGAACTAGGTGACGAATGCCTCATTCTGACAATTGTGCATGAGTGCAGCGCTCCTCCCGTCATGTTCTCTTCAAGAACATAGACGTCATCCTCCGGAAGAATAGGATGACTGACGTCATCCTATTCTTCCTCGGAAAAACAAGAAACACGCCCGGCCGCTGCGCGGCCTTGGCGTGTTTCTTGAGGCGGGCCGCCAGCGGCCCGCCTTTTTTCAACCAAACCGGAAAAGAGGTGCCACTACGTCCGAACTGACCGAAGGCGCGCTCAATGAGCAACAAGCGCCGTCCGACTGTTCCGAATTGATCATGAGTGCGCCGAAGAAGACGAAGCACACACGAACTGACCGTTCCGTGCTGACCGAGTCATTGCGCAAGGGACCGATCAACCAGAACGATAGCAGACCGACAATCCGTTCCGAACTGTTGCCTCCGAAGTGGCCGAAGTACGTGTCCAAGGCCGTGGTTCCGACGCGCAAGTGCAAGGGTGTGGGTGCCTGGTTGGCGCGGCAGATTGTGGCGTACGCGTACACGCAGAAGGCGTACAAGAACAAAGTCAACTTCGCCGCGCTGAACGACGACGAGAAATTCGCCTGCGCCGCTACGATGTGGACCAAGGCCGTTTCCGTGTTGCAGTACAAAGGCACCGGCTACGGTTCCTCCGCCAAGGCGGAGCGCATGGCACGTCGCATGTACGGGTGCTACCCGCCGGGGTACAAATTCGGCTCGCTTTGGCGGCAACGTCCGACCTGGGACCTGTGCCGCCACGAACTCTGTCCGTACTGCTACGCTCGCAGGGTCGTCGGCATGTTCTCCGATCTGGCAAAGGCGTTCAAGCACCGTCCCGAAGGCTCTGAGATCTGGATCTCGGCGTTCTACACCTTCGACAACCGCAAGGAGTTTGCGAAAAAGCTCCGCAAGATCCGGCCGGCCTGTGCGGCTGCGTTTTACTTGCCGACCGGTCAGACCGACGGCGAGGACGGCTGGAAGATCCACGGCGTGATGATGACCGACGACCCGGAGAAGTTCCGGGCTCGAAAGTACAAGCGTCGCATCTACAATTCGAAGCAGATCGCCAAGGCCTTGTCGATCTGGATGCGCTATCCGCGTCCGTGGTATTCGCGGGGAGTGGTCGATACTGCGCGGCCCATGGCCCATTTGTTTGCGTCGCTTCCCGACGGCAAGCGCAGATACTTGACCTTCGGTGCGGCCCGCGCCGACTGCAAGCCCGGTTGCTCGTCCATGGACTGGAAGGCGTACGATGCGGGTGTGCCGCAGGGTGTGCTCGAGGAGTGGGAACGCAGACGAGCGGTCAAGGTCAAGGAATGACCGGGCCAGCTGAGACCCGCTCCGCCCTGACCGACACAGAGATGGTCTTGGACGCGAATCAGATCGATCGCGTCCAATTCCCGAATTCAGCCCCCCACTTCTTCCCACTCCGAATCCGAGACTGTGCCGGTGCTGGCGAGTCGCAATCGCGACTTTGTGGCACGTTCTCCCGGGGTACCAACATGCTCAGTTCGTTCGACCGCCTCGCCACAATCACTTCGGACCTCGCCCGCGCGACAATGGTTGCGTTGGTGTGGGTCGGCCTCCAGTTCGCCCCGCTACGCGCGGCCGAGACGGCGAAGCCGAACGTCGTTTACATCCTCGCGGACGACCTCGGGTACGGCGACGTCGGGTGTTACAACCCGGGGTCGAAGATCCCCACGCCGAACATCGACCGCTTGGCGAAGGAGGGCGTGCGGTTCACCGACGCCCACGCGCCGTCGGCGGTCTGCACCCCCACCCGCTACGCCCTGCTCACCGGCCGGTACGCGTGGCGGACCCGGCTCCAGCGGAACGTCATCGGCCCGTTCTCGCAACCGCTCATCGCGGAGACGTTGCTCACGGTCCCCGCGATGCTCCGCCAGCAGGGGTATGCCACCGCGTGCGTCGGCAAGTGGCACCTGGGCTGGGGCTGGCCCGCGCCCGGCGCCGACGGGAAGCGGGACTTTACCAAGCCGATCCCCGACGGTCCGACGACCCGGGGGTTCGACCTGTACTTCGGCACCGACGTCCCGAACTACCCGCCGTACTGCTTCCTCGAGAACGACCGCACCGTCGGCATTCCGTCGGAGGCGGCACCCGTCGGCCGCGACTCGTTCAACATCGCCGGGCCGATGCCTCCCGGCTGGAAGCTCGTGGACGTACTGCCGGCCCTGGAGAAGCGAGCGGTCGAGTACATCGGAAGGGCGGCAAAGGGCGACAAGCCGTTCTTCCTCTATCTGCCACTCACGTCGCCCCACTACCCGGTGGTGCCGTCGCTCGCCTTCAAGGGCAAGAGCAAGGTCGGCGACTACGGCGACTTCGTGATGCAGACCGACGCCGTGGTGGGCGCGGTGCTGGACGCGTTGCAGCAGGGCGGCGCTGCGGAGAACACGCTCGTGATCGTCACAAGTGACAACGGCCCGGAGATCACGGGCGAGGTGAGCCCCGGCGCGTACGACCGGCTGAAGGCGTTCGGGCACGCCAGCATGGGCTCGCTCCGCGGCACCAAGCGGGACGCCTGGGAGGGCGGGCACCGGGTGCCGTTCGTCGCCCGCTGGCCGGGCAAGATCAAACCCGGCACCACGTGCGACGAGACCGTCTGCCACGTCGACCTGATGGCCACGCTCGCCGCCGCGCTCGGGGCGAAGTTGCCCGCCGACGCCGGCGTGGACAGCGTGAACGTCCTGCCCGCACTGCTCGGCGAGAAGCGAAACGCCCCGCTGCGGGAGGCGACGGTGCATCACAGCGCGCAGGGCAAGTTCGCCATTCGGAAGGGCGGCTGGGTACTGATTCTCGCCCCCACCGGCGACGACAACGGCAAGACGGGCGAGCCGGACTGGTTCCGCAAGGACCGCGGGTACACACCGCACACCGAGGCCGGCGAGCTTTACAATCTCGCCAAAGACCCCGCCCAGAAGAATAATCGGTACGCGGCCGAACCGGCGAAGGTCAAGGAACTCGCGACCCTCTTGGAACGCTACGTGACCGAAGGCCGCAGCACCCCGGGGCCGAGGCAGAAGAACGACGTCGACATTACTTGGGACCGCCGGGGCAAATAGGAACACTTCACGCGGAGACGACCCGATGCCCTCGCCCTGCTCGCGCTGGCCGCCCTCGCGGCCGGTGCCGACTTCAAGAAGGGATAACGTGTCGTCTCAGGAACGGCGAAAGGCGGGCAATTCTGCGACTTGGCGGTCGAGGTTGGGGAGGAGCCGGAGTTCGCGGACTTCGCGGCGTTCAAAACAGCTGTGGCCGCCAAGTCGAAAATCGTCGGGACGAAGCTGTCGGACAGCGAGGCCGAATTCACGGGTACAAACGGGAAGCGAGTGAACATCCCGGCACCGACCGATTCGGTCGGTGCCCACGTCACGACTACTTCACTTCTGGGCGTCATACCGGCTTCATGCCGCCCAGGGTCCGCGTACGATCCGACCGTTTCCCCCGCCGGCTGGCCCCTGCCTCGGGCGCGGCCCCCCGTGCTTTGCTCCTGATCTCGACGATGTCGAGTGCGATGCGCGTCGGAAGTTCGGCTTCCGCAACCGTCGGGACAGCCATCGGAGCCGGTGCCTCGGGCATCTCCCGAACGCGCAGGTGCTCGGGCCATTCGGACCAGTCGCCGGCGTGCCCGTCGGAAAAACGCTGCAATCGCCCCTTGTGATGGACGGTGCTGCCGAGTTGCTTCAAGAAGTAGGCGACGCCGTGATCCCTGCACTGTCGGATCATCTCGACGGCCCACTCGATGTGAAACGGACGGCAACCCGCCCCCGACTCTCCGCCTTGGATGACCCAGTCGAGCCGCGGGAGCCAAGCCCGCAAGTCGATCGCTTCCTGTTGCGGTTCCACGGACAAGAATCGAACGGTCTGCTCGTTCCCGATGCGGAGCAGGCTCTTGATCCGGCTGGTCGTCGCTTGGGTCGTGATGCTCGTGCCGACCCACAGGTTCTCCGGCCAATCAATACCGCGGTCTTTTAGCACTTTCGAGAATTCCGCCATCCGCTCGGGCCGTTTGGTCAGCCACAGCCAACGGTGCCGTCGCCCTGCATCCGAGGTGACCGGGCCGATGATCTCCTCTTCCAAGTACTCGAACGGCACCGCCTTCGACAGCGCGTCGGACATGTCCGAAACGAACACGAGCCGCGGCAGACCGTTCAACCAAGGCTTCTCCTTCCTTTCAGTGCCCGTGAGATCTCTCCACCGCGAGGCGTCAACCATCCGCCCACGGTAAAGCGTGATTTGCTCGAACTTCGGGGAATACCCCTTCGAGCGGCCGCCGAAGCGTTTGTGCAGCACGCCGGCGTAGCACGTCTTGACGCCCGTCCTCTCGTTCCACAGTTCGCACCCGTCGCACCCCATCGTCGGGTTGCAAGTCGAATCGCACCACTGGATCTTCGTGTTGACGCTCATTCGCCTCCTTCCGGTCGCTGTACTTCAGCCACCTTTCGGATTGTTCGTTCGGCGAAGCCGCGGATTTCACGGATTCCGACACCGAACTCGCAGAAACTTGGCGGCGTGCCGGCTTGCGGAATCCCAAGCCCGAACCGAGATTATTCCGTGTTCTCACGCGGGAGAACGACAGCCACGCAAGCCCGCGAAACGAGACTCCTCATGTCCATCCTCTGGCAGTCGAGCAAAGAAGCCGTTCGCGCGGTCCGCAAGTTGCACGGCATCGGCCGCCGGAGTCTGAAAGCTCACCCCGGCCGGCACGCTGGCGCGGACGCCGCGAACGAGGCTCGGGATTTCCGGATCACACCCTATCTGCTTCGCAAGGCGAGAGTCTTTGCCGACCCGAAACGGGGATGCACGGCGAAAGAACTCAACAATCTGTGCAAATCGATCCGCTCCTGTTGGCATGCCTTCGCCGACAACGGCGCGTCCTTCGGACGAACACACGTTCTCCGCCTGGTGAGCGTTCCCAAGAGCGGAAGGCGCCGCGCTTCGATTCAGGAGGCGATGTTCGAGAACGGCTGGAGCACCGCCGAACTGGAGAGCGAGATCTTTCGCCGTTACGGACGGCGCGGCCAAGGCGGGCGAAAGGGGGAAATCGGCACGAAGGTGGGTGGAATTCTTGTCCGCCTCGACCGCCTCTGCACAGGGTGGCTGCGGTTTCACGGCCAACTCGCCGCACGAGAAGGAAACAATGACGGTCCGGCTTTCGCGGAGTTGCCCGCGACCGTCCACACTTTGGTTAAGTCCATCACGAGCAAGATGCGACGTCTCAGCAACGCACTGGATGCCAACAAGAGAGTCGGACAGTAGCCCTCATGTGTTCGCAGCCGCTCCGCACCCAAGCGGCGTGGCTCCTGAACTCGACTCACGCACTGAGAGCCACCGGTTGAGAAGCGGGCGGCTCCGGCGAACGTGCTCCGGGAACAGCCGGCACTCGGTTCAGAGTCAGGATGACACTGCGAGCGGGATTCGGCGTTCCGGAAGTTCCTGCACGATGGATCCATCCAGGCGGGGCGTCTTCCACGGCCTCCCTCGCTCATCGATGTAGGCCTGTTTGAAGAAGTGACGCTTGCCCGATTCCTTGCACTGGGCGTCGATGTCGCGGACCCAATCCAAGTCCATGACCTGTCGCTTTCCCTTGGCGGCGTTCTCGCAGCCGGTGATGATCCAGTCGATCCAATCGAGATGCGGCCGGAAATCCATGCGTTCCAAAAGCGGCTCGGCACTGACGAACTTCACGGCGGCCGGAAGCGACTTTAGGTGCGGCAGACGCCCGTACGACTGCGAGCACCCGCAGGTGACGCCCAACCAGACGTTCGGATATCCCTTGCCCCAGTCCGCCGGCAGGCGGGTCCGAGCCAGTTCCGGACGCTTGGTCAGGATCAGCCAGTCGAGGTTCTTGCAGGCTTTGACGACCTCCCACGCCTCGGCCCGCCAAGCGTCGGCGCCCTCGTGGAAGAAGTCGCTCATCGAACACGTGAAGACGCGGTGCCGTTCTCCGCTCGCTGAGGCCGCCCGGTCCCATTTGAACGGCTTGGTCCAGTTCTTGGTTCGCATCGGGCCGTCGAACGGCTCGCGGCCGCCCCGTTTCATGATCGCCCCGATGTAGCAATGCTTGCACTCGCGGGTGACCTTGTTGCAGCCCCACCAGAAGTTCTGGGTGTGGTGGGTCCAACCGATCTTGCTGTTCTCCGCCATGATGCGTTCCCAAAGATGATGCCACAACCGCCGCCGACGGGCTCGAACCGATTCCACGGCACGCAGGCCGTCCGTTCCTCTCTTGCAATCCCGACCGCGCGGGATCACCCCGCCTGCGCGACGGGCGGCCACGAGGGCGGATCGGGGGCGGTCGTGGCCGGGCAATAGCCACGCGCCCGCTGGAGTTCCGCCAGCTTGGACAGCGTTTGCGTCAGCCGGAACTGCGACTTTTCCAGCGACCGGCGTTTCAGGGCGATGATGGTATGGGTCGGGCTACCCGCCTGAAGATCGACTTCCGCACTCGTCATCGCCAACTTCGCCGAGACCGCGGCATCGACCAGGCCGCGCTCGATCGCGCTCGGCCGCTCGCCCAACAGTTCGCGACGCCATCCCTGCAAGTTCTGGAGATAGATTTCGAACTGGGCCGCATCCCCGGAGGACAACTTCGCGAGGCCATGGATCATCGTGACGGAGGTCAGGTCGCCCGCGCGCCGGTACACTTCGGGGTTCGTGGCCAAAAATGAACGGAGTTCGTCCAGAGCCGATGCGTCGCCCGCATTGACGCGGGCGTTGAGGACATGCAACTCGTGCAACTGATCGGAAAACGGCGGCTCCGCGGGCGGAGCGGCCTTCTGTCGTTCACGGGGCTTCGCCATTGCTTTTCTCCATTGCCCCCGGTGGCAATACCAGCCGGCAAGCAGCATCTCGGCCGCGATCAGGGGCCTCAGGACGGTCATGAGTTCCCGCCAGAGCCGGTTGTCGCCGGCCATCCTGGCCCGCAGTTCCGCCGCCAGTCGCCGGGCTTCGTCTCGTTTCTTGCGTTCCCGGCGATCCAGGATCTCGTGGATCCGGCCGGCCGGGCCGCGGCCCAAGTACAACCGACGCGGAGCGTTCCCGATGCGGACCGGCTTGTAGTAGTA